>NZ_JBITFK010000008.1:0-441180 GCF_044455985.1 Streptomyces sp. NPDC051064
TCCGGGAACCGCCCCTGCAGCTCACCCAGACTCTCGCCCACCTCAAGGGCATAGCCCGACAGGTAGACCAGCGCCTCGACGTTGTCCTCCACACCGGCCACCGTGATCACGGCGCCACCGTAGGAGTGACCCACCAGCACCACCGGACCATCGATCTGACGAACCACCGAAGCCACATACGCCGCATCCCCGATCAGACTGCGATTGGGAACAGCCGGAGCAACAACCCTCAGCCCCCGCTTCAACAACTCGGGAACAACAGCGGAATAACTGGACGCATCCGCGAACGCACCATGCACCAGAACAACGGTCGGCTTCTCAGAACGGGACATGACGATCCTTCGGTAAGGGCTCGGAACCGGGATGCGGCTCGGTCGGGGCGGAGAGGGCGGCGTCCGTCAGCCGGCTACGCAGGGAAACGGCAGTACGGCGCCGCAGCCTCGTCCGCGGCGGATCGAGCACACTGACCTGAGTCTGTACGCGATCCTGCGCTCTGCTTGCCCGGGCGTGCATGCTCTCTGTTCTCTCCGCGCCCCGTTCGCCATAGCTCCCTCGGGTCGGAGGACGGTGCTGCCGCCCTGCTCTCCCGGAGGAGTGGAGCGCGGCAAGGTCCGCCACTCGGCGCCGCAAGAGATGCGCATACTGACCGCGGAGGACGAGTTCCCGATTCCGCTTACGGATCTCCGGCTGGTCGAACCTTCAGGCCGTCAGCGTGGCGCTCCCTGCCCTGTCCGGAGGCGGCTTCTGCACTCCCGCCATGGAGGCGTGAGCGCCTGCTCCGCGGGGGCGAGCGCCTACGGTGCGGTCTCGGAACACACCGAATACGGTCAGGGAACAGAACCGCCCTCATGCCACGGCGGTGAGACGGGCGAGCCGGGCGCGCGCCTCGTCGAGACGTACCGGGTCCGCGTCGGAGCCGAGAGCGACACATGCTCGGAAGGCCTCATGAGCCTCCTCTTCACGGCCCTGGGACAAAAGGGCCTCTCCCAAGTAGAGGAGGTGGATGCTGCGCAGCGAGAGGTTGCCGAGAGCGTCACAGAGGCGCACTGCGTCCTGGATGTGCGCAACAGCGTCGTCCCACTTCTCCAGCAGCGCGTAACTTCTACCGATCCCGGATTCGATGCTGATGCGTGCCGCCGCGGCGATATGCGGTTCGATACGATCGCCGGCTTCCTCCAGCGCCGTCAGAGTCTGCTGATAGGCATCGAGAGCCGCGGCGCCCTCGCCCTGCGACAAGAGGGTGCTGCAGCAACCGTGCCGGGCCCACAGACTGCCGTGGAGATCGCCCGTCGAGGCAAAAAGCGGCGTGGCACGGCCGTACTGTTCGGCTGCCTCCGCGAATCGCTCCATGCTCCGGTTGGCCCACCCCTGGTAATAGTGCGCCCACGCCTGTTGCAGTACATCGCTCGCCCCGTGCGCCACCGCCAGCGCCTGAGCGGCCACGGGCAGACCAGCCTCAGGGCGGCTCTCGCACACGATGAGGGCCCAGGCGTAGTAGTTGAGATGGGTGGCTCGCATGACCTCGTCGCCCAGGAGTTCGGCACTCCGGGCGGCCGTGTCGTACACCTCGGGCCAATGCCCCCAGAAGACCCACTGATCCGAGAACCAGTGAAGGGACTCAGCCACCTCCACCACCACCGCGTACTCTCCGGCCTCCGCCGCGGCACGTAGGGCGGCCAGCCAGTTGGCCCCCTGTGTCTGCAGCCACTGCCGGGCCAGGTCGGCGGAGGACAGGTCCACCAGCCCACGCCAGTGCGCCGGAGGTGCCCCGTGGCCGGGCTCGAACCAGCGGCCGGCCACGATGGTGGTCTCCAGCAGCCAACGGTAGAGGTCGGCCCGTACCCGCTCTGTCTCCTCGAGCCCTTCCTCGGCCTCAAGGCGGCCTTTCGCATACAGGCGCAGGAGATCGTGCAGGCGGAAGCGGTCACCTTCGGGGCCGAGCAGGCCAACCTCGACCAGCTCTTCGAGGATGTCCTCCGCAGACGGGAGGTCCTGTCCGAGAAGCTGCGCCGCGCAGGCCACCCCGGCATCCGGACCTGGTACGACGGACAGTCTTCTGAACAGCCGGGCCGCATCGGGGGTGAGCTGCCGGTACGACAGATCGAAAGCAGCCGATACCTTCCTGCCTCCCGCGACCAGCGAGTCCAGGCGGTGCTCGTCCAAGGCGAGCCGATCGGCCAGTCGCCGTACCGTCCAGCCGGTCCGGGTCGCCAGCCAGCTCCCGGCGACCCGCAGGGCAAGAGGAAGGCAACCACACCGGTCAGCCACCTCACGGAGCGCTGGGGCCTCCTGGGAGGCGCGCTCCTCGCCGATCACGCCGGTGAGAAAAGCTACGGCCTCGTCCTGGGCCAGCTCACCCAGGTAGAGCCGGTGTACATTCCGCAACCCGGTGAGCACCCTCCGACTGGTCACCACCACCATGCTCCGACCGCGCTCCGGCAGCAACGGCGCTACCTGAGCCTCGTCGCAAGCGTTGTCGAAAATCAACAGGCAACGCCGCTCGGCGAGGAGGTCCTGGTAGAGCGCGGCGTGTCCCTGCGGGCCGGCCTTCACGAGCTCGCCATCGGCGACGCGGAACGCCTTGAGAACGCTCAGCATGAGTTCCGTCGCTGCGGCAGGGGCCTCGTCCATGCCGCGCAGGTCCAGCACCATCTGGCCGTCGGGAAAGTGGGGAGCCAGCTTCTGGGCCGCGTGCAGAGCCAGCGCCGTCTTCCCCATGCCGGGTGGACCGGACACCGTCATCACCACGGGCTCCGACCCGTCGCGTCCTGAGCCGGCTCCTCCGGCGGACGGGTCCTCGCCCGCCGCCAGTGCCGTGAGCGAGGCCAGCTCGGGCAGGCGTCCTACGAAGTCGTCGGTCCGTCTGGGAAAAGTACGAACCGGCATGGCGGCAGAGTCGGGGCCGCGTCCCATACGTGCCGCCGCAAGCAGGCCGTCGCGCTGTTCCGCATCCAGGCCCAGGCCGTCGGCCAGAGCCGCCACCGTGCGCCGTTGAGGGTCGGCGCGCCGCCCGCGCTCCAGGTCCCCGATGCCCCGAGCGCTCACTCCCGACAGCTCAGCAAGGCCCTGGATGGTCAGATGCCCGTTGAGTCGCAGCTGTCGCAGCAACGCTCCGAATTCCTGTCCCTCGCCGCTCACCTTGACCGTTCCCTTCGCAGCCGGGCCGTGGCCCGGCCTCCGAAGGACGATCTCAGTGACACCGCGAGCGCTGATTCGAAGTGCGCCGTGGACAGGCACCAGCGCCCTCGTCCTCAACTTTAGCTCTCGCGACTTTGCGAAGCCGTGTCCTCCGGGCCTCCTGTGATCAGCGGCACAGCGCGTGACATGTCTGTCAGCGCTCAGACCCTTGCCTCGGGGCGCACAATCGGCGCACTGGCGCGGTGCGTATCGGTTAGTGATCATTCAGGTGATGTGGGACCGGATCGAACCGCCGATGCCAACCGATCCGATCCGTGGAAGACGGTGGCCCGACCACCGCCGGATCCTGGGAGCAGGAGCGCATGCTGGCGATGCCGTTGTCGGCTGGACTGCATCGGTGGGCAACCCTCTGCCGGGGCCACCACCATGCGGCAAGGGAGAGGAGAGGCCGCACCCGACCGGCCCGAGCCCAGGCTCGTTCACCGTGCCCCAGGAGCCGTTGAGTGTCGTATTCAGCCGACATCGCAGGTCAATGATCCGCTCTCAGCCCGTCAGCGCAGGCCCACCAGTACCGCCGCGATTCACAAAAGGTCATAGCGACAGGCTCTAGCAGGCATAGAGGTCACCAGGCCCTGCCGACGGAAAGGGTCGCGACGGGCCGGTTCACGCCAAGCGGCCGCCCGCTCCGAGCTCTGACCTGTCCGTCCTTCGGCAACGAGTCGGGAACTCGACTGTGAACCCACCACTTGAAGGAATCGAGCTGAGGGTTTCATTGAGAGCGACGTCGAAGCCGGCCGTGCGGGCGAGGCATTGGAGGGGCAGTCCGTGATGGGCCACCGGAAAGCGCCCCCGGCTGCCCGGCGAGTGGAGAGACAGCCGCCGGTCGGCGAGGAAGGTCATCGCCGCAGCCGTATCCTCGTCCTCCGTCTTCGGACGGACGGGCGGAGCCGAATCACCGCCCGGCTCCGAGACTTCGGGGGCCTCCGAAGCGGTCCGCTTGTCCACTGCCGGCGGTACATGTGCCTGGCCTCGCACGCAAAGCTCCCGCCGTGCTGTCCCTTCGCCAGGAACAGGCCTGCGGTGCGGCAGTAATTCCACTCACGTCGGCCCAGACCTGCCCGGCCTCGGGCCAGGCCTCGTCTCTGACCGAGACAGTTCAGTCGCTGTGGCCCGTGAGCTGCGCGAGTCCGCTGTCGATGTCGACGTACGCGGCTTCCGTACCAGGAGGCACCAGCTGGCCGGCATTCTGCAAGAAGCGCGTGACTTCGGACGCCGAGAGCTCGACCAGCGCGGCACCGGCGCGGGTCCGCAGGACTATGCGCATGGTATCCGGAAGGCAGCGGTGCCGAGGAAAGACCAGCACGTCGCCGACGCCGGCCGGCCGACGCAGTCCCTCGGCCAGCAACTCACGCGCGAACACCCAGACGACCGGTCCGGCCGTGGGTGCTCCCAAGGAGAGGTGGACGGCATAAGGATCCGTCGCGTCGTAGCGCAGTTGGCTGGGCAGGGGCACCCGCCGGTCTTCCAAGACACTGACGAAAGCCGTGACATCGCACTTGATCGATGTGAGCGGTTGACTCATGGGGGCTCCCGAATTAGCAGCTGAGTGGTCATCTGGGCATCACCCTAGAAACATGTGCATGCAACTCCTTGTCGCTCAGCGCATCCACCATTGCTCCTAGGAGTACGGGAGGTCACTCGTCCAACGAGCCCAGGTCTGGCACTGTGGTGATCACGTCGGCTCCGGATGCCGCCAGCGTCCACACCGTGCGCCGACGAGCACGCACGCTCACTCCGCGACCCCAGATCTCCGGCAGGGAAGTACTGTGCGCCAGTCTTTACGACGCCCACGGATTTTCTTCCTCCGCCACCGAGTCAACGGTTCCGTATGGGATTGGGGCCAGGCACAGGCACGTCGACCGGCGACTCAGCACTTCGTGCATGCGGTGCATGAACCGGCCTATGGTGAGGCAACTACACTGCGAATCTCCGCGCATACATGACCGATCCGGGGAACGCGCTCTCGTTCACAAACAGAAGTCGGTACAGCACGGAGTGTTCTCTGTGTACGCATGGATGCCCCTCAAGCGATCGACCAGATCGCAAGACGGTGACGGTACGAATGCTCCGGCCCCCTTGGGGTAACCGACACGTCGCCAACCGTTCCTGGCTATTGGTCTAGCCGACCTGCGCGCCTCTGCGTCCGCAGCACGGCTCTCCGGACCGACTCTCCTGCTCCGCTCACGACGGAGTGACGCTTTCTGCCTGCTAGCTGCCTGGAGTCGGACGCCATCGGCAGCTTTGCTGGTCAAGGCGGAGAACCGGACAGCGTGCTGCTGCTTCTTGGCTCCCTTCGTGGGGGTGCTTGCAGTCGTGCACGTGACGACTGGGCAGTCTCCGCCCATGGCAGCGGTTGAGAGGAGCCGGATGAGCCCGGTGCTGTTGACGTCACAGATTCCCGAGGAACAAAGACTCCTCTCCTGGCACAACGCTGTGGCCCGGGAGCTGGTGCCCGTGACAGTCATGCCGCACAGCGCGGGACCGTTCACCGGGCGGCTCGTCACCGATCGCGTGGGGACCCTACGGGTTTCCACCGTCGAAGCCGACGCCCATCGCATCAGGCGGACGAAGGCCCACATCGCGCGGTCACCGGAGCCTCTGGTTGCCGTCGGTGCCCAGGTGACGGGCCGGACAGTACTTGTCCAGGCAGGGCGCCAGGTCACGGCCGACCAAGGTGACCTCTTCGTCTACGACACTTCACGCCCGTACTTCCTTGAACGCCCGGAGAGCTTCTCCGCCCACGTGGTCCTGATCCCGCGCCGCATGCTGGACCTGCCGGACGAGGCGCTCGACGGCGTCATCGGTACCACGTTCGGCACCGAGCAAGGGTGCGCCGCAGTCCTGAAACCTGTTCTGACGACACTGGTCTCCTCCGCCCACAGGTACTCGGCCTTTGCGACGGGCGGGCTGGTCAACGGTCTCATCGATCTCTTCTCCACCCTGGTCACGGAACGGTACGAAGGGTTGGCCGAGGGCGCCGGCACGACTCGGGATCACGTCGTGCAGCGTGTCCGCGAACACATCGACCAGCATCTGGGCGAACCCGACCTGTCGCCGGAGTCCGTGGCGCGGGCACACAGGATCTCGGTGCGCTATCTGCACCGGCTCTTCGAAGACGAAGGCATCACCGTCGGCCGGCTGATCCAGCGACGTCGGCTGGAGAGGTGCGCGCACGAGCTGGCCCGCCGCAGCCGGACCATGCCCACCGTGTCTGCCGTCGCCCAACGCTGGGGCTTCGTCAATCCAGCGCACTTCAGCCGAGTGTTCCGGGGTGCCTACGGCCTCTCACCTCGCGAATGGCGTGCCTTGGGCCTGGAGAGCGGCGCGACGATGCATGCAGAAGAACAGCAGGCGGGCGGGTGACCGGTCCGTCCCCGCGATTCGGTCCAGTGACTCCGCAGGCGTGACGTCGGGGGGTGACACATGTCGGGTGTCACCCTCGACCTCACGCCTGGCGACACCGCCATCGCCTTGTCCGTGCCATGTCCTTGGCCGACGCCGCGAGTGCGAATACGTCAGGGCTACGCCGGCTCGAAAGCGGGCGTAGCGGAAGGTCTGCTGTGCGCCCGAGCCAGTCGCCGCCTCGCGCCGCCGGGACCGAGTCCCCCGCAGCAACGGCAGCCCGGCGTTCAGCGGACCACAGCCCACGCCCGCAATCACCAGGCCGGGCAGCAACCAGGGCCAGAAACCGGCCCTGACAACGCCCGGCATGGCAAATGCGTTGGCCGCGTGGAACCGAAGGTCGCAGGGTCAATTGGTGGCGAGAGCAATGTGGCCGCCGCGGTGGCGGGCGAGCAGGGCCACGACGCAACACCGGCAGGACCTCAGCACGTACGCGGCCTGCCCGCCCGGGCCGTCAGCTCGCGGCCCCACTCGGTCAGCCGGCTGCCGACTTCGAACCGCTGATCTGACGGACGAGCGTGCCCCAACCCGGCGCGGCCGAAGAACAGGGCATCAGACTGGGGAACGTCCCGGCGCCACGCCCCAAGGAGGAGGGAGGAGGGTCAGCCCCTCAGACGGTCGGCCCAATCGGTCGGTACGCGCCCCGCAGGCCCGGGAACGGGCTGGTCGGCGGAGTGACTGTTCGGCGGGGCCAACTGCGGCCCCTTCTCGTACAAGGTGGACGTGTCGTAGTCCCAGAACCAGCTCTCCCCGGGTTCGAAGCTCTGGATGACCGGGTGACCGCTCGTCCGCGCGTGTGCGGTCGCGTGCTGGGAAGGGGAGTCGTCACAGCAGCCGATGTGGCCACAGTTCGCGCAACGGCGCAGGTGGAACCACCACGTACCGTTGGCCTCGCACTCGACGCAGCCTGTGCCGCTGGGCAGGGCCTCGGGGTCGATCGCGTGCGGCGTATTCATGGGGTCTCCCTGTTTCGTCGGGTGGGGGCCGTGGCCGCCTTGCCATTCGTCGGCGCGGGGCTGGGCCGTGAACCGGCAGCCTGGCCTCACACCGCCGAGGGGTTCCACGGCATCGCACAGTGCTGGCCAAGGATCGTCGCCGCGGGCGCCGGTTTCGCAGGCATCGCCTCCGAGCTTTCGGCGACGCACCAAGTGTCCTCCAACGCGGGCGGCCCCACAGATTCAGCGTGGCCTTCGCCTCGCCTGTGCACAGACAATCTAGGGACGTCCTGGGACAGGAGTTGCTCTGAAGCGCATGCACTTATGCCGGTCAGCGCATGGTCACCACGGCAGTACGGGCAGACGTCGACACCGGCGGTCGGAGCGGACGGGCCCATATCATGCGCTCACCGGAACCGCTCACCGTCGGCAATGCGGTTATCCACTTCTACGGCGACTGCATCGATGGCGCCGAGGCGCGTGGCGGCCTCGCTGACGACCTGCGGGTCGGCATAGGACCCAAGGGAGACAACACTGGCGAAGATTTTTCGCGCTTCTGAACTACGCCCCATGTCTAGCAGCATTGTGCCCAGATCACTGAGGTGGCGACTCTCAAGTCCGGCATTTCCGTTATTCCTGCACAGGTCTACCGCCTTCCACAGGGAGGCGATCGCCTCGTCCCGCTCCCCCGACTTCTCAAATGCCACCGCCATACCGCTATAGACTTCCGCCAGGGAAATTTCAACGGAATTCATCTCCAGGAGGTCACCTTTTTCTTCAATGAATGCGAGGGCATCTCGAAAAGCACGCAGGGATTCCTCGGTCCGCCCGGACATCGAAAGGGTCTGGCCCATGCCGTTCAGGGCGGTTAGGCTTCCTTGTATGTCACCTGCGGACGCGAAGAGGTGACTTGCTACGGACAAGTGGTCGGCTGCCGTCGCGTATTCGCCGATCTTCCGGTAAGCCCCCGCCTGGTAGACGTACGCCCAGGCCTGTTGGCTGATGTCGCCTGCGCGTTCCGCCAGTGCGAGGGCCTGGGCGGAGTGGGCCAGGCTGTCGCGGTGGCGGCCTTCACATGTGAGGCGCGCCCATGCCAGGTAGTTGAGCTGGGTCGCCTCCTGGACCGTGTCGCCCAAGGCCTTCGCGCTGGAGGCGGCGATGGCGAAGACCTCCGGCCAGTGGCCCCAGAAGATCCACTGGTCCGAGAACCAGTGCAGGGACTCGGCCACCTCCACCACCACCGCGTGATCATCAGCATTCGCGGCCTCGCGATACGCAGCCAGCCAGTTCGCGCCCTCCGCCTGCAGCCACTCGCGCCCCTTCTCCGCGGAGGACAGATCGACATGCCCCTGGGAAGCCGTGGGCGACGGGGCCCCATGGCCAGGCTCGAAACACCGGCCGGCCACCACCGTGGTCCGTAGCAGCCACTCACGCAGAGCGGTCCGGGCATATTCGATATCGCCCGCGGTCTCCTCAGCGCGCAGCCTCGTCCGGGCATAGAGCCGCAGAAGGTCGTGCAGTCGGTACCGGTCGCCTGCCACGCCCAGCAAGCCCGTCTCGACCAGCTCCTCCAGGGTGTCCTCCGTGTCGAACAGACCCTGCCCGGACAACTGTGCGGCCCCAGCCGTAGAAACGTCCGGGCCCGGGGGCACGGCAAGCATCCTGAACATGCGGGCGGCCTCGACAGTGAGCTGCCGGTAGGAGAGGTCGAACGCCGTGGAGACGCGCGTGTCGCCGATGTCAAGAGCCTGCAAGCGGCTGTCGTCGGGGGCGAGCCGCTCTGCCAGCTGCTGCACGGGCCACGTCCTGTGCGCGGCGAGCCAGCTTCCGGCCAGGCGAAGTGCGAGAGGCAGATAGCCGCAGTACCTGGCAATCGTTTCGAGCTCACCGATATCAGTGGTGGACGCGCGTTCTCCGTCAAGGAACGTGCTGAGCAGCGCTGTGGCCTCGCCCGGCTCGAACCCATCGAGGGGCAGACGGTGCACCCCCTCCAGATCGGTGAGCATGCGCCGGCTCGTGATCACCACGATTCCCGTGCCGGAACCAGGCAACAGCGGACGCACCTGCGCCTCGTCACGGGCGTTGTCGAGCACGAGCACGAAACGCCGCACCGCCAGAGTCTGCCGATACAACTCGATGTGACCCTGCGCCCCCACACGGAGTAGCTCCTTGTCAGGAACCCGCAGAGCTCGCAGCACACCGATCATCAGTTCGCCCAGATGAGGCGCTTCCGTGTCCAGCCCCCGCATGTCGACCACGACCTGACCATCAGGGAAGTGGTCCGCCAGTCGACGGGCTGCGTGCAGCGCCAGCGTCGTCTTGCCTGCGCCCGGCGGCCCGGAAACAGCCGCGATCACCGGCTGCGCCCCCAGGCCATCCGTCGCCTGGCCGCTGGACATCTCCTCCGCGAGCCGCACAAGCCGCGCCAGCTCCCGCCGTCTGCCAACGAACTCAGGCATTCCTCGTGGAACGGCCTGTACGCCGACGGGGGTGTACCCGTCGTTGCGGCCCGCGCGGGCCGCAGCGAGCAGGCCTTGCCTCCCGAAGTCGGACAGTCTCAACCCCTCGGCAAGCGCGGCAGCGGTACCCGGTCGTGGCGCCCCTCGCCTTCCCCGCTCCAGATCACCGATGGCCCTGACGCTCACCCCTGAAGCTTCGGCCAAACCCTCAAGAGTGAGCGAAGCCTCCACCCGCAGCCCACGAAGCATGGAACCGAAATTCGGCTCACCCCCCGACGCCACAGACTCCCCAACCATGCTCTACCGCACCCCACCCTCTGCCTGACCTGCGTATACCCGCTTAACATCGGCCTGTCAGCCAGACGCCGTTCCCGAACTGTCCGCCGGTAGGTGCGAGTTGCAGACGCACTACGCCGGACTCAGACGCCTGCCCGCCAGTCCGATCACTCACCTCAGCAGACGCGCCGGCACGCAGAGCCCTCTTCAGCTTGCAGTCATACCCTCACCCCCGGACCTGCGCGGACTCGGTATGTCGGAATCATACCGAGACCACCCACCCCTGCAGGGAGCCTCAGTGCGCTCCGCGGCAAGGAACCGTGCACCCTCGATCAACCAGTCCGCCGCCCCCCTGTCGCCGCGAGGAGGTCTCGGCCTCCCCGTCGGCGCCCAGGCCTCGCTCACCCGGCAGGGAAGGGACGGAGCTGACGTTTGGGCCGGCAGACCGACGCCTATGCGTGCCGGATGGCGTGGATGGCAACCCAGGACGGAGCGGAGTGACGCAGGCTGTCGCCCGAAGCTCTGCCCGGCCATGGGTTCGGTGCTGCCGTCCGTCGATGGTTGTCGGTGTCGACATACGAATCGTGGCCATGAACCGTGTCCTGCGTGGTGAGACGGACGAGTCGTATGCACGAGACGGCTGCCAGGTCGGGAAGGCCCGGTCCTTACGACTGCCTCGGCTCCGGGGAAACGCACACTGGAGTACTGGCGTGAGGCAGTGGACAAGGCGCTTGTTCCCACGCCCGTTCTCTCTCAGGGCAACGCCACATTCGCTGGACGCACGTCAGCCGGTTCATCCAACGACGACGACTCGAGGAGAGCGCGTACGAACTGGCCCGGCTGAGTCGCACGGCGCCCACGGTGTCGGCGATCGCCGAGCGTTGGGGCTTCGCCGATCCCACCCACTTCAGCCGGGTGTTCCGAGAGGCTTACGGTCTCTCACCCCGCGAGTGGCGCATCGTGCGTCTGGACCGGGCGTGGCCGCCGGCTCCTCAAGCCGGCGGCCACGAGCCAGCGACAAGAGCCTGCCACACCTCCTTGTGGGCCCCAGCCGATGCCGGCGCTTCGTCCGCATGTCTGAGCTTGTAGTCGGTGTCGCCCCGTCCGGGCCTGTCAGCTGAGCGCTCGTTGAGAGCGCCGCAGATGTCGCCGTTGGGACATGTCGCACCTGTGCCAACGGAATCGAGTGACAGCGATGTGATCGCCGCCTGATTCTGGCGAACGAATGAACATCGCATCACGTGTGAGGGAAGGCATGGGAGTGAGAAGACGGATCCGCCTGGCGGCAGCGGCATCAGTGGGCCTGGCGCTGATCACCGGATCGGTGTCCCCGGTGATCGCCGGCGCCACGGAACCGGCGGCGGGGTCAGTCACCACGACGACGTCCGCCGACACGGCTACCGTGCGCCTGATCACGGGTGACAAGGTGATCCTCACCAGAGTCCCGGGCAGCGGACGGCAGACAGCGAGTGTCGAACCGGGCCCTGGGCGGCAGGGCATCGTATTCCGCACGGTGGAGCAGGACGGTCATCTGACCGTCCTGCCTTCCGACGCAGCGGAATTGGTGTCGGCGGGACGGATCGACCGTACCTTGTTCGACGTGACGGCCATCGTGGCCCAGCACTACGACCAGGCACACGCCGATGCTCTGCCCCTGATCGTGAGCAGCTCCGCCGGCGCCGAGAGGCCGTCAGCCCGGGACCTCGCCGCTTTCACCGACGACGGCTCCCCGGTCCGCGAGCTGGAAAGCATCGATGCCCGAGCGGTACGGGTCGGGCAAGAGCATCTCGGCGAGTTCTGGAATCGGTTCGCCCCGGACGGCGACGAGGTGACGGCCAGCGAGGTCGCCGCCTCCCCGCGGTTGTGGCTCGACGGACGGGTGCGACCGGTCCTGGACCGCAGCACGCGGCAGATCGGCGCTCAAGCCGCCTGGGAGGGCGGTTACCGGGGCGAAGGCGTGAAGGTCGCGGTCCTGGACACCGGAGTGGACGCCTCGCACCCGGATCTCGTCGGCCGCATCACACAGGCCAAGGACTTCTCCGGCAGTTCAGGAACGGGGGACGCTTTCGGCCACGGCACCCACGTCGCCTCCATTGTCGGGGGCAGCGGAGCGGCGTCCGGCGGCAGCCGTAAAGGAGTCGCCCCGGCCGCCGACCTCCTCATCGGCAAGGTGCTCGGCGACGACGGCTACGGCTCCGAGTCCCAGGTGATCGCCGGCATGGAGTGGGCGGCCTCGGAAGGTGCCGAGGTCGTCAACATGAGCCTTGGTTCGGACCAGATCACGGACGGCACCGATCCGATGAGTCTCGCGCTGAACGAGTTGAGCCGCATCACGGGCACGCTGTTCGTCGTGGCCGCCGGCAACTCCGGCGAGCAGGGAGCACGAACGGTCGGCTCGCCCGGCGCAGCGGACGCGGCCCTCACCGTGGGTGCCGTCGACCGGGACGACTCGCCGGCGGCGTTCTCCAGTCGTGGCCCACGACTCGGGGACGACGCGGTCAAGCCCGACGTGACCGCGCCTGGCGTGGGCATCGTCGCCGCGCGGGCGGCCGGCACGACGATGGGTGATCCCGTCGATGAGGAGTACGTCGCGGCGTCCGGCACCTCGATGGCGACACCGCACGTCGCGGGCGCCGCCGCGCTGCTCTCCCAGCGCCACCCTGACTGGAGCGGCCCCACGCTCAAGAACGCCCTCATCAGCTCGGCCGACAGGATCAGCGGGCAGAAGACCACCGAACAGGGAGGCGGGCGCATCGACGTCGCCGCCGCCCTGGGCCCGGTGTCCGCCACGGGGACGGTCGCCCTCGGACCCTTCGAGGCCGGTGCCACCGTGCCGCAGACCGCCCGGGTCGAGTACGCCAACAGCTCCGCCGAAGACGTCACACTGACGCTCGCTCCGGACTGGTCGGCGTCGGACGGCCGCCCTGTTCCGGCCGACGCCGTCCGGCTTGGCTCCGCGACCGTTCGTGTACCGGCTGGCGCGAGGGTCGAGGTGCCGCTGACGGTCGCCCCGGCGCGGGTGCCCCAGGGTAAGTACTACGGATACGTCGTGGGCACCAGTGCGGACGGATCGGTAGCGGTACATACGACACTCAGCCTGGTCGTGCACGGCCCCATCCACAAAGTCACGGTCAAGACCTACGACAAGGACGGCAAACGCGTCCAGGCGCTGCCGTCGATCTGGGGAACCGAGGGCTTCGTCACCTACACGGATCCCACCACTGCCGTCACAGAGGTCGAAGAGGGCGTCTACTCGGTCTCGCACACCTCGCTCGACACCGCCAGTGACGGCGAGGAGCTGCGCGAGGTGATCCTCCCCGAGGTGTCCGTCACCAAGGACACAGTCATCACGCTGGACGACCGGGACACCCGCAAGGTCGACATCCGAACCCCAAAGCCGGCCGAACAGCGCGGCGTGCTCAGCTACCAGACGTACCGAGAACTCGACGGACGCAGTGCCCTGCAAGGCACGATGTACTTCGACAACGCCAAACGCCTCTACGTCAGCCCGACTTCGAAGGTCGAGCACGGCACCTTCGAGTTCTCCTCGCGCTGGCAGCTGGTCGCGCCACTCCTTGACGTGACCGTGCCCGGCTCCGGCGAGAAGCTGGACGCCTACTACATGCCCGCGTCTCCGCTGCTGGACGAAGGCGGGACCGCCCTCAAGGCCGTCGCCGCCGGAGACGTTGGCGCACCCCGTCTGTCCCACGCCCGGGGAAAGGTGGCGCTCCTCACCAACCACGAGGGCGTCGACGTCGTGCCGGCGATCGAGCGGGCCGCGAAGGCCGGCGCCCGGGCCGTCGTCCTGGTGCACAGTGAGGACAACGCGTGGACGCGCTGGACGCCGGACGGGGAGCGCTGGGCCCTGCCTGCGATCCGCATCGGCACCCAGGCGGGCAACGACCTGCTGGCCCGCATCGCCCACCGCACCACGGAGCTCAAGTTCGCGGGCACGGCCCGCAGCCCCTACCTCTACGACGTCATGCAGGTGTCCAAGCAACGCATTCCCGCTCAGGTCCGCTACGACGTCTCCGCCGAGAACAGCGCAATCGTCCGGACCGCTTATGCAGACAACGGCGGCCCCGGCTGGGCGGTCGAGCAGCGCTTCGGCTGGCGACCGTCCCAGAGCACCGCGTGGCTTCAGTACACCCGTTACGTGCCGACCAACTTCCATCGCACCGAGTACGTCAGTGCCGGAGACACGACGTGGCAGCACCTTGTCCACCACCGCTTGGTGTACGACGTCGACCTTCCCCTGGCTCACGGCATGCGGGACACACCTCGGGACTACCGGCCCGGCACCCGTACGCAGGAAACATGGCAGGGCGCGGTGGTCCGGCCATCGATTCCCGCGGGCACCACGACCCCGACCGTCCGGGAGGGCGACGTCCTGCGGCTGCGCATCCCGGAGTTCACCGATTCCCAGGCGGGTCACTGGTCACGCCTGGTAGCTCCCGACGGCGGAGGGGTCGGCACTTCCGCCGCGCAGGAGTCCGGGGACGCCGTCAGGGCCACGCTGTACCGGAACGGCAAGAGGACCGATGATCTCACCGACGCCTGGCAGGACGTGGAAGTACCGGCCGGCTCCGCGGAATACCGGCTCGATCTGACGACGCGACGCGAAGCCGTGGACTGGCGATACGCCACGGCCACCGAAACCTCCTGGTCCTTCCGGTCCGCCGGCACGGACACTCCATCCAGTCTCGATCTGCTGCAGCTCGACTACGAGGTCCCGGTGACGGCAGACAACTCGATCCGGACGGGCGGGAAGTACGGCTTCGTCGTCACGGTCCGCGCCCAGGACGGATTGCCGGCCCCCCGCGGCGTCAGGACCCGCATAGAGACGTCGTACGACGACGGCAGGACATGGCAGCCCGCGGGTGTCCGGAACGGCGGTCACAACAACTTCCGGGCCACCGTCCCCCGGCCGTCGGCAGCTCACGACAACACCGCGGTAAGCGTGCGGGTCACCGCCGAGGACGTGGCCGGTAACTCGGTACGTCAGACGGTCCAGCGGGCGTTTCTCCACCTCAGGTAGCCCGGTTCTCACGGGAGGGCGGGCGGATGAGCGGCCCCGGGGCCGCTCATCCGCCCGCCCTCCCTCATTTCCCCGGCGGACGGCTTTTAAAATGGAGATGTGCGGGCGGTAGGGGGGGGTTGCGCGGGGTGCCCCCCCCGGCGGGGGGCGGGTTCTCGGGTCCTCGCCGGGGACCCGGGGGGGTTACCCCCCGGGGGGGGGGGGGGGTGGTGCGGGGGGGGGGGGGGGGGGGGGGCCGGGGGCCCCCCCCCCCCCCCCGCCCTCCCTCATTTCCCTGCAGTACGCTTTTCAACTGTCTGATGTGCTGCAGTTCGGGGAGGTAGCCGAGGTGTTGGAAGCGGTGGGAGTCCCGGAGCCGGCGGAATCCGTCTACCGGCTCCTCGTCGTCTCCGGCCGCGCCACCGCCGGGGATCTCGCCCGCCGCACCGTGATGGACCTCACCGCGGCCGAGCAAACCCTCGGCCTGCTCGCCTCTCTGGGCCTGGTCAGTCACACCGACGGCGAACCCCGCGTCTACCGAGCCGTCCCCCCTGATGTCGCGCTGCTGCCCCGGATCAAGAGCAGCACCGACGCGCTGGACCAGGCGCGCGCGGAGGCGGCCAGACTGATCGAGTCCCACCAGGACACGGCCCGACGCCAGCACGCCGGCCAACTCCTGGAGGTCATCACGGGAGCCGAGGCCTTGCGCCAGCACCTACGGCAGATACAGACCTCCGCGCGCGAGGAGATGCTGTGGTTCTGCAAGGCCCAGTACGTGGCCATGCCGTCCGGCAGCAACGCGGAGGAATTCGCTGCTCTGGAACGCGGCGTCGAGTACCGCGTGCTGTACGAGAAGGCATTCTTCGAGGACGAGGGCGCTGTGGACAACGTGGTGGCCGGCGTGCGCGCCGGCGAGATCGCCCGAGCCGCCCCCCACCTGCCACTGCGCCTGGCGATCGCGGACCGCTCGGTCGCGATCTTCCCGCTGGTCCCCGGCGGCCCCGGGGGAAGCCCCGACGAACCGACCACCGCTCTGGTGAGGGACAGCAATCTGCTCAGCGCCCTGCTCGCCCTTTTCGAACGCTACTGGGAAGATGCTGTGCCGCTGAACGTCGACAGCACGGCGATCAGCGGCCTCGACGGCGCAGCCGAATTCCCCTCCCTCTCGGCCACCGACCGGAAGCTGCTCTCCCTGCTGGTCGCCGGCGTCGCCGACAAAGCGATCGCTTCCCAAATGGGACTCAGCAGACGCACGGTACAGCGGCACATTCAACGCTTGATGGAGCGCGCCGGGGCGGGCACGCGCATGCAACTCGCGTGGCAGGCAGCACGTCGAGGATGGCTGTGACTCCACTCCGGGCAGGTGTCCGGTCGGACGAGCCGCGGGAGAGTCCAGCCCCAGGGGCTGCGTGGCCGGTGGTGGGTGGTCGCCCACGGAGGATGGACGACTACGCCTTGCAGCGCCCGACTCGGGGTCCAAAAAGTCACCTACTGTGAACGGGCAGCCGGGCACCACCGTGGGGCACGAAGATCTCCGTGTGGCAGGCACTGCAGAGCTGCACACGGAGATCTCCGCTTCCGATCAAAGCCCGCGTCGACAACTCACGCGATCAATGCGGATGCCCTGTCCCGCCGCCGCGCTGTGATTGCCGACCGTTGGCGAGAGCCCTTCGTTCCCGAGGACGGAGCGCGCATCACCCCTGCATTCGGTCGAACATGGTGGCGGGGCGAGCTGGTCAGCCGGTAGCTCGCGCAGCTGCTACGACCGTGTCCGTGACCGTGTCCGGATGGGTGAGCAGGGACAGGTGACCGGCCGGCACCTTGACGATGTGAGAGCCGGCTCGCTTGGCCATGGCGAGCTGTTCGGCGGGGGGGATGACATGGTCCTGGGTACCGACAACGGCCCAGGAAGGCAGCGTCTTCCACGCCGGAACACCAGAGGGTTCAGAGCCTGCACTCACGGCGAACGGACGCTGGCCGGCCGCAAGGAGACTCGCTTGAGCGCTGGGGACCCCATTGGCGAAGCAATTGTCGAACCCCTGGTAGACACCGTTGGGCGCGGTCTTGAGATAGGCGTCGGCATCACCGGAGGCGGCACCGGGATAGGGGACCAGATTGAGGAACGCCGAGGGGTCGACGCTGACGCAGGACCCGGGCTCGGCGGCGTTGATCTGGAACACGGTCTCGTTCTGGGCGGGAATGTAGGCGTCGTCGTAGACCAGTGCCTTGACGTTGGGCAGCGAGGTGGCGGCGTTGGTGATGACCATGCCGCCGTAAGAGTGGCCGACCAGGACGACCGGTCCGGGGATGGTGGCCACGAAGTCGGCGATGGTCTCCGCGTCGGAGGCGACGCCACGCAGAGGGTTCGGCGGCGCGTAGACGGTGTAGCCGGCGTGCTGGAGACGGGACATGACCGGGTTCCAGCTGGAGGCGTCGGCCCAGGCGCCATGTACCAGCACGATCGTCGGCTTGGCCACGGAACTGTACTGGGTGGCATCGGCCTCTACAGGGGTACGCGGCGCGGCGGTGGTGGGAGCGGCGAACGCGAGCGATCCGGCCGCTACAGCGGTGAACGCCGCAGCGAGGACGCGTCGAGAAAGACGAGGCATGGTGTGTCTCCTGCAGAAGGGTGGTGTATGCGAGTGGATGCTCGCGGAATCAGGGCGTGTGGTCGGTGCGACGAGCCGGTGCCGGACGCTGAGGCCTGGGTGACCTTCAGGGCAGAACGCAACACGGTGCGGTGCTTGGACGGGCAGTTGCGGGATGGCCCGGGTGTGAGGCGGATGGGCTGTGCAACCGGCGGTGGCCTGAGCTTCAGACTCAAGAATGGGCCACCTCGAAGAGGTGCTTCTCACTTGTGTCTCCCGCGTATTCCTGGGCGTTCCGTCGACTCCTGAACGCTAGAACGCAACAAAGCAGACGAATAGCTCAATCGTGCACAGGCTTTTGCTCAGTGGGGAACAACGCGACGTCCACGGAGGCAGACGACGAGACTGATGGTGCTGTGACTGCGCACATTGCCCCAGCCGGAGGGGCACCCACGCTGTAAGGGAAATGCGGCCATCGGATGGTGACGAGCATCAAATGACCGTCCGCCGAGATGCCGACCGGGTGGAGACGTAGGCCGTGCCGATGAC
Source organism: Streptomyces sp. NPDC051064 (assembly GCF_044455985.1). Classification (NCBI taxonomy): domain Bacteria; kingdom Bacillati; phylum Actinomycetota; class Actinomycetes; order Kitasatosporales; family Streptomycetaceae; genus Streptomyces; species Streptomyces sp. NPDC051064. Next base: position 18,425 of record NZ_JBITFK010000008.1, read on the forward strand.
AGCGATTTTAAGCGTGATCTGACCGTATCGACACAGCTCAGAAGTGCTACTCGTTTCACGCCGTTGCTACCAGAGGGGCGCCAGAAAGGGGTGCCAGGGCGGGCCGCGAGTACATGCGGCAACTGATTGTTCGCCGGGCCACCTTCGGGAGCAGCGTGCCGGCACTGGCCTGCAGCTCATGTTGTTTCGCACAAGCGCGTGCGATACAGGTGCTGAAAGGCGGGCATGCACCAGCCCTGCGGGCGTGGCATTCGCCGAGATCCTCACTCGTGGAGCGACGTGAGCACACCACGGGACAAGGACACCCGCCCGGGTGGGATGCCACAGCTGACGCCATGACAGATTCACGGGGCTCTCGATGCAGCCGAAATCGAATGCCGTCCATCGCCAAGGCCATCCTTACTCTGGAAAGGCAGCTCTGAAAGGGCTCACTGAGTCGGGCGGCTGAAGGTGGACAGCGCCACGGCAGCTGCGCCCACAGGGCAAGCGGTCACCGCGAACCATGCGCCTGGGTGGGTGCCAGCATCTGCGAAAGCGGCGACGAACAGCGATAGGGCCACTGAAATCTCACGCCCCCGCTTCAGACACACACCGGGTTCCCCGGACGCACTCCCATGGGCTTCGTCGTGCGCGGCGCTCTGTGCGCTTTGCGGACAGAGCGAGTGCGCGCGCAGAACATGTCCGGTGGCGCCACGGTTTTAGCGTGTAGGGACAGCACAACGCACACCGACAGCAGCAGGAGATACACATGTCCGACATCATCGAGCCGGTTCCGCCGGTGCTGGAAACCGCCGCCCAGGCGTTTGCCGAGGCTACCGCCAACCCGCCGTATCTCTTCGACCTCGGCCCGGTCGACGGACGCAAGGCCGTCGACGAGGTGCAGTCCGGGGACATCGCCAAGCCGGACATCGACGAGGAGTGGATCACCGTCTCGGGCGGTCCCACCGGCAGCGTCCGGGCCCGGATCGTCAAGCCGGCCGGCACCGAGGGCACCCTGCCGGTGATCCTCTACATCCACGGCGCCGGCTGGGTGTTCGGCAACGCCCACACCCACGACCGCCTCGTACGCGAGCTCGCCGTCGGCGCTCGCGCAGCGGTTGTCTTCCCCGAGTACGACCTCTCGCCCGAGGCACGCTACCCCGTCGCCATCGAGCAGAACTACACCGTCGCCCGGTGGATCGTCGAGCAGGGCGCCGCCAAGGGCCTGGATGCCGCACGCCTCGCCGTGGTGGGCGACTCGGTCGGCGGTAACATGGCGGCCGCCCTTACCCTGATGGCCAAGCAGCGCGGCGACCTGCCCCTGGTCCAGCAGGTGCTGTTCTATCCCGTCACCGATGCGAACTTCGACACCGGCTCCTACCACCAGTTCGCGACCGGCTACTTCCTGCGCCGCGACGGCATGCAGTGGTTCTGGGACCAGTACACGACCGACGAGGCCGAACGCGCCCAGATCACCGCTTCCCCGCTGCGCGCCACCACCGAGCAGCTCACCGGACTGCCCGCGGCCCTGGTCATCACCGGTGAGGCCGACGTCCTGCGCGACGAGGGCGAGGCCTACGCCAACAAGCTCCGCGAAGCCGGCGTCCCGGTGACCGCCGTCCGCCTCCAGGGCATCATCCACGACTTCGTGATGCTCAATACCCTGCGCGAGACCCACGCCGCCCAGGCCGCCATCACCCTTGCCGTCGCCACTCTGCGCACGGCCCTCCAGACCAACTGACTCGAGAGACTTCACACGCCGTCATAGCCACCCGGCTGGAGGAGACCGCGGAGCGGATCCACGAGGCGACCCGTGCGACGAGCTGACGACCAGCCGCGCGGACACTCTCTCCACACAGCGTCCGCGTGTCCCCTCAGGGGCCGCGCTCCAGGGTCGAGGACTCCCGAAGTGCCGGGCTCGACACCTCACCGAGACGGTTCACTGCTGTTCAAATGGTCGTCGTGATAACCCGGTTCAAGGGATGCGATGGACGTCAAGATCGGAAGATCCAGACGCCGGCAACAATGAGGCATGTCGAATCGTCGGCATCAATCCGAAGGCTGGGCACCAATAGCGTGTCGGTTGTAGTACCGATCGCAAAACAGAAGACGGCACCACCGGCTCGCGCCGTGGCGCCGTCTTCTTGTGCGTCTAGGTACTGCACAAGGAAAACCAGATCTGCAACGCTGACCGGCTGCCGGAGAAGGCGAAGATCGGGCAGCAGCCCCTCGGCCGCTAGGCAGGAGAACCACCCCAACCGGGGCGTCAGCACTCGCGGTCAGAGCACCTACCGTCTCCGTTCTGCCCGAGCCCGACGAACGTCCGGCGGCCTCGGCCCAAGCCCTGAAAGATCGCTCGGTACGCCAAGCTGGCGAAACCTCACCCAAGACCACAGGATGAGCGTGGAAATGGCGCTTCCCGGACTCAAAGGTCCAGTCGGCATGCCTTTACGCACAAGCCCTCATCGACAAGGGTGTCGCCGTCCTCGAAGTCCTCGACGGCAACTTCCTGCCTCGTCCGCGAAAAGCTCGGTCGTGCCGCCTGATCTGCAATGCCGACCCGTACACCTCCTCTCCACTCGTGCGAAGGGTTCCTGATGACGGGGCACGGGCCTGCCTACGCTTCTGCGGCACTCGCCCCTCCTTGGTCCGCGGTGGCTGTGACCACGGGGCCCGCCGATGCGTCAAAGGCGTGTGTCACCTCTGGGTACGTGCCCGATACCAGGAGTCGGCGGACACGCTTTTCGATGTGGCCGTCGGTTGCTGTGAGACGGACGTGATGCTGAGCCAGGTGCTGCGGCGGCTTGCCCCAGCTGATTGCGTTCGACCAGTTCCGGTGGCCAGCGCGATGTCGCGGTGCCGCGGGCCACGCGGTTTCAGGCGTTCGCTCGGGCGGGCAGGTGCCATCAGACGGACCAGGAGCAGCACGGCGATCGGGATCTGCAGCGCCCAGAGCGTGGTGCGGAACGGCCCAGGGATTCAACTCCCTTGTGCCGGTATTTCGCCTCGCTGCTTCTCATGCCTTATATCTGCGATAATCCGCCGATACTCGTCGACATTTTCCCCGTGCGGACACGGGAGAGAAACTGCAGCGGGAGCCCTCCGTCCTCTATCTGCTGCTCGGGCCGTGGCGGGGATCTTGTCAACGCGCCACGTCATGGATAGGACTGTCCGCGTGGATGATCACCGGAATCCACGCGTCCTGCCGCGACAGCCGATGGGGAGCATTTGATGAGCGACGCGCAGAGCACAGGGCAGACCCCGGGACAGCACGGAGGATTGAGCCGACGCCGCGTCCTGGGCGGTGCGGCCGGGCTGGCCGTCGTCGCGGCGGGGCTGCCGGCCGGCAGCGCGTCCGCGGCGTCGGACACGGCCCGCTGGCGACGACACTCCGCGCGTGTGACGATCACCCGCGACGACTGGGGCGTCCCGCACGTGGTCGGCGAGAGTGACGCCGACGCGGTGTTCGGGATGATGTACAGCCAGGCCGAGGACGACTTCAACCGGGTCGAGACCAATTACCTGACAGCCCTCGGCCGGCTCGCCGAGGCCGAGGGCGAGAGCGCGATATGGCAGGACCTGCGCCAGCGGCTCTATCTCGACCACGAGGAGCTGAAGAAGGACTACGCCAGGTCCCCCGCCTGGCTGCGCACCTTGATGCAGGCCTGGGCGGACGGCCTCAACTACTACCTCGCCACCCACCCCGACGTACGCCCGCGCGCACTCGGCCGCTTCGAGCCGTGGATGCCGCTGAGCTTCTCGGAGGGCAGCATCGGCGGCGACATCGAGTCGATCCCGCTCAGCCGGCTCGAAGCCTTCTACGCCAAGCGCGAAGTGCCGATGACCGACGACGAGATCGGCCTGACGTTTCGCGAGCCGACCGGATCGAACGGCATGGCCATCGCGCCGAGCCACACCCGCGACGGCCACGCCCTGCTCCTCATCAACCCCCACACCAGCTTCTTCTTCCGCGCCGAGCAGCACGTGACGAGCAAACGGGGACTCGACGTCTACGGGGCCGCCACCTGGGGCCAGTTCTTCATCTACCAGGGCTTCAACGCCGACACCGGCTGGATGCACACGACGGCCGGGGTCGACAACATCGACAACTTCGCCGAGACGATCGTGAGCGGCCCGGACGGGGAGGACGGGGAGTACTTCTACCGTTACGGCGACGAGCTGCGCCCCGTCACCACGAGGACGGTCAAGCTGTCCTGCCGCACCGAGGACGGCGGCCAGGAGGAACGGAGCTTCACCACCTTCGCCACCCACCACGGCCCGGTCGTCCGCGAGGAGGACGGCAAGTGGATCGCCTGCGCGCTGATGAACAAGCCCGTCGACGCGCTCAAGCAGAGCTTCCTGCGCACCACGACGAAGAACTACGAGGAGTACATCCGGGTCGCGGAACTCAAGGCGAACAGCTCCAACAACACCCTCTTCGCGGATTCCAGGGGTGACATCGCCTTTCTGATGCCGCAGTTCATGCCGAAGCGCGACGACCGCTTCGACTATCTCAAGAACGTCGACGGCAGCGACCCCGCCACCGACTGGAACGGACTGCACAGCCTGGCGAGCATGCCGCAGGCCGTGAATCCCAAGAACGGCTGGACCTTCAACACCAACAACTGGCCCTGGACCGCGGCCGGTGACGAGAGCCCCGACGCCGCCGACTACCCGCGCTACTTCGACAAGGCCGGCGAAAATCCGCGCGGGCCGCAGGCGATCCGAGTCCTCACCGCGCGCAAGGACTTCACTCCGCGGACGCTGATCGAGGCCGCCTTCGACCCGTACCTCACGGCCTTCGCCCGGTTGCTCCCCGGCCTCGTCGCCGCGTGGGACGGGCTTCCCCGTGGCAACGGGCAGAGGAAGCGGCTCTCCGGCCCGATCGCCCTGCTGCGCGACTGGGACTGTCGCTGGTCGGCGCAGTCGACGGCCATGTCGGTGGCCGTGTTCTGGGGTGAGGACCTGTGGGCGATGACCGCGCAAGCGGCCGCGGACGCCGGACTCTCGGGGTGGGACTACATGGCCGACCGCGCCACCGATGCCGAGCGCATCGAGGCGCTCGGCACGGCGGTGGCGCGGCTGGAGCGGGACTTCGGCGGCTGGGACGTGGAGTGGGGCGAGATCAACCGCTACCAGCGCAACGACGGCGCGATCGTCCAGGAGTTCGACGACGACAAGCCGAGCATTCCGGTCCCCTTCGCTTCCTCGCGCTGGGGTTCGCTCGCGTCGTTCGGTGCGAAGGCCTACCCGGGTACGAAGCGCTACTACGGCACCAGCGGCAACTCCTTCGTCGCGGTGGTGGAGTTCGGGCCGCGGCTGCGCGCCTGGGCGGTCACGGCGGGCGGCGTGAGCGGCCACCCCGGCTCCCCGCACTTCGACGACCAGGCCGAACGCTACGCAGGCGGCGACCTGCGGCGCGTCTACTTCTACCCCGACGAGCTGGAGGGGCACGTGGAGCGGAGGTACCGGCCCGGCGAGTGAGAGCCCGCCGACCGGGACGGCCCGGCCCGGCCCAGAGAGCTGTCCCCCTCAGCCCGTGGCCAGCTCGTAGGCGTAGTCCGGGGTGAACGAGCCGGCCGACCCCTTGCAGCCGTCGGACTCCCCCGGCAGCTTCACCCAGAGGTACCCGTCGAGGACGGGCGTACGGCCGGCGACTGCCGCCGCGGCCGTCACGTCCCGGACCTGGCCGGTCACGGCGCCCGGTGTTCGTCCGTTCCGATGAAGTCTCCGGCCCGTCGGCGCCGTGGCGAGCCTATGGCTGGGACGCTGCCCGCATGGACCGGATCGAGCAGTTCGCAATCCCGGCCGGCGCGGCCGGCGCGGTGACCGATGTCGACGCGGTGATCGAGCGGATGCGTGCGTTCCGCTCCGACTGGCCACCCGAGGACGGTGTGGCGGTCTTCAACCAGGTCTATCTGACGGTCACGGAGGCGGTCGGCCGGCACATCACGGACGGCGCGTTCAAGGACCGGGAGGCCGTGTCCGCACTGGACGTGCGGTTCGCCGAGCACTATCTGACGGCGGTCGACACAGCCGTCTCGGGCGACCGTCCGCCCGAGTGCTGGCGCCCGCTGTTCCAGTACCGCCGCCATCCGGGCGTACGTCCGCTGCAGTTCGCGCTCGCGGGTATCAACGCGCACATCGGGCACGACCTCGCCCTGGCCGTCGTGGACACCTGCCGTACGCTCGACTGCGCTCCGCCGGACCTCAAGGAGGAGTTCGACCGGGTGGGCGATCTCCTCGTGTTGCTGGAGGAGCAGATCCGCGAGGATCTGATGCCCGGTCCCGATCTGCTGCAGGTCGCCGATCCCCTCATCCATCTCGCGGGGACCTGGAGTCTGGAGCGGGCCCGCGAGGCGTCCTGGTCGGCGGCCCGGATGCTGTGGCAGCTGCGTGGAGTGCCGCCTCTGGCCGAGGAGTTCAGGGCACGGATGGATGCCGGAGCCGGCCTGGTGGGGCGCTTCCTGCTCACTCCGTGCCGCTGAGGCGGCGAGCCCGTCTCAGCCCTCCGGGAGCTCGACCGGCGCGATCTCGTCGAAGACGTCGCCCGGCCCCGGGTTCGCCGGGTCGGTGGTGCCGCCGAACTGCGCCATCACGCCCCATACGGCGTTCAGCGCGGTCTGTACGGCTCCCTCGGCCCAGCCCGCCGTCCACGAGATGTCGTCGCCCGCGAGGAACAGGCCGCGCTTGTCGGAGGGCAGCCGGTCCTGCATGAAGTGGGTGAAGAGGCGGCGCTGGTAGCGGTAGTGGCCGGGCAGGTTCGCCTTGAACGCGCCCATGAAGTACGGCTCGTTCTCCCAGGAGACGGTGACCGGGTTGCCGATGATGTGCTTGCGGATGTCGACGCCCGGATAGATCTCGCCGAGCGACTTGAGCATGACGTCCATGCGTTCGTTCGGGGAGAGCGGCAGCCACTTCAGGCTGTCGTCGCACCACGTGTAGGAGAGACAGATGACGGCCGGCTTGTCGGGCCCGTCGTCCAGGAGGTACGTCCCCCGGGTCATCCGGTCCGTGAGCGTCATGGACATCGTGTCCCGGCCGGTCGACCCGTCCTTGTCGAGCCAGAACGGCCGGTCGACGGGCACGAACAGCTTGGACGACTCCATGTAGTGAGTGCGCTCCATCGCCGTCCAGTGGTCGATCGGGAAGAGCTCGTCGTCGCAGGCGATCTTGGAGAGCAGCAGCCAGGACTGTCCGGTGAAGACCGCCGCCCGGTAGGTGCGGATGTCACCGGTGGCGTCGGTGACCGTGATCCGGTTGCCCGCCGTGCGGTCGAGCCGCGTCACGGCCGGGCGCGGTTCCCCGCCGTGCAGCGAGGACAGCGACGTGCCGGACGGCCAGTGCACGGTCTTCTGCGGCTCCCGGTCCCAGAGGCGCAGCGGCAGCTGCTGGCTGCCGCCGACGATCCCCCGGTGGTGGTCGTCGGCCTCGGTGTAGACGACGCGGAGGATCTCCAGGATCGAGTTGGGGAAGTCGGTGTCCCAGCCGCCGGTGCCGAAGCCGACCTGACCGAATATCTCGCGGTGCCGGAAGGAGGCGAAGGCGTCGGAGCCGCAGAGGAAGCCGTAGAAGGTCTGGTCGTCGAGCTTCTCGACGAGCTCCGCCCAGATCTCCCGGATGCGCGGTACGTCGCGCTCACGCATCGCGCGGTTCATGTCGGAGAAGTCCGCGCCCTCCTCCAGGCAGGAGTTCCAGGCGTCCATCACCTCGCGGTACACCTGGGGCAGGTCGTCGATGGTGCGCGCGTAGTGGGACTCGCCCTTGAGGTCGACGACGGTCGACGGGGCGGCCGGGGAGAGCGGGTTGGGGAACGGCTTGGTCTCCAGCCCCACCAGGTCGATGTAGTGCTGGAGCGCCGTGGACGAGGGCGGGAAGCGCATGGCGCCCATCTCGGCGGTCAGCGAGGGGTCGCACCCGTCGAAGCCGACGGTGCGCAGCCGGCCGCCGATCCGGTCCGCCTCGTAGACGACGGGCTTCAGCCCCATCTTCATGAGTTCGTACGCGGTGATGATGCCGGAGAGCCCCCCGCCGATGACGGCCACCTCGGTGCCGTGCTCGGTGGCCGGTATCTGTCCGATGCCCGCCGGGTGGGCGAGGAAGTCGTCGTAGGCGTACGGGAAGTCCGGCCCGAACATGGTGATCGGCGGCTGTGCGTCGGTGTGCTGGACGGCGTTGGGCACCGTGGACGTCATGGGGTACGGACTCCTTGCGGGGGAAGCGTGGAACGGGGGCGGGTGCTCAGACCAGGGAGCCGTACAGGCCCGGCCGCCGGTCCTCGATGTACGGGTTGGCGGCGCGCGACCCGGCGAGCAGTCCGGGGTCGGCCTCGCCGATGAGGAGCTCCTCGCCGCGGCCGGCGCGGACGCGGACCGTGCCGTCGGGGCCGGCCAGGCAGCTCAGCCCGGTGAAGTCGAACTCTCCCTCGCTGCCGGCCCTGTTGACGTACGCGATGTAGAGCTGGTTCTCGAAGGCGCGGACCGGCACGACGGATTCGGCGACGAACGTGAAGGGGTGCATCAGCGCGGTCGGGACCAGCAGCAGCTCGGTGCCGGCCAGGGCGTGCGCGCGCACGTTCTCCGGGAACTCGACGTCGTAGCAGATCAGCAGCCCGACCCGCATGCCGTCCAGCTCGGCCTGCACCACCGGCTGCTCGCCGGGGGTGAACCACTCCTCCTCGAAGCCGCCGTAGAGGTGGGTCTTGCGGTAGTTGGCGAGCGGCGCCCCGTCGGGGCCGATGAGCTGTGCCGCGTTGAAGACCGCCTCGTCCTCCCGCTCCGGGTACCCGTAATGGATGGCGAGGCCGTGGCGTACGCAGATGCCGGCGACGGCTCGCGCGGCGGGTCCGTCCGCGGGTTCGGCCAGCTCGGGGACGGCGTCACCGATGGCGTATCCGGTGAGGAACAGCTCCGGGCAGACCAGCAGCCGGGCGCCCGCGGCGGCGGCCCGTGCGGCGGCCTCGTCGAGCGCCGCGAGGTTGTCGTCCACGGAGCCGGCTCGTCCGGAGCTCTGGAGCAGGGCGGTGCGCAACGGCGGCATGGCTGACCTCGGGCGGGACGGGCGGGGTGGGGAGACGTATTGAAGGTACGGCGCGGGGATCACGGCCGACAAGGCGCGATTGTTGCGCGTGTACCGTCGATCCGTTGCGCGGAAAGCGGCCGCTGCGGTGATGTGTTGCGTGGGGCGTCCTCGCAGGCCGGACGAGTGATTTCGGTCTCCCCCGCACCCGCCCGCAGGTCTGGGGTCCGGCTCCCTCGACGCCCGTACGGGGTCAGGCGGGCGGGCCGGAGGAGGAGTACCGCCGCAGCAGCGGGGAGAGCACGAGGACCGACTTGGTCCGCTCGACGTAGGGCTCGCCCGCGATCCGCTCCAGCACCTGCTCGAAGTGGCGCATATCGGCGGCGAAGACCTGCACGACCGCGTCGGCGTCGCCCGTCACCGTGGACGCGGCCGCGATCTCCGGATACGCGGAGAGGCCCCGCTTGATCGCCTCGGGGGCGGTGTTGCGGCTGCAGTAGATCTCGATGAACCCCTCGGTCTCCCAGCCGAGCGCCGCCGGGTCGACGCGCACGGTGAAGCCCGTGATGGCCCCTTCGGCGCGCAGCCTGTCCACGCGGCGCTTCACCGCGGGTGCCGAGAGGCCGATGAGGGCGCCGATGTCCGCGTAGGAGCGGCGGGCGTCCTCGGCGAGGGCGTGGACGATGCGTTCGTCGAGGTCGTTCAGGCGCACTTCGGGTGGATCACTTCTCTGCGGCGGTGGGTTTCAGGGGCGGCCGGGGTCTTCGGCCGCCCCCGAAGTAGACCACGCGCACCCCGCGAGGGGCGCGCTCACCGCGGGGAACGGCCGGTCAGAAGGGGAACTCCGAGCGGCCGTGCTGGACCGAGATCCATTTCTGCGTGGTGAACGCCTCGAGCATCGATTCGCCGTTCAGCCGCCCGAGGCCGGAGTTCTTCTCCCCGCCGAAGGGGACGATGGGCTCGTCGTGGACGGTGCCGTCGTTGATGTGGATCATGCCGGTGCGGATCCGCTGCCCCACCCGTACGCCGCGCTCGATGTTGCCGGTGTGGACCGCGCCGCTCAGCCCGTACGGGGTGTCGTTGGCGATCCGTACGGCCTCGTCCTCCCCGTCGAAGGGAACGAGCAGGGCCACCGGACCGAATATCTCCTGGTGCAGGACGGGGGAATCGGCGGCGAGGCCGGTCAGGACGGACGGGCTGACCACATTGCCCTCGGTCCGGCCGTGCAGCAGCGCCGTGGCGCCCGCCGCCACGGTCTCGTCGACGAGCCTGGACACGGCGTCGGCCTGCGAGGAGCTGATCAGCGGGCCGATGTGGGTCGCGGGGTCGGCCGGGTCGCCGACGCGGAGGGAGGCGACCTTGGCGACGAACTTCTCGGTGAACTCCTGCTCCACCGAGCGGTCCACCAGGATGCGGTTGGCCGCCATGCAGACCTGGCCCTGGTGGATGTAGCGGCTGAAGACGGCCGCGTCGACGGCGTAGTCCACATCGGCGTCGTCCAGGACGATCAGCGCGCTGTTGCCGCCGAGTTCGAGCACCGCGCGCTTGAGGTTGGCCGCGCAGACCGTCGCGACGTGGCGGCCGATCCTGTCCGACCCGGTGAAGGAGATGACCTGCGGGACGGGGTGCTCCAGCAGAGCGTCGCCGATCTCGGCGATGTCGGTGACCACGACGTTCAGCAGTCCGGCGGGGAGCCCCGCCTCCTCGAACACCTTGGCGATCAGCGTGCCGCCGCAGACCGGGGTGTTCTGGTGCGGCTTGAGGACCACGGCGTTGCCGAGGGCCAGCGCGGGCGCGACCGACTTGAGCGACAGCAGGAAGGGGAAGTTGAAGGGGCTGATGACACCCACGACCCCGACGGGCAGCCGGTAGACGCGGTTCTCCTTGCCCTCGGTCGGCGAGGGGAGTATCTGCCCGGTGGACCGCAGCGCGAGCTGGACCGCCTCGCGCAGGAACTCCTTGGCCAGATGCAGCTCGAAGCCCGCCTTCAGCCGGGTGCCCCCGAGCTCTGCGACGATCGCCTCGCTGATCTCGGCCTCGCGCTCCTCGACGACCCGCAGCGCCTTCTCCAGCACCGCCCGCCGGGCGTACGGGTTGGTGTCGGCCCACTCCGGCTGGGCCCGCTCGGCGGCGCGGTAGGCCTGGTCGACCTCGCCGGCCGTCGCGACGGTGACCGGGGCGAGCTTCTCCCCGCTGTACGGGTTGAAGTCGATGATGTCCCAGGACCCCTTCCCCGGCCTCCACTCGCCGTCGATGTACTGCTGGGCCAGGTCGGTGAAGAAGGAGCTCATGGAATCCCTTACCGCAGAGGGGCGGGCAGCTGATTGCGGCTCATATTACTTATCTTTCAACCATGTTGAAGGAGAGACGGGAGTGCTCGCCTGTGAATGCGGTCAGGCAGCCATGACCTCGGGTGCGCACACGAAAAGTGCCTCTCCCCGCGCGAACGGCAGGGAGAGGCACTCGTGCGACAGGGCCGCCGGGCCCCTGGCGTCAGCTCCAGCTGGCGTGGAGCGGCTTGCCCTCCGCGTAGCCCGCCGCGCTCTGGACACCCACGATCGCCTTCTCGGCGAACTCCTCGAGCGAGGACGCGCCCGCGTAGGTGCAGGAGGAACGGACACCGGCGATGATCGAATCGATCAGGTCCTCCACACCGGGGCGGGTGGGGTCGAGGAACATCCGCGAGGTGGAGATCCCCTCCTCGAACAGTCCCTTGCGGGCCCGGTCGTAGGCGGACTCCTCCGAGGTGCGGTTCTTGACCGCGCGCGCCGAGGCCATCCCGAACGACTCCTTGTAGTACCGCCCGTCGGCGGACTGCTGGAGGTCGCCGGGCGATTCGTACGTCCCGGCGAACCAGGAACCGATCATCACGTTGGACGCGCCGGCGGCCAGAGCCATCGCCACGTCGCGCGGGTGCCGGACGCCTCCGTCGGCCCAGACGTGCTTGCCGTGCTTCTTCGCCTCGGCGGCGCACTCCAGCACGGCGGAGAACTGCGGCCGGCCGACGCCGGTCATCATGCGGGTGGTGCACATCGCGCCGGGGCCCACGCCGACCTTGATGATGTCGGCGCCGGCCTCGATCAGGTCACGCACGCCCTCGGCGGCCACGACGTTGCCCGCGACGATCGGCACGGCCGGGTCGAGCGCCCGGACGGCGGCGACCGCGCTGATCATGGATTCCTGGTGACCGTGGGCGGTGTCCACGACGAGGGTGTCGACACCGGCGTCCAGGAGCTGCTTGGCCTTGCCCGCCACATCGCCGTTGATGCCGACGGCCGCCGCGATCCGCAGCTTGCCGTCCGCGTCCGTCGCGGGGGTGTAGAGCGTCGCGCGCAGCGCGGCCTTGCGGGTGAGGATGCCGACGAGCCGGCCGTCCGCGTCGACCGCCGGAGCGAGCTTGCGGTTGGCGCCGTCGAGCTTGTTGAAGGCCTCGCGCGGATCGATGTCCGCGTCGAGCACCACCAGGTCCTTGGACATGACCTCGGAGAGCTGGGTGAAGCGGTCCACGCCGGTCAGGTCGTGGTCGGTGACGACACCGACCGGACGGTTCCCGGCGTCGACGACGACGCCGGCTCCGTGGGCCCGCTTGTGCAGGAGGGACAGCGCGTCGGCGACGGTCTGGCCGGGGGCCAGCACGATGGGCGTGTCGAGCACGAGGTGGCGCTTCTTGACCCAGCCGATGACCTCGGTGACGACCTCGATCGGGATGTCCTGCGGGATCACGACCAGACCACCGCGGCGGGCGATGGTTTCGGCCATCCGGCGGCCCGCGATGGCGGTCATGTTCGCGACGACGAGCGGGATGGTGGTGCCGCTGCCGTCCGGCGACGAGAGGTTCACGGCCTGCCGGGAACCGACCGCGGAGCGGCCGGGGACCATGAAGACATCGTCGTACGTGAGGTCGTAGGGGACCGAGGGAGAGGTCGTGTAGCGACCGGTGCCGGGCTCAAGAAAACGCATAACACCCATTTTTTCATACGAAACGGTGCAGGTCGTTTCCACGAAGACACGGCAATGGACCCCCGCGTTCGTCAGTTCCTCCAAGGAGCTGCCCGGGGGCCGGGCAAGTGGAAACCTGCCTTACCCATGGACCCTACCCGAACAGGATTCGCTCCTTCGTGATCACTATCCCTGGACCGAGTGACGAGGGGTCAGGTAGCTTCAAATCCGTAGGTCCATGCGGTAGGTGCGACACCGCCCACGAGCCCGGAACACCTGTCACGCGTTTGGCCGGAGAGGATGGGGATCCGCCTGTGGAGAGCGAACTGCCCGACATCTACTGCCCGTTCCCTCGGCGGAGCAATCCGCACGTGGCTCATACCCGTGAGCACCTCGACGTCTGGACACGGCGCACCGGTCTGGTGCACCGGGAATCGGCCAGGAAGCGCTTCGAGCAGGCCGACTTCGGCGCCTTCGTGGGCATGGTCCACCCGACGGCCGACAGCGAGCACCTCGACCTGGTCGCCGACTGGTTCGTCTGGCTCTTCCTCGTCGACGACCAGCTGGACGACGGGCACCTGGGCCGCAGCCCCGAACGCGTACGCCACGTGGTGGAGCGGATGCGCACCGTGATCGAGGGCGGAGCTCCCGGCCCCCTGCCGGACGAGGAGGCCCCCGCCGCGCTCGTCGCCCTGGCCGACCTGTGGGAACGTACGATCCCGAGGGCCGCCCCGCACTGGCGCGCTCGCTTCACCTGGCACCTCATGACGTATCTGACGACCGCCACCACCTGGGAGGCGGGGAACCGCGCCGACGGGATCGTGCCGTCCGAGGCGACGTACATCGCCAAGCGCCGGCACACCGGGGCCATCCATGTGTGCATGGACCTGATAGAGATCGTGGCCGGCATCGGGGCGCCCGAGTCGGTCCACAACGACGCCCGGTTCATCACCGCGCTCGAAGCCGCCTGCAACGTCGTGTGCTGGGCGAACGACGTCTACTCCTACGAGAAGGAGCAGGTGCTGGGCGAGATCCACAATCTCGTCCATCTGGTCCGGCACCACCGCGGCTACGGTGAGCGCCAGGCGCTGGAGCACGTGTGCGCGGAGATAGCCGACGAGACGAGACGCTTCCTCGTCGCGGAGGCCGAGCTGCTCGGCCTGTACCCGGAGCTGGCGGGCCTGCTCGTGCCCTATCTCGACGGGATGCGGAGCTGGATGCGCGGAAATCTGGACTGGTCGCGGCAGACCCCCCGCTACAACCCGGCGGACGTCAGCCAGTACACGGAGCCCGGGGCCTATCTGGAGGAGTCCGTGCTCGTCGTGAGCCCGGACCACGCGCGGCTGGGCGCGGGCGGCAGCGGCTGAGAAGCCGGACATGACGGAGGCCGGGCGCCCCACGGTGCCCGGCCTCCGTCATGTCCTCGGTCAGTCGTCCGGGTCGGCCCGCTCCAGCGCCGGGCGCTGTCCCGCGGCGAACTCCGTCAGGAGGTAGTCGGCGGCGGCGGTGTCCGTGACGAGGCTGGTGACCAGCCCTGAGCGCAGCACCGCGCCGATCGCAGCCGCCTTCCGCTGTCCTCCGGCGATGGCCACCACCTCGGGGATCCGGCGCAGCCGGTCGGCCTCCACGGTGATGCACCGCTCGCCGAGGTCCCGGCCGACCCGGCGCCCGTTCGCGTCGAAGAGGTGGGCGGACATCTCCGCCGCCACACCGAGCGAGGCGTAGTGGGCCCGCTCCTCGTCCGAGAGCATGTCGTGGACGGTGGAGATCCCGGGCTCCCAGGATCCGATGGAGACCGCGGCGACCGTCACCTTGTCGAAGTACTCGAAGGCGCGGGCGATACCCGTCTGGTGACGCAGCGCGGCCGCCGTCGCCGGATCGGGCAGCAGCATCGGAGCGTAGATCGGGTGCGCCTCACCGCCGGACACCTGCGCGGCGCGGCGGACCGCCTCGACCGAGCCGCGCTCGGCCGTACCCGCGTCGTAGACACCGGTCAGCTGTACGACCGTGCACGGGGGCAGCCGGTCGAGGGCCGCCGCCATGTGGATGGTGGAGCGGCCCCAGGCCAGGCCCAGCACATCGCCCTCGTTCACCAGCTCGCCGAGCAGCTCGGCCGCCACCTCACCCAGATTCTCCGGATCGGCGGCGTCGTCCTGCTCCTCCGCGGGGGACTCGACCACGACGGCGTGCCGCAGCCCGTAGCGGGCCCGGAGCGCGTCGGAGCGTTCCGCGTCCAGCTCCGCCGGTACCCGGATCTCGATCCGTACGAGATCACGCTCGAGGGCTGTCTCCAGGACCCGGGCCACCTTGAAGCGGCTGACGCCGAACTCCTCGGCGATCTGGATCTTCGACTTGCCCTCGAGGTAGAACCGGCGGGCCATGGCCGCCGCCTGCACCAGCTCCGCGGGTCCCATCCGCATGGCTGACCGACCCGCCGAGATGCCAGACACCGCGATCTCCTCACTGCTGTTCACACGCTGATACGCCGTTCATCCTGTCAGATGCGGCAATCCCTGGTCAGACCCGTCGGGCCGCGTTCATCCGAGGTTGGTTCAGTGGCCGCATGCCCAGGGCGCGGAAGCCGTGACCGTGTCCGCCTGTGCGCGCAGCGCCCGGACCGCCTCGGCCGGGTCCTCGGCCCCGTACACCGCCGAGCCGGCGACGAACACATCCGCGCCGGCCTCGGCGCACCGCTCGATGGTGGTGGCCGAGACTCCGCCGTCGACCTGGAGCCACAGCTCCAGGCCGTGCTTGGAGATCAGCTCACGCGTACGACGGATCTTCGGCAGCATGATGTCCAGGAACGCCTGGCCTCCGAAGCCGGGCTCCACCGTCATGATCAGCAGCATGTCGAGCTCGGGGAGCAGGTCCTCGTACGGCTCGATGGGCGTCGCGGGCTTGAGCGCCATGGATGCGCGGGCGCCCTTGGCCCTGATCTCCCGGGCCAGCCTCACGGGCGCCGCCGCGGCCTCCGCGTGGAAGGTGACCGAGCCCGCACCGGCCTCGACGTACTGCGGAGCCCACCGGTCCGCGTTCTCGATCATCAGATGGCAGTCCAGCGGGGTGTCCGTCGCCTTGCTCAGCGCCTCCACGATGGGCACGCCGAGGGTCAGGTTGGGCACGAAATGGTTGTCCATGACATCTACATGGAGCCAGTCGGCGCCTTCCACGGCCTTCGCCTCCTCGGCGAGACGGGCGAAGTCGGCGGACAGGATGCTGGGGTTGATCTGGGCCATGTACCAAGCCTGCCATGCCCGGAGCCACTTCCCCGCCTCGGTGCGCCTCAAAGCCTCACGGGATCATCACGGTTCGCGCATTCCCGGCTTTTCGGCGGCCCCGGTGGGCGGAGGAACGGCCCCGGTGGGCGGAGGAACGGTCCCGGAAGGGCGGAGGAACGGTCCCGGAAGGGCCCGCGCTCCGGCCCGTACCAGGGCGCGGACAGCCCCTGGTGCCCGCCATGCGGCTGTGTTAGACCATTCCCATGATCAGCGACCAGTTCCTGAAGGAGCACCTCAGCATCGATCCCTGCCGCGTGCCCAGCTCCTTCTGTTGAACCTGGCCCGGCAGCGCTGAGCGCTTCCAGAACTGTGCGGCGTCGTCCGCCCGCCTGCCGGCCGCCCTCGGGTGAGCCGGCAGTCCCCCCCCAGAACCCTGTCCGTGAGCCGGACCGTACGTTTTCGTCCGCTTGCGGCGCGCACGCGTTCTGCGGCTCCTCCTCCGGCGCCGTGGCCACCGCCCCCGCTCCTCATGCCGGGCAGGTGGCCCCCCGCACCCCCACGCAGACAGGAGTCCCCATGTCCCTCACCGCGCCCATCGGTTCCGTCCCCGCGCTGCGCACCCCCCGGCTGCCGGCGGACGGGCTGTACGAAGGCCCCCGCGAGCTGCGCAGGCTGGCGCCGGGTCAGCCCGACCGGCCCTACACGCTGTTCGACGTCGTTCCGCTCGGCGCGGTGATCGGGGCCGAGATCGGCGGTGTCGACCTGACCCGTCCGCTCACGCCCGCCGTGCGCGCGGAGCTCGACCGGGCGCTGCTGGAGTGGAAGGTGCTCTTCTTCCGCGGGCAGCACCCCAGCTCGGCCGAGCAGCGGGCCTTCGCCCGCAACTGGGGGGAGCTGGAGACCAATCCCCTGCTGGCGGCCGGGGACGATCCGGAGGTGGCGCGCTTCGACCGCGCGTCCGTGCCGAGCTTCGAGAACGTCTGGCACACCGATGTGACGTTCCGCGAGCGGCCCGCGCTCGGCGCGGTCCTCCACCTGCGCGAGGTGCCTCCGTACGGCGGCGACACGATGTGGGCCGACATGGCTGCCGCGTACGACAACCTTCCGCCGGAGGTGAAGGCCCGCCTGGAAGGGGCGCGGGCGGTGCACGACTTCGTGCCGGGATTCGCGCGGTTCACCCCGGAGGAGCGGCTGGTCCGTTTCCAGGACCGCTTCCCGCCGGTCGAGCACCCCGTGGTGCGGACGCACCCCGCCACCGGGCGCCGGATGCTCTTCGTCAACACCTCGTTCACCACCCGGATCGTGGGCTGGGACCAGGAGGAGAGCGACCGGATGCTGCGGCTGCTGTTCCAGCAGGCGCACGTACCCGAGTACCAGGTGCGCTTCACCTGGCGGGCGGGAGACGTCGCGTTCTGGGACAACCGGGCGACGCAGCACTACGCGGTGAACGACTACGCCCCGCACCGCAGGGTGGCCGAACGTGTAGCCGTCGCGGGAGACCGCCCGCGCTGACGGACGGTCCGGCGCGGGCGCGGCGCCGCCGGGTCGGGTCAGCCCGTACGGCGCAGCAGCGCGAGGTACATCGCGTCGGTGCCGTGCAGGTGCGGCCACAGCTGGATGTCCGGCCCGTCGCCCAGGGCGGGGACTCCGGGCAGCAGCGGCCGGGCGTCCACCCACTCCGCCTCGAACGGTTCCCCGCCGCGCCCCTTGAGCACGTCCTCGACGACGACCCTGGTCTCCGCGAGGTGCGGTGAGCAGGTCGCGTAACCGACGACCCCGCCGACCCGTACGGCGTTCAACGCCTCGCGCAGCAGACCGCGTTGCAGGGGGGCGAAGCCCTCCAGGTCCTCCGCGCGGCGCCGCCAGCGGGACTCCGGACGCCTGCGCAGCGCGCCGAGGCCGGAGCAGGGCACGTCCATGAGGACCCGGTCGAAGGAGCCGGGCCGCCACGGCGGCCGGGTGCCGTCGGCGGTGATCACCTGGTACGGCCCCGGGTTGCCGGCCAGCGCGCGCTCGACGAGCCGGGCGCGGTGCGGCTGCTTCTCGGCGGCGAGCAGGGTCGCGCCGCGTCCGGCGGCGAGCGCGGCCAGCAGCGCGGCCTTGCCGCCCGGTCCGGCGCAGCCGTCCAGCCACCGCGTGTCGTCGCCGTCGACGGGGGCGTTGGCCAGGGCTGCGGCGACGAGCTGGCTGCCCTCGTCCTGCACACCGGCGCTGCCGTCCCGTACGGCGGCCAGGGCCCCGGGCTCGCCCCCCTCGGCCATCCGCACGGCATACGGCGACCAGCGGCCGGGAAGACCGCTCTCCTCGCCGAGGGCGTCCAGCAGCTCCTCGGTGGTGGAGCGGCCGGGGCGGGCGGCCAGCGTCACCTCGGGCCGCTCGTTGTCGGCCTCCAGCAGGTCCTCGATCCCGGCGCGGCCGCCGCCCAGGGCGTCCCAGAGGGCGGAGACGATCCACCGGGGATGCGAGTGGACGACGGAGAGGTGTTCCTCGGCGTCCTCCTCGTACGCGGGCGCGACGCGCTCCACCCACCCGTCGAGGTCGTGCGCGGAGACCTTGCGCAGCACGGCGTTGACGAACTTGGCGCGGCCCTCGCCCAGCACCACCCGCGCCAGCTCCACACTGGCGGAGACGGCCGCGTGGGTGGGAATGCGGGTGCCGAGCAGCTGATGGACGCCCATGTTGAGCACATCGAGCACCGGCGGGTCGACCTCGCGCAGCGGCCGGTCGATGCAGGCGGCGACGATCGCGTCGTAGGTGCCCTGCCGGCGCAGCGTCCCGTAGACCAGCTCGGTCGCCAGCGCCGCGTCCCGGCCCTCGAAATCGCCCTTGGCGCGCGCCTTCTTCAGCAGCGGGGGGAGGACGAGGTTGGCGTAGGCGTCGCGCTCGTCGACGGCCCTGAGCGCCTCGAAGGCGAGGAACCGGACCGGGTCCTTCTTGGGACGCCGGTGCGGTGTGGAGGGACGGCGACGCTGCTGGTCGTTCACGTGAAAGGTGCTCCGCTGATGGTGAGGGGACGAACCCGTCCAGCGTACGTCGCCGGGCCCGCCCCCTGCCCCGAGGCCTCAGAGCCCCAGGAGCTCCCCGTGGGCGATGCGCACGCCGCGGGCCCAGTCGGCGGCCCGCATCGGCTTCTTGCCCTGCGGCTGGACCCAGAGGAGCTCCACGGCGTGCGAACCGGTGCCCACGTACACGTTGTTCTTGCCCGCGGACAGCTCGCCGGGGGCGAGATCGGTGCGGTCCAGGACGGGCGCCGCCTGGACCAGCTTGAGGCGCTCCCCGCGGAAGAGGGTCCATGCCCCCGGCGCGGGGGTGCAGCCGCGCACGACACGGTCGACCCGGAGCGCGGGGGCGGACCACCGCACCTGGGCGTCCTCGACGGTGATCTTGGGTGCGAGGGTGACGCCCTCGGCGGGCTGCGGGACGGCGTGCAGGATGCCGTCCTCGATGCCGTCCATGGTCGCCGCGAGCAGGCCCGCGCCGGCGAAGGCCAGCCGGGTGAGCAGGTCTCCGCTGGTGTCGGTGGGCCTGACCTCCTCGGTGAGGACGCCGTAGACCGGTCCGGAGTCCAGCCCCTCCTCGATCAGGAAGGTCGACGCGCCGGTGACCTCGTCCCCGGCCATCACCGAGTGCTGCACGGGTGCGGCACCGCGCCAGGCGGGCAGCAGCGAGAAGTGCAGATTGACCCAGCCCTTGGCAGGCACGTCGAGCGCGACCTTGGGCAGCAGGGCGCCGTACGCGACGACGGGGCAGCAGTCCGGTGCGATCTCGCGCAGCCGCGCCAGGAAGTCCTCGTCGCGCGGCCTGGCGGGCTTGAGCACCTCGATGCCCGCCTCCTCGGCACGTTCCGCGACGGGGCTGGCGACCAGCCGGCGGCCCCGCCCGGCCGGAGCGTCGGGGCGGGTCACCACGGCGGCCACCTCGTGGCGGTCGGAGGCGATCAGGGCGTCCAGGGCGGGAACGGCGACCTCGGGGGTGCCTGCGAAGACGAGCTTCATGGGTGGCGGACTGCCTCTCGGGCCGGAACGTACGTGGCGAGCAGCACACCAGTCTAGGGGGTCACCCCGTGGTCCCGCCCGGCCTCCCCGGGCCGGACGGCGGGGGGCGTACGCAGGTCCGCGCGCCCCGCGCATACGCACATACGCCCCTATTGCGTGACCACATGGCCGGGTGACGCGTTGGTCAAGTGAGATTGACCGAAGTGGGCCGCCGCCGCGCGGTCCGATCCCTTTCAACGCCGGTTCGAGAGGCTTGTTCATGGCCGACCACGCAACCCACGACGCTCAAGCGCGTGCCAGTCTGCACCTGTTGGTGCGGGACATCGAGCGGGTCCGGCGGCAGGTGGACGCGCTGCGTACCCTCACTGCGCAGCTGGGCAACGTCTACCGTCCGCGCCGCTCCGGCCCGTCCGCGGGCTTCGTCGTCTACGGCAGGGCGCCGGCCCCGACGGTCCGGCTCGCCCAGGAACTGCGGGACAGCGTCGAGACGCTGGTCACCGCGGCGGTGGACTTCGACCGCTCGCTGGGTTTCTCGTGGGACGCGGTGGGTTCCGCCCTCGGGGTCACGAAGCAGGCGGTGCACCGGCGTTACGGCGCACGCCGCGCGACCCCGCAGCCCGGGTCTGCGGAGGCCGCCTCCGAGAACGCGACCCGTGCGGTGCCCGCGACGCCGGAGCCCTCCTCCGTGCTGCCGACCGTGCCCACGGCCCGCTCCATGCCGCCGCAGCCGTCGGACCGCCCCGGCGCCTTCCCCGGGCCGCGCAACGGCTGACGGACGGCGGAGAAGGCGGGGCGGCACACCTCCGCCCCGTCCCGGCCGCCTCAGCCGATGTCCGGCGGATCGATCCTGATCCGTACGGGATCTCCGGTGCCCTTGGCCGTCCGCGCCGCCAGCGCCGTCTTCAGGGCGGCCGCCAGCGCCGCTCCCCGCCCCGGCGGGACCCGGACCAGCGCACGGTCCCAGGTCTCGCCGGTGGGTGCGTCCCCCTGTCGGCGGGGCCTGCCGGGGGTGGCTGCCGGCACGGGGACCGGGCCGAGGACCTCCGCCTCGGGCGGCAGGTCCGCTCCGGCGAGGTAGGCGGCCACCGCCTCCGGCGGGCCGGTCACCGAGGCCATCCGGGACACCGGCGGGAAGCCGAGCTCGGCGCGTTCGGCGAGCTCACGCCGGGCGTGACCGACCGGGTCCCAGCGGACCAGGGCCTGCACGGGCCGCAGAGTCGGCTCGGCCACGATCACCACCGTGCCGCCCTCAGGCTGCCCTCGGACCAGCGCGGCGGCGGCCGTCCAGCGCCGCAGGGCCTCCTCGCCCGCCCGCAGGTCGGGCCGGCCGACCATCGCCCAGCCGTCCAGCAGCAGCGCCGCCGCGTAGCCGCCCTCGGCCACCGGCTCCGCCCCGGGGGTGCTGACCACCAGGGCGGGCTGGCCGGGCACGGAGTCCAGCACATGGTCCCGCCCGGACGTCCGCACCGGGACAGCGGGAAACGCCCGCCCCAGCTCCTCGGCGGTCCTGCGGGCGCCGACGATCTGCGCCCGCAGCCGGACGCCGCCGCAGGCGACGCAGCTCCAGGCCGTCTCGGCCCGCCCGCACCAGGCGCAGTTGAGATCCTGCTGGTCGGGTGCCTGCAGCGGCCCCGCGCAGTGCCTGCACCGGGCGGGTTCGCGGCAGCGCTCGCAGGCCAGCCTGGGCGCGTAGCCCCGGCGCGGCACCTGGACCAGCACGGGGCCGCTGCGCAGGCCGTCCCGTACGGTCTGCCAGGCCAGGCTGGGCAGCCGCGCGGAGCGGGCGGCGCCGTCCCGCGCGAGCTCCCCGTCGCCGACGGTGCGCACGAGGGGGGCCGCGGCCCGCAGCTGGTCCCGGTCCGCGCGCAGGGGCAGAGCCCAGCCGCTCTCGACCAGCTGGGCGGCCTCCACCGTGCAGCTCGTGCCACCGAGCAGGAACGCGCAGCGGCCGTGCGCCGCCCGCAGCTCCAGGACCTCCCTGACGTGCGCGAAGGGGGCGTTGTCGTCGCTGTGGCTGGAGTCTCCGTCGTCCCAGAGGGCCACCAGGCCGAGGTCCGCGACCGGGGCGAACATCGCGGCCCTGGTCCCGACCACCGCGCGCACGGAGCCGCGCCGGACGGCCAGCCACTGCCGGTAGCGCTTCTCCGGTCCGGAGTCGGCGGTCAGCAGCGCGTGGCGCCCCTCCCCCAGCACCGCGGTGAGCGCGGCGTCCACCCGCCCGGCACTACGCCCGTCCGGTACGACGACGAGCGCGCCCCGGCCCGAGGCCAGGGTGGCGGCCATCGCGCGGGCGATCTCCTCGGGCCAGTGCGGTCCGGGCAGCGCGGTCCAGACGGCCCGGGGCGCCCCGCCCTCGGCCAGCGCCCGCAGGAATCCGGGGCCCTGGGTGTACCGCTCCCAGGTGCCGGGCGACGGGGCGGGAGGCGGTGGCAGCGGGGCCGCCGAGGGCTTGGACTCGGCGCGGCCGTTCCTCGGCGGCACCGCGAGCTGCAGCACGTCCGCGAGGCTTCCCGCGTAACGGTCGGCGACGGCGCGCGCGAGCTCGAGCAGCTCCGGTCCGAGCACCGGCTCGGGCGAGACCACGTAGGCGAGGGCCGCCAGGGCCCCCTGGTAGTCCGACGAGGCCCGCCGCTCGATCAGGAAGCCGTCGATCAGCCCGCCGCCCTCGCGTCGCCCGCCGCGGACCTGACGTCCTCCGGCCCCGAACCGCACCCTCACCCGGACACCGGGCTGCGCGTCCGCGTCGAGCTCCTCGGGGACGGCGTAGTCGAAGTACTGGTCGAGGTGGAGTGCGCCCTTGTTCACCAGGACGCGGGCGACCGGGAGTCTCTCGGCGAGCGGGGCGCCCCGCCAGGTCCGCGGCTTGGCACGCGGCACCTTGGCCCGGCGCACCGTCTCCCGGATGAGCGCAAGCTGCTCCGGTGCCCCGGACCCGGGCTCGTCGGACCGCTCGTCGTCGCTGCTCACAGCCACATTCCTACCAGACACCACTGACACGCCCCGGCGGCCCGGGAGGGCCGCACGCGCGGGGGCCCGGACACCTCGTGCGGTGTCCGGGCCCCCGTCGTGCAGGACTGCAAGCGGTGCTAGATCCCCGCCGCCTGGCGCAGCGCGTCCACGCGGTCGGTGCGCTCCCAGGTGAAGTCGGGGAGCTCGCGGCCGAAGTGCCCGTACGCCGCGGTCTGGGCGTAGATCGGGCGGAGCAGGTCGAGGTCGCGGATGATCGCGGCCGGGCGGAGGTCGAAGACCTCACCGATCGCGTGCTCGATCTTCTCCGTGTCGACCGCGGCGGTGCCGAAGGTCTCGACGAACAGGCCCACCGGCTCGGCCTTGCCGATCGCGTAGGCGACCTGGACCTCGCAACGGGTGGCGAGCCCGGCCGCCACGACGTTCTTGGCGACCCAGCGCATGGCGTACGCGGCCGAGCGGTCGACCTTGGACGGGTCCTTGCCGGAGAACGCGCCGCCGCCATGGCGGGCCATACCGCCGTACGTGTCGATGATGATCTTGCGGCCCGTGAGGCCCGCGTCGCCCATCGGGCCGCCGATCTCGAAGCGGCCGGTCGGGTTGACCAGGAGGCGGTAGCCGTCGGTGTCCAGCTTGATGCCGTCCTCGATGAGCTGGTTCAGGACGTGCTCGACGACGAACTCGCGGATGTCGGGCGCGAGCAGCGAGTCCAGGTCGATGTCCGAGGCGTGCTGCGAGGAGACGACGACCGTGTCGAGGCGGACGGCCTTGTCGCCGTCGTACTCGATGGTGACCTGGGTCTTGCCGTCGGGGCGCAGGTACGGGATGGTCCCGTTCTTGCGGACCTCGGAGAGCCGGCGCGAGAGCCGGTGCGCGAGGTAGATCGGCAGAGGCATCAGCTCGGGCGTCTCGTCGCAGGCGTAGCCGAACATCAGCCCCTGGTCGCCCGCGCCCTGCTTGTCGAGCTCGTCCTCGTCGCCCTCGACCCGCTTCTCGTACGCGGTGTCGACACCCTGGGCGATGTCCGGGGACTGCGCCCCGATGGACACCGAGACGCCGCAGGAGGCTCCGTCGAAGCCCTTCTTGGAGGAGTCGTAGCCGATCTCCAGGACCTTGTTGCGCACGAGGTTGGGGATGTCGGCGTAGGCCTTGGTCGTGACCTCACCCGCGACATGCACCAGACCGGTGGTGATCAAGGTCTCGACCGCGACGCGCGAGGAGGGGTCCTCGCGCAGGAGGGCATCGAGAATCGTGTCGCTGATCTGGTCAGCGATCTTGTCGGGGTGGCCCTCGGTAACGGACTCCGAGGTGAAGAGACGGCGGGACACATCGCTCCCTGGGGTTGCAGCGGCTGCTGGCTGATCATTGTCGGAACTCCGGGAGCTGCGCCCGGCACATTCCGTCGACCAGTTTATCGGTCGCTTCCGGTGATTGGGGCACGTGTCTCGCCCCTTGGGAGGTCTGTGACCTGCGGCACTGTTGACGGCGGTACGACAATCCCTCCTTCCGGGTACGAGATATGGCCGAATGTCATGAGATTCTTCCGCCGCGACGGCGTGTGTGCAATCTAGTCGAAACGCGCGGCCACCAGGTCCCAAACCGTGTCGGCAAGCGCTTCCTTCGGCCCGTACGGCACGGGGGTCTCACCGCCGTCGGCGCCGAGCACGACCGCTTCGTTCTCCTCCGACCCGAATGTCTTGCGCTCCCCCACCTCGTTCACGACGAGGAGGTCGCAGCCCTTGCGCCGGAGCTTCTCGCGGCCGTTGCGGAGGACGTCGTCGGTCTCCGCGGCGAATCCGACGACGAGCTGCCCCTCCCGGGCGCGGTCGGCGGCGACCTCGGCGAGGATGTCCGGATTGCGGACGAGCGCGATGGGGGCCGGCTCCTGGCCGTCCTTCTTCTTGATCTTCCCGGTCGCGTAGGCGGCGGGCCGGAAGTCGGCGACGGCCGCGGCCATCACCACCACGTCGGCGTCGGCCGCCGCCTTCAGCACGGCCTCGCGCAGCTGTACGGCGGTCCCGGCGCGCACGACGTCGGCGCCCGCGGGGTCGGGCAGCCCGGTGTTCGCCTCGATCAGCGTCACCCGGGCGCCGCGGGCGACGGCTGTGCGGGCGAGGGCGTAGCCCTGCTTGCCCGAGGACCGGTTGCCCAGGTAGCGGACCGGATCGAGCGGCTCACGGGTGCCGCCCGCGCTGATCACCACGTGCCGGCCCGCGAGGTCGGGGGCGCCGGCACCCCGGGCCAGGACGCGCCGGCAGACCTCGAAGATCTCCCCGGGGTCCGGCAGCCGGCCCTTGCCCGTGTCCACGCCGGTGAGCCGGCCGACGGCGGGCTCGATGACGACGGCGCCGCGGCGGCGCAGGGTGGCGACGTTCTCCTGGGTGGCGGGGTGCTCCCACATCTCGGTGTGCATCGCGGGCGCGAAGACGACCGGACAGCGCGCGGTGAGCAGAGTGTTGGTGAGGAGGTCGTCGGCGAGGCCGTGGGCGGCCTTGGCGAGCATGTCGGCGGTGGCGGGGGCCACCACGACGAGGTCGGCGCCCTGGCCGATCCGGACGTGCGGCACCTCGTGCACGCTCTCCCAGACCTCGGTCGACACGGGGTTCCCGGAGAGGGCGGACCAGGTGGCCGCCCCGACGAAGTTCAGCGACGCGTCGGTCGGGACGACCCGTACGTCGTGGCCGGACTCGGTCAGCCTCCGCAGCAGTTCGCACGCCTTGTACGCGGCGATGCCTCCGCTGACCCCCAGGACGACCCTCGGCTTCTCCACTGCGTCTCCCCGCACTCGTGTCTCCGCGCACTCGCGTGCGGCCTCATGACGTACGTACCCCATGCTGCCTCACCGCCCGCGAGGCACTCCGGCGGGTCCGGCGCCGGACACACCACAGGCCCGGCGGGTACCGACCGCCGGGCCTGTGGTGAAGGTGCGTTTCCTGCCGCCTGCTTACTGCGCGGGGCCCTCGATGGCCTCGGAGGTCAGCAGGCCCGCGTTGATCTCGCGGAGCGCGATCGAGAGCGGCTTCTCGTGCACGTGGGTGTCGACGAGCGGACCGACGTACTCGAGGAGGCCTTCGCCGAGCTGCGAGTAGTACGCGTTGATCTGACGCGCGCGCTTGGCGGCGTAGATCACAAGGCTGTACTTCGAGTCGGTGGCCTCGAGGAGCTCATCAATCGGCGGGTTGATGATGCCCTCGGGCGTGGTGATGGAAGAGGACACTCTCTGCCTTCCGAAGGGGATAGAGATCAAAGAGATCTTTGATCATGCTGGTTCCGCAGTGGTGATGCTCTGCGTCCGTGGACGGTGAGGACAGTGGGTCAGTCGTCGCTACCACGGAGGCCGGAAGCCTGCAGCATCAACGTTAGCAGCTCGCGCGCCACGTCCTCGACCGAGGTGTTGACGAGCGTGGTGTCGAACTCCGCCTCGGCGGCCAGCTCGACCTTCGCCGCGGCGAGCCGGCGCTCGATCACTTCCTGCGACTCCGTTCCGCGGCCGGTGAGCCGGCGCACCAGCTCGTCCCAGCCGGGCGGCGCCAGGAAGACGAGCTGCGCCTCGGGCATCGACTGGCGGACCAGTCGGGCGCCCTGGAGGTCGATCTCCAGCAGCACCGGCTCGCCCGCCTCCAGGCGGTCGAGCACGGCCCGGCGCGGCGTGCCGTACCGGTTGCCCGCGAACTCGGCCCACTCCAGGAGTTCGCCGTTGGCGATCAGCTTGTCGAACTCCTCGTCCTCCACGAAGAAGTAGTGGACGCCGTTGCGCTCGCCGGGGCGTGGCTTACGGGTCGTCGCGGACACCGAGAGCCAGACCTCGGGGTGAACCTTGCGCATATGAGCGACGACCGTGCTCTTGCCGACCCCTGAGGGGCCGGAGAGCACGGTCAGCCGCGGACGTACGTCCGGGGGTACGGGGGACGTCCCCCGGGATGTTGCAGCCATGGGGCGATTATCCCCGTTCTCAGGAGTGCCTGAGAACGTCAGGCGGCGCTGCCGCCGAACTCACGCTCCAAGGATGCGATCTGGTTGGAGCCAAGACCCCGGACACGGCGGCTCTCGGAGATGCCGAGACGCTCCATGATCTGCTTGGCGCGGACCTTGCCCACGCCCGGCAGGGACTCGAGAAGGGCGGAGACCTTCATCTTGCCGATGACGTCGTTCTCCTGGCCCTGCTTGATGACCTCATGGAGCGAGGCGCCGGAGTGCTTGAGTCGATTCTTGACCTCGGCCCGCTCCCGGCGAGCCGCGGCGGCCTTTTCGAGCGCGGCTGCGCGCTGTTCAGGGGTAAGGGGCGGAAGAGCCACGCCTACGTCACCTCGGATGTCGATCTGTCGGATACGGACCGGTGAGGAACCTGGTAGCCCCACACCTGGTGAGCAACGAACAACGAGTGCTCGTTGGCTCTCGACGGAGACTAGCGGCCATGGCCGCCTGAGTCAGCGAGAACAGACGAAAAGTCCTGGTCAGCCTGAGCCGACCCGGACATTCCGGCCATAACAACCCGGATTTCTGGTCAGGATTCCGTCAACAGGCTGTTACGTGGCATGGTCAGCTTTCCGAGACGGCCGTACGGACCTCGTCCGCGAACCGTCCGGCGGCTTCGCGCAGCCCTGACGCGTCCGGTCCGTGGCGGAGCACGCCCCGGCTCACGCTCGGCACCACGTTGCCCACCGAGGCGCCGAACACACCGGGCAGATCCGCGGGGGTCGCGCCCTGGGCGCCGATGCCGGGAGCGAGCAGCGGACCGTTGATCGCCAGATCCACACCCGCGTCCCCGAGCGTGGCACCGACCACCGCGCCGACGGAGCCGAGCGGCGCCGCCCCCGCGTTCTCGGCGGCCATGTGGTCGAGCATCACCTGGGCGAGCGGCCTTCCGTCCGCTGCGGTGGCCCGCTGGACCTCCGCGCCCTCCGGGTTGGAGGTGAGGGCGAGCACGAAGACTCCCGCACCGGAGGTCTCGGCGGCCTCCAGCGCGGGGCGCAGCGAACCGAAGCCGAGATACGGCGAGACGGTGACCGCGTCGGAGAAGAGCGGCGAGTCCTTGTCGAGGTAGGTGGCAGCGTAGGCCTCCATGGTCGACCCGATGTCACCGCGCTTGGCGTCCATCAGCACGAGGGCCCCCGCCGCGCGGGCCTCTTCGACGGCCTTCTCCAGGACGGCGATACCGCGCGATCCGAAGCGCTCGAAGAACGCGGACTGCGGTTTGAGCACGGCGACCCGGTCGGCCAGTGCCTCGACGACCGTACGGGTGAAGCGTTCCAGGCCCGCGACGTCGTCGTTCAGGCCCCAGGAGGTGAGCAGGGAGGAGTGCGGGTCGATGCCGACGCAGAGCGGCCCGCGGGTGTCCATGGCGTGGCGCAGGCGCGCGCCGAAGGGGTCCAGGGTCACTGCATGACCTTCCGTGTCTCGGCGCCGACGGCTTCGGCGAGGGTGGCGTACGGGGATGCGGCCAGGCGGGCGGCCAGGCCCTTGTGGACCGCGCGGGCGTAGAACGGGCCCTCGTAGATGAAGGCGCTGTAGCCCTGGACGAGCGTGGCACCGGCCAGGATGCGCTGCCAGGCGTCCTCGGCGTTCTCGATGCCCCCGACGCCCACCAGGGTGATCCGGGTCCCCACACGGGCGTACAGACGGCTCAGGACCTCCAGGGAGCGCTCCTTGAGGGGCGCGCCGGAGAGTCCGCCGGTCTCCTTGACCAGGGACGCGCCGGACTTCAGGCCGAGGCCGTCGCGGGCGATGGTGGTGTTGGTGGCGATGATGCCGTCCAGACCGAGCTCGACGGCGAGGTCGGCCACCGCGTCGACGTCCTCGTCCGCGAGGTCCGGGGCGATCTTCACGAGGAGCGGGACCCGCCGGCCGGTGACGGTGCGGTCGGCGGCCTCACGCACGGCGGTGAGCAGCGGGCGGAGCGCCTCGGTGGCCTGGAGGTTGCGCAGTCCGGGCGTGTTGGGCGAGGAGACGTTCACGACGAGGTAGTCGGCGTGGGCGGCGAGCCGCTCGGTGGACTTCACGTAGTCGCCCACGGCCTCGTCCTCGGGGACGGCCTTGGTCTTGCCGATGTTGACACCGACGGTCGTACGGAAGACCGGGGTGCGGGCGGCGAGGCGTTCGGCCACGGCCGCGGAGCCCTCGTTGTTGAAGCCCATGCGGTTGATCAGCGCCCGGTCCTCGACGAGGCGGAACAGCCGCTTCCTGGGGTTGCCGGGCTGCGGCTCGCCGGTGACCGTGCCGATCTCGATGTGGTCGAAGCCGAGCATGGACATGCCGTCGATGGCGATCGCGTTCTTGTCGAAGCCGGCGGCGAGCCCGAAGGGGCCGTGCATCCGCAGGCCGAGGGCCTCGGTGCGCAGCTCCTTGTGGCGGGGGGCGAGCGCGGCGGCGAGGAAGGTGCGCAGTACGGGGGTGCGGGCGGCGAGGCGGATCCATCGGAACGCCAGGTAGTGGGCCTGCTCCGGGTCCATCCGCTTGAAGACCAGCTGGAAGAAGAGTTTGTACATCACGGTGTCCTCATGAAGAGGGGGACACCGTTTCCGGTGTCCCCCATCGGGCAGCTAGTCGCGGGCCGCGGTCAGATGTTCCGCGTGTTCCTGGAGGGAACGTACGCCGACGTCGCCGTGGTTCAGCGCGTCGATGCCCTGGACGGCGGCGGCGAGCGCCTGGACCGTCGTGAGGCACGGCACGGACCGGGCGACGGCCGCGGTGCGGATCTCGTAGCCGTCGAGACGGCCGCCCGTCCCGTACGGCGTGTTGACGATGAGGTCGACTTCGCCGTCGTGGATCAGCTGGACGATCGTCTTCTCGCCGTTCGGGCCCTCACCCTCGGACTGCTTGCGCACGACCGTGGCGTTGATGCCGTTACGCTTGAGCACCTCGGCGGTGCCGGAGGTGGCCAGCAGCTCGAAGCCGTGGGCGACCAGCTCGCGCGCCGGGAAGATCATGGAGCGCTTGTCGCGGTTGGCGACGGAGATGAAGGCACGCCCCTTGGTGGGCAGCGGGCCGTAGGCGCCGGCCTGCGACTTGGCGTACGCGGTGCCGAACACCGAGTCGATGCCCATGACCTCGCCGGTGGAGCGCATCTCCGGGCCGAGGACCGTGTCGACGCCGCGGCCGTGGATGTCGCGGAAGCGCGACCACGGCATGACGGCCTCCTTGACGGAGATCGGCGCGTCCAGCGGCAGGGTGCCGCCGTCGCCCTGCTTCGGCAGCAGGCCCTCCGCGCGCAGCTCCGCGACGGTCGCGCCCAGCGAGATGCGGGCGGCGGCCTTCGCGAGCGGGACCGCGGTCGCCTTCGAGGTGAAGGGGACGGTCCGCGAGGCACGCGGGTTGGCCTCCAGGACGTACAGGATGTCGCCGGAGAGCGCGAACTGGATGTTGATCAGCCCGCGTACGCCGACGCCCTTGGCGATGCCCTCGGTGGAGGCACGCAGCCGCTTGATGTCGTAGCCGCCGAGCGTGATCGGGGGCAGCGCGCAGGCGGAGTCGCCGGAGTGGATACCGGCCTCCTCGATGTGCTCCATGACGCCGCCGAGGTAGAGCTCGGTGCCGTCGTAGAGCGCGTCGACGTCGATCTCGATCGCGTCGTCGAGGAAGCGGTCGACCAGGACCGGCCGGGTGGGGCTGATCTCGGTGGACTCGGAGATGTAGGAGGACAGCCGGGTCTCGTCGTAGACGATCTCCATGCCGCGTCCGCCGAGCACGTAGGACGGGCGCACGAGGACGGGGTAGCCGATCTCGTCGGCGATGGCCTTGGCCTCGGCGAAGGTGGTGGCGGTGCCGTGCTTCGGGGCCGGCAGTCCGGCCTCGGCGAGCACCCGGCCGAAGGCGCCGCGGTCCTCGGCGGCGTGGATGGCCTCGGGGGACGTCCCCACGACCGGCACGCCGTTGTCCTTGAGTGCCTGCGAGAGCCCCAGGGGTGTCTGGCCGCCGAGCTGGACGATCACACCGGCGATCGGGCCGGCCAGCGACTCGGCGTGCACGATCTCCAGGACGTCCTCGAGCGTGAGCGGCTCGAAGTAGAGCCGGTCGGAGGTGTCGTAGTCCGTGGAGACGGTCTCCGGGTTGCAGTTGACCATGACGGTCTCGTAGCCCGCGTCGTGCAGGGCGAACGAGGCGTGGACGCACGAGTAGTCGAACTCGATGCCCTGGCCGATGCGGTTCGGGCCGGAGCCGAGGATGATCACCGCCGGCTTGGTGCGGGGCGCGACCTCGCTCTCCTCGTCGTAGCTGGAGTAGAAGTACGGCGTCTTCGCGGCGAACTCGGCGGCGCAGGTGTCGACCGTCTTGTAGACCGGGCGGATGCCCAGCGCGTGCCGGACCTCGCGCACGACGTCCTCGCGCAGGCCGCGGATCTCGCCGATCTGCGTGTCGGAGAAGCCGTGCCGCTTGGCCTCGGCGAGGAGTTCGGTGTCGAGGCGCTCGGCGGCGGCCAGCTCGTCGGCGATCTCCTTGATCAGGAAGAGCTGGTCGACGAACCAGGGGTCGATCTTCGTGGCGTCGAAGACCTCTTCCTGGGTGGCGCCGGCACGGATCGCCTGCATCACGGTGTTGATGCGGCCGTCCGTGGGGCGGACCGCCTCGGCGAGCAGCTCGGCCTTGTCGCCCGTCTCGCCGGTGAAGGCGAACTGCGAGCCCTTCTTCTCCAGGGAGCGCAGGGCCTTCTGGAGGGCCTCGGTGAAGTTGCGGCCGATCGCCATGGCCTCGCCCACCGACTTCATGGTGGTGGTGAGGGTGGAGTCGGCGGACGGGAACTTCTCGAAGGCGAAGCGCGGGGCCTTGACCACGACGTAGTCGAGAGACGGCTCGAAGGAGGCCGGGGTCTTCTCGGTGATGTCGTTGGGGATCTCGTCGAGCGTGTAGCCGACGGCCAGCTTGGCGGCGATCTTGGCGATCGGGAAGCCGGTGGCCTTCGAGGCGAGCGCCGAGGAGCGGGAGACGCGCGGGTTCATCTCGATCACGATGATCCGGCCGTCGGCCGGGTCGATGGCGAACTGGATGTTGCAGCCGCCGGTGTCGACGCCGACCTCGCGGATGATCGCGATGCCGATGTCACGCAGCCGCTGGTACTCACGGTCGGTGAGCGTCATCGACGGGGCGACCGTGATCGAGTCGCCGGTGTGGACGCCCATCGGGTCGAAGTTCTCGATGGAGCAGACGACCACGACGTTGTCGTTCTTGTCGCGCATCAGCTCCAGCTCGTACTCCTTCCAGCCGAGGATGGACTCCTCCAGGAGCACCTCGGTGGTCGGCGAGAGCGTGAGGCCCTGTCCGGCGATGCGGCGCAGCTCCTCCTCGTCGTGGGCGAAGCCGGAGCCGGCGCCGCCCATCGTGAAGGAGGGGCGGACGACGACGGGGTAGCCGCCGAGGGTGTCGACGCCCGCGATGACGTCGTCCATCGTGTGGCAGATGACGGAGCGGGCGGACTCGCCGTAACCGATCTTCGCCTTGACGGCTTCGACGACTCCCTTGAAGAGGTCGCGGTCCTCGCCCTTGTTGATGGCCTCGACGTTGGCGCCGATCAGCTCGACGCCGTACTTCTCCAGGACACCGTTCTCGTGCATGGAGATCGCGGTGTTGAGCGCCGTCTGGCCGCCCAGGGTCGGGAGCAGCGCGTCGGGGCGCTCCTTGGCGATGATCTTCTCGACGAACTCGGGGGTGATCGGCTCGACGTACGTGGCGTCGGCGATCTCCGGGTCGGTCATGATCGTCGCCGGGTTGGAGTTCACCAGGATGACGCGCAGGCCCTCAGCCTTGAGCACGCGGCAGGCCTGGGTGCCTGAGTAGTCGAACTCGGCGGCCTGCCCGATGACGATCGGGCCGGAGCCGATGACCAGGACGGACTGGATATCGGAGCGCTTAGGCACGCGGGCCCTCCATCAGGGTGACGAAACGGTCGAAGAGGTACGCGGCGTCGTGCGGACCCGCGGCTGCTTCGGGGTGGTACTGGATGCTGAAGGCCGGCTGGTCGAGCAGCTGGAGGCCTTCGACGACCTGGTCGTTCAGGCATACGTGGGAGACCTCGGCGCGGCCGAACGCCGTGTCCGAGACCTTGTCGAGGGGGGCGTCGACGGCGAAGCCGTGGTTGTGCGCGGTGACCTCGACCTTGCCGGTCGTGCGGTCCTGCACGGGCTGGTTGATGCCGCGGTGGCCGTACTTCAGCTTGTACGTGCCGAAGCCGAGGGCGCGGCCCAGGATCTGGTTGCCGAAGCAGATACCGAAGAGGGGCGTCTTGCGCTCCAGAACG
This sequence comes from Streptomyces sp. NPDC051064, assembly GCF_044455985.1. NCBI lineage: Bacteria > Bacillati > Actinomycetota > Actinomycetes > Kitasatosporales > Streptomycetaceae > Streptomyces > Streptomyces sp. NPDC051064. The sequence goes on from NZ_JBITFK010000008.1 coordinate 51,769, forward strand.
CCCTTGACGACGGTCAGGTCGACGGTGGAGGGGTCGCCCGGACCGTTCGACAGGAAGAAGCCGTCGGGGTTGATCGCGTACACATCGTCCAGCGTCGCCGTGGCGGGCAGGACGTGCACCTCGATCCCGCGCTCGGCCATGCGGTGCGGGGTCATGCCCTTGATGCCGAGGTCGAGCGCTGCGACGGTGAACTTCTTCTCACCGATTGCGGGGACGACGTACTTCTCCTTGGTTGCAACCTCCTCGGAGAGGTTCGCGCCGACCATCTCGGGCGCCTGGCGCACCTCGGCGAGCATCGTGCCCTCGTCGGGCAGCGCGTTGCCGGAGAAGATGCCGACCCGCATCGCGCCCCGCTCTCGCAGGTGGCGGGTCAGGGCGCGCGTGTCGATGCCGCTGATGCCGACGACGCCCTGCTTCCGCAGCTCTTCGTCCAGCGAGCGCTGCGCGCGCCAGTTGGAGGGCACGCGGGCGGGGTCGCGCACGACGTAGCCGGAGACCCAGATCCGCTTCGACTCGGGGTCCTCGTCGTTCACGCCGGTGTTGCCGACGTGCGGGGCGGTCATGACGACGACCTGGCGGTGGTACGAGGGGTCGGTGAGCGTTTCCTGGTAACCGGTCATGCCGGTGGAGAACACCGCCTCGCCGAAGGTCTCCCCCACGGCCCCGTAGGCGCGGCCGCGGAAGGAGCGGCCGTCCTCCAGGACGAGTACGGCGGGAGCCTTTCCGGCTCCCCGGGTGGAGATCGTCATCGTGCGGTGCCTTCCGTCGTGCTGGTGGTGGTGCTGGTGAGGTGGTCACCGGCTGCGCCGGTGAGGTGATTGACGGCGTGGACCCACGCCTGGTGCTCGGCCGCGTGGTCGGAGCGGAAGCCGGAGTCGATCAGCCGGTCGCCGTGCTCCCAGGTGATGACCAGGAGGCCGCCCTCGGGCAGGACCTTGCCGGCGAGCGCCTTGTCGAGCCTGGCCTCGCGCAGCGCGGCGGCCGGCACGAAGAAGTCGGCCGCCCCGGTGCGTACGACGTCGAGGCCCTGCGCGGTGAGCGTCAGCTCGACCCGGCTGCGGGTGCCGAGGCCGTGCGCCACGATCCGGTCGAGCCACTGCCCGGCGGTCGTCGAGGCGTGGTAGCGGCCGGTGAGTGTGAGCAGCTTCTCGCCGTCCGCGAACCCTTCGGGGGTGGTCGTGAGCTCGGGCAGGCCGGACTGCAGGCTCCCCCGCCACTTCCATCCCTGGCGCATCAGCCAGTAGACGAAGGCGATGAGGACGACCAGTCCGATGACCCAGCTGATGCGGGCGGACCAGTCCGTCACTTCGGCCGACTTCTCTTCGGCGGCCAGCTGGTAGAGGGGGTTGAGTGTTGTCACGCGAGCTTCCCGTCGACGACCGTGGCACGGCCCCGCAGGAAGGTGTGGGTCACTCGGCCGGGCAGCTCGCGACCCTCGTACGGAGTGTTGCGGCTGCGGGAGGCGAAGCCCGCGGGGTCCACAGCTCCACGGTATGCCGGATCGACCAGAGTGAGGTTGGCGGGCTCACCCGCCGAGACGGGCCGGCCGTGTCCTTCGAGCCGGCCGATGGCAGCGGGGCGGAACGACATGCGGTCGGCGACGCCCGCCCAGTCGAGGAGCCCGGTGTCCACCATCGTCTGCTGGACCACGGAGAGCGCGGTCTCCAGGCCCACCATGCCCATGGCGGCGGCGGCCCACTCGCAGTCCTTGTCCTCGTGCGGGTGCGGCGCGTGGTCGGTGGCCACACAGTCGATGGTGCCGTCGGCGAGGGCCTCGCGCAGGGCCATGACGTCGGCCTCGGTGCGCAGCGGCGGGTTCACCTTGTAGACCGGGTTGTAGGTCCGTACGAGCTCGTCGGTGAGGAGCAGGTGGTGCGGGGTGACCTCGGCGGTGACGTTCCAGCCCTTGGACTTGGCCCAGCGGACGATCTCCACGGAGCCGGCGGTCGACAGGTGGCAGATGTGGACCCGGGAGCCGACGTGGGCGGCGAGGAGGACGTCGCGCGCGATGACCGACTCCTCGGCGACGGCGGGCCAGCCGCCGAGGCCGAGCTCGGCCGAGACGACGCCCTCGTTCATCTGGGCGCCCTCGGTGAGGCGGGGCTCCTGGGCGTGCTGGGCGACGACACCGTCGAAGGCCTTCACGTACTCCAGCGCGCGGCGCATGATCACGGCGTCGTCGACGCACTTGCCATCGTCGGAGAAGACCTTCACCCCGGCGGCGGAGTCGTGCATGGCGCCGAGTTCGGCGAGCTGCTTGCCCTCCAGGCCGACGGTGACGGCGCCGACGGGCTGCACGTCGCAGTAGCCGGACTCCTTGCCGAGCCGCCAGACCTGCTCGACGACGCCGGCGGTGTCGGCGACGGGGAAGGTGTTGGCCATGGCGTGGACGGCGGTGAAGCCGCCGACCGCGGCCGCCTTGGTCCCGGTGAGGACGGTCTCGGAGTCCTCGCGGCCGGGCTCGCGCAGGTGGGTGTGCAGGTCGACGAGGCCCGGCAACAGGATCCGGCCTGCCGCCTCGATCACGGTGGCGTCGCCCGCCTCGATGCCCGTGCCGGTCTCCGCGACGGTCTCGCCGTCGATGAGGACGTCCTGCGGCTCGCCGCCGAGGACCTTCGCACCGCGGATCAGGATCTTGCTCATGGTTACTTGTTCTCCTCGGTACGGGCGGAGGCGGACGGCAGGGCGGTCTCGGAACCGCCCAGCAGCAGGTACAGGACGGCCATGCGGGTGGAGACGCCGTTCGCGACCTGTTCGACGGCGGTGCAGCGGTCGGAGTCCGCGACCTCGGCGGTGATCTCCATGCCGCGGACCATCGGGCCGGGGTGCATCACGATGGCGTGCTCGGGCATCCGCGCCATGCGTTCGCCGTCCAGGCCGTAGCGGCGGGAGTACTCGCGCTCGGTCGGGAAGTAGGCGGCGTTCATCCGCTCGCGCTGCACACGGAGCATCATGACGGCGTCGGACTTCGGCAGCACGTCGTCGAGGCGGTAGCTGACGTCGCAGGGCCACTGCTCCACGCCTACGGGCACGAGGGTGGGCGGGGCCACCAGGGTGACGTGCGCACCGAGCGTGTGCAGCAGGTGCACGTTGGAGCGCGCCACGCGGCTGTGCAGGATGTCGCCGACGATCGTGATCCGGCGGCCTTCGAGGTCGCGGCCGATGCCCGCGTCGGCCCCCACCAGCCTGCGGCGCATCGTGAACGCGTCGAGCAGTGCCTGGGTGGGGTGCTCGTGCGTGCCGTCACCCGCGTTGACGACGGCGCTGTCGATCCAGCCCGAGGTCGCGAGGCGGTACGGGGCTCCGGAGGCGCCGTGCCGGATGACGACGGCGTCGGCCCCCATGGCCTCCAGGGTCAGGGCGGTGTCCTTGAGCGACTCGCCCTTGGAGACGGACGAGCCCTTCGCGGAGAAGTTGATGACGTCGGCGGAGAGGCGCTTGGCGGCGGCCTCGAACGAGATCCGCGTCCGGGTCGAGTCCTCGAAGAAGAGGTTGACGACCGTTCGTCCACGCAGGGTGGGAAGCTTCTTGATCGGCCGGTCGGCGACCCTCGCCATCTCCTCGGCGGTGTCGAGGATCAGGACGGCGTCGTCGCGGGTGAGGTCTGCGGCCGAGATGAGGTGGCGGGGTGTCCGGGGGTTGTCCCCGGGAGGGCGCAGCATCTGGGAGTCTCCGTGAAGGGTGGAGGGATCAGGCAGGCGAGCGTGCGGAAGCGGCCGTGCGGCCTTTCGGGCGCACGGGACGGGACTCGGCTACTGCTCGCCTGCCGGGACGGTCTGCTTGACACCGAGCAGCACGGCGTCGCGGCCGTCCTCCTCGGCGAGCTGGACCTTGACCGTCTCCCGCAGCGACGTGGGGAGGTTCTTGCCGACGTAGTCGGCACGGATCGGGAGTTCGCGGTGGCCCCGGTCGACGAGGACCGCGAGCTGTACGGCACGGGGCCGGCCGATGTCGCCGAGCGCGTCGAGTGCGGCGCGGATCGTGCGGCCGGAGAAGAGCACGTCGTCGACGAGCACGACGAGGCTGCCCTCGATGCCCTCACCGGGGATCTCGGTGCGTGCGAGAGCACGCGCCGGGCGCATCCGCAGATCGTCGCGGTACATCGTGATGTCGAGTGACCCGACCGGCGTCTTCCGGCCGGTGATCTCTTCGAGCTTTCCGGCGAGCCGACGGGCGAGGAAGACCCCTCGTGTCGGGATGCCGAGGAGCACCACGTCGTCGGCGCCCTTGGCGCGTTCGACGATCTCGTGGGCGATTCGGGTCAGTACCCGGGCGATGTCGGGAGCCTCAAGAACGGGGCGGGCCGCATTGCCGGTGTGGTCATGCTGTGCGTCCATAAGAAACGGACCTCCTTCTCCGCCTCACTGGACGGACGTTAAAGGACGTCGAAATTGCGTCACCCACGTTACCAGGGCTTGTGCGAGGCCCTGGACCCGCCCCCGGGAGGCCGCAGTCCGGACCTTTCGGCTTGACGCAGCCAAGTAACGCTGCGTAACCTCACAGTGAGTTACCAGCCACGCGGCCCAGCCGCAGAATGTTCCAGCGTCCGGGGAGCCTCATGTCCAGCGAATACGCAAAGCAGCTCGGGGCCAAGCTCCGCGCCATCCGCACCCAGCAAGGCCTCTCCCTCCACGGCGTGGAGGAGAAGTCGCAGGGCCGCTGGAAGGCCGTCGTGGTCGGTTCCTACGAGCGCGGCGACCGCGCCGTGACCGTTCAGCGCCTTGCCGAGCTGGCCGACTTCTACGGCGTTCCGGTGCAGGAGCTCCTGCCCGGTACGACTCCTGGCGGTGCCGCCGAGCCGCCGCCGAAGCTGGTCCTCGACCTCGAGCGCCTCGCCCACGTGCCGCCGGAGAAGGCCGGACCGCTGCAGCGTTACGCGGCGACGATCCAGAGCCAGCGCGGCGACTACAACGGCAAGGTGCTGTCCATCCGCCAGGACGACCTGCGCACCCTGGCCGTGATCTACGACCAGTCGCCGTCCGTGCTCACGGAGCAGCTGATCAGCTGGGGTGTGCTGGACGCCGACGCGCGTCGCGCCGTGGCCCACGACGAGGGCTGACCACCAGCACCACGAAGAGCGTGCCGCCGGGTCGGCGGGGTCCCCAGGACCCCGCCGGCCCGGCGTTCTCATGTCCCGGCCCGTCCGCCGCAGCCGGGGCGGACACGCCGAAGGGCCCACGGTCGCACGCGACCGTGGGCCCTTCGTTCGGCTCTGTCGCCGCCGGAGGCTACTGCTCCCGGCGGAGATTCGGCTTGAGGTCCTTGAACCGGGCCAGCAGGCCGTTCACGAAGGTCGGGGAGTCGTCCGTGGAGAACTCCTTGGCGAGCTGGACCGCCTCGTCGATCACCACGGCGTCCGGGGTCGAGTCCATCCAGATCAGCTCGTACGCCCCGAGCCGCAGGATGCTCCGGTCGACGACCGGCATGCGGTCGATCTCCCAGTCCACGGCATAGGTGATGATGAGGTCGTCGATCCGGTCGGCGTACTGCGCGTACCCCTCGACCAGTTCCATCGTGAACTCACCGACCGGCGGCTGACGGTCGTCGGTCCGCGAGAGCCGTACCCAGTCCGCGAGGACCGTCTGCACGGACTCACCGCGCTGGTCGGCCTCGAAAAGGATCTGGAAGGCGCGCTTGCGGGCCTTGTTCCGGGCAGCCACGGTTAGCTGTTCACCCGGCCGAGGTAGTCGCCCGTACGGGTGTCGACCTTGATCTTCTCGCCGGTGGTGATGAAGAGCGGGACACCGATCTCGTAACCGGTCTCCAGGGTGGCGGGCTTGGAGCCACCGGTGGAGCGGTCGCCCTGGACGCCCGGGTCGGTGTGCTGGATGGTCAGCTCGACCGCGGCCGGCAGCTCGACGTAGAGCACCTCGCCCTCGTGCTGCGCCACGGAGGCGGTGAAGCCCTCGATCAGGAAGTTGGCGGCGTCGCCGACGGCCTTGCGGTCGACCATGAGCTGGTCGTACGTGTCCATGTCCATGAAGACGAAGTACTCGCCGTCCATGTACGAGAACTGCATGTCGCGGCGGTCGATGGTGGCCGTTTCGACCTTCACGCCGGCGTTGAACGTCTTGTCGACGACCTTGCCGGAGAGCACGTTCTTGAGCTTGGTGCGCACGAAGGCGGGGCCCTTGCCGGGCTTGACGTGCTGGAACTCGACGACGGACCAGAGCTGGCCTCCGTCGAGCTTGAGCACCAGGCCGTTCTTGAGGTCGTTCGTGGAAGCCACGGTTGCGGAATCTCCTGGACTGAAGCTGGTGGACGACAAAGGATGCGCGCCCGGAGTCCTCCGCGAGGAGTTCCCCCTAGAGCGCGAGCAGCTCCTTGGTCGTAATGGTGAGTAGCTCGGGTCCGCCGTCCGCCTCGGGGCGCACGACGAGCGTGTCATCGATCCGGACACCGCCCCGGCCCGGGAGGTGGACCCCCGGTTCGACGGTGACCGGCACACAAGCGTCCAGTTTACCCATGGCTGTCGGTGCCAACTGCGGGTCCTCGTCGATTTCGAGTCCGACCCCGTGCCCTGTGGTGGGCTGGAGGCAGTCCGCGTGACCCGCGGAGTCCAGGAGATGGCGGGCCGCGCGGTCCACGTCGCGGTAGGCGGCGCCGGGGGCGAGAGCCTCCCTGCCGGCCCTCTGAGCGGCGAAAACAAGGTCGTAGAGCTCGATCTGCCAGTCCGCGGGACTGGTCCCGATGACGAAGGTCCGGCCGATCTCGCAGCGGTAGCCGCGATAGTTCGCTCCCAGGCAGACGGAGAGGAAATCACCCTCCTCGACCCTGCGGTCGGTGGGCCGGTGGCGCCCCAGACCGGAGTGGGGGCCTGTCCCCACCGAGGTGGCGAAGGCCGGGCCGTCGGCACCATGATCCACCAGCCGGCGCTCCAGCTCCAGGGCGAGGTGGCGTTCCGTCCGTCCCACCAGGATGGATTCGAGGAGCTCGCCCAGCGCCTGGTCGGTGATCTCCGCGGCGATCCGCAGGCAGGCGATCTCCTCCTCGTCCTTCACGAGACGAAGCTGCTCCACCGTGCTGCCCAGGTCGCCGAGGCGCAGGCGGGGCGCGACGGAACTCATGGCGCGGTGGCGGGAGACCGTCAGATCGTGTTCCTCGACCGACAGGGACTCGGCCTGCAGACGGCCGGCCAGCTCGGCCGCCGCGACCACCGGGTCGCTGTCGGCGTCGGGGAGGACGGTCAGTCGCAGTCCCTCGTCGGGGCGCCCGTGGGCGGGGTCCCCGGTCGGCGCGCGGGGGGAGAGCAGGACATCCTCCCCGGGGCCGAGCAGCAGCACGGCGCCGGGCGGAGCCCCGCCCGCGAGATAGCGGACGTTGGCGGGGCGGGAGACCAGGGCGGCCGCGGATCCGGCGGCGGCGTACCGGTCACGCAGCTGCCCGCGTCGGACGGCGTACACCTCTGACATGTTCCCGAGCCTACGAGCGCGGGCCGGGCCCTGCCCGGTCAGCGCACCCGACCGGGGACCGCGCGGCCGCTACCAGGCCGGAGGGCTGGCTATGGAGCGGGCCAGGACGTCGTCGAGGACCCGCGCGGTCGTCTCGACGTCGTAGGTGGAGTTGTCGATGATCGGCAGGCCGGAGCCGTACCAGCCGGCCATGCGGCCGTGGATCCTGGCGACTTCCTCGTCGGAGAGCCTGCGGTTCCCGCTGCGTGCCGCGTTGCGCTCCAGGACGACCTCCAGGCCGGGCAGGAGGACCACGGGCAGCAGCCCCGGGCCCACGTGGCGCTTCCAGCCGCCGAGGCCCACGACGGGCCGGTCGGGGAAGACGGCGTCGTCGAGGATGCAGGAGATGCCGTTGGCCAGGAAATTACGGGCGGCGAAGCCACAGGTGCGCCGGGCCAGGCGGTACTGGGCCTCGGAGTGGTCGTTCCATCCGGCCTGCGGGTCGGCGAAGCCGGAGCAGACCCATTCGCGGACGTCGTCCAGCGAGACGTGCGCGGTGGGGACCCGGCGGCGGCCCGCCCAGAGCTTGGCGACCGTGGTCTTTCCCGCTCCCGCGGGCCCGATCAGCAGCACGGCCAGGGTCGCGGCGCCCGTGCCCGCATCGGCGGGCGGCGCGGGCAGCGGGACGGGACCGCCGGGCGGCAGCTGGACGTGCCCGGTGGTCTCCCGGGAGGGCGGCACCGGGGCGTGCTGGGGCGCAGGTGCCTGCGGCTGGGGCCCGGGAGCCATGGGAGGAGGAGGCGGCCCCGCCTGGCCGGGGTGGCCCGAGTGCTGGGCCTGGTGCGTCCACGGCCCGGTCCCGGGACCCTGGGGCGGCGGCAGCGGAGCCCCCACTGCGTGCTGCATCCGGTGCCACTCCGTCTCGTGCAGGCAACTGGCGCTGGTCGACGGCAACCGTACCTCCCCCGGCCGCCACTCGGTGAAACGGGCGGGGGAGGTACGAAGTGCCCGGTGTCAGTCCGTCAGTTCGTCGGCCAGGGCCCGCAGGGCCAGCCGGTAGGAGCCGATCCCGAAGCCGGCCACGGTCCCGGTGGCCACCGGGGCGACCACCGAGGTGTGGCGGAACTCCTCGCGCGCGTACGGATTCGAGATGTGCACCTCGATCAGCGGGGCGGTGCGCTGGGCGGCCGCGTCCCGCATTCCGTACGAATAGTGCGTGAAGGCGCCGGGGTTGAGGACGACCGGGACCGAACCGTCCGCCGCCTCGTGGAGCCAGCGGATCAGTTCGCCCTCGTCGTTGGTCTCGCGGACGTCGACGTCGAACCCGAGTTCCTTGCCGAGGGCCTGGCAGGTGTCGACCAGACCGGCGTAGGACGTGGCCCCGTACACGTCGGGCTCGCGGGAGCCGAGACGTCCGAGGTTCGGGCCGTTGAGCACGAAGACCCTGCGGGTCGTCATGCGGAGACCTCCCCGTAGGCGGCGAGCAGGACGGCCGGGTCGGGGCCCTCCAGCACGGTGGGCTTGCCGATGCCGTCCAGGACGATGAAGCGCAGCAGGTCGCCGCGGGACTTCTTGTCGACCTTCATGTTCTCCAGGAGCTTGGGCCACTGGTCACCGCGGTAGGTGAGCGGCAGCCCGACGGACTCCAGGACGGCGCGGTGCCGGTCGGCGGTGGCGTCGTCGAGGCGTCCCGCGAGCCGGCCCAGCTCCGCGGCGAAGACCATGCCGACCGAGACGGCCGCGCCGTGGCGCCACTTGTAGCGCTCGTTCTTCTCGATGGCGTGGGCGAGGGTGTGGCCGTAGTTGAGGATCTCCCTCAGGCCGGACTCCTTGAGGTCGCTGGAGACGACCTCGGCCTTGACCCGGATGGAACGCTCGATCAGCTCGGCGGTGTGCGGCCCGGCGGGCGTACGGGCGCCCTGGGGGTCGGCCTCGACGAGGTCGAGGATGACCGGGTCGGCGATGAAGCCGGCCTTGATGATCTCGGCCATGCCGGAGACGTAGTCGTTGACCGGCAGCGAGTCCAGCGCGGCGAGGTCGCAGAGCACACCGGCCGGCGGGTGGAAGGCGCCCACGAGGTTCTTGCCCTCGGCGGTGTTGATGCCGGTCTTGCCGCCGACCGCCGCGTCGACCATGCCGAGCACGGTCGTCGGTACGGCGATCCAGCGCACCCCGCGCAGCCAGGAGGCGGCGACGAAGCCCGCGACGTCGGTGGTGGCGCCGCCGCCGATGCCGACGATGACGTCGGTGCGGGTGAAGCCCGTCTGGCCGAGCGCCTTCCAGCAGTAGGCGGCGACCTCGACGGTCTTGGCCTCCTCGGCGTTCGGCAGCTGGATCGCGATGGCCTCGTAGCCCTGGGAGGCGAGGTCCTCACGGACCGCCTCGCCGGTCTCGGCGAGCGCCTCGGGGTGCAGGACGGCGACCCGCTTGGCACGGTCACCGATGAGGTTCGGCAGCTCGCCGAGGAGCTGACGGCCGACGAGCACCTCGTACGGGTCGGTGCCCGCCGTGCCGGCGATCTGGATACGTGTGGTGCCCTGCTCGGTCATGCGTGTCTTCTCCTGGTCGGACGGTACGGGCCCGCCTGTCCGCTCCGGCAGTTCCAGTGCGTCGAGGACCGCCTGGGCGACCTCTTCGGGAGCGCGTTCGTCGGTGGCGACGGTGACGGCCGCCACCTCTTCGTAGAGAGGGCGCCGGGCGTCCATGAGCTCGCGCCACTGCCGTCGCGGGTTGACGGCCAGCAGGGGGCGAGCGGTGTTCAGCCCTACCCTCCGGACGGCCTCGTCCACATCCATGGAGAGATAGACGACCCGGCGGCCGGCGAGCAGGGCACGGGTCTCCGCGTCGAGCACCGCGCCGCCGCCGAGGGCGAGCACGCCGGTGTGCCGCTCGATCGCGTCCCGCACCGCCTGCTGTTCGAGAGCGCGGAAATGCTCCTCGCCCTCGTCGAAGAAGATCTCCGGGATGGCCTTGCCCGCCGTGGCCACGACGTCCGCGTCGGTGTCGCGGTAGGAGCTGCCCAGCCGGTCGGCGAGCAGTTCGCCCACCGTGGACTTGCCCACCCCCATCGGGCCCACCAGGACGATCAGCGGGCCGCTCACCGGATCTGGAGGTGGGAGAGGTACGACTGCACGTTGCGGTGGGTCTCGGCGACGCTGTCGCCGCCGAACTTCTCCGCCACCGCGTCGGCCAGCACCAGGGCGACCATCGCCTCGGCGACGATCCCGGCGGCCGGTACCGCGCACACGTCGGAACGCTGGTGGTGGGCCTTTGCCGCCTCGCCGGTGACGACGTCGACCGTGGCGAGCGCCCGGGGCACGGTGGCGATGGGCTTCATCGCCGCGCGGACCCGCAGCAGCTCACCGGTCGTCAGCCCGCCCTCGGTGCCGCCGGAGCGGCCGGAGGTGCGCCTGATCCCGTCCGCGGTGGCCACGATCTCGTCGTGCGCCTTGGAGCCCGGCACCCGGGCGAGGTCGAAGCCGTCGCCGACCTCGACGCCCTTGATGGCCTGGATGCCCATCAGCGCGGCGGCGAGACGGGCGTCGAGCCTGCGGTCCCAGTGGACGTGCGAGCCGAGGCCGACGGGCACACCGTAGGCGAGCACCTCGACGACTCCCCCGAGGGTGTCGCCGTCCTTGTGGGCCTGGTCGATCTCCGCGACCATCGCCTTCGACGCGCCGGCGTCCAGGCAGCGCACGGGGTCGGCGTCGAGCCGCTCGACGTCGGAGGGCTTGGGGTAGACGCCGTAGGGCGCCTTGGCCGCGGCCAGCTCGACGACGTGGGAGACGATCTCGATGCCCGCGGTCTCCTTGAGGTAGGAGCGGGCGACGGCGCCGAGGGCGACACGGGCCGCGGTCTCACGGGCGCTCGCGCGCTCCAGGATCGGGCGGGCCTCGTCGAAGCCGTACTTCTGCATCCCCGCCAGGTCGGCGTGGCCGGGCCTGGGGCGGGTCAGCGGGGCGTTACGGGCCTGCGCGGCCAGCACGTCGGGGTCGACCGGGTCGGCCGACATGACCTGCTCCCACTTGGGCCACTCGGTGTTGCCCACCATGACGGCGACCGGCGATCCCATGGTCAGGCCGTGCCGGACACCTCCGAGGAAGGTGACCTCGTCCCGCTCGAACTTCATCCGGGCGCCGCGCCCGTAACCGAGCCGTCGCCTGGCGAGCGCGTCCGCCACCATCTCCGTGGTGACGGGGATACCGGCGGGAAGACCCTCCAGCGTCGCCACCAGTGCGGGGCCGTGCGACTCTCCGGCGGTCAGCCAGCGCAACCTGCTCAACGGTGCTCCTCATGCTCGCGCCTGTAACTGCAACGGCGCGACCGGGTGCGCGGCCCTGGCCCGCCGCCTCCGATCCTCCCACGATCGGGAGGGCCGACCGGCCGCCGGTCCAGCAGACGGACGTTTCACGGGCCGTTTCGGACGGCCTGCCGGCGTTCCCGTGCCGCGAGTGCCTGCTCGCCGGCCGTCCGCATGACACCGAGCGGGCCGGGGGTCCGTCCGGTCATCTGCTCGACCTGGAGAACCGCCTGGTGGACGAGGAGGTCGAGCCCTCCGACGACCGTCCCCCCGGCCGCCGACCAGCGTGAGGCGAGGACCGTCGGCCAGGGTTCGTACAGCACGTCGAACAAGGTGCCGGGTGCGGTCGGGACGGCGTCCGCCAGGGCGTCCGTCGTGCCGGCCGGCGTGGTGGCGATCGCCAGGGGTGCGCGCAGGGCCTCGTCGGCCCTGGCCCAGTCCGCGATCCGGACGTCGACACCGAGGCGCTCGCCCCAGCCACGCATCTCGTCGGCCCGTGCCGCACTGCGCACGTACGCGGTGACCGGGCCCGTACAGATCACGGAGAGGGCGGCCAGCGCCGAGGACGCCGTGGCTCCCGCACCGAGGACCGCGGCGGACTCGACCTTGTCGACCCCGCGTTCGTGCAGGGCGGCGACCATGCCGGGGATGTCCGTGTTGTCGCCGGTCCGGCGGCCGTCTTCGGTGAAGACGACCGTGTTGACGGTCTCGACCGAAGCCGCCGTGTCGCTGATGCCGTCCAGGAGCGGGATGACCGCCCGCTTGAGCGGCATGGTCAGGGAGAGCCCAGCCCAGGAGGAGTCCAGCCCCTCGACGAACCCGGGGAGCGCCGCCTCGTCCACATCGAAGCGCTCGTACGTCCAGTTGCCCAGGCCGAGCTCCGCGTACGCGGCGCGGTGCAGGACGGGCGAGAGGGAGTGGGCGATGGGCGAGCCGAGGACGGCTGCCCGGCGGGTCGTACTCACTGGTCCGCCTTGTTCTCTTCGTACTTCTCGCGGTTGCGCTCGTGCTCCTCGTTCGTCACCGCGAACAGCGTCTTGTCCTCGGTGACGGAGACGAAGTAGTACCAGGGGCCGGACGCGGGGCTGATCGCCGACTGCAGCGCATCCGCGCCCGGATTGGTGATCGGGCCGAGCGGGAGCCCCTTGATGCTGTACGTGTTGTACGGATCGTCGATCTGCCGCAGGTCGTCGACGGCTCCCACGTCCAGCGTGCTCTCGTCCCGGATGTAATTGACCGTGGAGTCGAATTCGAGCCTGCCGACGGTTTCGAGGTTGTCCGGCTTGAGTCGGTTGTACACAACCCTCGCGACCTTGTCGAAGTCGTGCTTGTACTTACCCTCTTTCTGGACGAGGCTCGCTACGGTGATGACGTCGAGCGGCGAGTCCAGGTTCAGCTTTTTCGCGTTCTGCTCGAGATCGAGCTTCCCGTACTCCTTGTTGGCCCGGGTCACCATCTTCTTCAGGGCGTCCTCGGGCTTCGAGTCCTTGGGAACCGCGTATGCGGCCGGGAAGAGGAACCCTTCCAGCGGGTCCTTGATCTCGGGATCGTCATCCGCCCATTCAGGCAGTCCGAGGCTCTCGGCCTTCGTCTTCGCGACCTTGGCCGTGGTGCCCGCCTTCAGCTCGAGCCTCTTGTCGATCTCCGCGTAGATTTTCATGGTGCCCGTACCCTCGGGAATGACCAGGGCGTTCTGGCTCTTCGGGTCCAGCATCAGTTCGATGGCGCTGTCGGCGGACATCTCCTTCTTCAGGAGATAGACGCCTGCCTGCAGGGAGCCCCCCTTGGGATTCCCGTTCTGCGCCGAGACGAAGGCATCGACGGATTTGACGACGCCCGCCTTCTTCAGGATGTTCGCGATCTCGTTGCCCAGGGCGCCTTCGGGGATCTCCACCTCGACCGTGCCCGTGCCGGAGCCCGCGTAGTCCGGGGCCTCCCCGAACTGACCCTGGTAGTACGAGTAGCCGAAGTAGCCCACTCCCCCGAGGCCGCCGACGAGGACCGCCGCGACGCCCAGGCACGCGCAGCCGTTACGGCTCTTCTTCTTGCCCTTGCCGCGGCGCTCGCCGCCGCCCCTGCGGGACTCGCGCGGGTCGTCGTCGTACTCGTCGTCATCCCGGGAACCGCGCGCCTCGGCCGGTGCGTCCACGCCTGTGAAGAAGGGATGCGTCTCCTCCTGCGGCACCTCCGGATCCCAGTCCGGACCCTGCTGCTGTGCGGGCTCCTCGCGACGCCCCGGGGGCTGCGGCGGAGGGTAGGCCTCGGGGGTTCCGTAGTAGTCGCCCTGCTCGCCGTAGCCGGGGTTGTTGCCGTACAGGGGCTGCTGCGCCCCGTACGGCATCGCCGCCTGCTGGCCGGTGTCCCAGCCGCCGTCGTACGGCGGCTGGGACTGGGCGTACGGGTCCTGCGGCGCGCCGTACGACTGCTGGTTCTGCTGCGCGTACGGGTCGTGCTGGTGCTGCGGCTGCTGTGCGTACGGGTCGTGCTGGTGCTGCGGCTGCTGTGCGTACGAATCCTGCTGGTAGCCCTGCTGGGCGGAAGGGTCCTGCGCGTAGGGCTGCTGCTGGCCTTCGTACTGGCCCTGGCCGTGGGCGGCCTGCCGGCCTCCCCATCCCTGGTCCCCGTACAAGGGGTCCTCGGGATGCCACGGTTCAGAGCCGGGGCCCCGGCCATACTCAGTCATCGATCCCCTTGAGCCGCGAGACGACGCTCCGTCTCTTCGCTTTGCTGTGCGGTGTCTGTTCGAACACCGGCGCATCGCGCGGAACGTTACCGTATCGCGATCAGACAACCACTTCGACGCCCTCGCCGGGTGCTGTGCCTGACGCCCGTTCGGACTCCAGAGCGTTCTGAAGGATCACCACAGCGGCAGCTTGGTCGATGACAGACCGGCCCTTCTTGGACTTCACGCCCGAAGCACGTAGCCCTTGAGTGGCCGTCACTGTGGTCATCCTCTCGTCCAGAAGACGTACAGGAATAGGTGCGATCGCCTGGGCGAACACCTGCGCGAAAGCGCGGACCTTGGCGGCAGCCGGGCCCTCCCCGCCACCCAGGGAGCGGGGCAGCCCGACGATGACCTCGATCGGCTCGTACTCCGCGACGATCTGCCCGAGCCGCCGGTGGGCGGCCGAGACGTCGCGTCCCGGCACGGTCTCCACCGGCGTGGCCAGGATCCCGTCGGGGTCACACGAGGCGACCCCGATACGGGCGTCACCGACGTCGACGGCGAGTCGGCGTCCACGGCGCATCTGCGACATGTCCGGCGTCACGCCGTCTCGGTGACGAGGCGTTCGACAGCGGCGACGGCGTCGCCGATGGCGTCCGGGTTCTGGCCGCCGCCCTGGGCGACGTCCGGCTTGCCGCCGCCACCGCCACCGAGGGTCTTGGCGGCGGTGCGCACCAGCTCACCGGCCTTGAGGCCACGCTCACGGGCCGCCTCGTTGGTGGCGATGACCGTCAGCGGGCGGCCGTTGGCCGTGGTGAACAGGGCCACGACGGCCGGCCGGCCGCCCTGGATACGCCCGCGCACGTCGAGGACCAGCCTGCGCAGGTCGTCGGCCGTGGTGCCGTCCGGCACCTGCCCGGTGACCAGGGCGACGCCGCGCACGTCCTTGGCCGACTCCACGAGGCCGGCGGCGGCCGCCAGGACCTTCTCCGCGCGGAACTTCTCGATCTCCTTCTCCGCGTCCTTCAGCTTGCCGAGCATGCCGGAGATCTTCTCGGGGAGCTCCTCGGGGCGGCCCTTGAGCAGCTCCTGGAGCTGGGCGACGACCGTGTGCTCCTTGGCGAGGAAGTTGTACGCGTCGACGCCGACCAGGGCCTCGATGCGGCGCACACCCGAACCGATGGACGACTCGCCGAGCAGCTTCACCAGGCCCAGCTGGGAGGTGTTGTGGACGTGCGTACCGCCGCACAGCTCCTTGGAGAAGTCGCCGATGGTGACGACCCGGACCCGCTCGCCGTACTTCTCGCCGAACTCCGCGATGGCGCCCTGCTTCTTGGCGTCGTCGATCGACATGACCTCGGCCTGGACGTCGAGCTCCCGCGAGAGGACCTCATTGATCTTCTGCTCGACGTCGGTGAGGACCGTGCCGGGTACGGCGGCGGGCGAGCCGAAGTCGAAGCGGAAGCGGCCGGGCGAGTTCTCCGAGCCGGCCTGGGCGGCGGTCGGGCCGAGCGCGTCGCGCAGCGCCTGGTGCGTGAGGTGCGTGGCGCTGTGGGCGCGTGCGATGGCGCGGCGGCGGGTGGTGTCGATGACGGCGAGGGCGGAGGAACCGACCGTCACCTCGCCCACCTGCACGGCGCCCTTGTGGACCGAGACGCCCGGGACGGGCTGCTGGACGTCGCGGACCTGGATGACGGCGCCGCTGTCGAGCCGGATGCGGCCCTGGTCGGCGAGCTGGCCGCCGCCCTCGGCGTAGAAGGGGGTGCGGTCGAGGACGACCTCGACCTCGTCGCCTTCGGTGGCGGCGGGCGAGGGAACGCCGTCGACGAGCAGACCGACGACGGTCGACTCGCCCTGGGTCGAGGTGTAGCCGGTGAATTCGGTGACGCCGGAGTTGTCGGCGACCTCGCGGTAGGCGGACAGGTCGGCGTGCCCGGTCTTCTTGGCCTTGGCGTCGGCCTTGGCGCGCTCCCGCTGCTCCTTCATCAGGCGGCGGAAGCCTTCCTCGTCGACCGAGAGGCCCTGCTCGGCGGCCATCTCCAGCGTGAGGTCGATCGGGAAGCCCCAGGTGTCGTGGAGCAGGAACGCCTTGTCGCCGGCCAGGACCTTGCCACCGGAGGCCTTGGTCTCGGTGACGGCGGTGTCGAGGATGTTCGTGCCGCCCTTGAGGGCCTTGAGGAAGGCGGCCTCCTCGGCGAGGGCGACGGTCTCGATGCGCTTGCGGTCGGTGATCAGCTCCGGGTACTGCTGCCCCATGGTGTCGACGACGACGTCGACGAGCTCACGGACGACCGGGCCGGTGGCGCCCATGAGCCGCATGTTGCGGATGGCACGGCGCATGATGCGGCGCAGGACGTAGCCACGGCCCTCGTTGCCCGGGGTGACGCCGTCGCCGATGAGCATCACCGACGTACGGATGTGGTCGGCGACGACCCGGAGGGAGACGTCGGAGCCCTGCTCGGCGCCGTAGCGCACGCCGGTGAGCTCGGTGGCCTTGTCCATGACGACGCGCAGGGTGTCGGTCTCGTACATGTTCTGTACGCCCTGCAGGATCATGGCGAGGCGTTCGAGGCCGAGCCCCGTGTCGATGTTCTGCGACGGGAGGTCGCCGAGGATCGGGAAGTCCTCCTTGCCGTCGCCGGCACCCCGCTCGTACTGCATGAAGACGAGGTTCCAGATCTCCACGTAGCGCTCGTCGTTGACGGCGGGGCCGCCCTCGACGCCGAACTCCGGGCCGCGGTCGTAGTTGATCTCGGAGCACGGGCCGCAGGGGCCGGGGACGCCCATGGACCAGAAGTTGTCCTTCTTGCCCAGGCGCTGGATGCGCTCGGCCGGGACGCCGATCTTCTCGCGCCAGATCTGCTCGGCCTCGTCGTCGTCGAGGTAGACGGTGATCCACAGCCGCTCGGGGTCGAGCCCGAAGCCGCCGTCCTCCACGGAGTTCGTGAGCGCCGCCCAGGCGAACTCGATGGCACCTTCCTTGAAGTAGTCACCGAAGGAGAAGTTGCCGCACATCTGGAAGAACGTGCCGTGCCGGGTGGTCTTGCCGACCTCTTCGATGTCCGGCGTACGCACGCACTTCTGCACACTGGTGACGCGCGGGGCCGGCGGCTTGACCTCGCCGAGGAAGTAGGGCTTGAAGGGAACCATGCCCGCGGGGACCAGCAGCAGAGTCGGGTCGTCCGCGATGAGCGACGCCGAAGGCACGACGGTGTGACCGCGCTCCTCGAAGAAGCTCAGCCAGCGGCGGCGAATTTCAGCCGACTCCATTAGTGGTCCTCATTCCGGTTGTTCGAGTTGTAGGGGAGTGTTCGGTGGAGGGCGGGTTCGGGGTCGGCCGGCGCCTCGATGCCGAGCGCCCCGCCCAGTTCGGCCTCGCGCCTGACCATGCCCTCACGCACGTCGAGGGCGAAGTCCTTCAGCCTGTGACCTGCCTCGAGCGCCTTGTCGGCGGCCTGCGCCGCGAGGCTCTCGGGGGTCAGCTGCCGGATCTTGCGGTTGACCTTGGTGGTGGCCCAGACACCGGCGGCTGCGCCGGCGGTGAACCAGAACGTACGGCGGAACATCGCTGGGTCAGTCCTTCTGTCTGCGGGAGCTTCGGCCGTTCCGCTTCCTGTCACGGGCGGACGGCACGGTACGGCCGACAATCACGGTGCGGCGGGAGGTCCGGCGGGCCTGGTCGGGCTCGGCGGCGGTGCGGCGGCCGATCGCCTGCCGCACGCCGTAGCCGAAAGCGGCGACCTTCACGAGCGGGCCGCCGAAGGTCGACGCGACGGTGGTGGAGAGCGCCGAGGCGTTGGAGGTGACCTCCTGGACGTCGCTCGCGATGGCGTCGACCTTGTCCAGCTGGGTCTGCGCCGAACGCAGCGTGGCCGAGGCGTCGGCGAGCAGCGGAACCGCCTGCTCCGTCACGTCCGCCACCAGCGCGGTGGTCGCCCTGAGCGTCTGGGCCAGTCTCACCAGTACCACGGCGAGGAAGGAAACCAGGATCGCCCAGAAGACAGCCACCAGGATGCCGGCCACCTCTCCACCGGACACAGTGCACCGCTCTCTGCTCGTCGCCCGCATCGGCCGGAACTCTCTCCCGGCCGGTATCTGCCTGTCACTGCTCGGCCGGCGGCGTGCTGCCACCACGGCCGATCGTCGTCCCCCGAGCCTATCGCGCCGGGCGTCGCACGCCGTACCGCATTACGGGCGGGCGGCGCCGGTCCGGACGCGGGGAGATTGTACGGAGAGCTTATGTGCCAGTACTCTGCGTGTTTCATGCGACGCCCTCAGCGCCCCCGCCCTACGCCCGACGACGCGGAGCCCGCCCCCGTACGCGGAAATCTCCCGGCCGAGCTGAACACCTTCGTGGGACGCGATGACGAACTCGCCGAACTCGAGCCGCTCCTGCGGCAGTCGAGGCTCGTCACCGTGGCGGGGGTGGCCGGGGTCGGCAAGACCCGCTTCGTGACCAGGGCGGCCGCCCTGATGGAGAAACGGTACTGCGATGGGGTCTGGCTCGCCGAGCTGTCGGCCGTCCAGGACCCCGCGCTGCTCGAACACGCGCTGGTCGAGGCGTTGGGTCTCACCGACCACACCGGCAAGCCGCCCCGCACCGTGCTGGTCGAGCACTGCGCGGAGCGCCGGCTCCTGCTCGTGATCGACGGCTTCGAGCATCTCGCCGACACCTGCGCCGGACTCGTACGGGAGCTGCTGCGCCGGGCTCCACGGCTCCAGGTGCTCGCCGCCGGGCGCCGTCCCCTGCGGGTGGACGGCGAACTCGCGTTCCCGCTGCTGCCGATGACGGACGACGACGCCCTGGAACTCTTCACTCTGCGCGCCGCCGCGGTGCGCCCCGGGTTCCGGCCGGCCGGCGGCGACCTGGACACCGCGCGGGAGCTCTGCAGCCGCCTCGACGGCATCCCGCTGGCTCTGGAGCTCGCCGCGGGGCGGCTGCGGGCCCTGACGATGGACCAGGTGCTGCACCGCCTCGACGACCGTTTCCGGCTGCTGACCGGCGGCAGTCCGAGCGCACTCCCCCGCCACCGGACACTGCGTACGGCCATCGGCTGGAGCCATGAGCTGTGCACTCCCGAGCAGCGGCTGCTGTGGGCGCGGCTCTCCGTGTTCGCGGGACAGTTCGACCTGGAGGCCGTCGAGTACATCTGCAGCGGCCCCGGCCTGCCGGTCGACTCCGTCCTGGATGTGCTGGACGAGCTGCTGGCGCAGTCCGTGGTGCTGCGCGAGGACTCGGCCGTCGGCAGCCGCTACCGGCTGCTGAACACCGTGCGGGAGTACGGCGCCGAGTGGCTGCGCGCGACCGGGGACGCCGAGCGGCTGCGCCGTCGGCACCGGGACTGGTATCTGGGGCTCGCCACCTGGTGCGAGCTCGACTGGTTCAGCCCCCGGCAGGCGGAGGCCGCCGCCCGGGTCGACAGCGAGCTGCCCAACCTCCGCCGCGCGATGGAGTGCTCGATGGAGAGCCCGGAGGAGGTCCATCTCGCGCAGTATCTGGCGGGCACGCTCTGGTTCTACTGGGTGGGCTGCGGACGCCTCTCGGAGGGCCGCCACTGGCTGGACCACGTCCTGGAGGCGGAGTCCCCGTACGACCACTCGCGGCTGAAGGCCCTCTGGGTGCTCGGGTACGTCTCCGTGCTGCAGGGGGACCCGGTCGGCGCGGTGTCGGCGCTGCAGGAGTGCCGAGAGGAGGGCGAGCACTCGGGGGACGCCACCGCCGTGGCCTACGCCGTGCACCGCACGGGCTGCCTCTCGATCGTCACGGACGACCCGGTCCGCGCGGAGGAGCTGTTGCGCGAGGCGCTCGGGCGCTACCGGGAGATCGGCGAGCTGAACAGCAATGTGCTGATGGCCCAGGTCGAGCTGGGCATGGCCGTGGCGTTCCGCGGGGACCTGGACACGGCCGCGGCGATCTGTGACGAGGTCCGCGAGATCTGCGAGGACCACGGTGAGCGGTGGGCTCTGGCCTACGCGCTGTACGTCCTGGGCTTCGCCGCGCTGCGGTCCGGGGCGAGCGGGCGGGCGCGCCGGATGCTCGGGGAGTCCCTGTCCATCGCGCACGCCTTCCACGATCTGCTCGGCTCGGTCCTCTCGCTGGAGCTGCTGGCCCTCATCACGGTGGTCGAGGGGGACGCGGCGGAGGCGGCGGTGCTCCAGGGCGCGGCGGACCGGATCTGGGCGTCGGTGGGCCTGCCGCTGTTCGGCTCCGTCCACTACGGAAGGCCCCGGGTCGAGTGCGAGGAGCGGGCGCGGGGCGAGCTCGGCGACGAGCGCTACGAGGCGGAACGGCTCTCGGGCCGCCGTCTGGACGCCTCTGCGGCGGTGGCACGGGCACTCGTCGGGGCCGGTGCGGTCGAGGACCCGGGCCCGGACGGCGTCTGTGCGGTTCCGGACGAGCCCGGCATGGCCCCGGAGGGCGACGGCGCGGCCCCGGAGGGGACGTCCGGTGCCGGGGCGGCCGGGGAAACGCGAAGGCCCGCCGCCTCCCGGACAACAAGGAGGGGCGGGCCCGAGCTCGGTTGAGAGCTACGCCTGCGTCAGCGGGCGTAGTACTCGACGACGAGCTGCTCGTCGCAGATGACCGGGATTTCCTTGCGGTTCGGGTCCCGGTCCAGGCGGAAGGCCAGGGCCTTCAGGTTCACCTGGAGGTAGCGCGGGGTCTCGCCGTCCGTGTCGTAGCCACCCTCACGGGCCACCTGGAAGGGGACCTTGGTGCGGCTGCGCTCGCGGACCTGCACGACGTCGTCGGGGCGCACGCGGAAGGACGGCTTGTCGACCTTGCCACCGTTGACCTCGATGTGGCCGTGGACGACCATCTGACGGGCCTGGTAGATGGTGCGGGCGATGCCCGAACGCAGGACCAGGGCGTCGAGGCGGCGCTCGAGCTCGACGACCAGCGCCTCGCCCGTCTTGCCCTCGGCCTTACGGGCGCGGTCGTAGGCGCGCGCCATCTGGCGCTCGCTGATGTCGTACTGCGCACGCAGACGCTGCTTCTCGAGCAGACGGACCTTGTAGTCCGAGTTCTGCTTGCGGCCACGGCCGTGCTCGCCCGGCGGGTAGGGGCGGGCTTCGAAGTACTTGACAGCCTTCGGCGTCAGGGCGATGCCGAGGGCACGCGACTTCTTGACCTTGGGACGCGACTGGTTAGGCACGTTCTCCAGACCTCCGTTGTAGGTTAGGTTAGGCTTACCTTACTCAAGGAGATCGCATGTCTCGCCCTGGGAACACCACACACGTCACGGACAGCACAGACAGCGGCAGCACACCAGAAGGTGCTGCTACGACGGAAGGCCGATCTGATCGTGGTCAGCCGCGTCCCAGCGGGCTTGAAAACACTCGGATGCCGTCAGCAGCCGAGCGCACACGAACTCTCGTACAGAGTACCTGCTCCGCGGTGCTGCTCGTACCGGGGCTGTCGGTGATCCACCCGGACCAGCTGATGCCCGCCGGCAGGAGCATCGGTCCCGAGGGGGATCTCTTCCTCGGCTTCCCCATGGATTCCCCGGTCGTACGGGCCGCGACGCGCGCCCAGGACGACGAGCTGACCGCTGTGCTGGAGATCACCGACGTCGCTCCGGTCTCGGTCCCGCACCGGATCCGCGGCCGCGCCCGGATCGCCGGTCGGCTCACCGCCGTGCCGGGGCTCGCGGAGCCCGGCCGGATGATGCTCCGGCTGGAGACCGGGGAGGCGTCGGTCGACGACCTGTGGGGGTTCGAGGAGGTGGAGCCGGAGGCTTTCCGGGACGCCGTCGCCGATCCGCTGGTCGCCCATGAGGCCGAGCTGCTCCAGCATCTGCATGCCGCGCACAGCGAGCGGATGGCCACGCTGGCCGCGCTGCTCGGTGACCGGGCCGAGTGCGGCTGCGCGGAGCACCGGCTCGGCGCCGTCCCGGTCGCACTCGACCGCTTCGGGCTCCGGGTCCGGTTCGTCGACGGCCGCGACGCCTGCTTCGACGCCCGGTTCGAATTTCCCGAGCCCGTAGGCGACATCACCGGGCTGCGCCGCGCGATGCACACCCTCTTCGAAGCGGCGGCCTGCTGAGCGGCGGCCGTCACGAGGACGCCGGACCGCCCTGCTCCCCGCGGCCGAGCCGCTCGCGCACCCGGTCCGCCACGTCGGCGTAGCGCGCCTCCGCGCCGTACCGCGTGGGTTCGTAGTAGCGCCTGCCGCGGACGGCGTCCGGGGCGTACTCCTGGGCGGCGATACCGCCGGGGACGTCGTGCGGGTAGACGTAGCCCTGGGCGTGGCCCAGCTTGGCCGCGCCCTTGTAGTGGCCGTCGCGCAGATGGGCCGGGACCGGGCCGGCGAGGCCCCGGCGCACGTCCTCCTGCGCCGCGGAGATCGCCAGTGTCGCCGCGTTCGACTTGGGGGCGAGCGCCAGTGCGATCGTGGCATGGCTGAGGGTGAGCGCCGCCTCGGGGAAGCCGATCATGGCGACGGCCTGGGCCGCCGCCACCGCTGTGGGCAGTGCCGTCGGATCGGCTAGCCCGATGTCCTCGCTGGCGGAGATCATCAGCCGTCGGGCGATGAAGCGCGGGTCCTCCCCCGCCTCGATCATCCGGGCCAGATAGTGCAGGGCGGCGTCCACGTCGGAGCCGCGGATCGACTTGATCAGGGCGCTCGCCACGTCGTAGTGCTGGTCGCCGTCGCGGTCGTACTTCACGGCGGCGCGGTCGACGGTCTCCTCGAGCGTCGTGAGCGTGATCTCCCGCTCGTGCGTGGTGAGGGCCGCTCCGGCCGCCGCCTCCAGCGCGGTCAGCGCGCGCCGGGCGTCGCCACCGGCGATGCGCAGCAGGTGCGCCTCGGCGTCCTCGGGCAGGGTGACGGCGCCCCCCAGCCCCCGCTCGTCGGTCAGTGCCCGGCGCAGGAGCGCGCGCAGATCCTCGTCCGTGAGCGGCTCCAGGGTGAGGAGCAGGGAGCGCGACAGCAGCGGGGAGATGATCGAGAAGTACGGATTCTCCGTGGTGGCTGCGATCAGCGTGACCCAGCGGTTCTCCACGGCGGGGAGCAGGGAGTCCTGCTGGGCTTTGGAGAAGCGGTGGATCTCGTCGAGGAAGAGGACGGTCTCCTTGCCGAAGCCGCCGGTGGCGCGGCGCGCGCCCTCGATGACGGCCCGGACCTCCTTGACGCCGGCGGTGATCGCGGAGAGCTCGACGAAGCGCTTGTTGGTGGCCTTGCTGACCACGTACGCCAGGGTCGTCTTTCCCGTGCCGGGTGGGCCCCAGAGGATCACCGACGAGGGGCCCGCGGGCCCTCCGCTCCCCTCACCGACGAGTCGCCGCAGCGGCGAGCCCGGCTTGAGCAGGTGCTGCTGGCCGACCACCTCGTCCAGCGTACGAGGACGCATCCGGACAGCGAGGGGGCTGCTGGACGGGTCCTTCTCCTGGCGGTCTTCGGCTGCTGCGGTAAAGAGGTCGGGCTCCACGTCACGAAGCCTATGTCACCCCACCGACAGGACCGCCTGGCGCGTCAGCTGGTCCAGAAGTCCCACCAGCGGGTCAGGATCAGCATGCCGATGATCCCGATCCAGAGGACCGGCGGCACCCAGTGGAACTCGGTGAGGGTGTTCCGCAGCCAGGCGGGGGCGGGCAGGATGCCGTGCTTGATGTTGTGCGTCGTGACGTAGCAGAACATGAAGATCGTGGCGACCCAGGCCAGGCAGCACCACAGGCAGAGCGAGTTGATGTTGTACAGCGACTGGTACTGCAGCCAGGTGCAGAAGCCGACGCCGAAGAGCGTGCCCGCGTTGAGGCCGAGCCAGTACCAGGCGCGGAAGCGGGCACCGGCGAGGAGTGCCATGCCGATGCCGATGACGACCGAGTAGGTGGCGATGCCGAGCATCGGGTTGGGGAAGCCGAAGGCGGACGCCTGCTCGCTCTTCATGATGTTGCCGCACGCGACCACCGGGTTCAGGCTGCAGCCCGGGGTGAAGCTCGGGTCCTCGAGCAGCTTGAACTTGTCGATGGTGATCACCCAGGCGGCGAGCAGTCCGGCCGCACCTGTGATCACCAGCAGCAGTGCGAGCGCGCGGCTCGCGCCGAAGGTCTTCGCGCCGTTGTCCTCGTCCTGCCGGGAGGAGGGGTGGTCTACCGCTGCCATCGTCATATCGCCGTTCCATCACTGAGTAGCCGGCTGGGCACGGTCATTGTGCCGCACCACCGTTGTGGCCAGCTGTTCGATCGGCATAAAAGTGCGCGAGGACGGCCCTGCGCCCGGAGGTGCCGGGGACCCCGCATCCCTGGCCGGGCACGCGGCGGACGTCAGAGGCCCGGGCGAGCGCGCCGGGCGTCCTGCCCCCGTAAGGGAATGTCCGGCAAGGTGAATCCACGCACGCGGAGTTGACGAAGGCCCCCTGAACGCGCTGTGCCCGCCCGGGCGGACCGGGGCGGGCACAGCGGTGGGACGTGTGGCTCAGACCAGCTTGGCCCGCACCGTGGCCACGAGTGCGTCGAGCGCGACCGGCTCCTGGTCGCCCGACTCCATGTCCTTGAGCTGGACCGCGCCCTCGGCGAGATCACGCTCGCCGGCCACGATCGTGAAGCGGGCACCGGAGCGGTTCGCGCTCTTCATCGCGCCCTTGAGGCCCCGGCCGCCGAACGCGAAGTCGGTGGCGACACCGGCCTTGCGCAACTCGGTGACCAGGCCGAAGAGCACTCGCCGGGCCTCCTCGCCCAGCGGTACCGCGTACACGCTGGTGGTGGCGGGGACGTCGAGCTCGACGCCCTCCGCCTCCAGGGCGAGCACCGTACGGTCCACACCGAGCGCCCAGCCGACGGACGGCAGCGCGGGGCCGCCGATCATCTCGGACAGCCCGTCGTAACGGCCACCGCCGCCCACCGCGGACTGGGAGCCCAGACCGTCGTGGACGAACTCGAAGGTGGTGCGCGTGTAGTAGTCGAGGCCGCGGACCAGCTTCTCGTCGTCCTCGTACACCACCCCCGCCGCCGTCAGCAGGTCGCGGACCTCCTCGTGGTACGCCTTGCAGGCGTCGCAGAGGAAGTCGCGCAGCATCGGGGCACCGGTCAGCTGCTTCTGCACGTCGGCCCGCTTGTCGTCGAGCACCCGGAGCGGGTTGATCTCGATGCGCCGGCGGGTCTCCTCGTCGAGATCGAGGTCGCGCAGGAACGTCTGGAGCGCCTCCCTGTAGACGGGGCGGCACTCCTTGTCGCCCAGCGAGTTCAGCAGGATGCGGAACTGACTGAGGCCGAGCGAGCGGTACGCCTGGTCGGCGAGGATGATCAACTCGGCGTCCAGCGCCGGGTCCTCGGTGCCGATGGCTTCCGCGCCGATCTGCGAGAAGTGCCTGTAACGGCCCTTCTGCGGGCGCTCGTAGCGGTAGTACGAGCCGGAGTACCAGAGCTTGACGGGGAGGTTGCCGCCCTTGTGGAGGTTGGCCTCCAGCGCGGCGCGCAGCACGGACGCGGTGCCCTCGGGGCGCAGCGCGAGCTTGTCGCCGCCCTTGGTCTCGAAGGCGTACATCTCCTTGGACACGATGTCGGTGGACTCACCGACTCCGCGCGCGAACAGGGCGACGTCCTCGAAGCCGGGCGTCTCGATGTAGCCGTAGCCGGAGTTCTTGAGGGGTGCGGAGAGTGCTGTGCGCACCGCGAGGTACTTCGCGGAGTCCGGCGGGATGAGGTCGTACGTGCCCTTGGGGGCCTGGAAGGTACTCACGGTTGTTCTCTCTCGTCACATTCCTCGGCGGGGCGCGGCCAGACCGTTCATGTACGGGTTGGAGGCGCGCTCGCGGCCGATGGTCGTCTGGGGGCCGTGGCCGGACAGCACCACGGTCGAGTCGTCGAGCGGCAGGCACACGCGGGCCAGCGACTCGAGCAGCTCGGCGTGGTCGCCGCCGGGCAGGTCGGTACGTCCGACGGAGCCGGCGAAGAGCAGGTCGCCCGAGAAGAGGACCTGCGGCACATCCGCGGCCTCGGGCATCCTGAACGTCACCGACCCCTTGGTATGGCCGGGCGCGTGGGCCACGCCGAACTCCAGACCCGCCAGCTCCAGCCGGGCTCCGTCGGTCAGCTCCTTGACGTCGTCCGGCTCACCCACGGTCAGCTCGCCCATCAGCGGCATCCCGATGGAGCGGCCCAGGGCCTTCTCGGGATCGCTCATCATGTAGCGGTCCTCCGGGTGGATCCAGGCGGGGACGTCATGGGCACCGCACACGGGGACGACCGAGGCGACGTGATCGATGTGGCCGTGGGTGAGGACGACGGCGACGGGCTTGAGCCGATGCTTCTTCAGTGCTTCCTCGACGCCCTGGGCGGCCTTGTGGCCCGGGTCGATGATCACGCACTCCTCACCGGCGGCGGGGGCGACCAGGTAGCAATTGGTCCCCCAGGCCCCGGCGGGGAACCCGGCAATGAGCACGTTCGTCCTTAGTGTTCGTCCGACGAGGAGGGCCGCTGAGGGGAATGCGGCAGATCAGAGACTACCGGCGCTCCTCATTCCACAGCTAACCCATATACCGTACGGGCATTCCAGGACCGATCACACGACGTACAAGGAGACCATCCGGTGGTCAGCAGCGATCAGCGGCGGCGGCAGCTCGCCCGGGAGAAGTTCGAGCGGCAGCAGCAGCGCCGGGAGGAAGCGCGCCGGAGGACGAGGCGTCTCACGGTGATCATCGCTTCGTCGGTGGCCGTGGTGGCGGTCATCGGTGTGGGCGCGTACGTCTCGCTCGACGGCGACGACTCGAAGACCTCGGCGGACGCGGCGGCGAGCGAGAGCCCGTCGGCATCGCCCTCGGCGAGCGAGAGCAGCGCTCCCGAGCCGGCGATGAAAATCGACAAGAAGGCCGAGTACTCGATGTCGCTCAGGACGAGCCAGGGCGACATCGGCATCGCGATGGACGCGGCGAAGACCCCGCACACCGTCAATTCGTTCAAGGCCCTCGCGGACAAGGGCTACTTCGACGACACGAAGTGTCACCGCCTGACCACGGAGGGCATCTTCGTCCTCCAGTGCGGTGACCCCAAGGGTGACGGGACGGGCGGCCCCGGCTACACCATCCCGGACGAGAATCTGACCGCGCTCGGCAAGGCGAACGACAAAGGCTCGGTGACGTACCCGGCGGGCACCGTCGCGATGGCGAACACCGGCCAGCCGGGCACCGGCGGCAGCCAGTTCTTCCTGGTCTACAAGGACACCGAACTGCCGCCCAGCTACACGCCGTTCGGCACCATGGACGACGCGGGTCTGAAGGCCGTCAAGAAGGTCGCCGAGGCAGGCGTCGCCGGTGGGGCGGGCGACGGTGCCCCGAAGAAGACCGTCACGGTCGAGAAGGCGACGGTCGACAAGGCCTGACCGTTTGTGTGGCCGCCCGGCACGAGGTCCTTGGAGCGCACCGGAGAATTTCAGCCGCGCTGAGTGCGGACAGCCGGGCGGCCGGTCGCCTAGATTGGCGTTGTGCAGGGCGGGCGCTGCCCGCCCCAGGAAACTGTGGACGATGCACGGGGGGCGAACCCTCTCGATGCATCAGGTGGAGGAGGCGCTGTGAGCAGCGACCCGTGGGGCCGTGTCGACGAGACGGGCACCGTGTACGTGCGTACAGCCGAGGGCGAGCAGGTCGTCGGATCGTGGCAGGCCGGTTCCCCCGAGGAGGCTCTGGCCTATTTCGAGCGCAAGTACGAGGGCCTGGTGGTCGAGATCGGCCTCCTCGAGCGGCGGGTGAAGACCACCGACCTCTCGGCGAAGGACGCCACGGCGGCGATCGAACACCTGCGTCAGCAGGTCGACGAGCACCACGCCGTCGGCGACCTCGCCGCGCTCGGCAAGCGGCTGGACGCGCTCGTCGCGACGGTCGACTCGCGCCGCGAGGAGCGCAAGGCCCAGAAGGCGAAGCAGACCGACGAGGCCCGTCAGGCCAAGGAGGCGCTCGTCGTCGAGGCCGAGGAGCTGGCGCAGAGCGAGCAGTGGCGGTCGGCGGGTGAGCGTCTGAGGGCGCTCGTCGACACGTGGAAGGGGCTGCCCCGTCTGGACCGCAAGTCCGACGACGAGCTGTGGCACCGCTTCTCGCATGCCCGTTCCGCCTTCTCCAAGCGCCGCAAGGCCCACTTCGCGGCGCTGGACGCGCAGCGCGAGGACGCCCGCAAGGTCAAGGAGAGGCTGGTCGCCGAGGCCGAGTCGCTCTCCAACTCGACCGACTGGGGTGCGACGGCCGCGCGTTACCGCGACCTGATGACCGAGTGGAAGGCGGCGGGCCGCGCCCAGCGCGAGGCCGAGGACGAGCTGTGGAACCGCTTCCGCGGGGCCCAGGACGTCTTCTTCGCCGCCCGCAGCGGGGTCTTCGCCGAGCGGGACGCGGAGCAGGGCGAGAACCTCAAGCTCAAGGAGGAGCTCGCCGCCGAGGCCGAGAAGCTGGTCCCGGTGAGGGATCTGAAGGCGGCCAGGGCCGCGTTCCGGTCCATCAACGAGCGCTGGGAGGCCATCGGCCACGTCCCGCGTGACGCGCGCCCGAAGGTCGAGGGCCGGGTGCAGGCGGTGGAGCGGGCGCTCCAGGAGGCCGAGGAGTCCGAGTGGCGCCGGACGAACCCGGAGGCGCGGGCACGCGCCGCGGGTCTGACCGGTCAGCTCCAGGCGGCCGTCGACAAGCTGCGCACGCAGATCGACACGGCACGCGCCTCGGGCAACAACGCCAGGGCGGACAAGCTCTCGCGCGAGCTCGAGGGCAGGCAGGCACTGCTGGACCAGGCGCTGAAGGGCCTGGAGGAGTTCGGCGGCTGAGCCGAGCCGGCGTTCCCGATCCACGGGAGGGGCTTTCGTACGCGACGTGTACGGGAGCCCCTTTCGCGTGCCGGGCGGCAGCCGGGGGGCCGGTGAGCACGGCCGGGACCGCGCGGCGCCCCCGGGCGGGCGACCGGCTCCGGCCGCCCGCGTAGAGGCTCCGGGCCGTTCCTAGGGGCGGCGGGCCGAGGTGACCCGGTAGACGTCGTAGACGCCCTCCACGCCGCGTACGGCCTTCAGGACGTGGCCCAGGTGCTTCGGGTCGCCCATCTCGAAGGTGAAGCGTGAGGTGGCCACCCGGTCGCGGGAGGTCTGCACGGCCGCCGACAGGATGTTCACGTGCTGGTCGGACAGGACCCGGGTGACGTCCGAGAGGAGCCGCGAGCGGTCCAGCGCCTCGACCTGGATGGCGACGAGGAAGACCGACGACTGGGTGGGTGCCCACTCGACGTCGAGGATCCGCTCCGGCTGCTGCGAGAGCGAGTCGACGTTGACGCAGTCCGCGCGGTGCACGGAGACCCCGCTGCCCCGGGTGACGAATCCGATGATCGGGTCGCCGGGCACGGGCGTACAGCAGCGGGCCAGCTTGACCCAGACGTCCTCGACGCCCTTGACGACCACACCCGGATCCGCCTTGGCCCGGCGCTTGTTACGGCCGTGCGAGGGCGGCGAACTCTCCGCCAGGTCCTCGTTGGCCGCGTCCTCGCCGCCGAGCGCCTGCACGAGCTTCTGGACGACGCCGGCCGCGGCGACATGGCCCTCGCCGATCGCCGCGTACAGCGACGAGATGTCGGGGTAGCGCATCTCGTGCGCCAGCGTGACCAGGGAGTCGCCCGTCAGGATCCGCTGGATCGGCAGGTTCTGCTTGCGCATGGCCCGCGCGATGGCGTCCTTGCCCTGCTCGATCGCCTCGTCGCGCCGCTCCTTGGAGAACCAGGCGCGGATCTTGTTGCGCGCCCGGGGCGACTTGACGAACTGGAGCCAGTCACGGGAGGGCCCCGCGCCGGCCGCCTTGGAGGTGAAGACCTCCACCAGGTCGCCGTTGTCGAGCGTCGACTCCAGCGGTACGAGCCGTCCGTTGACCCGTGCCCCTATGGTCCGGTGGCCGACCTCCGTGTGGACGGCGTACGCGAAGTCGACCGGCGTCGCGCCGGCGGGCAGCGCTATCACGTCGCCCTTCGGCGTGAAGACGAAGACCTCGTTGCGCGACAGGTCGAAGCGCAGGGACTCCAGGAACTCGCTGGGGTCCTCGGTCTCCTTCTGCCAGTCCAGGAGCTGGCGCAGCCACGCCATGTCGTTGACGGTGTCCTGGCCGCGGCCGCCGCCCGTGTTCTTCGGGATGTCGGTGCGGACCTTGGAGGCGCCCGCGACGGCCTCCTGCTTGTACTTCCAGTGCGCCGCAATGCCGTACTCCGCGCGGCGGTGCATGTCGAACGTGCGGATCTGGAGCTCGACGGGCTTGCCGCTGGGACCGATCACCGTGGTGTGCAGCGACTGGTACATGTTGAACTTGGGCATCGCGATGTAGTCCTTGAACCGCCCGGGCACCGGATTCCACCGGGCGTGGACGGTGCCGAGCGCCGCATAGCAGTCGCGGACCGTGTCGACGAGGACGCGGATGCCCACCAGGTCGTAGATCTCGGCGAAGTCGCGGCCTCGCACGATCATCTTCTGGTAGACGCTGTAGTAGTGCTTCGGCCGGCCGGTGACGGTGGCCTTGATCCGGGCGGCGCGCAGGTCGGCCTGGACCTCGTCGGTCACTATGGCGAGGTACTCGTCGCGCTTGGGCGCGCGCTCGGCGACGAGGCGGACGATCTCGTCGTACATCTTGGGGTAGAGGATCGCGAAGGCGAGGTCCTCCAGCTCCCACTTGATGGTGTTCATGCCCAGGCGGTGAGCCAGCGGCGCGTAGATCTCTAGGGTCTCGCGGGCCTTCTTCTCCT
Organism: Streptomyces sp. NPDC051064; assembly: GCF_044455985.1. Classification (NCBI taxonomy): domain Bacteria; kingdom Bacillati; phylum Actinomycetota; class Actinomycetes; order Kitasatosporales; family Streptomycetaceae; genus Streptomyces; species Streptomyces sp. NPDC051064. Next base: position 82,802 of record NZ_JBITFK010000008.1, read on the forward strand.
GCTTCTCCCGCTTGAGGTAGCGCATGGTGCGCATGTTGTGCAGCCGGTCGGCGAGCTTGATGACGAGGACCCGGGGGTCCTTGGCCATGGCGACGACCATCTTGCGCACGGTCTCCGCCTGGGCGGCCTCGCCGAACTTGACCTTGTCGAGCTTGGTGACGCCGTCGACGAGCAGCGCCACCTGGTCGCCGAAGTCCTTGCGCAGGGTGTCCAGGCCGTACTCGGTGTCCTCGACCGTGTCGTGCAGCAGCCCGGCCATCAGTGTCGCCGGGTCCATGCCGAGCTCGGCGAGGATCGTGGTGACGGCGAGCGGGTGCGTGATGTACGGGTCGCCGCTCTTGCGCTTCTGGCCCCGGTGCCAGCGCTCGGCGACCTGGTATGCCTTCTCGATCTGCCGCAGGGTGGCGGACTCGATCTTGGGATCGTTGCCGCGGACCGTACGCAGGAGGGGCTCGAGGACCGGGTTGTACGGACTGGAGCGCTGTACGCCCAGACGGGCGAGGCGGGCCCGGACGCGGTTGGAGGAGCCGCCGGAGCGCGCGGGTACGGCGGCCGGGGTGGTGGCGGACCGGGCCGGGGGCTTCGCGGCGGGAGCCGGTGCCGGGGGCTTCGGCGCCGCGGGTCCGGAGGCAGGCGTCGCCGGGGGCTTCGTCCCGGAGGAGGGCGAGGAGGGCGCGGCCTTCGTGCCGGGCGGGGGCGCCGGCTTCGTCCCGGGCGGCGGGGCCGGCTTCGCCGGTGCTGCGGGCGTCCGGTCGCCCGGTGCCTCGGCGGGGCCCTGCGTGTGCCCTCCTGCGGGCCCGGGCTTGCCTGATCCTTCGGGCTGCGCCTTCCCGGGCACGGCGGAGGCCGCCGCGGGCCTTTCGGGCTGCGGGGCGGCGGCTGGCTGGGCCTCGTCTGGCAAGAGCGCTCCTCGTGCGGATCCGGGCTACCGGAAAGCCCATGGTATCGACCTCCGGGCGGGTCCTCGCCCGGGGAGTGTGGAACCCCTCACAACGCGGAACGGGCACCCGGGTGTTCCCGGGTACCCGTCCTGTACGTCCCTACGCGCGCTGCGACGGCGCGGTGCAGGTCAGAGGGTGATCAGGGCCTCCAGCGGGGCGTCCCGCAGTCCTGCCTCCAGCCGTGCGCGGCCGGCGAGGAAGCCGAGTTCCATGAGGACCGCCACCCCCGCGACCTGTGCACCGGCCCGCCGGATGAGCTCCAGCGAGGCCTCGGCGGTGCCGCCGGTGGCCAGGACGTCGTCGATGACCATGACCCGGTCGTCGGCGGCCAGGTCCTCGGCGTGGATCTCGATCTCCGCCGCGCCGTACTCCAGCTCGTACGCCTGCCCCAGCGTGGCCCCGGGCAGCTTCCCGGCCTTCCGCACAGGTACGAACCCGATTCCGGCCCGGACCGCGACCGGCGCGGCCAGGATGAAGCCGCGGGCCTCGAGGCCGACGATCTTGGTGGCACCGTGCCGGACGCACAGCTCCACGAAGAAGTCGGTCAGCGCGGAGAAGGCGACCGGGTCCGCGAGCAGCGGGGTGATGTCCTTGAACAGCACTCCGGGCTTCGGATAGTCCTGCACGTCACGGATCCGGCTGAGCAGGAGCTCCCGGGTGGCGTCGGTGACGTTCGTGGTCATCGGCGGTTCCTCGGGGTCCTGCCGTGGCCACCGGCCTGCCGGCGCGGGCCGACGACGGCCCCGGCGGTCCGGGAGTCCTCGTCGGGCCCGTCGTCGAACTCCTCGGCCCGGTCGTCGCGCTCGTCCTCGACGGACTCGCCCTTGGCCGCAGCGGCGGCACGCTTGGCGAGGATCCGCTTCTTCAGTGCCTTTATCTGCGGCTCGCGTTCCTTGAGGTCGGCGACCAGCGGGGTGGCGATGAAGATCGAGGAGTACGCACCGGCGGCGAGGCCGACGAAGAGCGACAGCGAGATGTCGTTCAGCATGCCCGCGCCGAGGACGCCGCCACCGATGAACAGCAGACCGGCGACCGGCAGCAGGGCGACAACGGTGGTGTTGATGGAGCGCACCAGCGTGCCGTTGATGGAGCGGTTGGCGATCTCGCTGTAGGTCCAGCGGGTCTGCTTGGTGATCCCCTTCGTGCCCTCCTTGAGGCTGTCGAAGACGACGACCGTGTCGTAGAGGGAGTAACCGAGGATGGTCAGCAGACCGATCACGGTGCCGGGGGTGACCTCGAAGCCGACGAGGGCGTAGACGCCGACGGTGATGGTGATGTCGTGGATCAGCGCGACGAGCGCGGCGACGGCCATCCGCCACTCGAACGCGATGGCCAGGTAGACCACGACGAGGACCATGAAGATGCCGAGGCCGGTCCAGGCCTTGTTGGCGATCTGCTCACCCCAGCTGGGGCCGACGAGGTCCGCGTTGATCTTCGCCTCGGGCACACCGAGGTCCTCGGAGAGCTGGGCCTTGATCTGGTCGGCCTTCTGGGTGTCGACCTCGGTGATCTGGATCCGGAGTCCGCCGTTGCCGAGCTCCTGGACGATCGCCTCGTGGCCGGAGGCCGCGACCGCGTCCTCGTGGGCCTGGGAGACGGACACCTTGGCCTTGGTGTCGGTCGTGAAGACGGCACCGCCCTTGAACTCGATGCCCATGTTCAGGCCGCTGACCGCCAGGCCGAGGATGGCCGTGATGGTGATCAGGATCGAGACGCCGTACCAGATCTTGCGCTTGCCGATGAAGTCGTAACCGACCTCGCCACGGTAGAGCCGGGCGCCGAGATTGCCGAGTCGCGACATCTCACGCCTCCTTCGGGTGGTCGGTGCGGGCGTTGACGCGGCGGGAGCGGCGCAGCGGCGGCTTGGCGCCGAGCCTCTTCGGGTCCAGGCCGGACCACGGGTGACCGCTGGCGAAGAACTTCGTGCGGGCCATGAGCGTCATGACGGGCTTGGTGAAGAGGAACACCACGACGACGTCGAGCAGGGTCGTGAGCCCGAGCGTGAACGCGAAGCCCTGGACCTTGCCGACGGTGACGAGGAAGAGCACGGCCGCCGCGAGGAACGACACGAAGTCGGACACGAGGATGGTGCGGCGGGCCCTGGGCCAGGCACGCTCGACGGCCGGACGGAGCGTGCGGCCCTCACGGATCTCGTCGCGGATGCGCTCGAAGTAGACGATGAACGAGTCCGCTGTGATTCCGATCGCCACGATGGCACCGCAGACGGCCGGGAGGTTCAGCGCGAAGCCGATGGCCGGGCCGAGCAGGGCCATGATCGTGTACGTCAGGATGCCGGAGACCAGCAGGCTGAGAAGGGCGATGAGCGCCAGGCCGCGGTAGTAGGCCACCAGGTAGATGACGACCAGGGCCAGCCCGATGGCGCCGGCGATGAGACCGGCCTCCAGCTGCTCGCCGCCGAGGGCGGCGGTGACGGTGGTGACGGTGTCCTCGCTGAAGGACAGCGGGAGCGCGCCGTAGGACAGGACGTTGGCCAGGTCCTCCGCCGACTGCTGCGTGAAGCTGCCGGAGATCTCGGCGCTGCCGCTGAGCGCCTCGTTCACCTGCGGCGCGGAGACGACCTCACCGTCGAGGGAGATCGCGAACTGGTTCTGCGGGGACTGCTGCGTCGACAGCTTCTTGGTGATCGTCTGGAACTTCTTGGAGCCCTTGTCGGTGAACTCCATCGAGACGAGCCAGATGCCGCGCTGCTGGTCGAACTGGGCCTTCGCGTCGTCGACGTCCGTACCGGAGACCTCGGCGGGGCCGAGGAGGTACTTGGCGTCACCCTCGGAGCTGCACGCGACCGTGGGGTCCTCGGGCTTGACGCCGTCGCCGGCCTTTGCGCGGGCGGCCGCGTCGGTGCAGTCCAGCGCGGTGAACTTCTTCTCGAGCGCCGCGGTGGCGGGGTCGGGCGTCCCGGTCGCCGCGGGGGTCTTTGATCCACCGGAGGTGCTCGCGGCCGGGGTCGGCGTCGCGTCCTTCTTCAGGGCGCCGGTGACCGCGCGGCCCTGGGTGGTGGCGCTCGCCGAGGGCGTCGTCTTCGAATCGGAGGCTGTTTCCGGGTCGCTCGCCTTCGCACTGGGCGTGGCGCTCGGCTTCCCGGAACCGCTCGCGGACGGGCTCGCGGAACCCTCGGGGGTCGGTGCGCCGCCGGTGACCGTGAGCACGGGCCGGAAGTACAGCTGGGCGGTCGTGCCGACCTGCTCCCGGGCCTGCTTCGAATTCGTCCCCTTGGGGATGTTGACGATGATGTTCGAGGGGCCCTGGGTCTGAACCTCGGCCTCGGAGACACCCAGACCATTGACACGGCGTTCGATGATGCTGACCGCGGTGTTCATGTTGGTCTCGTTGATCGCGTCAGGCTTGCCGGGCTGGCTCTTCGCCTTGAGCGTGATCGATGTGCCGCCGGCCAGGTCGATGCCGAGCCGGGGCGTGGTGTGACCGGACAGGAACATCCCGCCGGTCAGGGCGACCATGGCGATCAGGATCAGAGCCAGGGCACGGCCCGGCTTGCCCTGTCCACCGGTTGAACCCCGGCCTTTCTTCGGTGCTGCCACCTTTTCGTTTCTCCCTGTCCAACCGCCCCGCGCCGGGTACGCGCCCGAGCGGCCACGAAGTGTTGTGGGGACCCGCCCCCGCAGAAGACCGCACGGCCCGTGAGACGCCGGACACCCTCGGGTGTCCGGCGTCTCTGGGTCGTGGAACTACTTCGCGTCGCCCTCGCCGTCGGCCTTGGCGTCCTTGACATCGGAGCTCTTGACCTCGGAGCCCTTCGTCCCGGCGTCCTCCGGCGCGGCGTCCTCGGCCTTCTTGCCCAGGTCGATCTTCGCGGCGTCGTCGGCCGCGTCCTCGTCCGTGGACTCGCCGCCGGTGAGCGAGGAGGCGTCGTCGGGCACGACCGTGCCGTCGGCGTCCAGCTCGTCGTCGTCGCCGTGGACGATGCGGTTGTACTCCGCGTCGTCGAGGACGGCGCCGATGGCGTTCTTCGCGAAGATGGCGTGCACGCCGGGCGCGACCTCGAGGAGAACCGTGTCGTCCTGGATCTCCTTGACGGTGGCGTACATGCCCCCGATCGTCCGGACGCCGGTACCGGGCTGCATGTCGTTGCGCATCTGCGCAGCCGCCTGCTGCTTCTTCTTGGCGGACCGGGTCATCAGGAACATGGCCCCGATGAGCACGATGAAGGGGAGGAGGGTCACGAGACTCACGGGACGGAACTTCCTTCGCACGACCACGCTGGATTCACGCGGCCTGGTCTACGGGGGTGGGTACACCGACCTGAACGGGCGGCATCGGCGGAGTCTAAGCGAGTCCGCATCATTGGAACAACGTCCAGCATGGCACCGTGGTTCCCCTGCTGGCCAACCCGTCCTGTGTCACGCCCCGAACAGGCCCTGTTGTCCCTTTGCGCCGTGCTGCGGAGGCACGAGTCCGAGGTGCGCCCACGCCGCGGGGGTCGCGACCCTGCCCCGCGGGGTCCTCGCGAGCAGTCCTTCCCGTACGAGGAAGGGCTCGGCGACCTCCTCGACGGTCTCGCGCTCCTCGCCGACGGCCACGGCGAGGGTGGAGAGCCCGACGGGGCCTCCCCCGAAGAGCTTCAGCAGGGCGCCGAGCACCGCGCGGTCCAGCCGGTCGAGCCCCCGGGCGTCGACCTCGTACACCCGCAGGGCCGCGGCGGCGATGTCCCGGTCGATCCGTCCTTCGGCCTTGACCTGGGCGTAGTCCCGGACACGGCGCAGCAGCCGGTTGGCGATACGGGGCGTGCCCCTGGAGCGTCCGGCGATCTCGGCGGCGCCCGCCGTGTCTATGGCGACGTCGAGCAGGCCGGCTGAGCGGTGGATGACCCGCTCCAGCTCGGTGGGGGCGTAGAACTCCATGTGGCCGGTGAAGCCGAAGCGGTCGCGCAGCGGGGGCGGCAGCAGTCCCGCCCTGGTGGTGGCGCCGACGAGGGTGAACGGCGGCAGCTCCAGCGGAATGGCGGTGGCGCCCGGGCCCTTGCCGACGATGACGTCGACCCGGAAGTCCTCCATCGCCATGTAGAGCATCTCCTCGGCCGGCCGCGACATGCGGTGGATCTCGTCGAGGAAGAGGACCTCGCCCTCCTGGAGCGAGGACAGGATCGCGGCGAGATCGCCGGCGTGCTGGATGGCGGGGCCGGAGGTGATCCGGATCGGCGCGCCCATCTCGGCCGCGATGATCATGGAGAGGGTGGTCTTGCCCAGGCCGGGGGCGCCGGAGAGCAGGACGTGGTCGGCGGTGGCGCCCCGGGCGCGGGCCGCCTTGAGAACCAGGTCGAGCTGTTCCCGCACCGTCTCCTGGCCGACGAATTCGTGGAGGTCCTTCGGGCGCAGGGCTGCCTCGACGGCGGTGTCCTCGCCGTCCGCCCCGGCGTCCACCAGTCGGTCGTCCAGCCGCTCGTCCGTGAGGTCGCCGGTGTCGGGCCCGGTCTCGTCCCAGTTCATCTCGTCAGTCCCGCCTCGGGTGTTTCGGTGCCGGTCCGTGCGGTGTTCCGGCCGGCGTACGGGGCGCGTGGCGGCCCCTGGGGTCAGCGTGCGCGGTTGAGTGTCTGGAGGGCGGCGCGCAGCAGCTGCGGCACGGGGGCCTGGCCGCTGTCGGCGATCGCGGCCTCGGCCTGCGGAGCCACCGCGGTCACCGCCTCGTCGGCCTCGCGGGTGGCGTAGCCGAGGCCGATCAGGGCGGCCTGCAGCTGGTCGCGCCAGGAGCTGCTGACGGCGGTGCCGATGCCCTGCTGCCCGATGTGCGCGCCGACCGGTTCGCCGAGCCGGTCCTTGAGCTCGAGGAGAAGCTTCTGGGCGCCCTTCTTGCCGATGCCGGACACGGCGGTGAGCGCCTTCTCGTCACCGGTGGCGACGGCGATGCGCAGGGCGTCCGGGCTGTGGGTGGCGAGCATGGCCTGGGCGAGCCGGGGACCCACACCGCTGGCGGTCTGGAGCAGCTCGAAGATCTGCCGCTCGTCGTCGTCCGCGAAGCCGTAGAGGGTGAGCGAGTCCTCCCGGACGACCAGGGACGTCGCCAGTCTGGCCTCCTTGCCGATCCGCAGACCGGCGAGGGTCTCGGGGGTGCACTGGACGGCCATGCCGATGCCGCCGACCTCGATCACGGCCGTGGCCGGGGCGAGGGCGGCCACCGGGCCTGAGACGAAGGCGATCATGCGGTACGGCCTTTCAGCGTGCGGTGGGCGGCGACGGCCTGCTGCAGTCGGTTCTGCGCGGGCGCGCGCCAGATGTGGCAGATGGCGAGGGCGAGGGCGTCGGCGGCGTCGGCGGGTTTCGGCGGCGCGTCGAGCCGCAGCAGCCGGGTCACCATGGCGCCGACCTGCGCCTTGTCGGCGCGTCCCGATCCGGTGACGGCGGCCTTGACCTCGCTCGGGGTGTGCAGGGCGACCGGGATGCCGCGGCGCGACGCGCAGAGCATGGCGACGGCGCTGGCCTGTGCGGTGCCCATGACCGTACGCACGTTGTGCTGGCTGAACACCCGCTCCACGGCGACGAATTCGGGCCGGTGCTCGTCGAGCCACCGCTCGATGCCCTGCTCGATGGCGACGAGCCGGTGACCGAGCTCCGCATCGGGCGGGGTCCGCACCACGCCGACGCCGACCATGGTGAGCGGCCGCCCGGCGACGCCCTCGACGACTCCGACACCGCACCGGGTCAGCCCCGGGTCCACGCCCAACACCCGCATGTATGGGCCCCCTCCGCCGCTCGGTCATCTGTTCCCGCAGGCTATCGGCTCCCGCTGACAATGCGACGGGCCGACGGGGTGTGTCCCGTCGGCCCGTCCCGGTTGCGCCGCCTCAGGCGTCGACCTTCTCCATGACCTCGTCCGAGACGTCGAAGTTGGCGAAGACGTTCTGCACGTCGTCGCTGTCCTCCAGCGCGTCGATCAGCTTGAAGATCTTGCGCGCGCCCTCTTCGTCGAGCTCGACCTGCATGGTCGGGACGAAGTTGGCCTCGGCCGAGTCGTAATCGATGCCGGCCTCCTGCAGCGCGGTGCGGACCGCGACCATGTCGGTGGCCTCGCTGAGCACCTCGAAGGTGTCACCGAGGTCGTTGACCTCCTCGGCACCGGCGTCGAGCACCGCACCGAGCACGTCGTCCTCGCCCAGCTCGCCCTTGGGGACGATCACGACACCCTTGCGGTTGAACAGGTACGAGACCGAGCCCGGGTCCGCCATCGAACCGCCGTTGCGGGTCATGGCGACACGGACGTCGGACGCTGCACGGTTGCGGTTGTCGGTGAGGCACTCGATGAGCACCGCGACGCCGTTCGGCCCGTAGCCCTCGTACATGATCGTCTCGTAGTCGGCGCCACCGGCCTCGAGACCGGCACCGCGCTTGACCGCCGAGTCGATGTTCTTGTTCGGGACCGAGCTCTTCTTGGCCTTCTGGATGGCGTCGAAGAGGGTCGGGTTGCCGGACACATCGGCGCCGCCGGTGCGGGCCGCGACCTCGATGTTCTTGATCATCTTCGCGAAGAGCTTGCCGCGCTTGGCGTCGATCACGGCCTTCTTGTGCTTCGTCGTAGCCCATTTAGAGTGGCCGGACATCTGCCTTCTCCTTCGCGTCACCAAAATCGATCCGAACCCGAGAGATCCTACCGGGGTCGGATCAGCCCACGGCGCGCACCATGTCGGTGAAGAGAGCGTGCACCCGGTGGTCGCCGGTCAGTTCCGGGTGGAAAGACGTGGCGAGGGCGTTTCCCTGGCGTACGGCCACGATATGCCCGCCGTGCACCGCGATGACCTCCGCGCGGGCGCCGACCGATTCCACCCAGGGGGCCCGGATGAAGACGCCGTCGACGGGTCCGCCGGGCACGCCGTCGACCTCCACGGCCGCCTCGAAGGACTCGTTCTGCCGCCCGAAAGCGTTACGGCGCACGATCATGTCGATGCCGCCGACCGTCTCCTGGCCGGAGCGCGGGTCGAGGATCTTGTCGGCGAGCAGGATCATGCCGGCGCAGGTGCCGTAGACCGGCATCCCGGCGGCCACCCGCTCACGCACCGGTTCCAGCATGCCGAAGAGGACGGCCAGCTTGGACATCGTGGTGGACTCGCCACCGGGTATGACGAGCCCGTCGACCTCGGCGAGCTCCTCGGGCCGCCTGACCGGCCTGGCCACGGCGTCCGCCGATGCCAGGGCGATCAGGTGTTCCCGTACGTCGCCCTGCAGAGCCAGGACTCCGATGACAGGGGTGTCGGTCATCGGTGCTTACCAGCCGCGGTTTGCGTAGCGCTCGCCCTCGGGCAGCGTGTCGCAGTTGATGCCGACCATGGCCTCGCCGAGGTTGCGGGAGGCGTCCGCGATGATCTTCGGGTCGTCGTAGAAGGTGGTGGCCTTCACGATGGCGGCGGCGCGCTTGGCCGGGTCGCCGGACTTGAAGATGCCGGAGCCCACGAAGACGCCCTCGGCGCCGAGCTGACGCATCAGGGCCGCGTCCGCGGGGGTCGCCACGCCGCCGGCCGAGAACAGGACGACGGGCAGCCGGCCGAGCTCGGAGACCTCCTTGACCAGCTCGTAGGGGGCGCGGAGGTCCTTGGCGGCGGCGTACAGCTCGTTGTTGTCGAAGCCGCGCAGGCGGGCGATCTCGTTCTTGATCTGGCGCAGATGACGGACCGCCTCGACGACGTTGCCCGTGCCCGCCTCGCCCTTCGAGCGAATCATCGCGGCGCCCTCGGCGATACGGCGCAAGGCCTCCCCCAGGTTGGTGGCGCCGCAGACGAACGGGGTGGTGAAGGCGAACTTGTCGCTGTGGTTGACCTCGTCGGCCGGGGTGAGGACCTCGGACTCGTCGATGTAGTCGACGCCCAGGGACTGGAGCACCTGGGCCTCGACGAAGTGGCCGATGCGGGACTTGGCCATGACGGGGATGGAGACGGCCTCGATGATCTCCTCGATCATGTTGGGGTCCGACATCCGGGCCACGCCGCCGTCCTTGCGGATGTCGGCCGGCACCCGCTCCAGCGCCATGACGGCCACGGCGCCCGCGTCCTCGGCGATCTTCGCCTGCTCGGCGTTGACGACGTCCATGATCACGCCGCCCTTGAGCTGCTCGGCCATGCCGCGCTTGACGCGGGCGGTGCCGGTGGCCGGGGTCTCGGCGGACTGCGGGGTGGTGGGGAGCGTGGACACGGATCGACCTCACTGGGGGTGGAGAGACGCTGGACGGTGCAGATCCGAGCAAACGCTCCGGGAGCACTCCACAGCAAGGGCCAATGAACACCCCGTGGATCGTTCTGCACGCCTCCGGGGCACTCCGGCCGGTCGCCGCTCAGCGGCCGGGGCGGTCCGCACTCAGCTGCCGGGACGGTCCGCCAGGGCCACCGGCGGCTCGTCGTCCATCTCGAACGCGAGCGGGAACGGGGCGTGCCCCGCGAGCCGGAACAGCCGGACCGTCCGGTGTCTGCGCAGCGCGCGGGCGGCGCGCACCGAGTCGTTGTGGAAGCGGCGCGCCATCGGTACGCGGCGTACGGCGGCGGCCAGTTCCTTCGCCGCGTCCTCGCCGCCCGGGAACTCCTTCACGGCCTCGACCTGCGCCGCCTCGCCGAACACGGCCCGCAGGGCGGTGCTCAGCTCGCTCTCGGCGACCTCGCGCTGCTCCTCCTCGGCCTGCCGTGCGGCGTGCGCGGCCTCGTAGAGCACGATCGACGCGGCCGGGTCCAGGACCCCGGCGGTGGCCAGTTCCTGGGTGACCGAGGCGCGGCGCAGCAGCTGGGCGTCGAGCGCCGCCCGGGCCGCGTCGATACGGGCGTGGAGCCGGTCGAGCCGCCCGGCGGTCCAGCTGAGATACAGGCCGATCGCGAAGAGCGCGACGACGGTCCAGATGAGGATTTCGATCACGGGCGGCAAGGCTACCGTCGGAGGGGACCGCCCTGCCCCGCCGGTGCGCCCCCGGGCCTCTAGTCCCGGGCGAGGCCGAAGCGCGCGCGGAGCCCCGTCCGTTCGTCGGTGTCCACGGCCGCCGCCCCGTCCGTCACCGTCTCGTACACCGCCAGGATGTCCGCGCCGACCGTCGTCCAGTCGAAGCGGCGCACGTGCGCGCTGCCCCGTTCCCGCAGCCCCGCGCGCCGCTCCGGGTCGCCCAGGAGCCGGAGCGCGGCCGAGGCCAGGGCGTCCGCGTCCTCGTTGGCGAACAGGTCGCCGGCGGCTCCCTGGTCGAGCACCTGCGCGAACGCGTCCAGGTCACTGGCGAGGACGGGCGCGCCGGCCGACAGGGCCTCGACCAGGATGATGCCGAAGCTCTCCCCGCCGGTGTTCGGCGCGACGTACACGTCGACGCTGCGCAGCAGCCGGGCCTTGTCCTCGTCGCTCACCATGCCGAGGAACTCGACGCGCGAGCGCATCTCCTCGGGCAGCGAGGCGACCGCCTCCTCCTCGTCGCCGCGCCCCGCGACAAGCAGCCGGGTCTCCGGGCGGGCGGCGAGGATCGTGGGCAGCGCCTTCATCAGGACGGGCAGCCCCTTGCGCGGCTCGTCGATGCGTCCTATGAAGCCGAGCGTGCCGCCCTGCCACTCGGTCTTCGGCTCGGCCCGGGCGAAGAAGTCCACGTCGACGCCGTTCGGGATGACCACGGCGTCGCCGCCGAGGTGCTCGACCAGGGTCCGCCGGGCGTACTCACTCACCGCGATCCGCGCGCTGATCTTCTCCAGCGCGGGCTGGAGGATCGGGTACGCCGCGATCATGGCCCTGGAGCGGGGGTTGGACGTGTGGAACGTGGCCACGATCGGCCCCTGCGCCGCCCAGCAGGTGAGCAGGCCGAGCGAGGGCGAGGTGGGCTCGTGGATGTGGATGACGTCGAAGGTGCCGTCGTTGAGCCAGCGCCGGACGCGCGCCGCCGACAGGAACCCGAAGTTCAGCCGGGCGACCGAGCCGTTGTACGGGACGGGCACCGCCCGGCCCGCGGAGACGACGTACGGCGGGAGCGGTGTCTCGTCGTCGGCGGGCGCGAGCACGGAGACGTCGTGGCCGAGGCGGATCAGGTGCTCCGCCAGGTCGCGGATGTGGAACTGCACCCCGCCCGGAACGTCCCAGGAGTACGGGCAGACGATGCCGATCTTCACGGAGCTTCCCCCTGGGGTTCCAGATCGGAGAGCCAGAGCCGCTGCAGCATGTGCCAGTCCTCCGGATGCTCGGCGATCCCGGTGGCGAAGGCATCGGCCAGCGCCTGTGTCATGGAGGACGTCTTCTCGGCCCGGGTACCTGTCTCCGGTTCCGCGACGGGCGGGTGCACCTGCGCCCGCATCACGGGCGTGCCGTCGTACCAGAGGGTCACGGGCAGCAGCAGCGCACCGGTCTGCTGGGCCAGCAGAGCCGGGCCGGCGGGCATGCGCGCGGTGTCGCCGAAGAAGTTCACCTCGACGCCGGAGGCGGACAGATCGCGGTCGGCCACGAGGCACACCAGCCCGCCGGCGCGCAGCCGCCGTGCCAGGGTCCCGAACGCGGCGCCCCCGTTGTGCGGCAGGACCTCCATGCCCAGGCCCTGGCGGTAGGCCACGAACCGGTCGTAGAGGGTTTCGGGCTTGAGCCGCTCGGCGACCGTCGTGAACGGCACCTTCAGTTCCGTGGTGACCCACGCGCCCGCCAGATCCCAGTTGCCGAGGTGCGGCAACGCGAGGACGACGCCCCGGCCCGCTTCCAGGCCCTCGGTGAGCCGGTGGACGTCGCGGACCTCTATGGATGCCTTGATCCGCTCCGGGGTCCAGGTCGGGAGCCGGAAGGACTCCATCCAGTAGCGCATGTACGAACGCATGCCGGCCTTCGACAGCTCGGCGAGCCGGGCGGCGTCCGCGTCGGGCACCACCCGGGCGAGGTTCGACTCCAGCCGCAGCACGGACTTCCCGCGCCGCTTCCACACCTGATCGGCCAGGGTGCGGAAGAGCGCGGTGGCGGCCGGCTCGGGGAGCTTCTTGACCGCGCCCCAGCCCAGGCCGTAGAGCCCGTCGGTCAGCCGGCCCCTGAGATCGGATCCGGTGCCGCTCACTGCGCGGCCTCGCTCCCCTGTTCCGCCGTCCCGCCCTGGGCGGCGGCCGCGGCGGCATCGGCCTCGGCCGACTCCCTGCGCACGGTCACCACCCGCTGGATCAGCGTCACCAGGCTGCCGACGGCGACGATCCACAGCGCGATCGGCAGCAGGACCTGGATTCCCGGCACCCCGAAGCCGTGCAGGCCTGCGAGGCCCGCCGCGACCAGCGAGATGACGAGGCGCTCGGCGCGCTCCACCAGTCCGTTCACCGCGACCGGCAGGCCGATCGACTCGCCGCGCGCCTTCGTGTACGAGACCACCTGGCCGCTGGCCAGGCAGAAGATCGCGACCGCGCACAGCACGTTGTCGTCACCGCTGCCCGCGTACCAGAGCGCGAACCCGGCGAAGATCGCCCCGTCCGCCACCCGGTCGAGCGTCGAGTCCAGGAACGCGCCCCACCGGCTGGAGATCCCGGCCTGCCGGGCCATGTTGCCGTCGACCAGGTCCGAGAAGACGAATACCGTGATCACGATCGTTCCCCAGAAGAACTCCCCCATCGGGAAGAAGACCAGCGCACCTGCCATCACTCCGGCCGTACCGACGAGAGTGACCGCGTCGGGACTGACCCCGAGGCGGAGCAGCAGAGCGGCGAACGGTGTGAGGACACGCGTAAAAAATGCACGCGCGTACTTGTTCAGCATGGCCTTCCCGAGGTTCGGTGGGCGCCGCGGCCCTTTCGGCCATCGGCTGGCCCATCGTAGTCACGAGCCGTGCCGCGCAACGGCGGGGCACCCCGTCCCGCCGGATGTCCCGGAAGTCATGCTCCGCCGTGTGCGACGTATGGACGGCTTCCGGCACGAGTGAAAAGCTCGAAGGACCGCGGGCGTCGCCGAAGCCGCCGCGGCGGCTCCGCCCTGCCCGTGCATCCACTCCCCAGCTCTTGCGGCACTGCGCCAACCGATCGGGAGGCACGCATCATGAGCGACAGGACTCACACGCACACCGGAGCCGCCGGCAGGGCAGCGACGGCCGACCGGCCCGCTTCCGTACGGAACGTGGTGCTGGTCGGCCACAGCGGCTCGGGCAAGACCACTCTGGTCGAGGCACTCGCGCTGACGGCCGGGGCGCTGAACCGGGCCGGCCGGGTCGAGGACGGCACCACCGTCTCCGACCACGACGAGATCGAACAGCGCCGACGGCGTTCCGTACAGCTCTCGCTGGTCCCCGTCGAATGGGGCGGCTACAAGATCAATCTGCTGGACACCCCCGGCTACACGGATTTCGTCGGGGAACTCAGGGCCGGTCTGCGCGCGGCGGACGCGGCCCTCTTCGTCGTCTCGGCCGCCCAGGAGGCCGACGCCGTGGCAGGCGCCACCCGCGCGGTCTGGGAGGAGTGCGCGGCCGTCGGGATGCCCCGGGCGATCGTCGTCACGCACCTGGACACCGCGCGTACGTCCTTCGAGGAGATGACCCGAGTCTGCGGCCGGATCTTCGGGCACGACGACCCCGACGCCGTGCTCCCCCTCTACCTGCCCGTACAGGGTCCGGAGGGCCCGGACGGACACGCGCCGCTGACGGGGCTCACCGGACTCCTCACCCAGCGGATCTTCGACTACTCCTCGGGGGAACGGCAGGAGGCACCGCCCGCCGGTGACCAGCGGGAACCGCTCCAGGAGGCCCGTAACCGGCTCATCGAGGGGATCATCGCCGAGAGCGAGGACGAAACCCTGATGGACCACTACCTCGGGGGCGGCGAGGTGGGCGTCACGACCCTCGTCGCCGATCTGGAACGCGCGGTCGCGCGCGGCTCCTTCCACCCCGTCCTCACCGCCGCGCCCGCCGCCGACGGCGCCCGTCAGGGCATCGGCACCGTGGAGCTCCTCGATCTGATCACCCGCGGCTTCCCCTCACCCGAGGAACGCACCCTGCCCGCCGTCACCACTCCTGACGGCGCCCCGCGCCCCGCCCCGGTCTGCGATCCGGCGGCGCCCCTGGTGGCCGAGGTCGTGAAGACCGCGTCCGACCCCTACGTGGGACGGGTCTCCCTCGTCCGCGTCTTCTCCGGCACCCTGCGCCCCGACGACACCGTGCACGTCTGCGGCCAAGGCCTCACCGAACCCGGGGGCGGCGCCCGTCCCTGCCACGAGGCCGACGTACGCGTCGGGGCCCTCTCCGCGCCCTTCGGCAGACAGCAGCGCCCCCTGGACAGCTGCATCGCCGGAGACCTGGCCGGCGTCTCCAAGCTCGGCGGGGCGGAGACCGGGGACACCCTCTCCGGCAGCGGTGAACCGCTGCTGATGGAGCCGTGGGCCCCGCCCGACCCGCTGCTCCCGCTGGCGGTCCGGGCCCATGGCAAGGCCGACGAGGACAAGCTCTCCCAGGGGCTGGCGCGCCTGGTCGCCGAGGATCCGACCATGCGTCTGGAGCAGAACCAGGACACCCACCAGGTCGTCCTGTGGTGCATGGGCGAGGCGCACGCGGAGCTGGCGCTGGAACGCCTGCGCAGCAGGTACGGCGTACAGGTCGACGCCGAACCCCACCGCGTGCCGCTGCGCGAGACGTTCGCCGCGCGGACCCTGGGGCGAGGCCGGCACGTCAAACAGTCCGGCGGTCACGGCCAGTACGCCGTCTGCGAGATCGAGGTCGAGCCGCTGCCGCCCGGCACCGGCATCGAGTTCGTCGACAAGGTGGTCGGCGGTTCGGT
Source organism: Streptomyces sp. NPDC051064 (assembly GCF_044455985.1). NCBI lineage: Bacteria > Bacillati > Actinomycetota > Actinomycetes > Kitasatosporales > Streptomycetaceae > Streptomyces > Streptomyces sp. NPDC051064. The sequence continues at coordinate 98,426 of NZ_JBITFK010000008.1, forward strand.
GCCGCGGCAGTTCATCGCGTCCGTGGAGAAGGGCGTACGCGCCCAGGCGGCCCACGGTGTCGCGGCCGGCCATCCGCTCGTCGACGTACGCGTCACCCTGCTCGACGGGAAGTCGCACTCGGTGGACTCCTCCGACGCCGCCTTCCAGACCGCGGGCGCCCTGGCGCTGCGCGAGGCCGCGGCCGACACCCGCATCCAGCTCCTCGAACCCGTCGCGGAGGTCGGTGTCCTCGTCCCGGACGACTACGTGGGGGCCGTCATGAGCGATCTCGCGGGGCGGCGCGGGCGGGTCATCGGTACCGAACAGGCGACCGGTGATCGCACGCTCGTACGGGCCGAGGTGCCGGAGATCGAGATCGGCAGGTACACCCTCGACCTCCGCTCCCTGACGCACGGCACCGGACGGTTCGACCGGGCGTACGCCCGGCACGAACCGATGCCTCCCCAACTCGCCGACCGCATCCGCGAAGCGCCGGAAAACAGCACAAACGTGAGCTAGTTGACTGGATCTGGCGCCTTCCGCCCGCCCCCGGCCACATCGGCGGGCGGGCGGCGCGCCCGGACGATACTCTGTGGGCCCAGCTCAGAAGGTGTGCGACGTACGGTAGTTGGGAACAGCCGCAGGAGCAGACCGTGCGGGCGAGTGGGGGCGACAGTGGCCAACGACGGATTCGATTTCTCTCCCGGAGCGCAGATCCCGCTCCAGGGTTCGGGAGGGCAGGCGGTGGCGACCAACGCCCTCGCCTCCGCCGCGTACCGCGACAGCGATGTGACGGAGATCCTCAAGGCCAACAGCGAATGGCACAAGTCCGAGGTGAAACCGGGCGAGTCCAAGCTGTTCAAGTCCGACTATTTCAAGCCGAATCTGGGCGAGGCATTCTCCCGGGCCGTCCAGGAACGCATGCTCGGCGGCGACCGCAAAGCCCTCATCCAGTCCTTCGGCACCGACCCGCAGACCGTCGTCGAACACTGCCTCTCCGCGACCCGGCTGCGCAAGGCGCGCGACAGGCAGCTGACCCTGGTCACCGCCGTCTTCGGCTTCGCCTTCCTGCCCGGCCTGATCCTCTGGGTCCTCGCCTTCCGGCTGCGCGACTTCCTCAACAAGTCCAAGGACAAGTTCTTCCAGGCGCTGGGCGGCATCCTGCTCATCGCGCTCGGCGGCGCCGCCGCGTTCTTCCTGATCACCATGCCGCTCACCGGCTTCCTGGCCCTCTACCTGCGGGCGGCCGCCGTCGCCCCGCTGATCGGCTGGCTGCTCGCCAAGCGGATCGCGGAGACCTCGGTCAAGGACCTGCGCGCCCGCTGGGAAGGGCTCCTCTCCGGCAGCGGCGTCAGCGCCAAGATCCCCGAGGCCGTGCCCAAGAACCCCAACGAGACGGCCCGCGAGGCGTTGCGCCAGGGCCTGGAGAAGCTCTCCGCCGAGCAGCAGTCCAACGCCGTCTTCTACGCGGGCCCCAAAGGCATCCTCGGCATGGGGACCCGCTGGGGCAGCTGGCAGCTCGCCGAGGAACTCACCCCGGAGGACCCCGCCAAGGAGATCCACCAGTTCCGGAGCTGGGACGTCGTGCGGGCGATCCACGACCAGCTGAAGATGCTGGAGCGCGGCCCGCTGAACACCGGCGGCTTCCCCACGCCGTCGGTCAAGCACTGGATCGTCTCCCCCGTCGGCGAGAACGCGGACTCGGTCTCCCGCCCCGAGGGCGAGGACGTCGCCACCTTCCAGATCAAGCCCCACGAGATACAGCGCATCTGCAACCACCAGCAGTTCGGCAGCGGCAACCGGCATTATCTGGGCGTGCAGTTCACCCTCTGGGACGGCCAGCTCGTGATCACGATGCTGATCACCGTCACCGTGCTCCACGAGACCCTGCGCATCGAGGTCACCGGGCACGCGCTGGGCCCCGTCCACGGACTCTTCCTCACCAAGCCGGAAGCGGCGACCAAGACGGTCAAGAAGGCGGTCAGGTTCTGGGAGACCCGCAAGGTGACGCTCCCCCTCATCAAGGCGAGCGAGGTCGTCAGGCTCGCCCTGCGCGCCCCCTTCACCTGGTACCCGCCGCTCCTCGACTACCTGGGCGGCAAGATCGTCCTGCCCGAGCCCTTCGGCCTGCGGCACGCCTGGGCCGCCAAGCCGTGGGGCCACCGCTTCATGGCCGACGACGCCATGCGGACGGCCACCCCGGTCCTGCGCGTCGTCCACTCCGCGACGATGCGGGTCCTCAAGGAACACGGCGTCGACACCGAGCGCTTCGACAACCGCTCCATGATCCTCAGCGGACTGGTCCAGGACCCCGCCCCGAGGAAGGCCGACGTCTACGACGCCTGACCCCGCCCGGGACGGGAACCCCGCAGCTCAGACGGACGGCTGTGCGGCCGGCCACACACCGGCCAGCATCGTCCGGGTGTCCCCCAGCAGCTGAGGGAGCACCTTCGTGTGGCCGACGACCGGCATGAAGTTGGTGTCCCCTCCCCAGCGGGGCACCACGTGCTGGTGGAGGTGCGCGGCGATGCCCGCGCCGGCCTCGGCGCCCTGGTTCATCCCGATGTTGAAGCCATGCGCCCCGGAGGCTGCCCGCAGCGCGACCATGGCCCGCTTGGTGAAGTCGGCCAGCTCCGTGGTCTCCGGGCCGTCGAGCTCGGTGTAGTCGGCCACGTGCCGGTACGGCACCACCATCAGGTGCCCGCCGTTGTACGGGTAGAGGTTGAGCACGGCGTAGACCTTCTCGCCGCGCGCGATGATCAGCCCGTCCTCGTCCGACTTCGACGGAATCTCGCAGAACGGACAGCCGTCGCCGGCCCCCGGGCCGCTCGGCTTGCTCTCACCCTGGATGTAGGCCATCCGGTGGGGCGTCCACAGGCGCTGGAACGCGTCGGGCGTCCCCACTCCGATCTGCTGTTCCGGCTCACTCGTCATGCCGATCAGCATATTGCGTGGCCCCCGCCGCGCGTGTCGCCGGGGGCGACCCCGCCGGGGCACCGCGATGCTGACGCCATGAGCGACCACCCCACGGCCCCCGACCCCGTCCGGCTCAAGGAATGGGAGCAGCACACCGAGGTACCGCTCTTCGCCGCGGCACTGGTCTTCCTCACCGGTTACGCGGTCCGCGTCCTCGCCCCCGTCGGCGCCCAGCCCTGGCGCGACATCGCCCTCGCGCTCGTCGCCGCCACCTGGCTGCTCTTCGTCGTGGACTACGGCGTACGGCTCCGGCTCAGCGGCCTGGGTCTCCGATTCGTGCACCGCCATTGGCTGGACACGGCGGTCCTGCTCCTGCCGCTGCTGCGCCCGCTGCGCGTCGTGCAGATCTACACGGCGGTCCAGCAGCGCCGGGAGCGGCCCCGGATGAGCCTGTACGCCCGGGTGATGACGTACGCGGGCCTCACGGCCGTGCTCCTCGGCTTCTCCGCCGCCCTCGCGGTGTACCACCAGGAGAAGGGGGCGCCGGACTCCACGATCCGTACGTTCGGGGACGCGGCGTGGTGGGCGTGCGCGACGCTCACGACGGTGGGGTACGGGGACGCGGTGCCGGTCACGCTGGGGGGACGGATCGTGGCGACGGGGCTGATGGCCTGCGGGCTGGCGTTGCTGGGGGCGGTGACGGGGTCGTTCTCGTCGTGGCTGCTGCAGGTGTTCGCCCGGGAGGACGAGAAGAGGCCCCCGGGGAGCGCGTAGCTCCCGGGGGCCTCCTCGGGCGGATCACACCTGTACGCGACGCTCCACCACGTCGACGAGCTTGGCGATCGCCTCGTCACGGGCGATGCCGTTCTCCTGCGAACCGTCGCGGTAGCGGAAGGACACCGTGCCCGCGTTCATGTCGTCGTCCCCGACGATGATCATGAACGGGACCTTGGCCTTCTGGTGGTTGCGGATCTTCTTCTGCATCCGGTCGGACGAGGCGTCCACCTCGACCCGCAGCCCCTTCTTGCGCGCCTCGGCGGCGAACTCCTGGAGGTACGGGATGTGGGTGTCGCCGATCGGGATGCCGACCGCCTGGACCGGGGCCAGCCAGACCGGGAACGCGCCCGCGTAGTGCTCCAGCAGCACCGCGAAGAAGCGCTCGATGGAGCCGAACAGCGCACGGTGGATCATGACCGGGCGCTGCTTGGTGCCGTCCGGGCCCGTGTACTCCAGGTCGAAGCGCTCCGGCAGGTTGAAGTCGAGCTGCACGGTCGACATCTGCCACGTACGGCCGATGGCGTCCTTGCACTGCACCGAGATCTTCGGGCCGTAGAACGCGGCGCCGCCCGGGTCCGGGACCAGCGGGAGGCCCTGCTTCTCGGCGACCTGACGCAGCGTCTCGGTGGCCTCTTCCCATGCCTCGTCCGAGCCGACGAACTTCTCGGGGTCCTTGGTGGACAGCTCCAGGTAGAAGTCGGTCAGACCGTAGTCGCGGAGCAGGTTCAGGACGAAGGTGAGCGTCCGGTCGAGCTCCTCGGCCATCTGCTCGCGGGTGCAGTAGATGTGCGCGTCGTCCTGCGTGAAGCCGCGGGAGCGGGTCAGGCCGTGGACGACACCCGACTTCTCGTACCGGTACACCGTGCCGAACTCGAAGAGGCGAAGCGGCAGTTCACGGTAGGAACGGCCCCGCGCGTCGAAGATCAGGTTGTGCATCGGGCAGTTCATCGGCTTGAGGTAGTAGTCCACCCCGTCGTCGAGCTGCATGGGCGGGTACATGCCGTCGGCGTACCAGTCGAGGTGGCCGGACTTCTCGAAGAGCTTGCCCTTGGTGGCGTGGGGGCTGTAGACGAACTCGTAGCCCTCCTCCTCGTGGCGGCGCCGCGAGTAGTCCTCCATGGCCCGGCGGATGACGCCGCCCTTGGGGTGGAAGACCGCGAGGCCGGGGCCGATCTCGTCCGGGAAGGAGAAGAGGTCCAGCTCGTTGCCTAGCTTGCGGTGGTCGCGCTTGGCGGCCTCCTCCAGGAACAGCAGGTGCGCCTTGAGCTCGTCCTTGGTGGGCCAGGCGGTGCCGTAGATGCGCTGGAGCATCGGGTTCTTCTCGCTGCCCCGCCAGTACGCCGCCGCGTTCCGCATCAGCTTGAACGCGGGGATGAACCGGGTGCTGGGCAGGTGCGGGCCCCGGCAGAGGTCCTTCCAGCACAGCTCACCGGTCTTGGCGTCCAGGTTGTCGTAGATGGTCAGCTCGCCGCCGCCCACCTCGACGTCCGCGCCGTCGTCCGAGGAGGCCGAGCCCTTGATGCCGATGAGCTCCAGCTTGTACGGCTCGTCGGCGAGCTCCTCGCGGGCCGCCTCGTCCGTCACGACCCGGCGGGAGAACTTCTGGCCCCGCTTCTGGATCTCCTGCATCCGCTTCTCGATGGCCTTGAGGTCCTCGGGCGTGAACGGCTTCTCGACGTCGAAGTCGTAGTAGAAGCCGTCCTTGACCGGCGGGCCGATGCCCAGCTTGGCCTCGGGGTGGAGCTCCTGCACGGCCTGCGCCATCACGTGCGCGGTGGAGTGCCGCAGGATGTTCAGGCCGTCCTCGGAGGAGATCTCGACCGGCTCGACGACCTCGCCGTCGCTGAGCTCGTACGCGAGGTCCCGCAGCTCGCCGCCGACCCGCGCGGCGACGACGGTGCGCTGCCCGGGGAAGAGCTCGGCGGCCGTCGTGCCCGTCGTCACCACGTGCTCTTCCCGCTCGGAATCGCGTTGGATGATCACACGGACGTCTGACACCGGTCTCTCCTGACTGAGGGGGTGCGCCGCTTGCATCGTGCGTACGCACTGCGAATCGTACCGAGCCGGGGGCCCTCGACGCGAAAGGGATACCGGGGCCGTCTACTCCTCGTCCCCCGTGCACGCCTCCTCGAAGAAGTCGACGTTCTCGTGGAGCGACTTCATGAGCCGGTCCCGCTCGCCCTCGTCCACCTGCACCGGTGTGACCTGGGAGGCGCCGCTGAGCCGCCGGAAGCCGCCCCGGTTCTCCAGTCTGCCCTCCACCCGCAGCGGGAGTCCGACCAGGTGCGCGTGGCCCGCGATCCGGTAGGCCTCCTCGTCGAGCTCGATCCGTACGTGCGCCACCTCGGCTCCCGCCAGCACCCGCAGCCGCACGACGCCGGGGCCGCGCGGCCCGGAGCGGCGCAGCCGCACGACGGCTCCGGTGATCCGTACGGGAACGGCGGGCTCGTCCTGCAGGTAGCGCGCTCCCGCCATGCGGAGGGCGGGCAGATCGCCCGGGGAGAACTCGACGGGCTCGGGGTTCGCGGGGCACCCTTCGGGTGTTCCGGCGGCGGGTGCCCAGGCCAGCGTGATCCTGGCGCCCTCCGCTCCCCGGACGAGGGCGACGACCGCGTCGGTCAGTTCCCGGCTGACGCCGGCGGCGACGGCGGTGTCGAAGGCTTCCATACCGCCGGTGGCCCGCTGGTAGTCGACGGCTTCCCGTGCCGCGTGCAGCGCGGCGTAGAGCTGTACGGCGACGGCCCGCCCCGAGGTGACAGGGACGAACGCGGTGAGGCAGCGGCCGTCGGCGGCGGGTCCGACGAGGGTGCCGTCCAGGGCGCTCCGCGCCTTCCCCCGGTGCCGGGCGCCGTGGTAGCCGGCCCGGCCGCGCACGGCGAGGGATCCGGCGAGGAGGATCTGCCGGGCCGCCCTGCGCAGTTGGTCGGTGCCGGTCCAGTCTGCGGCTCCCGAGGCGCCTTCGGGGACGTCACGCCACCAGCGGATCTCGTCACTGGGCACGGTGAGGGCGACCAGGATGTCGCGGACCGAGGGGACGGCGCTGCGGGTGAGCGCGGTGAGGGCCTCGGCGAGCAGCTCCTCGCCGTCGGGGAAGGCGGTGCTGTCCGGCACGAGCAGGCTGGTGCCGCCGGCGGCGGGGCCGGGCGGGACCCAGCGGCTGTAGCGTCCGCTCGCGCCTCCGCGCCGGTGCCAGCCGTGGCGCCGCAGCAGGGCACCGAGGACGGCGGGGTCGACGCGTGCGGGGTCGGGGGCCCCTCCGGGGCCGGGGCCGTCGGCGTACGGGTGCGCGCGGCTGCCCGCCGGGACCGTCCCTCCGGTGGGCTCGTCCATCGACAGGTGCATCACGGTCTCCCTCCCGCCCCGACCCGGGCCATGATGTCGCAGAGTGCGCGGTCGTCGAAGATCCGCGAGGTCGGGATCCGCACGGTGGTCCGGTGCCGGCCCGTCACCGGGTGGCCGGCCAGGTTCGTCCAGTAACAGCAGTGCCGCAGGTCCAGCCGGTCGTGTCCGGCCCGCAGCCAGTCGTCCTGGCTGCGGGGCACGAGCATCACGACCAAAATCTTGTGCACCGACACCGGGGTGCGCGCGAGCTTCACCAGATGGGCGTTGTCGAGCGTGAAGGAGAACGCGGCGCCGGGTGGGTGCGGGGGGATCTGGTAGGTGCATTTGAGCTGCACCTTGATGGTCACTTCGTCGTCGACGGTGTGGTCGGGGGCGCCGTGGCTGACGTGCCAGTCGATGCCGTTGTCGGGAAAGGGCTGCGAGAGCGAGCAGCCCGCCGCGGCCGCGACCGCGTGGAGGTAGCCCACCTGGAGGGTCTCCATGCAGGCGGTGGTGGCGAGTGTGCCGCGCAGCGGTGGTGTGCTCCGCTGTTGCGGCGGCTTTCCCCCGTGGTCCTCGGTGCGGGCGGGACTCCCTGGGTTCGGCTGCGCGAGCGCCATGGCTCCGTGCCTTCCGGGCTGTGCCGACCGGTTGCCCGGTCTCCGCTGGCGGGCTGGTCAACTTCCGTGCCCGTCCCTTGTGTTGTCACCGCAGGAGGCGGGCCGTAAACGGCGTATCAGGCATAGGGCGCGGGTATCACCGAACCGGGCAGAGGAATCCCGCCATCTGCCGAGCAGGCGCGAGGAGTTCGGGGATGATGCATTGGTTCGAGGGGCCGCTGGCGGCTTTTGACACCGAGACAACAGGCGTGGATGTCGAGGAGGACCGGATCGTCTCGGCCGCCCTCGTCGTCCAGGACGCGGCGGGCGGACGGCTCCGCGTCACCCGCTGGCTGGTCAATCCGGGGATTCCGGTGCCGCCCGGCGCCACCGAGATCCACGGTCTGACCGACGACCATCTGCAGCGCAACGGCCGTTGGCCGGCGCCGGTCGTCGAGGAGATAGCCCGGGCGCTGGCGGAGCAGTGCGCGACGGGACGGCCGCTGGTCGTGATGAACGCACCGTTCGATCTGACGCTGCTGGACCGGGAGCTGAGGCGCCACCGGGCGTCGTCGCTGGCCGGCTATCTGCGGAACAAGCCGCTGTGCGTGCTGGACCCGCGGGTGCTGGACAAGCACCTGGACCGCTACCGCAAGGGCCGTCGCACGCTCACGGACCTGTGCGAGCTGTACGGGGTCACGCTGGACGGCGCGCACGACGCGGCGGCCGACGCGGCGGCGTCGCTCGAACTGGTGCGGGCGGTGGGGAGGCGGTTCTCCGCCCGGCTGGAGCGGCTGTCACCGGCCGAGGTGCACTCGCTGCAGGCGGTGTGGCACGCGGCTCAGGCGCGCGGGCTGCAGGCGTGGTTCGAGAAGAACGGCGCGCCGGAGGCCGTGGATCCGGCGTGGCCGTTGCGTCCGGAGCTCCCCGCGGCGGCCTGACCGGCGCCGGGTACGCGAAAGCCGGTCCGTCGATGACACTGACGGACCGGCTTTTCCCGGGTGGGCGATACTGGTTTCGAACCAGTGACCTCTTCGGTGTGAACGAAGCGCTCTCCCACTGAGCTAATCGCCCGGGAACGGGTTGAACCATACAGGGCTCGGCGCTCTCCGTTCAAACCGCTTGGAGCCATGCCCCCAGTCCGCGGCGTCCGGCGCGCATCATCAGCGTGTGGTTGGCGCGGAAGAAGAGGCGGCAGGGGACGGCGAGCCGGCGCAGCAGCGCCCTGCGCACCTCGGCCTCCTGCTCGTACACGACGCGGCTGCCGCCCTTGTGCGGGGCGACGGTCCAGCGTGCCCAGCCTTCGAGGTCGCCGCTCATGGCCGCTTCGAGGGTCCGTGCGGCGGGGTCGTTGCGGCGCTGCCGCAGCGTCAGGACGAGGTCGTACGGGAGGGACGAGCGGAAGCGGGCCCTGGCGGTGGAGTCGTCGATGCGGCTGATCCCCCGGACCTGGGGCCACCACAGGGGGTAGTCCTCGACGCGCTCCAGGGCGGCGTAGACGGTGTCGGGCGGCGCGGGCAGTTCCCAGACGCTCGTGAAGCGGTAGTGATTCCAGTCCATGCTTCCAGTCTGTGCGCACGGCCCTACTCAGACGCGGAACTGAGTAGGGGAACGCATGCACGAGGATGTGGCGGCCGCCACACTCCCGTACATGAGACATGTGCCGCCGCCCGCCGAGGAATTGGCGCTCCTCGATCACGAACTGGCCTGGCTGGACACCCGTCGGCTGCAGCTGCTGAACCGCCGTGCCTGGCTGGTGGGCGTGCTGGGCGCGCCGGCCGCCCCGTCACCCTTTCCGGTGCCTGCCGCCCGGCCGCAGGCCCCTGCTGTTCCGTACGCCCCGTCGGCGCCCGCGCACGGTACGCAGAATGTGCTGCTGGTCCTCGGTGGTCTGCTGCTGACGGTCGCGGCGATCGCCTTCACCCTGTTCAGCTGGGGCGAGATGGGCATCGCGGGCCGTTCGGCGGTGCTGGCGGCGGTGACTGCGGGTGCGCTGGTGGCGCCGGCCCTGCTGCTGGCGCGCAAGCTGCCCTCGACCGCGGAGGCGGTGGCCGCTCTGGCGCTGGTGCTGACGGTGCTGGACGCGTTCGCCCTGCACGCGGTCGCCGCTCCCGGGACCGACGGGCTCGTGTTCTCGGCAGTCGCGTCGGCGGTGCTGGCGGCGGTGTGGGCCCTGTACGGGCTGCTGCTCGGCGGGCTGCGGGTGCCGCTGCCCGCGGCCGTGGTGGCGGGGCAGCTGCCGCTGGTGCTGACCGCCTGGGCCGCGGGGGCGCCCGCGGCCGGCTTCGGCTGGGCGCTTCTGGTGACTGCGGCGGCGGATGTCGCGGTGGTGTCGTGGGGCCGGGGGCTCGCGGTGCGGGTCACGGCGGCTGTCGGGGCGGGGGTCACCGGGCCGGTCGCGCTGCTGATCGGTCTCGGGCTGTCCGTGTCGGCCGGTGGGCCCCTCGCGGCAGCGGGCCCGGGGGCGCTGCTGCTGGCGGGCGCGGGGGTGGCCCTGGCGGGAGCGTGGCGCGCGCCGAAGGAGTGGGCCGTCGCCGCGGGTGCGGTGGCGGGCCTGGCCTCGGTGGCCGCGGTGGGCGGCGTGCTGCGTACGGGTCTGCCGTGGAACTGGTCGGTCGTGGTGTATCTGCTCTGCGGTATCGCGTTGTCGCCGGTGCTGCGGCTCCGGGTCCCGCAGCCGGTGGGCCGGGGTCTCCTGGGGGCGTCCGCCGCGGTCATGGCGGGTGCGCTGGTGTGGGCGTCGCCCGTGGTGGCGGCGGTGCTGCTGGGTCCGGTGTCAGGGCTGGCGGACGTCTGGTCCGGGGCGCCGGAGGGGTTCCGGGGTGCGCTCGGGCCGTCGATGCCGTGGCCGGCGTCGGTCGCGTCCCCGGTGGTGCTCGTGGTGGTGGCGGGTGTGCTCGCGGCGCTGCGTCTCGGATGGGCGCGGGGGACGTTCGTGGCGCCTCCTCGGGGGTGGCTGGTCGCCGCGGAGGCCGGGGCGACGGTCCTGGGCTGGGGTGCGGTGCCGGCGCTGCTCGCGGTGGCGGATGTGCCGTACGCGGTGGCGGTGGGCGTGGAGCTGCTGCTGGTGGGCGGGCTGCTGGCGCTCGCCGTGCGGCGGGGGCACGGAGCCGTCCCACTGACCGCTCTGGCGTGCGCGCTCGTGGGCGCGGTGAGCGTGGGGCTGCTCGCCCTGGCCGCCGAGCCGGCCACATACGCGGTCTTCGGAGCCCTGCTGGTGCTGTTCGCGGGTGCGGCTGCCCGGTCGGAGGCGGTGGTGGTGCGGTCGGTGCTCGCCGTCGGGTCGGTGCTGTGCGCGATCGTGGTGGCCACGGCGGCGGGGGCGTCGCTGGGGTGGAGCGCGCCGCGGTCCGCTCCGGTGGTGCTGGTCGTCCCGGCGGTGACGGTGCTGCTCGGGGCCCGGCTGCGGGTGGCGGCGGTGGCGTTGTCGCTGGAGGCCGCCGGGGCGTTCGGTGCGCTGGTGGCGGTGGGGCTCTCGGTCACGGACGCGCCGTTCCTCGCGCTGGTGCTGGCGTTGTGCGGGGTGCTGGCGGCGGGGAGCGCGGTGCGGCCCGAGCGCCGGCCGGCCGCGGGACATCTGGCGGCGGCGTTGTTCGTGGCGGCGATGTGGGTGCGGCTGGGCGCTTCGGGGGTGACGGCACCTGAGGCGTACACGCTGCCCGTGTCGGTCGTCGCGTTCGCGGTCGGGTATCTGCGGGGCCGCACGGACCCGGCTGTGTCGTCCTGGGTGGCGTACGGCCCGGCCCTCTCGACGACGATGGTGCCGAGCCTCGTGGTGGCGTGGACCGATACCGGCTGGCCGCGGCCCCTGCTGCTGGGTGCGGCTGCCCTGGTGGCCACGCTGGTGGGCGCCCGTCTCCGGCTCCAGGCCCCGTTGGTGCTGGGCGGTTCGGTGCTGGCCCTGGTCGGCCTGCACGAGCTGGCCCCGCATGTGGTGCAGGTGCTCGACGCGCTCCCGCGCTGGGCGCCCCCGGCGCTCGCCGGGCTGCTGCTGCTCGCGGTCGGAGCGACCTACGAGCAGCGACTGCGCGACGCGCGCCGGGTGCGGCAGAGCCTCGGCAGGATGCGTTAAGGCATCTTGTCCCCGACGAGGGCGAGGTTCTCGATGGCGGCGAGTCCGTAGAGCGCGGTGTCGTTGGTGTAGACCCAGTTGGCCTCGGTCCCGGGGACCGTGGTGACGGGGCCGGTCACCTCCTCGGTCTTCCAGGGGGCCGATTCCTTGTATCCGTCGCTGTTGTAGAACTTCTCCCAGGCGCGGGCGGCGAGCTTCTCGTCGCCCGTACGGACCGCGGCGTAGGCGTCCAGGCGTGAGTGGCCCTGGAAGAGGATGAGGCTGCCGAAGTCGGAGCCGTAGCGCGCTTTCTGTTCGGCCTTGGTCGCGTTGAAGTACCGGCAGTAGTCGAGGTACGCCTCCTCGAACTTCGGTACGTCGACGAGGTCGATGAGTTCGGCGCACAGCTCGTTGAGGCCGAAGACGGCCGACAGGTGCGAGACGCTGACGACCGGTTCGGTGTCGACGGCGAACTTGCCGGTGTCGAGGTCGTACAGGCCGCTGCCCTGGACGAAACCGTTGGGCTGGGCGGCGATGGTCTCCATGGTTCCGAGGATGCGGGCCTTGGCCTTCGCGGCCTGCGGGCCGCCCCGCTCCCATTCGGTGAGCCAGGCGGAGACCAGCCCGCTCCAGTCGGTCCCGAAACCGATGGACAGGGCGTGCCGGTCCGGTGTGTAGGGCTCGGTACGGATCTTGCGGAGCGGGTCGAGGGCGAGGAAGGTCTCGTCGGAGTCGACGTTGGCGCGCATCAGGTCGCCGACGCGTTCGTCGGCGGTGAGGAAGTAGTAGAAGCGCCGGTAGGTGGTGTTGGCGATGCGCTGCTGCTTGGCGCTGTCGGCGTAGTGCTGGATGCCGTGCCGGGTCCCGAGGCCGGCCCACTCGCCGAGGTGGTAGACGTCGACCTCGCCGGTGTGGCGGGTCATGGCCTCGGCGAAGCGGAAGATGTCGGCGCGGCCGGAACGCAGGTAGGCGTACCACAGCCACAGGTCGGGTGAGAGCTCGGAGTTGTCCCAGGCGTAGCCGCCGACGTCGTAGCGCCACTGATGGCGTGCGGGGTCGTAGGAGTGCATGACGTCGCCGTAGTCCCAGAAGCCGTACCAGCGCCGCATGTCGACCTGGTCCTTGTAGTACGTGAGGAGGAAGTCCAGGTGGTCCTCGATCTTCGCCTTGGCCGGCGTCGAGCGGTCGACCGGGGAGAACAGTCCGCCGAAGACCTTCGCGCCGATCAGCTGGGACGGCGGCGCGACCAGCTGCGGGAGAGTGCGGACGGCCTCGGTCTGCTGGGCCAGGGCGGTGGCGCCCGGGGTGGAGTCATGGGCCCAGAAGAGGAGTTCGCTGGTGCGGGCGATGCCGTACGGGGTGCCGAAGCCGGGTTCGTAGTCCTCGTAGGTGATGTTGAGGCCCTCGAGCTGTTCGGCGTACGTGTCCTGGCCCAGGCCGTCGTGGTAGAAGCGCAGGTCCATAGGCTCGGCCTCCGGCGACCAGAGCCACAGGGTGACTTCGGCCGCGTCGGTGTGGGCGTCGCGGATGTCGAGCTGGGCGGGGAACTTCTCCCAGAAGTCGCGCAGGCCGAAGGCGAGTCCGCCGCTCGCCCCGCCGACGTATCCGAAGCCGGAGGCCCGCCGGCCGCCGCCCGCCGCGATCCAGCCGTGGCCCTCCTTGGTGCGCTTGCGGAGGGAGAACCCGTCGGCGGACAGCTGGCTGAGGGTGTAGTCACCCCAGGTGGGGATGAGGTGGAGGCGGCTCGTGACGCGCTGGTCCCAGGTGGCGGGGTCGGGGAGCTTCGTGCCCTCGAACTGGGCTGCCTGGACCGCGGCGCCGGGGTCGCGGCGCAGGCCGGTGATGCCCTTGACGGCTTCCCGGAGCATGCCGGTGCCTTCGCCTCCGATACGGATGTGCCGGTCGTAGGCCTCGTCCCGCATCGGGACGGTGAAGCGGACGCCGAGGCCGCGGATGAAGTCGCCGCTCGCCTTCCCGGGTTCCTGGGTGCCGTCGAAGGTGATGGTGTGCACCATGCGGAACGATTCGGCGCCGGCGTAGAAGTAGAGCCGCACCGAGAACGGCAGCCAGGAGCGCTTCCCTCTGCGGTGCTTGCCCTCGATCCGGACGACGGCGCGTACCGGGCCGCTCTGTTCGACCTCGGTGGTGGTGACGGCGCTCTCGAACCGTTCGTACGCCTCGCGCCCCTGGTCGCCGTCCTCGATCTCGCCCTGCCGGATCAGGACGAGCCGTCCGTCCTTGGCGATCTCGGTGGAGCCACGGGTGAGGGAGGTGATGAGCGAGGAGCCGGACTTCCCGATCTTCGCGGTGATGACGCCGGTGGAGACGGTGATGGTGGACCCGGTGCTCTTGACGGCGACCTTGTGGGCGGGAGCCGCGGGCGTGCCCGGGCCGAGGACGAACTTCTTCGCGCCCGCGGCTTCGGGGCCCACGGCGTGCGCGGTCCATTTCGCGGAACCGTCGGGCCAGGTGGCGGTCGTCCACGACTGCACGGGGACGTCCTTGCCGTCCTCGGTGGTCAGCGCGAAGGTCTGGTCCTTGCGGTACTGCCCCTTGGGCCAGGGCACGCCGAGCGTGGAGCCGGGCGCCGCGCCGAGACCGCCGGACTCCAGCCAGGTCAGGGTGACGGGTTCGCCGGTGTGCTCCACACCCGGGGCCGCCGCCGACGCGGGAGTGGCGCCGAGGGACCAGCTGAACTGTGCGGCCGCGCCGGCCGCTGCAGCGGCCTTCAGAAGCGTTCTGCGGGGCATCCTGGACATGGGTGTGCCTCTCTCCGTGCGGGTTCGGGACAGGGAACGGACGAACAGGTACGGGTCAGTGCGGGAGCAGCCGCGCCCGCACCGCTGTGGCCGCGGCGGCGACGGCCCCGGTGACGGGGACGGCCAGCGGCAGCACCAGGGCGCCGGACAGCAGGACGACGGCCATCCCGCAGACGAGCAGCAGGGAGCCGGCCGGGTCCCGGACCGTGTCCCGGCCGGCCTCGGCCAGGAGGGGGCGCCAGAGGGTGCCGGGCTCCCAGCAGGAGGCGGCGCGTACGACGGCGACCAGGAAGCCGATCATGGCGAGGATGCCGACCGCGCCCACGAAGGGCCCGCCGGGCAGCCCGGCGCGGACCGCCGCCAGATCGAGCCAGAGCACGCCCCCGGCGGCCCACACGGCCACGCCGACGAGCCATCCGCCGCGGGCGGCCGCCCGGGCGTCGTCCGCGAACTCGCGCAGCCCGCCGTGCTCACCGTCGAGGTAGCGGCGCAGGTGCCGGGTCCCCGCGGCGAAGGCCGCGGGGAACGTGAACAGCGGCAGGGCGGCGACGGCGATCCACACGCCGACGAGCAGACATTCGGAGAACAGGGCGAAGCGGTCCATGACGCGCGTACGCCTGGCCTGGGTGCGGGTCTTCGTCGCCATGGTGCGTCAGCCCTTCAGGCCCGAGGTGGCCATGCCGTCGATCAGATAGCGCTGGAAGGCCACGAAGAAGGCCAGCACCGGCAGCAGGGCCACCAGGGACATGGCGATCATGCCGCCGTAGTCCGCCACCGCGTCCTGGTCGATGAACATCTTCAGACCCATGGAGACGGTGTATTTGTCCGGCTCGTTGAGGTACAGCAGCGGGCCCATGAAGTCGTTCCAGGCGTTGATGAAGGTGAAGATCGCACTGGTGACGAGCGCGGGCCGGCACAGCGGCATGACGATGGACCAGTAGGTCCTCAGATGCCCGCAGCCGTCCAGACGTGCCGCCTCGTCGAGCTCCTTGGGCAGACCGCGCATGAACTGCACCATCAGGAAGACGAAGAAGGCGTCGGTGGCCAGGTACTTGCCGATCAGCAGCGGCGTGAAGGTGTTGATCAGCTCCAGCTTCTGGAACATCACGTACTGCGGAATGATCAGTACGTGGTACGGCAGCAGGAGGGTGCCGATCATGACGGCGAACATGATGTTGCGGCCGGCGAACCGCACCTTGGCGAAGGCGTAGGCGGTCAGCGAGCAGGACAGCACCACACCGATCACGGAACCGACGGCTATGTACGTCGAGTTCAGGAAGAACGTCGAGATCGGGATGTCGGCGATGCCCTCGGTGAGCCGGGCGTAGTTGTCGCCGATCGGGTCCGCCGGGAACAGGTCCAGGCCACCGATGATGTCGGCACTGGGCTTGAACGAGGCGCCGATCGTCCACACCACCGGGTAGAGGACCACGGCGAGGATGACGAGCGCACCGAGGTGCCAGGCGAGTGCGCCCGGTCCCCGGCGGCGTACTGCTGCTGTCAGGAGACTCATCGGCCGCCCTCCTCGTAGTGCACCCAGCGCTTCTGGGACCAGAACAGCACGGCGGTGACCAGTCCGACCGCCACGAGCAGCAGCCATCCCATGGCGGAGGCGAAGCCCATGCGGCTGTTCACGAAGCCTTGTTCGTACAGGTAACAGGTGTAGACGAGCGTCGCGTCGGCCGGTCCGCAGCTGCCGTTGCTGACGATGTAGGCCGAGCCGAAGATCTGGAACGAGTGAATGGTCTCCAGCAGGACGTTGAAGAACAGGACGGGCGAGATCATCGGCAGCGTGATGTGGAAGAACCTGCGCCAGGGGCCGGCTCCGTCCACCTCGGCCGCTTCGTACAGTTCGCGCGGGACCTGCTTGAGGCCGGCCAGGAAGATGACCATCGGCGCGCCGAACTGCCAGACGGTGAGGGCGATCAGCGCGTAGATGATCATCGAGGGGTCGCCGATCCAGCCGCCGACCTCGAAGCCGAACACCTTCTGCGTACGGTCGACGATCGCGTCGTCCGAGAACAGCGCGCGCCAGACGATGGCCGCCGAGACGCTCGCCCCGATGAGGGACGGGGCGTAGAAGGCCGCACGGTAGAAGGACTGGCCCCACCGCTTCTGCGCGAGCAGCATGGCGACGGCGAGTGCCGCGGCCAGCTTGACCGGGGTGCCGATCAGCACGTACCAGGAGGTGACCTTGACCGACTGGCGCCAGCGGGGGTCCGCGAACATGTCGGTGAAGTTCTGGAGGCCGATCCAGCGCGGGGCCTCGAACAGGTTGTACTCGGTGAACGACAGGTACAGCGAGAACACCATCGGCCCGGCGATCAGGAACAGGAAGCCCGCGATCCAGGGCGACATGAACAGATAGCCGGCCAGGTTCTCGCCGCGGTCCCGCCGCTTCTGTGCGGGGGGCGGCGCGTTTCCTCCGGGACCGTTCCGCTTGGCGACGGAGCGGTCGTCCCCGGCTGCGAGCACGTCCGGGGAGGTGTGGATGTGAGTCACCTCGGTCCTCTCAGTTCGAGCCGAGGGCGGTCTTCGCCTCGGAGAAGAACTGCTTCACGGAGTCCTTCGGCGAGGTCTTGCCCAGGGACAGGTCGGCGCCGATGCGCAGGAAGGCCGCCTCGATGACGTCGGCGCCGGCCGGGTGCGGGGTGATCGGCTCCAGGACACCCGCGTCGGCGATCGCGGTCTCGTACGCGCCGATGGCCTTGCTGGGGGCGTCGGCGGGCTCGTAGGCCTCGAACTGCGCGGTGGTGGCGGGCACTCCGCGGTCGTATCCCATGATCCGGGCGACCTCGGGGTCGTGGGTCATGAAGCTGATGAAGGTGGCCACCTCGGCGGGGTGCTTGGTCCGCGCCGTGCCGCTCAGCATCAGCGAGCCCAGGTACTGGCCGGTCTTCTTGCCGTCGGTGCTCGGGATGGGCGCGAGGCCGTAGCTGCTCTTGCCCTCGGCGCTGTAGCGGACCGAGAAGTTGTCCCAGGTGAACTCACCCGCGGACAGGCCCTTGGCGGTGGCCGACGCGGGCTTGAGCTGCTCGACCTTGCTGGGGTCGGCGTAGAGCCCCGACTTGACCCGCTCGAGGGCCTCGGTCCAGTACGGCAGCAGTTCGTCCTCGCCGAAGCCCATGCCGTCCTCGGTGAAGAAGGCCTTGCCGTTCTGGCGGAGGATCAGGTCGTACAGGTACATCACGCCGTGCGGTCCGGCGTCACCGGCGATCTTCTGGCCTCGCTTGATCTTCTCCAGACCGGCCAGCCAGTCGTCCCACGTCCAGCCGATCTCGGGGGTGATGCCGGCCTTCTCGTAGACCTTCTCGTCGATGACCAGGGCCATCGAGTTGCTGCCGACCGGCACGCCGAGCAGCTTGCCGTCGATCTCGGCGAACTTCTCCAGCCCGGAGCGGAAGCCGCCGAGGTCGAGGTTGCCCTTCTCCGCCTGGGGGCCGAGGTCGAGGAGGACGTTCTTCGCCTCGTACTTGCGCAGGAAGGTCACGGCGTTCTGGATGACGTCCGGGGGGTTGCCGCCGGCAGCCTGGGTGTTGAACTTCTTCCAGAAGTCCGCGTACTGCTGGAAGTCCGTCTTCACCTTGATCTTCGGGTGCTTCTTCTCGAAGAGGGTGACGCACTGCTGGACCTTCTTGGCGCGGTCGTCCGCGCCCCACCACGAGTGCCGGATGGTGACCGGACCACCGGAACCGCCGCTGCCCGAGCCGCAGCCGGCCGCGGTCAGGCCGAGACCGGCCGCAGAGAGGCCGGCCAGCTTCAGCAGCTGCCGCCGGTCCATGCCGTTGTTCCGAGACATAGCTCGCCCCCACCGTTCGCATTGAATCGTTTTAGAAAGCGCTTGCTGGGTCAAAGTAGGGAGCGGCAGGGGGCGCGTCAACGGTTAGGACGAAATTTCGGTGACCGGACGGCGGGCCGAACAAATGGCGAGGGCGGCGGCGACGCGCGCAGCCGGAAACGCCGATGGCCCGGAAGCTTCTCAGAAGCTTCCGGGCCATCGGTCCGGGGTGGGCGATACTGGGTTCGAACCAGTGACCTCTTCGGTGTGAACGAAGCGCTCTCCCACTGAGCTAATCGCCCCGGCGCACCGCAAACATTACCCCATGTCAGCGGTGCCTCCGGACCACCCGCCGGGTCACTGGTCGATCTTCCACGGCATCACTACGCCGAACTTCCAGACGTAGATTCCGACCAGCACCGCGATGATCACGAGCCCCACCGTGGTGAGGATGATGTTGCGCCGCCGGACCTTGGGGTCGAGGGCGCGCTGCGCGGCCTCCGTGACCTTGCGCCGGGTCCAGCGCAGGACGAGCTGCGCCCAGACGAACTCGGTCGCCCAGATCGCCATGCCGCCGAAGATCACCAGCCATCCCGGGCCCGGCAGCGGCAGCATCACGATGCCCGCACCGACCACGGCGAGACCGACGACGAAGATCCCGACCTGCCAGCTCAGGTGGAGAACTCTCGATCCCTTGATGAACCCGGGCGCTCTCGAGCCCAGCTCGCGCTCCGCCGTCTGTCCGTCCCCCACGGCGGAACTGTCGGCCACCGTCGCGGCGACCTCTTTCCGCTCGTCACTCTCCGCGTTCATGGAGCCCAACCTACCGGAACCTCGATCGTCACCGGAATGGACGCATGACCCAAAGTTACACACCGCTGCACGAACGACCTGAAGCATCACAAATAGGTCAGAGGGGTTTACAACGGCACCGTAGGTGGCATGTCGATTTCGCCGACGTGCGAATCCCCGAGCGCACACTGAGCGAAAGGCCCTGGCGCTTATGAACACCACGGTCAGCTGCGAGCTGCACCTGCGCCTCGTTGTGTCGAGCGAGTCCTCACTGCCTGTACCCGCGGGCCTGCGGTATGACACGGCCGACCCCTATGCCGTGCACGCCACCTTCCACACCGGAGCGGAGGAGACGGTCGAATGGGTTTTCGCCCGTGACCTCCTTGCCGAGGGGCTGCACCGGCCCACCGGCACCGGAGACGTCCGCGTCTGGCCATCACGTAGTCACGGCCAAGGCGTCGTCTGCATCGCACTGAGCTCCCCTGAGGGAGAAGCCCTGCTGGAAGCCCCGGCACGGGCCCTGGAGTCGTTCCTGAAGAGGACCGACGCCGCGGTCCCGCCCGGCACCGAGCATCGTCACTTCGACCTCGATACGGAGCTCTCGCACATCCTGGCCGAGAGCTGAGCCAGGCCGAGAGCTGCGGGACGCCGTCCGACTCGGGGAGACGGCGTCGCGCGGACAACCTCACAGGGCAGGCACCGGCGCCGTCGCCGCGGAACCCACCGCGGCGGCGGCGCCGCTGTGCGCGGGGGCGGGACGAACGCGGCGGGGCCGGGACGAATGCGCGGGGGCGAGACGAATGCGGGGGGCGAGCGGGCGCGCCGGGGAGCGGCCCTCGCCACACCCGCATCATCCGCACCACGCGCCTCACCTCTGCCACAGGAACCGCCTCCGGAGCCACCAGAGCGGCCCGTGCGCTCCGCGGCGCCGCCCGGCCGGGAAAAGGGGGCTGCCCTCCCCCGCCGAGCGCCTACCGGCCCCTGAGCGCCTTCGGCGAGCCAGTAGAGTCAGCCCGCATCGGTGGACGCCCGTCCGCCGGAGGCCAGGGAGCGAAGCGTGCTGATCCCACACGACACCCGGATCGCCCTCGAAACGGTGGTCGATCTGGTGAACACCGCGCCGGAGAGCGAGTCGGGCGACGGGCTCGCGGAGCTCACCGCGCTCTACGCCTTCGCGGAGCGCCACCACATCAGCGGCGTCGGAACCCTCGGCGACAAGGACCTGCGCGCCGTGCGGGACGTCCGGGGCCGGTTCGCCGAGATATTCGCCGCGCCCGACGCCCGCACGGCCGCGGACCTCGTCAACAGCCTGGTGGCCGCGGCCGGCACCACCCCGCAGCTCACGAATCACGACGGCTACGACTGGCACGTCCACTACTTCGCGCCGGACGCCTCCATCGCGGACCACCTCGCGGCCGACTGCGGCATGGCCCTGGCCTTCATCGTCGTGGCGGGTGCGCAGGACCGGCTGCGGCGCTGCGAGGCCCCGGACTGCCGGGACGCCTTCGTCGACCTGTCGCGCAACCGCTCCCGCCGCTACTGCTCCAGCCGCACCTGCGGCAACCGGCTCCATGTCGCCGCGTACCGGGCCCGGCGCCGGGAAGCCGCCCGCTGAACCCTCCGCAGACGGGCCGTGCGGCCGTCCCCGGGAGGGGGGCGGCCCTGCGGGACGGTGGGCGTCCGGGTGCGGCGGCCGCCCACGCCGGAAGGAGCGCGGCGGCCGCTCACAGCAGGAAGAGATCGTGCAGTGCTGCCATCAGCAGCAGGCCGCCGACGACCGTCAGGAAAATCATCAGCGGCGGCTGGGAAAGCGCGAAGAGGCAGCCACGCGGCTCTTCGGCGGGGGGTGCGGGGACGTCGCCCCGGGATGTGTCCACCATCTCGTAGTGATCATGACGCAGAGCGGGCCCTGTTGGCGATCAACAAAGCTTTTCCCAGGGCGAGTTCACACACTCCAGGATGAACGGGAATCGCTCCCGCGTCCGAAGGTCCCGCATGTGTTCGCTCCGCGTGTCCCCGTGCCGGGGCCCCCGGGCCCGTGCGGTGTCAGCGCGGGGCGGCGCTGGAGGCGCGTACGACGAGTTCCGGCTGGAGGACCACGCTGCGGTGCCGGTGGCTGCCGTCCCCGTCGTCCGCCTCCTCCAGGAGGAGCTCCGCCGCCATCCTGCCCATCACCACGGCGGGCTGCCGGACCGAGGTGAGAGGCACGGCGGCGGCCGCGGCGAACTCGATGTCGTCGTAGCCGACGATGGCGACGTCCTGCGGCACCCGCACCCCTGCGGCGTACAGCGACTGCAGGACTCCGAGCGCCAGCAGGTCGTTGGCGCAGAACACGGCGGTCGGTCTGGGCACGAGGCCGAGGAGTCTGGCCCCCGCGTCGCGGCCGGCCGCCACGTCCAGGCGGTCGGAGGGGATCTCCACGAGCGCCTCGGGGCCGAGCCCCGCCTCGGCGAGCGCCGCGAGGGCACCTTCGCGGCGGTCCCTGATCTGATGGAGATCGCCGGGTCCGCTCACATAGGCGACGGACCGGTGGCCCGCCGAGACGAGATGCCCCACGGCGAGCGTGCCGCCGCGCACGTCGTCCACGGAGACGGCACAGCTGTCGGTGGAGGCTGCCACGCGGTCGACCAGCACGTAGGGGATCCGGTGGCGGGCGAAGGCTTCGAGGTTGCCGCCGGTGGCGTCGGCCGGGGTGACCAGCACGCCGCAGACCCGCTGCTCGGCGAAGAGCCCGAGATATTCGGCCTCCTCCTCCGGGCTCTGGCCGCTGTTGCAGACCATCACGCCGAGACCGGCCTCCCGGGCCGCTCGCTCGGCGCCGCGCGCGACGTCGACGAAGAACGGGTTGCCCATGTCCAGCACGAGCAGGGCCATGATGCGGCTGCGGCCCGCCCTGAGCTGCCTGGCCGACTCGCTGCGTACGTAGCCGAGCTCCTCGATCGCCGCCAGCACACGGGCCCGGGTGTCGGGAAGCACCGCCTCGGGACGGTTGATCACGTTGGAGACCGTGCCCACCGAGACTCCGGCCTGCCGGGCCACGTCCTTGATCCCTGCCACACGCCCCACTTGCCCTGCCCCACTGATGCCGTCCGGCCGCCGCGCGTCGGCGCCGGTCCCTGGTCCTCGGACGGACGTCCAGCACGGTCCGTCGCACCGTCGCCCGGGCCGCGCCCAACTGGATTGAATTGTTTCAATCCGTGCGGGACGCTAACCGCATCCACGGGATACCGTCAAGATCGGGGCGGCACAACCCCGAGAATACCCAGACCCGGGACGGGCGTCGGCATTCCGCTGCCCGGGGTCGGCCATGAATCGATTCACGCCCCTTGCGTGCCACGGCTTCCTGTCACCGGGCCTCTCCGGACGGGACGCCCGAGCGGCCTGTCAGATCCCGTGCTTCTTCAGAATGGCCTCGATGTCACTGAAGTCGTCACCGGGCGCGGCAGCCTGCTGCTGCTTCTTCGGCTTCTCCCGCGCCTGCGCGGCCGTCGCTCCTGCACCGGAGGTCAGCGAGGGCGACGACGCGCCCGGCGCCACCGCCGCGCCCTGCTCCGCCGCCCGCGCGGCCTTGCGCTCCTTGCGGGTCGAGCCGCTTCGGCGCTCCACCGCGCGCGTGGTCATGAAGAGCAGCCAGGCCACGGCCAGCAGCCCGAAGCCGAGCCAGACGCTCGGCTTGAAGACGATGCCGGACACCCACTCGACGACACCGGTCATCACCAGCCCGACGGGCACGAGCGAGTAGGCGGCGATCCGGGTCGCCGTGAGGAACCGCTTTCGGTACGCGGTGATCGCGGCGATGCCCAAACCCGCCGCCGACACCGCGGAACAGATGGTCTCGGCAAGCATCGGTGCCTCCAGCGATCGGGATACGTCCCTTCCATCCTGCACCGGCCACTGCCACAGGGGCCACGGCGCGGGCCCACATCAGGGACATTTCAGGGCCGCGGTCCTCCCCAGGTCCCGATTGGGAAGCGCGGGTCCGGCCTGAAAGACTGGTTTCATGAGCGATTCCCCCTCCGCCGCACCGGTCGTCCTCGACCTCTGGTGCGAGCTCCAGTGCCCCGACTGCCACCGGGCCCTCTCCGACGTCCACGCCCTGCGCGCCCGTTACGGCGACCGGCTGGAGGTACGGCTGCGCCACTTCCCGCTTCAGAAGAACAAGCACGCGTACGCCGCGGCGCAGGCCGCCGAGGAGGCCGCCGTCCAGGGCAAGGGATGGCCGTACATCGAGGCCGTCCTGGCCCGCACCGCCGACCTCGCCCGCGCGGGCGAGCCCCTGCTGCTCGAGGTGGCGGGCGAACTGGGGCTGGACGCCGAGGAGTTCGACACCGCCTTGATCGACGGCCGGCATCTGCTGATCGTGGACGCGGACCAGGCCGAGGGCAAGGCGATCGGCGTCACGGGGACCCCGACGTACGTGATCGGTGACGAGCGGCTGGACGGCGGGAAGAGCCAGGACGGGCTGCTCGCGCGTATCGAGGAGATCGCCGACCGTCTGCTCGCCGGGCAGGGCTGACAGCCCGGCGCTGTCGGCGGCCGTGCATGTAGGCCGGCTACAGCGCCTTGGCCAGGTTGTACTGCGTCACCTCGTAACCGAGCGACTCGTACAGCCGCAGCGCGGGTGTGTTGTTCGCGAAGACGTGCAGGCCGAGGAGGCCGAGGCCGGCGTCGAGCGTGATGTCCTCCGCCAGGTGCATCAGCGCCCGGCCGTATCCGCGCCCCCGGTACTCCTCGCGCACCTCCACGTCGAAGACGTATCCGAGGTCGTCACCGTCCGGCACGTCACGACGCGCCACCCAGACATGGCCGACGACGGCGCCGTCGTGGACGAGGACGTGGAAGTACATGCCGGGGGTGGCCAGGCCGTCCGGCAGACTGGTGGCGTGGTCCCTCTCGGACTTGCGCCGCGCCTGCTCCTCCGGGACGCCGCGCTCCACCCACTCCTGGATGTACGTGGGGATGCTGGTGGCCTCCCACGCGGCGTACTCCTGCTCCGTCATGGGACGTCCGGTGACCCCGCCGGGCAGTGCGGGGGCGGTCCGCCGGAGGGTCTTCAGCATGTTGCGGCTGCGCTCGGTGTAGCCGAGTACGGCCGCCAGGGCCCGGGCGGCAGGGTTGTCCACGGGGGCCACCAGGCGGACCTGCGTACAGCCCCAGCCGCGGAGCACCTCCTCGGCGGCGAGCGCGGCGATGGTCCCCCGGCCACGCCTCCGGTGCGCCTCGTCGATGCCGAGCGACCGGAGTATGCCCGCCGAGGCGCCGAACGCCGGGTCGGTGGAGATGGCGACGGCGCCCACGGGCCGCCCGTTGTCGCACACGTCGTACGTCCGTGTCCGCACGCCGTCGGCGCCTTGCTGGACCGGCTCGGCCGGCCGGATGGTCGTGGTCATCAGGTCGTTCTATCCGCTGGGCGGCGAGCCGTCACCCCTTTTTCGGTCCCGGTTCCGGTGTCCGGCCCGGCCTCAGGGGTCGAGATCGTCCGCCGCTCGCTCGTCGAAGACCCTCATCGCCTTCGCCGTCACGGGCCCCGGGACGCCGGGCAGCTCCCGCGCGTCGACCCGGTGGACGGCCTGGATGTCGCGGAGTGTGGAGGTCAGGAAGATCTCGTCGGCCCGCTCGAGCACGTCCAGCGGGAGGTCGGTCTCCTGCGCACCCGTCCACTCCACGACCAGTGCGCGGGTGATCCCCGCGAGGCACCCCGAGGCGACGGGGGGCGTGTGGATCCGGCCCTCGAGGACCACGAAGACGTTGGAGCCGGTGCCCTCGCAGAGCTGCCCGACCGTGTTGGGGAAGAGCGCCTCCGAGGCGCCGTCCTCGTGGGCGCGCGCGAGAGCGACGACGTTCTCGGCGTACGAGGTGGTCTTGAGGCCCGTCACCGCGCCGCGTTCGTTGCGCGTCCAGGGGACGGTCACCACGGCCGTGCTGTCGGGGCGGCGTGTCGTCCCGCCCAGCGCGACGACCAGGCTGGGCCCGGCGTCCCCGCGCTCGGAGCCGAGCGGCGAGAGACCGCCGGTGCAGGTGATCCGGAGCCGGCCGAGCTCCATGGGGTTGGCCTCGACGACCGCCGCCACAGCGTGGCGGACCTCGTCGTGATCGGGGTCCGTCAGGCCGAGGCCCCTGGCCGAGCGCGTCAGCCGGTCGAGGTGCCGGGTGAGGGCGAAGGGGCGGCCCCCGGCGACCTTGACGGTCTCGAAGATGCCGTCCCCCACGGTCAGCCCGTGATCGAACACGGACAGCCGTGCGTCATCGGCGTCGTGCAGTCCGCCGTTGACCCAGATCCTCATGACGCGGTTCTCCCTGTCTCCTCGTAGGCGCCTGACGCTACAGCGAGCAGCCGGGAGGCCTTGAGCTCGGTCTCGGCCCATTCGCGCGCCGGGTCGGATCCCCAGGTGATGCCGGCTCCGGTGCCGAAGCGGAGAAGGGGGGCGGGCCCGGTCCGGTCGATCCAGAAGGTCCGTATGCCGACGGCCAGTTCCGCGGTGCCCCGGTCGGCGTCCACCCAGCCGACCGCTCCGCAGTACGGGCCACGGGGGGCTGTCTCCAGAGCTTCGATGATCCCCAGCGCGCTGGACTTGGGCGCGCCGGTGACGGATCCGGGCGGGAACGCGGCGGTGAGCAGCTCCGGCCACCCGGCGCCGTCGGCGAGCCGTCCGCGCACGGTGGAGACGAGGTGGACGAGCCCGGGGTGCTTCTCCACGGCGCAGAGGTCGGGGACGCTCACGCTGCCGGGTACGCAGACGCGGCTCAGGTCGTTGCGGACCAGATCCACGATCATGACGTTCTCCGCGTGGTCCTTCTCCAGCAGATCGTCCTCGGTGCGCCCGGTGCCCTTGATCGGACCGGACTGGACGGTCCGGCCGTCGCGTGCGAGGAAGAGCTCGGGAGAGGCGGTGGCGATCTCCACCCCGTGCTCCGGGAGCCGGATCGTTCCCGCGTAGGGCGCCGGGTTGCCGCGGGCGAGCAGCGCCGTGAGCGCGTCCACGTCGGTCCGGGGGCCGGGCAGCGGCGCGGACAGGACCCTGCAGAGGTTGGCCTGGTAGACCTCGCCGGCCGCGATGTGTTCACGGATCCGTCGTACGCCGGCCATGTAGGCCTGCTCGTCGAGTGAGGACGTCCACTCCTCCGGGGAGGGCCCTCGCCATGCCCCGGGCACGGGGAGCGGGACCTCTTCGGACCGCACGGTGGCGAAGCGGGCACAGACCGGGCGGCCTTCGAAATCAACACATACCGCCCAGAAACCGGACGATTCAAGAGCGGCTGGGTCGCTGGTGACATCCAGCAGGCCGGAGGCGACGAGGCCACCGAAGCGGGCAAGGGGGGTGAGGTCGCGCACGTGACCGAGTCTAAGGCGGCACGCGGTGACCTGCGGCGGGCGACGGTGGCGCAGCACGCTGCGCAAACGCGTTTTTGTGCTGGCCCGGGAATCCGCTAGAGTTCAACACGTCGCCGGGACGCGCAAGCGGTCCGGGAAAGACAAGCGGACGTAGCTCAGTTGGTAGAGCGCAACCTTGCCAAGGTTGAGGTCGCCAGTTCGAACCTGGTCGTCCGCTCGCAGTAGATGGGGGATCTTCCCGAACCCCCATCCCTGGTGGAGTGGCCGAGAGGCGAGGCAACGGCCTGCAAAGCCGTCTACACGGGTTCAAATCCCGTCTCCACCTCCAAGGACGATTAGCTCAGCGGGAGAGCACTTCCCTGACACGGAAGGGGTCACTGGTTCAATCCCAGTATCGTCCACCGGTCCGCAAGGGCCCCCGCGCGATTAGCTCAGCGGGAGAGCGCTTCCCTGACACGGAAGAGGTCACTGGTTCAATCCCAGTATCGCGCACGCAGTACACGCAGGTTCACCCTGCGCGATTAGCTCAGCGGGAGAGCGCTTCCCTGACACGGAAGAGGTCACTGGTTCAATCCCAGTATCGCGCACCAGCCGAAACCCCCGGTCGTCTCGACGACCGGGGGTTTCGTCGTGGGCGGGGGGTTCAGCCGGTGAAGAGCTGGGTGGCCTTGCGGACGAGCTCGTACAGTCCGTAGGCGAACGGCAGGGCGACCCAGAGCCAGACGAACGCCATGAGGGGCTTACGACTGCTGGTGGACACGGGGGCTCCCTTCCGGTGCCTCGTGGAAGCGTGCGTTGACCGGGCGTATGCACTCGTTGGCGACGAAGCCGACGATCAGCAGCCCGATCATGATCGTCAGGGAGGTCGTGTAGAGGCTGGGGCCGCTGTGCCCTGCCCGCTCCCCCGCGTCCGCGACCCGGTTGACGATCAGCGGGCCGAGGACACCGGCCGTGGACCAGGCGGTCAGCAGGCGGCCGTGGATGGCTCCCACCTGGTAGGTGCCGAAGAGATCCTTCAGATAGGCCGGCGCGGTCGAGAACCCGCCGCCGTAGAAGGAGAGGATCACCAGCGCGCAGCAGATGAAGAGCGGCTTGGAGTCGTCCCCCAGCTGGGCGATGACCACGTACATGAGCGCGCCGACGCCGAGGTAGATCCGGTACATGTTCTTACGGCCGATCAGGTCCGAGGTGGAGGACCACAGGAGGCGTCCGCCCATGTTGGCCAGCGAGAGCAGGGCGACGAAGCCCGCCGCCGCGGAGACCGAGACCGGGGTGGCGGTGTTCGCGAAGAAGTCCTGGATCATGGGCACGGCCTTCTCGAGGATGCCGATACCCGCGGTGACGTTCATGCAGAGGACCACCCACAGGCACCAGAACTGCGGAGTGCGCAGGGCGTTGCGGGCGGAGACCTGGGCGTTGGTGACGAGCCTGCGGGTCTCCTGCTTCGGTTCCCAGCCGTCGGGGAGCCAGCCGTCCGGCGGCACCCGCACGAGGAAGACGCCGAGCGCCATGAAGGCGGCGTAGACGACACCGTGGACGAGGAAGGCCGTGGCGATGCCGGAGCGGTCCGTTCCGAAGCTCTCCAGCATCCCGGTGGACCAGGGTGAGGCGATGAGGGCGCCGCCGCCGAATCCCATGATGGCGATGCCGGTGGCCATGCCGGGCCGGTCGGGGAACCACTTGATGAGGGTGGACACCGGCGAGATGTAGCCGATGCCGAGCCCTATGCCGCCTATGAATCCATAGCCGAGGACGACGAGCCAGTACTGGCCGGTGGAGGCGCCGAGCGCGGCGACGAGGAAGCCGGAGGAGAAGCAGACGAGGGAGACGAACATCGCCCAGCGTGGGCCGTTGCGTTCGACGAGGGTGCCGCCGAACGCGGCCGAGAGGCCGAGCATGACGATGCCCAGCTGGAACGGGAGAGCACTGGCGGTGCCCGAGAGGTCGAGAGCGGACTCGAGCGGGGGCTTGAACACGCTCCAGGCGTAGGCCTGTCCGATGGAGAGGTGCACGGCGAGCGCGGCGGGCGGTACGAGCCAGCGGCTCCACCCCGGGGGCGCGACAGTCCGGGACCTGTCGAGGAAGTTCATGGATCCGCACTCTAGGCATCAGCCATGGCCATGACTAGATCATGAGAGGAAGTCGGTCGACCGTATGCAATGCGGGCCCGGGCGTCGGCCCGGGCCCACCCTGCGGCACTACCCGCTCAGAAGCCGCGGTCAGGAGCTGAACAGCATCCGGCCGAAGCTCTTCTGGCGGTGGTGGCCGCCGTAGTGACCGCCCTGGTGCGGCGCTCCCCAGGCGGGGGCCGGCGCCGCGGGGTAGGGCTGCTGAGCGGCGGGGTAGCCCTGCTGCGGGGCGGGCGGCGCGGGCGGGGCCTGCTGCGCCCACTGCGACTCCAGGCGGGTCAGGGACTCCAGCTCGCCGTAGTCGAGGAATATCCCGCGGCAGCCGCTGCACTGCTCGATCTGCACACCGTTGCGGTTGTACGTGTTCATCTGCGCATGACACTTGGGGCACTGGATCATCGGGTGGACTCCTCAGGTCGTGGCGGCGTCGCCGGATACATGCCCGGCGGCGCACGCTTCACCCTACGACGCGCATTCGGATGCCAACTCGGGCGGGAGGGACGCAATTCGGACACATGCGTCGATCATCAACTGTTCCACCTCATCCGGACTGCGGCCCTCCGCCGCGGACTTGGCGAGTGCGAGGGCTGCCGTCTGCACCGTGAGCGCTCGTGCCGCGACGTCCAGCTCGGGCCACGGGTCCCCTTCGGCACGTACGGCGGGGCCGCCGGACGCCCGGTAGGTGTCGAGGAAGCGCAGCCAGATCTCGGGCGACAGCAGGCCGGCGGCGTACCAGGCCGCGGGCCGCGCCAGGTCCCAGGCGGGGTCGCCCAGGCCCGTGTCGTCGATGTCGATCAGCAGCCAGGGGCCGCGCCGCGCGGGATGCCGCACGAGCTGGCCGAGGTGGAGATCGCCGTGGCAGAGGAAGCCGTCCCGGTGCTCCGGCGTCGGCTGCTCGGCGCGGGCCCAGCCGGGCAGCCCGCGCCAGGCGGCCAGCACGGGGCCGGCAGCCGGGTCGCCGGGGCGGGCGGCGCGCATCCGCGCCACGGCCCGGGCGGCCTTGACCGGTCCGCGCATCGGCGGGAGCGGATGGGGCGGCGGGGTGCGGTGCAGCCGGGCCAGGAGAGCGGCGGCTTCCTCCCAGGGGGCGGCGCCCGGGTCCGAGGGGTCGACGGGCGAGCCGTACGGCCAGAGGCTCACGGTGCGGCCCTGCGCGCTGTCCGGTGGCCCGTCCGGGGCGGGCAGGGGCGGGAGCAGGATCCCCGCCAGCCGGGGCGAGGCGGCCAGGGAAAGGCGGGCCGCCAGGGCGGCGGGGTCGGAGTCCGGGGCGTGCGCCTTGGCGACGTGCGGGCCGCTGCGGACCACCGTGGCGTCGGGCCGGTCCGCGAGCACCTGGGGCGGCGCGCACACGCATGCCGTGGTGCCGGCGTGGGCGCTGTCGTGCGCGAGCCGGCCCAGCGCGCGTACGACAGGGGTGGTGGTCATCGGACGGCTCCCGCGGAGGTGATCGGCCGGCCCGCGGCCGGTCCCGGCGGCGATCGTACGCGGCTGCCGGTGCCGCGGCGTGCGACGGGCCGCCGCGGCGCGGAACGGGTCCGGACAGCGCGATGTCCGGCCAGCTCCCCAGCTGGCCGGACAAACGCTGCCGTCCGCCGCACCCCCGTCCCCACGGGGCTGTTGGCCGGATGTCCCGGTCCGGACCGCTCTTCCGGACCCGGGGCGCCGCTCAGCGCCCCAGCATCACGCCCACGGACGACGCCTGTGTGACCACTGCGTCCCAGCCGCCGAAGACGACGACCAGCAGGGCCGCCAGGGGAAGAACCATGGCTGTCGCCACCAGCGGGTGGCGCGTACCGGACGCGCGTACGCCGAACGAGGCGTATGCCCTGCGTCCTTGCGTGCGGATGATCGTCCGCGCGGCCGTGTCCGCCATGGTTCCTCTCCTGACCTGTTCCGGAGCGGCGGGCGTCTGGCCTCGGGGGACGAGTTCCACGCCCGCCGCTTGACTTCAAGATTAGGGAGACGGAAGGCCCAGGGCGTCATGCCCGCGTACCGAATGCCCGGCCTCCCGGAGGATGAGCCGACCACCTCCCGTGTACTCCTCTGGGTGGAGAAACGGTGAGGGCCACGGCACCCGTTCGCTCGGGCCGGAGGTCGTTTCCGGGGTCAGGCCCAGGTGTTCGGGGGGCGCTCGGAGGCCTCCTCGCGAGGGACCGGCTGTTCCACCAGGGCGAGCACCTTGGTCGCCATGAACCGGGCGGTACGGACAACTGATCCACTTCGGGTGACTTCACTCACTTCCACCACCCCCCGGCGGACCGCTGTCTCCACCCTTCGGCCTGCCCTGGAGGCCACCACTTCGTACGTCCTGGTCGTGTCACCCGCGTCCACGACTATTTCCACACGATCGCCCTTCATTGATCCAATCCCCCTTATGCGACGGTCCTTTGAGATCTCGCACGGGCCACGGAGCCCGGATCCCCGGCTCCCTGACCACTCCTCAATTCTCCCACCGGGCACTGACAATCGATGGGCCGGTGAGGGCGCGGCCTCTGAGCGCGCCGCGCCACGGGTACGTAAGCTGTGCCTCGTCAGGCGGACCGGCAGCGGGGATGGGCAGACGATGGCGATGATGCGGCTCCGGCGCGAGGACCCGCGTGTCGTCGGCTCGTTCAGGCTGCACCGGCGACTGGGCGCGGGCGGCATGGGCGTCGTCTATCTGGGTTCCGACCGCCGGGGCCAGCGGGTGGCGCTGAAGGTGATCCGGCCTGATCTGGCGGAGGACCAGGAGTTCCGCTCGCGTTTCGCGCGCGAGGTGTCCGCCGCCCGGAGGATCCGCGGCGGCTGCACGGCCCGGCTGGTGGCCGCCGACCTGGAGGCGGACCGTCCGTGGTTCGCGACGCAGTACGTACCGGGTCCCTCGCTGCACGACAAGGTCGTCGAGGAGGGCCCTCTGTCGGCGGCCGAGGTGGCCTCGATCGGGGCGGCGCTCTCGGAGGGTCTGGTGGCGGTGCACGAGGCCGGTGTCGTCCACCGTGACCTGAAGCCGTCCAACATCCTCCTCTCCCCCAAGGGCCCCCGGATCATCGACTTCGGCATCGCCTGGGCGACCGGGGCCAGCACGCTCACCCATGTGGGGACGGCCGTCGGCTCGCCGGGCTTCCTGGCGCCCGAGCAGGTGCGCGGTGCGGCGGTGACCCCCGCGACGGACGTGTTCTCGCTGGGCGCCACCCTGGCCTACGCGGCGATGGCGGACTCGCCCTTCGGGCACGGAAGTTCCGAGGTGATGCTCTACCGCGTGGTGCACGAGGAACCGCATCTGTTCGATGTGCACGACGCGCTCGCCCCCCTCGTACGGGCCTGTCTGGCGAAGGACCCGGAGGAGCGGCCGAGCACCCTGCAGCTCTCCATGCGGCTCAAGGAGATCGCCGCCCGGGAGGCACAGGGGCTGCAGGAGCGCCGTCCGCCCGCCCAGCGGAGCGCGCAGGAGCTGGACCGGCCGACCGGCCGGATGGACGGCCCGTCCACCGAACAGGCCACCCGGCACACGGCCGGGGGGGCCGCGCAGGAGTCACGTGCGCCGGGCGGCCGGCGCCCCGCGTCGTCGCGCCCGGCGGCCCCTCGCACCGGTGGTTCGCAGTCCCGGGCGGCGCGGGGCGGCCCACGCTCCGGTCAGCAGTCCCACGGGCCCAAGGGCACGAACGGCAGGCAGGCCTCGAGGCCCGGTGTCCGGACGACCTCGGCGGGGAAGGGCGGGAAGCGGCGGCCGGCCAACCCACGGCTGCTGCGCCAGCGGCTCGTCGTCTTCGTCGTGGTGACGCTGCTCGTCGCGCTCGGCATCGCGGCCGCCCAGGGCTGCCAGGGCCCGGCGCGCGGGCTGGGGGGCTCGCCGTCACAGACGTACGACGGGGCCGCCGCCGGCCCCACGCACGTGCGCGGGGCGGCTCCGGCTCAGGCGGATCCGGCCCGGGTCGCGTAGAAGGCGACGGCGGAGGCCGCGGCGACGTTGAGCGAGTCGACCCCGGCGTCCATCGGGATACGTACATGGGCGTCGGCCGCGGCGAGCGCCCCGGGCGTGAGGCCGTCGCCCTCGGTGCCGAAGACGAGCGCCAGCTTCTCGTGCTGCTGTGCGACGAGTTCGTCCAGGGTGATCGACATGTCGCTGAGGCAGAGTGCGGCGGTGGTGAAGCCCGCCTCGCGCAGCACGGCGACGTCCTCGGGCCATGACGTCAGGCGGGTCCAGGGGACGTGGAAGACGGACCCCATGGAGACCTTGACCGCCCGCCGGTAGAGCGGGTCGGCGCAGCGCGGGGTGAGCAGGACGGCGTCGACGCCGAGTGCGGCGGCGTTGCGGAAGGCCGCTCCGAGATTGGCGTGGTCGACGATGTCCTCGAACACGGCGACCCGCCGTACGTCCCCCCGCTCCGGGGACAGCAGCGTGCCGGCGTCGGGAAGCGGCTTGCGCTGCATGGAGGCGAGGGCCCCACGGTGTACGTGGTAGCCGGTGACGCGTTCGGCGAGAGCCGGTGTGACCGCGTAGACCGGTGCGGTGGCCTCGTCGATCACATCGCGCATGACGTCGATCCACTTGGCGGAGAGCATCATGGACCGCATCTCGTACCCGGCGTTCCCGGCACGCCGGATCACCTTCTCGCCCTCGGCGATGAAGAGGCCCTCGGCGGGTTCACGCCGTCGCCGGAGCTCGACGTCGGTCAGGCCTGTGTAGTCGCCCAGGCGAGGGTCGTCCGGGTCGTCGACGGTGATGAGTTCTGCCACGGGGTGCTACTGCCTTGTCGGGGTGGTGTGGGAGTGCGGAAGCGCGGCGGAGGTCCGGCCGCTCAGCCTTCGAGCCGGCCGGCCGGGTCCGTGGCGACGGCGACGACATCGCCGATGACGATGACGGCCGGGGGGCGTACCTCTTCCGTGACGGCCCTCTCCCCGACGTCCGCGAGGGTCGCGTCGACCCTGCGCTGGGCTGCCGTGGTGCCCTCCTGGACCAGGGCCACCGGGGTGTCGGGGGCCTTGCCGTGGGCGATGAGGGCCTGGGAGATGGCGCCGATCTTGTCGACGGCCATCAGGAGGACCAGGGTGCCGCGCAGCTGAGCAAGGGCCTTCCAGTCGACCAGGGACCTCGGGTCGTCGGGTGCCACATGACCGCTGACCACCGTGAACTCGTGCGCGACGCCCCGGTGGGTGACGGGGATGCCCGCCGCTCCCGGCACGGAGATCGAGCTGGAGATGCCGGGGACGACCGTGCAGGCGATGCCCTCGGCGGCCAGAGCCTGTGCCTCCTCCATGCCGCGGCCGAAGACGAACGGGTCGCCGCCCTTGAGACGGACCACGGACCTGCCGGCCTTGGCGTGGTCGATCAGCGCCTGGTTGATCGCCTCCTGCGCCATGTACCGGCCGTACGGGATCTTCGCGGCGTCGATCACCTCGACGTGCGGCGGGAGCTCGTCGAGCAGGTCGCGGGGGCCGAGACGGTCGGCGATGACCACGTCGGCCTCGGCGAGGAGACGGCGGCCGCGGACCGTGATCAGGTCGGGGTCGCCGGGGCCACCGCCCACCAGCGCGACGCCGGGGGCGCGGGTGCGGTGGTGCGGGGCGGCGAGGGTGCCGTCGCGCAGGCCCTCCACGATCGCGTCGCGGACCGCGGCGGAGTGCCGGGGGTCGCGGCCCTGCGAGGTGGTGGTGAGGACGGCGACCGTGATCCCTTCGCTGCGGCCGGTGGCCGGGGTCCAGGCGGTGGCCGCCTCCGCGTCGTCGCTCCGGACGCACCAGGTGCGGGTGCGCTCGGCCTCGGCGGACGCGGCGTCGTTGGCGGCGGCGTCGGACGACGCGACGAGGGCGTACCAGGTGTCGGCGAGGTCGCCGTCCTGATACCTGCGGCGCTCCCAGCGGATCTCACCGGTGTCGGCCATCGCCTCGACGGATGCCGTCGCCGACGGGGACACCAGGGTGATGTCGGCCCCGGCCGCGATGAGGGCGGGCAGCCGGCGCTGCGCGACCTGGCCACCGCCGACGACGACGACGCGGCGCCCGTTCAGGCGCAGTCCGACGGGGTAGGCAGGGTGATCGTCATGCTCGGCCATGGTCGTGCGGGCTCCTCGTGCAGGGTGCGGTGTGCTGCGGGCCGCTGCGGCGGTGGAGCGGCGGTGACGTGGGCGGTGTGAGGCGGTGACGCGTGGGACCACGATACGGGGTGGGCACGGCACCCGGGCTGTGCGGCGGGCCGCCCCCGGCGGGCCCGGAGGCCCGGGTGCGGCCGACCGCGCCCGGATGTGCCCGCGTGGTGCCCGGACGGGCCGGTCGGGCGCGTCCGGGCACGTGGCGGCTACTTCTCCGTGACGCCCGCGGAGTCGAACGTCGCCACCTCGTGCATCGCGCGGGCGGCGCTCTGCACGATGGGGAGCGCGAGCAGCGCGCCCGTACCCTCACCGAGGCGGAGGTCGAGGTCGACCAGCGGGCGCAGGCCCAGCTTGTTGAGCGCGGCGACATGGCCGGGTTCCGCGCTGCGGTGCCCCGCGATGCACGCGGCGAGCGCCTCGGGGGCGATCGCCCGGGCGACCAGCGCGGCGGCGCCGGCACTCACACCGTCCAGGATCACCGGCGTACGGAGCGAGGCGCCGCCCAGCAGGAAGCCCGCCATGGCGGCGTGCTCCAGGCCGCCGACCGCGGCCAGTACGCCGATGGGGTCCGTCGGGTCGGGCTGGTGCAGGTCCAGGGCGCGGCGCACCACATCGACCTTGCGGGCGTGCATCTCGTCGTTGATCCCGGTGCCGCGCCCGGTCACCTCCGAGGGGTCCAGGCCGCTGTAGACGCAGATCAGCGCGGCCGACGCGGTGGTGTTGGCGATGCCCATCTCACCGGTGAGCAGGCCCTTGTTGCCTGCGGCCACCAGGTCGCGGGCGGTCTCGATGCCCACCTCGATGGCCGCGAGTACTTCTTCGCGGGTGAGGGCCGGACCCGTGGTGAAGTCGGCCGTTCCGGCGCGGACCTTCCTGGGCAGCAGGCCGGGCGTCGCGGGGAGTTCGGACGCCACACCGACGTCGACGACGCAGACCTCGGCGCCGACCTGGGCGGCGAAGGC
This sequence comes from Streptomyces sp. NPDC051064, assembly GCF_044455985.1. NCBI lineage: Bacteria > Bacillati > Actinomycetota > Actinomycetes > Kitasatosporales > Streptomycetaceae > Streptomyces > Streptomyces sp. NPDC051064. The sequence continues at coordinate 133,891 of NZ_JBITFK010000008.1, forward strand.
GTTGCAGACGGCGCCGCCACCGAGGAAGTTGGCGACCATCTGGCCGGTGACCTCCTGCGGCCACGCCGTGACGCCCTGGGCGTGCACCCCGTGGTCACCGGCGAAGATCGCGACGGCGGCGGGTTCCGGGATCGGCGGCGGGCAGAGCCGGGAGAGCCCGGAGAGCTGCGCGGAGATGATCTCCAGCATGCCCAGCGCGCCGGCGGGCTTCGTCATCCGCTTCTGGCGTTCCCACGCCTCGCCGAGCGCCTTGGCGTCCAGCGGGCGGATGCCGGCGATGGTCTCCTGGAGGAGGTTGTGCGGCTCCTCGCCCGGCAGTGCGCGGCGGCCGTACGTCTCCTCGTGGACGACCCAGGACAGCGGGCGGCGCTTGGACCAGCCCGCCTGCATCAGTTCGGGCTCCTCGGGGAATTCGTCGACGTATCCGACGCAGAGGTAGGCGACGACTTCGAGGTGTTCGGGGAGGCCGAGCGCCCGGACCATCTCCCGCTCGTCGAAGAAGCTGACCCAGCCGACACCGAGGCCTTCCGCGCGGGCCGCCAGCCAGAGGTTCTCCACGGCGAGCGCCGAGGAGTACGGGGCCATCTGCGGCTGGGTGTGCCGCCCCAGGGTGTGGCGGCCGCCGCGGGTGGGGTCGGCGGTGACGACGATGTTCACGGGCGTGTCGAGGATGGCCTCGATCTTCAGTTCCTTGAACTGCTTGGCCCGGGCCTTGGGCAGCGACTTGGCGTACGCCTCACGCTGACGCTGGGCCAGTTCGTGCATGGAACGGCGCGTCTCCGCGGAGCGGATGACGACGAAGTCCCAGGGCTGCGAGTGGCCGACGCTCGGCGCGGTGTGCGCCGCCTCCAGGACGCGGAGGAGGACCTCGTGAGGGATGGGGTCGCTGCGGAAGCCGTTGCGGATGTCGCGGCGTTCACGCATGACCCGCAGAACGGCTTCGCGCTCGGCGTCGTCGTAGCCGGGGGCGGGAAGGGAGGCGGGGGCATCGGGCTCGGCGGCCTCGGCGGGGGCTGTTTCGGCCTCGGCCTCTTCGGTCTCCTCCGGCGCCTCGACAGGGGCCGGGGTCTCCTGGAGGGCTTCCTCGGCAGGGGCCGGGGCCTCGACCGCCGGGGCCTGGGCCACCAGGGGCTCGGCTTCCGGGGCCTCGGGCTCCAGGACCTCCGGGGTCACGGCCTCCGGAGTCACGGCCTCGGGGGTCTCGGCGTCGGGGGTCTCGATGATCTCGGGTCCGGTTCCGGGCTCCGGCTCCGGCCCCCGCTCGGCCAGGATCTGGGGTCCGGCCCGCGGTACGACGAGGGGCTCGGGCTCCGCGACGGGCTCGGGCGCGGCCTCGGGCTGCTGGACGGCGACCGGCTCCGGCGCCTCCACGGCCTCGGGCACGGCCGGTGCGGGCTCCGCCACGGGGGGCGCGGGCTCGGCGGCCGGCTCGGGCTCGGTGACGGGGACGGCGGTCCCGGCCGCGGGAGTCGGGGCGAGGTGCGGAGCCGTCGGTACGGGTCCCTCCACGGGCACGAACTGCCCCACCGGCTCAGCCGGGGCTGCGGCCTCGACGGGCAGTTCGACGGGAGTGTCGACGGGCACGTCGGCGGGAGCGTCGACCGGTACGAGGGCCGGGGCCTCGGCCAGCGCCTCCGCGGGACGCTCCTCCGACGTCTCCGGCACGGGCAACGGCTCGACGGGAGTCTCCGGAATCACGGCCGCCACGGGCTCCGGGGCGACCGTTTCTGCGGGAGTGACGGGAGCGACGGGCGGGGCGGCCACGACGGGTTCGACCGGTTCGGCAGGCGCGACAGCCGCGTCGGGTCCGACCGGTTCGGCAGGCGCGACAGCCGCGTCGGGTGCCACAGGCTCCGCAACCGGAGGCTCCACCACCGTCTCGGGCGCCACGGCCGGCTCCGGCGCGCCCCACGCGGGCGCGCCCTGGGGCGGGATCTCGCCCAGCTGCGGGCCGGGCAGCATGGAAGCGTCGTCCGCCGGGACGTCGAAGTACTCGGGCCCTGTCGTCGGCGGTCCCGCGTGCCGCACGGGCATCGGGTTCTGCGGGCCGGCCGGCCCCCGGTCCGCGAGCGAGCGGACGACTCCCCCGGTCGGCGGCCCCCCGTAGGAGGGCGCCTCGGTGGAAGCGGGGCCGCGGTGCAGCGGACGCCGGGCCGGCGCGGCCGCGACCGGGACCTGCGCGGGTGCGTGCGCCGCGACCCGTACGCCGTTGAGGTCCGCGGCGCCGGACCCGTGGGTGCCGTTCACCGCCCCGTCGTGCGCCGGGAACTGCTCGGGCAGGCCCCCCGGTGCGGCCGGAGCGTCGCTCCAGGCGCCCTGGGGTGCGGGCATCAGAAGGAGGTCGTCGTCCTCTGGTGTGTGCTCGGAGGGTTCGAGGTAGGTGTAGGCGTCCGGGGCGGGGACGCCCGGCTGCTCCACCATGCCTGCGTTCTCCGGCAGTCCCTCGCCCGGGATCTGGCCGGTGTCAGTCATGCGTACCCCTCGCCCATCGTCAGTGCTCCTTCGCCCTTCGCCCGGGATGCCCGAACCACGGCACGCCGGTGCTCGTCAACAAGAACGAGCGGGCTCCCCGCGCGGCACGAAACGCGCGCGGAGGTATACATTCTCGCGGCCGTTCGCCGCCGCGACAGACACTTCTGCCTCGGCTCGCTGTGGACTACGCCACGTTGCGCGTCCCCCGGTTACGCCGTACCACATCGCGGACCAAAACGGTCCACTTTTCCGGACATTGACGAACGAACCGTCGAACAGCCGGGCGCGGTACAACAATCGGTCAGCCTACCTCGCGCTCCCCCGCGAACACCTCAGGGGGCGAGGTCGGTACGCACCGCGGAGAGCATGAACACGACGGAGCGTTCACGTTCCGCCCAGACGGAGGTGTCCAGTTCGACGGACTGGAGCAGCGCGCATTCGACCGTGTATCCGTTCTCACCGAGCGCCGCGCCCAGCGCCTCCGCCTCGTCCCGGTTCGAGGCATGGGTGACGATGCGTTCCGGCCGCCGGTCCGCGACCGCCGTGACCACGGGCACCCCGCCGCCCCCGATCCGTACGACATCGGGCTCGGGCAGGCTTTCCAGGACGTGCGGGGCGGTGCCCATGACGACCTGGACTCCGACCTGGAAGGTGCGGGCGGCGGCCGCCGTACGCGCGCAGGCGTCCGGATCGCTGTCCACGGCGAGCACCGCGGCGCCGAAACGGGCCGCTTCCACGGCGAGTGCGCCGCTGCCGGAGCCGATGTCCCAGACGAGATCGCCGGTGCGCGGTCCGAGGCGGGCGAGCTGGGCTGCGCGCAGCCCGGGGAACTCCCCTTCGCCGGTCTCCCCCGCGCCGCCGTACGCCGCGGGCGGCAGGGCCCAGCCGCGGGGGCCCTCGGGGCGGCGGCCGGAGATCCAGGCGCTGTTGGCGGTGGTCTCGGGACCGCCGCCGATGACGATGACGACATTGGGGTCGCGCCAGGTGTGGTCGGCCGTCTTGTCGGAGGTGAGGACGGTGACCCGCTCGCGTACGGTGCCGAGCTCCTCGCAGATCACGAAGGTGCGGTGGACGTTTTCGAGCAGCAGCGCGAGCTCGGCCGGGCCGGCTCCGGGGGATGTGAGTACGGCGACCTTGTGGTGGGCGCGGATGACGTTGACCGCGCGGCGCAGGGTGCGGGGGTGGGCGACGACGATCTGCGCGTCGTCCCACGGCATTCCGGCGCGGGCGAAGGCGGTGGCGACGGACGAGACGGCGGGGACGACCTCGACCTCGAGCCCGTGTTCGGGCTTGCGCAGGGTGCGTACGACGCCGAAGAAGCCGGGGTCGCCGTCGGCGAGGACCACGGCGCTCCCCCGGTGCCCGGCGATCCTGCGGGCGGCCAGGTCGACGCTGCCGAGGCGGATCCGTTCCGCGCGCCCGGGCACTTCGGGGAGCGCGAGGTGGTGCGCGGCGCCGGCGACGAGCGTGGCGGCCGAGAGCGCGGCTGTGGCCGCGCCGGTCAGTGGCGAGCCGTCCCAGCCGATCACCGTGACCCGGTCGGCCATCGTCGTCATTCTCCTGGGGTGTGAGCAGGCGGGGTGTCACCGCGGGATGCGCGGAGCAAGGGTGAGCGTATCCGGTCCGTACCAACGCCCTGCCGGGGGCTCCCGCCCTGGGAGCCGGGGTCTTTCATCCGGATGAGGCCGCAGGTCAGTTCCAGTCGTTGTACGTGCCGTAGCCGCCCGCGTCGGCCAGCTGCTCGGCGACGCCCTCCAGGTCCTCGGGCAGGAGTCCCCACACGATGAGGTCGGTCCTGATGTCGGCCCAGCCTCCGTCCTCGGTGGCGGTCCTGGCTATGCGGGCGTTCCGCAGGACTCCCTCGCTGATGCAGCCCAGCTTCTGGGCGACCTGCTGGGAGGCCGTGTTCCCGGCGGGGGTGCGCAGTTCGATCCGTTCGAAGCCCTGGTCGCGGAAGAGCCACTCGGCGAGGGCCAGCACGGACTCGGTGGCGTATCCCTCACCGCGCGCCCAGGGGGCGGTGATGTAGCGGACCTCGGCGGCCAGGGTGCGCCGGTCGGTGTTGAGGAGCCGCACGGAACCGACGAGGCGCTGGGTGAGGAACTCGGTGACGGCGAAGACGATGCCGTTGCCTTGGGAGCGCTCGGCCGGGGCGATCCTGCGGACCCACCGCTCGGCGTCGACCTGGGTGTAGGGGTACGGGGCGTCGGTCCAGGCGGTGACGAGCTCGTCGTTCATCATCTCGATGTACGCCGGGACGTCCGCCATGTCGAAGGGGCGCAGCACCAACCTGTCCGTGCTGATGGAGATGGACGGGAAGGTGGTAGTCATGCGCAGCTCCATGCCGAAGACCGTGTAAAGCCACCAGCATGCAGCATCGGGGCGTGGATGTGCATGGCCGGGTCCGCACGGCGGAGCCCCGCACACCCTGGTGCGGGCGTGCGGGGCTCGTGGGGCAAGTGGTGCCTGGGTGTCAGGACTTGGCGGGCTCACCGAAGGCGGGGACGATGGAGCCCTTGTAGGTGTCCTCGATGAACTTCTTGACCTCGTCGGAGTTCAGGAGCTTCGCGAGCTTCTGGACCCGGGGGTCGTCCTCGTTGCCGTCCTTGACGGCCAGGAAGTTGGCGTACGGGTTGCCGTCGGCCTTCTCCAGCACCAGGGAGTCCTGCCCCGGCTTCAGGTCGGCCTCGATGGCGTAGTTGCCGTTGATGACGGCGGCGTCGACGTCGTCCAGCGCACGGGGCACGGTCGCGGCCTCGATCTCCTTGAACTCCAGGCCCTTCTTGTCCGTGATGTCGCTGAGCTTGGCGTTGGTGCCCACGCCGTCCTTGATGGTGATCAGCCCGTTCTCGGCGAGGAGCTGGAGCGCGCGGCCCTCGTTGGTGGTGTCGTTCGGGACGGCGACGGTCTGGCCGGCCTTGATGTCCTTCACGTCCTTGGCCTTCTTGGAGTAGAGGCCGAGGGGCTCCAGGTGGACGTTGACCACCGGGACGATGTGGGTCTTGTTCTTCTTGTTGAAGTCGTCCAGGTAGGGCTTGTGCTGGAAGAAGTTGGCGTCGACCTGGCCGTTCTCGGTGGCGGTGTTCGGCAGGACGTAGTCCGTGAACTCCTTGACCTCCAGCTTGAGGCCGGCCTTGTCCGCCAGGTTCTTCTTGACGTAGTTCAGGATGTCGGCGTGCGGCGTCGGGGACGCGGCGACGACGAGGGCCTTGGAGGTGTCGGCGTCGGCACCGGTCTCGCCCTTGGCGGCCGGGTCGGAGTCCGTACCGCAGGCGCTGAGGCCGAGTGCGAGGGCGGCGGCTGCAGCGGCGGCAGCGGTGATCTTGATGTTCTTACGCACGAAGAGTGCCTCTTTCTGGTGGTGGTGCGCCCGGACAAGGAGTTCGGGCTTCAGGGGAGAGGAAAGTCAGGAGGAGGTGCGGCCCCGGCGGGCGAGCAGGCGTACGACTCCGTCACCGATCAGCTGGACCACGGTCACGATGACGATCAGCAGCACGACGGTGATGAGCATGAACTGGTTGTCGAAGCGCTGGAATCCGTAGGTGACGGCCTTGGAGCCGAGCCCTTCGCCGCCCACCGCTCCCGCCATCGCGGAGTAGCCGATGAGCACGATCACGGTCGTGGTGACGCCCGAGACGAGCGAGGGCAGCGCCTGCGGCAGTAGGACCTTGCGGACGATCGTCGGGACGGACCCGCCCATGGACTGGACGGCCTCGACGAGCCCGTGGTCGACCTCGCGCACCGCCGTCTCGACGAGCCGCGCGAAGAAGGGGATGGCGCCGATGGCGAGCGGCACGATCATCGCGGACGGGCCGATGAAGGTGCCTACGACCCAGGTGGTGAAGGGGATCAGGGCGATCAGCAGGATGATGAACGGCAGCGAGCGGCCGATGTTCACGATCACGCCGATGACCTTGTTCACCACCATGTTCTGCAGCAGTCCGCCCTTGTCGGTGAGGACGAGCAGAATGCCGAGCGGCAGTCCGCCGACGACGGTGACGAGCGTGGACCAGAGCACCATGTAGAGGGTGTCGATGGTTCCCTGCGAGAGCAGTGGCTGCATTTCGGACCAGGTCACTTCGCCACCTCCTTGGTGATCGCGGCGGGGGTCTGGGAGGGGATGTCGGTGGCGGCGGCGGGGCCGCCGTCCACGACCTCGGCCTGGAGGCCCTGCTCGCGCAGGAAGCCGATCGGTACGACGTTCTCCTCGAAGCGGCCGGGCAGCTCGATGCGCATGCGGCCGATCTGCTTGCCGCCGACGGTGTCCATCGCGGCACCGAGGATCGAGATGTCGATGTTGTACGTCCGGGAGAGCTGCGAGATCACCGGCTGGGCCGCGGCCTCGCCGTGGAAGGTGACGTCGACGACGGTGGAGCCGGGGCCGGAGGCGGTGCCCCCGACGGGGAACAGCTCGTGGGCCAGCTCGGAGCCGGGGGTGGACAGCAGCTCACCGACGGTGCCCGACTCGACGATGCGGCCCTGCTTCATCAGCGCGGCGGAGTCGCAGACGGTCTTGACGACGTCCATCTCGTGCGTGATGAGCAGGACGGTGAGGCCGAGCTCCTGGTTGAGGTCGCGCAGCAGCTGCAGGATGGAGCGGGTGGTCTCGGGGTCGAGCGCGGAGGTCGCCTCGTCGGAGAGGAGCACCTTCGGGTCGCCCGCGAGGGCGCGGGCGATGCCGACGCGCTGCTTCTGGCCTCCGGACAGCTGACCGGGGTAGGCCTTCGCCTTGTCGGCGAGACCGACGAGGTCGAGGAGTTCGAGCGCCTTGCGGGTGCGTTCCTGTCCGGAGATCCCGAGGATCTCCAGGGGGAGCTCGACGTTGTCGCGGACGGTACGCGAGTCCAGCAGGTTGAAGTGCTGGAAGACCATGCCGATGCGGTTGCGCGCCCGGCGGAGCTCCTTGCCGGCGCGGCGGCCGCGGCCGGCGAGGGCGGTGAGGTCCTGTCCGGCGACCGTCACGGTGCCCGAGGTGGGGCGTTCGAGGAGGTTGACGCAGCGGATGAGGGAGGACTTGCCGGCGCCGCTCTGTCCGATGACGCCGTAGACCTCGCCTTCGCGGACGTGCAGGTCCACGCCGTCCAGGGCGGTGACCTCTCGGCCGCGTGACTGGTAGACCTTCGTGAGGCCCGAAGTGGTGATCACAGGGTTTCCGTCACTGTCGAGTGCACGGCGCGGTGTCCGCCGGGCACGGGGCATGCATCTGAATGAGACTGTTCTCAGTGGTCGACCGGTGGGAGTCTCTGCGTGGCCCGGCCGCGGCGGAGCCGCTGGGCGCGGGGCAGGGGAGGGCCGGCTCGATCCGCTGGGTGCGGACGGCACGGGCACGGTCTCGCTTCGGGGCGCGAGGCTCGGGCGGGGGCCCTCAGAAGGCGCGCATTCGACACATACAACGAGCACCGGGCGTCGGGATCGCCTCGGTCGCAGGGCTGCGGTAGCTCGTCGTGGTCATGGCCCAAGTAAAACAGACGTAACGTTCCGGCGATCCCCCGTGTCCGCATAGCGGACAGCCGTGGATGCACGTCCCTCGCAGTCGGGGCCGTCGCACGCACCGCCCTGACCTGCAAAAACGCGAGCAGCGCCACGTGCCGTACCGCCGGCGGGATGATCATGCTCTGCGCACCCTGTGGCAAAGGCCACCCTTCCCCCAGGACCGCCCGCGCCCGCGGGGCGGCCGGGCCCGCACGCGGCGGCTCCACCCGTCCGTAATACCCTCACTTCATGCTCGACGCCCTGACGGTCGCGGTCACCGTGACCGCGCTCGCCCTCGCCGCCTGGTGCGGATTCGCCGCCTACCGGGACCAGCCCACGAAGGACTGGCACTTCATCGGCATGGCGGTCGTCTCCGTGCTGGCGCTGGCGCAGCTGCTCGTGGGAATCGTGCAGCTGGCGCGCGGCGAGCGGCCCGACCAGGGCATGACGATCTTCATCGCCTATCTGATCGGCGCGTTCGCGGCCGTGCCCGCGGCGGGTTTCCTGTCGCTGTCGGAGCGGACCCGCTGGGGCTCGGTGACGGTGGCGGCCGGCGCGGTCGTGCTCGCCGTCCTCGAAGTACGGCTCTACGACATCTGGGGAAACTGACCTTGAGCGACACCGACCGCACGGGGAAGCCCGCGTCCCCGGCGCCGAACGCCCCGCAGCAGAAGCAGCAGTTCGACCTCGGCACCGGGCCGGGGCGGGTACTGGTCTGGTTCTACGGCGTGTTCACCGTGGCCGCCGCGTCCCGCTCGATCGTCGAGATGATCCTGGACTTCGGCAAGGCGCCGCTGGCGTACGTCCTCTCGGCCGTCGCCGCCGTCGTGTACGGCTTCATCACGTACTCGCTGGTGCGGGGCGGGGAGAAGGCGCGCAGGGCGGCGCTGGTGTGCTGCGCCGCCGAGCTCGCCGGTGTGCTGATCGTCGGCACCTGGACGCTCCTGGAGCCGTCCGCCTTCCCGGACAGCACGGTGTGGTCGGGATTCGGCATGGGCTACCTGCTCATCCCGGTGATCCTGCCGGTCACCGGGATGATCTGGCTGCGCCGCGCGCGTAACGCCTGACGCGGGGCGCACGGGAGCCGTCAGGCACCTCGTTCAGGCGCTGGTCACATAGGCAGGGGCGGTGGCGTCCTTCTCCAGCAGGACCAGCCGGACACCGTCACCTCCGGTGGCGTTGCCCACCTGGGCATAGCCCGCCTTGCGGTAGAGCCGCAGATTGCCTTCGCTGCGCTCCCCCGTGTGCAGACGGAAGCGGGTGGCCGAACGCCCGTCGGCCAGGCCGGATTCCGCGGCCCGCAGGAGACGGGTGCCGAGGCCGTGGTTACGGAGCCGGGGGTGGACGCAGAGCTTGCCGATCCGGCCGGTGCCGTCGGCGTCGGTGAAGCCGCGTACCGAACCGACGACTTCGTCGCCGAGCCGGGCCACGAACACCAGGTCCGTGGCGAGTTCGTCCCGCACCGAGTCGAGCGTCTGGACGAGTGGGTCGATCCGGTAGTTGCCGTAGAGCTCCGCCTCGCCCTGGAAACAGAGGTACTGGAGTCTGAAGATCTGCTCGACGTCCTGTGCTGTCGCCGCCGAGATGGTCACACTCATGCCCATGTGTGCATGCCTCCCGCTCACCTGTCCGCCGGTTGTCTACCGCTCCATTCCCCGCAGTTCAGGAGCTACAACCTCCGCCGCCAGCATTCTGCGCAGACATCCAAGGCATCGGGAACGCATCGGGCCCAAACTCCCCTGTGACATACCCAACTCCCCTGCGATTTCCCGGTACGTCGGATCGTGGGGAGCCAGCATCGCCTCGAGTAACCGTGGGCACCTGCCGGGCAGCCGGCCCACCGCGGTGCGCAGCGCACGGCGTTCGTCGGCTCCCACCGCGATTCGTTCGGGGCAACCGGCCCAGTCGCCCGGGGACTCACCGGCGGTGTAGGCGCGTTCGCGCCGGATCCTGCGGCGGGCGACGCGCGCCTCGGCCCGCACGACGGCGCGGACCCAGCGGGCCGGGTCGGCGGGCACGCCCGGGCCGGGCCGGCGTTCCAGCAGCTTCAGCCACACCGACTGCTCCAGGTCCGCCGCCTCGACGCCGGCGGCCTGGGCCTCGGCCCCCGCCTCCGCGCGCACCAGCGCGTGCAGGGCGCGCACGAGGGCCCGCCCGCCGTCGCCCGCCGCCCCGGCCGGGGCCGCCGGAACATGATCAAGAAGTGTCATGCCCCGTCAACGCTCCCCAGGGGCGGCGGGTTGCCGCACCCGGGGAGCTCCACCCGACCGGGGCATGAGGGCCGGGCGGCTGACGCGCCCCCGGCCCTCGGACTCAGCCCTCGGCGAAGTCGGCTGCCGCGAGCAGAGCGGTGTCCGGGTTGTCGGAGAAGATCCCATCGATCCCTGTCTCGAAGTACGCCCGGAGAGCGCCGAACGCGTCGCCGTACGCGTTCGGGTCGGTGCCGCGCCGGAAGTCCGCCGGCAGGAACGTGTTCTCGTTGCGCAGCGTGTACGGGTGCAGGACCAGGCCCCGCGCGTGCGCGTCCGCCACCAGGGAGGTGGGGGACGTCAGCCGTCCTTGCCCGTCCTTGGGGATGACGAGGTCCAGCGTGGGGCCGATGCCCTGGGCGAAGGACGCGATCCACTTCAGCCCGGCGGGCTTCACCAGGTCGGCGACCGTCCGGGGGTCGCCGGCCTCCACGAAGTCCCACGGCCGTTCCTTCGGACCGGACAGCAGGACGACACGGGGGGTGGCGACGAGCTTCGACAGCCGCTGCATCGAGCTTGGCTCGAAGGACTGGAGGATCAGCGCGGAGTCCGCCCGGTGCCGGCCGTGGCGGCGCAGCAGCTTGGCGAGGGGCTCCTCCAGGCCCAGGCCGAGGCCCCTGAAGTAGGAGGGGTGCTTGGTCTCGACGTAGAGCCAGACGGGCTCGCCCCGCCTGCGGCCCTCCTTGTCCGCCCAGCGCAGGACCTCTTCGAAGGTGGGGATCTCCCAGCGGCCGTCGTACAGCGTGTTCTCCTGGCGGTTGCCGGGGATGCGCTCCTTGGCCCGGAGGGTCTTCAGCTCGGCGAGGGTGAAGTCCTCGGTGAACCAGCCGGTGAGAGACACGCCGTCGACCCGCTTGGTGGCCTTGCGGCTCGCGAACTCGGGGTGCTCGGCGACGTCCGTGGTGCCGGTGATGTCGTTCTCGTGGCGGCAGACCAGGTGGCCGTCCTTGGTCGGCACGAGGTCCTGCTCGACGATGTGCGCGCCCATGTCCAGGGCCAGCTGGTAGGAGCCGAGGGTGTGCTCGGGGCGGTAGCCGCTGGCGCCGCGGTGGCCGACGACGGTGGGCACGGGCAGGTCCCGGTAGCCGCCTCTGCCGCCGCCTCGCCCGTCCGGGGCGCCACGCCCGGCGGCGTCGGCCGTTCCGGTGGCTCCGAGGGCCGTCGCGCCGAGGACGGCCGCCCCCAGGAGTGTCCGCCGGCCGGGCCCGGTCTGCGCGCGCTCTGTCATAAAATGCTCCTCGCATGTGATGTCCGGCACCTTCGGGCGAGGCTTGATCGTAGGCAGCTACGCCATCGGCGGGGCGGACCGTGGACGAACATGGCGGAAACACACGTCAACACTGTGTATCCACTGGGTGAACCCGATGTGCGGAGAGGCCGTACCCGCGAGTATCGTCCTCACCTGCACAGACCCTCGCGAATTCCCGCCCCGGCCGCCCGGCCACGACACCGGAGGATGCGTTGTCCCGACTCACGGTCATCAAGGCAGTGCTCGGACCGATCCTGCGCCTGCTCTTCCGGCCGCAGGTGGAGGGCGTCGAGAACATCCCGGGTGACGGCCCGGTGATCCTCGCGGGGAACCATCTGACGTTCATCGACTCGATGATCATGCCGATCTGCTGCGACCGGCCGGTTTTCTACATCGGCAAGGACGAGTACGTCACCGGCAAGGGCTTCAAGGGCCGGCTGATGGCCTGGTTCTTCACCGGCTGCGGCATGATCCCGGTGGACCGGGACGGCGGCCGCGGAGGAGTCGCGGCGCTGATGACGGGACGCCGGGTGCTGGAGGCGGGCCACGCCTTCGCCATCTACCCCGAAGGCACCCGCTCCCCCGACGGCCGGCTCTACCGGGGCCGTACGGGTATCGCGAGGCTGACCCTGATGACCGGCGCACCGGTCGTGCCGTTCGCCATGATCGGCACGGACAAGCTGCAGCCGGGCGGCGCGGGCCTGCCCCGCCCGGGCAAGGTCACGGTCCGCTTCGGTGAGCCGTTGGAGTTCTCGCGCTACGAGGGCATGGACCGCGACCGCTACGTCCTGCGGGCGGTGACGGACTCCGTGATGGCCGAGGTGATGCGCCTGTCCGGCCAGGAGTACGTCGACATGTACGCCACGAAGGCCAAGGCCGCCTGAGCCGGACGGGTGCACTCCGGTGACCCCGCGCGACCGCGCCGGGTCACTCACTCGTCGGGGATGATCCCCTCTTCCAGCTCCTGGCCGCGCAGCAGGAACCACGTGGCGACCGCGGTCGCGAGCAGCACGACGGCACCGACCGCCGCCGAGACCCGCAGCCCGTTGACGAAGGCCTCCTGAGCCGCCACGACGAGCTCGCTCCCCTGCTGTGCGGGGAGGTGCTCCGCCGTCTCCACGGCCCCGCCCAGCGACTCGTGTGCCGCCGTCGCGGCGGCGGCCGGGGTGCCCGCCGGGGTCCCGAAGCCCTTGTAGACGCCTGTGACGATGGACCCGAGCAGCGCGATGCCGAGGGCCGCACCGAGCTCGTACGCCGTCTCGGACACCGCGGACGCGGAGCCCGCCTGTTCCTTCGGGACGCTGGAGAGGATCACGTCGGAGGTGACGGTGAAGGCGAATCCCGCGCCGACGCCCACCACCAGGAGCAGGACCCCGATCAGGGGATAGCCGGTCTCCTTGTGGATCACCGTGACCACGGCGAGCGACACGCCGATGGCACCGAGTCCGACGGCGACCACGGAGCGCACGGAGTAGCGGCGCGCCACCCTCCCCGCCAGCAGGCCGGCGGTCACCGCGCCGACGGCCGCGGGCAGTTCGGCGAGGCCTGCCTCCAGCGGTCCCCGCCCCTGGACCAGTTGCAGGAACTGGGAGAGGAAGAAGACGATTCCGGACAGTCCCAGGATGGTCAGCAGGTCCGCGAGGACCGCTCCGGAGAACCCCCGGTGGTGGAAGAGCCGCATGTCCAGCAGTGGGGCGGGGAGCTTCAGCTGACGGCGCACGAACCAGGTGAGTGCCAGCACACCGCCGAGGGCCGCCACGCCGTTCTCCCAGCTCACGCCGTGTGCGGCGGCCTCCTTGATGGCGTACACGACGCCGATCATGCCGACCAGGGAGAGTCCCACACTGAGCAGGTCCCAGGGCCCCGGCGCCGGGTTCTTCGACTCGGGGATCATCTTGATGCCCACGACGACGAGGACGGCCATCACGGGCAGGTTGATCAGGAAGACCGAGCCCCACCAGAAGTGCTCCAGCAGGAGTCCGCCCACGACCGGCCCGACGGCGGCGCCCGCCGAGGCCATCGCGCCCCAGATGCCGACGGCCAGGCTGCGTTCGCGCGGGTCGTGGAAGAGGTTGCGGATCAGGGCGAGCGTGGACGGCATCAGGGTGGCGCCCGCGACACCGAGCAGCGCCCGGGCCAGGATCATCATCTCGGGGCTGGACGCGTAGGCGTTCAGGACGGAGACCGCGCCGAAGGCGGCGGCGCCGGTCAGCAGCAGCTTCTTCCGGCCGATGCGGTCACCGAGGCTGCCCATGGAGACCAGGAGTCCGGCGATGACGAAGGAGTACACATCGCCGATCCAGAGCAGCTGGGTGCCGGTCGGTTCGAGGTCCTCGCTGAGGAACGGTGTCGCCAGTCCGAGGACGGTGGCGTCGACGGCGACGAGGAGCACGGCCAGGACGAGGACGGTGAGGGCGATCCACCGACCGGGATGACGCACGTCGCCCGTGACGCCTGCCCTCGAATAGGTGCTGCTCATTTCTCCACGCTCCGGCGTGCTCCGCCCAGGAGCAACTCGACGATCATGTACGGGAAGTCCTGCGCGGCCACCCGGCCCGTCTGCACGGACCACGCGCAGCTCCCGATCAGGCCGTACAGTGCCTCGGTCAGCCAGGCAGGCGTGAGGTCGATCCGGAACTCGCCGCGTTCCTGGCCGCGCCGGAAGAAGGCCGAGACCCGGGCGTCCAGACGGCTCCAGCCCTCGTTGACGTCGTCGCCCTCGAAGAGCTGGTTCTCGGTGACGAGGAACGACAGCAGCCCGGCGCTCGGCTCGACGGCCGCGATCAGCCGCCGGAGCCCCTCCTCCGCGGTGCCCTCGTCGAGCGCGGCGGAGTCCAGGGCGGCCTCGAACTCCCGGATCCCGAGGTCCTCCAGCGCTCCGACCAGGGCGTCCCGCCCGGCGAAGTGCCGGTGCAGGGTGGCGCGGCCGATCCCCGCGGTCCGGGCGACCTCGTCCATGGTCGCCGTGGATTTACGGGTCAGCAGGGCGGCGGCGCTCCGCAGAACCTGCTCGCGATCAAGAGTCATGAGACAACATTAGCCCACATGAGACATCGACGTCCCATTCGCCCGCGCCTTCGAACGATGCCGGAAACGGTCCGCCGGTGCCGGGCGGTCCGGGGGCACCATGGCGCCATGAAGCCGCTGCTGCTGATCGACATCGACGGTCCGCTCAACCCCTATGCGGCGCTGTCCCGCCCCGCCGTCCCGGAGGGCTATACGCTCCATCGGATGCGGCCGACGGGGTGGAAGGCGGGGACACCGCTGCCCGTCCTGCTCAGTCCCGGCCACGGCGACGAACTGCTGGCCCTCGCCGACCGGTACGAACTCGTCTGGGCGACCACCTGGAAGGACGAGGCGAACGAGTGGGTCGGCCCGCGCATCGGGCTGCCCCCGCTGCCGTACATCGACTGGCCCGCGATGCACGCGGCCACGGCCGACGGGACGTACTGGAAGACGCGCTACGTCGTCGACTACGCGGACGGCAGGCCGTTCGCCTGGATCGACGACGAGATCTCCGGCCTCGACACGGACTGGGTCGCCGCGCACCACCCGGGGCGGGCCCTGCTGCGGCGGGTCGACCCCTGGGTGGGGCTGGTGCGGGCGGACTTCGAAGCGCTCGCCGACTGGGCGTGAGCGGGCCCCGGCCGGCGTCCGGCGTGGACCGGCCGCCGTGATCCGGCAGCTCAGCTCCAGGGCAGCGAGGCCCGGTGGCGCCAGTAGGCCTCCGGCTCCTCCACCAGGGCGGCCAGCCGGTCCAGCCGGTCCGCGTCCAGATCGAGCAGCGGGGCGTGCAGGTTCGCCGCCAGCTGGGTGACGGTGGCCGCGCCGGACAGCACGACTCCGGCCCACGGCTGGTGGAGCACCAGCGCCAGGGCGACGGCGTCCGCGCCCAGTCCGGCTTCGGTGCCGATCTCCCGGACGACGGCGGGCGCTTCGGTCCCGGCGAGCCGGCCGTTGGCCATGGTCTCCTTGACGATGACCGTGAGGCCCGCTTCGTGCGCCTCGGCGAGCGCCGCCCCGGCGGAGGTCTCCAGGGCGTTGTAGGTGGCCTGGACGGTGCGGAAGAGGGGTTCGCCGTCCACGGTCACGGCGAGGGCGGCCCGGATGGCGTCGCTCTGGCCGGGCCCGCTCGTGGAGAAGCCGACCGTGGTGCCTCCGGCGGCCAGCTCGGCCAGACGCGCGTGCAGGTTCTTGTCACTCAGTGCGGGGCTGTCGGCGGTCACCGAGTGGATCTGGTACAGGTCGAGCCGGTCGCCGAGCAGCCCGGCCGTCTCGGCGTGCTGGCGTTCGAAGGTGGCCAGGCCGTGGTCCTTCACCTCGTGCGTCTCGGCGTCGACGCGCCAGTCGCCGGTGTAGGTGTAGCCCCATTTGCTGCCGATGACCACGTCCGTCACGTCGGGGCGTGCGGTCAGCCACTCGGCGAGGAACTCCTCGGCGCGGCCGTAGGAGCGGGCGGCGTCGAAATAGCGCACGCCCTGGGCGTACGCCGCGTCCAGGAGTTCGTGGGTGCGGGCGCGCAGCGCGTCCACGCCGCGGTCGCCGGGCAGGTCGCGGTCACGGTGCGGGGTGATGTAGCCGGGCCTTCCGACGGCGGCCAGGCCGAGCCCGATGCGGTAGGTCGGGGTGGTCGCTCGGTTCAGGCGGGCGAAGGGCATCGCGGGCTCCTCTGGGTCGGTTCCGAACGCCTTCCCGTCAACGTAGCCCGCGATGCCTGCGAATCATCCGCGCGCGGTCGCCCAGGCGTGCTGCGTCACCAGGTCGGCCTTCACCTCGGCCAGCTGGACGGCGACGGCCGAGGGAGCGGTCCCGCCGCGGCCGTTGCGGGAGGCGAGCGCGCCGGGCACGTTCAGGACGGTGCGCACCTCCGGGGTGAGGTGCTCGGAGATCTTCGCGAACTGCTCGTCCGTCAGCTCGTCGAGCTCGATGCCCTGCTGCTCGCACACCTTCACGCACTCCCCCGCGACCTCGTGCGCCACCCGGAACGGGACGCCCTGCTTGACCAGCCACTCGGCGATGTCCGTGGCGAGCGAGAAGCCGGCCGGGGCCAGCTCCTCCATGCGCTCCCGGTTGACGGTGAGCGTGGCCATCATGCCGGTGAAGGCGGGGAGCAGGACCTCGAGCTGGTCGCAGGAGTCGAAGACCGGCTCCTTGTCCTCCTGGAGGTCACGGTTGTACGCGAGCGGGAGGGCCTTCAGGGTCGCCATCAGACCGGTCAGGTTGCCGATGAGGCGGCCGGACTTGCCGCGGGCCAACTCGGCGATGTCCGGGTTCTTCTTCTGCGGCATGATCGAGGAGCCGGTGGAGAAGGCGTCGTGGAGGGTCACGAAGGAGAACTCCTTCGTGTTCCAGATGATGATCTCCTCGGCGATGCGGGAAAGGTTGACGCCGATCATCGCGGTGACGAAGGCGAACTCGGCGACGAAGTCCCGCGAGGCCGTGCCGTCGATGGAGTTGCCCACCGACCCGCGCTCGAAGCCGAGGTCCGCCGCGACCGCCTCCGGGTCGAGCCCGAGGGACGACCCGGCCAGCGCGCCGGAGCCGTACGGCGACACCGCGGTCCGCTCGTCCCACTGCCGCAGCCGCTCCGCGTCCCGGGACAAGGACTGCGCGTGCGCGAGGACGTGGTGGGCGAAGAGGACGGGCTGCGCGTGCTGGAGGTGCGTACGGCCGGGCATGGCCACGTCCGGGTGCGCCTCGGCCAGTCCGACCAGGGCGTCCTGGAGCTCGGCGACCAGTCCGCCGATGATCCGGGCGTGGTCACGCAGGTACATGCGGAAGAGCGTGGCCACCTGGTCGTTACGGGACCGGCCGGCGCGCAGCTTCCCGCCGAGGTCCGGACCGAGGCGCTCCAGGAGTCCCCGCTCCAGCGCGGTGTGGACGTCCTCGTCGGCGACGGTGCCGGTGAACGACCCGTCGGCGACCGCGGCCTCGAGCGAGTCCAGGCCCTCGGTCATGCGAGCCAGCTCGTCGTCGGTGAGCAGCCCCGCCTTGTTCAGCACGCGGGCGTGGGCGCGGGAGCCCGCGATGTCGTACGGCGCGAGCCGCCAGTCGAAGTGGACGGAGGCGGACAGCTTGGCCAGCGCCTCGGCGGGGCCGTCGGCGAAACGGCCGCCCCAGAGGCGTACGTCGCTGTTGCCGGTGCCGTTGCTCACTGCGTGCTCCTCGGAAGTGCAAGGGTGTGCGTCCGCCTCATGGCGCGCGATCACGAATGGCATAACTATGCAATGGTCCGTATGTTTTGTCAAAGCTGCTGGTCAGGGTCCCGAAAATGGCTGGGCTCGCACCATGGCCGCCCCGTACGATCGGCATCCACCGCGCCTCCCCCGATGATCGGGCACGGGCGCCTTCCTGGGGGGCAGGATGAGCGACGGATACGGGGCGGCCGGGCGGATCGCCCTCGGCGCGCCGGTGCACGAGACGATCGACACCGGCTCTCCGGCGGCCTGGGTCGCTCTGGATGCCGAGGTCCGGAACCTGGCACCGCACGCCGCGAGCCTGCTGCCGACGCGCCAGGAGCTCCGGGGTCTTCCGGCCGGGGAGCCGACTCCGACCGAGGAGGCCCGGATCGCCCTGGCCCTGTGCCACCCCGACGGCAGAGTCCGTGGAGCAGCCCTGGAGCCGGCGTCCGGAGTGGCCACCCTGCGGCCGCTGCTGGTGCTGCGCTGCGCCGACTGGGTCGCGCCGGTGCGCCTGAGGGCCCGGGAGCTGCTCGCGGACGTCTCCGGACGGCGACTGGTGTCCCTGGCCGGGCTCATCCTGCTTCTGGCCCGGCGTGAGCGGGGCGGTTTCGCCGGAGACCTGCTGGACCGCGCACTGCGCGACGGACCTGCGGCGGACGTCGAGTCCTTGCTGACGAGTGAGGACCGCGCGATACGCCGACTCGGCTACCGCATCGCCGTCGACCGGCGCCTGCTGCCCCCGGCCGAGCTCGCCCGCACCGCCGCCACCGCGTCCGGCGACACACGCGTGCAGACGCTCTGCGCGGAGGCGGCACTCGCCGCCATGGGCGAGGACGACCACGGGAACGTGGTGGATCCTCTGCTGGCCGCCCGCTCGCCCCAGGTCCGTTCCACCGGTGTGACCGCGCTGCGGCGCGCCGGACGGCACAGCGAGGCGGCCGCGTTCCTCGCCGACCGGGCGGGCGTGGTTCGGGCCTGCGCCCGGTACGTGCTGCGGCAGGCGGGCTGCGACCCCCTCCCCCTGTACCGGTCGATGTGCGCCGACGCGGCGAGGCACCCGGCGGCGGCCGCGGGGCTCGGTGAGTGCGGCTCGAGTGCGGACGCCGAAGCGCTGTGGGCCCTGACGACTCATCCCGTACCCGCCGTACGCGCCCACGCCGTGGCGGGTCTGTGCGCGCTCGACGCCGTACATCCCGAACGCATGCGTCCGCTGATCGACGATCAGGCCGCCCCCGTGGTCCGCGCCGCCGGCCGGGCTCTGCGGCCGTACGCCACGGGGCTGCCGTCGGACTGGCTGCTGGCGCGGCTGTCACCGGAGCTTCCCGCCCCCACACGTCTGGCGGCCCAGCGGCTCATGGACGTCCGCAGCCGCGCCCAGGCCCGGGGCCTGCCGGTCGTCCTGTGAAATTCCCGGCGACGACCGGTGGGCAGCACAAGAATGCGCCCATGGGAAAAACGTACGAACGTATCGACGGCCGGCTCAGGACCTTCATCGAGGAACAGCACCTCTTCTTCACCGCGACCGCGCCCCTGGACGGCGACGGCACGGTCAACCTCTCCCCCAAGGGGATGAGCGGCTCGTTCGCCGTCGTCGACGAACGGACCGTGGCCTACCTCGACTTCGCCGGCAGCACCGCCGAGACCATCGCGCATCTCCGGGAGAACGGGCGCATCACGTTGATGTGGTGCGCCTTCCAGGGCCCGCCCAACATCGTCCGTGTGCACGGGCGCGGTGAGCCGGTGTTCCGTGACGACCCGCGCTTCGCCGGGCTGCTCGGCCACTTCCCGGCCATCGACCCCACCGCGCACGGGCTGCGCGCGATCATCGTGGTGACGGCCGAACTGATCCGGGACTCCTGCGGTTACGCGGTGCCGTTCATGTCGTACGAGGAGGACCGCACCCTGCACGCCGGCCGTTTCCGGCGCGAGGACGACGAGAGCCTGAGCAGGTATTTCGAGAAGAAGGACGCCATCGCGACCAGCCTCGACGGGCTGCCGGGGCTCCCTCTGCCGCTGCCCGCGATGCCCGCACCCGTCATGGAGTGAGTCACTGGGCCGTACGGAGCAGGCGCGGTGGGGGCGGGAGGCCGCGCGCCGTACGGTCCGGAGCATGCGCAGACTCCTGGTGACCGCGTCGGTCCTGCTGGCCCTGGCCGGTTCGCTCGCGGCGCGGCCCGCCGGTCCGCCGCCCCTTCCGGAGCGGCTGGCCGACACGGGCGGCGGTACACAGCTGATCACCGCCGAGGCCCCCGGCACGGACTCCGTCACGGGCACGGTCACCTGGTGGGACCGGCGCGGGGGCGGCTGGGTGGCGGCGGGTTCGGCGCCCGCGCGCTTCGGGGCGAACGGACTGGCCGACGGCGCCACCCGCACCCAGGGCACGAACACCACGCCCACCGGGCTGTACGGCCTGCCGTACGCCTTCGGGATCAAGGCCGCCCCGCCCGGGACCCGCTACCCGTACCGCAGGGTCGGCGAGAACTCGTGGTGGTGCCAGGACACCGCGTCCCGGGCCTACAACCGCTGGGTGGAGCCGCGGCCCGCCGACTGCCGCGCGGACGAGGCCGAGCACCTCGTCACCTACACCGCCCAGTACGCCCGTGCGCTCGTCATCGGCTTCAACTACGACCGGCCGGTGCGCGGCAGGGGAGCCGGGATCTTCCTCCACGTGGACGGCAAGGGCGCGACCGCGGGCTGTGTGTCCGTGCCGGCGGCCGCCATGGACCGGATCCTGGCCTGGGCCGACCCGGCCCGACGGCCGCACATCGCGGTCGGGACGGAGTCCGGCCCGACCGCGATCACCCGCTACTGAGGACCGCGGTCGTTCTGGGCCAGCCGGAGCAGATGGTCGGCCAGCGCCTGGCCGCCGTTCGGGTCACGGCTGATCAGCATCAGCGTGTCGTCCCCCGCGATCGTGCCGAGGATCGCCTGGAGTTCTGCCTGGTCGATGGCCGAGGCGAGGAACTGGGCGGCGCCCGGAGGCGTACGCAGCACCACGAGGTTGGCCGAGGCCTCCGCGGAGATGAGCAGCTCGGCGGAGAGCCTGCGCATCCGCTCCTCCTTGGCCGACCCGCCCAGCGGCGCCTGCGGGGTGCGGAATCCGCCCTCGCTCGGCACCGCGTAGATCAGCTCGCCGCCGGTGTTGCGGATCTTCACCGCGCCGAGCTCGTCCAGGTCGCGGGAGAGCGTCGCCTGGGTGACGCTCAGCCCGTCGTCGGACAGCAGCCTGGCCAGCTGGCTCTGCGAGCGCACCGGCTGACGGTTCAGGATGTCCACGATCCTGCGGTGGCGGGCCGTGCGGGTCTGTGGCACCGACGGCCCTCCGTGGTCGGATTCCTGCGCCTCGGTCATCGTCGTCGCCTCATTCTCCGGATGGTCACTCTCCGGATCGTCCGTCCCCGTAAGCCGCGTCGAGAGCTCCCGGCAGAATCCGCAGGAACGCGTCCACCTCGGCGTCACCGATGATCAGCGGCGGCATGAGCCGTACGACGTCGGGGGCGGGCGCGTTCACCAGGAGTCCGGCTCCCTGAGCCGCCTGCTGCACCTTCGGTGCGAGGGGCCCGGTGAGCACGATACCCAGCAGCAGTCCGGAGCCGCGGACGTGGGAGACCAACGGGTGCCCGAGGCCCTCGACGCCGTCCCTGATCTTCTCTCCGAGCCGCTTCACGGTGTCCAGGGCCCCGTCGGCCGCGAGCGTGTCCAGCACGGCGAGACCGGCGGCGCAGGCGACGGGGTTGCCGCCGAACGTCGTGCCGTGCTGACCGGGCTTCAGCAGGTCGGCGGCGGCGCCGAACGCGACGGTGGCGCCGATCGGCAGTCCGCCGCCGAGCCCCTTGGCGAGCGTGACCACGTCGGGCTCGACGCCCTGGTGGGCCTGGTGCTCGAACCAGTGGCCGCAGCGGCCGATGCCGGTCTGCACCTCGTCGAGGACGAGCAGCGTGCCGGTGGCGCGCGTGATCTCCCTGGCCGCCTCCAGATAGCCCTTGGGCGGTACGACGACGCCGATCTCGCCCTGGATCGGCTCGATGATCAGCAGTGCCGTGTCGGTCGTCACCGCGGCCCGGAGCGCCTCGACGTCGCCGTACGGCACGTGCGTGACGTCGCCGGGCAGCGGCAGGAACGGGGTGCGCTTGGCGTGCTGGCCGGTCAGGGCGAGGCTGCCCATGGTCCGGCCGTGGAAGCCGCCGTCGGTCGCGACCATGTGCGTGCGCCCGGTCAGCCGGCCGATCTTGAAGGCCGCCTCGTTGGCCTCGGCGCCGGAGTTGCAGAAGAAGACCCTGCCCGTCCGCCCGAAGAGCTGGAGCAGCCGCTCGGCGAGCGCGATGGGGGGCTCGGCGGTGTAGAGGTTGGAGACATGGCCGAGGGAGGCGATCTGCGTGGAGACGGCCTCGACCACCGCTGGGTGGGCGTGGCCGAGCGCGTTGACCGCGATACCGCCGACGAAGTCGAGGTACTCGGTGCCCTCCGCGTCCCAGACACGGGCGCCCGCGCCGCGCACGAGCGGCAGCTGCGGAGTGCCGTAGTTGTCCATCAGCGCGCCCTGCCAGCGCTGTGCGAACTCCTCGTTGCCGGTCATGACTCCCCCTCTGCGTCGTGCTCCGTGGCGGGTGCTGCGTCGGGAACGACCATCGTGCCGATTCCCTCGTCGGTGAAGATCTCCAGCAGGATCGAGTGCTGGACCCGGCCGTCGATGACACGGGCGGTCTCGACACCGTTGCGTACGGCGTGGAGGCACCCCTGCATCTTCGGCACCATGCCGCTGGAGAGGTCGGGCAGCAGCTTCTCCAGCTCGGTGGCCGTGAGCCGGCTGATGACGTCGTCGCTGTTCGGCCAGTCCTCGTAGAGGCCCTCGACGTCGGTGAGGACCATCAGCGTCTCGGCGTTCAGCGCGGCCGCGAGTGCGGCGGCCGCGGTGTCGGCGTTGACGTTGTAGACGTGGTTGTCCTCGGCGGAGCGGGCGATGGAGGAGATGACCGGGATACGGCCGTCGTCCAGCAGCGCCTGGATCGCTCCGGTGTCGATGGAGGTGATCTCACCGACCCGGCCGATGTCGACGGCCTCACCGTCGATCATCGGGCGGTGCTGGGTGGCGGTGATCGTGTGGGCGTCCTCGCCGGTCATGCCGACGGCCAGCGGGCCGTGCTGGTTGAGCAGCCCGACGAGTTCACGCTGGACCTGTCCGGCCAGCACCATCCGTACGACGTCCATCGCCTCGGGCGTGGTGACACGGAGACCGGCCTTGAACTCGCTGACCAGGCCCTGCTTGTCGAGCTGGGCGCTGATCTGGGGGCCACCGCCGTGCACCACGACCGGCTTGAGGCCGGCGTGCCGCAGGAAGACGACGTCCTGGGCGAAGGCGGCCTTCAGCTCCTCGTCGATCATGGCGTTGCCGCCGAACTTGATGACGACGGTCCTGCCGTTGTGCCGGGTGAGCCAGGGCAGCGCCTCGATGAGGATCTGCGCCTTGGGCAGCGCGGTGTGCTTCCTCGCGGCGCTCATGAGCTGTACGCGCTGTTCTCGTGGACGTACTCGGCGGTCAGGTCGTTGGCCCAGATGACGGCGGACTCGTCGCCTGCCGCGAGGTCCGCGGTGATCCTGACCTCCCGGTAGCGCATGTCGACCAGGTCGCGGTCCGCGCCGACGCTGCCGTTCTTGCAGACCCAGACGTCGTTGATGGCGACGTTCAGCCGGTCGGGCTCGAAGGCGGCCTTCGTGGTGCCGATCGCGGAGAGGACCCGGCCCCAGTTGGGGTCCTCGCCGTGGATGGCGCACTTGAGGAGGTTGTTACGGGCGATGGACCGGCCGACCTCGACGGCGTCGTCCTCGGTGGCCGCGTTGATCACCTCGATCCGGATGTCCTTGGAGGCGCCCTCGGCGTCACCGATCAGCTGCCGGGCGAGATCGGCGCAGACGCTCTGCACGGCCTGGTCGAACTCGGCCTGCGCGGGGGTGATTCCGCTCGCCCCGGAGGCGAGCAGCAGCACGGTGTCGTTGGTCGACATGCAGCCGTCGGAGTCGACCCGGTCGAAGGTGGTGCGAGTGGCGGCGCGCAGCGCGGAGTCGAGCGCGGGCGCTTCGACGTCGGCGTCGGTGGTGAGGACGACCAGCATGGTGGCGAGGCCGGGGGCGAGCATGCCCGCGCCCTTGGCCATGCCGCCGACGGTCCAGCCCTCGCCGCCCGCGACAGCGGTCTTGTGGACCGTGTCCGTGGTCTTGATCGCGATGGCGGCCTTCTCGCCGCCGTGCTCGCTCAGGGCGGCGGCGGCGGTCTCGATGCCGGGCAGAAGCTTGTCCATGGGCAGGAGCAGCCCGATCAGCCCGGTCGACGCGACCGCGATCTCCCCGGCGCTGTGGCCGCCGAGGACCTCGGCGGCCTTCTCCGCGGTCGCGTGGGTGTCCTGGAACCCCTGAGGGCCCGTACAGGCGTTGGCGCCACCGGAGTTGAGGACGACGGCGGTCACCTCTCCGCCCTTGAGCACCTGTTCCGACCAGAGGACGGGTGCGGCCTTGACGCGGTTGGAGGTGAAGACGCCCGCGGCGGCGCGGCGGGGACCGTTGTTGACCACCAGGGCCAGGTCGGGACTACCGCTGTCCTTGATCCCGGCGGCGATGCCCGCCGCCGTGAATCCCTTGGCTGCCGTGACGCTCACGGTGCGACTCCGATCGTGGAAAGACCCGTGTCCTCGGGAAGTCCGAGGGCGATGTTCATGCTCTGCAGGGCGCCTCCGGCGGTGCCCTTGGCGAGGTTGTCGATGGCGCTGATCACGATGATCCGGCCGGCCGCCTCGTCGTGGGCGACCTGGATCTGCACGGCGTTGGATCCGTACACGGCCGCGGTGGCGGGCCACTGTCCTTCGGGAAGCAGGTCGACGAAGGGCTCGTCGGCGAAGGCCTTCTCGTACACCGTACGGAGCGACTCGGCGCTGACCCCGGGCTTCGCCTTGGCGCTGCACGTGGCGAGGATGCCGCGGGGCATGGGCGCGAGGGTCGGTGTGAAGGAGACGGAGACGGGCTCGCCGGCTGCGGCGCCGAGGTTCTGGATCATCTCGGGGGTGTGCCGGTGGGCCCCGCCGACGCCGTACGGGGACATGTTGCCCATGACCTCGGAGCCGAGCAGGTGCGGCTTGGCCGCCTTGCCCGCGCCGGAGGTGCCGGACGCGGCGACGACGACGGCCTCGGGTTCGGCGAGGCCGGCCGCGTACGCCGGGAAGAGTGCGAGGGAGACGGCGGTCGGGTAGCAGCCGGGCACGGCGATACGCTTGGTGCCCTCCAGCGCCGCTCGGGCCCCGGGCAGCTCGGGCAGGCCGTAGGGCCAGGTGCCGGCGTGCGGCGATCCGTAGAACTTGTCCCAGTCGGCAGCGTTCTCGAGCCGGAAGTCGGCGCCCATGTCCACCACGAGCACCTCGTCACCGAGCTGTTCGGCCACCGCGGCGGACTGCCCGTGCGGAAGGGCCAGGAAGACGACGTCGTGCCCGCCGAGGACCTCCGCGGTGGTCGGCTGGAGAACACGGTCCGCGAGCGGCCTCAGGTGCGGCTGGAGTGCGCCGAGCCGCTCGCCGGCGTTGGAGTGGCCGGTGAGGGCCCCGATCTCGACCTGTGGGTGGGTGAGGAGCAGACGGAGCAGTTCCCCGCCGGCGTATCCGCTCGCCCCTGCCACTGCCGCACGTACCACCATCGGAAGTTCCTCCTCATCGATGGCATGACTATACGCAACTATGCAGTTTTATGCAAAGACCGCATGGGGCGTTCCCGCGCGCGGTGACGGCGGTTGCGGCAGAACATCGGTACAGCACGAACACGACGACGCACGGAAGAGAAGTGAACGGCCATGGACGAGATCCTCGACGAGATCAGCCGTGTGCACCGGGAGGTCGGCACACGCCGTGTGGCGTCGGAGGAGGCGGGCGCGGTGCTGTTGCGGCGCACCTTCGGCGCCGGCCGCGACGAGGTCTGGGACGCGGTGACCTCGCCGGAGCGGATCGCCCGGTGGTTCCTGCCGGTGACCGGTGATTTCCGCGTCGGCGGCGGTTACCAGCTGGAGGGGAACGCCGGCGGCGAGATCCTGGAGTGCGTACGCCCGGAGCGGCTGCGTGTGTCCTGGCAGTTCGGTCCCGACCCCGCCTTCAGCGAGGTCGAGGTACGCCTGACACCGGAGGGCTCCGGCCGGACCGTGTTCGAGCTGGAGCACGTGTCCGTCGTTCCTGAGGAGTTCCGGAGCCAGTACGGGCCGGGCGCGGTCGGGATCGGCTGGGACCTGGCTCTTCTGGGGCTCGGGTGGCACCTCGCGGGTGACGGGATCAGCCCGGAGGACGCCGTGGATTGGCAGACCTCTCCCGAGGCGAAGGCCTTCGTGGCCCGCTCCGGCGAGGAATGGGGACGCGCGTTCGCCGCTTCGGGCGCGGACCCGGAGACCGTGACCGCGACGACCGTGGCGACGATCGAGTTCTACACGGGGTGACAGGGCGCCGTCAGGGGTTCCGCGCGGGCACGGCCCCGCAGGCGCCGCTCGTACCGCTGGACCGCGTCCAGCTCCCAGGTGCCGGGATGGAGCTCCCGGTCCACGGGCCCGATCAGGTCGTATCCGGCCACACAGCGCGGATCGTCGCGCTCGGCCAGCCCGTACACGGCCCGGATACGCGTCATCCGGTCCTCGTGCTCCAGGAGGCAGGCCAGGGCGTCGGCGATGTCCGGGGTCCTGCCCGGGTACCCGGCCAGCCAGTCGCACACGACCGCGCGCACATCGCTGTCGGCGTCCCGGGCCAGCGTGAGCACCGCCTCCAGTGCCTCGGGCGCGGTGAGCAGTCTCCCCCCGGACAGCTCAAGGGTGTGAGGGACCATGCAGCGGATGCCCGGGGCCGGGTGCGTGAGGAAGGAGAGCCCCACAGCCGCCACCTCCGGGGTGTTGTGGTCGCCCAGACCGTTCAGTACGGCGCAGAGGACCACAGGGTCTTCCTCCTGCGTGGCCCAGGGAAGGAAGATCTCCAGCGCCCGCTGCTCGTACGGGCAGGTCTGCGAGAAGGGGCTCCCGTCGGCGAGGGCCCCGGTCCTGCGCCGGAGCTCCGCCAGGGTTCCCGTCCGGTGCCACTGCCGCGCACGGTCGAGGAGTTCCGCGCGTACGGCGGCGTCCGTGACGGGGCCCGTGCCGTCGATCAGTGCGTCGACACCGGCGACGCAACCGCCGTCCACGGCCCTCAGCAGGGGGGTGGAGCCGTCCGGCAGCCGGCGGTACGGGTCGGCGCCCCCTGCCACGAGGGCTTCGGCCACGGGTACGTCGTACGAGGCGACGGCCGCGCAGAGCAGCGGCCAGCCGTCCTCTCCGAGGGCGTCCGGGTCGGAGCCGGCGGCCAGGAGCTCCCCCACCGCTGCGGCGTCCCGCTCACGCACCGCGGCGACGAGCCGGGAGTCCGTGGCGGGCACGTCAGTCGCGGCCGGCCTGCTCCGCCCGGGCCGCGTTGCGCTCCTTGATGCGGGCCGCTTCCTTGCGGACGTCGGCCTGGGTGGCGCGCTCCTTCTGCAGCCACTCGGGGCTTTCCTGCTTCAGGGCGTCGATCTGCTCGGTGGTGAGGGGCTCGGTGACACCGCCGCGCGCGAGGCCGGCGATGGAGACGCCCAGCTTCGAGGCGACCACCGGCCGGGGGTGCGGGCCGGTGCGGCGCAGCTCCTGCAGCCACTCCGGCGGATCGGCCTGCAGCGCGTTCAGCTCGGCGCGCGAGACGACGCCCTCCTGGAACTCGGCGGGGGTGGCTTCGAGGTACACACCCAGCTTCTTCGCCGCGGTGGCGGGCTTCATTGTCTGGGTGGTCTGGTGCGACGTCATGGTGTCCAGGGTATCGAGCATGTGCGCCGCCTCCGACCACGGCCGGTAACCTGGCGGGGTGACAGGCTCGGAAGTACCCCCTGCGTTCCGGCTCGCCTACGTCCCGGGCGTGACCCCGACCAAGTGGGTGCGGATCTGGAACGAGCGGCTGCCCGACACCCCGCTGACCCTTGTCGGCGTGCCCGCGGCCGAGGCCGCCGCTCTGCTGCGCGACGGCGGCGCGGACGCCGGTTTCGTGCGGCTGCCCGTCGACCGTACGGACCTCAGCGCGATCCCCCTCTACACCGAGACGACCGTGGTCGTGATCCCCAAGGACCACGCCGCGACGGCCGTCGAGGAGATGTCGGCCGAGGATCTCACCGAGGAGATCGTGCTGCACCCCCTCGACGACCCGCTCGACTGGGAGCGTCCGCCCGGCAGGCCCGCGTTCGAGCGGCCCGCCACGACCGCGGACGCCGTGGAGCTGGTGGCGGCGGGGGTGGGGCTGCTGGTCGTCCCGCAGTCCCTGGCGCGGTTGCACCACCGCAAGGACCTCACCTACCGGCCGCTGACGGGCGCCCCCGAGTCACGGATCGCCCTGTCGTGGCCGGAGGAGAAGACGACCGACCTGGTGGAGGAGTTCATCGGGATCGTCCGGGGGCGGACCGTCAACAGCACCCGGGGCCGGGCCCCGACGCCGCCGCAGCCCAAGGCCAAGCGCGCGGAGAAGAAGACCGACAGGAAGGGCGGCGGCGCCCCGCGCAAACCGGCGGCGGGCAAGACCTCCCGGGGCGGCTCCGGCGGCGCGAAGAACCCCAAGGGCGGCGCCAAGCGCGGAAAGCCCCGCCGCCGGCCGTAGGCGCACCCCCTACCCGTAGTACTTCGGAGCTACGCGCCAGGTGCGCTCCCGAGCGGGACGCCCGGCGCGCCCTGCTCGCAGTGCGGTGCGGCGCTGCTGCTGCTCGGGCGCCTGCGGCGGGCTCTCGCGCGGCCCGCCCTGTGGGCGGCGGTGGCTCTGCTGAACCTGTCCGCGATGACCGTGTTCCTGTGGCACCAGACCGCGGTGATCGTGGTCACCTCGACCGCCCTGTTCCCGAGCGGCCCGCTGCCTGGTCTCCACACGGTCCCCGACGGACCCGGGGGAGGAACGCAACCGGATCGCACGCGAGTTGCACGACGTGGTCGCCCACCACATGTCCGTGATCTCCATCCAGGCGCAGGTCGCCCCGCACCTGGTCGAGAATCCGTCGGAGGAACTACGGGAGAACCTCGCCGGCATACGGGAGAACGCCGTGGAGGCGCTTGCGGAGCTGCGCCGGGCCGCGGTGTTCGCGTACGAGTCGGGGCTGGTGCGCCCGGCAGGCTACTGACCGTGGCTCACAGGGCCCCGTACACCGCGTCGACCAGCGCCATCTTGCGCGGGTCGTCGGCGATGTGGGGGCCCATGCGGTTCATGACGTAACCGAGCGCGATTCCGGCCTCCGGGTCGGCGAGACCGCAGGAGCCGCCCGCCCCGTCGTGGCCGACGGCGCGCGGGTTGGGGCCGTACGACGCGTTCGGGCCGCTCAGCCAGAGGCCGAGGCCGAGCTCCGTCTCGTGGGCGAAGCCCGCTCCCAGCACCAGGTCCCGGCAGGGGCCCTGGCCCTCGCGGACCCGCTCGGCCGCCTCCTCGGAGAGGATCCGCCGGCCGCCGAGGCTGCCCCGCCCGGCGAGGATGCCGTAGAGGGAGGCGACGGCGCGGGCGGTGCCGTGGCCGTTGGCGGCGGGGATCTCGGCGGCGCGCCACTCGGGGGTGTTGGCGGCGGCGGTGCCCGTGCCGGGGTTGAGGAGGGAGGCGATGGCGAGCGGCTCCATCGTGGCGAACAGGGCGGCCTGTTCGCGGGATACGGCCTTCGGCTGGACGAGCTCGGCGACCCGGCCGGCGTCCTTCTCGGGAAGGCCGACGCTGAAGTCGATGGAGAGCGGGCCGGTGATCTCCTTCCGCAGGAACTCCCCGGGCAGCAGTCCGGTGATCCGGCGGACGACCTCGCCGACGAGGAAGCCGTACGAGATCGCGTGGTAGCCGGAGCGGGTCCCCGGTTCCCACCAGGGCTCGGTGGCCGCGAGGCGGGCCGTGGTCAGCTCCCAGTCGTAGAGCTCGGCCAGGGTGTGCGGGTCGCGCAGTCCGGCGACCCCGGAGCGGTGCGAGAGGAGGTGGCGTACGCGCACGGACTCCTTGCCCGCGGCGGCGAATTCGGGCCAGTACTCGGCCACCGGGGCGTCCAGGTCCAGGAGACCGCGGTCGGCCAGGACATGGGCGCAGAGCGCGGTCGGGCCCTTCGTCGTGGACCAGACGTTGACCACGGTGTCCCGCTCCCACCGGCGGGTCCGCCCGCCGTCGGCCCAGCCGCCCCAGAGGTCCACCACGGGCTGTCCGTCGAGCAGGACGGTGACCGCCGCGCCCAGCTCGTCGCGTTCGGCGAAGTTCGCCGCGAACGCGTCGCGCACCGCGGCGAACCGGTCGTCACAGTGGCCTTGGATCTGCGTCACGGCTCTCTCCTCGTCTCGGTGCCCCGCACCATACCGACTGGTCGGACTGGCGGGAAGATGCCGTACGCGCCGTTCCTTCGACCGGGTGATCCGGTCAGCGTGGAAGCGCTTCGAGGCTGAGGCTCCAGCGGCCGGGCAGCCCGGTGATCGTCACGGTGGAGAGCGGCCGGACGTCCACGTTCCAGTACGTCGACGGCGGGGCCTTGAGGGCGTACACCACGGCCGCGCGGACGACGGCGGGTTCGGCGACGGCGACGAGGGCCCCCTCCTGGAAGGGGCGGGTGTCGAGCCAGCTCCCCACCCTGGTGATGAAGGCGAGCAGGGATTCGCCGCCGTGCGGGGCGGAGCGCGGATCGGCGAGCCAGGCGTCCACGGCGGCCGGCTCGCGGGCGGCGACCTCGGACAGGGTGAGCCCCCTCCAGCGGCCCATGTCGCAGTCGCGCAGCGCGAGTTGGACGAGCGGGGCGAAGCCGAGGGCGTCCCCGGTGGCGCGGCTGCGCGGGGTGGGTGAGCAGTAGCGCAGCTCGGCGGCGCCGAGCCGCACCAGGGTGTGGGCGGCGAGCTGGACCTCGCGCCAGCCGTCGTGGTCGAGCGGCCGGTCGTCGTCGAAACGCTCGGCGAGGAGGGCGGAGCTGCGTGCTGCGGCGACCAGGGACACCCGAACACTCATGCGCGCGATCGTGGGGCCCGGCGCCGTGCCGGTCAAGAGGGCGGCGCGGCGCCGGGCGGACGTCTGTGCCTCAGCCCACCTGGAGGGACATCCACATGTCCGGTTCGGCGAGCGGGGCGAAGCCGAGCTTCGCGTACACCCCGTGGGCGTCCTTGGTGGCGAGCAGGAACCTGCGCACACCCATCGGCGCCAGCTCGTCCCGGACGGCGGTGACGAGCCGGGTGCCGAGACCGTGGCCGCGGGCCGCGCGGTCGACGTACACGTCGCAGATCCACGCGAAGGAGGCGCGGTCGGTGATCACGCGTGCGTAGGCGGCCTGCTCGCCCGAAGCGAGTTCGTAGGCACCGTAGTTGAGCGAGCCCGCTATCGCCCGGTCCTGCTGTTCGCGGGTGCGCCCCAGGGCCCAGTAGGCGTCCGTGGACAGCCAGTGGTGGATGCGTGCCGCGTCGAGCCGCGAGGGGGCGTCGGAGATCTCGTAGCGCTGCTCGGCGCTGTCGAAGTCGTTCATCCGGGGAGGCTATCGCCGGGCATCGGCAGTTCGTCGAGGGCGGTGCGCAGCCGGCGCACCCCCTCGGCGATCTCGGCCGGACCCGAGACGGCCGCGAAGCTCAGCCTGACGTGCCCGGCGGGGGGTTCGGCGCAGTGATACGGGCGGCCGGGCGCGACCGCCACGCCGGCCCGCAGAGCGGCGGAGACCAGGGCAGCCTCGCCGGCACCAGGGCCTGCGAGCCGGAGCCAGATGATGCCGCCGCCCGACGGCACGTGCGGCAGGGCGAGTTCGGGCAGCCGGGTGCGCACCGCCGCCGTCATCGCGGTCCGGCGGCTGCCGAGCTCGGCGGCCACGGTACGGAGATGGCGCTCCCAGGCCGGGGAGCCCACGAGTTCGAGCGCGGCCTCCTGGATCGGGCGGGGTACGAAGAAGCTGTCGACGACCTGGATGGCGCGCAGCCGTTCCAGGACGGGCCCACGGGCGGCCAGCGCGCCGACGCGGAGGCTGGGGGAGGTGATCTTGGTGAGGGAGCGCACATGGACGACGACGCCGTCCGGGTCGTGGGCCGCGAGGGGCTCGGGCAGCGGGCCGGCGTCCGCGTGGACGAGGTGGCGTGCGAAGTCGTCCTCGACGACGAAGGCGCCCGCGTCCCGGGCGGCGCGCAGGATCCGTTCGCGCCGCTCCGGGGCGAGGATCACACCCGTCGGGTTCTGGAAGAGCGGCTGACAGACGAAGACCCTCGCCCCGGTGGCCCGGAATGCCGCTTCCAGCAGGTCGGGCCGCACCCCGTCGGCGTCCATGGGCACGGGGACCGGTCGCAGGCCGGTGGCGCGGGCGGCGGCCAGCATGCCGGGATAGGTGGGTGATTCGACGAGGACGGGGGCTCCCGGCGGTGCGAGCGCCCGCAGCGCGGTGGCCAGGGCGCTCTGCCCTCCCGCCGTGATCAGGACGTCGGCACCGGTGAGCGTGGAGCCGATCTCCCGGGCGAACCAGGCGCGCAGCTCGGGCAGCCCGTCGGTGGGCGGCCTGCCCCAGGCCCCCGGGCGGCGGCCGGCCCGGGCCAGGGCGGCGGCCAGGGCACGCTCGGGCTGCAGGCCGGGGTGGAGGTAGCCACCGTTGAATTCGATGACGCCGGGCGGCGGTGCGGCGAGGGTCACGAGGACCCCCGAGGCGTCGACGGTGCGGGGCACGACCTCGGGTCCGCTGTCCCCGCTGAGCGAGACCTCCTGCCAGGAGGTGTCACCCGGAGCGGGTGCGGCCGCGCGGGCCTCGGCCAGGAAGGCTCCGGATCCGGGGCGGGTGACGACCAGACCTTCGGCGGCGAGTTGCGCGACGGCCCGGGAGACGGTCACCGGACTCACCTTGAAGCGCTCGACGAGTGCCCGACTGGACGGCAGCTTCCCACCAGGAGAGTAGCGGTCCAGCTCACCCTTCAGGGAATTCACCAGTTCGGACACACTGCTACGCTCATTCATGACAGTAAAGAATAGCGCTACCGAACAGGCGACGATAGCGGTCGCTGTCGGACCACCCCTGGTGCACCGCTCCCCCGGGGGAGGCGTCCTGCTCGCCGGACTCGGCGTCCTCGCCTTCTCGCTGACCTTCCCCTCGACCGTGTGGGGCCTGGAGAGTTTCGGCCCCTGGTCCCTGGTCGCGCTGCGCAGTGTGCTCGCGGCGCTGATCGCGGGATGCGCGCTGCTCGTCGGCCGGGTCCCGGTGCCCGCGCGACGCCACTGGGCGGGTCTCGCGGTCGTCGCGGGCGGCGTGGTGGTGGGCTTCCCCCTGCTGACCACGCTCGCCCTGCAGACCTCGACGAGCTCGCACGCGGCCGTCGTGGTGGGGCTGCTGCCGCTGACGACGGCGCTCCTCTCGGCACTGCGCACCGGCTCCCGCCCGCCGCGCGCCTTCTGGGCCGCGGCGCTGGCC
Source organism: Streptomyces sp. NPDC051064 (assembly GCF_044455985.1). Classification (NCBI taxonomy): domain Bacteria; kingdom Bacillati; phylum Actinomycetota; class Actinomycetes; order Kitasatosporales; family Streptomycetaceae; genus Streptomyces; species Streptomyces sp. NPDC051064. Next base: position 166,926 of record NZ_JBITFK010000008.1, read on the forward strand.
GGGGCGGCGGTGGTGATCGTCTTCACGGTCCAGCAGAGCGGCGGGAAGCTCTCCGTCAGCGATCTGTACCTGTTCGGGGCGCTGCTGGTCTGCGCGGCGGGATATGCCGAGGGCGGCAGGCTGGCCGGGGTGATGGCGGGCTGGCAGGTGGTCGGCTGGGCCCTCGTCCTCGCCCTGCCGCTCGCTGTGGCCGGCGCCGCCGTGGCGCTGCCCTTCGAACCGGTGCACCTCACGGCGCACGGGGTCGTCGGACTGGTCTGGGTGGCCGCCGGGTCGACCTTCCTCGGGCTGTACGTCTGGTACCGGGGGATGGCGGAGATCGGGGTCCCGCGCGCCAGCCAGCTCCAGCTGGCGCAGCCGCTGCTCACGCTGGTCTGGTCGTTCCTCGCCCTCGGCGAGCGGGTGTCCGCCGCCGCCCCGGTGGCGGCGGTGGCCGTCCTGGTCTGCATCGCCGTCACCCAGCGCGCGGGGAGCCGACGCGCGGGCCGCACGAGAGCCGACGCGCCCGTGGAGACATAGACTTGTCGACATGGACCGCCACCCGTGAGGAGGTCACTCCCGATGGAGGCACACACGGGCGACCGGCTGCTGACGCACGGCAGGACCGTGGGACAGCACGACCGGGTCGCAGAGATCATCGAGGTGCTCGGCGACGGGGGCAGTCCCCCGTACCGTCTGCGCTTCGAGGACGGGCACGAGTCGATCAGGTCCCCGGGCCCCGACAGCGTCGTCCAGCACACCGCCCCGGTGGACCGGGACCGCTAGAGCGCGCGTGGGCCGGGGGCACGAGTGGTCCCCGGCCCGCGCGTCCGGGCCGCGCGGGGCGTGAGCCCCGGTGCATCCGGTCAGCGGGGTGTGCGGGCCCGGACCTGGTAGTGGTCGGCCACCACCCGGGCCATGGCCCCGATGGGGTCGGACTTCACCTGCCGCGCCGAGAAGTAGACATGACCGCCCACCTCCGGATGGCCCGCGGCGAAGTCGAGGTGCCGGGAGAGCTCGGCGGGGTCCTGCCAGGCGGCGGGCTGGGCGGGGTCGCCGGCCTTGTAGAGCGCCTCTCCGATGTACAGGCCGACGCCGGTGCCGCGGACCGTCTCGGCCCACCACGGCAGCAGCTTCGCGTAGTCGGCGGCGGAGAAGCCGATGTTCCAGTAGATCTGCGGGCAGATGTAGTCGATCCAGCCCTCCTTCACCCACTTCCGGGTGTCGGCGTGCAGGTCGTCGTACGTCTGCACGCCGGCCGCGGTGTCGGAGCCCAGCGGATCGGTCGCGGCGTTGCGCCACACCGCGAAGGGGCTGATACCGAACCGGACGCCGCTCCTGACCTCCTTGATCCGCTCGGACGTCTCGCGCACCAGCCGGTCGGTGTTGTCGCGGCGCCAGGCCGCCTTGTCCGCGAAGTCCTCGCCGTACCGCTCGTACGCGGCGTCGTCGTCGAAGACCTGGCCGGCCACCGGGTACGGGTAGAAGTAGTCGTCCCAGTGCACCGCGTCGACGGCGTAGCGGCTCACCGCGTCGAGCATCGCGTCCTGGACGAACTCCCTGACCTCGGGCAGCCCCGGGTTGTAGTAGAGCTTCCCGCCGTACGGCAGGACCCAGTCCGGGTGGAGCCGCGCGGGGTGGGAGGCGACGAGACGGGACGGGTCCGTGTGGTTCGCGACCCGGTACGGGTTGAACCACGCGTGCAGTTCCAGACCGCGGGCGTGCGCCTCACGCACCGCCGTGCCCAGCGGGTCCCAGCCGGGGTCCTTGCCCTGAACACCGGTGAGGCACTGGGCCCACGGCTCGTACGACGAGGGCCACAGGGCGTCGGCGCTCGGCCGGACCTGGAGGACCACGGCGTTCAGCCGCAGGGCGACCGCTCGGTCGAGGTGGGCGATCAGCTCGGCCTCCTGGGCCGCGGCGCTCAGGCCCGGCGCCGAGGGCCAGTCCAGGTTGGCCACCGTGGCGATCCACACACCGCGCAACTCTCCCTCGCCCGCCCTGCGCCCCCGGCCTCCGTGCCGGGGGGATCCGGGTCCGCGCACGGCGGCGGCATCACCCGCTGTCATCAGCGCGGCCGCTGTGCCGACCGCTCCCATCACCAATGACCTCCGGCCCATACGAGGCATCTGTGCACCTTTCGTCTCTCGGTTCCCGTGTGTCACGTCGGCAGTGCGTGACACAGATCATGCCCGCTCACGGACCGCAGGACCCGCAGCTCACCGGAGCCGGATCGCGGAGTAACGTCGTGGGGTCGAGGCGGGCACCGGAATCAAACGGGACTGCCGCACGAAGATCTGCGAAAGGCACGAGGTGACGGACTCTATGGCCGATATTGCACGCGTCGGAGTGGTGGGCTGTGGCCAGATGGGCGCAGGCATCGCGGAGGTGTGCGCTCGCAGCGGCCTCGAGGTCAAGGTGGCCGAGACCACCGGTGAGGCACTGGAGATAGGGCGTACCCGGCTCCACAACTCCCTCTCCAAGGCCGCCGAACGCGGCAAGATCACCGCGGAGGAGCGCGACGAGACCCTCGCCCGCCTCAGCTTCACCACGGACCTCGGCGAATTCGCGGACCGCGATCTCGTGATCGAGGCCGTCGTGGAGAACGAACAGGTCAAGACGGAGATTTTCCAGGTGCTCGACCAGGTGGTGACGCGGCCGGACGCGATCCTCGCCTCGAACACCTCCTCCATCCCGCTGGTGAAGCTGGCCGTGGCGACCTCCCGGCCGGACCAGGTCATCGGCATCCACTTCTTCAACCCGGCCCCGGTGCAGCGGCTCGTCGAGCTGATCCCCGCGCTGACGACGTCCGACGAGACCATAAAGCGTGCGGAAGCCGTCGTGCAGACCGTGCTGGACAAGCACGCGATCCGTGCCCAGGACCGGTCGGGCTTCGTCGTCAACGCCCTGCTGATCCCGTATCTGCTCTCGGCGATCCGCATGTTCGAGTCGGGCATCGCCAGCCGCGAGGACATCGACAACGGCATGGAGATGGGCTGCGCCCACCCGATGGGCCCGCTCAAGCTCGCCGACCTGATCGGCCTGGACACCGTGGCCTCGGTCGCCGACTCGATGTACGCGGAGTACAAGGAGCCGCTGTACGCCGCTCCCCCGCTGCTCCAGCGGATGGTGGACGCGGGCCGACTCGGCCGCAAGACGGGTTCGGGCTTCTACCCGTACGACTGACCGCCCGCCTGCGGGCCCGGCGCTCACGCCGCCGGGCCCGCAGGGGCGCGTTCCCCGAGGTCAGGACCGTGTGCGGCCCCGAAGAGCCTCGTCTTGGCCGAGGAGTCTTGAGACCGTCACCGTTCGCCACGAGAGTCGGCTGGCCCTGCGGTGACGGACTTCACCTTCCAGGCGATAGGGGCCGGATCCGTCGCCGCCCATCGCATCGGGACAGCGATCACCGGCCCGGTCAACGTTCTGACGACCGAGGTGCACCGGGACGCGCCCTCAGGTGACCACGCCGTGGGCGCCGCATCCGGAAAGCCCATTCCGCCCACCGGCACCGGCGCGTCCAGCGCCGCGCGCCGGCGATCGACCCTCGCGACGTCCACGGGTCCGTCCCACCCGAGAGCCACGCCGCACTGCTGACGACCAAGGCGTGTCCGGCGGCACGCAAGGCGGACGAGCGGCCGAGCCGAAGCCCACCGGCCACCACCATTTGGGGCCCGGCGGATGGGATTGGAGTATCAAGCGGCATAGACCAGCCCTGGCCGCCGTGTCGACTTCTTGTCATCGTCCACAGCGGCCAGGGTTTGGCTCTTCGCGGTCAGCGCGCCTGAGAGAGCGCGAGCGGGTCAGGAGAGCCAGTCGGTGTACCGGGTGGGGGCGAGGTGAGCGTCCCTGTCGGTGAGGACGTCGCCCTTGACGGCGGCAAACAGGCCCGCGGTGGGGTCGGTGACGACGGTGCGGTTGTCGCCCTTGCGGGACAGGGTGATCCTGCCCAGTTCGTCCAGGGTGAAGATCTCGGGCCCGGCGATGTTGCGGATGCCGTTCAGCGGGGCGCCCGCGGCGACCTCCGCCACCGCGCCGGCAACGTCCTTGGCGGCGATCGGCTGAATCGGCGTGGCGGGCAGCCGGACGGTTTCGCCGTCGGAGGTCCAGGACATGGTGGCGTCCATGAACTCCATGAACTGCGTCGCCCGGACGATCGAGTAGGGGATCGGCCCGGCTGCGAGGATTTTCTCCTGGAGCGTTTTGGCCCGGTAGTAGTCCAGCTCCGGCACCTGGTCCGTGCCGACGATCGAGAGGATGACGAAGTGGCCGACGCCGCCCTTGTGGGCTGCGGCCAGAAGGTTGTCCATCGAGGTCTGGAAGAACGCCGGGGAGGCTTCGTCGAAGGTCGGGGAGTTCGTCAGGTTGACGACGACGTCGGCTCCGGCCACCGCCTCGTCCAGTCCCTGGCCGGTGATGACGTCGACCCCGGTGGATTTCGAGTGCGGTACCGCCTGGCGCCCGGCGTCGTTCAGATTCTTGACGACCTGCGACCCGATCAGCCCGGTACCGCCGATGACTGCGAACTTCATGACATGCCTTTCGTCGGGATCATGCGTGCAATATGGCATATGAACCACTATGTGGGTGCGGCAATAACGGCACCTGAGCCGGAAGAGGGCGGGCGGCGTCAGGGACCATCGATGAACGTGACCGTCTCGTCGAGCGGCGCCCGGCCTATGCGGGCGTCACCCGCCGCGATGTCCTCGAACCCGATCGACATGCCGCAGAAGAGGACGAGCTCGTCCGGTGGCGACAGGACCTCCGTGACGGTCCCGTGAAACTTCGCCCAGGCCATCTGCGGGCAACTGTGCAGCCCTTCGGCGCGCAGCAGCAGCATGACGGTCTGCAGATACATGCCGGCATCCGCCCATTGGGCCGGGCCCATGTCGCGGTCGATGTAGCAGAAAAGGGAGGTGGGCGCTCCGAAACAGTCCCAGTTCGCGGCAGCGGCCCGCTGACGCGCCTCCAGGTCCTCGCGCGGGATGCCGAGTGCGCCGTAGCGCTGCTCACCGAAGGCGGACCGCCGCTCACGGTAGGGCGACTTCAGTGCGGGCGGGTACATCTCGTACTCCGGCTCGTCCCAGGGGTCGCCTGAGGCCAGGCGCTCGCCGGCGCGCTTCTTGATCTCGGCCAATGGCGTGCCGGTCACCACATACGCGTGCCATGGCTGGATGTTCGATCCGGACGGCGCCCAGGCCGCGGCGGACAGAACCCGCTCCAGCGTCTCCCTCGGAACAGGGCGGTCGGTGAATGCGCGCACCGCCCGTCGACTCGTGACCGCCGCATAGGCGTCCATGATCGCCCGCCTCCATCCACTCAACAGAGCCTTCATTACACTCGCGACAGTATCATTCAATACTGTATCGTGTGACACTACATCGGCTCCGAATCCTCAGCCCCTGGCTCCCCGCCTCGGGCACTGCACCTTGGAGAAGTCCATGGCCACACTGCTGCACATCGACTCGTCCGTTTTCCCTGGCGAGGCGTCCTCGTCCCGTTCGGTCACGGCCGCCTTCCGCAAGACCTGGGAGGAGCAGCACCCGGAGGGCACAGTGATCTACCGCGACCTCGCCGCCACCCCCGTCCCCCACATCAGCGCCGACGCCTGGTCCGCCGGTTACGCCACCCCGTCCGAGCGCACCCCGGAACAGTCCGCCGCGTTCGCCGCGCGCGTGAAGCTCATCGAGGAACTGGAGCAGGCGGACGCCGTCCTGATCGGCGCCCCCATGTACAACTTCTCGATCCCCTCCACCCTCAAGGCGTGGCTGGACAGCGTGCTCCTGCTCGGCCGCACCGCGGGGGAGACCCCCTCCGCCCAGGGCACCCCGGTCGTCGTCGTCGCCAGCCGGGGCGGCTCCTACGCGCCGGGCACCCCGCGCGAGGGCTACGAGTTCGTACAGAACTACCTTCAGGCCGTCCTCAAGGGCACACTCGGCCTGGACCTCGACTTCATCGTCCCGGAACTCACCTTGGCCCCCCGCAACCCGGCCATGTCCGAACTGGTCCCCCTGTACGAGGCATCCCGCCAGCGCGCCTTCGAGGAGGCGACCACCAAGGCCAAGGAACTCGCGGAGCGTCTCGCCGCGTGACCCTCCCGGCCCGAGGCACCGTGTGACGCCTCACCCAGGACGCCGTGTGACGTCCTGGGTGAGGCGTCATACGGCGTCCTCGGCGCCTGCGCCCTCTCCGACGGCGCAAGTGACGAGCTGCGTTTGGGGCAGGCGGCCCGGCAATGTGAACGGCCGGAGGTTCGGGCTGTCGACGCGGCTCGCATCGAAATGACGGTGATGCCGGGCGGCCGTGAAGAGCACACCGGCCAGGCAGGCGGCGCGGCAGCCGTGCCGATGGCTCGCCCTCGTCGACAGCGAAGCCCTGACCAGCTACCAGTCGCCGGGCCGACGCACAGCGACGATGGCCACAGCTCTCAAGGCTGGGTTCGCCGCCGAGCCGCATGAAACCAAGAGCGCGGCCGGAAACGGGCGTGCCTACGCCTCGTCGCCTGCGGGATGGGCAAGCCGGCTCAGGAGATCCGTCAGCTGCTCGGGCTCGCCGCGCCCCAGTTCGGCAACCAGACGCTCAGTCAGCGGCTCCGCCGCCCCGTGGGCGGCATCGAAGAGCTCCAGCCCCTGAGGTGTGATCTCCACTGCCCGGACCCTCCGGTCCCCCGGAACGGCCTTGCGTACGGCCAGGCCCTTGCGCTCCAGGTCGTCCACGATGCGCATGACCCCGGCCTTGTCCGACCCCGTCGCCGCCGCCAGATCCCGCTGCACCGTGGGCCCGTGATTGACCAGCTCGATCAGCACCGCGAAATGCCGCAACTCGATGCCAAGCGGCCGAAGCGCCTCCCCCATCACCGCGGCCGCACGCCAGTGCGCCCGGCGCAGCAGCAGGCCGAGAGCAAAAGGCGAAGGATCCCCGGGACGGTCGGTCGCACGCGAGGCGGTGGTGTGGCGAGGAACGTTGGCGACCATGACACCAGACTACTTCATTCGATATAGTATCGTTTGAAACTAAATGAGCGCGCACCCAGAAAGCCTGCGATCAAGGCCCCGGGCTCAGCCCTGCTCCTTCACAGACCATTCACCTCGCCGGTCATCGCCGTGGAACTGGCCTGACCAGTGGCCTCGGTGGATCAACCAAGCGCCTTGAGCAGTTCGTCGCATGCCTGTTCGCAGGAGCGGCAGGCTTCGGCGCACAGGCGGCAGTGCTCGTGCATGTCTGCGTGCGAGGCGCATTCGTCCGCACAGGCCTTACATGCGGTCGCGCACGCCTTCAGCAGGGCAGCGGTGACGTTGGCGTCGTAGCCGGTATGGCGGGACAGGACGGCGGCGGTGGCGTTACAGATGTCGGCGCAGTCCATGTCGGTGCGGATGCACTTGGCCAGGTCGCCGACCATGCCTTCGGACAGGCAGGCGTCCGCACACGCCGTGCATGCCTGGGCGCAGGCGATGCACTGCTCGATGCAGTGGGTCAGCTTGGTCTGGTCGATGGCTCCGAGGTCGGCCGGATAGGTGGCGAGCATGTCCTTGACGGTGGTCATCGCGTTGCGCCTCCCGCTGTGCCGGGGCCGGCGTACCGGGGCGGGTGCGCCTGTTCGACCCCGCACTTCCAGCGTGTGCCGGGGGCAAGGGGACCGCAAAACAGGAAGCGGGGTGCTCCTCGAGAGAGGGGCGCCCCGCTTCCCGTGCCGGCGGCGAGCCGTTCGGGGCTTCAGTGGAAGGCATGGACGACGGCGTGACCCTTGCCGCGGCCGATCATCCACTTGTTGACCGGGGTGGTGATCAAGAAGGCGACCGCGAAACCCCCCAGCAGCGCGGCCCAGAACAGGCCGTCGCTCAGGTGGGCGTCCATCGCGCCCGGGACCACGGCGATGATGCCGTTGTCGACCAGTTCCATCACGGCGATCGAGACCGTGTCCGCGGCCAGCGCGACCTTGATCGCGGTCCTGAAGTCGAGACCGGCGCGTCGGACGGCGAACAGCGTGAACGAGTAGCCGAAGACGAATGCCAGGGCGATAGCCAGAATCATCGTCTGAACGTTGCCCCACATCAGGGATGTACCGATGACCATGCCGAGGATCTCGCCGATGGCGCACCCGGTCAGGCAGTGCAGGGTGGCCTTCGCCGCCGTACCCCAGGACGCTCCCGCATGTCCGCCATGGTGTTCACCAGAGCCGGTGCAGTCGTGCGTATTCCTGCTGGAGTGGTGAGCGGTGTGGTCCATGATCTTCATCCCCGTTCCCGTTCAGTGCACGCGGATCCCGTCCCTGTCTTCCCTGCATCGCAAACAATATACCCCCTAGGGGTATCATTCAAGGGGTGTTCGGTCCGGGGGCCGGTGCACGCTGGTCACGCTGGCCATAGGTCACCACGCATGCGGGCAGCGCCAGGAAATCGACATCCTGAACTCTGGCCGCCCACACCAAGAACCGCCTGTCACGGCGAACGGTCAGGGTCCTCGGCGCCGCACAAGCGCATCACTGACGCCCGGAACTGTTTCGCCGCGTTCTGCGCATCCATGCGCCCGATGCGGATCTGATGGTCGGCGGCGTGGCCGAGTGCGATTACGGCGGCGACCAGCCAACCGATCTCCAGGCCGGCCGTGAACTCGCCGCTGTCGCGCCCACGGCGGATCAGATCCTCCAGACGCTGCTCGATCGGCACGTGACGTGACGCGGCAGCCTCTGAATCGCTGTCCGAATGGCCGAATGCCGCCTGCTCGGCCAGCAGTGTTCCGGCCGCTGCGAGGAATCGCCCGAGGGCCTCGGTGGCCGTGCCGGCCTCAAGATCAGCAGCCTCCAGCACGGCGAACGCCCGGCGGCTCAGCTCATCGCGCACCGAGGCAAGAAGTGCCTCCCGGGTACCGAAGTGCACGTAAGCGGTCTGCCGTGTGACACCAGCGACGGAAGCGATCTCCGCCATGCTCGCCTCGGGGCTCTCGGCAAGCACCCGGACCGCTGCCGACAGCAGGGCGGCACGGTTGCGTTGGACCTCTACCCGCTGACGGCGACGCCTTATCTCTGACACGATTGACAACTATACGGCACACCTCAAGACTGACAGGCATGTCAGAAATAACTGAGCTGGCGGCGCGCCGCCTCCTGATCGACTACACCCGTGACATGGCCCTCTCCGACGAGGACCCGGCACAGATCGTGGATCGCACCCTGACCGACGACGCGGTCTGGATCACCGACGGCACGGAGCTCACCCGCGACCAGCTGATCGCACACGCGGCCCCGGCCCGCAAGAACGTCACCGCCAGCGCCATGCGGATCGACGATCTCCTCGTCGACGGCCGCCGCTTCGCCGCACGCTGCTGCCTCAGCGCGCAACACCGCAAGCTCGGCCACGTGGTGAGCGAGTGGCTCCTGATCGGCGAGGTCGCCCAGGACGGACGGGTACGGAGCATCCATCAGTTCGGTCGTACACCCTCTGCCGGACCGGAGACGGGGAAGTGATCCACCTGAGCGTACGACTCGTCCAGGGCCTCGCCCTGATGTCCACCGGCGCCCTCGCCGGCGCATTCGGCTACGGAGCGGCCAACCTCGTCCCCACATTCAACGCCGTGCCACTCGACATGCGGCTGTCCTTCCACACCCAGTTGATGCAGATGAACGGCATCACCATGCAAGGCGCCATGGGCATCTCGGCGCTCAGCGCCCTCACACTTGCCGCCCTCACGCGTGGCACCGCACGGCGACTGGCCGCAGGAGCCGGGATCCTCACTGTCGCCTCGTTCTTGATCACCCGTCTCGGCAACGTCCCCATCAACGGCCGCATCAAACAGTGGGCGGCCACCTCGGCACCCGCCGATCACGCCGACATCCTGGCTCGCTGGGAGGCATTCAACTACGCACGCACAGGCACCGCATTCGCCGCCTTCGCGCTACTGATCCTTCTCTCCCTGAACCACAGCCGCACTACTCGAGATCCAAGCGACAGGCACTGAGCGCCGGGACCTCGAGGCGTACGGCGAGCTGTTGTTCATCGTCTCGGGAGTCGGTTGGATCAGGCCGGGGTCGATGTTCACGTAACTCATGAACATTTCGACCCGGCCTCGACCGCCCCGTGCCTCCCGAACCAGCGTCAGCCAACAGCTGGGGCCCGTCGACCGTCAGAAGAACAACGGCGCGCCGCCGGCGCCGGAATCTGCGGGCCGGAGTCCTTACGTCGGGTCCAAAGGTCTCGAGAAAAGGCCGGCATCAGGTGCGGGGGCGCGCAGCACACGCCCCCGCGCCCGCCCCCGGCTAGTTCTTGCCGAGCAAGGTGTTCATCTCGGAGATTTCGGCGCTCTGCGAGGTGACGATGGCATCGGCCATCTTTTTGGCAGGCCCGTAGGCGCCGTCGGCCTGCTCGCTCTCAGCCATGGCCACCGCACCCTCGTGGTGCTTGATCATCATCTCCAGGAAGGCGGTGTCGAACGCCTTGCCTGAGGCCTTCTCCAGCTCGTCCATGTCTTCGGCGGTCATCATCCCACCCGACTCGTGCATGGAATGGTCCATGGCGTCCTCGGCGGGCACTTCCTCACCCCAGGAGGTGAGCCAGCCGGACAGCGTCTTGATCTCCGGGTCCTGGGCCTTCTTGATGTCTTCGGCGAGTGTCTTGACCTGCGCCGACTGGGCGCGGGTAGATGCCAGGTCGGCCATCTCCACCGCCTGGCGGTGGTGCGGGATCATGCCCTGGGCGAACTTCACGTCCGCGGCGTTGTCCTGTCCCTGGGAAGCCGACGCCGAGGCGGACGGCGACTTCGTGGTGTGGCCGTCGTGTCCGGAGTTGGTGCTGTCGTCGTTGCCGCCGCAGGCGGCGAGGACGACAGCGGCCGCGCCTGCGGTGGCCACGGCAACGGTACGGCGGACGAGGGATCGCTTGCTGTTCATGGTGGTGCAACTCCTTCGAGCGCGACGACGGCGCGCTGCATTCACGGAAGTGTGGTGTGCCGAAGCGCGGTACCGGTTCCCGGCGGGGCCGGGACAAGGCGGTGCCGTGCGAGGCGCTCTAAATCCGCAGGAGTTGCAGTTCGGACAGGCCAGGCGGCGCCCGGCTGGCCTCAGCCGACACCGGCGCGGTCTCGGATAGCGGGGACGCGACGGGTGCGTCGACTGCGGCGGCGGTCAGCGCCGGCGGAGCGTACGCGGAGCCGACGCCGGCCGCGGAACATGTCCCGTCGGCGTGATTGAGGTGACCTGGTTCGTGGTGCGCGTGCGAACAGTCCTCACTCGAGTGCGCAGCGTCCATCGTCCGGGCCATCTCGTGCCCGGCATTCGCGTGCGCCGCGGGCGCTCCGCCGGGAGCCAGAGCGTGCATGCCCAGCAGGCCGACCAGTACCGCCATCACCAGCAGCACAAGCCACCGCCCTGCCGGGCGGTGGCTCGGATGCGTACTCCTGGTCATGCGGCCCATCGTACGGGCTCCGCCGCGCAGCGTCCGCTGGCTCACGGCCGCTGTTCACGTCCCGAAGCGACCCTGAAGCCTGTGACCTGGCCTTCTGCCATCCGGCGTGGTGCCCCGAGCCGGTGTGAGTATCGTCGCCTGCTTACGGCTGTTCGGCGGTGACCAACCAAGCCGAGCTGCGCATCCGGATGTCGGGGCTCGGCCGTAGGACTTCATGCCGACGAGGTGGAAGCCCAGTTCGGGGTGGGAGAGCTCGCGATGGCCGTGCGGGTAGACGGTGCCGCAGGAGTGCTGGTCGGGATCGATCAGCGGGGCGAGCCCCCCTCGCTCGTGCGCGGCGGGCCGAGGAAGGAAGCGTCCCGGAAGGCTCTGAGCCCCTTCGCCCTGGTGACCCCCAGCTTCTCCAGGACCTCCTCCTTCGCCAGGCCTGTACCTCGCAGTTCGGCGCAGTGCCGTGCCAGCTCCAGCCGCTCGGGATGGTCTTCGGGTGCGTCGTAGAAGACCGCGTCCTGCAACAGGTCCTTCACCGATTCGAGCGATCGGCCCATGGCGTGTGCGATCTGCGCCCTCGCCATGCCGGACCTCCTGTGCCGAAGAGCTTCCGCCGCCGCACGGCGTCGCTCCGTCTGCAGGTCCTCGTTGCGCGGAGGGGTGATTCCCGCCGCCTTACGGGCACGGTGGAGGAGATTCTCGACCTGCTTGGGAGTCAGCGACAGCTCCTCGGCGATGTCCCGATTCCGCCGGCCCTCGCCGTGCAGTCGGAGCGCGTGCTCCTCCTGTGCTCGGCGCCGCAGACGCTCCTGCTCGCGTTCCCGTTCCTTCCGCTGCGCGATCTCGTGCTCGAACCCACGCGTCAGGGCCGACTTCACGGACCAGGCGTAGCGGAGTCGCTCCTCGTCCTCACGCATCTGCTCGCGGACGAAGTATCCGTGCCAGAACGGCATCCGCTCGCTGAGATCGCCGTCGCGCTTCCCACCCCACGCGAACATGGGGTACTGCTCGCGCTTCCTCAGCAGAGCCTTCAGGGAGGACTCGTCCGGGGTGTAGCCGCCGTCCTGCCTCATGAGGAGACGCTGCTCCTCCGTCAGCTCCTCCATGGCGGCTTCCGATGCCGCCCTCAGGCCGGCCGCCTCGGTCATGGCCAGGAGGTTCTGCCAGCCCCACTTGGGTACGGTGAGACCGAACCGGACCCCACCGTCGCCCTCCCAGCGGTTCACCTCCGCTCCGGCGTACACCGCGTAGCCGGCGGCGTTCCATGCCCGCACGACGTCGTGCCACATCTTCGCGGCGGTCGCGGGCAGGTAGGCGACCCTCCGCCCGTCCACGTCATAGGCCACCGCCCTCGCGTCCCACGGGTTGGAGGGCTCAGGCACGAGCTCGGCCTCGACCTTCCGACCGGCAGGGAATCTGCTCAGCGATTCCTGGTGGTAGTACGCCCCGGAGGCGTAGTACTCCCCTTCTGTACGGCCGTAGTCGTCGAGCAGAATACGGTCGGCAGGCCTGACGTACTCCCCGGCCCGACGTATGTGGATTCCCACAGCGTCCGCCCCCCTCACCTCTGTCGCACGCGCTGTCCAGCCAGGTCGGACGGATGACACCAAACCACCTCCGACCTGCAACTATTGAATGATCGCACGCCCCGAATCGCTCCCACCCGATGCCTGGCCGGGGGTGGCCGAGGGGTCGCTCGGGGTGGCCGAGGACCCGTCGAACCGCACCGGCGTCCGCGCAAGGCCGGCCGGGGACACCCCGGTCGGCCCTCCGTGTGCTCTCAGCCCAGCCGTATGTGATGGAGCATCAGCAGTCCGGCCGCCATGCCGGCCGCCGGTATCTCACCGCGGGCGATCAGGTCCGGCACGAGCTTGAGCGGAACCCATTCGCGGCGCGAGGACTCGAAGTCGTCCGCCGGATGACCGGTGTACGTCGCCTCCCGGGACCAGAAGAGGTGGTGCCGGGCGTCGGCGAGGCCGTTGGCCGGTTCCACGGTCATCAGCGGTTGCAGCTCGCCGGGGCGCCATCCGGTCTCCTCCTCCATCTCCCGCGCCGCCGCGGCGGCGATGTCCTCGCCTTCCTCGACCACACCCGCGGCCAGCTCCCAGCCCCAGCTGTCGGTGATGAACCGGTGCCGCCACAGGAGCAGGACCTCATTGGCCTCGTTGACGACGGTCGCCGCGGCGACGGCCCGGAGGCGGATGAGGAAGTGGTCCAGATGGCGGCCGTCGGGGAGTACGACATCCGCCAGATTGACCCGGAACCAGCGGTTCTCGTACACAGTCTGTTCGTTTAAATTCGTCCACTGCACAGTTCTGCCACCTTCCGACTGGTCGATGGCAATATCGGAGCAGGGTCCGCCCCGCAGGGGAACGTGCGGAGGCTCCCGGGACGAGGCTCACAGGGGCACGCGCAACGCCCCGTCGATGAGGCCGACCGCCGCCGCGGCGTCGGCGCTGCCGCTCGCGGCCAGATGTGTCCGTACGGAGCGGAGCCGGTCCCGGAGCCGTTGGGACTCCATGCCCCGGGCGCGTTCCGCCATTTCCGAGGCGGTGCAGGCCGCCTTGTCCGCCTCGCCCTGGAGCAGTTCGAGATGCGTCAGTATGGCGAGCCGGTGCACGGTCCCCCGGTCGTGCGCCGGGGAGCGCACGGCGGCGGCCGCGTGCTCCCGGGCACCGGGGATGTCCCCCAGGCACAGCAGTGCCTCCGCCACCTGGACGTTGACGAGGCCCGGCTGGACATATCCCGTCTCGTCCGGCTCGCCGCCGCTCCGGATACGGCCGGCCTCGGTCTCGGCGCGGCGGATGCACTCCAGGGCGCTGGAGTGGTCGCCGAGCTGGGCGTAGGCCTTGGCCTGCATCGCGTGCAGATCGGTGGCGAGCGCCGGGGTGATGTGCGGGCCCGCCGCGCGCAGTGCGGCCTCGGCGAAGGCCACGGACCGGCGGAATTCGGCCAGGTACAGCGACTGGTTGACGAGCAGCGCGATCACATAGCCGCCGAGCCCCCGGTCCCCGCTGGCCTTGGCCAGGCGCAGTGCCTGGTGGAAGTAGCGCTGGGCGAGTCCATGGGCGTCGGAGTCGTAGGCGCAGATGCCGGCGACGGCCACCAGTCCGGCGGTCGCGCGGTGGAGCTGACGGCCCATGGCGTCGCTGTACCCGCCGCGCAGCAGCGGCGCGGTCTCGGCGTTGAGGAAGCCGACGATGCGGGACCTGGTCGCTATGCCGCCCGCCTTTCGGTACATCTGTTCGTAGTGCGCCCGGGCCGCGCGGAGCATCGCTATGTCCGCCGTGCTCACGCGGGACGGCCCGGGGCGTGAGACATCGGTGTCCTCGGGCGGGTTCTCCCACTCCCAGACCGGCATCACGGCTGTCGTGCCCGTGACGGCGGGGGCGGTGGTGAGGTGGGGACGCTGCTGTTCGTCGGAACGCCACAGGGCCGTCGCGTGCTCGACGAACCCGGACAGGCCAGCACCGCGGGCCGCCGTGTGGACGCCGGAGATCCCCATGCCGATGTCGTCGAGCGTGACGGGCCGGCCCAGCCGGCCGGCCAGCACTTCGCAGATCAGGTCGGGGACCTGCCCGCGCGGGCGCTGGCCCTTGAGCCAGCGGGCGACCGCCGTGTGCTCGTAGCGCAGGCACAGCCCGCGGGCGCGGCCGGCCTGGTTGACATGACCGGCGAGCCCGGCGCGGGACACACCCGCCTCGTCGATCAGGGATTCGAGCAGGACATTGGGCTCCATTGCCCCCCCATGTGCGCGTCGCAATGAGCCTAGTGGAGCACGGTTCACACGGGGTGTGAACGGAATGCCCGAACCATCCTGCTGTGCGCTCTGCCGCGCCGGGGCGCCGCTCGGTTGAATGAGCTCCTCGCAAGAGGCGGCCGGGTCGTCGGCTCCCCCCTCGTAACAGTTCGACGACCCGCCCCCGCGCGCCGTTCGTTCTGCCGGCCTGCCCGACACTCCGTGGCAGGGCGGGCGGCGCCGGATCGCACAGCCCACTGCCCCGATGACAGGAGGCCCGTGTTCGGTCCCCGGGCCGTCCGGCGAGAACAGAAGGGGCGTATCCGGTGGCCGGATACGCCCCTTCTCACTGCCGGTACGCCTACGCGCCGCGCAGCACCGCGCCGGTGCGCTCGGTGGCCAGGGCGACCGCGGTGTCGCGGGCCGCGGAGGCCTCCTCCACGGTCAGCGTGCGGTCCGGGGCACGGAACCGCAGCGCGTACGCCAGGGACTTGTTGCCCTCACCGATCTGCTCGCCGGTGAAGACGTCGAACAGCCGAAGCGATTCGAGCAGACCGCCGGCGCCGTCGCGCAGGGCCTTCTCCACCGCGTCGGCGGGCACGTCCGACGCGACGACGAGTGCGACGTCCTGGGTCGCCACCGGGAAGGTGGAGATGCGGGGCGCCTGGAGCGCACCGTCGACCGCCTGCTCCAGGACGTCGAGCTCGACCTCCATGGCGCAGGTCCGCTCGGGCAGGTGGAGCTCCTTGATGACACGCGGGTGGAGTTCGCCCGCGTGTCCGAAGAGGGTCTCCTCGCCGTCGACCGTGACGTACAGCGCGGCGCAGCGGCCGGGGTGCCACGGTGCGTGCCGGTCGGCGCGGACGGTCACCTCGACGCCCGCCTCACGGGCGATGGAGCGCGCCGCCTCGACGGAGTCCGCCCAGTCGGCGGGGCGGCCCTTGCCCCACCAGCCGGCCTGCTCGCGGGCGCCCGCGAGGACGACGGCGGCACGGCGCGGCTGACGCGGGAGCGCCGCGTCCAGTCCGGCGATCTCCTCGTCGGTGGGACGGCGGTCGACCGGCAGACGGATGGCCTTGGTCTCCTCGCCGGTCGGCCTGAAGACCAGGCCGGTCTCGAAGAGCGCCAGGTCGTGGCTGCCGCGGCCGTCGTTGCGCCGCAGTGCGCCGAGCAGGCCCGGCAGCAGCGTCGTGCGCAGGGCGGGCTCCTCGTCGGAGAGCGGGTTGACGAGGGTGACCGTACGGCGGCGGGCGTCGTCCTTCTCCAGGCCGAGCTGGTCGAGGACGGCGTCGCCGATGAACGGGTAGCTCAGCGCCTCGACGTAACCGGCGCCCGCGAGGGCACGGCCGACGCGGCGGTGCAGCCGCTGGCGGTCGGTGAGCCCGCGTCCGGAGGGCGGCGTCGGAAGGGTCGACGGGAGGTTCTCGTACCCCTCCAGCCGGATGACCTCTTCGGCCAGGTCGTTCGGCTCGGCGAGGTCGGGGCGCCAGGACGGCACCGTGACGATCAGCTCGTCCTGGCCGTAGACGTCGCAGCCGACCTGCTGGAGACGGCGTACGACGGTCTCGCGGCCGTACGGGACACCGGCCACCCGGTCCGGGTGGTTCGCCGGCATGGCGATGGTGCGGGGTGCGGACGGGGCGGTGATCTCCGTGACGCCGGCCTCGGCCGTGCCGCCCGCGAGGAGGACCAGCAGGTCGACCGTGCGCTGCGCGGCAGCGGCGGCGGCCTGCGGGTCGACACCGCGCTCGAAGCGCTTGGACGCCTCGGAGCTCAGCTTGTGGCGGCGCGCGGTCCGGGCGATGGCGATCGCGTCGAAGTGCGCCGCCTCGATGACGACCTCGGTGGTCCCGGCCTCCTCGGCCGAGTCCGCGATCTCCGTGTCGGCACCGCCCATGACGCCCGCGAGGCCGATCGGCCCGCGGTCGTCGGTGATGACCAGGTCCTGGGCGTCCAGGACACGCTTGGCGCCGTCGAGGGTGGTGAGCTTCTCGCCCTGCTGCGCGCGGCGCACCCCGATCGTCCCCGCGACACGGGTGCGGTCGTAGGCGTGCAGCGGCTGGCCGAGCTCCAGCATCACGTAGTTGGTGATGTCGACGGCCAGCGAGACGGTGCGCATCCCGGCCTTCTGCAGCCTGCGCTGCATCCAGATCGGGGAGCGCGCCTCGGGCCGCAGGCCGGTGACCGTACGCGCGGTGAAGTTGCTGCAGCCGAACGGGTCGGACACCTTCACCGGGTAGCCGTGCGCGTTGGGCGGGGGCACGTCCAGGAGCGCCGGGTCGCGCAGCGGCAGCCCGTACGCGATGGCGGTCTCGCGGGCGACGCCGCGCATCGAGAGGCAGTAGCCCCGGTCCGGCGTGACGGCGATGTCCAGGACCTCGTCGACGAGCTCCAGGAGCTCGATCGCGTCGGTGCCGGGCTCGAACTCCGGCGGCAGCACGATGATGCCGTGCGTGCCGTCGTCGCCCATGCCGAGCTCGTCGGTGGAGCAGATCATGCCGTGCGAGGTCTTGCCGTACGTCTTGCGCGCGGCGATCGCGAAGTCACCGGGCAGCACGGCGCCCGGGAGGACCACGACGACCTTGTCACCGACGGAGAAGTTACGGGCGCCGCAGACGATCTCCTGCGGTTCCCCGGTGCCGTTGGCGGTGCCGACGTCGACGGTGCAGAAGCGGATGGGCTTCTTGAAGCCCTCCAGCTCCTCGATGGTCAGGACCTGTCCGACGACCAGGGGACCCTTGAGGCCGACGCCGGTCTGCTCGACGGTCTCGACCTCGAGGCCGACGGAGACGAGCTTGGCCTGTACGTCACGGCCGGTCTCGGTCGCCGGCAGGTCGACGTATTCCCGCAGCCAGGAAAGCGGGACGCGCATCAGATCTCCATCCCGAACGGCCGGGTGAACCGGACGTCACCCTCGACCATGTCTCGCATGTCCTCTACGTTGTGGCGGAACATCAGCATCCGCTCGATGCCGAACCCGAAGGCGAATCCGCTGTACTTCTCGGGGTCGACGCCACAGGCGACGAGCACCTTGGGGTTGACCATGCCGCAGCCGCCGAGCTCGATCCAGCCCTCGCTGCCGCAGGTGCGGCAGGGGCGGTCCGGGTTGCCGACGGACTCGCCGCGGCAGACGTAGCAGACCATGTCCATCTCGGCGGACGGCTCGGTGAACGGGAAGAAGTTCGGCCGCAGCCGGGTCTTCATGTCCGGTCCGAAGAGCGCCTGGACCATGTGGTCGAGGGTGCCCTTGAGGTCGGCCATGGTGAGGCCCTCGTCGACGGCGAGCAGCTCGATCTGGTGGAAGACCGGGGTGTGCGTGGCGTCGAGCTCGTCGGTGCGGTAGACCCGGCCGGGGCAGACCACGTAGACGGGGGGCTTACGGCTGAGCAGCGAACGGGCCTGGACGGGCGAGGTGTGCGTCCGCAGCACGACACCGGACTCGTCGCCCTTGGCGCCGTCGGCGCCCTGGACGAAGAAGGTGTCCTGCATCTGCCGCGCCGGGTGGTCGGGCACGAAGTTCAGGGCGTCGAAGTTGAACCACTCCGCCTCGACCTCGGGGCCCTCGGCGATCTCGTAGCCCATGGCGACGAAGACGTCGGCGACGCGCTCCATGATGGTCGTCAGGGGGTGGCGCGCACCGGCCGGGGTGCGGTCGTAGGGCAGGGTGACGTCCACCGCCTCCTCGACCAGCACCCGGGCGTCACGCTCGGCCTCCAGCTCGGTCTGGCGGGCGGCCAGCGCCTTGGAGACGGCGCCGCGGGCCTGGCCCACGCGCTTGCCCGCCTCGGCCTTGGCCTGCGGCGGCAGGGCGCCGATCTCGCGGTTGGCGAGCGACAGGGGCGAGGTACCACCGGTGTGCGCGGTCTTCGCCTGGGCGAGCGCGTCGAGGTCGCCCGCGGCGGCGAAGGCGGCGAACGCCTCGTCCCGCATGCGCTCGATCTCTTCCGGTTTCAGTGCCTCGACCTCGACTGGGTCGTACGACTTGTTCGGTGCCGACATCTCTTCCCGTGCTTCCGATTGGCTGGTGGCGACCCTGGTTCGACGACTGAGGACGCAAAGGTGCCAAAAGTCGAGTCTACGGGCCGCCGGGAGGCGAAGAAGCCCGTGGGCCGCCTAGGCCAGGTAGGCCGGCGTGCTCACGGGCAGGATAAATCGGAATTCGGCGCCGCCGCCGGGTGCCCGGGCGACGGTGATCGTCCCGCCGTGCGCCTCGACGATGCCCTTGACGATGTACAGGCCCAGGCCGGTCCCGCCGCGCTTGCTCCCCCGCCAGAAGCGGGTGAAGACGCGGCCCATCGACTCCTCGGGGATGCCGGGGCCTTCGTCGCTCACGGTGACTGCCGTTCCGCTCTCGTCGTCCTTGCCCGGTGCGGGCGCAGGGGCGATCTCAATGATGACGGTTCCCTCGCCGTGCCGCACGGCGTTTTCCAGGAGGTTGCCCAGGACCTGGTCGACCTTGTCGGGGTCCGCCCAGAGCGCGGGCAGCGGCTGCCGGGTGTGCACGAGGAAGCGGTCGGGCGCCTGGCCGTTCGCGGTGTGCGCCTGGATGTGGCGCTCGACGGCCGCGGCGATGTCGACGGGCTGGCGGCGCAGCTCGAGCCGGCCGGAGTCGATACGGGAGATGTCGAGCAGCTCGGCGATGAGCCGGGTGACCCGGTTGGCATCGGCGTCGACGGTCTCCAGCATCAGCCGCTTCTGGTCGTCGGTGAACCGCTCCCACTTGGCCAGCAGCGTCGCGGTGAAGCCCTTCACCGAGGTCAGCGGGGAGCGCAGCTCATGGGCGACGGTGGCGATCAGCTCGGCGTGGCTGAGCTCGGTGCGCCGGCGCGCCTCGGTGCCGCGCAGCGACACGACGAGCCGGCGGACCGGGCCGGTCGGGGCCTCGCGTACGTACCGGGCGGAGGCCAGGACCTCGCGGCCGCCGGGGAGCAGCAGATTCCGCTCGGGCTGGCCGACCCGGGTGGAGAGGCCGCCGTAGGGATCGGTCAGGGCCCACCAGCGGCGTCCCTTGAGGTCCTCGAGGGGCAGCGCCTGGTCGAGGGAGCGGCCGAGCGCCTCGGCCGCGGGTGTGGCGGTGATCCGGGCCGCGGCCGCGTTGAAGCAGATGACCTTGCCGTTCTCGTCGGCGACGACGAGACCGTCCGGCAGATCGTCCGGGTCGATGCCCGTCGCGGGGTCCCCGACGGCCTGGCTTTCGCCGGCCCCGTCGGAGAGGGCGCGCACGGCGGCCGTGTGTGTCGCTCGCGGCCTGCTCATGCCGACAGCCATCTTCCCGTACCCCACCTCTCGAACCGGTGCAGTGGGCCCCCGAGTTCGTCACCCTACTAGGCGCCGGCGGCCGGGCGACACCCTCCGGGGCGGCACCGGCGGGGTGCGGCCCGTATCGGCCGGTGGGTCCCGGGGGTCAGCCGGCCCGCCGCGGGCGCTGGGCCCGCGCGGAGGCGTAGAGACAGACTGCTGCGGCGGTGGCGAGGTTGAGGCTCTCGGCCTTTCCGTGGATCGGGACCCGGACCACGGCGTCGGCCAGGGCGCGGGTCTCCTCGGGGAGGCCCCACGCCTCGTTGCCGAACACCCAGGCGGTGGGCCCGCCCATGGTGCCCGCGTCGAGCTCGTCGTCGAGGTCGTCGCCCGCGCCGTCGGCCGCCAGGATGCGCACACCGGCGTCCCGGAGCCCCTGCACGGCCTGCTCCACGGGCACCCCTACGGCCACCGGCAGATGGAAGAGGGAGCCGACGGAGGCACGGACGGACTTGGGGTTGTAGAGGTCCACGGAGGCGTCGGTGAGCACCACCGCGTCCGCGCCTGCGGCGTCCGCGCAGCGCAGCACCGTGCCGGCGTTACCGGGGTCGCGTACGTGGGCGAGGACGGCGACCAGGGTGGGCTTCGCCGCCAGGATGTCCTCGAGGGGCGAGTCCAGGAACCGGCAGACGCCGATCAGCCCCTGGGGGGTGACGGTCTGCGAGACGTCGGCGAGCACGTCGCCGTCCGCGAGGTGCACACGGGCGCCGGCCCCGCGCGCGGCGTCGATGATGTCGGCGTACCGGTCGGCCGCCTCGACGGTGGCGAAGAGCTCGGTCAGCGTGGGTTCGCCGTCGGTACCCCGGTGCGCGGCGGCCTCCCGCACGGCCTGCGGCCCCTCGGCGATGAACCTGCGCTCCTTGCCGCGGAAGTTGCGCCTGGCCAGCCGGCGTGCGGCGGCGATTCGCGGTGACCGCGCGGAGATCAGTTCGGGGGTGCCCATGGTCGGCGGCGAGCCTCTCTGCGTAAGTCAGCTTCTCTGCGTACGTTTCTCCGCGTACGGCTGACTACGTACGCGACACGTGCTGCAACGCACCGGACCCGCAGACGGCGCGCGCCTGCGGGTCCGGCTCGAAACGCTGGAACGACGGAAGTACTGCCTGGATCAGGCGGCCTTCGGGGCGTTGACGTCGCTCGGGAGGGCCTTCTGGGCGACCTCGACGAGGGCGGCGAACGCGTTGGCGTCGTTGACCGCGAGCTCGGCCAGGATCTTGCGGTCCACCTCGATGTTGGCGGCCTTCAGACCCTGGATGAGGCGGTTGTACGTCATGCCGTTCTGGCGGGCGGCCGCGTTGATGCGCTGGATCCAGAGCTGACGGAAGTCGCCCTTGCGCTTCTTGCGGTCGTTGTAGTTGTAGACCAGGGAGTGGGTGACCTGCTCCTTGGCCTTGCGGTACAGGCGCGAACGCTGACCGCGGTAACCGCTGGCGGCCTCGAGGATCGCCCGGCGCTTCTTGTGGGCGTTTACCGCCCGCTTGACGCGTGCCACTTTTAACTCCTTGCAGCGGGGTCAGGTGGTCGAAGGGAGGACTCACCGGACCCGGAAACGAATTGGTCCCGGTCGGATCGAGGTCGCGCCTCCGGTGTTCACCGGAGGCGGCGCCTCACTTGCCGAGAAGCTTCTTGACCTTCTTGGCGTCGGCCGGAGCCACGACGACCGTGCCGGTCAGCGAGCGGGTCTTCTTCGAGGACTTGTGCTCGAGCAGGTGGCGCTTGCCGGCCTTCTCGCGCAGCACCTTGCCGGAGCCCGTGATCTTGAAGCGCTTGCTGGCACCGCTGTGCGTCTTGTTCTTCGGCATCGCGCCGTTATCTCCTCGTCAGTGGCGCCCCTCTCGGTGCGGGCACCGGACTGCAGGGGCGTCAGATCTTTGGGTGGTTTCCGAGGGACCCGGGGGCGCCTGGGTGGCGACCCCCGGAGGTCACGCCTCGGAAGGTGTCTCGGCCGGAGCCTCGGCCGCTGCGGCCGGGGCCTCAGCGGTGTCGTCCTCGGACTCGGCGTCGGGGGTGAATCCCTGACGCTCCGCCTTGCGGGCGGCCTGGGCCTCGCGGGCTTCGGCCATGGCTTCGGTCTTCTTCTTGTGCGGGCCCAGAACCATGATCATGTTCCGGCCGTCCTGCTTCGGGTTGGACTCGATGAACCCGAGGTCCTCGACGTCCGAAGCGAGACGCTGGAGCAGCCGGAAGCCCAGCTCGGGGCGGGACTGCTCACGACCGCGGAACATGATCGTGATCTTGACCTTGTCCCCCTGCTTGAGGAACCGGACGACGTGACCCTTCTTGGTGTCGTAGTCGTGCGGGTCGATCTTCGGCCGGAGCTTCATTTCCTTGATGACCGTGTGCGCCTGGTTCTTGCGCGCCTCACGGGCCTTCATGGCCGACTCGTACTTGAACTTCCCGTAGTCCATGAGCTTGCACACGGGGGGACGGGCTGTCGCCGCCACCTCGACCAGGTCGAGGTCGTACTCCTGTGCGAGCTCCAGGGCCTTGGCAAGCGGGACAATCCCGACCTGCTCGCCGCTGGGACCGACAAGTCGCACCTCGGGAACGCGAATCCGGTCGTTGATGCGGGGCTCGGCGCTGATGGATCCTCCTCGGTAGCACCACGCGACCGCCTGGCGGACAGCCGCGTAACGTCTTATGTATGACCAACCGAGCCGGGAAAACAGAAACGCCCCGGACGGGACACAGGCGGGGCTCCTGGAACTACCGGAACACCGCCGCGTGCTACCGCGGGGCGCAATCGGGCGGCCCCATCGTCCGTACGGAACGATGGCTGCCACCTGACCGGTGACCCGCCGTCCCTGAGGACGGTCAGGTGGGAGATCGGAGCCTCCACTTGTGGGCCGAGCACATAGATGTCCGGCCGGTCGTTACACAAGGTTAGCAGCTCCCCGGGGCTACGGCGAACCCGCTGCCGGGAGGGCTCCCGCAGGAGGAGCCGCGCGGACGTGGCCTTATCGTGTGGGCATGAGCGACGCGACCACTCCCAGCACCGAGAACCCCGGCTTCGACGACATGGCCCGCGACATCGCGGAGGTTCCCGCGGTCGAGGTGATCGTGACCGTCGCCGTCAATCTGATGAGCGCGGCAGCCGTGAAGCTCGGCCTGACCGAGGAGGGCGAGCAGCACAAGGACCTGGACGAGGCACGCAAGCTGGTCCAGGCGCTGGCCGGGCTGCTCGACGCGAGCGCCACCGAGATCAGCACCTTCCACGCCTCGCCGCTGCGGGACGGCCTTAAGTCGCTCCAGCTGGCCTTCCGTGAGGCCTCGCTCGTGCCGGACGAGCCGGGCAAGGGGCCGGGCGAGAAGTACACGGGTCCCGTCTACGGCTAATCGCCCCCGCACCTCTTGAGCCCGTCGCCTGTCCCAGGCGGCGGGCTCGCGTGCGTCAGCGGCTGAACAGCGGCTCGCCCGGGGCGTCGGCGTCGGCCGGCAGCAGCGCCAGGTCGATTCCGCGCACCAGCCGGGCGCGCAGCACCTCGCTGGCCGACAGCGCGTCGGCGACCCGGCGGGCGGCGTCGCCGACCACGGCGTCCGGGGAGAGGACGAGGGCGAGGGTGCCGTCGGCCCGGCCGGGACCGAGGTGGGCGCGCAGCACCGCGGGCTCGGCGGCGACCGCGTCCCGCACCGCGGCGACGACGGCCGGGTCGTCGAGCGGGTCCGTGCTGGTGCGGTTCTCCGCCAGAGCGAGCAGCGCCGGGCCGGTCAGCTCGAAGGCGACGGGCCCCGCGAGGTCGAGCACCACCGTGTCCGCCTTCTCGTGCGCGGCCGCCTGCAGCGCCTGGTGCAAGGGCACGGCGACGGGGCGCGCCTGCGGATCCCAGCGGGCCAGCGAGGCGGTGGAGGTGAAGGCGGGCAGGGCGCGCCGGTCCCCGGCCTGCAGGGTCGGCACGGCCATGTCGCTGGTCTTCTCGCGGCGCAGGCCCTTCTCGTCCTCCTCGACCTCGCCGAGTACGGCGACGACCGGCACGAGCAGCCGGGCGCCGCGGAGCGCCGCGAGGACCGGGCCGACCGCCGTCCTGTCGTCGGCCCACGCCGCGAGGGCTGCCGTCAGTTCGGGCGAGGCAGTGCCGTCGTCGTCGGAGAAACCGGGGTCCGGGATGTTCTTGAGCGCCACACGACGAGCGTAGTGGGTCGGCTCTCCCACCTGGGCGACAGGTCGGGCACAGGCTGCTGCCAGCCGGGCTGCCTAGCGTCCGGGCCATGCCCCGCCACAGAACGCGCAGGCCCGCGCTGTCCGGCCTCCTGACCGCCGCGGCCGTGCTGCTGGCCGGTTCCGCCGCGGGAGGCGCGTATCTCGTGGCTCGCTCACCGGATGACGCGCACGCGGCCGTGGCCGCCGTATCGTCCGCGTCGAGCCCGTCGGCCACGACGGGCCCGAGCGAGGAGCCCGAGGTGGATCTCGACGCGGAGCTGGCCGAGGCGCTGGCGCCCCTGGCGGACGGCGCCGACGTGTCGGTGGCCGTGCTGGACACGGAGAGCGGCGCGGGTGCCGTCTACGGGGACGGGGCGTACGACGCCGCCAGCATCGTGAAGGTCGACATCCTGGCGGCGCTGCTGCTCAAGGCGCAGGACGAGGACCGGGAGCTGAACGGCGCCGAACAGGCGTACGCGGAGGCCATGATCCGGCGCAGCGACAACACCTCGGCCACCGAACTGCTCAAGGTGATCGGCGGCGAGGAGGCCCTCGACGCGGCGAACGGACGTCTGGGGCTGACCGGGACGCAGGCGACCCACGCGTGGGGCCTGACCCAGACGACGGCCGCCGACCAGGTGCGGCTGCTGGAGGCGGTGTCCGGGACGGATTCGGAGCTGTCGGCGGCCTCACGGGCGTACATCACGGAGCTGATGGGCCAGGTCGAGGCGGACCAGCGGTGGGGGGTGTCCGCGGCGGGCACCGACGCGGTGCTGAAGAACGGCTGGATGCCCAGGACGACGACCGGGCTGTGGGACGTCAACAGCATCGGGCGGGTGGAGAGCGGCGGGCACACCGTGCTGGTGGCGGTGCTGTCGCGCGGGCACGCCACGAAGGAGGCGGGCATCGCCCTCGTGGAGTCCGTCGCGAAGACGGCGGTGGGCGTGACCGGCGCGGGGACCGGATCGGGGTGAGGCCGGTTCGCCGGTCGCTCAGCGGAGGGGGCGGGTGGGGAACGGGTTGTGCCCGGGAGAGGCTGCTCCGCCGCCGGCTCCCCTGCCGCGCCACAGCACGACGGCCAGGGCGAGGAGCACGGCTCCGAGGCCGCCCGCCGCGGGGGCCAGCCAGCCCGCAGGATCCCGGTCGCCCCCCTGCGGGGCGGGCCCGGAGCCGAAATACTCCTTGCGGTAGCCGGCCTTCGCGGACCGGGCGCTGAGCTCGTCGGGGCGCAGCTTCGCCCCCGCCTTGATCGCCGCGGCGGGATCGACCATGCCGTAGCCCCTGGCGTCGTCGCGGCCACCGGAGGGGGCGTCGCCGGCGGTGTCGGTGATCAGGGTCTTGATCTGTGCCGGCGAGAGGCCCGGGTGCGCGGCGCGCACGAGGGCGACGGCGCCGGAGACGAACGCCGACGCGGCGGACGTGCCCCACTCGATGTAGTAGTGCCGGTCGGGGTTGGCCACGACGATGTCGACGCCGGGCGCGCTGACGGTGGCGTACCAGCGGCGGGTGGAGAACGCGGCGTGCGTGCCGTACTCGTCCACGGCCGCTGCGGCGATCACACCGGGGTAGGCGGCGGGGTAGGAGATCCGGTCGCCCTTCTCCCCGCTGTTCCCGGCGGAGGCGACGACGGAGACGCCCTTGCCGAGGGCGTACTGCACGGCGGCGTCCTCGCCGGGCTCCGGGTGGGCCGACTCGCTGTCGTCGCCGAGGGAGAGGTTGATGACGTCGGCGCCGTGGTCGGCCGCCCAGCGGATGCCGTCGGCGAGCGCGGTTCCGCGTGACTCGCGTGCCCTGGCGCGCGACGGGTCGCCGGATTCGAGGATCACCCGCACGGGAAGGATCTTCACTTCCGGGGCGACGCCGAGCACGCCGTCCCCCCGGCCGGGGCCGTTTCCGCGGCCCGCGATGATGCCGGCCATGGCGGTGCCGTGCAGGGCCCAGGAGCGGTCGCCCGGTTCGGCCCCGAAGCCGATGAGGTCCTTGCCCGGAAGCACCTGCCCGGCGAGGTCCGGGTGGTCGTCGTCGACCCCGGTGTCCAGGACCGCGACCGTGATGCCCTTGCCCTTGGTGGTCTCCCACGCCGTCTGGGTGCGGAGGGCCTCCAGGCCCCACTGCTGGTCGCGGATGGCGTCCGCCTGCGCGGGCACGGCGGGCACCAGCGCGAAAGCGGTGGCCGTGGCCACGGCGGCGAGCGCCCGCAGCCCGCGGGGACGGGTCATTCCGGCTGCTCCGTGAGGTCGGTGACGGTCCTGCGCAGGGTGCGCTCGACCCGGTCGGCGACGCCCTCCGCCTCGTGGCCGAGCCCTGCCTGGGCCGGGGCGGTCGTGGCGTCGGCGGCCATGGCCGCGGCGGCGGGCTGCGGCTCGGCGACCGGGCGGCCGTCGGCGAAGCCGGAGACGGCGAACACGACGACGGGCAGCTCGGTCAGGACGTGGACCGTCCAGCTGGCGCGCTGCCGGTCGCCGAAACCCGCGGCGACGGTGCCCCTGACGGGGTAGGTGCGGGGCATCAGGTCGGCACGGTCGGCGAGGCGCTGTGTGGTGAACCGGGTGTCGAGCGCGCTCATGGCGTCGGTGTCGCCCTCGGTGAAGACGATGCCGACGGTGGTGACGCTGCTGCGCGTGGCGTCGGTGTAGGTGGCGCGCACCAGGCGTTCGCAGCCGACGGGGCGGAGCGTCTGCAGCAGCAGCGGGTCCAGGCCCGCCCCGCAGGCGCTGTCGCTCGCGACGGCGACCCTGGTCCAGACGCGGTCGGTGGCTCCGGGGCCCGCGCCGTCTCCCTTGAGGGTGGCCGGGAAGAGGGTGTCGACGGGCACGCTGTGCCAGACCGAGCGGCCCACGGAGTACGCGCTCCCGGCGCCGGGTTCGGCGGCGGAGTCGCCGGTGAGCCAACTGCCGGTGATCGCGCCGCCGATGAGCCCGAGGCCCAGCACGGCGCAGACCGCGGCCGCCGCGGTCCTGACGGGCTTCCTGGCCTTGACGGGGCGGAGCCGGGTGGTGGTCTCGGCGGGCGTCTCGGCGTACGCGTAATAGGCGCCGGGCGGGGCCGGGGTGGCGCCGGGGCGCGGGGTGAGGTCCACGGCGCCGACGGGCCTGCGCCTGGTGGCGGGGGGCGGTGGCGGCGGGCCGGGGTGGGCGGGCGGCGCGGGCGGGACGGGGCGCAGCCGGGCGGTCGTCTCCACCGGCGGTACGGGTGCGCCTCCGGGCACGGGCGGCGCGGATCCGGCGCGCGGAACCGGCGGCACGGGCTCGGCACGCGAGGCCGGGGGCGCGGGGGTCGCGGGGGAGCTGCCGGGGGCCGGCGGTGCGGGCTTCGGAGGGACCGGCGGCACGGCTGCGGTGCCGGGTACGGGCGGAGGGGTGGTCGGGCGGGGCGGCACTGGAGCGCGCTGCGCCTCGGTACTCATCCGTCCCCCTGGTCCACGTCCCCGCACCGCCCACGGACCGCCGTTGCGCACGGGCCCGTCGGTCGATCGTGTGACGGTCACTCTACGGGGTGGACGGCGCCCCGTGGGAACGGGACGGAGCGGGCGGGACGATCTGCACCGAACGTCCCCTACCCAGTGGTACGGCCGTCTGGCAAGCTGCGGGCCATGACTGCCCGCACCGCTGACCGGAGCCGCTACAACCGGGCCACCGCCCACCTCGACGCCCCGGTGGCCGTCGTCGACCTGGAGGCCTTCGACGCCAACGCCGACGACCTGGTGCGCCGGGCGGCCGGCAAGCCCGTCCGGGTGGCGAGCAAGTCGGTACGCTGCCGAGCCCTTCTGGAGCGGGTGCTCGCGCGTCCCGGCTTCGCGGGGATCATGTCGTTCACACTCGCGGAGTCGCTGTGGCTGGCCCGCGCCGGATTCGACGACGTACTGCTGGCCTATCCATCGGCCGACCGGTCCGCGTACGCCGAACTGGCGGCCGATCCGAAGCTCGCGGCGGCCGTGACGGTGATGGTGGACGATCACGCGCAGCTGGAGCTGATCGACGCGGCGCGGGCGGGCGGGACCGAGGAGATCCGGGTCTGCCTGGAGCTGGACACCTCGCTGAGGCTGCTCGGCGGCCGGGTCAGGATCGGCGCGCTGCGCTCCCCTCTCCGCTCCCCCGCCCAACTGGCCGAGCTGGCCCGCTCGGTGGACCGCAGGCCCGGCTTCCGCCTGGTGGGCCTGATGGCGTACGAGGGTCACGTCGCCGGGGTGGGCGACTCGGTCGCCGGCCGGCCGCTGCGTTCGCGCGCGGTCCGGCTGATGCAGGCGGCGGCCCGCAAGGAGCTGGCGGCCCGCCGCGCGGAGGTCGTGCGGGCGGTCCGCGCGGTGGCACCCGGCCTGGAGTTCGTGAACGGCGGCGGCACGGGCAGCGTGCAGCACACCGCCGCCGAGTCCGCGGTGACGGAGATCGCGGCGGGTTCCGGTCTCTACGTGCCGAGGCTGTTCGACAACTACACGTCGTTCAGGGGCCGTCCGGCGGCGCTGTTCGCGCAGCCCGTGGTGCGGCGGCCGGGCGTGGGCGTGGTGACGGTGCTCGGCGGCGGCTACCCGGCGTCCGGGGCGGCGGGCGCGGACCGGCTGCCGGTGCCGTATCTGCCGGAGGGCCTGCGCTACGACCCGCAGGAGGGCCCGGGCGAGGTCCAGACTCCGCTGCTCGGCGCCCCGGCGGACGATCTGCTGATCGGCGACAAGGTGTGGTTCCGGCACGCCAAGGCGGGCGAGCTGTGCGAGCGCTTCGACGAACTGCGGCTGATCGAGGGCGACCGGATCACGTCCACCGTGCCGACGTACCGCGGTGAGGGCCGGACGTTCCTGTAGTACCCCGCTCAGGGGCCGACGGTGCTGCCCACGCCGCCGCCGGTGGCGTCGCCGATCGGGCGGATGCCCCGGGTGATGGTGTCCATGAGGGAGAGCGGCAGGTCCTCCTGACCCGCGTCGAACGCGAAGCGCACGATGACCGGCGTCTCGCTGCCCACCGCGGAGGGGAAGACGAGCGACTGCACGCAGCCGCCGGGGCCCTTGCCCGTGGTGACCTGGCGGCGCACCAGATATCCGGTGCGTCCCGCCACGGTCACGGACTTGGACGCCAGGTCCTTGTGGGACCTGATGCCCCCGTGGATGCGGTCGCCGACGGTGTCCTTGCCGTAGGCGCGGTCGGCCGCCGTCCCGATGTCCTCCTCGGCCAGCGCCTTCATGTCCGTGAGGTCGGTGCCGCCGGCCGTCCGGACCGTGACGGTGCCGTGGTAGCAGAAGCTCCCCGAGTCGCCGGGGCAGGTGTAGGAGCCGACCGTACGCATCGTGGAGGCGTCGTCGAGGGTGTTCTCCGGCTTCTCCCAGCCGTCGGGAACCGGGAGCGTGACCCCGTTGAGCTGGTCGACCAGCACCGCGGGGTCGTCCTCGGGGCCCTCGGCGGGCGTCGGGCCGGGCGCGCTCGCGCTGTCCGTGGCGGTGGGGGGCGCACCGGTGCGGGGCGAGGACGTCGGCTGCGTACCGCCGTCCTCGCCCAGCACCAGGAAGCCGGTGACGGCTGCCGCGACGACGAGCAGGCCTGCCACGGTCATGGCGACGGCCCGGGTGGTGCCGGCTCCCCGGGGCGCGGCCTGCGGCTGGAGCCCGACCGGCCGGGTGACGGCCGTCGAGCGGGTGTACCCGGTCCAGGCCGTGCCGTCCCACCAGCGCTCGGTGCCGGGCACGTTCACGTCCGGGTACCAGCCGGGCGGAGTCGCGTTGCTCATACCGCCACCCTAGAAGCGTCAGTCGAGGGGGGTCACGTACGCCCCCGAGATTCCGCCGTCGACGAGGAAGTCGGTGGCGTTGACGAACGAGGAGTCGTCGCTCGCCAGGAAGGCGACGGCCGCCGCGATCTCCGTGGCCTCGGCGAACCGGCCGAGCGGAATGTGGACGAGCCTGCGGGCGGCACGCTCCGGGTCGGTGGCGAACAGCTCCTGGAGCAGGGGGGTGTTGACCGGGCCGGGGCACAGGGCGTTGACCCGGATCCCCTCGCGGGCGAACTGCACCCCGAGTTCGCGGGACAGGGCGAGGACGCCGCCCTTGGACGCGGTGTACGAGATCTGGGAGGTCGCCGCGCCCATCCGGGCCACGAAGGACGCGGTGTTGATGATCGAGCCGCGGCCCTGGCGCCTCATGTAGGGGAGGGCGGCCTTGCAGCAGAGGTAGACGGAGGTGAGGTTGACGTCCTGGACGCGTTTCCAGGCCTCGAGACCTGTGGTGAGGATCGAGTCGTCGTCGGGCGGCGAGATGCCCGCGTTGTTGAAGGCGATGTCGACGGAGCCGTAGGTGTCGTCCGCCGCGGCGAAGAGCGCTTCGACCTGGTCGGGGTCGGTGACGTCGACGCGTACGAAGATGCCTCCCGCCTCCTTCGCGGCGGCCTTGCCCGCGCTCTCGTCGATGTCGCCGCAGACGACGTGCGCCCCCTCCGACGCCAGCCGGCGGGCGGTGGCGAGGCCGATGCCGCTGCCCGCGCCGGTGATGACGGCGGTGCGGCCGGTCAGGCGGCGGCAGATGTTCCCCGTGTCGGTGGTCATGTGTGGTCAGGCCTCCGTGCCGATGAAGACGTTCTTGGTTTCGGTGAAGGCCGCGAGGGCGTCGGGCCCCAGTTCACGGCCGAGCCCGGACTGTTTGTACCCGCCGAACGGGGTCCAGTAGCGGACGGCGGAGTGGGAGTTGACGGAGAGGTTCCCGGCCCGGACGGCCTGGGAGACCCGTAGGGCGCGGCCCACGTCGCGGGTCCAGATGGAGCCGGCCAGGCCGTGTTCCGTGGCGTCGGCCAGCCGGACGGCGTCGTCCTCGTCGTCGAAGGGGAGGACGACAGCGACCGGGCCGAAGACCTCCTCGGTGGCCACGGGAGCGTCGGGGGCGATCCCGGTGAGGACGGTCGGGGGGAACCAGAATCCGGGGCCGGTGGGCGCGCTGCCCCGGATGCCGTCCGCGTCCGGGGGTACGTACGCGCGGACGCGCTCCAGCTGGGCCCGGGAGATCAGCGGGCCCATCTCCGTCTTCTCGTCCGACGGGTCCCCCACGACGACGGACGCGACGGCCGGGACGAGGAGTTCCAGGAAGCGGTCGTACGCGGACCGCTGGACCAGGATGCGGGTGCGGGCGCAGCAGTCCTGGCCCGCGTTGTCCAGGAAGGACATGGGCGCGGCGGCCGCGGCGGCCTCGATGTCGGCGTCGGCGAAGACGATGTTGGGGCTCTTGCCGCCGAGTTCGAGGGTCAGCCGCTTCACCCGGTCCGCGCACCTGGCCATGATCTGCTTGCCGACGCGGGTCGACCCGGTGAAGACGATCTTGGCCACGCCCGGGTGTTCGACGAGGGCGTTGCCCGCCACGTCCCCCGCGCCGGGCAGTGCCTGGAGGAGGTGTTCGGGGAGGCCGGCGTCGAGAGCGAGCCGGGCCAGCCGGAGGGCGGTGAGCGGGGTGGTCTCGGCCGGTTTGAGGAGGACGGCGTTGCCGGCGGCGAGGGCGGGGGCGGCGCCCCAGGCCGCGATCGGCATGGGGAAGTTCCACGGGGCGATCACTGCGACGACGCCCAGCGGTTCGAGGAACGTGAGGTCGATGCCGCCGGGTACGGGGATCTGGCGCCCCGTCAGGCGTTCCACTCCCCCGGCCGCGTAGTCCAGCAGGTCCCGGACGTTGGCGGCCTCCCAGCGCGCGTTGCCCAGGGTGTGGCCGGCTTCGGTGACCTCCAGGAGGGCCAGTTCCTCGGCGTGTTCGTCGACGAGGACGGCGAAGCGGCGCAGCAGGCGGGCGCGGTCGCCGGGTGCCAGGGCGGCCCAGGTGCGCTGGGCGGCCGCGGCCCGTGTGACGGCGGTGTCGACCTCGGCGACGGTGGTGGCGGGGACGGTGGCGACGAGCTCCTCGGTCGCCGGGTTCAGGACGCGGTGCTCGTGGTTCACGGGGTGCCTCACAGACGTTCGAAGGAGCGGCGGAGCTCCCAGTCGGTCACCGCTGCGTCGAAGGCCTCCAGTTCGACACGCGCCATGTTGCGGTAGTGCGCGACGACGTCGTCGCCGAAGGCCTCCCGGGCCACCTCGCTGTCCTCCCAGAGGGCCGCGGCCTCGCGGAGTGTGGCGGGGACCTGGTCGTAGCCGGCGGTGTAGGCGTTTCCCTCGCAGGCGTCGGGGAGTTCCAGTTCGTTCTCGATGCCGTGGAGTCCCGCGGCGACGAGGCCGGCGACCGCGAGGTACGGGTTGACGTCCCCGCCGGGCAGCCGGTTCTCGAAGCGCAGCGAGCGGCCGTGGCCGACGACGCGCAGGGCGCAGGTGCGGTTGTCGTGGCCCCAGGCGACGGCGGTCGGGGCGAAGGAGCCGGGCTGGAACCGCTTGTAGGAGTTGATGTTCGGGGCGTACAGCAGGGAGAAGTCGCGCAGGGCGGCGAGCTGGCCGGCGAGGAAGTGCCGCATGACGGGCGACATCGCGCCGCCCTCGCCCGCCATGACGCTGTGTCCTCCGGTGTCCTGGAGCGAGAGGTGGATGTGGCAGGAGTTGCCCTCGCGCTCGTTGAACTTGGCCATGAAGGTGAGCGAGACGCCTTCCTGGGCGGCGATCTCCTTCGAGCCCGTCTTGTAGACGGCGTGCTGGTCGCAGGTGACGAGGGCCTCGTCGTAGCGGAAGACGATCTCGTGCTGGCCGGGGTTGCACTCGCCCTTGGCGGACTCGACGCTCAGCCCGGCGGCGGCCATCTCGTTGCGGATGCGGCGCAGCAGCGGTTCGATGCGGCCGGTGCCGAGGACCGAGTAGTCGATGTTGTACTGGTTCGCCGGGGTGAGGCCGCGGTAGTCGCGGTCCCAGGCCTCCTCGTAGGTGTCCTTGAAGACGATGAATTCGAGTTCCGTGCCGACGTGGGCGGTCAGTCCGTGTGCGGCGAGCCGCTCCAGCTGCCGCCGGAGGATCTGGCGGGGCGCGGCGGCGACCGGCGAGCCGTCGTCCCAGGAGAGGTCGGCCATGACCAGGGCGGTCCCCTCGTGCCAGGGGATCAGGCGCAGGGTCGTGAGGTCGGGGCGCATGGCGAAGTCGCCGTAACCGTTGGACCAGGAGGACATGGCGAACCCGTCGACGGTGTTCATGTCCGTGTCGACGGCGAGCAGGTAGTTGCAGCCCTCCGTGCCGTGCTCCAGCACCTCGTCGAGGAAGAAGGACGCCGCGAACCGTTTGCCCTGCAGCCTGCCCTGCATGTCGGTGAAGGCGAGGACCACGGTGTCGATCTCACCGCGCTCGACGAGCACGCGCAGCTCGTCGGTCCCCAGCGGGGGTGTTCGGTCTGCCACGGGATGCTCCTCGTTCGGTCAGCCGGAAGGCTTAAGGTATGGGAGAAAACCATTGGAGGGAAGGGAATCGGGACGTGGCGGAAGAGACCGGGGAACCCGGGCCCTCCGGCCGGCTGCTGCCCGCACTGCGGCCGGTCCGTGCGGGCAACGGCTTCGAGGAGGCCCTGGAGCAGATCCTCCAGGTGGTCCGGCTCGGCCTGGTGCCCGGCGGCGGGCGGCTGCCGGCCGAGCGCGAGCTGGCCGGGCTCCTCGGGATCAGCCGTGTCACCCTGCGCGAGGTCCTGAAGGTGCTCCAGGACCAGGGTCTGATCGAGGCCCGGCGTGGCCGGTACGGCGGTACGTTCGTGCTACCCCGCGCCGGCCCTGCCGACGGTGACGAGCTGCGCCGCCGGGTGGCGGACGTCGACCTCGAGGACGTCCTGCTCTTCCGCGAGGTCCTGGAGTCGGGGGCGGCCGGGCTCTGCGCGGCGCGCGGCCTCGACGACGAGGGGGCGGACCGGCTGCGTACGGCTCTGGCGGCGACACACCAGGCACCTCTGCCCGACTACCGCAGGATCGACACCCTTTTCCATCTGACGCTGGCCGAGCTCTCCGGCTCCCCCTCCCTGGCCGCCCGGTACGCGGCCGTGAGGGCGAGCGTCAACGACCTGCTGGACTGCATCCCCCTGCTGGTACGGAACCTCGAACATTCGCAGCATCAGCACACGGCCGTCGTCGCCGCGGTGCTCGACGGCGACGAGGCGGGCGCGCGGGCGGTGATGCGCGAGCACTGCGCGGGGACCGCCGCACTGCTCCGCGGCTTCCTGGCTTGATCCCGCCCTTCCGGATCACTGCTCTTGCGTGACGGCCCCGTACGAACAAAGGTATGACGCAACACCATTGCACCGGGCCGGCCGGCAGACCGGCCGCCGGAGGGACCGCACCATGCACGAACCGCTCATCGGCGTCACGACCTATCTGGAGCCGGCGGCTCGCTGGGGCGTCTGGGAACTCCCCGCGGCGGTGCTTCCCGCCGCCTACCCCGCGCTGGTCCAGCGCTCCGGCGGACTCGCCGCACTGCTGCCGCCGGACGACCCGTCGAAGGCGGCGGCCGTCGTGGCCCGGGTGGACGGCCTCGTGATCGCGGGCGGCGCCGACGTCGACCCCGGACTGTACGGCGCGGAGCGCGACTTCAGGACAGGTCCGCCGGCCCATGAGCGCGACACCTGGGAAATGGCCCTGCTCCGCGCGGCGAGGGAGGCCGGCACTCCGGTGCTCGGGATCTGCCGGGGCATGCAGCTGCTCAACGTGGCGATGGGTGGCACGCTGACCCAGCATCTGGACGGTCACGCGGGCCCGTTCGGTAAGGCCGGGGTCCTCGGCGAGCACCCGGTGACGCCGGTCCCGGGGACGCTGTACGCCTCGCTCGTGCCCGAGGAGGCATCCGTACCCACGTACCACCACCAGGCCGTGGACCGGCTCGCGCCGGGCCTGGTGGCCTCCGCCCACGCGACGGACGGCACCGTGGAGGCGGTCGAACTGCCGGGCGACCAGTGGGTGCTCGGGGTCCAGTGGCACCCGGAGATGGGCGACGACCTGCGGATCATGCGGGCCCTGGTGGAAGCAGCCAGGGCGGCGGCGGTGCGGCCGGTCGCGCAGCCGTCCTGACGGCCGGTTGCGGACGCCTGACAGGAGAAAACGATCACATCATGCGACCGCGAAGTGACCGTAAGGAGGGAGGATCACCGAGTCCACCCGCTCAGATGGGTTCATTCAACCGACATCCGGACACCGGCCGGAAATCGGGAGGTGATCTGCGTCTCACGCGGAACCGGCCGGGAACGGCCGTCCGGGCGGGGGACCAACCGGAGGTGTCCGGCCCGTGAACCGCTCCGCCACCGTGCCGTGCGTCAACCGCGCGCGGGACCGGAGGGGTGGGCGGTCAGGGACAGCAGATCGCGGGCCGGTCCGGTGGGCCGGTGGCCCGCCGGCCAGACCGCGCGCAGCTGACGGCGCAGCCGTACGCCCTCGACCGGGACCTTGACCAGGCGCCGTGCGGAGAGCTCCTCGCCCAGCGCGAGTTCGCTCAGCACGCAGGGGCCGGCCCCGCTCTCCGCGGCCCCCTTCACGGCGGTGGTCGAGGAGAGCTCCAGCAGGGGGCGCGCCAGTCCGCCGTGCACGGCGAGTGCGGCGTCCAGGACCTGGCGGGTGCCGGAACCGCGTTCCCGCAGGATGAGGGGCGCCTCGGCGAGTTCCCCCGGGGTCAGCCGGGCCCGGCGCGCCCAGGGGTGGGAGGGGGCGACCACGACGACGAGCCGGTCGTGCGCGATGACGGTGCCGTCGAGCCCTTGCGGTATCGAGAGCCCCTCGACGAAGCCCAGGTCCGCCTCGCCGGCCAGCAGGCGCAGGGCGACCGCCGCGGAGTTGCCCGCGAGCAGGGACACGGCGGTGTCCGGGCGTTCCGCCCGCAGCGCGATCAGCCAGCCGGGCAGCAGGTACTCCGCGATGGTCATGCTCGCGGCCACCCGCAGCCGGGAGTCGCGCCGGTCCCGCAGCGCCTGGGCTCCCGCGTCGAACGCCTCGGCAGCCTCGACGACCCTGCGCGCCCAGTCGGTGACGAGGGCGCCCGCGTCGGTCAGCCGGGAGCCGCGCGGTGAGCGGTCCAGGAGCGCGACGCCCAGCTGCCGCTCCATCGACCGGATGCGGCCGGAGGCGGCGGGCTGGCTGATGCCGACGTCCCGCGCCGCCCTGCCCAGGCTCCCGTGCCGCGCGACGGCGAGCAGCAGCACCATGGCTCCCAGGTCCGGGACCCGGTGGGGCAGGGAGGAAGGCGTGGACGGAGGACTGGACATAAGCCCAGCCTATGACCTCATAGCCCCGCGCTCCCTGGTGGGCACCGGTCGGCCCGGTGAGGATCGTGGCATGGCCATCTTTCCGCAGACCAAGACCGGGACACCCTCCTCCCGAACCGTCGCCCCCCGGCTCCCGGCCCTGCGGCACCTCGGCCCCAACTGGTACGCGACGGTGATGGGGACCGCCATCGTCGCGACGGCGGGCGCGGCGCTGCCCGTGGACGTGCCGGGTCTGCGGACCGCCTGCGTCGTGGTGTGGGCCCTGTCCGCGGTGGCCCTGGCCGTCGTGCTGGCCGCCCGTGCCGGGCACTGGATCCTGCACCGGGACCAGGCCCGCGCCCACCTCCTGGATCCCGCCGTCGCCCCGTTCCACGGCTGTCTGTCCATGGCGCTGCTCGCCGTCGGCGCGGGCACCCTCGTGGTGGGCCGGGACGTCATCGGTCATCCCGCCGCCCTCGCCGTGGACGTCCTGCTGTTCACGGCGGGCACGGTCGCGGGCCTCGCCGCCGCCGTGGCGATCCCTTACCTCATGGTCGTACGCCACCGTCCTGCCCCGGGCACCGCGTCGCCGGTCTGGCTGCTGCCTCTGGTGGCCCCGATGGTCTCGGCCGCGGTCGGGCCGCTGCTGGTGCCCGAACTGGCCCCCGGCCAGGCGCGGGAGGCGCTCCTGCTGGCCTGTTACGCGATGTTCGGGCTGTCCCTGCTGGCGACCCTGGTGGTCGTTCCGCTGGTCTTCGCGCGGCTGGTCCACCATGGCCCGCCGCCCCTCGCGCTGACCCCGA
Source organism: Streptomyces sp. NPDC051064 (assembly GCF_044455985.1). NCBI lineage: Bacteria > Bacillati > Actinomycetota > Actinomycetes > Kitasatosporales > Streptomycetaceae > Streptomyces > Streptomyces sp. NPDC051064. Next base: position 204,337 of record NZ_JBITFK010000008.1, read on the forward strand.
CGCTGTTCCTGGTGCTCGGGCCGCTCGGCCAGTCCACGACCGCCGCCAACCAGCTGGCCGATGTGGCGCCGGGCGCGATCGCGCCGCCGTACGCCTCGGCGTTCGGCGCGTTCGCCGTCCTGTACGGGGTGCCGGTGATGGGGTTCGCCCTGCTGTGGCTGGCCCTGTCCATCGCGCTGGTGGTGCGCGCGATGCGGCGCGGCATGCGGTTCACGATGACGTGGTGGGGGTTCACCTTCCCGGTCGGCACGTGTGTCACCGGCGCGGCGGGGCTGGCCCGGCACACCGGGCTGGACGCGTTCACCTGGCTGGCAGTGGCGCTCTACGCGCTGCTGCTGACCGCCTGGGCGGTCGCCGGCGCCCGGACGCTGGGCGGGCTCTTCAGCGGAGCGCTGCTCGCAGCGCCCCGGCCGCTTCGGCCAGTGACGGTCCGTACCACGTGAGGTGACGCCCGTCGACGAGCACGGCGGGCAGGCCGGGGAAGGCCTCGGGCCCGTCGGCGGCGGTGAAGCGGTACGGCTCGTCGGGCAGTACGACCAGCTCGGCACCGGACGCGTTCAGCTCGGACAGGGGGATGCGGGGGTAGCGGTCCTGGTGGCCGGCGTACACGTTCCGTACCCCGAGGCGGGCCAGCAGGTCGCCGGCGAAGGTGTCGCGGCCCAGCACCATCCAGGGCCTGCGCCAGACCGGTACGATCGCGGGGCGCGGGGCGGGGGCGGGCGGCAGCGCCGCCCAGGCGGTCCGGGACTCCTCCAGCCAGTGCGGCCGGGGCAGGCCGCAGGCGGTGAGGACCCGTTCCAGCTCGGCGAAGGCCTGGTCGAGGGTGCGGACCTCGGTGACCAGGACGTTCAGCCCGGCCTCCCGCAGCGCCGCCAGGTCCGCTTCCCGGTTCTCCTCCTCGTTGGCGACGACGAGGTCGGGACGCAGGGCTGCCACGGCGGCGGTGCCGGGGTTCTTCGTGCCGCCGATCCGGACCGCGGTCAGGCCGGCGGGACGGGTGCACCAGTCGGTGACGCCGACGAGCAGGCCGGGAGCGGTGACGGCGACGGCCTCGGTGAGCGACGGGACCAGGGAGACGACACGCATCGGCACCGCCCCCGTCAGCGGCGCGAGTCGTACGTCGCGTCGATGTGCTCGGCGACCGAGACGACCAGCAGCCGGGTGCCCGGCACGGTCGCCCGCCACCGGTGCCGCACCCCGCCGGAGAGGAAGAGGGTGTCGCCCCGGCCCAGCCGGTGGGCCCGGCCCTCGGCCTCGACCTCGACGGCGCCCTCCACGACGTACATCACCTCGTCGTTGCGGTGCTGGAACTCACGCCCCAGGTCCTGCTCGCCGATGAACTCCAGCGCGCTGAGCTGGTGCCTTCCGCGTACCAGCCGGCGTACGCCGTCCTCGTCATCCGCCCGTACGACGTCCACGGCGCGTGCCGAGTCCGCCGCGGCCCGCAGCCCTTCGGTCGTGGTCTCCAGCGCCTCCGCCACCCGGTGCAGGGAGCGGGGGCTGGGTCTGGCCCGTTCGTTCTCGATCTGGCTGAGGAACGGCACGGACAGGCCGCTGCGCCCGGCCACCGCGGCCAGGGTGAGTCCGAGGCTCCTGCGGCGTCGGCGGACCGCCGCGCCCACTCGAAGGGCTTCCTTGTCGTCCATGTCCGGCTCCCTCCCCGGATCGCCATCCTCCCGGTTGCCAGCACCCTACGCATGTCGTTTGCGCGACGGAGTGGAGACCGGTGGACGGAGAACCTCGGGGAACCCCCTCCGACCAGCCTGAAGGGGACGGGCCCGGTTCGCGACCGGGACCGTCCCCTTCAGGGTGACGCGTGGGTGGACCAGCGGATCAGCTGCCGACGGGCGCCAGCTTCTCCACCACGTCCGGGTTGGCGTCCATCCAGCGGCGGGCGGACTCCTTCTCCTTGCCGGCGCCGCCCTTCTGGAGCTCCACCTCGAGCGAGGCCAGCTGCGCCTCGGTGAGCTTGAAGTCCTTCAGCCAGCCGGTCAGCTCCGGGAAGTCCTTGGGGAAGTCCTTCTTGGCGACCGTGTGGATCTGCTCGCCCTTGCCCCAGGCACCCTTCGGGTCCTTGAGCTTCTTCAGGTCGTGCTTCCCGTAGGCCCAGTGCGGCGACCACAGGGTCACCACGACCGGCTCCTTCTTCTTGATCGACCGGTTCAGCTCGGCCAGCATCGACGAGGTGCTGGAGGAGACCACCTCGTACTCACCTTCGAGGCCGTACTCCTTGAGCACCTTCTTGTTGAGCGTGCCCATCATGCCGGCGCTCGACTCGATACCGATGATCTTGCCGTTGAACTTCTTGCCCTGGCCCTTGAGGTCCTCGAGCGAGTCGATGCCCTTGACGTACGACGGAACCGTCAGCTCCAGCGAGGTCGGCCCGTACCAGGAGCCGAGATCGACGAGGTTCTCCTTGTACCGGTCCCAGTAGTCCTTGTGCGTCGTCGGCAGCCAGGAGTCGAACTGGACGTCGAGCTGGCCCTGTGCGAGACCGGTGTAGAGCGGTCCCGGGTCGAGCTGCTTGACCGTCGTCCTGTAGCCCCGGTCCTCCAGCATGTTCTGCCAGAGGTAGGTGCTGGCGATGGCCTCGTCCCACGGGAAGTACCCCATGTTGACGGTCTTGCCCGCGTCCTTGCCCTGCTGCGCACCGCCGCCGCCCGGCACCGGGGCCAGCTTGTCGACCAGGCCGGGGTTCTTCTTCAGCCAGGCACGGACGCCGTCCTGCTCCTGGCCCTGGCCGGCGGTCTGGATCTCGTTCTCGAGGCTCGTGAGCTGCTTCTCGGTGAGCTTGAAGTCCTTGAGCCACTTGGAGACGGCGGGAGCCTTCTCCGCGAAGCCCTTGTGGGCGACGGTGTGGACCTCTTCGCCCTTGCCCCAGGCACCCTTGGGGTCCTTGAGCTTCTTCAGGTCGTGCTTGCCGTAGGCCCAGTGCGGCGACCACAGGGTCACCACGACCGGCTCCTTCTTCTTGATGGAGGCGTTCAGCTCGGCGAGCATCGAGGAGGTGCTGGAGGAGACGACCTCGTACTCGCCCTCCAGGCCGTACTCCTTGAGCACCTTCTTGTTCAGGGTGCCCATCATGCCGGCGCTCGACTCGATACCGATGATCTTGCCGTTGAACTTCTTGCCCTGGCCCTTGAGGTCCTCGAGCGAGTCGATGCCCTTGACGTACGACGGAACCGTCAGCTCCAGCGAGGTCGGCCCGTACCAGGAGCCCAGGTCGTCCAGCTGGTCGCTGTACTTGTCCCAGTAGTCCTTGTGCGTCGTCGGCAGCCAGGAGTCCGTCTGGAAGTCGATGTCGCCACGGGCGACGCCGGAGTAGAGCGGACCGGCGTCGAGCTGGGTGATCCCGGTCTCGTAACCGCGCTGCTCCAGGATCTCCTTCCACAGGAAGGTGGAGGCGATGCCCTCGTCCCAGGGGATGTACCCCATGTTGATCTTCTGGCCCTGGCCGACGTTGCCGCTGTCGGCCGTGGTGGCCTTCGAGTCGCTGGAACCGGCGATGTTGAGGCCGCCCGCGACGAGCGCGAGGACGACGACACCCGTCATCGCGACGGCGGTTCCCGGCTTGTAGTGCGTGAACTTGAGCCGACGCGCACCGGCGGCGACCTTGGCGGCGGCGCGGCGGCCGAGCGGGGAGACCCGCTCGTTGAGCGCGCCGGTCATCCGGTCCAGGTACATGGCGAGGATGACGACGGCGATCCCGCTCTCGGCAGCGAGGCCGACCTGGAGCTGGGTGATGGCCGCGTACACCTTCTCGCCGAGGCCGCCGGCGCCGGCCATGCCGCCGATGACGACCATCGACAGGGACAGCATGATGACCTGGTTGATCCCGGCCATGATCGTCGGCAGGGCGAGCGGCAGCTGCACCCGGGTGAGGGTGTGCTTGGGCGTGGTGCCGAAGGCCGCGGCGGCCTCGACCAGCTCGCCGTCGACCTGGCGGATGCCCAGCTCGGTCATCCGGACGCCGGGCGGCATCGCGAAGACGATGGTGGCGATCACGCCGGGGGTGACGCCGACGCCGAAGAACATGACGCCGGGGATCAGGTAGACGAAGGCGGGCATCGTCTGCATGACGTCGAGCACCGGCCGCAGCGTGGCGCTGACCCTGTTGTTGCGCGCCGCCCAGATACCCATGGGCACCGCGATGATGATCGTGATGACCGCGGCCACGACGACCAGCGAGAGGGTGGCCATCGCCTCGTCCCAGAGGGCGAGGGAGTCGATGAGCGCGAACCCTACGAAGGTGAGCACGGCGGGTACCACCCCGCGCAGCCAGAACGCGAGGACGGCGAAGATCCCCGCCATCAGCAGCGGCTCACCACCGCTCAGCACGGCGTTGACGCCGTCGTACATCCCGCCCAGCACGGTCTTGATGGCGTCGAAGATCCAGGTGAGGTTCGACTGCAGCCAGTCGACCACGTCCTCGACCCATGCGCCGAAGGTGAACCTAGGCACCGGCGATCACCTTCTTGACCTCACGCGGGGCCGGGACCTGGCCGTCGGCCTGGCTTTCGACCTGCGGTTCCTCGCCGAGCGCGGCGAGCAGCCTGGAGCGCGGGACCATGCCTATGACCTTGCCGTCCTCACCGGTGACGGCGACGGCCGCCCCGCTGGTGGAGCAGGGGGTGAAGAGCTCGGCGATGGGCGTCTCGGCGGACACCGTCGCGGGCGCCTCGGCCTTCAGCTCGGCGTCGGAGCTGCCCGCTGCGGGCGCCTCCATGATCGAACCTGCGGTGAGCACCCGGGAGCGGTCGACGTCCTGGATGAAGGACGCGACGTAGTCGTTGGACGGCCGGACGAGGATGTCCTCGGCGGTGCCCTGCTGGACGATCTCACCGTCCCGCATCACGGCGATACGGTCGCCGAGGCGCATGGCCTCGTTGAGGTCGTGCGTGATGAAGACGATGGTCTTCTTCAGACGCTTCTGCAGTTCGAGGAGCTGGTCCTGCATGTCGCGCCGGATCAGCGGGTCGAGCGCGCTGAAGGACTCGTCCATCAGGAGCAGGTCGGCGTCGGTGGCGAGCGCGCGGGCCAGACCCACGCGCTGCTGCATGCCGCCGGACAGCTCGTCGGGCCAGGACTTCTCCCAGCCGGCGAGGCCGGTCATCTCCAGCGCCTCGGCGGCGCGCGCCTCTCGCGCGGCACGCGGGACGCCCTGGACCTCCAGGCCGTACGCGGCGTTCTCGAGCACGCTCCTGTGGGGGAAGAGCGCGAAGTGCTGGAAGACCATGCTGATCTTCCTGGAGCGGACGGTGCGCAGGTCACGGGCGCTCAGGGCGGTCAGGTCCTGCCCGTCGAACAGCACACGGCCGGCGGTGGGCTCCAGCAGGCCGTTGAGCATCCGCAGCAATGTGGACTTCCCCGAACCGGAGAGCCCCATGACGACGAAGATCTGGCCAGGTTCCACGGTGAACGAGGCGTCGATCACCGCTGCGGTCGTTCCGTCGGCGCGCAGCTCGTCGCGGTGGGTGCCGCCTTCGAGCTTCTGCACGGCTTGATCGGGTCGTCTGCCGAACACTTTGTACAAGTGCTCAGCTTGCAGCCTTGACACATACACCTCACGCGTTGAACCGAAAACGGTCTGCCACCCCCTTCGGCAGACCGTGGAGCGGTGCGGATTCGGTCCGCAGAGCACGCGCATTTTGTTGAAAAATGGACGTGGTCCGCTCCGGTGCCGCGCCTGCCCCCGCTTACGCGACCCAAACACGTGTGTGATTCAGATCACCCACAAGAAACCGCTGTCGCGGGAACCGCGCGCTTCACCCGGCACAGCTGCCGGAAGGGTGCGGCATCATCGGGGTGTGACGCGACGCCTGATGCTCCTCGACACCGCCTCCCTCTACTTCCGCGCCTATTTCGGCGTCCCCGACTCGGTGCGCGCACCGGACGGCACCCCGGTCAACGCCGTGCGCGGACTGCTCGACTTCATCGCCAGGCTGGTCCAGGACCACCGGCCCGACGACCTGGTCGCCTGCATGGACGCGGACTGGCGCCCGCAGTGGCGGGTCGACCTGATCCCGACCTACAAGGCGCACCGGGTGGCCACCGAGACCCCCGAGGGCGTCCCCGACGAGGAGGAGGTCCCCGACACCCTCTCCCCGCAGGTCCCGGTGATCGAGGCCGTGCTGGACGCGCTCGGGATCGCCCGGGTGGGCGTCGCGCCGTACGAGGCGGACGACGTGATCGGCACGCTGGCCGGACGGGCCACCGGCCCCGTGGACATCGTGACCGGGGACCGCGACCTCTATCAGCTGGTCGACGACGCCCGCCGGGTGCGGGTGCTCTACCCGCTGAAGGGCGTGGGGACGCTCCAGGTGACGGATGAGGCCTGGCTGCGCGGGAAGTACGGCGTGGACGGCAGCGGATACGTCGACCTGGCCCTGCTGCGCGGCGACCCCAGCGACGGGCTGCCCGGGGTCCCCGGTATCGGCGAGAAGACGGCGGCGAAGCTGCTGGACGCCTTCGGCGACCTGGCCGGCATCATGGCCGCGGTGGACGATCCCGCGGCCCGGCTCACCCCGTCCCAGCGCAAGCGGCTCGACGAGGCCCGGGACTATGTGGCGGTCGCCCCGAAGGTCGTCCGTGTCGCCGATGACGTGCCGCTGCCCGATCTCACCCCCGCGCTCCCCCGCGAACCGCGCGATCCCGCGGCCCTGGAGGCCCTCGCGACCCGATGGGGGCTCGGAAACGCGCTGCAGCGCCTGCTCCTCACACTCCAGGCGTGAAAGTGCTAGCTTAGGTAAGCCTAAGTACGTAGAACCTCATATGGACCCGTCCCACATCCGGGTCCAGAGCTAGGGAGCACTCCGTGGCAGAGCGGCCGCAACGCCGGACACCGAAGGCGCAGGGGGCGCAGGTCCTGCGCACCGAGCAGATCACCCCGCACATGGTGCGCGTGATTCTCGGCGGCGACGGCCTGGCCGACTTCACCCTCGCCGGGTACACCGACCACTACATCAAGCTGTGCTTCGCCCCGGAGGGCGCGGACTACAGCCACCCCTTCGACATGGCCAGGATCCGTGAGGAGTACCCGCGCGAGCTGTGGCCCACCACCCGGACGTACACCGTGCGCTCCTGGGACCCCGACGCCCGTGAGCTCGCCGTCGATTTCGTGGTGCACGGCGACGAGGGCCTGGCTGGCCCCTGGGCGGCGCGCGCACAGCGCGGCGACCAGGTCACCTTCCTGGGCCCCGGCGGCGGTTACGTCCCGGAGGCCGCGGCCGACTGGCATCTGCTGGTGGGCGACGAGAGTGCCCTGCCCGCGATCGCCGCATCCCTGGAGCATCTGCCCGAGGGTGCGGTGGCGCATGCCTTCGTGGAGGTGCCCGATGCCTCGGAGGAGCAGAAGCTCGTGGAGCCGGAAGGCGTCTCGGTGACCTGGCTGCACCGCGGCGGCCGCCCGGTCGGCGAGGCTCTCGTCGCGGCGGTGAGGGAGCTGGAGTTCCCCGAGGGCGAGGTGCAGGCCTTCGTCCACGGCGAGGCGGGCTTCGTGAAGGAGATCCGGCGCCACCTCCGCCTGGAGCGCGGCATCCCGCTCCAGCAGCTGTCGATCTCGGGCTACTGGCGCCTCGGCCAGAACGACGACGCGTGGCGCGCGGTCAAGCGCGAGTGGAACGAGCAGGTGGAGCGCGAGCAGGAGAGCGCCGCGTAATCCTCCCCGCTCTCCCCGTGACCCGGTCGCCGCCCTGGACGGCGACCGGGTTTCGCATGGGCCCTCACTCCCCGGCCTCCTGCTCCCCTCCGCCCTCGTAGGCGCGGGCGGAGGCGTCCACGTGGGCGAGCCGCCTGAGGGCGCCGAACATGGCCTCGCCGAGCACCGTGCCGACCACCACGCTCTCCACCAGGTCCTCGCGCGCCACCCGTCGCCGGACGTAGTCGAGGTCCGCGTGGGCGACGGGCTCGGCCGCGTCCGCGTAGACGTCGAGCAGTTCGACGAATCCGCCGTGCCCCGCCCGGTGCAGGGCCGCCAGCACACCCGCCAGCGACCGTCCCGCCGGGCTGTCCGCACGCACGAACCAGCCGCGTCGCGCCAGCAGCGCGGCGACCTCCTCGCGGGCCTCGGCCGACTCGGGCCCTTCCTCCTCGGATCCATCGGGCTCCTCGGGCGTGATGCGCCTGGCCGCCGCACCGAGCACCTTGTGCACCGGCTGCCCTGGATCGTCGACGGCCTCCAGGACCTCCGCGATGGCGGACAGCGACAGCCCTCCGACGTCCAGGAGGGCGCGGATCAGCCGCAGCCTGCGCTCGTGCCCGTCGTCGTAGCGCGCCTGGTTGGGGCTGGTCAGAACGCCGGCGGGCAGCAGCCCCTCGCGTACGTAGTACTTGATCGTCGGCACCGGGACCCCGGACCTGCGACTCAATTCGCCGATGCGCACCGTGTGTTCACCCTCCAGGAGGTTGCCAGGCCGACCCCCATCATAGATAGTCCCCCTATCTGATAGCGGACAGTGCCACTATCCGTAATTCCTCTGGGGGGACCTACGCAGTCGAGGTCGTCTGCGGCAACGTCCCGACCGCCGACGCGACGGTCTACATCGTGGACACCGTCCTGATGCCGGCCGCCTGAACCGACGGCCCGTCAGTAGGCTGACGGCATGACACCGAGCCCCGAGGACCGCACCCTCCGCCCCGACCGGAGCGGCGCGGACCGCGGGGCTCGCGCCGTCGGCGCCGTCGTGGGCTCGGCGGTGGGTGACGCCTTGGGCGCCCCCTTCGAGTTCGGCCTCCCAGGGGTGTACTCCGCCCGGTTCCCGGACGGAGCCGGCGCGATGTGCGGGGGCGGCGGCTGGGATCCGGGGGAGGCTACGGACGATACGCAGATGACCGTCCTCGTCGGTGAATCACTGCTGGAGAACGGGGGCCTGGACCTTCCCGACATCTTCGGCCGGTTCCGTCGGTGGGCGGCCGGTGAGCCGAAGGACATCGGCCTGCAGACGGAGGACGTCCTCACGAGCGACGCGCCGTGGGACCTGGCCGCAGCGCTCCATTTCCAGGTCAACGGGCGTGCGGCGGGCAACGGTTCACTGATGCGCGCGACCACGTCGGCTGTGCACTTCGCCCGGGCGGGACGGACCGCCACCATGGACGCGGCGCGGCGGATCGCCGCCCTGACGCACGGCGACCGGGCGGCATGGGAAGGCACCGCGGTCTTCCATGAAACGGCTTCGAGCGCGCCCTGGGAGCGGCCGTCGACGTGGGCGGGGACACCGACACGGTGGCCGCGGTCACGGGCGGCCTGGCCGGCGCGGTGTACGGGATCGACGCCGTGCCGGAACGCTGGACCCGCCCCCCGCACGTCCCGCTGCCGGGGTACGGGGCCCGTGTGCTGCGGACGGCGGACCTGGTGTCACTGGCACGCCGCCTCGACGGAACCGCAGGATTCGCCCGCCAGGAAAACTACACATAAGGGGCATATAAGAGCACACTGGTCTCGACAGCTGATGACCGCACCTCTTGGCCGCGGTCGCTCCAGCAAGTGCGAAGGAGACCCTCCTCATGAGTAACATCTCGCACACCGGAAGGGATGTTTCCGGAAAGACCAGAGACGTTTCCGGACACACCGGAAGGGACCTCTCCGGACACCCTGACGCCGAAGAAATGCGAGCGCGCCACGACCGCGTGATGGGCGGCGGCCGCCGCACCACAGCCGGTGCGGACGCCCCGGTGTTCCTCCTCGGTCTGTACTGCGCCGTCTCGCCGTGGGTGCTTCACTTCACCGCGAGCCAGCCCTCCCTGGTGACGCACAACCTCGTCATCGGCATCGCGATAGCCGTGCTGGCACTCTGCTTCACGGCCATGCCCGAGCGGATGACCGGGATGAGCATCGCCATCGTCGCGCTGGGCGCCTGGCTCATCGTGTCGACCTGGGTCGTGGGCCAGAGCCCTGACATGGGCGTCATCCTCAACAACGTGATCGTCGGTGGTCTGGCGATTGTGCTGGGGGCAGCCTGCGCGGGACTCTCGATGAAGAACAAGAAGACCTGACGGGAGAACGCACACGAGTGGCCACAGGCGCGTACAGCCGCCCGTGGCCACTCGTCCGTTCTCCTCACCCGTGGGGAGGGAAGCCGCTCACCCCACCGAGCTGTACGCCACCACGCCCCGCAGCACCGCGTCGACGGCCTTGTGGGCGTTCTTCGCGACCGAACTGCCGTCCCGGGGTGCGGCGGCCGCGATCTGGCCGAGCACGTCGATGACCTGCTTGCACCACCGTACGAAGTCACCGGCCGGCATCTCCGCCTCGCGGAGGACCTCGTCCAGCGTCCGGCCGGAGGCCCACATGTAGACCGCCCAGGCGAAGCCGAGGTCGGGTTCGCGCTGTCCGACCCCTTCCGTCTGACTGATCTTGAAGTCCTCCTCCAGGGCGTCGAGACGGCCCCAGATGCGGATCATCTCGCCCATCGCGGCCTTCGCGGGTCCTGAGGGCAGCTTGGGTGCGACCGCGTCGTCGGCCTGGCGCGCCTCGTAGACGAGCGCCGAGACGCAGGCGGCGAGTTCGGCGGGGTTGAGCCCCTCCCAGACACGGTCCCGCAGGCATTCGCTGGCCAGCAGGTCGAGCTCTCCGTAGAGGCGTGCCAGCCGCCGGCCGTTGTCGGTGACCTCGTTGCCCCGCAGGTAGTCCAGCTCGGTCAGGAGCGCGACGATGCGGTCGAAGGTCCGCGCGATGGTGTTCGTCCGGCCCTCGATGCGGTGCTCCAGTTGCCGGGTGTCGCGCTGCAGCCGGTGATACCGCTCGGCCCAGCGCGCGTGGTCCTCGCGCTCGTCGCACCCGTGGCAGGGGTGCGCGCGCAGTTCCGGGCGCAGCCGGGCGATCTCGTGGTCGTCTGCCGCGGCGGCCCGCTGCTTGCGGTGCCGGCCCGGGTCGATGTGCCCCGCCTTGCTCCTCAGTGCGGAGGCCAGGTCGCGGCGGGACTGCGGTGAGCGCGGGTTGAACGACTTGGGCACCCGCATCCGCTCCAGCGCCTCGACCGGCACCGGGAAGTCGATGTGGGCCAGCCGCTTGACCTGCCGCTCGGCGGTCAGCACCAGGGGACGCGGTCCGTCGTGGTACTCCAGCCCGCGATGGCCGTTGGTCCGCCCGGCGGGCAGGCCCGGGTCGAGGACCAGGGCGAGTCCGGCGAACTTGCCGGTGGGAACGTGGATGACGTCACCGGGCTTCAGCTTCTCCAGGGACGACGCGGCGGCCGCCCGCCGCTGGGCCGCGCCCTGTTTGGCCAGCTCCGTCTCCCGGTCCTTGAGGTCGCGGCGCAGTCGCGCGTACTCCTCGAAGTCCCCGAGGTGACAGGTCATGCCCTCCTTGTAGCCCGCGAGGCCCTCCTCGTTGCGCTGGACCTGCCGGGAGATCCCGACGACGGACCGGTCGGCCTGGAACTGCGCGAAGGAGGTCTCGAGCAGCTCGCGCGAGCGGTGCCGCCCGAACTGCTGGACGAGGTTGACGGCCATGTTGTACGAAGGCCGGAAGCTGGAGCGCAGCGGATACGTACGCGTCCCCGCGAGTCCGGCGAGCGCTCCGGGGTCCATCCCCCGCTGCCAGAGAACGACCGCGTGGCCCTCGACGTCGATGCCACGGCGCCCGGCCCGCCCGGTCAGCTGGGTGTACTCGCCGGGCGTGATGTCGGCGTGCTGCTCGCCGTTCCACTTGACGAGCTTCTCCAGCACCACGGAGCGCGCGGGCATGTTGATGCCGAGCGCCAGCGTCTCGGTGGCGAAGACCGCCTTGACCAGGCCGCGGACGAACAGCTCCTCCACGACCTCCTTGAAGGTCGGCAGCATCCCGGCGTGGTGCGCCGCGATGCCGCGCTCCAGGCCTTCGAGCCACTCGTAGTACCCGAGGACATGGAGGTCCTCGGGTGGAATGGACGCCGTCCGCTCCTCGACGATCTCCCGCACCAGCCCGCGCTTGTTCTCGTCGTTCAGCCGAAGACCGGCCTGCAGGCACTGCTGGACGGCCGCCTGGCAGCCGGCACGGCTGAAGATGAAGGTGATGGCGGGCAGCAGACCCTCGGCGTCGAGCCGGTCGATGACCTCGGGCCTGGACGGCGTCCAGATGCGGCTGCGCTGACGCCGCTCGCGCTCGCGGTCCGCCTCGCGCACCATCTTCCCGCGTCTGCGGTCGCGCGGGTTGTATCCGCGCTGGTTCTCCATGCGGGCGAGGCGGACGAGGTCCGGACTGACCTCGCGCCGGCCGGTGCCCCTGCCGCCGTGGTCGGTCTCCTCCTCGAAGAGGTCGTACATCCGGCGTCCGGCCATGACGTGCTGCCACAGCGGCACGGGCCGGTGCTCGGAGACGATCACCTGGGTGTCACCGCGCACGGTGTCCAGCCAGTCGCCGAACTCCTCGGCGTTGGACACGGTCGCCGACAGCGACACCAGCGTCACGGACTCCGGGAGGTGGATGATCACTTCCTCCCACACGGCGCCGCGGAAGCGGTCGGAGAGGTAGTGGACCTCGTCCATGACCACATGGCCGAGGCCGGTGAGGGCCTGGGAGCCCGCGTACAGCATGTTGCGCAGGACCTCGGTGGTCATGACGACCACGGGTGCGTCCGCGTTGACGCTGTTGTCACCGGTCAGCAGACCGACCTTGTCCGCGCCGTAGCGACGTACGAGATCGGTGAACTTCTGGTTGGACAGCGCCTTGATGGGCGTGGTGTAGAAGCACTTGCGGCCCTGCTGCAGGGCCAGGTGCACGGCGAATTCACCGACGATCGTCTTGCCCGACCCGGTCGGGGCCGCGACCAGTACCCCCTTGCCGGCTTCCAGAGCCTGGCAGGCCTCGATCTGGAACGGGTCCAGCCCGAATTCGTACATCTCGCGGAAGGGCCCGAGGGCGGTGGCCTGCTCGGCCGCACGGACCCGGGACGCCTGGTATCGCTCAGCTGGTGAGAGGTCCTCTGTCATCTTGATACGAGCCTACCCGCCCCGTATGACAGTCAGCCCGATCTTTATTTCACGGTGCTTTCACGGTGCAAGGACCCGGACCGCGCCGGGCACGCACGTGGCGCTGAGCGGCAGCGGGCCCAGCGGCTCACCGTCCGCGTACGCCGTGACACCGCCCGCGGCCAGCTCTATCGAGGACACCCGGTGCACGGTGACCTTCGGGTGCCCGAGGTGCGTGCCCTTGTAGACCTTCGGGAAGACCTTGAGCAGGGCGGTCCGGCTGCAGTCACCCACCACGGTCACGTCGAAGAGCCCGTCGTCCATGACCGCGTCGGCACAGATCCGCATGCCGCCGCCGTACGTCGTCCCGTTGCCCACGGCGATCAGCGTCGCCTCGATCTCGGTCACCGGTCCGCCGTCCAGCCTGACGCGGTACGGGACCGGGCTGAAGGAGGCCAGCTCGGCGAGGATCGCCAGGTCGTACTTGAAGCGCCCGCCGACCCACCGCATCCGGTTTCCCCGGTCGTTGACCCGCGAGTCGAAGCCCGAGGCCAGCACGGAGCCGAACCAGCGCTCCCCGACCCGGCCCAGGTCGATCGCGCGCGCCGTCCCGGCCTTGAGCATCTCGGCGGCCAGTCGTCCGGCGGCGGCGGGCGATCGGATCGGCAGCCCGAGGGCACGGGCGAAGTCGTTCCCGGTACCCACGGCCACGGCGCCGAGCGGCGTCGTGGTACCGGCGACGGCCTGCAGCGCGAGGGACATCATGCCGTCCCCGCCCACGGCTATCAGCGCCCCGGTCCCGTGGGCCACCGCCTCCCGGGCCCGTCGCAGTGCGTCGTCGGCGTCCTCGCCGAGAACCGTCCGTACGGAGAAGCCGGCGTCCCGCAGAGCGGAAGCGGCCGGCTGCGCGGCACGCGCGCCCCGGCCGCTGCCCGCGGTGGGATTGACGAAGAGGGTGATCTCGCTGGTCACCCGCGGGACCTTACAAGGTCAGGTGATGTCGTCGTAACCGTTGAGCCGGTTCGACCGACCCCCGTCCGCGTCCCCGCTCGCCTGCCCGGGCAGAGCAGGGCGGGAGGACACCGGTTCGACGGCGCCGACCGCCTCGGGGGTGAGGTCCAGGCTCGACGCCTCGTCGTCGTCGAGCTCGGTGTCGGGGTTGGCACGCCGCCTGCGCTTGTCGTTGAGCAGCGAGAAGCCGACGGCCACGAAGTAGAGCACGGCGAGCGGGCCGGCCAGCAGCAGCATCGAGATGGGCTCGCCGCCAGGCGTGGCAATGGCCGCGAAGGCGGTCAGCCCGACGAGCATCCCGCGCCACCAGCGCAGCATGCGGGCGCCGGAGAGCACGCCGGTCATGTTGAGAAGGATGAGCAGCAGCGGCAGCTCGAAGGCGAGTCCGAAGACGATCACCATGCGGGTGATCAGGTCCAGGAAGTCGTCGAGCGGCAGCAGGTTCTTCACGTTGTCGGGCGTGAAGCCGAGCATGATCTGGGCGGTCTGCGGCAGGATCGCGTAGGCCAGGTAGGCACCGGCGACGAAGAGCGGGACCCCGGCCGCGACGAAGGCCATCGAATAGCGCTTCTCCTGCTTGTGCAGGCCCGGGGCGACGAACGCCCACAGCTGGTACAGCCACACAGGCGTGGCCACCAGCACGCCCGCCATCAGGGACACCTTCAGCGCGATGGTGAACGGCGACAGCAGACCGTTGGTGGTCATCTCCGCGCAGGGGCGACCGTTGATCATGGTCACGGCGCCGTTCTTGCAGCCGACCGAGTCCAGGATCGGCTTCATCAGGAACTCGAAGATTTCCTTCTGGAAGAACGCCGCCACGATCACGGCGACGATGATCGCCAGGACCGACTTCAGCAGCCGGTTGCGCAGCTCACGCAGGTGATCGAGGAGGGGCATCCGCCCCTCGTCGTCCTTCTCCTGCTTGCGGGCAGACTTGAGCAACCCACTTCCCTCGTCTCGTGCGGCAGCTTCAGATGGTGCGGATCAGCTGTCAGCTCTGGGTGGTGGGCTTGGCCTCGCTGACCGGGCGGGAGCTGGTGACATCTCCCGGAGCGGCCTGGATCGTGCGCGCGGTGGCCGCGGGCGGGGTGGTGTCCGCGACGTTCTCCGTGGTGGGCGCCGCGGGCTCCGCGTCGTCCTTCTTCATGGCCTTGGCCTCGCTCTTGAGGATGCGGGCCGACTTGCCGAGCGAACGCGCCATGTCGGGGAGCTTCTTGGCACCGAAGAGCAGCAGGACGACAGCGATGATCAGAACGATCTCGAGGGGCTTCAGATTGCCGATCATGTGCGACTTCCTTCTCACTGAGGCGTCTGGAGGGTGGGCTCGCCACCCGTTCGACCGGACAGTCGTCCGACCTTCGCGCTGGCAGCGATCGTAACCCGCAGGGGTAAACGCGAGGCAATGCCTGTGCGTACTCCCGCTTGCGGCCCACACCTCCCTGCCTGGGCCGCTCCAGCAGCGTACCCCCCGAACCGGTGAATCAGGAGGCCGCGCCCTTCTATCGCAGGGCTTCTCCGGTGTCGGCGAGAGTGGTGGCCGCTCGTTCGAGATCCTCGGCCGCTCGGTTGATGCGGCGCGTGGTCGCGGCGACCTGTCCGGCGAGCCGCTGTGCCTCGACGAAGACCTTGACGGCCAGGACGCCGAGCACGGCCAGGCCGGCGAATCCCAGAGCGATGGCGAGCATGGGCCAGAACATGGGCGGATCCTCGGTGTCTCTCGTTACCGCAGGGCGGTGTGCAGGCGCAGTGTCCGTACCCCGCCGCCGCTGAGGAGTTCGATGATGCGCTCCCCGGCCGGCTTGCGGACCGCGGACCCGCAGGCGGGACACGTGAAGGAGTAGAAGGTCGTACGGCGGCTGGCTCCTATGGCCAGCCGCAGTGAGCCCGCACCGAGCTCGAACCGCTCACGGCAGTCCGGGCAGGCCGCCCGGAAGCGCACGGTGTCGGGCACCGTGACCGGAACCGGTCCGGTCTGTGTGCTCGATATCGCAGTCATATGGCCTTCGTCTCCTCGGTGCACCGCCGGCCGCCTCTCAGAGCGCGCCGTCGTAGGCGGCCAGTGCCTCACGCGCCGCCAGCCGGGCGCTCTCGGCCAGGTCCGGGGGCGATGTGATGCGTCCTTCGCCGCCCAGCCGCAGGGCGAGCCTGCGGAGGGAGGCCGGGTCGGGCGTGCGGAGCGTGATCCGCAGACCACCGTCGGGGAGTTCCTCCGCGCTGTCGTGCGGGTAGTACTCGGCGACCCACCGGCCGCCGGGGCCGACCTCGATCACGACCTCCGGGTCCTCGGCGGCGGGCTGCACCAGCCCCTCGGAGAGGTCCCGCAGCTCCAGCTCGGGCGGGGCGGACGGAGCGTCGAGGAGTCTGATCTCGGCGACCCGGTCGAGCCGGAACGTACGCCGCGCCTCGGAGAGGCGGCACCAGCCCTCCATATAGGTGTGGCCGACGGCGAACAGCCGGATCGGGTCGACCTCGCGCTCGGTCAGCTCGTCGCGCGCGGGTGAGTAGTAGCGCAGCCAGAGGCGGCGCCGCTCGGAGATCGCCCGGTCGACGTCGGCGAAGACACCGCCCTCGGACTCGAAGGTGACCGAGAGCCGCGAGCTGGCGGCCCCGACCTCCCCGGCCGCCGTCTCCAGCTTCGCGGTCGCGCGCACCAGCGCCTGCCGGTCGCTCTCCCGCAGGCCGGGGAGCGTGGCGACGGCACGGGCGGCGACGAGCAGGGCCGTCGCCTCGTCGGCGGCCAGACGCAGCGGCTCCGCGACGTCGTCCGGGTTGTGCCACCAGATCCGGTCGCCGTCGGTGTCGATGTCCAGCAGGTCACCACCGCGGAAGCTGGTCCCGCACATGGGCAGCACGTCGAGGTCGGAGATCAGCTCGTCCTCGGTGATCCCGAAGGCCCGGGCCACGTCCTGGACGTGCGCGCCGGGGCGCTCACGCAGGTACGTGACGAGGGAGAGCATCCGCCGGGTCTGGTCGATCGCGTTCGTGGCCACGAGTACGGGTCCCTCTCAGTCCTTGGCCACGGCGCGCAGCCGGTCCATCACGTCGGCCCGCAGATCGGCGGGTTCGCTCACGATCACGTCGGGCCCGAACTCCACGAGCCAGGCGTCCAGCCCGTGCCCGTACGGGATCTCCAACTCGTCCCAGCCGTCGCCCAGTTCCCGTACGGATATCGCGCGGGAGCGCAGCGGGTAGCCGGAGCCGGTACGCAGCCTGATGCGGGCGGTCCTGGTCGCGGTCTCCCCCGCCCAGCTCTCCACCGTCTCGCGGACGGTGACGGCGTCGGGCACGGGGGCCGTGAAGGCCCCTGCGCGGGAGCGGACCCGGCCGGAGATCCGGGAGAGCCGGAAGACCCGCTCGGCGCCCCGCTCGCGGTCCCAGCCGGCCAGGTACCAGTGGCCGCGCCAGCACTCGAGCGTCCAGGGCTCGACCTGGCGCTGCTCCGGGCGGGCGGCGTTGCCCTTGCGGTAGTCGAAGGTGACCGGGCGGCGGTCCCGGCAGGCGAGCATCAGCGGCTCGAACGCGGCCTCGTGGACCGGGATACGGGGTTCGAGGGCGCTGTGCACCTCGTAGGCGTCCTCGGCCTCCGGCATGCCGGCGGCCCGCAGCTTCTGCAGGGCGCCGCTGGCGGCGCCGGCAAGCCGGGCCTGCTGCCAGACCTTGGCGGCGAGCCCGAGGGCCGCGGCCTCCTCGGCGTCCAGGGTGATGGGGGGCAGCCGGTTGCTGTCGCGGCGCGCGAGATATCCGGTGTCGCCGTCCAGATTCTCCACGGTCTCGATGATCAGGCCGAGTTCACGCAGATCGTCCTTGTCGCGCTCGAACATCCGGTTGAAGGATTCGTCGGAGCCCGCCTCCAGGTAGGCCTCGATGGACCCGCGGAGCTCACGCTTGCTGAGCGGACGCCGGGTACCCAGCAGACACAGTGCCAGGTTCATCAGCCGTTCGGCCTTGGCAATCGCCATCGACGCCCTTTCTCGACGTGCTCTCCGACCGTCGACCGTACCGCCCCGGGGTGTCCGGACCAAAGCGAGGGCCCGTGCCTTGCGGCACGGGCCCTGACTGCTGTAGACGGACGGATCAGACGCCGACGAGGTCGCAGACGAAGATCAGCGTCTCGCCCGGGGCGATCGCGCCGCCGCCCGCGCCACGGTCACCGTAGGCGAGGTGCGCGGGGATGGTCAGCTGGCGACGGCCGCCGACCTTCATGCCCTGGACACCCTGGTCCCAGCCGGCGATGACCTGGCCGGCGCCGAGCTGGAACTGCAGCGGGGTGCCGCGGTTCCACGAGGCGTCGAACTCCTCGCCGGTGGAGAAGGCCACACCGACGTAGTGCACGGAGACGGTCTGACCCGCCTGGGCCACCGGTCCGTCACCCTCCCAGATTTCCTTGATCTCCAGGTCGGCCGGCGGCTCGCCACCCGGGAAGTCGATCTCGGGCTTGTCGATGCTCACTGAACTGCTCCTCTTACTGATGAACTGGGCAACCGGGACAGTCTTACATCTTTGTCAGGATGTCCACGGCGAAGACGAGAGTGGACTTCCCGGGGATGGACTGCTGGGCCTTGTCGCCGAAGCCCTGGTCCGGCGGAATGACGAGCAGCACACGGCTGCCGACCTTCTTGCCGACCAGACCGTTCTTGAGACCCTTGAGGGTGACCTGCGCGAGCGGGAAGGTCTGGGTCTTGCCGGTCTGGTAGGTGCTGTCGAAGGCCTTGCTGCCCTTCCAGAGCAGACCCACGTAGTTCACGACGACGCTGTCGGTCTCCTTGATGACGTCGCCCTTGGACTCCAGCACGTAGTTGGAGACCAGCTTCTTCGGCGGGTCGCTCTTGGGGATCGTGACGGTCGGCGCCTTGCCGTCGGTCTTGGTCCCGACCTTCGGCAGGTCGATGTTGTCCTGGGCCACGGCTGTGCCCTCGGCGGACTTCGGGATCTGCGTCGCCTTCACGATGTCGATGACGAAGACGAGGGTGGCGTTGGGCTTGATGTCGCCCTGGCCCTGCTCGCCGTAGCCGAGGCTCGGCGGGATGACCAACTGGACGCGGCTTCCGACCTTCTGGCCGACGAGCCCCTTGTCCCAGCCCTGGATGACCATGCCCGCGCCGAGCGTCAGGTCGAAGGGCTGCTTGCGGTCGAAGCTGTTGTCGAAGGGTTTGGTGGAGTCCCACGCCTGCCCGAGGTAGTTGACCTGGATCGCGTCGCCGTTCTTGAGCTTCGCGCCGTCACCCTCACTGATGACGTCGGTCTTCAGTTCCTTGGGAGGATCCCCCTCACCCTTCGCCAGAGTGGGCTTCTCGCCGAACTTCGCGCCCGCGGTGATCGCGGGAACGCCCTTCTCGGTCGAGGCGGAGTCGGAGGCCTTGTCGTCGCCGCATGCCGCCGTGGACAGCAGCAGTAGGGGGACGACGAGAAGGCCGGCAAGTCGGCGCACTGGTTCCTCAGATCTCAGACGGCACGTGAATGGTCCCCCGACACTCTAGGCGGACGGAAGGGCCCCGTACGAGGAACGTACGGGGCCCGGTCACATACGGGACAGGACATTCCTGTCCGGGTCACATGCCCGCGATCAGCTTCTCCACCCGGTCGTCGACGGAACGGAAGGGGTCCTTGCACAGCACGGTGCGCTGCGCCTGGTCGTTGAGCTTGAGGTGGACCCAGTCGACGGTGAAGTCCCGCCGCTGCTCCTGGGCCCGCCGGATGAAGTCGCCGCGCAGCCGCGCCCTGGTCGTCTGCGGGGGAACCGACTTGCCCTCGAAGATCTTCATGTCGTTGCAGATGCGGGCGGCCTGGCCCTTGCGCTCCAGGAGGTAGTAGAGCCCGCGACGCCGGTGGATGTCGTGGTAGGCGAGGTCTATCTGGGCGACCCGCGGATTCGACATGGTCATGTTGTGCTTGGCCCGGTACCGCTCGATGAGCTTGTACTTCATGACCCAGTCGATCTCGGTGCCGATCCGGTCGAGGTCCTCGGCCTCGATGGCGTCCAGCGTGCGGCCCCACAGCTCGAGGACCTGGTCGACGGTGCCGGTGCGGATGCCACGGCGTTCGACGAAGTCGACGGCCTTCTCGTAGTACTCGCGCTGGACCTCGATGGCGGATGCCTCGCGGCCGCTGGCCAGGCGCACCTTGCGCTGTCCCGTGGTGTCGTGACTGACCTCGCGGATCGCCCGGATCGGGTTCTCCAGGGTGAGGTCGCGCATCACGGTGCCCGCCTCGATCATTCGCAGCACGAGATCGGTGGCGCCGACCTTGAGCAGCATGGTCGTCTCGGACATGTTGGAGTCACCGACGATGACGTGGAGGCGGCGGTACCGCTCCGCGTCGGCGTGCGGTTCGTCCCGGGTGTTGATGATGGGACGGGAGCGCGTCGTCGCGGAGCTGACGCCCTCCCAGATGTGCTCGGCCCGCTGGCTCACGCAGTAGACGGCTCCGCGCGGCGTCTGCAGCACCTTGCCGGCACCACAGATCAGCTGACGGGTGACGAGGAACGGAATGAGGATGTCCGCGAGCCGGGAGAATTCTCCGTGCCGTGCCACGAGGTAGTTCTCGTGGCACCCGTAGGAGTTTCCAGCCGAGTCGGTGTTGTTCTTGAAGAGATAGACGTCGCCCGCGATTCCCTCCTCGTGCAGGCGGCGTTCGGCGTCGACGAGCAGGCCTTCGAGAATGCGCTCGCCCGCCTTGTCGTGCGTGACCAGTTCGGTCACGTTGTCGCATTCGGGTGTCGCGTATTCCGGATGCGATCCCACGTCGAGGTACAGGCGGGCGCCGTTCCGCAGGAAGACATTGCTGCTGCGGCCCCATGACACAACACGGCGGAAGAGGTAGCGCGCCACTTCGTCAGGTGACAGTCGGCGCTGTCCCCTGAACGTGCACGTGACGCCGTACTCGTTCTCCAGCCCGAAAATGCGGCGGTCCATGACTGAACATTACGCCTTATGGCCTGAGCTGAAACCGGGTTCGGCGGCACCGTTTCGATCATTTTCCGAACCGGCCACAACCGCGGGCTTACGCCCGGGAGCTGCGAGGACCCTTCCGGTGGCCAGCAGAACCAGCAGCGCCGCCCCTCCACCGGCCCCGGCGACGGCGAAACTCCACGCCGTCCCGCCGAGCTCGACGGCCGGGCCCGCCACCGCCGTTCCGGCCGCCGCGCCCACCCCGAAGGTCGTCACGAGCCAGGAGAACGCCTCGGTCACCGTGCCCTGCGGCGCGTGCCGGTCCACGACGATGAACGAGCACGCGATCGCCGGGGCGAGGAACACTCCGGCGAGGGCCGCCAGTGCGGTCATGGCGGGCACGCCGGGCGTCAGCATCAGCGGCAGATAGCCCAGCGCCAGCAGCGCGACGATGATCCGCAGCCTGCGCTCGGGCGCCCCGGCCCACTGCCGCGCCCCGTAGACCGCTCCGCCGATCAGCGCGCCGAGGCCGAGAGCGGCCATCAGCCAGCCGTACACGGACTCCCGGCCCTGGTCGTCGGCGTAGGCGACACCGGCCACCGTGATGGAGCCGAGCGCGAGCCCGACGAAGAAGAAGGCGCCGAGCAGGGCGAGCAGCCCCGGCGAGCGCAGGGCGCCCAGCCAGTGCGCCTCGCGGGGCCCCGAGCGCCACACCCTGGAGGGCTCGGACAGGACGACGGACAGCGCGCCCAGTACGCCGATGGCGTTGATGACCAGGAGTGCGGCGGCGGGCGACCAGAGCGACACCAGGACCGTCACGAGGAGCGGCCCCACGGTGAACATGATCTCCTGGGCCACCGCGTCCATGGCGTACGCGCGGTGCACCCGGTCCTCCCGGTCCAGGACCGTCGGCCACAGGGCGCGCAGGCCGCCCTCCAGCGGGGGCGTGAACACGCCGGCCACGACGACCGCCGCGTAGGCGGCCGGGAGCGAGGCCAGGCCGATCAGGGCGAGCACGGCCATGCCGAGCGCGGAGACGACCGCCGCGGGGAGCTGGACACGCGGCTGGCCGTACAGGTCCACGGCCCGGCCCAGCAGGGGCTGCCCCACCGCTGTGGCGAGTCCGTACGCCGCCGCGAGGGCGCCGGCCAGCGTGTAGCTGCCCCCCTCCGCGCGGGTGAACAGGACGATCGCGATGTGGGCGGTGCCGTTCGGCAGCCGCCCGACCAGCGTTCCCGCGAGCAGCCGGGCGGCGTGCCGCGTCCGGAGGATGTCCATATACCCCGCAGCCATGTCCACCCCTCTCCCCCAGCGGTGCCACACCCTGGGGTTTTACGTATAACCTCGATGCTCATACGTACCATGTGGGCAGCCCGGGAGTCCATCCCGCCACGATCCGACCGGCCCAGCACGGAGGCACGAGTGAGCAGCACCCAGCAGCCCTCCCCACCACGGCCCACCAGCCGTGATGTGGCCCGGGCGGCGGGCGTCTCGCAGGCGACGGTCTCGCTCGTACTCGGTGACAAATGGCGGGGCCGGGTCTCCACGGCGACCGCCGAACGGGTCCGCGACAGCGCCAGGGCCCTCGGCTACCGGCCGAATCTCGCGGCCCGCAGTCTCCGGCTGGGCCGCACCCGTACCGCCCTCCTCGTCGTCCCGGCGCTCACCAACGAGTTCTTCGCCCGGGTGTACACGGGGGCCGCCGCAGTCGCCGCCGAGCACGACTTCGGCGTGGTCCTCTACCCGTCCCCCGACGGCACCGGTCCCGCCAGGGATCCGTTCGCCTCGGCTCGCGCGGCGCTCGACGGGGTGATCGCCTCGTCGATGGCGGCGGACGCCCTGGGGGCGCTGAGGGGCGCGGACCTGCCGCTGGTGATGCTGGACAGCGACCCCGAGGACCAGGGTGCCGCGGCCCGCGTGAACCTCGACATCGTGGACGGCATGCGCCAGGTGACGGACCATCTGCTCGGCCTCGGCCACCGCCGGATCACGCACCTCGCCTCCGCCGTGGACACCTGGACCTTCGCGGTGCGTGCCCGGGCGCTGCGGGAGGCCGTGCGTGACGTCCCCGGCGCCGTCCTGCGCACCGTCACCGCCCCGCTGGACGTACGGTCCGGGCGCGAGGCCACCGAGACGGTCCTGGCCTCCCCCGGCCCCCTGCCGACGGCCATCGTCTGTGACGACGACATCCTGGCCGCCGGTGCCTGCAAGGCGGTCCGCAGACGAGGGCTGCGGGTGCCCGACGACATCTCCGTGACCGGTTTCGACGACCTTGCGCTCGCCACGGCGGTGGAGCCGGAGCTCACCACCGTGCGCCTCCCGGCCGAGCAGGTGGGTGAGCGCGGCATGACGGCTCTGCTGGCCGTCCTGGAGGGCCGCCCCGCGGTCCACCACGACCTCCCCGTCCGCCTGGTGGTACGGGGCTCCACCGCACCCCCGGCCACCGCATGACGGAGCCCTCCGGCCGCCGCGTACGACGGCCGGAGGGCTCCGTCCGGAGATCTTCCGGTACCGGTTACTCCTTCGGGGCCTCGCCCGTGCCCTTCTCGGGCCCGTCGGTGCCCTTCCCAGGGGTGTCGGCGCCCTTCTCGGGGGTGCCGTCGGTCCCGGCGGCCGGCGTGGAGCCGCCCTCGGGCTCCTCCGTGTCGGACGGGGCGTCCGTCGGGGTCGCCCCCGCGCCGTCCGCGTCCAGCAGCCTGGTCAGCTGCCGGCCGACGATCCGCTTGAACTTGCGCTGCTGCGGCCTCGTGCGGTCCAGGACCGCGACCTCGAGCCGCTCGGCGGGGATCTCCCGCTCGTTGCCGTTGGCCTCGCGGGACAGCGCCTGCACGGCCAGCTTCAGCGCCTCGGCGAGCGACATCCCGTCGCGGTGGCGCTGGTCCAGGAAGCTGCTGATCTGCTCGGCGTTCCCGCCGACCGCGACGGAACCGTGCTCGTCCACGATCGAGCCGTCGTGCGGCAGCCGGTAGATCTGGTCGCCCTCGGGCCCGGCGCCGACCTCGGCGACCACCAGCTCCACCTCGTACGGCTTCTCGGCGGCGCTGGAGAAGATGGTGCCCAGCGTCTGCGCGTAGACGTTGGCCAGCCCACGGGCCGTCACGTCGTCGCGGTCGTAGGTGTATCCCCGCAGATCGGCGTAGCGCACTCCGCCGATGCGGAGGTTCTCGTACTCGTTGTACTTGCCGGCGGCGGCGAAGCCGATCCGGTCGTAGATCTCGCTGAACTTGTGCAGCGCGCGGGACGGGTTCTCGCCGACGAACACAATGCCGTCGGCGTACTGCAGCACAACCAGGCTGCGACCACGGGCGATGCCCTTCCGGGCGTATTCCGCCCGGTCGGCCATGGCCTGCTGAGGTGAGACATAGAACGGCGTCGACACCGGCTATCCGTCCCTTTCTGTCAGTGACGAGTGCATCGGAGAAGCATCGGGCCGGTCAGAGCAGCGCGGCGCGGGGGCCGTCGGGCTGCTCGAGCCGGCGCTCCAGGATCGCGCGCGCGATCTCCGAGGATTCCGCGTCGTCCAGCCTGCGGAAGCCCTCGTCGGTGATGACGGTGACGATCGGATAGATCCGGCGGGCCACGTCCGGGCCGCCGGTCGCCGAGTCGTCGTCGGCCGCGTCGTACAGCGCCTGCACGACCAGCGTGAGTGTCTGCTCCTCCGTCAGGTCGTCGCGGAACAGCTTCTTCATCGACCCGCGCGCGAAGACCGAGCCGGAGCCGGTGGCCGCGTAGCCGCGCTCCTCGGAACGGCCGCCGGTGACGTCGTAGGAGAAGATCCGGCCCTTCTCGCGGTCGACGTCGTATCCGGCGAACAGCGGGACGACCGCCAGGCCCTGCATGGCCATCGCCAGGTTGCTGCGGATCATCGTGGAGAGCCGGTTGGCCTTGCCCTCCAGGGAGAGCGTGGCGCCCTCGACCTTCTCGAAGTGCTCCAGCTCCAGCTGGAACAGCTTGACCATCTCCACGGCGAGACCCGCCGTGCCGGCGATCCCCACCGCCGAGTACTCGTCGGCCGGGAACACCTTCTCGATGTCGCGCTGCGCGATCATGTTCCCCATGGTCGCCCGCCGGTCACCTGCCAGCACCACTCCGCCGGGGAACGAGGCCGCCACGATGGTCGTGCCGTGCGGCGCCTCGACGGCGCCCTGGAGCGGCGGCAGGCTGCGGTTGCCGGGAAGGATCTCGGGTGAGTGGTTGGACAGGAAGTCCATGAACGAGGACGAACCCGGCGTCAGGAAGGCAGCTGGTAGACGCCCGGTGCTACGAGTGTTGGCTTCCACGCGTTTCCCTCCAGGTATGCGATGGCCCTGCGCAAGGTGTCAGGATCATCCCCCAACTTGCCGGTGGCCGAATTGCAGTTGAAGCAGTACGCCACGGACCCTACCCGTCCTGTGACGGTGATCAACATGATCCCGGGTGCGGAGCACTTCCGTGGGATGCCCCGTGATGCCCGGTGCGGGCCAGGGCATCCCACGGAAATCGCCTGCCGGCGGCGCGAGCCCGCCGGCGAACGGTCCGGCCGGATATCCGGCTTTTACTCGCCGCCCTTTTGGACGAACGATCGAACGAAGTCCTCGGCATTGGACTCGAGTACGTCGTCGATCTCGTCGAGGACGTCGTCCACGTCCTCGCTGAGCTTCTCCTGCCGCTCCGCGAGGTCCTCGGATGCCTGCGCGTCCTGCGCCTGCTCCTCGGTCTCCTCGGTGGAACGCGTCGCCTTCTGCTGTCCGCCGCCGGTGTCCTTGGTCGCCATGTAGCTCACCCCGCTCGGTTCGAAGCACTTGATCAGACCCTACCTACGGGGTCCGACATTGGCCCGGTACTTTCCTCAACGTCCGGAGGTCATCTGATTGATTCCCAGCCGGGACGCCTTTCAGCCCCCCGTCAGCGTCCGGACCAGCTCTTCCGCCGTGCGGCAGCGGTCCAGGAGGTCCTTGACGTGGGCGCGTGTACCCCGCAACGGTTCCATCGTGGGAACCCGTTGCAGCGAGTCACGATCGGGCAGATCGAAGATGACCGAGTCCCAGGAGGCCGCGGCGACGTCGTCCGCGTACTGCTCCAGGCAGCGGCCCCGGAAATAGGCCCTGGTGTCCTCGGGAGGCTTCGTACGGGCCCTCTCGACGTCGTTCTCGTCGAGGAGCCGCTTGATCTTCCCCCGGGCCGCCAGACGGTTGTACAGGCCCTTGTCAGCCCGTACGTCGGCGTACTGGAGGTCCACCAGGTGCAGCCGCGGCGCGTCCCAGTCCAGGCCGTCACGGCGCCGGTAGCCCTCCATGAGCTCCCGCTTGGCGATCCAGTCCAGCTCGCCCGAGAGGCTCATCGGGTCGTTCTCCAGGCGGTTCAGGGTGTCCTCCCAGCGGGCCAGGACATCCTTGGTCTGCTCGTCCGCGTCCGCCCCGTACCGCTCCTCGACGTACTTGCGGCCCAGCTCGAAGTACTCCATCTGCAGCTGCACCGCGGTGAGTGTCCGGCCACTACGGAGCGTGACCAGCTGCTTCAGTGTCGGGTCGTGCGAGACCTGGTGCAGCGTGCGGACCGGCTGGTCCACCGCCAGGTCGACATTGATGAAGCCGTCCTCGATCATGGCCAGGACCAGCGAGGTGGTACCGAGCTTCAGATAGGTCGAGATCTCGGAAAGGTTCGCGTCGCCGATGATCACATGCAGCCTGCGGTACTTCTCGGCGTCGGAGTGCGGCTCGTCGCGGGTGTTGATGATGGGGCGCTTGAGGGTCGTCTCCAGGCCGACCTCGACCTCGAAGTAGTCGGCGCGCTGACTGATCTGGAATCCGTGCTCGTGGCCGTCCTGGCCGATGCCGACCCGGCCCGCACCGGTGACGACCTGGCGGGAGACGAAGAACGGGGTCAGATGGCGCACGATGTCCGAGAAGGGGGTCTCCCGCTTCATCAGGTAGTTCTCGTGCGTGCCGTAGGACGCGCCCTTGTTGTCGGTGTTGTTCTTGTACAGATGGATCGGCTGGGCGCCCGGGATCGCGGCCGCCCGTTCGGCCGCCTCCGCCATCACCCGCTCGCCGGCCTTGTCCCAGAGCACCGCGTCCAGCGGATTGGTGATCTCCGGTGAGCTGTATTCGGGGTGCGCGTGGTCGACGTACAGCCGCGCACCGTTGGTGAGGATGACATTGGCGAGGCCGATGTCCTCGTCGGTGAGCTGGCTGGAGTCCGCGGTCTCACGGGCGAGGTCGAAGCCTCGCGCGTCGCGCAGCGGGTTCTCCTCCTCGAAGTCCCAGCGGGCGCGGCGCGCCCGGTGCATCGCCGCCGCGTAGGCGTTGACGATCTGGGACGAGGTGAGCATGGCATTGGCGTTGGGTTGACCGGGGACGGAGATCCCGTACTCCGTCTCGATGCCCATCACTCGCCGTACGGTCATGCGGCCCTCCTTGCCCGGCGTCGCTCCCGTCCGGGAGCGGCGCTCAAGTACCGCTGCTGGTCCGCGGTGCCCGTCCCCGCACTGCGCGACTCGGCGGTACGGCAGAGCCTAGAGCGCCTCTGCGCCGGTGGGGAGATCAATTACGTCATTGTTCGGGTGTGGCCGGAGCTGCCGGGAAAACGGCCGGCTGCGGATACCCTGCCGGGCATCCGCAGCCGGTCTGCGTTTTACAGGTACTGTCCGGTATTTGCCACCGTGTCGATGGAACGACCGGTGTCCGCGCCCTGCTTTCCGGTGACCAGTGTGCGGATGAACACGATCCGCTCGCCCTTCTTTCCGGAAATCCTGGCCCAGTCGTCCGGGTTGGTCGTGTTGGGCAGGTCCTCGTTCTCCTTGAACTCGTCCACGCATGCCTGGAGGAGGTGGGAGACGCGCAGGCCCTTCTGGCCCTGCTCGAGGAATGCCTTGATGGCCATTTTCTTTGCCCGGTCCACGATGTTCTGAATCATCGCTCCGGAGTTGAAGTCCTTGAAGTACAGGACTTCCTTGTCACCGTTCGCGTAGGTGACCTCGAGGAAGCGGTTCTCCTCGGATTCCGTGTACATCCGCTCCACGACGGACTGGATCATCGCGTGGGCGGCGGCCTCCCTCGACCCGGTGTGCTCGGACAGGTCGTCCGAGTGCAGCGGCAGCGAGGGGGTGAGGTACTTCGCGAAGATGTCCTTCGCCGCCTCCGCGTCCGGACGCTCGATCTTGATCTTCACATCGAGACGGCCGGGCCGCAGGATCGCGGGGTCGATCATGTCCTCACGGTTGGAGGCACCGATGACGATGACGTTCTCCAGGCCCTCCACACCGTCGATCTCGGCGAGCAGCTGGGGGACGATGGTGTTCTCCACGTCCGAGCTGACACCGGAACCACGGGTGCGGAAGAGGGATTCCATCTCGTCGAAGAAGACGATGACGGGGGTGCCCTCGCTCGCCTTCTCCCGGGCACGCTGGAAGACGAGGCGGATGTGCCGCTCGGTCTCACCGACGTACTTGTTGAGGAGCTCGGGGCCCTTGATATTGAGGAAGTAGCTCTTCCCCGCGGGCTGTCCCGTGACCTCGGCGACCTTCTTGGCCAGCGAGTTGGCGACGGCCTTGGCGATGAGTGTCTTGCCGCAGCCAGGGGGGCCGTAGAGCAGGATGCCCTTCGGCGGGCGGAGTTCGTGCTCCTTGAAGAGGTCCGGGTGGAGGTACGGGAGCTCGACCGCGTCGCGGATCAGTTCGATCTGGTCGCCCAGACCGCCGATCTTGTTGTAGTCGATGTCCGGGACCTCTTCGAGAACGAGCTCCTCGACCTCGCTCTTGGGGACCACTTCGTAGACGTAGCCGGACCTGGGTTCGAGCAGGAGGGCGTCGCCGGGGCGGATGGTGATGTCCAGCAGAGGCTCGGCGAGCCTCACCACCCGTTCCTCGTCGGTGTGCCCGATGACCAGGGCGCGCTCGCCGTCCTCGAGGATCTCCTTGAGGGTGACGATGTCCCCGGCCCGCTCGAATTCCATGGCCTCGACCACGTTGAGCGCCTCGTTGAGCATGACTTCCTGGCCTCGCCGGAGGCCCTCGAGCTCGACGCTCGGGCTGACGTTCACCCGGAGCTTGCGGCCCCCGGTGAAGATGTCGCAGGTGTCGTCCTCGTTGGCCTGCAGGAAGACACCGAAGCCGGCCGGCGGCTGCGCGAGCCGGTCGACCTCCTCCTTGAGGGCCACGATCTGGTCGCGGGCCTCCCGGAGCGTGTTGGCGAGCCGCTCGTTCTGCGCGGACACGCCTGCCAGGTTTGTCTGCAACTCGACGATCCGCTCTTCGAGAATCCTCGAGTGACGCGGAGAGTCGGCGAGCTTACGTCGCAGGACGGCGATTTCCTGCTCGAGATAGGCGACCTGGCCGGCTGGGTCCTCTGACCCTCGCCCGGGCCGGTTGCCGCGGTTGATGTCGTCGTCGTGGGCTGCCACGGTCCTCACCTCCTCCAAGGGGAGCTGGACGCTTCCTGACCCTACCTGGGTGGGTGATGATTGAAACCCCTAGATCACAAAGACCCGGGAGTCTGTCCGATCTTCACCCTTGCGCTCTCCCTCACGCCAAGGGAATACCCACCCTTCGGCACCGGAAAGCAGCCGGTTGTATCGTCGAAGCGTTCAACACCCGTCAGGGCTGGCTTCAATTGGTGCAGATACGCAGGGAACGGCAGGACACATGACCGTGCAGCAGGACGCTCCGGGCGACAGCGACACACAGGACCTCGAGGTCTGGATCGACCAGGATCTCTGTACGGGCGACGGCATCTGCGTGCAGTACGCACCTGAGGTGTTCGAGCTGGACATCGACGGTCTGGCGTACGTCAAGAGCGACGAGGACGAGCTCCTCCAGGACAAGGGCGCCACCACACCGGTGCCGCTGCCTCTGCTCCAGGACGTCGTGGACTCGGCCAAGGAATGCCCGGGCGACTGTATTCATGTACGTCGCGTTTCGGACAATGTAGAGGTCTTCGGGCCCGACGCGGAGTAACGGCTCAGACGCCTCGCGCGGTGGAGCCCGCAGGGCCGGCGGACTTGATGAACGCGTTGCCCTTCCACTGCCAGGAGGCGCTCTCCAGTTCGTCGGGGCAGCAGCGGGGCACGTCGGCCGAGGAGTAGCCGAGCAGGGTCGCCGACACCCGGCCGTCACGGACGGTGAAGTCGGTGACGTTGAGTTTCTGAGCGGGGTCCACCAGGGTCGCCACGACCCGGGGTGCGGCCCCGTTCGGCTGTGTCACGACGTAGATGCCGCTGGGCGGGGTGCCCGACCCCGCGGCGCAGCGCACGACGGCCACGGTCTCGGGCCCGCCGTCCCCGTCGAGGTCCCCGGGTGCGCTTTCGGCCACGGTGTGTCCGGCGGCGCCGCAGTCGAGTGGGAAGGTGACCTGGGCCGGGTCGGGCGCCTTCGCGGCGGGCGCACTCCCGTGCTGCGTGGTGACGCGGTGCTCGGACGCGGAGGCCGTCGCGGTGGCCGCCTCCGGCTGGAGCAGGCCCGCGGCGGCGACGACCGCGGCCATCGCCGTCGCCGTGGCGAGCCAGTGCACCGGCTTGGCGTCGGTGTGCGCGAGGTCCGGGAGCGCGGAGGTCTGCACGCGGTATGTCTCCTGTGGTTCCTGGTGCCTGGATAGGCGGTGCCGAACGGATGTCGGCGGGCGGGGGGTGGCCAGCATCGTGCCACACCTCACACCCGAGGGGAACGGCGGGGTCGTCACGGCCGACGGAAAAGGCGCCGCCGCCGGGCTCCCGGGTCGGTCCGGGAACTCGGCGGCGGCGCCTTCGCGTGGTACGGGTCAGTCGCGGGTGGCGGAGCCGCTCCGGCTGCCGGGACCGTCGTAGTCGTCGCCGTAGGCGCCCTTGGACGGGCGGCGGCGGCGCAGCGGCGGCTCGACGCCGTCCGCGAGACGGCGGGCGGTGACGAGGAAACCGGTGTGGCCGATCATCCGGTGGTCGGGGCGGACGGCCAGGCCTTCGACGTGCCAGTTGCGGACCATCGACTCCCACGGCTGCGGTTCCGCGAAGCAGCCGATCTCACGGATGGACTCGACGGTCCGCGAGAGCTGGGTCGTGGTCGCGACGTACGCGCAGAGGATGCCACCGGGCACCAGGGCCTTGGAGACGGCCTCGAGGCACTCCCACGGGGCGAGCATGTCGAGGACGACACGGTCGACGTCGGTGTCCGAGAGGTTGTCCTGGAGGTCGCCGACGGTGAGCTGCCAGGCCGGGTGCGGCGAGCCGAAGTAGCGCTCGACGTTCTGCTGGGCGATCTCGGCGAAGTCCTCGCGGCGCTCGTAGGAGTGCAGCATGCCCTGCTCGCCGATGGCGCGCAGCAGGAAGGTGCTCAGCGCACCCGAGCCGACGCCGGCTTCGACGACGCGCGCACCGGGGAAGATGTCACCGAAGGCGAGGATCTGGCCCGCGTCCTTCGGGTAGACCACGGCGGCACCGCGGGGCATGGACAGGACGTAGTCGGGGAGCAGGGGACGCAGCGCGAGATAGGCGACGTTTCCCGTGGTTCGGACAACACTGCCCTCGGGAGCACCGATCAGCTCGTCGTGCGGGAAAGAACCCTTGTGGGTGTGAAAATTCTTTCCGGCCTCGAGCGTGAAGGTGTAGTGGCGTCCCTTGGGGTCGGTGAGCTGGACCTGGTCCCCGACTTTGAATGGGCCGCGACGGCGGGCGGCACCGGTCGGTTCGGACATGTGACCAGCCTACCGGTATTTCGGTGGCCGCTTTCCGGACGTCAGGCCGAGGGACGGGCCATGGCCTTGATGAAGGCGCGCTCGACGTCGGCGGTGGAGAGGACGCCGTAGATCTCGCCGGTCTCCTCGACCACCAGGTACTCGGTGGCCGGGGTGGCCTTCAGCCGGTCCAGCAGGGCCTCGCCCGCGAGTTCGGCCGGGACCTTCATACCGTCGGTGAGGTCCTGGGCGAGGCCGCTGACGGCCACCCAGGGCCGGCGGTGTTCGGGGACGCCGGCGATGGCCGCCTCCCGGACGACGCCCTTGGGGCTGCCCTGGCCGTCGACGACGACGAGGGCGCGGGCGCCCGCCTCGTTGGCGCGGCGGAGTGCCTCGGAGAGCGGGGTGGCGGACTCCACGGGCACGGCACGCCGGGTGAGGGTACGGGCGCGGAGTTCGGGGAGGTGCTCACGGAGCCGGGCCGTCCGCAGGCTGTTCCCGGCGCCGGTCCAGATGATCGCCGCGAGGATCGCCGCGAGGAGGGCGTCGGTGACGGTCTCGAACCCGCTGATCTCACCGGTGGCGTTGCCGAGGGCGCCGGTGTGGGTGAGCAGCGGGAGGCCGACGAAGACGGTGATGGCCAGGCCCCGGCCGACCCACGCGGCGGCGATGGTGCCGCTCATCGGCTTGCCCGTGATCTTCCAGACGACGGCGCGGAGCATGCGTCCGCCGTCCAGGGGCAGGCCGGGCAGCAGGTTGAAGGCGGCGACGATGAGGTTGGAGACCATCAGCCCGGCGAGGAGCACGCCGGGGACGGTGCCCGCTTCGACGAACTGGAGCGGGATGTAGAAGACAGCGCCGAGGACGAGGGAGAGGAGGGGGCCCACGAAGGCGAGGACGAACTCGCGGCCGGGGGTCTCGGTCTCCTTCTCGATCTCGGAGACGCCGCCGAAGAACTGGAGCTGGATGCGGCGCACCGGCAGCTTGTAGCGCAGGGCGGCGACGGTGTGGGCGAGCTCGTGGACGAGCACGGACGCGTAGAAGGCGATCGCGAAGAAGAGCGCGACCAGGTAGCGGACCCCGCCGAGTTCCGGCAGGACGCGGTCGAGCTGTCCTCCGAAGACCCATGTGATCAGCGCCGCGACGACGAACCAGCTGGGTGCGACGTACACGGGCACGCCGAAGGGGCGCCCCATCAGGAGGCCGCCTCCCGGGTCTGCCGGGCGCCGCGGTTTGCCCTTGTCAGGTCCGGTGCCGGGGTCCTTGTCCCCTGCGCCGGGCTGCGGGCGCCCGCTGTCGCCGCTCTCGTCCACGGGGTCCCTTCGGTCGGTGGCTTCTGCCACGATCATGCTGTGTGCGAGCTCTGTCGTCGATGGTATGCCGCTGGGTGTCAGTGGCGGGCCGTAGGGTCTGCGACATGACGTCCGTACCGCGCCCGCCTCAGCCACCCTCGTCCCTGTCGCCGTCGCGCGCGAGCGATTTCATGCAGTGCCCCCTGCTGTACCGCTTCCGGGTCATCGACAAGCTCCCGGAGAAGCCCAGTGAGGCTGCTACCCGGGGCACGCTGGTGCATGCGGTGCTTGAGCGTCTGTTCGACGCCCCGGCGGCGGACCGTACGGCGCCGAGGGCCAAGGCGCTGATCCCGGGCCAGTGGGACCGGCTGCTGGAGTCGAAGCCCGAGCTGACGGAGCTCTTCGAGGGGGATCCGGAGGGAGAGCGGCTCGCGGGGTGGCTCGGCGAGGCGGAGCGGCTCGTGGAGCGGTGGTTCTCGCTGGAGGACCCCACCCGCCTGGAGCCGGCCGAGCGGGAGCTGTTCGTCGAGACGGAGCTGGATTCGGGGCTGAGGCTACGCGGCGTGATCGACCGCGTGGACGTGACCCCGACGGGTGACGTCCGCATCGTCGACTACAAGACGGGCAAGGCTCCCCGGCCGGAGTACGCGGAGGGCGCGCTGTTCCAGATGAAGTTCTACGCCCTGGTGGTGTGGCGCCTGAAGAACGTGGTCCCGCGCCGGCTCCAGCTGGTCTATCTCGGCAGCGGTGACGTGCTGACGTACGACCCCGTTCCGGCGGACCTCGAGCGGGTGGAGCGCAAGCTGCTCGCGCTGTGGGAGGCGATCCGGCTCGCCACCGAGACGGGCGAGTGGCGGCCGAGGCCGACGAAGCTGTGCGGCTGGTGCGACCACCGGGCGGTCTGCCCGGAATTCGGCGGGACTCCCCCGGTCTATCCGTTGTCCGTGCGCCCGGCCGAATCGGTGGAGGCTGTGCAGGGCAGAATGGAGCCGGTCCGGCCCGAGACCGGTCAGCCCGCGGCCCTCGAAGGCCCTTGACTCGAAGGCCCTTAAGGAGATTACGTGGCTATCCGCGTCCTGCTCGTCGATGATCAACCACTGCTGCGCACCGGTTTCCGGATGATCCTGGAGGCGGAGGGCGATCTGGCTGTGGTCGGTGAGGCCGGCGACGGCCTGCAGGCCATCGATCAGGTGCGGGCGCTGCAGCCCGATGTCGTGCTCATGGACATCCGGATGCCGCGGATGGACGGGGTCGAGGCGACCCGCCAGATCACGGGCCCCGGGCGGGACGGCCCGGCGAAGGTCCTGGTGCTGACGACGTTCGACCTCGACGAGTACGTGGTGGAGGCGCTGCGCGCCGGCGCCAGCGGCTTCCTGCTGAAGGACGCGCCGGCCAACGAGCTGGTGCAGGCCATCAGGGTGGTGGCCGCGGGCGAGGCGCTGCTGGCGCCGAGCATCACGCGCCGGCTGCTCGACAAGTACGCCGACCATCTGCCGTCGGGCGAGGACCCCGTCCCGGACGCCCTGCACACCCTGACCGAGCGCGAGGTCGAGGTGCTGAAGCTGGTGGCACGCGGGCTGTCCAACGCGGAGATCGCGGCGGACCTGTTCGTGAGTGAGACCACGGTCAAGACGCATGTGGGCCATGTGCTGACGAAGCTGGGCCTGCGCGACCGTGTGCAGGCCGCCGTCTACGCCTACGAGAGCGGTCTGGTGCGGCCCGGCGCCCAGTGAGACGGGCACGGACGCGGGAACGGGCGCCGTCCGGGGCCAGAGGCCCCGGACCGCGCCCGTCCGTGTGAGGGGTCGCCGCGTCAGGACTCGCCGCGCGCCAGCTCCCAGAGCTGGAGGTCGGCCGAGGAGTTGACGGCCCACTCCACCCCGGTCAGCTCGTCGAGCGAGGCGACGTACTGCTTGCCCTGCCAGACCGGGAGCACGGGGACGTCGTTGGCAACGATGTCCTGGAGCTTCTCGAAGGTCGGCGTCGCGGCACTTCGGTCGGCCTCGCGGCGGGACTGCGGGATGAGCGTGCCCTGCGCCTCGGTCGACGTGTACGGGGAGTTGAGGAAGTTGTTCTCGTCGAGGAACGGGGCGATGTAGGTGTCCGGGTCGGGGAAGTCGGGGAACCAGCCCATCCCGTACACGGCGTACTCGCCCTTCTTCTGGGCGGGACGGTACTTGTCCCAGGGGGCGCCCTTGACGTCGACCTCGAAGAGCTTCGTGTCGTTGAGCTGCTTCGCCAGCGCCTCGAATTCCGCCTTGGTGGCGGGACCGTAGTGGTCCGTCGTGTAGTGCAGAGTGAACTTCACCGGCGTGCTGATGCCGGCCTTGTCCAGAATCCCGGCGGCCGTGGCCACGTCGGGCTCACCGTACTTGGTGTAGAACGAGTTGGTGTGGCTGGTGATGCCGGACGGGATCAGCGAGTAGAGCGGCTCGGCGGTGCTGCCGTACACCTGACTGGCGATGGACCCGCGGTCGATGACCTGGGCCATGGCCTGGCGTACGGCCTTGTTCTTCACCACGGGGTCCTCGGTGTTGAACCCGAGATAGCTGATGGCGAGGCCCGGCATCTCCGTGAGCTTCACGCCGTCTTCCGGGTCCTCCAGCATCTTCTGGGACTGCTCGGGCGACATGGTGCGCGTCATCATGTCGATCTTCTTGTCGTCGAGCGCCTTCCCCATCGCCGCCGCGTCGGGGAACAGGTCCAGTTCGACCTTCTCGTTCCTGACCTTCAGATCCCCCTTGTACTTGGGGTTCTTGGTGAAGACCACCTTGACGATTTGGCCGCCCTTGACCTCGGGCTTCATCGTGTAGGGGCCGGATCCGTCGACCTGGAGGCCCTCACGGGGAGTCTTCGCCGGGTACTTGTCCTTCTGGACGATGCCGGCGGGCGGCGTGGCGAGCTTGTAGGGAAAGGTGGCGTCCGGAGTCTTCAGGTGGAAGATGACCTGGTTCTCGCCCTTGGTCTCGACCGTGTCGATGTTGGCGAGCAGGCCGACCGGGCCGCTTTCGTCCTTGATATCCATCACGCGCTGGATGGAGTACTTCACGTCCTCCGGCGTGACCGGGGTGCCGTCCGCGAAGGTGAGCCCGTCACGCAGCGTGCAGCGGTAGCTCTCGTTCTCGGTGTCGGTGAAGGTGCAGCTCTTCGCCGCCTCGGGCACCGGCTCGCCGCCGCCGCGGGGTATGTGGGTCAGGGTCTGCACGGTCTGGCGCAGGACGTTCCACACGCCCGCCTCGTAGCCGATGGCGGGGTCGAGGGGGGCCGGGTTGTCCTTCGAGACGATGAACTGGTCCGTTGTCCCGACAACGATGGCATCGCCCCCGTCGTCCGACCCGCCGCAGGCGGCGAGCACGGGTGCGAGCAGGCCCACTACGGCCGGCAGCACCAGCGTCTTGCGGTTCATCTGGACGTTCTCCCTCATTCCGGCATGTGAGAAAACCGAGATTAGTAGGCGCCGCAGGGGGACTTGACCGGTGCGGATCGGCCGCGTATTCACTCGGTGATCACCGATGACGGGTTGTCCATGTCGCGCTCGGGAATGTTTCGTACACGACTTCATCAATACGGACGTATGGGGGCCCCGAATCGGACAGCCTGGCCGATCCGCAGGCCCCACGAACATTACGCCGCGTGACGAACATCACGCCCCCGCGCCGTCGGTCGTATTGACATGGACCTGATTCAGGCGGTGCGCGAAAGCGGGGAACGAACAGATTTCACGGCTGAATTCTTGTCGCCTGTCCACGAAACACTCTCGATGGACCGGCTCTCACTCGTCGGCGATCAGGTCCCGCAGGAAGGCGAGATCCACCTGCTCCAGGGAGGGCACGACCACCCGCCCGGGGGCGGGGGCGATCGGCGCCACGGACGGCACGGCGACGACCCGGCAGCCCGCCGCCTCGGCCGCGGCGACCCCGGTGGCGGTGTCCTCGATGACAGCGCAGCGCCAGGGATCCGCCCCGAAACCCGCCGCCGCCGCGAGGTAGGGGTCGGGGTGGGGCTTCGTACGGGACACCTCGTCCCCCGCGACCGTGAGCGCGAAGTGGTGACGGCCCACCGAGTCCAGGACCCGGTCGATGATGCGCCGGTGCGAGGCGGAGACCAGGGCGGTGGGCACCTCGTGCGCGGCGAGCTCGGCGAGCAGCCGTGCGGCGCCCGGCATCAGCGGCGCACCGCGTCCGATGCGCTTCTCGAAGCGGTCGTTGAGCAGCACGGTGAGTTCCTCGATGGCGATGTCGGCCCCGGTGACCTCGATGAGGTAGCCGGCGCTGCGGGTCATGGGCCCCCCGACGACCACCTCCCGCCAGGCCGGCTCGAGCCGGTGACCGAGGTCGGCGAAGACCTCGACCTCCACGTCCCACCAGAATCCTTCGGTGTCGACCAGTGTGCCGTCCATGTCGAGCAGGACGGCTTGCAGCGCCGAACCTTCGGCCGTACGGGTCAGGGACGCGGGGACCGTACTGGTCATCCGGCACACCTCCAAGAGGGACGAGAAGGCCGGCCGCCTTCCCGGTGGGAACGGCGACCGGCCTGCACTGGACCGACCAGTCTACGACTCATGCACGCCCTGCGCGCGGAGCAGCGCCTTACCGCGCGTCGAACGGTGCTCTACCGTGCGTTGAAGTACTTCGCCTCCGGGTGGTGGATGACGATCGCGTCCGTGGACTGCTCGGGGTGGAGCTGGAACTCCTCGGAGAGCTTCACACCGATCCGCTCGGGCTCCAGGAGCTCGGCGATCTTCGCCCGGTCCTCCAGGTCGGGGCAGGCCCCGTAGCCCAGGGAGAAGCGCGCGCCGCGGTACTTCAGCGCGAACATGTCCTCGACGTCGGAGGGGTCCTCGCCGGCGAAGCCGAGCTCGCTGCGGACCCGTGCGTGCCAGTACTCGGCGAGCGCCTCGGCCAGCTGCACGGACAGCCCGTGGAGCTCCAGGTAGTCGCGGTAGGAGTTCGACTCGAAGAGCTCGGCGGTGGCCCCGCCGATCTTCGAGCCGACCGTGACGACCTGGAGGCCGATCACGTCCGTCTCCCCCGACTCCTCGGGGCGGAAGAAGTCGGCCAGGCAGAGGCGGCGGCCGCGGCGCTGGCGCGGGAAGGTGAAGCGGGTGCGCTCCGAGCCGTCCTCGTGCAGCAGGATCAGGTCGTCGCCCTTGGAGACACAGGGGAAGTAGCCGTAGACGACGGCGGCTTCCAGCAGGTTCTCGGTGTGCAGCTTGTCGAGCCAGCCGCGCAGGTGCGGCCGCCCCTCGCGCTCCACGAGCTCCTCGTACGTCGGCCCGTCACCGGCGCGGGCCTGCTTGAGGCCCCACTGGCCCTTGAAGAGCGCGCCCTCGTCCAGCCAGGAGGCGTACTCCTTGAGCTGGATGCCCTTGACGACCCTGGTGCCCCAGAACGGCGGCTCGGGGACCGGGTTGGTGACGGACACGTCGGACCGCACACCGTCCTCGGGCTCCACGACCTCGGCCACGGGGGTGTCCCGCTTGGGCACCCTGCGCTGCTTCAGCTCGGGGAGGCTGGCGCCGGGGACACCGCGCTTGACCGCGATGAGGGCGTCCATGAGGCGCAGGCCCTCGAAGGCGTCGCGGGCGTAGCGGACCTCGCCCTCGTAGATCTCGTGCAGGTCCTGTTCGACGTAGGCCCTGGTCAGGGCGGCGCCACCGAGGATGACCGGGTAGTCGGCCGCCATCTTGCGCTGGTTCAGCTCCTCCAGGTTCTCCTTCATGATCACGGTGGACTTCACCAGCAGGCCCGACATGCCGATGACGTCGGCGCGGTGCTCCTCGGCGGCGTCCAGGATCGCGGAGACGGGCTGCTTGATGCCCAGGTTGACCACGTTGAAGCCGTTGTTGGACAGGATGATGTCGACGAGGTTCTTGCCGATGTCGTGGACGTCGCCCCGGACGGTGGCCAGCACGATGGTGCCCTTGCCGTCGTCGTCGGTCTTCTCCATGTGCGGTTCGAGGTAGGCGACCGCGCTCTTCATGACCTCGGCGGACTGGAGCACGAACGGCAGCTGCATCTGGCCGGAGCCGAAGAGCTCGCCCACGACCTTCATGCCCGCCAGCAGGGTGTCGTTGACGATCTCGAGCGCGGGCCGGGTCCGCAGCGCCTCGTCGAGGTCGGCCTCCAGGCCGTTCTTCTCGCCGTCGATGATGCGGCGCTGGAGCCGCTCGTCCAGTGGCAGGGCGAGGAGTTCCTCGGCCTTGCCCTGCTTCATCGACTTCATGTTGACGCCCTCGAAGAGCTCCATGAGCCGTTGCAGCGGGTCGTAGCCCTCCTCCCGGCGGTCGTGGATCAGGTCGAGGGCGACCTTGACCTGCTCTTCCTCCAGCCGGGCGATCGGCAGGATCTTGGAGGCGTGCACGATCGCGGAGTCCAGACCCGCCTTCACGCACTCGTCCAGGAAGACGGAGTTCAGGACGACGCGTGCGGCGGGGTTCAGGCCGAAGGAGATGTTGGACAGGCCCAGTGTGGTCTGCACGTCGGGGTGGCGGCGCTTCAGCTCGCGGATGGCGCCGATCGTGGCGATCCCGTCCTTGCGGGACTCCTCCTGGCCCGTGCAGATGGTGAAGGTCAGGCAGTCGATGAGGATGTCCGACTCGTGGATGCCCCAGTTGGTGGTGAGGTCCTCGATGAGCCGTTCGGCGATGGCGACCTTGTGCTCGACGGTGCGGGCCTGGCCCTCCTCGTCGATGGTCAGCGCGATCAGCGCGGCGCCGTGCTCGGCGGCCAGCGCGCTGACCTTGGCGAAGCGGGACTCGGGGCCGTCGCCGTCCTCGTAGTTGACGGAGTTCAGTACGGCCCGGCCGCCCAGCTTCTCGAGTCCGGCGCGCAGGACGGGCACCTCGGTGGAGTCGAGCACGATCGGCAGGGTGGAGGCGGTGGCGAACCGGCCGGCCAGCTCCTCCATGTCGGCGACCCCGTCGCGCCCCACGTAGTCGACGCAGAGGTCGAGCATGTGGGCGCCTTCGCGGATCTGGTCGCGGGCCATCTCGACGCAGTCGTCCCAGCGCGCGTCGAGCATGGCCTCACGGAACTTCTTGGATCCGTTGGCGTTCGTACGCTCGCCGATCGCGAGGTACGAGGTGTCCTGGCGGAACGGGACGGTCTGGTAGAGCGAGGCCGCACCGGGCTCGGGGCGCGGGGCACGGGCGGTGAGCTCGGAGCCGCGGACGCGGTCCACGAGCCGGCGCAGGTGCTCCGGCGTCGTACCGCAGCAGCCGCCGACGAGCGAGAGGCCGTACTCCTGGACGAAGGTCTCCTGGGCGTCGGCCAGGCCCTCGGCGTCGAGCGGGAAGTGCGCCCCGTCCTTGGTGAGCACCGGCAGCCCGGCGTTCGGCATGCAGAGCAGCGGGATGCGGGAGTGGCGGGTGAGGTAGCGCAGGTGCTCGCTCATCTCCGCGGGGCCGGTCGAGCAGTTCAGGCCGATCATGTCGACACCGAGCGGTTCGAGCGCGGTCAGCGCGGCACCGATCTCGGACCCGAGCAGCATGGTGCCGGTGGTCTCGAAGGCCAGTGAGCAGAGCACGAGGAGGTCGCTGCCCATCGCCTCCAGGGCGCGCCGGGCGCCCAGCACGGCGGCCTTGGTCTGCAGGAGGTCCTGCGTGGTCTCGATGATGAGCGCGTCGGCGCCGCCGGCGATGAGGCCCTCGGCGTTCTGCTGGAAGCCGTCGCGCAGGACCGTGTAGGGCGCGTGGCCCAGGGTCGGCAGCTTGGTGCCGGGGCCGATGGAGCCGAGCACCCAGCGCTGCTGCCCGGTGGACTCGGTGAACCGGTCGGCGACCTCGCGGGCGATGCGCGCGCCGGCCTCGGAGAGCTCCTGGATCCTGCCGGGGATGTCGTACTCACCCAGGGCGGAGGCGTTGGCCCCGAAGGTGTTCGTCTCGACGCAGTCCACGCCGACCGAGAAGTACTCCTCGTGCACCGAGCGGACGATGTCGGGGCGCGTGACGTTCAGGATCTCGTTGCAGCCTTCGAGGTCCTCGAAGTCCTCGAGGGTGGGGTCCTGGGCCTGGAGCATGGTGCCCATGGCACCGTCGGCCACCACGACCCGGGTGGCGAGCGCCTCACGGAGCGCTGCGGCTCGGGTCCGGCTGTCAGCTGAGGGGGTCGGCAACGAGGCCATGGATGTTCTCCCTGGGATGCGACGGCTGTCGGCTTTGCGTCCTTCTGCGGAAGGGGCACGCGGCCAGCGTAGCGGGGAGGCGCCCGGGGCGGGCATCGCGTCCCACGGGGCGGACTGCATGCTGTCCCGTGAACGGACCCTCGCACGGGGTGACGCATAATCTTCGCGCCACCGGACAGAGGTCGGCATCGACCGATAGTGTTCAGCATTGTCGAACCGAGGTGGAGGAGTACGGCGCGATGGCGAAGAACATCCAGTCGCTCGAGCGGGCAGCCGCGATGCTGCGTCTGCTGGCAGGCGGCGAGCGTCGGCTCGGCCTGTCCGACATCTCGTCGTCCCTGGGTCTGGCCAAAGGCACCGCGCACGGCATCCTGCGCACCCTCCAGCACGAGGGCTTCGTCGAGCAGGACGCCGCGTCCGGGCGCTACCAGCTGGGCGCCGAGCTGCTGCGCCTGGGCAACAGCTATCTCGACGTGCACGAGCTGCGGGCCCGCGCGCTGGTGTGGACCGACGACCTGGCCCGCTCCAGCGGCGAGAGCGTCCACCTGGGCGTGCTGCACCAGCACGGGGTGCTGATCGTCCACCACGTCTTCCGGCCCGACGACAGCCGCCAGGTGCTCGAGGTCGGCGCCATGCAGCCGCTGCACTCCACCGCGCTGGGCAAGGTCCTGGCCGCCTACGACCCGGTCGCGCACAGCGAGGCCACCGAGGTGGAGCGGCGGTCCTTCACGCCGCGCACCGTCACGGGCGACGAGGAGTTCGAGTCGCTGCTCGACCTGATCCGGGCGCAGGGCTGGGCGGCCGACGTCGAGGAGACCTGGGAGGGCGTGGCGGCCGCGGCCGCCCCCATCCACGACCGCCGCAGGATGCCGGTCGGCGCCGTGGCCGTGACCGGCGCGGTGGAGCGCGTCTGCGCCGGCGGCGAGCTGCGGCCCGAGCTCGTCGCGGCCGTACGGGACTGCGCCCGTGCCGTGTCCCGGGATCTGGGCGCCGGGCGCTTCTGAGCACACCCGCGGCGTCGGTAACGATCGAGTCGCGCGTCACACACCTCTTGACGCACCCCCCATCGGGGAGAAACATTGCCGTTCACCGGTCGGCATTGTCGAACGCTTAACGGCAATACGCGTTAGGGTGTGACAGTGCCGAGGGCCGGTCAAGCCCTACAGGTGAAGTGCCCGTTCCGAACGAGTACCCACCTTGGGGTGCGATCCACCGGAGGGACCCGGTGTTTCGCCTTCCCCTGGACGAAGGACAAAGGAGTCACGGGTGTCCAGCTCCGACATCTTCATCGGCGAGACCATCGGTACCGCCGTACTCGTACTGCTCGGCGGCGGTGTCTGTGCCGCCGTCACGCTCAAGCGCTCCAAGGCGCACAACGCCGGCTGGCTGGCCATCACCTTCGGGTGGGGCTTCGCCGTACTGACCGGCGCCTACATAGCCTCCGGCGTGTCAGGGGCCCACCTCAACCCGGCGGTCACGATCGCCCTCGCGATCCAGGGTGGCACCGCGTGGAGCGACGTGCCGCTGTATCTCGCCTCCGAGCTGCTCGGCGCGATCATCGGCGCCGTGCTCGTCTGGGCCGTGTACTACGGCCAGTTCCACGCGCACCTCACGGATCCCGAGATCGTGAAGGACCAGCCGGCCGAGGAGGGCATGGTCGACCAGACGTCGGCCCCGAAAGCGGGCCCCGTGCTCGGCATCTTCTCCACGGGTCCGGAGATCCGGAACGCGGTGCAGAACGTGGTCACGGAGATCATCGCCACCTTCGTACTGATCCTGGCGATCCTCACCCAGGGCCTCAACGACGAGGGCAACGGCCTCGGCGCGCTGGGTGCCCTGATCACCGCACTGGTGGTCGTCGGCATCGGTCTGTCGCTCGGCGGCCCGACCGGCTACGCGATCAACCCGGTGCGCGACCTCGGTCCGCGCATCGTGCACGCGCTGCTGCCTCTGCCCAACAAGGGCGGGTCGGACTGGGGCTA
Source organism: Streptomyces sp. NPDC051064 (assembly GCF_044455985.1). Taxonomy (NCBI): domain Bacteria; kingdom Bacillati; phylum Actinomycetota; class Actinomycetes; order Kitasatosporales; family Streptomycetaceae; genus Streptomyces; species Streptomyces sp. NPDC051064. Next base: position 247,137 of record NZ_JBITFK010000008.1, read on the forward strand.
CGCCTGGGTACCGGTGGTAGGACCGCTCATCGGGGGCGCACTCGCCGGCGGGCTCTACAACCTCGCCTTCGCCTGAGCCCTCATCTCCGCACCGCACAGACTTCCGGGAGCCAACCGTGACCGACGCACACACCACCGGCCCGTTCATCGCGGCCATCGACCAGGGCACCACGTCCAGCCGCTGCATCGTCTTCGACAAGGACGGCCGGATCGTCTCCGTCGACCAGAAGGAGCACGAGCAGATCTTCCCCAAGCCGGGCTGGGTCGAACACGACGCCAAAGAGATCTGGGAGAACGTCCAGGAAGTCGTCGCCGGGGCGATCGTCAAGGCGGGCATCACCTCCGCCGACGTCAAGGCGATCGGCATCACCAACCAGCGCGAGACCACCCTGCTCTGGGACAAGAACACCGGTGAGCCCGTCCACAACGCCCTCGTCTGGCAGGACACCCGCACCGACGCGCTCTGCAAGGAGCTCGGCCGCAACGTGGGCCAGGACCGCTTCCGCCGCGAGACGGGCCTGCCGCTCGCGTCGTACTTCGCCGGCCCGAAGGTGCGCTGGCTGCTCGACAACGTCGAGGGGCTGCGCGAGCGCGCCGAGCGGGGCGACATCCTCTTCGGGACGATGGACTCCTGGGTCATCTGGAATCTGACCGGAGGTACGGAGGGCGGCGTCCACGTCACCGACGTCACCAACGCCTCGCGCACCCTCCTGATGAACCTCCATACGATGCAGTGGGACGACAAGATCGTCACGTCGCTGGAGATCCCCGCCTCCGTACTGCCGGAGATCCGTTCCTCCGCCGAGGTGTACGGCCACGCCAAGGGCGGCGTCCTCGACGGCGTCCCGGTGGCCTCCGCGCTGGGCGACCAGCAGGCCGCACTGTTCGGCCAGACGTGTTTCGCCCAGGGCGAGGCCAAGTCCACGTACGGCACCGGCACCTTCATGCTGATGAACACCGGCCACACCCCGGTGAACTCGTACAACGGTCTGCTGACGACCGTCGGGTACCGCATCGGCGACCAGAAGCCGGTCTACGCCCTCGAGGGGTCCATCGCCGTCACCGGTTCGCTGGTGCAGTGGATGCGCGACCAGATGGGCCTGATCAAGTCCGCGGCCGAGATCGAGACGCTGGCCTCCTCCGTCGAGGACAACGGCGGCGCGTACTTCGTGCCCGCGTTCTCCGGTCTGTTCGCCCCGTACTGGCGGCCCGACGCCCGAGGTGTCATCGCGGGTCTCACCCGTTACGTGACCAAGGCGCACATCGCCCGGGCGGTGCTCGAGGCCACCGCCTGGCAGACCCGCGAGATCAGCGACGCCATGACCAAGGACTCCGGCGTCGAGCTGACCGCGCTCAAGGTCGACGGCGGCATGACCTCCAACAACCTGCTGATGCAGACGCTCTCCGACTTCCTGGACGCACCCGTGGTGCGTCCCATGGTCGCCGAGACCACCTGCCTCGGCGCCGCCTATGCCGCCGGCCTCGCCGTCGGCTTCTGGCCGGACACCGACGCACTGCGCGCCAACTGGCGCCGTGCCGCCGAGTGGACACCCCGCATGGACGCGGCCACCCGTGACCGCGAGTACAAGAGCTGGCTCAAGGCCGTCGAACGGACCATGGGCTGGATCGAGGACGAAGAGATCTGAGGAGCAATCGACATGACCACCCTGCAGAGCGTCCCCGCCCTCGGGACGCATCCGGCCTCCGGCTCCCTCCCGAGCCGTGCCGAGACCCGGGAGCAGCTTTCCAAGGCGACGTACGACCTCCTGGTGATCGGCGGCGGCATCCTGGGCATCTCCACCGCCTGGCATGCCGCGCAGTCCGGACTGCGGGTGGCCCTGGTGGACGCCGGCGACTTCGCCGGCGCCACCTCCTCGGCCTCCTCCAAGCTGCTCCACGGCGGTCTGCGCTACCTCCAGACCGGCGCGGTGAAGCTGGTCGCCGAGAACCACTTCGAGCGGCGCGCGGTGTCCCGTCAGGTCGCCCCGCACCTGGCCAACCCGCTCACCTTCTACCTGCCCGTCTACAAGGGCGGGCCGCACGGCGCCGCCAAGCTCGGCGCGGGTGTCTTCGCCTACTCGGCGCTGTCCGCGTTCGGTGACGGGGTCGGCCATGTGATCAGCCCGTCCCGGGCCGCGCGCGACGTGCCCGAGCTGCGTACGGACAACCTGAAGGCCGTCGCGGTCTACGGCGACGACCAGATGAACGACGCCCGGATGGCGCTGATGACGGTCCGCGCGGCCGTCGACGCGGGCGCCGTCGTCCTCAACCACGCCGCGGTGACCGGGCTGCGGTTCACCAAGGGCCGCGTCACGGGGGCCGAGCTGGAGGACCGCCAGGACGGCTCGGAGTTCGGCGTCAACGCCCGGCTCGTGCTGAACGCCACCGGCCCGTGGGTCGACCACCTGCGGAAGCTGGAGGACCCTGCCTCCGCGCCTTCCATACGTCTGTCCAAGGGCGCCCACCTCGTCCTCAAGCGCACCCGCCCGTGGAAGGCCGCGCTGGCGACGCCGATCGACAAGTACCGGATCACGTTCGCCCTGCCCTGGGAGGACATGCTGCTGCTCGGCACGACCGACGAGGAGTACGAGGGCGACCCGGCCGATGTCGCGGTCACCGAGAAGGACACGGCGCAGATCCTCGACGAGGCGGCGTTCTCCGTCCGGGACCAGCAGCTGTCCCGCGATCTGATCACGTACTCCTTCGCGGGGCTGCGGGTGCTGCCCGGCGGTCCGGGCGACACGTCCAAGGCAAAGCGCGAGACGGTCGTGACGGAGGGCCGCGGCGGGATGCTGTCGGTCGCGGGCGGCAAGTGGACGACGTTCCGCCACATCGGCCGTACGGTGATGAACAAGCTGGCCGAACTGCCCGGGCACCCCCTCGGCGAGGACATGGAGCCGATGGCACGGCTGCCGAAGAAGGTGCCGCTGCCCGGTATCGCCAACCCGAACGCGGTCGCGCACCGGCTGCTGGTCGACGGCGGTACGCCGGGTCCGCGGATGCCCGCCGACACGGCCCGGCACCTGGCGACCCACTACGGCTCGCTCTCCTTCGACATCGCACGGCTGGCGAACGAGAACCCCGCACTGGCCGAGCGCATCCACCCCGACGCCCCGGAGATCTGGGCGCAGGTGGCGTACGCGCGCGACCGCGAGTGGGCCGAGACGGCGGACGACGTGCTGCGCCGCCGGACGACGCTGACGATCCGGGGCCTGGCGACGGACGGCATCCGGGCCAGGGTCGAGGACATGCTGGCCGACGGACGCTGACGGTCCGCACAGGAAGGGGCGGCTCTCCCGGAGGAGAGCCGCCCCTTCCTGTGCGGCCTGGGCCTTCGGGGCCACGCGCGGGGCTGCGGCCCGGGCGCACGGTACCGGCCCGGGACCGCATAATGAGGTCCATACATCGGATGTCTTGCGCGCGAGGAGGCCTGCATGGCCGTCACCGACGAAGCGATCGAGAAGATCAAGGGAATGATCGTCTCAGGTGCGCTGGCCCCTGGAGACCGTCTCCCCAAGGAGACCGAACTCGCGGCCGAACTGGGCCTGTCGCGCAACTCCCTGCGGGAGGCGGTGCGCGCGCTGTCGCTGATGCGGATCCTCGACGTCCGTCAGGGCGACGGCACCTACGTCACCAGCCTGGACCCGCAGCTGCTCCTGGAGGCACTCAGCTTCGTGGTGGACTTCCACCGCGACGACACGGTGCTGGAGTTCTTCGCGGTCCGCCGGATCCTGGAGCCGGCGGCCACGGCGATGGCGGCCCTGCGCATGACCGAGGAACAGCTGGACGCGCTGAGTGCCCAGTTGGACGCACTGGGCCCGGAGCCCTCGGTGGAGGCGCTGGTCGCCGGCGACCTGGAGTTCCACCGCAGCATCGTCCAGCACTCGGGCAATTCGGTGCTGTGCTCCCTGCTGGACGGCCTGTCCGGCCCGACCACCCGGGCCAGGGTGTGGCGCGGGCTGACCCAGGAGGACGCGGTCGGCCGCACCCTGCGCGAGCACCGGGCGATTCTGGCCGCGCTGCGGGACCGGGACGCCGAGGCGGCCCGGTCCTGGGCGACGGTGCACGTGGCGAGCGTGGAGCAGTGGCTTCGGTCAACCCTGTGAGGGGGCGGCGGGACGCAGCCGCAGGCCCTGCATCCCGCCGTCGACGGCGAGCGCCGTGCCGGTGACGGACGCCGCCGCCGGGCTCGCCAGGTAGACGACGGCCGCGGCCACCTCGTCGGCGGAGACCAGGCGTCCCAGTGGCTGGCGGGCGTCGAGCGCGGCGCGCTCGGCTGCCGGGTCCTCGGCCTGACCGAGCAGCCGGCCGATCCAGGGGGTGTCCGCGGTCCCCGGATTGACGCAGTTGACCCTGATCCCCTCGCGGACGTGGTCGGCGGCCATCGCGAGGGTGAGGGAGAGCACGGCCCCCTTGCTGGCGCTGTAGAGCGCGCGCTGCGGCAGACCGGCGGTCGCGGCGATGGAGCAGGTCTGGGTGATCGACACGGCCCCGGGCCGCCCGGCGGCGGCCCGGCGCAGATGGGGCAGCGCGTGGCGGGCCGTGCGGACCATGCCCAGCACGTTGATGTCCATGACGCGGGTCCATTCCGCGTCCGTGTTGTCCTCGACGGTGCCGATCGAGCCGATCCCCGCGTTGGACACCAGGGTGTGCAGGCCGCCCAGCTCCGCGGCGGCCCGGTCGACGGCGTTCCGTACGGCGTCGTCGTCCGAGACGTCGGCCTCCAGGGCGAGTGCCCCCTCGGGAGCACCCTTGGGATCGAGGTCGAGGACCGCGACTCGCGCCCCACGGGCGAGCAGCAGGGTGGCCACGGCGGCCCCGATCCCGGACGCGCCGCCCGTCACCAGGGCGGACAGTCCGTCGAAATCCTGCGTACCGGTCATCGGTCGGTCTCCTCGGGTGTGCGGGGGGCCTGCCACGCAAGGCCCTGCGGATAGCGGTGTGCGGCGATGGAGGCGGGGAGCATCCGGGCCGAGAAGCCCGGTTCACGCGGGGTGGCGTAGCGGCCGTTCTCGACGACGGCCGGGTCGGCGAAGTGTTCGTGGAGATGGTCGACGTACTCGATCACGCGGTCCTCCAGGCTGCCCGAGACCGCGACGTAGTCGAACATCGAGAGGTGCTGGACGAGTTCACACAGTCCGACGCCTCCGGCGTGGGGGCAGACCGGGACGCCGAACTTGGCTGCGAGCAGCAGGACCGCGAGGTTCTCGCTGACCCCGGCCACGCGTGCGGCGTCGATCTGGACGAAGTCGACCGCGCCCGCCTGGAGCAGCTGCTTGAACACGACCCGGTTGGCGATGTGTTCGCCGGTGGCGACCTTGACGGGCTGCCCGGCGCGGACGGCGGCGTGGCCGAGCACGTCGTCGGGGCTGGTCGGCTCCTCGATCCAGTACGGGTCGTACGGGGCGAGCGCGTTCATCCACTCCAACGCCTCGGCGACGTCCCAGCGCTGGTTGGCGTCGACGGCGATCCGGATGCCGGGGCCGACGGCCCGGCGGGCGAGCGTGAGTCTGCGGATGTCGTCGTCCAGATCGGCGCCGACCTTCAGCTTGATCTGGGTGAAACCGTCCGCGACGGCCTCCTCGGCCAGGCGCACGAGCTTGTCGTCGTCGTATCCCAGCCAGCCGGGCGAGGTCGTGTACGCCGGATAGCCCTCGGCCAGCAGCCGCTCGGTGCGCTCGGCGCGGCCCGGCTCCGCGGCGCGGAGGATGGCGAGCGCCTCCTGCGGGGTGAGGGCGTCGCTGAGGTAGCGGAAGTCGACGAGGGAGACGAGCTCCTCCGGGGTCATCTCCGCGAGGAACTGCCAGACGGGCTTCCCGGCCAGCTTCGCCGCGAGGTCCCAGGCCGCGTTGACGACGGCTCCGGCCGCCATGTGCATCACGCCCTTCTCGGGGCCGAGCCAGCGCAGCTGGGAGTCGTGCGTGAGATCGCGGTACAGGGCGGCGAGGTCCGCGGCCGTACGCGGGGCGGGACGTCCCACCACATAGGAGCGGAGTGCCTCGATGGCCGCGGCCATGACATCGTTGCCGCGGCCGATGGTGAAGCAGAAGCCGTGCCCCTCCGCACCCTCGCCGTCCGTGCGCAGGACGACATAGGCGGCGGAGTAGTCGGGGTCCGGGTTCATGGCGTCCGAGCCGTCCAGCTGTTCCGAGGTGGGAAAGCGGATGTCGTCGACCTCGAAATCCATGACGGTCAGACTCATGTGCGCCCCCAGGGGAATAACATCGGATCTCTCAGTGGTCATCCGATGTATAACCTCCTGCGGACCTCCCAGTCCAGGGTCCGGACCAAGTTTGATCATTTTCCGTCGGTACAGCTCGGATGAATCAAGAGGTGGCACGCTTCACTTCCGCGCGCAAACGGCTGCGTCGGAGGAGTGCGGAAGCCGTAAGGTTGGTCTGTACACAAGGGAACTTCGGAAGGAGGCCTGGGTGATCGAGCTCGAGGGGGTACCCGAGCTGATCGACCCGGTCATGGTGGCCGCGTTCGAGGGCTGGAACGACGCGGGTGACGCCGCCTCCACAGCGGTCGCGCATCTGGACCGGGAGTGGAAGGGCGAGGTCTTCGCGGCGCTCGACGCCGAGGACTACTACGACTTCCAGGTCAACCGGCCCACGGTGTGGCTGGACGGTGGGACACGCAAGATCACCTGGCCCACCACCCGGCTCTCCGTGGTGCGGGTCGGCGGCGAGAAGCCCCGTGATCTGGTGCTGATCCGCGGCATCGAACCGTCCATGCGCTGGCGTTCGTACTGCAACGAGATCCTGGGCTTCGCCCATGAGCTGGGCGTCGAGATGGTCGTCATCCTGGGGGCGCTGCTCGGCGACACCCCGCACACCAGGCCGGTACCCGTCAGCGGGGTCACCTCGGATCCGGACCTGGCGAGGACCATGGACCTGGAGGAGACCCGGTACGAGGGGCCGACCGGCATCGTGGGCATCCTCCAGGAGGCCTGCACGCATGCGGGGGTGCCCGCGGTGAGCCTGTGGGCGGCGGTGCCGCACTATGTGTCGCAGCCGCCGAACCCGAAGGCGACACTGGCGCTCCTGAACCGCCTGGAGGATCTGCTCGGACTGCGGATCCCGCTGGGCGAGCTCCCCGAGGACGCCCGCGCCTGGCAGCTCGGGGTCGATCAGCTGGCCGCCGAGGACAGCGAGGTCGCGGAGTACGTGCAGACGCTGGAGGAGGCGCGGGACACCGCCGAGCTGCCCGAGGCGTCGGGAGAGGCCATCGCCCGCGAGTTCGAGCGCTATCTGCGGCGCAGGGACATCGGCGGCCCGGGCCAGGCACCGGGCGGTCACGCCACGGAGAGCGGTGACGTGCCCTACCTGCGGGACACCTCCAGCGGTCGTACGAGACCGCCGAAGCCGCAGCGCCCGGAGAAGGACAAGGGCCGGCCGAAGGACGCCGACGGGGGCACGACGCCCGAGGACCCGCCGCCCGCAGGGCCGGACGAGGACGCCTCGGACGACTGACCACCCGCCCCCCGCACGGGGAACGGCCCCGGACTTCGTCGATCTCTCGCGAAGTCCGGGGCCGTTCGGCGGTCTGTGGGCAGGGTCAGAGCGCGACGCCCAGCAGGGCGTCGACGGTACGTGAGACGAGCCCGGGCGCACCCTCGTCCGTGCCTCCGCCGGAGTTCTGCTCCGCGGCCCAGCGGTCCACGGCGGCGAGGGCGGCCGGGGCGTCCAGGTCGTCGGCCAGGGCCTCCCGCACCTCCTCGACGAGCGCGTCGGCGGGGAGTCCGTCGGGACGGGAGACGGCGGCACGCCACTTGGCGAGACGCTCGACGGCGTCGGCGAGTACCTGGTCGGTCCACTCCCAGTCGGCCCTGTAGTGGTGGGCGAGCAGGGCGAGCCTGATCGCCGCGGGGTCCACGTCGTCCCGGCGCAGCGCCGACACGAAGACGAGGTTGCCCTTGGACTTGGACATCTTCTCGCCGTTCAGGGCCACCATGCCGGCGTGTACGTAGGCGCGGGCGAAGGGGTGCTCACCCGTCAGCACCTGAGCGTGCGAGGCGCCCATCTCGTGGTGCGGGAAGGCGAGGTCGGAGCCGCCCCCCTGCACGTCGAAGCTCATCCCGAGGTGGTCGAGCGCGATGGCGACGCACTCGATGTGCCAGCCGGGCCGGCCACGGCCGAGGGAGCCGCCGTCCCAGCTCGGCTCGCCCTCACGGGCGGCCATCCAGAGCATCGGGTCGAGCGGGTTCTTCTTGCCGGGGCGCTCCGGGTCACCGCCGCGCTCGGCGGAGAGCAGCCGCATGGCCTCGGCGTCGAGGCCGGAGACCTCGCCGAAGTGCCGGTCGCACTCGACGGAGAAGTACACGTCGCCGTCGAGTTCGTAGGCGGCGCCCGCGTCGCGGAGGCGCTCCACGAGCGGCACGATGCCGGGTATCGCCTCGACGGCCCCGATGTAGTGCTTCGGGGGGAGCATGCGCAGGGCGGTCATGTCCTCCCGGAAGAGGGCCGTCTCGCGCTCCGCGAGCTCGGTCCAGTCCTCGCCGTCGCGCACGGCCCGCTCCAGCAGCGGATCATCCACGTCGGTCACGTTCTGGACGTAGTGAACCTGCCGCTTGGTGTCGAGCCACACGCGCTGAACGAGGTCGAACGCGTTGTAGGTCGCCGCATGACCCATATGGGTCGCGTCGTACGGCGTGATGCCGCAGACATAGATGCGGGCGACGGGACCGGGGTCAAGGGTGATCCGTCCGCCGGTCGCGGTGTCGTGGATCCGAAGGTCGCGGCCCTTGCCAGGCAGGGCGGGGACCTCAGAAGCGGGCCAGGCATGCATGTCATGAGCGTAACCGGACGATGCTTCCGGATACGAACCGGATGGCAGATCGTGGCCGAAGAGGCGGTCTTGCGGGCCGGGCGGTTTTCGCCTACGCACCGGGCCCGGAGCGGCCCACCGCTCCGGGCCCGGTGGGCCGGTGTCACACGGGCGGCCACGGGATCGGCGGCCAGTCACCGCTCGGCAGGGGGTGGCGGCCGGACTTGCGGAGGCTCTCCACCCGGCCGCGCAGGGCCTCGATCTCCGCCGCGGTGATCAGGTCCCCCAACCGGGTGGCGAGCGCGGCGCCCGGTTCCAGGCCGGCGGAGAGCCGGTCGAGCACCTCGGCCGCCTCCGCCGTCAGCGGCTCGCCCGCCCACCCCCAGAGGAGCGTGCGCAGCTTGTCGTCGGCGTTGAAGGTGACGCCGTGGTCGATGCCGTAAAGCCGCCCGCCGGGGGCGGACAGCAGGTGCCCTCCCTTGCGGTCACCGTTGTTGATCACCGCGTCCAGGACCGCGAGCCGGCGCAGCCGGGGATCGTCGGCGTGCACCAGCAGGGCGGTCCTCCCCTCCCCCACCTCGGCGAAGCCGACCGCCTTCCAGCCGTCCCCGGGCTCCTCGGCCTCGACGAGCGCGAGCAGGGGCGGCAGGCCGTGGGCGGACGCCGCGGCGTCCTCGTCGCCGGCCTCCGCCTCGATCCACAGCTGGCACATCCCCTCGCCGTAGGGGCCCTCCCGCAGCACCGTGGGCGGCACGAGTCCCCAGCCGGTGGCCTCGGAGATCTCGTACGCGGCGACCTCACGCCGGGCGAGCGTGCCGTCGGGGAAGTCCCAGAGCGGCTGCTCGCCGGCGACCGGCTTGTAGACGCAGAGGCGTTCCTCGCCCTCGTGCGCGACGGTGCAGTGGAGCACCGCGTTCGACGCGCCCCTGACCCGGCCGAGGACCGTGAGCTCCCCCTCGGCGAGCAGGGTGCGCAGCCCCGCCTCCGTCAGGCCCCGCGACGGTATCCGTTCTGGCGCGGGCATACGTGTCCTTCCGGGTCGAGGGGGAGGCTGCAGAGCGGGCAGGGCGGGCGGCCCGCGTTCACGACGTCCAGCGCGCGCTTGGCGAACGCCCGCGCCTGAGCACCGCTCAGCCGGACGCGCAGCATCGGCGGGCCGTTCTCCTCGTCCTGCAGAAGCTTTTCCTCGGCCTCGGCGAGGTCGTCCTCGGAGTCGGCGTCCAGTTCGACGAGGGCCTGCGCCTCGACGATCATGCGCTGCTCCTCGCCGTCCCAGGCGAGTGCCATCGTGCCGACCCTGAACTCCTCCTCGACGGGGGCGTCGAGCGGAGCGCTGTCGGTGACGTCCATGGGTGCCACTGCGGGCACCGGTGAGTTGCCGCCGGTCCGCCGCACGACCTCGTCGAGGAGTTCGTCGATCCGTTCGGCCAACGCGGCGACCTGCGTCTTCTCCAGGGCCACGCTGGTGACCCGTCCGCGCGAGGATGCCTGCAGGAAAAACGTACGGCGGCCAGGCAGCCCGACCGTACCGGCCACGAAACGGTCCGGAGGGTCGTAGAGGAACACCTGACGGGACACGTCCTGTCTCCCTTGAGAATGTGATGGCGGATGGGGGCGGCCCCGGGGCCCTGCGAGATGTCCCGCAAGGCCTCTACGGCGCGTCCACCCTACTGCGCGGAGCGATCACGGTGCCCCAGCGCCGCCCCCGACGGCCGCATCCGTTGCCCTCTCCCCTGCCGCGTCGGCCCCGATGGCCTGTTCACGTGGTGCCAGGGACGCGAAGTCGCCGGTGTCGCCGAGGCGGAGGAGGAACGGGCGCAGCGAGGTGTAGCGGATCGCGGTGACGGAACACGGGTCGGCGTGCAGGCGCTGGAAGAGGTCGAGGTGCATGCCGAGCGCGTCGGCGACGAGTGCCTTGATGATGTCGCCGTGCGAGCACATCACATACGTGGCGTCCTCGCCGTGCTCCGCCTCCACACGGGAGTTCCAGTCCCGCACGGCGTCGACGGCCCGGGCCTGCATGGCCCGCATGGACTCACCGCCGGGGAAGGCGGCGGCCGAGGGGTGCTGCTGGACGACCCTCATCAGCGGTTCGTCGGAGAGTTCGGCGAGCTTGCGCCCCGACCAGTCCCCGTAGTCGCACTCGCTGATCCGGTCCTCGGTGTGGAGCGGGAGGTCCGGGCGGGCGTCGAGCAGCGGCTGGAGCGTCTCGCGGCAGCGCTGCAGCGGGCTGCTGACGGCCGCCACGAGCGTGAGGGCGGCCAGGCGGCCGGGCAGCGCGGCGGCCTGTTCCCCACCGCGTTCGTCGAGGGAGACGCCAGGGGTCCGGCCGGCGAGCACTCCGGAGGTGTTGGCGGTCGAGCGTCCGTGGCGTACAAGGATGAGCGTGGGCATACCTGCCAGCGTAGAGGTGCGTGAATGCTTCGCGGCAGGGAAGAATGCGCGGGTGATCGTCGACTGCGGAATTTACCGGGACGGGCGCCGGACCGAAGGTCCCGCCGACTTCTCCGATGCCCTCGACGAGGCACGCGCCACCGGGGACGCCTTCGTCTGGATCGGGCTGCACGAGCCGACGGAGAAGGAGTTCGACCTGGTCAGCAGCGAGTTCGCACTGCATCCGCTGGCGGTGGAGGACGCCCTGCGCGCCCATCAGCGGCCGAAGCTGGAGATCTACGACGACTCCCTGTTCGTCGTCATCAAGCCGGTGGTCTACGAGCAGGAGAGCGACACCGTGAGCGCCGGTGAGCTGATGCTGTTCATAGGCGACTCCTTCGTGGTGACGGTGCGCCACGGCGAGGGCGCCCCGCTCGCGGCCGTACGGACCCGGCTGGAGGCCGAGCCCGAGGTCCTGAAGCACGGGCCCACGTCGGTGCTCTACGCGGTCAGCGACGCGGTGGTGGACCACTACATCGAGGTCGCGGCGGAGCTCCAGGTCGACCTGGAGGAGCTGGAGGCCCAGGTCTTCGCCCCGACCGGCTCCAGGGACTCCTCGAACACGGCGGCGAGCATCTACACCTTCAAGCGGCAGGTGCTGGAATTCCGCCGGGCGACCAATCCGCTGAGCGCGCCGATGGCGCGGCTGTCGAGCGCGGGGGTGCCGTTCGTCGACGCCGGTTCGCAGCCGTTCTTCCGGGACGTGAACGACCATCTGACACGTGCCGTCGAGCATGTGGAGGGGCTCGACCGGCTGCTCTCGGACATTCTGTCGGCGCATCTGGCGCAGGTGGGCGTCCGGCAGAACGACGACATGCGGAAGATCTCGGCGTGGGCCGCCATGGCCGCCGTACCCACCATGGTGGCGGGGATCTACGGCATGAACTTCGAGCACATGCCCGAACTCGGCTGGCCCTGGACCTACCCGGCGGTGATCGCGCTGATGGGTGTCGCCGTGGCCGGGCTGTACCGCCTGTTCAAGCGCCGGGGCTGGCTGTAGAGCGTCTCAGGCGTACTCGTTCTCGGGCAGGGCCGGGCCGCCGAGCGCGTCGCGCAGGGCGGGCTGTTCGAGGCTCACCATGCGCCGCCATCCCACCAGCCGCTCGTAGGCGTGCATCGCGTGGATGCCCGCGACGAGTACGGCGGACTTGGCGCGGGGCCAGCCCAGCACGGCGCCCATGTGCCTCATCACGGCGATGCTGACGTCGCGGTACACGCGGATCTCGGCCTGCGCGCACTCCCGCAGGACGGACTGGATCGTCCGTCCGTGCCCGGCCCCGGCGAAGCGCAGGAGTTCCTCGTGGCAGTACGCGAGGTGGTTGTCCTCGTCCTGGGAGATCATCTTCACGGCGCGGCCGAGGACGGGGTGTCCGGCGAAGTGCTTGAGCAGGAGCCGCATCTGCTCGGACGCCCGCTGTTCGGTGACCCTGCTGTGGGCCAGGTAGACGATGATGTCCCGTTCGGTGAGCGGCTCCTCACGGCTGAGCCGGTCGTGTGCCAGGCCGATGCCGTTGCGCTCCAGCAGGAGGGTGTAGTCGGTCTCGTACGGCACCGTCACCGGCTGGAGCCCGCGCTGCTTCAGCAGGGCGTTGAAGATCCGGCCGTGCTTGTCCTCGTCGGCACCGTGCCGGGCGACCTTGGGCGCCAGCTCGCGCAGTCCCGGGGGGACGAGCGCGGCGATGCGACCGTTCTCCCAGCCGCCCTGCGTCTCCCCGCCGGCGGCGATCGAGCAGAACAACCGGAACGACTCGTCGTTGTCGAGGATCTCCTGGAACAGACTCTTAGCCGAGAGCATCACTGCCACCTTTCGCACCGGTGTCCGCAGAGGCACAGTCAAATTCGGTACGCGTCGGTAGGCAACACGGGACGGGCCCGGCAGGGCCGAACGGGCGCCCGGCGGCGGCCGGACCTGCCCGGGCGTCCCGGGAGGAGTACGGGGCGTAACGCGGGAGCCGTGCGGGGCGTTGTTCCGTGTGACGGCCGTGGCGGGGAGGACCCCCGAGCCCCCACCACGGCCGTAGTGCGGCGCCGGTGCTTACGCGGCGAGGCCGGAACGCTCCAGGGCGTCGGTTCCGGCGCGCAGGGCCGCGAGCCGCTCGTCGAGCGTGAAGCCCGCCGGGGCGAGGGTCAGCGTCGTGACGCCGGCGGCCGCGTACGCCTGCATCCGGTCGGCGATCCGGTCCACCGAGCCGAGCAGCGTGGTCTGGTCGATCAACTGGTGCGGTACGGCGGCCGCCGCGCCGGCCTTGTCGCCGGACAGGTACTTGTCCTGGATCTCGGCGGCTTCCTTCTCGTAGCCCATGCGCTGGGCGAGCTGGTTGTAGAAGTTCTGCTTGCGGCTGCCCATGCCGCCGACGTAGAGCGCGGTGTACGGGCGGAACATGTCGGCGAGACCGTTGATGTCGTCGCCGACGGCGAGCGGCACGGTGGGACAGACGTCGAAGCCGTCCATCGTCTTCCCGGCCTTCTCCCGCCCGGCCCGCAGGTGCTTCACCGCGGTCTCCTCCAGGTGGTCGGCGGAGGGGAAGATCAGCAGGGCCCCGTCGGCGATCTCACCGGTCTGCTCCAGGTTCTTCGGGCCGATCGCTGCGATGTAGAGCGGGATGTGCTCGCGCTGCGGGTGGACGGTCAGCTTGATGGGCTTGCCCGGGCCGTCGGGCAGCGGCAGCGTCCAGTGCTCGCCCTCGTAGGACAGGCGCTCCCGGGACATCGCCTTACGCACGATCTCGACGTACTCGCGGGTGCGGGCCAGCGGCTTGTCGAACTTGACCCCGTACCAGCCCTCGGAGACCTGCGGTCCGGAGACGCCGAGACCGAGACGGAAACGGCCCCCGGAGAGCGAGTCGAGGGTGGCCGCGGTCATGGCCGTCATGGCGGGCTGGCGGGCCGGGATCTGCATGATGGCGGAGCCCACGTCGATCGACTCGGTCCGGGCGGCGACCCAGGCGAGCACCGTCGGCACGTCGGAGCCGTACGCCTCGGCCGCCCAGCAGACGTCGTAGCCGAGCCGGTCGGCCTCCTGGGCGACGGCGAGGTTGTCGCCGTCCATCCCCGCACCCCAGTAACCGAGATTGATGCCGAGCCGCATACCCACGCTCCCTCTACTGATCAGTAACGTTCCTGTGTCCCGGACTCTAGCGCGGGGCGCCGGAATCCGGCAGGCTCGCCGGCGACGACGGTTGTCCACAGGCCTCCACCCCGTGGTGCCTTGGCCAGTAATCTCAGCGCCCATGGAGCAGAGGCATCTCGGCCGTACCGGCCTTCGCGTGTCCCGGATCGGGCTGGGCACCCTCACATGGGGCCGGGACACCGACGAACACGACGCAGCGGACCAGCTCAAGGCCTTCTGGGACGCGGGCGGCACCCTCGTCGACACCGCCGACGTCTACGGCGGCGGGGAGGCCGAATACCTGCTGGGGCGCCTTCTGGACACTCTGGTACCACGGCAGGACCTGGTCGTCGCGACCAAGGCGGGCAGCGTGCCCGACCCCCACCGCCGCTTCGACGGATCGCGGGGGCATCTCCTCGCCGCGCTCGACGCGTCCCTCCGGCGGCTCGGGACGGACTACGTCGACCTGTGGCAGATCCACGCCTTCGACCCCGTGACGCCGCTGGAGGAGACCCTGCAGGCACTGGACCTGGCGGTGTCCTCGGGGCGCGTCCGGTACGCCGGAGTGTCCAACTTCAGCGGCTGGCAGCTGGCCAAGGCGGCGACCTGGCAGCTCGCCGCGCCCGGGCTGCGCACCCGGCTGGCGTGTACGCAGATGGAGTACTCGCTGCTCCAGCGGGGCGTCGAGCGGGAGGTGCTGCCGGCGGCGCTGGACCTCGGGGTGGGGCTGCTGCCGTCGTCCCCGCTGGGCCGCGGTGTGCTGACCGGCAAGTACCGCACCGGCACGCCGTCCGACTCGCGCGGGGCCTCCGAGCATCTGGCCCCCTTCGTCGAGCCGTACCTCGACGAGGCGGCGGGCAGGATCGTGGACGCGGTGGCCACGGCCGCCGACGGCCTCGCCACGACACCCCTCCAGGTCGCGCTGGCCTGGGTGCGGGACCGGCCGGGAGTGGTGGCTCCGGTCGTCGGCGCGCGCAACGCGCAGCAGCTGACCGAGGCGTTGTCAGTGGAGGCGCTTAGTCTTCCTGACGAGATCTGCCAGGCGCTCGACGATGTGTCGGCGCCCGTGCACCGCTATCCCGACCAGGACTGGAGCACGCTGTGACTGCGCATCCCCGGGGAGAATCCCCGGATCCCGCGGCCGAGGACCACGAGGCCGTCGAGGACGCCGTTACCCAGGCCGTCGACACGCCCGGCACGCCCGACGAGGGCGGCGCGGGGAGCGCGGAGGGGGCGGACGACGGCGCGGAGGGCGCACAGGACCTGGAGCAGGCTCCCGGGGCGCCCGCTTCCCCCGCGCCCGCTCTCTCGGAGGCCGAGGCGGAGCTGGCCGCGCAGCGCGAGCTGCGCGAGCGGATCGAGCAGCGCAAGGCCGAGAAGGAAGCGCCGATCGCGGCGGGTACGAAACTGAGCGGGCCGGCGGCGGATCTGCTCGCGGCGGTGCGCGCGGTGGAGAGCGGCGAGAAGCCGGGCACCGCCTTCTTCGACTCACCCGCCTCGGCGCCCGCACCCCGCCGGGTGGCCCCCGCCGCCCCGGCCGCGCCCGTGCGTCCCTCCCCTGCCCCGGAGCGGCAGGCTCACCGGGCCGCGTCCCCCGAGGCCGCCGCCTCGGTCGCGGAGGTGCTCGCCGAGGGCGGGGCCCCCGCGGCCCTGGCAGGCCCTGCCGCCGCCAGACTCGGCGAAGGGGCCGCGGGTGTCCTCCGGGAGGATCCGTGGCAGCTGCTGGGCGTGCCCGGCGTGCGGCCCGAGCAGGCGGACGGCTTCGCGCGGGCGCTGCTGGGCGCCGGGTGCGGGCCCGACGACGAGCGGCGCACGGCGGCCCTGGTGGGCTGGCTGCTGGAGCGGGCGGCGCTGCGCGGCCACACGGCGATGGACGCCGACGAGGTGCGGACGGCGCTCGCCGGATTCGCGGTGACCGATCCCGGGGAGGCCGTCCAGCAGGCCGCCGCCGAGGGCGTCGTGCTGGTCTTCCAGGACGACGAAGCCGACGACGGCGTCACGGAGCCGGAGGGCGACGAGGAGGCCGGGGAGACGCCCGAGGACGGCACGCGGGGGGACGAGGAGCCGGTCAGGGTGCTGCTGGGCCTCGACCGGTACGCCCTGGCCGAGGAGAGCCTCGCCGACGGGCTGGCACGCCTCGTCAACACCTGCGAGAAGGGCGCCGACTGGGCGGAGGCCGCTGCCGGCGCTCCGTCCCCTTCGGCGGGCGAGCTGATCCGGGCTGCCGCGACGGGGGGCCTGGTCGCCCACAGCGGGGGCGAGACCGCCCGGGCCGAGCCCGCCGCCCTCGTCGCCGCCGCGCACGGCCTCGGGCTGCGGGCCCTGGGCACCACCCACAGCGAGGACGGGCGGCGCAGGCTGGCGGCCGCGGTCGGTGACCCGGGCTCCGCCGTCACGCTCTCCGCCCTGCTCTCCGGCGACGGCGGGCCCGGCCGGGACGCGGACGGCGCGTTCGCCCTCGACGTGCTGGTGGTGCTGGACGCCCCGCAGCTCGACGTGGAGACGGCCGCGATGCTGGTGGAGTCCCTCGCCGACGGGACGCGGCTGATCCTGAGCGGCGACCCGGGAGTGCTCGGGTCGGCCGGTGCGGGCCGGGTCTTCGCCGATGTGATCGCGGCTCGGGCCTGTCCGCACGTGGTCTCGCGCACGCCCGACCCCGGGCCGATCGGCGAGCTGGTCTCCGGCATCGGGGCCGGGGAGCTCGCCCAGGTCGAGGCGCCCGGCAAGGAAGTGGTGATCGTGCCCGTGCGGGACGCGGGTGAGGCGGTCCACCGCACGGTGCAGCTGGTGGCCGACTCGGTGCCGCGCGCCATCGGCGTACCCTCCTCCGACACCCAGGTGATCACGGTAGGGCACGGCGGCTCGGCGGGCACGACGGCGCTGAACGCCGCGCTCAAGCAGCGGCTCAATCCGGGGCCGGGCCGGTTCGGCGGCTTCGATCCCGGCGACCGCGTGGTCCACGTCCCCTCGCCCGGCAGGGCGGTGCCCGGCTCGGTCGTCTCGGCCGACGCCGAGGGCCTGCACCTGGACTGCGCGGGCACGCCCGTCGTCGTTCCGCAGGACCGGGTGGAGACCTCGGTACGCCACGGCTGGGCGCTCAGCGCCCACCAGGCGGCCGGGATGCGCTGGCCCGCCGCTGTCGTCGTCCTGCCCGGCGACGCCGCGCAGGGGCTCAGCAGGCCCTGGGTGTACACGGCGTTCAGCCGTGGGGAGCGGCACCTGTCCGTGGTGCACGGCGTGGACCAGGCCCTGCCGCGCGCGGTGGCCGAGGTGCCCGCCCAGGAGCGGACGACCCGGCTGCGGCCCCTGCTGGAGGCGCTGCCCACTCCGGACGCCTCGTAGGCCCGTCCCTGGGCTCCGACACCTCGCAGGACGTCGGACGCCGGCCCCGGCGCGCTGCGCGCCCGGGGCCGGCGGACGGTCGGATCAGGCGCGGTCCGGGACGATGTCGTCCAGGTCCTCGTCCGGCTCGTCCTCCTCGTCGAAGACGGAACTGACGTCGAAGCGGCAGACCACCATCGCGGGATCCGCCTCGTCGAACGGCGCCCCGAGCCACTCCCCCGGCTCGGGAAGCTCCTCCACGGCGGAGACCCAGAGGGTGGAGTCGCCCTCCTCCAGGCCGAACTCCTTGTGCCGGGATGCGATTTCGTCCGCCTCGTACTCGCCGAAGACCACTCCCAGCGCGGCATGCACGCCGGCACCGGCGGCCGCCACGGCGCCGGCGCCCCCGTCCTGTCCGTCCGGATCGAGGTCGGCGAGCCGCTGGGCCTGGGCGAGCAGCCGCGCGGGCTCCGCCACCGCGTAGTCGCGCCTGACCAGCACGCTGACGGCGTGCGGCTCCTCCGGGCCCGCATAGGGCGGGAGGGAGTCCTCCGCGGCCGGGATCTCGAAGGGGGTGACCTCGTCGTAGCGGTCGTAGAGCAGTTCGTCGTAGACCTCGGCCGCAGCGGCCAGTGCGTTGAACGCGTCGTAGACGGCGGGATCGTCGTCCCCGGTACGGCGTTCGACTGCCTGGAGGTGGCGGTCGAGCGCGGTTTTGACGGCATCGGCGGCGGCGCGTACCTCGGCAGCGGTGGGCTGCGCAGCATCAGACATAGGACAGACGCTATCCGTACCGGGGGTCTGCCCGCACAATAGATGCGATGCCGGAATACGAATTCATCGACGTGTACGTGCCGCGCGGGGTGTCCCGCAAGGAGGCGGCCCGCCTGCTGACCGACCATGCCGAGTACGGGCACTGGGAGTTGGACCGGCTGACGCTGCGCCGTGACGGCAGCCGCCGGGTGCGGCTGCGCCGCCGCATCATCCGCCAGCTCCGGCCCACCTGGTAGGACGGAGCGGGTCCCGCGTGCGCGGAACCCGCTCGTCGGACCGCTGTCGCGCTACCGCTGTGCGGCGCCGCGCGAACGCCGGTACAGGACCGTGCCCGCACCCGCGAGCAGCATGCCCGCGCTCGCCGGAATGAGCAGGTCGAGCCCGCCCCCGCCGGTCTGCGCGAGCTGCTCGCCCGTCACCAGCTGGGTCTCGGGGGCCGGAGGGGCGTCCGGCGTGACCGGCTTCTCCGGGGTGTGCGGCGTCTGCGGCACGACGGGAGGCGGGGCCGTCTCCGTGTCGTTCTCGCAGCCGTTGCCGAAGACCGGGTTGAGCAGTCCGCCGACGGTGACGCTGTTGCCGCAGACGTTCAGCGGGATCTCCACCGGTGCCTGCACCTGGTTGCCGGAGAGGATCCCGGGGGACCCCTTCGTCTCCGCCTGGGCCGAGGTGCCGGAGGCGCGGTGCCTGCCCGTCCCCGCCCCGCTGTCCCCCGCCTCTTCGTGCCCGGACGCCCGGCTCCCGGAGCCGTGACCGGACGACGCACCGCCGTCGGAGGTGTGCGCGTGGCCGGACTCCGAAGTTCCGTTTCCGCAGTCGTTTCCGCTCGTGGGGTTGAGCAGACCGCCGACGTCCACGGAGTTTCCGCACACGTTGACGGGTACATCGATCGGGACCTGGATCGAGTTCCCCGAGAGCACTCCCGGTGAACCCGACGCGGCGCCGGCCGCTCCCGCGTCGGCGTGCGCGTAACCGCCGCCGAGCGCGAGCACTCCGCCCGCCGCTGCCATGGTGATCAGGCCTTTACGTGTGACCTGTCGCATAGGATGTCTTCCTGCCTTCTGCCTACCGAAATGCCCCGGGCACAGCCGTGCTGGGGGCCGAATGCCCAGCGGCCTCGGGGTGCATGGCGCGCACCCCGAGGCCGACCGGACTCAAACCCTTACGGGTTGACGCGCATCGTCACGCGTTGACGCAGGTGTTGCCGAAGGCGGGGTTCAGCAGCCCGGCCGCGGAGATCGTGTTGCCGCACACGTTCACCGGAACGTGGATCGGCACCTGAACGACGTTGCCCGAGAGCACGCCGGGGCTGCCGATGGCGGCACCCTGGGCGCCGGCGTCGGCGGAAGCCATACCCGCACCCGCGAGCACGAGACCACCGGTAGCAGCCGCGATTGCGACGACCTTCTTGATCATTATTCCTCCTGATTGACAAGGGCGGTCCCAGCCGCGGACCGCACCACTTGTAACGAGGAGGGGGTGAGGGGGCTACGAGCGCAGGATGCCTTTCACCCTTTCCGGTGAGGTGCGTACAGGCAGGCGAATTCGGTCGTCCGACGGGCTCAGGAGTGGTCGATGAACCGGTCGAGCACCCGCGCGCCGAACTTCAGGCCGTCCACCGGCACCCGCTCGTCCACACCGTGGAACATGCCCGCGAAGTCCAGCTCCGGCGGCAGCTTCAGGGGGGCGAAGCCGAAGCAGCGGATGCCGAGGTCGTCGAAGGACTTCGCGTCGGTGCCGCCGGACAGCATGTAGGGCACGGCACGGGCGATCGGGTCCTCGGCCTTGAGGGCGAGCTGGATCGCGTCCACCAGGGACCCGTCGAAACTCGTCTCCAGCGCCTTGTCGCCGTGCACGTCCTCGCGCCTGACCCGCGGCCCGAGGATCCGGTCGAGGTCGGCCAGGAACTCCTCCTCGTAACCGGGCAGGAAGCGCCCGTCCACGTGAGCGGTTGCCTGGCCGGGGATCACGTTCACCTTGTAGCCGGCGCCGAGCATGGTGGGGGCGGCGGAGTTCCGCAGGGTGGCGCCGACCATCTTGGCGATCCCGCCGAGCTTGGCGAGCGTCGCCTCCATGTCCTCCGGGTCGAGCGGGGTGCCCAGAGCGTCGGACAGCTCGTCGAGGAAGGACCGTACGGTCTTGGTCACCCGGACCGGCCACTTGTGCCGGCCCAGTCGGCCGACGGCCTCGCAGAGCTCGGTGATGGCGTTGTCGTTGTTGGTCATGGAGCCGTGACCGGCGGTGCCGTCCACGGTGAGCCGCATCCAGTGCATGCCCTTCTGCGCCGTCTCCACCAGATAGAGGCGCAGGTTCTCGTTGACGGTGAAGGAGAAGCCTCCGACCTCACCGATCGCCTCGGTGACGCCGTCGAAGAGGTCCCGGTGGTTGTCGACGAGGTGGCGCGCCCCGTACGTGCCGCCCGCCTCCTCGTCGGCCAGGAAGGCCAGCACGATGTCGCGCGGGGGCTTGCGGCCGCTGCGCATGCGGTCGCGGACGACCGCGAGGGTCATGGCGTCCATGTCCTTCATGTCGACCGCGCCGCGTCCCCACACACAGCCGTCCGCGATCTCGCCGGAGAACGGGTCGTGCGTCCAGTCCGCCGCGTTGGCCGGCACGACGTCGGTGTGTCCGTGGATCAGCAGCGCCGGCTTGGAGGGGTCCTCGCCCTCGATCCGGGCCACGGTGGAGGCACGGCCCTTGTGGGACTCGAAGATCTTCGGCTCCAGCCCGACCTCGGCGAGCTTCTCGGCGACGTACTCGGCGGCGGCCCGTTCTCCGGGGCCGGAGTGGTCGCCGTAATTGCTCGTGTCGATCCGGATCAGGTCACGACAGAGGTCCACGACCTCATTCTCGGCGGTCTCGCCGATGCCGGCCCGGGCCGTGTTGGTCTCGCTCACGCTGCTTCCTTCCACTGTCGCGGTGGTGCTCCCCCTCATCCTCGCGCGCCCGACCCCGCCTGCCCAAGACCGCCCGGCCTCCGTCATGCGCCTTTCACACGGCAGGGGCGTGATCGAGCACCCTCGAATGTTTGCTATGGTTTTCCACGTCGGAACGGGCCAGGGCCCGCGAGACAGACACCTTGTCCGGGTGGCGGAATGGCAGACGCGCTAGCTTGAGGTGCTAGTGCCCTTTATCGGGCGTGGGGGTTCAAGTCCCCCCTCGGACACCAGCAGAAAACCCCCAGGTCATCCTGGGGGTTTTCGCTTTTCCCGCCCTACTCCCTGATGCGCAGGAAGGTCACGGAATGTGCCGGGAAGGTGTGGGTGAGTACGCGTCCGTCGACCCGCAGGGTCGATGTCCGTGGAGCCACCTGCCGGTCGTCGGCGGTGTTCACCGCGTCCGGGGCGGCCTGGAGCGTGGTGAGCCGGGCGGTCCGTGAGGCCGGCTCCGCCCCCAGGTCGATCCGGGTCCTGGCATCCGATGCCTGGGCGTTGACCACCTTGACCACGAGCTCGCCGGTGGCGTCGTCGCGGGTGACCACCTGCCGGAAGGGTTCGGCGGGCTTGTCGTCGGTGAAGGTGCCCCACTGCTCGCCGTCGAGGAAGAGGGTGACCTGCCGGCCGCGCACCTGGATGCGGATGTCGTACGCGCGCCCCGTCTCGATCGTGGTGGTGTCCTCGGTCATCGTCTGTTTGGCGCCGTCGACCGCCTTCTCCACGGCGGAGCGGGTGTTGCCCCAGCCGCCGAGGTTCCACCAGTAGGTGTTCCCGGTGTCCTTGACCCCGAAGGCGACGAGGAAGCCCTCCTTGCCGGACTTCTTGGTGGCCTCGACCTTCAGGTCGTAGTTCTGCCAGCCGGTGTCCCCCGCCGTGACCAGGGTGTTCTCGGCGCTCTCGTCGGACTGGACGTACGCCCCGTCCTGGACGGCCCAGGAGCCGCGTCCGGCGGCCTTCGTCCACTGCGCGTCGCCGCCGGAGAAGTCGTCGCCCATCAGCCGGGTGCCGTCCTCCGCCGTGACCTCGACGTCGTCGTACGCGGCGCTGGTGGCCCAGGTCGACAGGCCGACGGCGCCGGTGATGGGTTCCGTGGTGCCGGGTGTCGAGGAGGCGGTGCTGGGTACGACGCGGTCACCGACGTTGTTCATGAAGAGCTTCTGCACCTCGTAGTTGGCCGACCCCCATGACTTCTCGTTGTCGAACCAGATCATGTCGGGCCGCCACTGGGAGTCGTTCGTGTCCGCGAACAGCGGGGCGTAGGAGGCGAGCTCCACGACGTCGGCATTGCGTTCCAGGCCTGTCATGTAGGCCGCCTCGGCGAGGGCGTTGGAGAAGCGGTTGTCGAGGGAGGCGTACTCGCCGAGGAACACCTTCGGGCCCTGGCGGTCGTAGGCGTCGTAACGCGCGTTGTTCTCGAGGAACCACTGCGGGCTGTTGTAGTAGTGCTCGTCGACCATGGCGACGTCCGCGTTCCGGTTGAGCTGCCAGGCCCGGTCGAAGGTGGCACCGCTGTCGTCGGGGCCGGAGTTGCTGATGATGGTGATGTCGGGGTATTCGGCCTCGATCGCCTCGCGGAACTCGGTGAAGCGGGCGAAGAACTCGTCGGGGAGGTTCTCCTCGTTGCCCACCTCCAGGTGCGTGAGGCCGAACGGCGCCCGATGGCCCATCGCGGCACGCTTGGCGCCCCAGGTGGAGCCGGCCGGGCCGTTGGCGAACTCGATCAGGTCGAGGGTGTCCTGGATGTGCCGTTCCAGCAGTTCGGGGTCGTCGGTCGCCTTGTTCTGGCCGCAGCCGGTGACGAGGGCGGGCACGACGGGCAGGGCCATCGCCCCGATGTCCTCGGCGAACTGGAAGTACTCGTAGTACCCCAGGCCGTAGGTCTGGTTGTAGCCCCAGAAGTTGGCGTTGACGGGGCGCTGCTCGACCGGGCCGATGGTCTCCTTCCACTGGTAGGAGCGCTTGCGCTCCCAGCCCGGCGCCTCGTAGGCCTCGTGGCTGCCGGTGTTGACGAGGCAGCCTCCGGGGAAGCGCAGGAAGCCGGGGTCCAGCGCGGCGGTCTTCTCCGCAAGGTCCTTGCGCAGGCCGTTCACCCGGCCCTTGTAGGTGTCGTGGGGGAAGAGGGAGATCATGTCGAGCCGTACGGTGCCGCTCCCGCCCGCCGTGACGGTGAGCCGGCCGTCCGCCGCGGAGGTGCGGGCGGCGAGGGTTCCGGTGTACTTGGTCCAGCGGTCGCCGCGCGCCGTGATGCGCAGGGGCGCGGCGAGGGCGGTGCCGTCCGCCGTGGTCGCCCCGACGGTCAGGGAGGTGCCCTCGGGGCGTTCGGTGCGGGCCCAGACGGAGAAGTCGTAACGCTCCCCCTTGCGCAGGGTCAGGCCCTGGTTGTAGCCGGAGTTGGTGACTCCGAAGCCTGCTCCGCGGCCTCCCGCGCCGTCCAGGTCGAGACGGAGATAGCGCCGGTTGCGTTCGTCGAGCCGCCGGCTGTCGTCCACGGTCGTGGCGGTTCCCGTGCCGCCGGCGACCGAGGTCTCGCTCCACGCGGTCATGGGTGAGTACGCGGCGTTGTCGGCGCGGTCGTACTCGAAGGACCGGTTCTGGACGAGTTCGGCGTAGAGACCGCCGTCCGCCGCGTGGTTGATGTCCTCGTAGAAGACGCCGTACATCGACTCGCTGATGGCGGGGCCCGTGCGGTCGGGGTGGACGGTGAGGGAGTAGTCGGTCGCCTCCGCCGGGGACGGACCGTCGTCGGCGCGGGTGGGTGCTGCCACCAGCGTGCCGAGCAGGAGGGCGATGACCGGGACGGTGAGTCTCGGCCACAGGTGCGGGTGCGGCATGGACGCTCCAGGGAGTATTGTTCGAGATATCGGACATTGCCCAGAACTTCGAACGCAAGTAGGCAGGGCGCGGCAGTGGGTCAACGCCCCCGCCTGAACTGGCCGGGACACACCCTCACGAGCGCACGGGGACCCCGAAGTCGGGAGTGCCGTCCGCACGCCAGCCGAACGGCTGGACACGGGTGTGGCGGTTGGGGTCGTGCAGCGGATCGCCGGTGATCTCCTTGTACGGCCGGGCGTGGTAGACGAGCACGTCCGTGCGGCCGTCCTCGGCGACGGTGAAGGAGTTGTGGCCGGGGCCGTACTGGCCCGATTCCTCGCTGCTCGCGAAGACGGGCTGCGGGGACTTGGTCCAGGACCGCGGGTCCATCAGGTCACCGCGCGCGTCGGCGGTGAGCAGGCCCATGCAGTAGTTGGCGTCGGTCGCGCTCGCGGAGTACGTCATGAAGACACGGCCGTTCCGCTTGATGACCGCCGGCCCCTCGTTGACCTTGAAGCCGACGCATTCCCAGTCGTACTCGGGTGTGCTGAGCCGGATCTGAGGTCCGGTCAGCGTGAGGGGGCCGGCCATCCGCGAGAGGAAGAGCCCGGTGTTGTTGTCGAGTCCGGGCTCGTACTGCGCCCAGGCGAGGTAGCGGTCGCCGCGATGGGTGAAGGTGTGGGCGTCGAGGGAGAAGGTGTCCCAGGCGGTGGTGAGCTGACCCTTCTCGGTCCATGTGCCGCGAGACGGGTCGGGGTTCGCGTTCTCCAGCACCCAGATCCGTATCTTCCACACGTCGTCGGCCGGGGCCGCGGCGAAGTAGACGTACCACCTGCCGCGGATGCGGTGGAGTTCCGGCGCCCAGATGTGGGCGGCCATGTCCCCGGTGGTGTGCCTGGTCCAGATCACCGCTTCCCTGGCGGTGCTCAGGCCGCGCAGGGTGCGGGAGGAACGCAGGATGATCCGGTCGTACTCGGGGGCGCTGGCGGTGAAGTAGTAGCGGCCGTCGGTGTGCCGCGTGATGTGCGGGTCGGCGCGCTGCTCGACCAGTGGATTGCGGTACGGGGCCCGCGCCTCCGCGGCCTGGGCCACGCCGGGTGCGGCGGCGAGGGCCCCCGCCGCCAGGGCTCCTCTCAGCATGGTCCTGCGGCTGGGCACTTCGGCTCGGCTCATGGGTATCGCCTCTCGCGTGGGGATCTCACTCGGATACTTCGCGTGGGGACTCGGCCTGGAGCGGCATTCACCGGACCGTGCGCGCCGGGACCAGCCTCTGTGCCCGCAGTTCGCCGACGACGAGCGCGGCGTACTCGGTGGCACCGCGCGCCGAGGTGTGGGTGTTGTCGCGCTTCTCGTCGTAGAGGTAGAGCGCCTTGGACCCCTCGGGGCCGAGCTCCTCGACCCGGGCCCTGGTGAGGGCGGTGAGGTCGACGAGCGGGGTGTCCTGCTCGGCGGCGAGCGCGCGCACCTCCGCGGGCAGGTCGACGCCCAGACCGTTGACCAGCAGCGCGGTGCCGTTGTCGAGGGTGCCGTCGGCGTTGAACCAGCGGCGGACGATCGGCGTGACGAGCACGGGGCGCCCGCCCTCGGCCCGTACGCCCTCGATCATCGCGGTGAGGTTGACGCGGTACGTGTCGCGGTCGGTCCGCTTGTCGTTGTGGGCGAGCTGGATGAGCACGAGGTCGCCGTGGTGGATACGGGCCCGGAGGGCGGGAAAGAGCGCGGGGTCATCCCGGAAGGACTGTGAGCTCTCGCCGGAGTCGGCGTAGTTGGCGACGGACAGCCGGTCGGTGAGGTACTGCGGGAGCTGCTGGCCCCAGCCCGAGTAGGGGTCAGCCGGCTGGTCGCAGACGGTGGAGTCGCCGGCGAGCAGGATCTGGGGCACCCGGGCGCGCTCGACATGCAGCGAGGCGAGCTGCGGGGAGGTGCCGCCGAAGGTGAGGTCGAGCCCCGGGCTGCCGGTGGCGCCGGTGGGTTCGCCCTCGGGGTCGCGCACATCCACGGTGAAGGTGCGGCGGACGGTCTCACCGGGGGCGTTCGGGGTCTCCGCGAGCACGGATCGGCGGGACTCCGCGGTGACCGCCGTGGAGCCGGCCCCCGCACCACCCCCGAGGACGGCCCGGACACGGTAGGTGCCGGGGGCGACGTCGAAGTGGCAGACGACGGGGGCTGTACCGGTGCAGCGGTCCCGCCCGGCCGCGACGCGGTCCTCGGCTCCGGCGGGAGCGGCCGCCAGGGTGGTCAGGGCCGCAGCGGCGGTGCAGGCGGCCAGCAGTACTGATCCAGCTCGGCGCATGGCGGGTCTCCTGGGTTGAATGGATTCAGCGGAGCCAGACCCTACGCGGTACCGCAAGCGCTTTCTACGTCCCGGACGGCTTTCTCCGCACCCCTTGACGGGGGTCACCGGCGGCCCTAACGTCGGTCCGATTTCACGAACGCTGTCCGATATTCCGAACGAGTCGTCGGGAGAGTCATGCGTCCGCACCTCACCGGAAGAGCCGTCGGCTCTCTGCTGCCCCTGCTGTCCCTCGTCGTCGGCCTGCTCGCGTTCCCCGGCGGAACGGCTCAGGCAGGGCCCGTCCCGACAGGCGACCGGGCCGCCACCGCGCGGGCCGCCGCCTCGCTCACGGTCCACGGACTCGGCGACGTACGCGGCAATCTGACGCTGCCCGTCGCCGGCGCCCACGGCACCTCCGTCACCTGGAGGTCCCGCAAGCCCCGCGTCATCGACGCGACGGGCATCGTGCACCGCCCGGAGCCCGGAGCGGGGCCGGAGCGGGTGAAGCTCACCGCGGTCGTCACACGCGGGAGGGCCGCCACGCGCCGCACGTTCTCCGCATCCGTGCCCGAACTGCCCCGGAAGCAGGCGTACACCGGCTATGCCATGAGCTACTTCACCGGTGAGGGCACCGCCGACGGCGAGCAGATACGCATGTCGCTCAGCCGGGGCGACGACGCCCTGCACTGGCAGGAGCTGAACGGCGGCGAGCCGGTCCTCACCTCGGATCTCGGCACCGAGGGGCTCCGCGATCCGTTCATCATCCGCTCCCCGGAGGGCGACACGTTCTACCAGATCGCCACCGACCTCCGGATGTACGGGGGCAGCGGCGGCAGCTGGGACCAGGTGCAGCGCACCGGCAGCAGGTCGGTCATGGTGTGGGAGTCCAAGGACCTGGTGCACTGGACGGACCGGCGGCTGGTCGAGGTGGCGCCGGAGACCGCGGGCAACACCTGGGCCCCCGAGGCCTATTACGACGAGGAGCTCGGCTCGTACGTCGTCTTCTGGGCCTCCAAGATCTACGCGGCGGACGACCCGGAGCACATCGGCAGCACGTACAACAAGATGCTGTACGCGACCACGCGCGACTTCCGCACCTTCAGCGAACCGGCCGTGTGGCACGATCCCGGCTACTCGGTGATCGACTCGACGGTGGTCCGCCACGACGGCAGCTACTACCGCTTCACCAAGGACGAGCGGAACCCGTCGTCGGACACCCCCTGTTCCAAGTTCATCACCGTGGAGAAGTCCCGGGAACTGACCTCCGGCGCCTACGGGTTCGTCGCCGACTGCGTCGGCAAGGGCTCGGTCGACCGTGGCGAGGGCCCGGCGGTCTTCCGGTCCAACACCGAGGAGAAGTGGTATCTCCTCATCGACGAGTTCGGCGGCCGGGGCTACGTACCGTTCGAGACCGACGACCTCGACTCCGGGAAGTGGACGATGTCCACCGATTACGCCCTCCCGGCAGGCGCCCGGCACGGCACGGTGCTCCCGGTCACGCAGGAGGAGTACGAGCGGCTGCTCGGCTCCTGACGGCGAGACGGCACAGATCGTCGTCTCTCCGCCGGTCCTTCCGCCTCCGTGTGCCGCGCCACGGCGGCCCGGCGCGGCACACGGAGGGTTTCACCGGGTCAGCCGCGGACCGGTGCGAGCTGGATACGGTCGAGGTTCGGAGCCCAGGCCGACGCGTTGCCGAAGGTGACGGTGTTGGCGCCCTTCTTCAGTTCGACCGGCACGCCCAGGGTCCAGAAGTCGTCCCAGCTCCAGGTGTTCTTGAAGGTGACCTTCTGGGTCCGGCCCCCGACGGTGACGTCCGCCGTGCGGGACATGATGTCGGTGTTGTACGCGTGTCCGTTGTCGCGCCGGTCGTTGTGCCCGTACCGCATGACCAGGACGTAGGCACCGTCCTGCGGCGCGTCGACGGTGAACACCGCCTTGTTCGCGTCGCTGTTCCCCAGCCACCCGATGTAACTGCCGTCGGAGGCATGCGCACCGGCCACCAGGCGCGCGCCACCCGACAGCTCGGCCTCCGCGCCCTCGTAGGTCAGGACGCCGGAATCCGAACCGGAGCCCGTCACGTCGAGGGAGCGCAGGGCTGCGTGCCCGGTCGCGGTGACGCGGTTGTTGCCCGCGACGAGGTAGAGCTTCAGCGCCCTGCCCGGGCGCGCGGTGACCGTCTCGCCGTGCAGGGCGAGCTTCACGGCGGCCGAGGCGTGCGGGACCAGCGTGTAGTAACCGTCCTGCGGCGCGTACACGTCGAAGACCGCTTGTGCACCGCGCCCGAGGACCAGCGCGCCCGTACCGGTGCCGGCCGAGCTCCGGTAGTCGTACGACACCCGGCCCGATACATCGGCGAGTGTGGCCTCGTACACGGTGGACGGGGTGGTGTGCGCCGTCAGGTCGATGCGGTCGAGCGTCGCCTCCCCGGTGTCGTGGGTGAGGGTGAGGGTGTGGGAGCCGGCGGTGAGCTCGACCGTGAGCTCCTTCTTCGCCCGGTACAGCCAGTTCTCGGTCGACGGGTAGGTCACCACGGCCGGTGTACCGCCGTCCACGGACAGGAGTTGCGTGGACGGCGCGCCGCTCTGGTTGCCGTACAGGACGGAGAGGTCGTAGGCACCCGTCTCCGGGACCGAGACGCGGAACTCGGCCTTGCTCGACGCCGAGTCGAGGGAGCCGACGTCCTTCGTGCCTGAGGCCGCGTAGCCGTTGGGGTCGGACACCGTTCCCTGGGTCCGTACCTGACCCGCCGTGATCACGGCGTCCTCGGCCTCGTACGAGGCGGTGAACGGCACGGTGGCGGCCGCCGGCGTGCCCGAGCCGGCCGGGGTGAGCACCACCCGGTACGCGGACATCCTGTCCATGCCCGTGACGGGCACGGTGACGCTGCCGTCGCGGGCGACGTCCAGCTTGGTCCGTGACAGGACACGCGGCGTGGCGTGTCCGCCCTCGTACCCGGACCACGCGGCCTCGGCCACGGTCGCGGTGACCGTGCGGCCGAAGACGGCCGGGTCGACGTGGCGCACGGCCACGTCCGCGTCACCCGATGCTCCGCCGAGCAGGACCTGCGCCTGCCTGCGGGAGCGGTCGAGGGACGCGAGGCCCTGGAGGGTGTCGACGGTGTCGGGCCGGGGAGGCGTGACCTTCACGGTGCTGCCGGAGAGGCCCGCGTACCAGCGGAAGAACCACCAGCCGCCGTTGGGGATGTTGGTGTGTACGACGTTGCCGTCGAGGTTGCCCGCGGCGTCCCAGTAGGCCTGATCGGCATGGACCTTGTTGCGCTCGAACATCGAGACCCACTGGACCAGCTGGCCGGGGACGGAGAGGTCGCGGCGGTTGGCGTACTCGTTGATGTTGACGGCGAGCGGCTCGATGCCGAGCCGCTTCTCGGTCGCCCGGTAGGTGTCGTAATGGCCCTGGAAGTCCCGCAGCGACCCGGAGCCGAGTTCGTGCCAGGTCATGACCTCGGGCAGGACGTTCTCCTCCTTGGCGAAGGCCAGGAAGTCCGTCAGCAGCCGGGAGTGGTAGGACGCCTCGTTGGGACCGGCGATCCGTGCGTCCGGGTCGACGGCGCGGATGCGCTCGTACACCGTCTTCCAGTCCTTGAAGAACCGGTCCCGGTTGTCCTCGTACGTCGCCTGGTCCTCGACGCCCAGCCCGTACCAGATCCAGTCGGGTTCGTTGAACGGGACGTAGACGAAGTGCTCGCTGTTCGGGGCGGCCTCGATGTCCTCGGCGATGCCGTCGACCTTGGTGAGGTAGTCGTCGATGCCCAGGTCCTCGTAAGGCCACTTGGCGTAGATGTCCTGCATCATGACGAGGACGTCGCCGCCGCCGTTGCGGAAGAAGGATTTGGAGACCGTGATCGCGTCGCCGTTGGGGTGCTGGGCGCCGCCCTGAGCCTTCTGCGAGACGGTGGATATCTTCAGCGGTTCGAGGACGGCGTCACTCGGCACTCCGTCGTCGCTCAGCCCGTACAGGGCGCCGTTGGCCCCGTGCATGACCGGCCCCTCGGAGGCGGCGAGGTCGACGGAGAGGGTCTGTGCGACGGCCGCCGCCGCAGCAGCGGGTGTGGTGGCGGGCGGTCCGGTGATCATGGCGGTCGCTCCCAGGAGGGCCGCTGCGGCGGCGACGGTGACCCGGACTCGGTTCCTGCCGGGTGTACGGGGTGGGCGGGCGCTGCTCATGTGGACCTCCGGTCGGTGGGCGTCACTTGACGGCTCCGCTGGTGATGCCGGACACGATCTTTCGCTGGGCCACCAGGAACACGGCGACCATGGGCAGGCTCATCAGCACCACGTAGGCGAAGACGAGATGCCAGTTGTCGAGGTAGAGCTGGGCGCTCGCGACCTGGTAGAGGTTGATGGGCAGGGTCGCCACGTCTCCGCCGCCGAGGACGAAGAAGGCGTAGAAGACGTCGCTCCAGGCGTAGAGCATCACCATGATCGTCGCCGTGGCGATGACGGGCCTGAGCAGCGGCAGGACGATTCGAAGGAAGATCCGCAGCGGCTTGGCACCGTCCACCCGGGCCGCTTCCTCCAGCTCGGCCGGGATGGTGCGGATAAACCCGGTCATGAAGAAGATCGACGTGGACAGATACATCCCGGTGTAGACGGCGATCATTCCGGGCCGGGTGTTGGCCAGCCCGAACTGCCGGAGTTCCATGACGACGGTGATGACCGCGGGCGGCAGCAGCAGACCGCTGATGGTCAGCGCGTACGCCGCCGACACCAGCCGGGATGTGCGGCGGGCGAAGACCCATGCGGCTCCCGCGCCGAGGATCAGCACGAGGACCACCGAGGGGGCGACCACCAGGAGGGAGTTCAGCAGGCCACGGAGCATCTCCCCCTGGCCGACCGCGTCCGCGTAGTTGTCGGTCGGCTGCCAGTGACCGGGGGGACGGAGGTTGGGGGTGACGGCCTCGCCCTGCGGTTTGGCCGAGGTGACCAGGACCAGCCACAGCGGTACGCCGACGGCGAGAGCGGCGAGCGTCACGACGAGGGCGGGGCGGCCCAGTCTCCACAGGAGGGAGAGATTCACAGCAGCTGCTCCCTTCGGCGCAGTCCGACGATCAGCGGGATCGCGACGGCGACGACGATCAGGAAGAGGACGAGGCTCATCGCGGACGCCTGTGCGTACAGGCCCTGTCCGAAGACCCGGAACATGTAGATGTTGAAGACCTCGGTGGACGCGGCAGGGCCGCCGCCCGTGGTGGCCTGCACGATGTCGAAGGTGTTCATCGAACCGATGAGCGCAGTGGTCGCGTTGAAGGTGACGGCGGGCGCGAGCATCGGCCAGCGCACGGACCGGAAGGTCCGCCAGGGGCCGGCGCCGTCGATCTTCGCGGCTTCGAGCATCTCGCCCGGGATCCCCTTGAGCCCGGCCAGATAGATCAGCATCGACAGGCCCATCCACTTCCAGCCGTGGATGAGGGAGACCAGGACGAGGGTCCAGTCGGTGGATCCGAGCCAGGGGATGTCCGTGCCCAGTACGGAGTTGAGGGCACCGTCCTGGTCCAGCAGGGCCTGGAACACGTACCCGACGGCGAGGGCCGAGATGAGCACGGGCAGGAAGAAGACGGCGCGGAAGCACCGGTTGAACCGGGTGTCCTCTTCGAGGAGCAGCGCCAGGCCCAGCCCGAGGCCGTTCTGGAACAGGGCGGCCAGCGCCGCGTACAGGAGAGTCGTCCTGATCGCCCGGACCAGGGACCCGTCGCCGGCGATGGTCCGGAAGTTGTCGAGCCCCGTGAAGGAGATGTTCGCGTGGTACGAGGACCAGTCGGTGAACGGGTAGTAGAAGTTGAGCAGGTTCGGCACCAGGAAGAAGACGGCGAAGACCACGACGGCCGGCAGCGCGAACCACCAGGGGTGGTGGACGGCGGCGCGCGGCAGTCGTCCCGCCTTCTTGTGACTGTTGCGGGCGGTCTGCGCCGCCCGGGTGCTGCGTACGGCTGTGTCGGCCACGGCTGCGGATTCCTTCGCTCTCGGCGGCGCGGGGATCAGAAGCCGGGCGCGCCCTGGGCCTTGGCCACCTGCGCGAACTGCTCCTGGATCGCCTGGGCCACCTGCCGCGGGGTCTTCTTGCCGTAGATCATGTCGGCGAGGTACAGGTGTGTGTCCGGAGCGACGATCGCCTTGGCCTGGAAGACGCCGTTCGCCGTGGGCAGCGCCTCGATCTGGGCCTTCGAGGTGTCCGGGAGCCCTTCGGGCGAGGGCACCGAGGGCTGCACGGAGGGGATCTTCATCGCCTTGATGTAGGAGGCGTAGTCCGTGTCGAGCCAGAAGGCCAGGAACTGCCGGGAGGCGTTCTGACGCTTCTGGTCACCGGTCTTGAAGGCGACGACGCCGTTCGTCTGGTCCGGCGAGTACATCCCTTCCCCGCTGGAGCGGGAGACCGGGAACCAGCCCAGCGTCCTGTTGATCTCCTCGGTGCTGTACTTCGCCTGAAGTTGCGACTGGAAGGAGGTGACGTTGAGGACCATGCCGGCCTCGCCCTTCCACAGGGCATCGGCAGAGCCGGTGAAGGTTCCCGTCCGGTAGTTCTTCTGGGCCAGTCCGGCGTCGAGCAACTTCTCCTTGTACGTGGTGACCGCCTCGACGACGGCGGGGTCGGTCCACTTCTCCTTGTTCCGGTTGAGATCGGCCCACCACTGCGGGCCGAGGTCGGTGAGCTGGACCTGCATCTGCCACTGCAGCGGCCACTTGTCGCCGCCGGACTCGTAGAAGGCGGCCGCCTCCGTCCGGTCCTTGATCCGGTGGCCGAGCGCGAGCAGGTCGGCGTAGCTCTGCGGGAGATGGTCCTCGCTGATGCCGGCCTTCCTGAAGACGTCCTTGTTGTAGTAGACGCCGAGCATGGCCGGGCTGGTGACGATCGCCGCGTAGCGCTTGCCGCCGACGACGCCGAGGGTCTTCTCGGTGTCACCGAGCTTGTCCACCCAGGGTTCGCCGTCGAGGGGCAGCAGATTCTGCCGGGGCTGCACGAACGGCAGCGTGGAGATGGACGGCTGCCAGAACATCAGGTCCGGCTTGTCTCCCGAGGCGAGCTTCGTCGGCACGTTCTGTTCGTACAGGTCGGGAATGGCCTGCGTCTCGATCTCGGCGCCGGTGGCCTTCTCGAAGGCGTCGACGACCTGCTTGGGGGCGTTGACGGTGTTCTGGGCGGTCCACATGGTCAGCTTCACCCCGTCGAGCCTCGCCGTGGGGTCGACCGCTGCGCCTGGAGCGGCGTCCGTCCCGCCGTTCACACTCGGATCACTGCACGCCGTCGCGGTCAGGGCGGTGGCGCATATCAGCACCAGGGCCGGGAGAACTCTCTTCATGGGCGCTGCGCTCATCAGGGCTCTGCCTCACTACGTCGAAGGAGTGGGTCGTGGGCGGGTCACTGGTGCCTGGTGGCCGGCGGGGGTCCTGAGCTCTCCCTGACCAGCAGCTCCGGTACGGCGACGGGGCGCGGCGCCACCGGAGCGGATTCCTCGACCGCCCGGTGCAGGAGCCCGAAGGCGGCACGTCCGAGACCGGTGAAGTCGAGCCGTACCGAGGTGAGTGACGGGGTGAGGTAGGCGGAGTGGGGCGCGTCGTCGAAGCCGGCGACGCTCACCTCGCCGGGGATGTCCCGGCCCTCCTCGTGCAGGGCGCGGATGACCCCGGTCGCGAGGTCGTCGTTGCCGCAGAGGATCGCCGTGACCGAGGGGTCGGCGGCCAGTTTCCGCCCCGCCGCATAGCCCCCCGCCGGACCCCAGTTGCCCTGCATCGGGCGCGGCTGGGGAGCGCCCGCCTCGCGCAGTGCGGCCCGCCAGCCGGCTGTCCGGGGGGCGGTGCGGCTGGTGCTCGACGGGATGGCGACGTAGTGCACCGTCCGGTGGCCGAGCGAGAGCAGATGGGAGGTGGCTTCGTGGGCCGCCGCCCGGTCGTCGGTCCATACCCACGGGCTCTCGGCGGCGGGCGGGCGCCCGGGTGTCTCGACCACGCCGACGAACGGGAGCCCGGCGGGCACCGAGCCCAGGGCCAGGACTCCGGCCGGATCGTACGCGATGACGATGAGTCCGCCGCCGGCGTCGGCGGCCTGCTGCACCTGGGCGCGCACGGCTGCCTCGTCCGAGGCCTCCAGCACGCCGATGCCCACGGCGTACGTGGCCGAGCGGGCCGCTTCCTCGACGCCCTGCAGGATCTTCGCGTAGCCGTATTCGGTGGTGTTGGCGGTGAGCACGGTGACCGACCTGGCACGGCCGCTGGCCAGCGCGTGCGCGGTGGCGCTGCGCCGGAAACCCAGTTCCTCGATGACCGTGAGCACACGCTCCCGGGTGGCCTGCTTGACGCTGGGGTGCTCGTTGATCACGCGGGAAACGGTCTGGTACGAGACGTTCGCCGCAGCGGCGACATCTCTGATGCTCGCCGTTCTCCTTGTGTGACCGGTCACATTCATGCCAGGATTGTGACCGGTCACACAAGGCTCGTCAAGAGACCGTAACGACAGATTCACCCAGGGGACGCAGACCGCCGCCAGGCGGATCCGGGAGGAGTGCATGGTGACCGGTGAGGCAGCCGACAGCGCCGTGGAGCAATTCACTTGGGGACATTCGGACCTTTCGGTCCACTTCGCCACCGCGGCCGACGGAACGGTGAGGATCACGCGTCTGGCCGGCCCGGACACGAGCGGCGGGCCGGCCGGCCCGCCGCTCCCTCTCGTGGAGATCACGGCACTCGGGCACGGCAGCGGCTGGTCCGGCCCCCGGTTCATCGACTCGGCGCTGGGCGGACGGCTGCGCTACCGCTCGCACCGGGCCGGCCGCGAGGGCGACGAGCACCGGCTGCACGTCGAACTCCACGACCCGGCGAGCGGATTGACCGCCGAGGTCGGTTACTCCTCACCGGACGGCGTTCCCGTGGTGCGTTCCCTCGTCCGTCTGCGCAACGACGGACCCGAGCCCCTGGTCGTCCAGTCGGTGTCGAGTCTCCTCCTCGGTGGCCTGCCGTCCCCCGACGTCCTCGACGTCCACCGCGCGCGCAACGACTGGCTCGCCGAGTGCCGCTGGTCGGTGGAGCCGCTGCGCGTCCGTCTCGCCGACATCGGCCGCGGAGCCCATGAGCACGACAGCCGCGCCTGCCTGGCGGTGAGCAGCAGGGGGAGCTGGCCGACCGACGGCCATCTGGCGATGGGCGCTCTGCGGGACCGCACGGACGGCAGGACCTGGCTGTGGCAGATCGAGTCGGCCGCCGCCTGGCGCTGGGACACGGGCGAGTGGCGTGGCGGCTCCTGGCTGGCGATCGGCGGGCCGACCGACGCGGACCATCAGTGGCGCGAGCACCTGCTGCCGGGCGCGGAGTTCAGTACCGAACCGGTGGCGCTTGCCCTCGGCGGCGGTTTCGAGGAAGCGCTGGCCGCGTTGACCGCGTACCGCCGGGCGGCCCGTCGGCCGCATCCCGATCTCACCGCCCTGCCCGTCGTGTTCAACGACTACATGAACACGCTGATGGGTGACCCGACCACGGCGAAGCTGCTGCCTCTGATCGACGCCGCCGCAGAGGTGGGAGCCGAGTACTTCTGCATCGACTCCGGCTGGTACGACGACGACGCGGAGGGCTGGTGGGACAGTGTGGGCGCCTGGCTCCCGTCGGCCCGACGTTTCCCGGACGGCGGGCTCCGCCGCGTCATCGACCACATCCGCGGGCGCGGCATGGTGGCGGGGCTCTGGCTGGAGCCCGAGGTCGTGGGCGTGCGGAGCCCGGTGGCCGCCGCCCTGCCCGATGAGGCGTTCGTACGCCGGGACGGCATACGGATCACCGAGCACGGCCGCCACCAGCTGGATCTGCGTCATCCGGCGGCCCGCGCGCACCTGGACGCGGCCGTCGGCCGCATCGTGGGCGAGTGGGGAGTGGGCTATCTCAAGCTCGACTACAACATCACCGTCTCCCCCGGCGGCCCCCTGCTCGGTCATGCCCGCGCGTGGCTCGGATGGCTGCGGTCGGTGCTCGACCGGTATCCCGGCCTCGTGATCGAGAACTGCGCCTCGGGCGGTATGCGGATGGACGGCGCCTCGCTCGCCCTGGCCCAGCTGCAGTCCACCAGTGACCAGCAGGACCCGCTGCGCTATCCGCCGATCGCCGCTGCCGCGCCCACAGCCGTCCCACCGGAGCAGGGCGCGGTCTGGGCCTACCCGCAGCCGGGTTACACGGATGACGAGATCGCGTTCACCCTGGGGGGCGCACTGCTCGGCAGGATCCATCTCTCCGGGCATCTGGACCACATGTCCGCACGGCAGCTCGCGCTCGTACGCGATGCACTGGACACCTACAAGGGGCTCCGCCACGAGCTGCCCCGCGCCG
The DNA here is from genome assembly GCF_044455985.1 of Streptomyces sp. NPDC051064. NCBI lineage: Bacteria > Bacillati > Actinomycetota > Actinomycetes > Kitasatosporales > Streptomycetaceae > Streptomyces > Streptomyces sp. NPDC051064. Next base: position 283,881 of record NZ_JBITFK010000008.1, read on the forward strand.
TTCCGTGGTGGCCGCTGGGTCTGCCCGCGTGGACGGACGAGTGGCTGGCACTGGGGATGCGGGGCCGGGGGGTGACGTATCTGTCGGTGTGGCGCAGGGCCGGCGAGAGGGAACGCCTGCTCCCCGTCCCGCATCTGGCCGGCCGGGCCGTGACGGCGGAGATCCTGCACCCCTCGGCTCCGGCGGGCAGGGTCAGCTGGCGGCCCGGCAGCACGGAACTGCTGGTGGAGGTGGACGGCGACCGTCCCGTGTGCCTGCTCGTCCGTCTCACCGGAGGCTGAGTGCACGATGATGGTTGGGGGGCAGGAGCGGACGCCCCCCGGAGAGCTCCGCCATCGAGAAGGATCCAACAGTGACCATCGTGTCGATCAGCATCGCCCCCGACATGCCCGCGCGCCTCCGAAGCCCCCGTAGCGGCCGATGAGGGGACGCGGGAAGCCCCCCGCAGCCCCGCTCCCCCAGCGGGACGGGATCGGTCCGGTGCGGGTGAGGATGCCGGAGGATCCCGACGGGCTCTGGGGATGCGTCCGGGACCACCTGCTGGACCGGTTCGCGGGGGCGATCGGTGCGCAGCGGGTGGACGCGATGCTCGCCGAAGGGCGGTTCGTCGGGGCGGACGGCGGTGCGGTGGAGGGTGACGAGCCGTACAGGGCGGGCCGGTTCCTCTGGTTCCACCGGGATTTCGCACCTGAGGAGCCGGTGCCGTTCCCGGTCGGTGTGGTGTACCGGGACGAGCACCTCGTGATCGCGGACAAGCCGCACTTCCTCGCGACGACCCCGCGCGGGCGGCATGTCACCGAGACCCTGATAGCCCGGCTGCGCAGGGAGCTGGACCTGCCGGAGCTGCAGCCCGCGCACCGGCTGGACCGGCTGACGGCGGGCCTGGTGCTCTGTGTCGTACGGGCCGGGGACCGGGGCGCGTACCAGACGCTGTTCCGGGACAGGCTGGTGCACAAGGAGTACGAGGCGGTGGCTCCGTACGATCCGGAGCTCACGCTGCCGCGCACCGTGCGGAGCCGGATCGTGAAGGAGCGCGGGGTCATCGCCGCGCGCGAGGAGCCGGGGACCGTGAACAGCGAGAGCCGGATCGGACTCGTCGAGCACCGGGGCACCTTCGGCCGCTACCGGCTGGTGCCGGCGACCGGCCGCACCCATCAGCTGCGGGTCCATATGAACGCGCTGGGGCTGCCGTTGGTGAACGATCCGGTCTATCCGGTGGTGGAGCCCGAGCCGGAGCACGTGGACTACGGGCGGCCGTTGCAACTGCTCGCGAAGGTCCTGGAGTTCACCGACCCGGTCACGGGTGAGCCGCACCGCTTCGAGAGCGGGCTGCGGCTCTCCGCGTGGCCGGACCGGTGAGCCCCGCCACGCTCAGTGGCCGCGGTTGATCCAGTCCTCCAGCTGCGGGGCCTCCGCGCCGATGGTCGTGGAGTCCCCGTGTCCGGTGCGGACCTCGGTCTCCGGGGGGAGGGCGAGAAGCCGGTCCCTGATCGAGTCGATGATCGTCGGGAAGTGCGAGAAGGACCGTCCCGTGGCGCCGGGCCCGCCCTGGAAGAGGGTGTCGCCGGTGAAGACGGTGCCCAGCTCCGGGGCGTACAGGCAGACCGCTCCCGGGGCGTGGCCCGGGGTGTGCAGGACCGTCAGCCGCGTTCCGGCGATCTCCAGCTCCTGACCGTCGGCCAGTTCGGCGTCGGGGGCCCGGTGGGGGTGGGTCTGCTTCCAGAGCGGCAGGTCGTCGGGGTGCAGCAGGACCGGCGCGCCGGTCGCGTCGGCGAGGGCGGGGGCCGCGTCGATGTGGTCGTTGTGCGCGTGGGTGCAGATGATCGCGCGCAGCGTGCGGCCGCCGAGTGCCGCCTCGATCGCCGCGGCGTCGTGCGCCGCGTCGATGACGACGGCCTCGGTGTCGTCGCCGACGATCCAGACGTTGTTGTCGACGTCCCACTCGCCGCCGTCGAGGGCGAAGGTGCCGGAGGTGACCAGGTGGTCGATGCGGGCGGCCATCAGAACACCACCACCGAGCGCAGGACGTCACCGTCGTGCATCCGGGCGAAGGCCTGCTCGATCTCGCCGAGCTGGATGGTCTCGGTCACGAAGGCGCCCAGGTCCAGGCGTCCCTGCTGGTGCAGGTCGATGAGCATCGGGAAGTCACGCGAGGGCAGGCAGTCGCCGTACCAGGAGGACTTGAGCGAACCGCCGCGCCCGAACACGTCGAGGAGCGGGAGTTCGAGCTGCATCTCGGGCGTGGGCACTCCGACGAGGACGACGGTGCCGGCGAGGTCGCGGGCGTAGAAGGCCTGCTTGTACGTCTCCGGGCGGCCGACCGCCTCGATGACGACGTCGGCGCCGTTGCCGCCGGTCAGTGCGCGGATGGCCTCGACGGGGTCGTCGGAGCGGGAGTTGACGGTATGGGTGGCGCCCATCTTCTTCGCCGTCTCCAGCTTGCGGTCGTCGATGTCGACCGCGATGATCCTGGCCGCTCCCGCGAGGCGGGCACCGGCGATCGCGGCGTCGCCGACGCCGCCGCAGCCGATGACGGCGACGGAGTCGCCGCGGCCGACCTGGCCGGTGTTGATGGCGGCGCCGATGCCCGCCATGACTCCGCAGCCCAGCAGTCCGGCGACCGCCGGGGAGACCTCGGGGTCGACCTTGGTGCACTGGCCGGCGGCGACGAGGGTCTTCTCCGCGAATGCGCCGATGCCGAGCGCCGGGGAGAGCTCGGTGCCGTCCAGGAGGGTCATCTTCTGCTTGGCGTTGTGGGTGTCGAAGCAGTACCAGGGGCGGCCGCGCAGACAGGCGCGGCACTGGCCGCACACCGCACGCCAGTTGAGGACGACGAAGTCGCCCGGCTCGACGTCGGTGACGCCGTCACCGACGGACTCCACGACACCCGCGGCCTCGTGGCCGAGCAGGAAGGGGAAGTCGTCGTTGATACCGCCCTGCTTGTAGTGCAGGTCGGTGTGGCAGACGCCGCACGCCTGGATCTTGACCACGGCCTCGCCGGGGCCGGGGTCCGGCACCAGGATCGTCTCGACGCGCACCGGCTCGTTCTTCCCCGGTGCGATGACCCCTTGTACCTGCTGCGCCATGCCGTGGTCTCCCATCCCGACTGCCCCGTCATTCCGAAGATCGAACCCGCCCACCGTACCCGGGCGGGGGGCCGCTCATGGGGCCAGTACGTCCAGTTCGTGGAGCGCGCCGACCGCGATCTCCTTGGTCAGCCGTTCGGCCCCCTCGGCGTCGCCCTCGCGTACGGCTTCGGCGAGCCGGACGTGGAGCGTGACGGCGGCCGGATCCGGGTCCTCGAACATGACCTGGTGGTGGGTCCGGCCGGCCAGGACCTCGGCGACGACGTCGCCGAGCCGCGCGAACATCTCGTTGCCGGAGGCGTCGAGGACGATGCGGTGGAAGGCCGTGTCGTGCCGGAGGTAGCCCTCCAGCTGATGGCCCCGCGAGGTCGCGACCATGCCGAGGGCGCACTCCGTGAGCGCGGCGCACTGCTCGGCGGTGGCGTTACGGGCCGCCAGGCCCGCGGCGACGGGTTCGACGGCGGACCGCAGCACGGTGAGGGAGCGCAGCTGCCGGGGCCGGTCGGAGCCGGCGAGCCGCCAGCGGATGACCTGGGGGTCGTAGACGTTCCACTCCTCGGTGGGCCGCACGGTCACCCCGACCCGGCGCCGGGACTCGACCAGGTGCATGGATTCCAGGACGCGGACCACTTCGCGTACGACGGTGCGTGACACGTCGAAGCGCTGGGCGAGCTCGTCGGTGCGCAGTACCTGGCCGGGCGGACAGTCCCCCGCCGCGATCTCCAGGCCCAGGGTGTCCAGCACATGCGTATGGAGCCCCTGAGCAGGTGTGGTCATGCCCACAACCCTACGGGGCGGCCCGAGGGAACAAAAAGTACGACGTTTATGTCACAGCCACTTGAATAAGTCGTATGTAATGGGTTTCAGTAGCGCGACGGACCGATGTCGCGGACCGATGTCGAAGAAGACAGCGAGGCACCAATGAGCACCCCCCACGTCGTCGTGGTGATGGGCGTAGCAGGGACCGGCAAGACCACGATCGGCCCCCTGCTCGCCGACGCACTGGGCGTCCCCTATGCCGAGGGCGACGATTTCCACCCGCCGGCCAACATCGCCAAGATGTCCGCCGGTACGCCCCTGGACGACAACGACCGCTGGCCCTGGCTGGACGCGATCGGGCAGTGGGCGCACGGCCGGGCGGAGCTCGGTGGCGTCGTCAGCAGCTCCGCGCTCAAGCGCTCCTACCGCGACCGGCTGCGGGCCGAGGCTCCCGGTGCCGTCTTCCTGCATCTGACCGGCGACCGGTCTCTCATCGAACACCGCATGGCGGACCGCAAGGGCCACTTCATGCCGACCGCGCTGCTCGACTCCCAGTTCGCCACCCTGCAGCCGCTGCAGGAGGACGAGGCGGGCGTCGCTGTCGACGTGTCCGGCACCCCCCAGGAAATCACCGACCGGGCCGTCGCCGCGCTGCGCCGGCTCGCGAACTAAGGATCACCACCGTGACCAGTCTCAGTGTCGAGATGCTGGCAGCGGATGCCGTCGAACCGATAACTTCGGCCGGTAACGCACAGCTGGGCATCGCCGTACTGGCGGGCATCGCCGTCATCGTCCTGCTCATCACCAAGTTCAAGATGCACGCGTTCCTCGCGTTGACCATCGGCTCACTCGCGCTCGGATCCTTCGCGGGGGCCAACCCGGCGAAGACCATCGCCAGCTTCACCGCGGGCCTCGGTTCGACCGTCGCGGGTGTCGGTGTCCTGATCGCCCTGGGCGCCATCCTCGGCAAGCTGCTCGCCGATTCCGGCGGCGCCGACCAGATCGTCGACACGATCCTCGCGAAGGCGAGCGGGCGTGCGATGCCGTGGGCGATGGTGCTGATCGCCTCGATCATCGGGCTTCCGCTCTTCTTCGAGGTCGGAATCGTGCTGATGATTCCGGTGGTGCTGCTGGTCGCCAAGCGCGGCAACTACTCGCTGATGCGGATCGGCATCCCCGCGCTCGCCGGTCTCTCCGTGATGCACGGGTTGATCCCCCCGCACCCCGGCCCGCTGGTCGCGATCGACGCGCTGGGCGCCAACCTGGGTGTCACGCTGGCCCTCGGTGTGCTGGTGGCCATCCCCACCGTGATCATCGCCGGCCCGGTCTTCTCCCGCTACGCCGCCCGGTGGGTGGACATCCACCCGCCGGAGAAGATGATCCCGCAGCGTCCGTCCGAGGACCTGGAGCGCCGCCCCAGCTTCGGCGCGACCCTGGCGACGATCCTGCTGCCCGTCGTGCTGATGCTGGTCAAGGCACTCGTCGACATCGTGGTGGACGACCCGGAGAACCACGTCCAGCGGGTCACCGATGTGATCGGCTCGCCGCTGATCGCGCTGCTCGCCGCCGTGATCGTCGGCATGTTCACCCTGGGCCGTGCGGCCGGATTCACCAAGGGCCGCCTCTCCAGCACCGTCGAGAAGTCGCTCGCCCCGATCGCGGGCATCCTGCTGATCGTGGGTGCCGGCGGTGGGTTCAAGCAGACCCTCATCGACGCCGGTGTGGGCCAGATGATCCTGGAGTTCTCCGAGAACTGGTCGATCCCCGCCCTGCTCCTCGGCTGGCTGATCGCCGTGGCGATCCGGCTGGCGACGGGTTCGGCGACCGTGGCCACCATTTCGGCCGCCGGTCTGGTCGCCCCCCTCGCCGCCGACCTGTCCACCTCGCACGTCGCGCTGCTCGTCCTCGCGGTCGGTGCGGGTTCGCTCTTCTTCAGCCACGTCAACGACGCGGGGTTCTGGCTGGTGAAGGAGTACTTCGGCATGGACGTCCCGCAGACGATCAAGACCTGGTCGGTGATGGAGACGATCATCTCCGTCGTCGCACTGGGCTTCATCATGCTGCTGTCGCTGGTGTTGTAGCCGGCGCTACTCCTCCGGCTCCCGCCACAGCGGGTGCTCGGAACGGGCCCAGAGGCGCTCGACCGACCCGGTGCGCATGCCACGGCGTGCCTCCGGGTCGGCGAGCGCCTTCGCCATGTGTCCGGCGAGGACGATGCCGATCGCGAGGGCCAGCCAGTCGTGGACGAAGGTCGCTCCCGTGCGCCACACCAGCGGGGCGAGGCCGGTGAACCACATCAGCAGTCCCGTGCCGAGCATGACGAGCACGGCGCCCGCGATCCAGGAGGCGTAGAGCTTCTGGCCCGCGTTGAACTTCCCCGCAGGCCGGGAACCGGGCGTACGGTCGCGGCGCAGGGCGGCCCGCAGCCACCGCCGGTCGTGCGGACCGAACCGGTTGAGCCGGGAGAGGTCGGCTCGCAGGGCCCGGGAGACGAGCCCGGCCAGCAGCGGTGCGGGGACGAGCAGCCCGGACCACTCGTGCACGGTGACCACGAGGTGCCGGCGGCCGACGAGTTCGGCGAGCTGGGGGACGTACAGACAGGCGGCCGTGGCGACGCAGAGCAGTGTCAGCCAGGCCGTGGTGCGGTGCACCCAGCGCTCGGCGCTGGTGAAACGACGCACCTTCGGCCCGTGTTCAGACAGTAGGGGCGTCGTCCCGTCCGTTGGAACGGCCCACCCAGGCGTCGACGTCATAACCCAGCTCCTCCCAGTATCCGGGGCGCACGGAGTCGGTGACGGTGATCCCGGAGAGCCATTTCGCCGACTTGTAGAAGTACATCGGGGCCACGTAGAGCCGGACCGGGCCGCCGTGGGAGTGGGCCAGCGGCTTGTCCTGCATGCGCGTGGCGACCAGGACGTCCGGGCGACGGGCCTGTTCGAGCGTGAGGCTCTCGCTGTAGGCGCCGTCGAAGCAGGTGAAGCGGATCGCCTTCGCACCGGGCCGTACCCCTGCCGCATCCAGCAGCGCCGAGAGCCTGACGCCCTCGAACGGGGTCTCGGGCACGCGCCAGCCGGTGACGCACTGGACGTCGCGCACCATGCGGGTCTGCGGCAGCTCCTTCAGGGTGTCGAGCGTGTACGTCGCCGGGCGGTCGACCATGCCGTCCACGGTGAGGCGGTAGTCGGCGGCGGTCTTCTCGGGCACGGAGGTGGCGACCGAGTAGTAGCGGAAGCCGCCGCCGTTGGGCAGCAGGCCGGTGAGGCCCGTGGGGTCCTTGTCGGCGACGGCGCCCAGCCCGTTCTCCAGCGCGCGCTGCAGAACGGGGGCGGCCGCCACGCCGGCGGCGCCTAGGCCGAGCATCGTCAGGACGAGACGGCGGCCGACGGGCGTGCCGCCGTCGTCGGGAGGGGGACTGTTCACCCGCCCATTCGAACACCCGCGGCCGCCTGTCACCAGGGGCCGCGGGTGTGCGTCACTCTTCCGTAAGCAGTGCGGGATCAGCGCGGGCCCGTGCCGACCTCCGCCGCCTTCTCCAGCTGGAACGCCTCGTTGCCGAGACCGATCCTGGCGTGCACCTCGGGCCTGGTGCGGCGCAGCACCGCCCCGTAGGCCAGGCCTCCGGCGAGGGCCAGGACGATGACGCCGGGCAGCAGCCAGTTCAGCACCGAGCCGGGGCCGGAGCCGACCAGGACGTCGAAGTCCCGGACGGTGAAGACGGCGATGGCCAGCAGGGCGAGGCCCGCGAGCCCGGAGGCGACGAGCCGGGGCGCCTGGGCCCGGCCGGCGCCGCGCCGTACGAAGAACGCGATGACGGCGAAGGAGGCCGCGGCCATCAGCACGATGACGCCGAGCGCCCCGACATTCCCCATCCAGGTGAACAGGTGCAGGACGGGCGCGGTCGGGTCGCCGACCGGGTTGTCGTCGGTGAGGGCGAAGGCGAGCACGATCACGACGGAGAGCGCGGACTGGAGCATGGAGCCGGTGGCGGGCGCTCCGCTCGCCTTGTTGGTGCGGCCGAAGCCCGCCGGCAGCAGCCCCTCACGGCCCATGGCGAACGCGTAGCGGGCCACCACGTTGTGGAAGCTGAGCAGCGCGGCGAACATGCCGGTGACGAACAGGACGTGCAGGACGTCGGTGAAGGTGGCGCCGAGCCGCTCCTCGGTGAGGCCGAAGAGCATCCCCGGACCCTGCTCGACGGACATGCCCGCGATGGACGAGGGGCCTGCGGCGACGGTCAGGGCCCAGGAGCTGACGGCGAGGAACAGGGCGGCGTAGCCCACGGCCAGGAACATCACGCGGGACACGACGATCTGCGGGCGGCTGGTCTCCTCGGCGTACACCGGCGCCTGCTCGAAGCCGACGAACGCGGCGATGCAGAAGCAGAGCGCGGTGCCCAGGCCGGCTCCGGTCAGCGTCTCGGGGTTGAACGCGTGCAGCGACAGGCCCTCGGGGCCGGGCTCGGCGACGGCGGCGATGTCGAAGATCACGACGAGGGCGCACTCGATGACGAGCAGCACTCCGAGCACCTTGGCGTTGAGGTCGATCTTCAGCCAGCCCAGTACGCCGACGACGACCACGGCGACCAGGGCGGGGATCCACCACCGGAGGTCGATCTCGAGGTACGTGGCGAAGAGGCCCGAGACCTCGAAGCCGAGGATGCCGTAGATGCCGACCTGCATGGCGCTGTAGGCGACCAGCGCGACGAGCGAGGCGCCCGCGCCTGCCGTGGGGCCCAGGCCGCGGGCGATGTACGCGTAGAAGGCGCCGGCGTTGTGGACGTGCCGGCTCATCTCCGCGTAACCCACGCCGAACAGCATCAGGACGATGCCGAGGATGACGTAGAGCAGGGGCTGTCCGACGATGCCCATCACCCCGAAGACGGTGGGCATCACCCCGGCGACGACCATCAGGGGAGCGCTGGCGGCGAGGACGGAGAGGAGCAGCCCGGGGGTGCCGAGCCGGTCGGCGCGCAGGGCGCGTTCCTCACCCTTGTAGGTGTTGATCCCGCCGGTTCCGGCGCTCCCGGTCGTGCCGGTCTCGCTCGTATCTGTTCTGCCCGTCGACATGGCGGGGGTGGTCCCTTCCTCGATGACGTACGTGCGTCAGGGGGCACCGAGCGCGAGGGTGCGCGCGGCGATGAATTCGGGGTACGGATCGCGGCCCGCGTACGACCACGGGCCCTCGGTCGCATGGAGGCCGATGCGGTGGAAGATCGCGGCGGCCTCGGCGGGGCGGCCCTCGCAGATCTTCGCGTGGGCGAGGAAGTTGAGGTCGGCGGTGTGTCGGGGGTGGTCCTCGCGTTCCCACTCGAGCCACCAGTCGAAGGCGGCCTTCATCACCTGTCTGGCCCGGCGCCCCGACCAGTGGCCCGAGGCCGCCGGGTCGTCGGACACGGCGCCGGCCGCGGCCAGGACGCGGTAGCGCTCGGCGTGTGCGACGACGGGGAGTACGGCGAGCGGCGAGTCGGCAGGGGCCTGTTCGGCGGCCCAGGCGGCGAAGTCGTACACCTCGTGGAGCGGGTCGCTCTCCGGGTGCGCCTCGGCGAGGCCTGCCGTCATGAGGTGGTGGGCGTGGTGGTGTTCGGGATGCCGGGCGCGGATCTCCTCGAAGTGCCTGGCGGCCGCCTCGTGGGTGCCGTGTGTGCGCTCCAGCGTCATCAGGCCGAGCCAGGGGGTGGGGTCGGCGGGGTCCAGCGCGGCCGCGGCCAGGCACGCCTCGCGCGCCCGGGCCCCCTCACCGGCGCCGGCCTTGGGACGCCGGGCACGGGCGACGGTGGCACAGGCGAGGAGAGTCGTGGCGTCGCGGCTGTCCGGCTCGGCGAGCAGCCAGTCGCGCGCCCATCCGGCGGCGGACGGGACGGCGGCGAGGGCGAGGAGCCGGTGGCCGCGGCGGTCCCAGTCGGTGCCGGTCGCGACGAGCAGCGAGCGGGCCCGGGTCCAGCGGCCCTGGGCGAACTGCACTCTTACGTCGATGAGTTCGCCGTCGTCGAGCGCCAGGTCGAAGGCGTGGTCCGGGCGTCCGCCCTTGCGGCGGGAGCGGCCCAGGGGCGGCGGAGGCGGAGACATCCGCAGGCTTCCTTTTCCACTTCGACATGACACGAGCACATATCGATGCTGTGTGCGAGCAAACGATCGCGGACAGCAAAGCGGTAGGCAATGCTCCGAGTCAAGGCCAGCCCTGCCCCAACTGTGCGCATTTCGCACACAGTTGACCGTGCAGCAGTGGTGGACTGAACCATTCACGCAGTTCGCGAGCACGTACGGCGCTGACGGGTGGGACAGAGGTGACGCGTGCCACACTGCCGCCATGGAGAACCGTGAACCGCTCAAGCCCTTCCTTCTCGCATTCCCCGGGCCTCTGCGCGACCAGCTGGTCGCGGCCGTGCTCTCGGGCGGGAAGGTCTCCACCTCCGGGCTGCTCGCGGAGTACCAGGCGGAGCGGGAGGAGCTGCCGCCGGTGGGCGAGCGGTCCGCGCTCATCGACTCCGCGGGGCGGGAGGTCGCCGTGGTCGAGCTGACGGCGGTGGAGGTGCTGCCGCTGGGATCGGTCGGGCTGCGGCACGCGCTGGACGAGGGCGAGGGGTACACCTCGGTCGCCGGGTGGCGGGCGGGGCACGAGGCGTTCTGGCACAGCGAGGAGATGCGGGAGGCGCTCGGGGACCCGGAGTTCACCGTGGACGACGACACGATGATCGTGGCGGAGCGCTTCCGGGTGGTGGAGCTGCTGGAGTGACCGGCCGGCACCCCTGGGGCTCCGGCTGGAGTGACCGGCCGGCCGCCCCCGGGCTCCTCCGGAGGGGCGGGCAGGGGGCCTCAGCCGGTCGCCTCCGCCGCCGCACGGCCCGCCGTCCGGCCCGAGAAGATGCAGCCGCCGAGGAAGGTGCCCTCCAGGGAGCGGTAGCCGTGGACCCCGCCGCCGCCGAAGCCCGCCGCCTCCCCTGCCGCGTACACCCCGGGCAGCGGGGTGCCGTCCTCGGTCAGGACGCGGGACGACAGGTCCGTCTCCAGCCCCCCGAGGGACTTGCGGGTCAGGATGTTCAGCCGTACGGCGATGAGCGGGCCCGCCGCGGGGTCGAGGATGCGGTGCGGCTTCGCCGTGCGGATCAGTTTGTCGCCCAGGTAGGAGCGGGCGCCGTTGATCGCCGTGATCTGGAGGTCCTTGGTGAAGGGGTTGGCGATCTCACGGTCCCGGGCGGTGATCTCGCGGCGCAGGGCGTCCTCGTCGATGAGGGCTTCGCCGGTGAGCGCGTTCATCCCGCGTACGAGCGCGCCGAGGTCCTTCTCGACGACGAAGTCCACGCCCTTGTCCATGAACGCCTTCACGGGCCCGGGGACGTCGGCGCGCGCCCTGCCGATCACGTCGCGCACGGACTTCCCGGTCAGGTCCGGGTTCTGCTCGGAGCCGGAGAGCGCGAACTCCTTGCCGATGATCTTCTGGTCGAGGACGAACCAGGTGTAGCCGTAGCCGGACCGCATGATGTGTTCGAGGGTGCCCAGGGTGTCGAAGCCGGGGAAGAGCGGCACCGGCAGCCGCTTGCCGCGGGCGTCCAGCCAGAGGGAGGACGGGCCGGGCAGGATCCGGATGCCGTGCTTGTCCCAGATCGGGTTCCAGTTCTCGATGCCCTCGGTGTAGTGCCACATCCGGTCGCGGTTGATGTGGTGGGCGCCCGCCTTCTCGGCGATGCCGAGCATCAGTCCGTCGACATGGGCGGGGACGCCGGAGAGCATCTTCTCCGGCGGGGTGCCCAGCCGCTCGGGCCACTGGGCGCGCACCAGGTCGTGGTTGCCCCCGATGCCGCCGGAGGTGACGATCACGGCTTGGGCCCTGAGCTCGAAGGCGCCCGTGGCCTCGCGGCTGCTCGCGGTGCCGCGCTCGGCGGCGCTCTCCTCCAGGATCTCGCCGGTGACCGTGTCGACGGCTCCGGCCGAGCGCCCGAGGCCGGTCACCCGGTGGCGGAAGCGCATCTGGACGAGGCCCTTCGCGACGCCCTCGCGGACGCGGCGCTCGAAGGGGGCGACGACGCCGGGGCCGGTGCCCCAGGTGATGTGGAAGCGGGGGACGGAGTTGCCGTGGCCGTTCGCGTCGTAGCCGCCGCGTTCGGCCCAGCCGACGACGGGGAAGAACCGCACCCCCTGGGCGTGCAGCCAGGACCGCTTCTCCCCGGCCGCGAAGTCGACGTACGCCTCCGCCCACTTCTGCGGCCAGTGGTCCTCGTCGCGGTCGAAGCCGGCGGTGCCGTACCAGTCCTGGAGGGCCAGGTCGTGGCTGTCCTTGATCCGCATCCGGCGCTGCTCGGGCGAGTCGACGAGGAAGAGCCCGCCGAAGGACCAGTGCGCCTGGCCGCCGACGGACTGCTCGGGTTCCTGGTCGAGCAGGATCACGGTGCGGCCCGCGTCGACGAGCTCGGCGGTGGCCGCCAGCCCCGCGAGTCCTGCCCCGATCACGATCACATCAGCGTCGTACGCCATGGGTTCCATCCTTCGGGGCGGTGCGGGGCGGGGGCGGGCGGGGGCGGGCGAAGTTACTTGTGGGTCAGATCTTCGGTACGGGCCGCTCCCACGTCAACCGTCCGGCGGCGGCCGCCTCACGTCTCCGGAACATCCGCGGGGCTATCGTCGGACCGTGTCCTTGCTGGTACTCCTGCTCTCCGTGGGCGCCGCGTGCTGTACGGGCTTCGGTTTCGTCCTGCAGCAGGACGCGGCTCGCCGCGCACCGCCGAGGGACTTCCTGTCGCCCCGGCTCCTGCTCGACCTGATGAGGGTGCCGAGCTGGCTGGCCGGCATCGGCCTGATGATCTGCGGCATGGCCCTCGGGGCGCTGGCGCTCGGGCAGGGTGAGGTGTCGGTCGTCGAACCGCTGCTCGCCACCAACCTGCTCTTCGCGCTGGCCCTGTCGCGCTACTTCACCGGGCAGCGTCTCGGCCGCCAGGGGTGGGGTGGCCTCTGTCTGCTGGCCGGAGGCGTCACCGCGTTCCTGCTGGGCGGCCAACCGCGCGGCGGCGAGGCGGTGACGGAGCCGTTGCGTCACTGGCTGGTGATCGGCCTGGTGGCGGGACTCGCACTGGCCCTGACCGCCTTCGCCAGACATCCGCGTGCCCCGTGGACCCCCACGCTGCTGGGGGTGGCGGGGGGCCTGCTGAACGGACTGCAGGACGCCCTCACCCGGGTCAGCGGACTGCGGCTGGCCGAGGGCGGGTGGGGGGCGCTGTTCACGGGCTGGCAGCCGTACGCGCTCGTCGTCATGGGCGTGACCAGCCTGATCATCGTCCAGAGCGCGTTCGAGGCGGGGCCGCTGCGGATGTCCCTGCCGGGGCTGACCGCCGCGCAGCCGCTGGCGGGGATCGTCTGCGGGATCGGCTTCCTCGGCGACCAGGTGCGCACGGACACCGGCGCCCTGGCCTGGCAGGCCTCGGGGCTTGCCGCGATCGTGGCCGGGATCGTGCTGCTGGGGCTGCACCCGGCGATGCCGGAGGGCAAGGAGAAACACGGTGCCACGGCCGCCGACCGGTTGATGTTGGATGGACCCCATGACACCGGCTGACGAAATCCTGGACATCGTCGACGAGAACGACGAGGTCGTCGGACAGGCGCCACGCGGCGAGGCCACCGCGCGCGGCCTGCGCCACCGCTGCGTCTTCATCGAGGCACGGGATCCGGCGGGCCGGCTGTTCGTGCACCGCAGGACGGCCACGAAGCTGGTCTTCCCCTCGCACTACGACATGTTCGTCGGCGGGGTCGTGGGCGCGGGCGAGTCGTACGACGAGGCGGCGCTCCGGGAGGCCGAGGAGGAGCTGGGGGTCTCGGGTCTCGCCCGGCCCACCCCGCTCTTCACGTACCTCTACGAGAGTCCTCGGCACAGCTGGTGGTCGTACGTGTACGAGGTGCGCTGCGAGCTGCCCGTCCGGCCCCAGGCGGAGGAGGTCGACTGGCACACCTTCCTGACCGACGCGGAGCTGGAGGGGCGTCTCGGCGACTGGACATGGGTGCCGGACGGGCTGGAGACCTACCACCGGCTGCGGGATTTCCGGGCGGCGGGCGGCCGGGCCGGGGCCTCCGCGTGAGCGATTTCGTGCGGGGACTGCGGCTGTGGTTCGCCCCCGAGCGCATCCGCGAGGAGGGCGACACACCGGACTACCGCTTCTCGCTCGCCAACGAGCGCACCTTTCTCGCCTGGATCCGGACCGCTCTCGCACTCATCGGCGGCGGTTTCGCGGTCGACCAGTTCCTCCCGGAACTGGCGTGGGGTGTCCGTGCCGGCCTGGCCCTCGGGCTGCTGGCGGCCGGGGTGCTCTGCGCGCTGCGCGCCGTCAACCACTGGGTGCGGTGCGAGCGTGCGATGCGGCGCGGGGAGGATCTGCCGGTGTCGCGCTTCCCCGCGATGCTCAGCCTCGTGGTCGCCGTGGTGGCGGTCGCGATGGTGGTGGTGGTCCTCTTCGGCTGGGAGGGCCGGTGACCACTGCCGGGCGCGATCCCGGCCTCCAGCCCGAGCGGACGCGGCTGGCCTGGCGCCGCACCACCCTGGCGTGCACGGTGGTGGCCCTGCTCGCGTTCCGGCAGGCGCTGCACCACGGGGCGACCGGGGCCGGGGTGCTCGCGGTGGCCCTGAGCCTGCTGGCCTGGCTGGGGTTCCTCGTGGTGGCGCACCGCCGGGTGACGGGCATGGGGTCCGCCGGGCCGCCCGCCGCGCTGTCGCCGCGCCAGGTGCTGACGGCGGCGGCCTGCACGGTCGCCCTCGCGGTGTTCGCCGCCGCGACGCTGTTCTGAGGGCCGTGCGGCCTCAGTCCTCCCAGGCCACGGCGACGACGATCTTGCCCCGGGTGCGCCCCTCCTGGTTGAGCCGGTAGGCCTCGGCGGCCTGCTCCAGGGGGAAGACCCGGTCGACGTGGACGGAGACGATGCCCTGCTCGGCGAGCCCGGCGAGGTGGGCGAGGTCGGCGGCGTCGGGCCGTACGAAGGCGTAGCGCCCGCCGTAGGAGAAGACCTCGCCGTCGGCGATGGACGCGAGCCGGCCCTCGGGCGCGAGGCTCTCGGCGGAGATCCGCAGGGCTTCCCCGCCGACCGTGTCGAACGCCGCGTCGAAGCCGTCGGGGACCAGGTCGCGGAGGCGGGCGGCCAGCCCGTCGCCGTGTTCCACGGGTTCGCCGCCCAGCCTCCGTACGTAGTCGTGGTTGTGGGGCCCGGCCGTGCCGACGACCCGGCAGCCCGCGTGCCGGGCGAGCTGGACGGCGAGCGAACCGACCCCTCCGGCGGCCGCGTGGACGAGGACGGTCTCGCCCTCCCGGACCTTGAGGGTGCGGTGCAGCACCTGGTGTGCGGTGAGGCCGCACAGCGGCAGGCCCGCCGCCTCCTCGAAGCCGACACTCAGGGGCTTGCGGGCGAGGGTGCGCACGGGTGCGGCGACGTACTCGGCGAAGGTGCCGCGCGAGAGGAAGTCCTCGCGCACGTAGCCGATGACCTCGTCCCCCACCGCGAACTCGTCCACGGCGGCGCCGGGCTGGACCACGACACCGGAGACGTCCCAGCCGGGGATGACGGGGAACACGGCCTCCAGCCCCGCCTGGAGGTAGCCCTCGCGGGCCTTCCAGTCGACGGGGTTGACGGCCGCGGCCCGCACCTTCACCAGGACCGAGTCGGGCCCGACCTTCGGGTCGGGCCGCTCGCCGTACTCCAGTACGTCGGCCGAGCCGTACCTGCTGTAGCTGATCGCCTTCATGCTCCGACGATCGGCGCGCCCCGGGGTCCCCGCAACTCAGGCCGTGACCGCCTCGAAGGGCGGCAGCGGCGTCCGGGGGCCGTGTCCCGAGTGCCGGAGCCCGATGAGGAACACCGTGGTCGTCTCCAGATACGCGGCCCGGTCGAGCCCGCCCACCGGCAGGGGGACGCAGCCGAGGTCCCGGACCAGGGTCCCGGCCGTCTCCAGCGCGCCGTCCCCGTGAGCTCCGTACGGAGACGCTGGAGCCGATCGAGGCGCTGGGCCGCTGGTCCGCGACGTACGGGGACGCCTTCGTGGAGGCGCAGGGCTGGGACGACTGACCCGGACCGGGAGCCGGAGATCACTTCTCGGATTCCGGGAGGACACTGGACGACATACCGACTGGTCGGCATCATGGTTCCGACCGTTCAACGTCCCGGAGGTGCGCCCCATGAGCCCAGTCCACCCGCCAGGTCTCGATCTCGACCTGCTGCGCGGCCATCTCGACCGTGAGCGGCCGGGGCTGGTGAACGGACCGCTCGACGCCCGGGTCGTCGAGGGCGGCCGCTCGAACCTCACCTACATCGTCACTGACGGCACCGGGCAGTGGGTCGTGCGCAGACCTCCCCTGGGCCATGTGCTGGCCACCGCGCACGACATGAAGCGCGAGCACCGGGTGATCAGCGCCCTGCACTCCACGGCGGTCCCGGTGCCGGAAACTCTCCTGCTCTGCGAGGACGACGCGGTGATCGGCTCGCCGTTCTACGTCATGGAGTACGTCGAGGGGACCCCCTACCGCACCGCCGAGCAGCTGTCCCCGCTGGGCGCCGAGCGCACCAGGGCCGTCGTCCTGGGGCTCGTGGACACCCTGGTGGATCTGCACGCCGTGGATCCGGCAGCCGTCGGCCTCAGTGACTTCGGGCGCCCGGACGGCTTCCTGGACCGGCAGCTGCGGCGCTGGGGCAAGCAGCTGGACGCGTCCCGCAACCGTGAGCTCGCCGGCATCGACGAGCTGCACGCCGCACTCGGCCGGGAGCTGCCCGTCTCCCCCGCGCCCACCGTCGTGCACGGTGACTACCGCCTGGACAACGTCCTCATCGGTCAGGACGACCGGATCAAGGCGGTCCTGGACTGGGAGATGTCCACGCTCGGCGACCCGCTCACGGACCTCGGCCTGCTCGTGATGTACAGCTCCGACCTGGGCCTGCCCGAGTCGCCCGTCTCCACCACCAGCGGCGCCCCCGGCCATCCCGGCCCCGCCGAGCTGATCGAGCGCTACGCCGCCCGGTCCGGCCGTGACACCTCGGCCATCTCCTGGTACACGGCCTTCGCGTGGTTCAAGCTCGCCGTGATCCTCGAGGGCATCCACTACCGCTACACCCTGGGCCAGACCGTCGGCGCCGGCTTCGACCGCATCGGCGACCTGGTCCCGGTCTTCATCTCGCACGGCCTCACCACCCTCCAGGAAGGCTGATCATCCCGTGGACTTCGCATTCGACGCCCGTACCGAAGAGCTGCGCACCAAGCTGCTCACGTTCATGGACGAGCACGTCCACCCCGCCGAGGAGGTCGCCGAGGAGCAGCGCGCGCGGCTGGCGTCGCCCTGGGACACCCCGCAGGTCGTGGAGGACCTGAAGGCGGAGGCGCGCAGGCAGGGCCTGTGGAACCTCTTCCTCCCCGACGCGGAGTACGGCGCCGGGCTGACGAACCTCCAGTACGCCCCGCTGGCCGAGATCACCGGCCGAAGCCCGCACCTGGCACCGACCGCGCTGAACTGCGCGGCGCCGGACACCGGGAACATGGAGGTGCTCTTCCAGTTCGGCTCGGAGGCGCAGAAGAAGCAGTGGCTGGAGCCACTGCTCGCCGGGGAGATCCGTTCGGCGTTCGCGATGACGGAGCCCGAGGTGGCGTCGTCGGACGCGACGAACATCGAGACCCGGATCGCGAAGGACGGCGACTCCTACGTCATCAACGGGCGCAAGTGGTACATCTCCGGGGCGATGAACCCCGACTGCGCGGTCTTCATCGTGATGGGGAAGACCGACCCGGACAACGAGGACATCCGCCGCCAGCAGTCGATGATCCTGGTCCCGCGTGACACCCCGGGCCTGGAGGTGCGCCGCGCGATGCAGGTGTACGGCTACGAGGACCACTCCCACGGCGGCCACGCCGAGGTCGTCTTCACCGACGTACGCGTACCCGCCGCCAATCTGATCGGCGAGGAGGGCGGCGGCTTCGCCATCGCCCAGGCGCGGCTGGGCCCGGGCCGGATCCACCACTGCATGCGGCTGATCGGGATGGCCGAGCGCGCGATCGAGCTGATGTGCCGGCGGTCCGTGGCCCGTACGGCCTTCGGCAAGCCGCTGGCACAGCAGGGCGTCGTCCAGAACTGGATCGCGGACGCCCGGGTGACGGTGGAGCAGCTGCGGCTGCTGGTGCTGAAGACGGCCTGGCTGATGGACACGGTGGGCAACCGCGGCGCCCACACCGAGATCCAGGCGATCAAGATCGCCACCCCGCGCGCCGTCTGCGACATCCTCGACCAGGCGGTGCAGCTGTACGGCGCCGGCGGCGTCAGCCAGGACTTCCCGCTGGCCGAACTCTGGTCGTCGGCACGGACGCTGCGGCTGGCGGACGGGCCGGACGAGGTGCACCAGCGGTCGCTGGCGCGGCGGGAGATCAAGAAGTACCTCTGATCCCTGACACGGGGAGGCGCCCGAGTGACCGCCTCCCCGGCCGGTCAGAAGGTGAGACCCCAGCTGTCGATGTAGCCGGTGTCCTGAGCGGCGACGTCCCGGACCTGGAGCTTCCAGGCCCCGTTGGCCGCCTCGGCGGACGCGTTCACCGTGTACGTCGCGATCACGTTGTCGGCCGAGTCGCTGCCGCTGGAGTTCTTCAGCCGGTAGGCGGTCCCGTCGGGCGCGAGCAGGTCGACGACGAGGTCACCGCGGTAGGTGTGCTTGATGTCGACGGCCACCTTGAGGGCCGAAGGGGCGTTGCCCGTACGGCCGGTGACGGAGACCGGCGAGGTCACGGCGGCCCCGTTGTCGGGGACGGCGACATCGGCGGCGTTGCTGAACACCGTGCCGGTCGGCGGGGTGACCGTGCCCGCCGACAGGGTCCAGACGGCGTGGGCGACCGCGTCGCTGTTGCGGTCCAGGGCCGTGTCGTCGATGTTGGCCGTCGTGTCGCACGAGGAGTGGTAGCAGCGGTCGAAGGACTGGCCCGCCGTGCCGCCCCACTTCTGGGCCTGGGCGCTCGTCTTCGTGTAGTCCGCGCCGGAGAAGAGCCCGCCCACGGGGACGCCCGCGTTCTTGAACGGGGCGTGGTCGGAGCGGCCGTCGCCCTCGGTCTCTATCTCGGTGGGTATCGACAGACCCGCGTAGTAGTCCTTGAAGGTCTGCTCGATGACCGGGTCGTCGTCGTAGACGAAGTAGCCGGGGTTGGGCGAGCCGATCATGTCGAAGTTGAGGTACCCGGCGAGCTTGGAACGCTCGGCCGTGGCCAGGTTGTTGACGTAGTACTTCGAGCCGACGAGTCCCAGCTCCTCGGCGCCCCACCAGGCGAAGCGCAGGTGCTTGTCCGGCGCGAGCTGAGCCCGGGAGACCGCGAGGGCGGTCTCCAGCACGGCGGCCGAGCCCGATCCGTTGTCGTTGATGCCGGCGCCGGAGGTCACCGAGTCGAGGTGGGAGCCGGCCATGAGGACCTGGTTCGGGTCGCCGCCCGGCCAGTCGGCGATCAGGTTGTACCCGGTGGCCCCGCCGGAGGTGAACTGCTGGAGCGCCGTGGTGTATCCGGCGGCGTCCAGCTTGGCCTTCACGTAGTCGACGGACGCCTTGTAACCGGCCCTCCCGTGGGCCCGGTTGCCGCCGTTGGCGGTGGCGATGGACTGGAGCTGGGTGAGGTGCGCCTTGACGTTGGCGAGCGGGATGTCGGGGGCCGCGGCGACGGCTCGGGGCGCGGCCTGGGCGGCCGGGGAGGCGGTCGCCAGCAGGGCGGCGACCGCGAGCGCGGCGGCGGAGAGGGATCTGCGTCGGGCAGGTCTCATCGGGGGGCTCCGGATTCCGTTCGGGGACTGACGGAACGTGCGGGGGTCCCCGGGCGTGCACGACCGGGGCCTGGAGCGGTGGGGCTGGAAGCGCGCCCCCGATGCTCGGACAGATGACCGAGCACCGTCAAGAGTGGAATTCGGACAGCCGCGTCCGCATATCGGGCACATCGGCGCGCCAAGGTCGTTGTCAGTGGCGTCCATCAGCTTCTGGACCATGGGAAATTCTGGTGGATCACTGACGGTCCGGTCCACGGCCGGCCTCCGCGGCCTCGTGGAAGCGGCGGGCTTCACCGAGGTCGAGGACGCGGAGTCACCGGCGGAGGGCCGGCAGGTGTCGGACTTCGCGGAATCCGGGCCGCGCAGCATGGTGGACCTCGTACGCGGAACCGGCGCCCCGGCGGTTCTGGTGTCCTTCCTGGACAGCGACGTCGGCTTCGTCGAAGCGGTCACACCCGGGGGCGGGACGTGGGAAGCCCTGCTCAACCGCGCCGTCGCGGACGACTACGGCATACCGCTGGACCGGTTCCCGGTGGAGCCCGCCGTGAAAGAGGCCCTGGCCTGGGCGGCCGCCGCCGGCCTGACGCCCGACGAGGATCTCCTCCGTCAGGCGCTCACCGGATCGGCGGCCTTCGCGGAGGAGCTCTCGTCGCTGCTGCTCGTCGCCCTGGGCCTGCCGGACCCGAGCTGAACCCACCGGGCGGGCCGCGACGCCGTCAGGGGCGGAGCGCCCTCAGCAGCAGGTCGGCCAGGTGGTCCGCGACCTCCTGCTGGCTGAGCGGGCCGTCCGGGCTGTACCACGTGGACAGGTGGTGGACCGAGCCGAAGTGGTAGTCGACGACCAGGTCGGCCGGGGTCGCGGCGGAGAACACTCCGGCCTTCTGGCCCTCTTCGATCAGGGCGCGGAAGCGCTCGTGGTAGCGCCGCCGCTCCATCCGGACCTGCTTGTTCTTCTCCGGGCTCAGATGGTGCATCGAGCGGAAGAAGATCGAGGCGTCGTCGAGGTTGTCGATGGTGGTGACCACCACGTCCGCCGCCGCGTCACGCAGCCGCTGCTCGATCGGCGCCTCGGCGTTCGCGTAGGCGTCGAGCCGCTCCTGCTGGAGCCGCAGCACCCGGGCGTAGACCTCCTGGAGGAGGTCCTCCTTGGAGCCGAAGTAGTGGTAGAGCGCCCCTTTGGTGACGCCCGCCGCCTCGACGATCTCCTGGACGGAGGTGCGGTCGTACCCCTGTTCCGCGAAGAGCCGGGTGGCGGCGGCCAGCAGCCTCTGGGGGACGGGCGTACCGTTCCCGTCCGTCGCCTTGGCCATTACCGCCACCTGTCCTCTCGTACCGTGCGTGAACTGTTCTAACGGGGGGAACGCAGTTCCCGCCTGAGGATCTTCCCACTCGCCGTCTTCGGGAGCTCGGTCAGGATCTCCACTTCGCGCGGGTACTTGTAGGCGGCCAGGCGTTCCTTGCAGTACGCGCTCAGCTCGCCGGGCTCCGTCGCGGCGCCCGGCCGCAGGCTGACGTAGGCCCGGACGGTCTCCCCGCGGTAGGCGTCGGGGACTCCCACGACGGCCGCCTCGCGGACCGCCGGGTGGGTGTAGAGGACGTCCTCCACCTCCCGGGGCCAGACCTTGAAGCCGGAGGCGTTGATCATGTCCTTCTTGCGGTCCACGACGTAGAGCCAGCCCGCCGTGTCCATGAAGCCGATGTCCCCGGTGCGCAGCTCCCCGTCCGGGAAGGCGGCCTCGGTGGCCTCAGGCAGGTTCCAGTAGCCGGAGACGACCTGCGGTCCGCGGACGGCGATCTCGCCCTGTTCGCCGAAGGGGACGTCGTCGCCCTTCTCGTCGATGATCCTGACCACGGTGTCGGGCCCGGGGACACCGACGGACAGGGCCCCGGAGACGGGGTCGACGGGCGCCTCGTGCTCCGGCGGTACGGAGGCGCAGGGCGCGGTGCACTCGGTGAGTCCGTAGCCGTTGCGGATGTACGGGCCGAACCCCTCGCGGAACTTCTCGACCAGGGCGGGAGGCAGCGGCGCGCCGCCCGAGGAGATCACCTTGAAGGAGGCGAAGTGCTCCCGGGTGACGTCCGGGTGCGCGGCGAGCGCCATGAAGGCGGTCGACGGGCCCACCGTGTAGGCGGGCCGGTGCTCGGCGAAGGCCTCCAGGACGACGCTCGCCTCGAAGCGGTACGCGAGGACCAGGGTGCCCGCGTTGGCGATACAGGCGGCGAGCTGGCAGACCATGCCGGTGATGTGGAAGAGCGGGGCGAGCGCGAAGTAGGACGAGCCCTCCTCGATGGGGTGGCCGGCCCTCTGACGCTCCGCGTTGATCATGATGTTGCCCTGGGAGTTCATGGCCCCCTTGGGGGTGCCGCTCGTCCCGGACGTGTAGCTGATCAGGGCGGTGTCCGAAGCGGTGAGATCCCGGCCCTCGGGGGCCGCGAGACCGCGGCGGGCCACCTCCACCAGATCGGAGGCACGGTCCTCGGGGCCGGGGGCGGGGAGCCGCTCGAAGCCGAGCACGCGCGGGTCGTCGGCCGACTGGAGGTCGAGCTCGCAGGCCGTGAGGGCGATCGTCACGTTCGGTGCGGCCTCCGCGGTGGCCCGCAGATAGGACGCCCAGGCCCGGTCGGAGCAGATGAGCGCGGTCACCTCCGCGTCCTTCAGCACATGCCCGACCTCGCCGGACTTGTACATCGGGTTGAGCGGGACGACGGTCGCGCCGGCCTTCCAGGCCCCGAGCAGCGCGAGCACGAAGTGCGGGGTGTTCTGGAGCATGATCGCGACCCGGTCGCCCCGCCGCAGCCCCTCGGCCGCGAGGTGTCCCGCCACGGAGTCGGACAGCTCGTCCGTCTCGCGGTAGCTGAGCCGCCCGTCGAAGTAGGCGAGCGCGGTGTGGTCCGGGGCCCGCCCGACGGCCGCGCGGAAGGCGTGCACCATGGTCTCGGCGGGGTGGACGGGGGCGAGCTGGGCCTCGCTGAGCAGGGCCGTCCAGGGCTTCGCCGCGTAGATCGACTCGGTCATGCGCCGGCCTCCTCCCACTTCTGCTGCAGGTGGTTCATGTTGCCGATCCAGTGGTCGGGGTCCTTGGCGCGGGCGCGGTAGTAACCGGCCACCTCGGGGTGCGGCAGGACGAGGAAGCGGTCCTGTTCCATGGCGTCGAACAGGGCGTCGGCGACGGCCTCCGGCTCGATCGCGGTGGGCGCGAGCACGAGGTCGCCCGCGGAGCCGGCGGCCGTGAGCATGTCCGTACGCACACCCTGGGGGCAGATCGTGTGGACCTTGATCCCGCGGTGCCGGTAGGTCAGTGAGAGCCACTCGGCGAAGGCGACGGCGCCGTGCTTCGTCACGCTGTACGGGGCGGCGCCGATCATGGTCAGCAGGCCGGCCGCCGACGCGGTGGAGACGAAGCGGCCACTGCCACGCTCCAGCCACTCCGGCAGCAGTGCCTTGGCCGCGCGGACGTGCGCCATCACGTTGACGTCCCAGGCCCGGGCCCAGACGTCCTCCTCGGCGAAGGCGTCGCCGCCCGAGGCGAGGCCGGCGTTGGCGCAGTAGACGTCCACGGTGCCGCCGAGCGCCTCGCGCGCGGCGTCCACGATGCCGGAGGCGTCGCCGGCCACGACCGTGCCGCCGATCTCCTCGGCGAGCGCCTTGACCCGGTCGCCGTCGAGGTCGTTGACGACGACCCGCGCCCCCTCCGCGGCGAATCTGCGGGCGAGGGCGGCCCCGATGCCGCCTCCGGCTCCCGTCACCACTACGCCAGCGCCCTGCACCGTACTCATCGGTCCCGCCTCTCTCAGCCGTCTTCCCGGCAGACTAACCAGTCGGTATGTGATCGGGGAAGGGGTTCGGGGCAGGACTGGGAATCTGCCCGGTCACGGGCGTTCCGTGCGGCCCGCACCCGCGCTAGCGTGCGTGACCATGACAGTCGACGCGATCATGGAGGTAGCGGAATGACCCTGTCCAGACGTGGTTTGCTGGCTGTCGGCGGTGCGATGGGAGCCGTCGCGACGACCGCCGCGGGGCCGGGGACGGCCGTCGCGGCAGGCCGGGAGCGCGGCGCCGGGGGTGGCGGGGTCCGTACCGGCTTCGAGCGGCTGGCCGGCGACGGTTACCGGCTGCTGGCCGGGCAGAAGGTGGGTGTCGTCACCAATCCGACCGGGATCACCGCAGACGTACACCACATCGTCGACGTGATGCACCCCGACGACCGGGTGAACCTGACCGCGGTCTTCGGCCCCGAGCACGGCTTCCGGGGGACGGCGCAGGCGGGCGGCTCGGAGGGGCGGTACGACGACCCGGCGACCGGGCTGCCGGTCTACGACACGTATCTGAAGAGCGGGCAGGCGCTGGCCGACATCTTCACCGCGTCGGGTGTCGACACGGTGGTCTTCGACATCCAGGACGCGGGCGCCCGCTTCTACACGTACATCTGGACCCTGTACGACTGCATGGAGGCGGCGGCGCTCGCGGGCAAGCGGTTCGTCGTCCTGGACCGGCCGAATCCGGTGACCGGCCGGTCGGCTCTGGGGCCCGTGCTCGACCCGGCCTTCGCCACCTTCGTGGGGCGCCGGGAGATCTCCCAGGCGCACGGGATGACGGTGGCGGAGCTCGCGCTGCTCTTCAACGCGGAGTTCCTGGCGGACCGTCCGGTGGAACTGGACGTGGTGAAGATGTCCGGATGGCGCCGCAAGGACTTCTTCGACGTGACGGGCCTGCCGTGGGTGCCTCCGAGCCCCAACATGCCGACGCCGGAGACCGCGGTGGTCTACTCCGGGACGTGCCTGTTCGAGGGGACGAACCTCTCCGAGGGCCGGGGAACGACGCGGCCGTTCGAGCTGCTCGGCGCCGAGGGCATCGACCACCGGTGGGCGGCTGCCGCGAACGGCCTGGAGCTGCCCGGGGTCGCCTTCCGTGAGGCGTACTTCGCGCCGACGTTCTCCAAGTTCCAGGGGAAGACGGTGGGCGGGGTCCAGGTGCACGTCCAGGACCGGGACGCCTTCGACCCCGTACGCACGGGAATCGCCCTGCTGGTCACGGCGAAGCGGACCTGGAGCGGGTTCGCGTGGCGGGCGGACAACTGGATCGACAAGCTCACGGGCAACACCCGGGTCCGCACGATGATCGACGCGGGGGCGGACACCGACGAGGTGGTGGGCGCCTGGGCGGCGGACCTGGCCGCGTTCCGGAGGGTGCGGCGGGAACACCTGCTGTACCGGTGAACACGGAGGCGGGGGGGGGGGGGGGGGGGGGCCCCCCCCCCCCCCCCCCCGCCTCCGTCTCACCTTACTTGCGGAAGTAGCCGGTGATGTCCGCGATCAGGTCGAGGCTGCCCGCGCGGTTGTAGAAGTTCACCTTGCCGTTCACCACGGGCACGACCACCAGGTTCGGAGCCGTCTGGCCCTGCACCAGGTTCAGGTTCGACGCGGCCGTCCGTGTCGTCCCGTCCGGATAGACCGACACATAGCTCGTCGGCGCGGTCACGTTCGTCGCCGTCACGTTCAGCACGACCGCCGTGACGCCCTCGGCCGGCACACCGTTGACGCCCGCCACCTGCAGCGTCACGACACTGTCCGCGCCGACCGGCGCCTTCGCCACACCCAGACCCTCACGCGTGTCCATCACACGCTTCGGCCCGAGGTTGATGTGGGACGCGCCTTCTTCGCCGGAGGTGAAGTAGCCGGTGATGTCCGCGATCAGGTCGAGCGTGCCCGCGCGGTTGTAGAAGTTCACCTTGCCGTTCACCACGGGCACGATCACCAGGTTCGGAGCCGTCTGCCCCTTCACCAGGTTCAGGTTCGACGCGGCCGTCCGCGTCGTCCCGTCCGGATAGACCGACACATAGCTCGTCGGCGCGGTCACGTTCGTCGCCGTCACGTTCAGCACGACCGCCGTGACACCCTCGGCCGGCACACCGTTGACGCCCGCCACCTGCAGCGTCACGACACTGTCCGCGCCGACCGGCGCCTTCGCCACACCCAGACCCTCACGCGTGTCCATCACACGCTTCGGCCCGAGGTTGACGTGCGTGGACCCCTCGCCGGTGGAGGTGAAGTAGCCGGTGATGTCCGCGATCAGGTCCAGGGTCCCGGCACGGTTGTAGAAATCCACCTTGCCGTTCACCACGGGCACGATCACCAGGTTCGGAGCCGTCTGCCCCTTCACCAGGTTCAGGTTCGTCGCGGCCGTCCGCGTCGTCCCGTTCGGATAGACGGACACATAGCTCGTCTCCCCCGTCACGTTCGTCGCCGTCACGTTCAGCACGACGGCACCCACACCGGTGGCCGGGACTCCGTTCGTGCCGGTCACCTGGAGGGTGACCACACTGTCCGCACCGACGGGCGCCTTCGGCGCTCCCAGTCCCGTACGCGTGTCCATCAGACGCTGCGGGGTGACGGGCACGAACTTCTTCGGGCTCGGCACGCTCACGTTCACCGCGGCGGTGGTCGTGGCCTTGCCCGACTGGTGGACGGCCTTCACCGCGACCTTGTGGCTGCCCGGGACGAGCGTCGTGGAGGCGGTGCGAGCCTTGCCCGCGACCGTGGTCACGCTCGCGCCGTCGACGAGGAGCTCGAACCCGCTGATCAGCGAGGACGGGGTGGTCGTCGACCAGTTCACCGAGACCGGGCCCGGCGTCTCGTAGCCGGAGTCCACGGCGAACGCCCCGCCGGCGACCGAGGTGACCTTGAGGCCCTGCACGGGGCCCGCGGCCAGTGTGCGGATGGTGGGAAGCTGCGGGTAGAGCTTCATGCCGGGGCACTCGGTGTTGAAGCCGTCCCGGTGACCCGAGATCTGGTCGAACGAGTAGGACTGGCCGGCGACGAACTCCCTGCCGGAATAGTTCTTCTGCGTGGCGCCGGCGACCAGCGTGGTGCTGCCGGCCGGGTCACCGCCGTACTGCCCGAGCTTGTACGCGGCCACCCGGGCGGTCGCCTCGAGAGCGACGTTCGGCGCGCCGGCGTCCGTGTAGTCGCCGATGATCGCGACACTGGTCGACTCGGCGTTGAAGCCGTACGTGTGCGCGCCCATGACGGGCTGGTCGATGCCGCCCTGACGGCCCTCGAAGATGGTCCCGCACTTGTCCACGAGGAAGTTGTAGCCGAGGTCGCGCCAGCCGTTCGTCTTCACGTGGTAGACGTGCAGGGCCCGCACGAGCGCCGCGGCCTCGGCGCAGTCGTAGGTGCCGTTGGTGGTGTGGTGCACGAAGACGGCCTTGATGACGCCGCCTTCCAGGTAGATCGGGCCCTCGTCGTTGATGGATTCGTCGGCACCCCACTCGGCGCGGGTGACGACCGGGGGCTGCGGGGCCGTCGACGGCGGGCCCGGTTCGACCTCGGCGGACGCGAAGGCGGCGGGCTCGGCGTCCGTGCCGCCGCTCTGTGCCGTGCCGGCCCCGGCGACCGGGTCGACCATGTCGAGGCGGAGGCCGGCCGGCAGGGTGCCGGAGGCCGCTCCGTCGCTCACCCGCACCTCGGCGCCGTCCGAACGTCCGACCCAGACGGGCTCCGTGGAGCCGCGTTCCGTGGGGCGTGCGCCGTCGAGGCCGGGCAGATACGGCTCCAGAGCGACCCAGCCGGTCCACTCGCCGGTCTCGGCGCCGCGGGTCCGGACCTCGATCGTGCCCTTGATCTCGGCGTCGGCGTCGGGCCAGGACACGCCCAGCATGCCGAACGGCTCGGTGGTACGCCGGGAGAGGGTGGCCTCACCCCGTCCCTCCTGCTTCAGGGCGAGCTTGTGCACCTCGCTCCTGACCGGACCGTCCTGGTCCGCCGCGGCGCTGTAGACGCCCGCCCCCGCGGCCGTCCGGCCCTCGTTCCGCGCGTCTCCCGCACCGGCGCCGCTCGCGACGTTCTGGAACCCCAGAACGGCGACGACCCCGAGGGCGGCGGCCACAGCCGTACCGCGCACACGATTCACTCTCAAGTTGTCCCCACCCCTTGTGAACATGTCAATGTTGAACGGCGAAATGCTACTGGGTGCCGCTGACAACCGGCTGCCTGTACCGCCGAAACGAATCCCGCCCGCGAACGACGAGGGCCCCCGCACCGCCAGGAACAGCGTTACGGGGGCCGCTTTCTGTCGCTTCGTCAGATACGGACGGTTCACGCCGGGCGCCGGCTCAGCGGTGCGAGGGGAACTCCACGACCTGCTGGTAGGTCGGCCGGTTCTGCCAGTGGATCGACTTCTGCGAGATCCCGCCCAGCGGGCGGTGGACGATCGCGTCGGTGCACCACTGCTCACCGGCCTCGCAGCTGTCGTCACCCGGGTAGACCGTGGTCGCGGGTACGGCGGCCGCCTCCTTCAGGGTGCTGAGGAGGGCGGAC
The DNA here is from genome assembly GCF_044455985.1 of Streptomyces sp. NPDC051064. Classification (NCBI taxonomy): domain Bacteria; kingdom Bacillati; phylum Actinomycetota; class Actinomycetes; order Kitasatosporales; family Streptomycetaceae; genus Streptomyces; species Streptomyces sp. NPDC051064. The sequence goes on from NZ_JBITFK010000008.1 coordinate 311,784, forward strand.
CGGCAGGCGCTCAGGTCGCCGTTGCCGCAGTACGTCTTGGCCAACGGCCCCTTGACGGGCTGTCCGAGGACCTGACGCAGGTCCTTGTCGGCGAAGCCCCACCAGCCGTACTGGAAGGCGGAGCCGCTGTGCGCCCCGCTCGGCCCGTGGCTGGCAGCCGGGGACTCGTCCGTGGCCAGGTTCGCGGTCAGGGCGGTGTAGAGGCCGTCGCCCAGCCCGGAGCGGAACTCCGCCTCGACCAGTTTCGGCCACCACGCGTCCATGATCCGTACCGCGTCCGCGTGCGTGTACGTGTGGGAGCCCGGGCTGGTCTCCTTGCGCTGCGACCCGGCCGCCCGCCACGAATCCAGCTGCTGGACCACCGCGTTGAGTTCCGGGTCGGTGACCGGCCGGGAGCGGAGCACCTTCAGGAGCTCGGGCAGCAGCTGCTCGCCGCGCAGATCGGTGAGCGCCGCTTCCTCCATGGCGCGGGTGAGGGCGGCACGGGTCACCCCGCCCTCCTCGACCAGTGCGGACACCCGGTCGTCGAGCAGGTCACCGCGGTGCACGGCGCCGAAGCCGAACGCGGCGGTGGAGTAGTCCTCGGCCTGACGGTTGTTCCAGGAGATGTAGTAGTCCTGGCCGCTGGAGTGCGGGTGCTCGGCGAACGGCGTGTAGTCGGTGGTGTTGGCCGCCGGGTCGTAGCCCTGCCACTCGTACGCCTTCTCGGCCTTGACCGGCAGCGCGGCGTCCACACCTGCCGCGCGCACGGGGTTCATGCCGCTGTTGTAGTAGGCCGTGGTGCGGGAGTCCGCGTAGAACCAGTTGAAGGCGTAGTCGATATGGCTCGCCGCCTGCTGGAAGGAGGCGGCGTCCGTCACGTACGCCGGGTCGTTGAGCAGCTGGAAGCCGACGATCGAGTCGGCCTCGTGGCGGTAGGTGGTGCGCAGCGAGGTGTACGCGACGGGCTTGCCCTCCACCGTGGCACGGTGGGTGACGATGCCGTAGTCCGTGCGCCACACCTGCATGCGGTAGGAGCCCTTGGCGGTGGAGTCGGCGACGGTGGGCTTCCAGGAGTTGGTGCGCTCCAGCTTCTCCATGGCCGTGCAGGCGCCGTCGTTCCGGTAGTGCGTGGAGTCCTTCGTGGGAGCGGAGCCGTCGGGTTCGCAGAGCTCGACGGCGTACGTGTCGGTGATGTCCTGCGCCGCCGAGGTGGCGCTCCAGGCGTAGTCCTGGCCGCGGCCCATCTGGATGTACATGCCGACTCCGGCGAAGGAGACGCCGCGGGCGCTGATACCGGGACCCTGGAGCTCCTGGAGCATCATCAGCTGCGGGGCGAAGTAGCCGGTCTGGGGACCCATGACGGCGATCGGGTTGCCGCTCGCGGTGTGCCTGCCGGACACCAGGAGGGCGTTGGACATGCCCCGCTTCTGGGCGGCGTCGCCGGATCCGGGCAGCGAACCCTCCGGGATGACGCCGTCGTCGTACATCCCCTGGGCCGGTGCGAGGCGGGCGGGCGCGTCGACGGGGTCCTTCCTGTCGGTGCCCGCCGAGCCGGTCCGGTCGTGTATCAGCGGTTCCGGGATGACGGAGCCCGCGTCGGGAAGAGCCGTGCCCCGGGCCTTGTCGGGCTTGCCGGCGTACGGGAACGAGGTGCCGTCGTGGACGGTGAGGACGGCCTCGGGGTCGTTGCGCTGGCGGAAGGACTCCCAGACGCGGGTGCCCTCCTCGACGCCGTACTTCTGCTGGGCGGCGAGCAGCGAGAGCGCGGCCTGGACCTCACCGCCGCCTCCGCCGCCGAACTGTCCGCCGACGACCGAGGCGATCGAGATCAGGTCGGTCAGCTTGAACGGCTGGATCTCGCCGATGTTCGTGATGGAGTCGATCTTCCCGGTGAGGACGTACTCGCCCGGGAAGTAGCGGCCCTTCTTGGACTTCTCGCGGTAGGAGTTGATCCCGTCGACGTAGGCCTGCGCGTCGGCCATCGCCTGCTCGCCGCGCGCGCCCTCGGTGGTCCGGATCCGTTCGACCTGCGCTTCGAGGTCCGTCTCGGTGTACGGAGCCTGTGGCCAGAACTGCTGCTCAAGCCCCTGGTTGGCCAGTGCTCCGCCGGCGAAGGAGGTCAGCTGGCCGCGCCCGATGTGCCGGAACAGGTCCATCAGCCACAGCCGGTCCTGTCCGGCGGCGAACCCGGCGCCGAACTCGGTGCCGTAGCGGGTGGTGCCCTTGATGTGGGGCACGCCGCTCTTCTTGTCGCGCGTGATCGTGACGTCCTCGCGCGGCCTGGTCACGGACTCGACCTGGTCGGCGGCGACCCCGAAGGAGGCGTCGTTGAAGAAGTCGGTCAGCCTCTGGTCGGTGAGGCCCGTATGCCCCTCGACCAGGCCGTTGTAGCGGTCGAGTTGGTCGTCGCTGTGCGCGGGGTGGGTGCCGAACGCCTTGTTGCCGAGGATCTCGACGAGCGTGGCGTTGCCGTTCTCGCCGGGCGGCAGGATGTCGGCGCACCGGCTGCCGCAGTGGTCGGTGACGGCGAGGGGCTCCGGCTCCGCCGCTCCGGCGCTGGGCGCCGAGGCGAGCAGGGACGTACCGAGAGCGAGGACGGCCGCGACTGTGGCGGCTCTGAGCGTGCGGGTGCGTGGGGGCATGCGTGCTCCTCCGGGTGGCCGATGCGCCGGAGGTTACTGGCGGTACGCCCCGCCGGTAAGATGAACATCAGTCACTTTTTCTGAATCACCACACGCCCGCGCCCGGCCTCAGATGGGCCGTCTCAGCCCGTGGACACGTTTCACCTTTGGATGGAGCCGAATCGGGCAGTCGTACGTCCATCCCTTGACGCCGAAGTACGAGCGACGGAGGTGGCAGTGCCATGGCCGGTTTCCGGAGTCTTGCGAGACAGGTCCGCGATCCGCGGGGCGATCTGGCTTTGCGGCGGTACTCGCTGCGCAAATGCCTGGAGCGATTCGCCCCGTACGGTCATCGGGCGACCTGGGATCATCTGTGCGCCCGGCACGGGATCGAGCCCGAGGACCGGGCCCCCGACCCGGTGCGCCTGATCCGCGCACTGGAGGAACTGGAGGAGGCGCGGGCCGTCTGGCTCGCGTACGAGGCGGGCTTCGCCGAGCGGCGGCGCCGTGAGAAGCACGACGGGCTGCGGCGGCCCGGCACATTCGACGACTGGCACCGGCGGACCTGGGGCGGTAACGGGATCGCGCACTGCGAGGATCCGGGCATCCACCCCGGCGCGCCCCTGGCCGAGGTCCTGGGACGGCTGATCGCCGCCCTGGGCGCGAAGCCCGGCGCCGCGTGCCCGGTCTGCACGGGAACCGGCATCATCTGGCGGCAGGACCTGGACCGCGAACCGTGGGCCGGGCCGGTCTGCACCGGCTGCGGCATCGTCGTCCCCCGGCCCGTCCTGACGGCGAAGGCACTGGCCGAGGCCAGAAGGGCACGGACCAGGGCCCTGGCATCGGCGGCCTGAGCACCGCGGTCACGGAGCACGCCTGAGCACCGCGGTCACGGAGCGACCGGGGCGCGCTCAGGAGCGGTCGGCCGCGCCCCGCTCGGGCATCAGACGCGACCCGGCCATCCGGTCACCGAAGACGTCGTCCGGGTTGGACAGCACACAGCTCTCCAGCGAGAGGCAGCCGCAGCCGATGCAGTCGGTGAGGTGGTCGCGCAGCCGGCCCAGCTGCTTGATGCGCTCGTCCAGCTCCGAGCGCCAGGCACGGGAGAGCCGGGCCCAGTCGTCATGGTTCGGTGTGCGCTCCTCCGGCAGCTCGGCCAGCGCCTCCCTGATGGTGGCGAGCGGGATGCCCACCCGCTGCGCCGCCCGGACGAACGCCACCCGGCGCAGCGCGTCCCTGGTGTAGCGGCGCTGGTTACCGCTGGTGCGGCTGCTGCTGATCAGGCCCTTGGACTCGTAGAAGTGCAGGGCGGACACCGCGGCGCCGCTGCGTGCGGAGAGCTGGCCGACGGTGAGCTCATGGAATGACTGCGGGATCTGTGGCACTCCCCCCACCCTAATGGCCGCCCTCCGGCCTGTGCGGCCGCTCGGAAAACCCGCCGGTCCGTCGTTGACAGGACCGCGCGGCCCAACCATGCTGAGCAAGCGCTTAGACACCGCCCTGGAGGGCGACCGACAGCCGGAAGGCAGGGACCAGGAACATGGCAGAGCCGAAGATCTTCACGTCCGCACAGGAGCTGCGGGACGGGGTGGGCCAGGAGCTCGGTCACAGCGATTGGCTGGAGATCGAGCAGAAGAGGATCGATCAGTTCGCCGAGGCCACGGGCGACCACCAGTGGATCCACGTGGACCCGGAACGCGCCGCGGCCGGGCCCTTCGGCACGACGATCGCGCACGGCTATCTGACGCTGTCGCTGCTGCCGGTGCTCGTCCCGCAGATCCTGCGGGTCGAGGGCGCGAAGATGGGCATCAACTACGGGACCAACAAGGTCCGCTTCCCCTCGACCGTCCCGGTGGGCTCGCGGCTGCGTGCCACGGCCGTGCTCAAGAACATCGAGGAGGCGGGCGGCGGCGTGCAGGTGACCGCCCTCGTCACCGTCGAGCGCGAGGGCGGCGACAAGCCGGCCTGCGTCGCGGAATCGGTCTCGCGCTACTACTTCTGATCCCGGGGCGCGGCCGCCCTCCGGAGCGCGCCGCGGTTGCTGATCCGTACGGAGTGCGCCGGGCCCGCGGGGGAGCCCGGCGTCACTTCTGGGCGCCCACCATGCGCAGGACGAGGTCCGCGTAGAGGGTGCCGACCTCCTCGGGCGTCCGGCTGCCCTGCGCGTTGAACCAGCGCGCGACGTCGATGCAGAGGGACAGCACGGCGAGCGTGGTGCCGGGGACGTCCGGTACATCGAACTCGCCCGCCCGGACACCGTCGCCGATGATCCGGCGCACCACGGCGTCGGTCTGCCTGCGCAGGGCCACGATCTCGGTGCGGTGTTCCTCGCCGAGGGCCTCCAGCTCGTACTGCACGACCCGGGCCGTGGTGTGCCGCTCCGCGTGCCAGCTGACGAAGGACCGGACCGCCTCGGCGAGCCGCTCGGCCGCCGTGCCGTCCTTGCCGGCCGCCGTCTCCAGGAGGAGCAGGGCCCGGTCGTGGCCGATCCTGCTGATCCGGTGGAGCAGCTCTTCCTTGGTCTTGTAGTGGATGTAGAGCGCGGCCGGGCTCATACCGGCCCGGCCGGCGATGTCACGGGTCGTGGTGGCGTGGTAGCCACGCTCCGCGAAGGCCTCGACGGCGGCGACGAGCAGTCGCCGGGCCGCTTCGGGCGTCACCTCGCTCCACGGCGTGTCCTCGCCGTCGGTCTCGTCCGCCGTGCTCATCGCCACATGCCCCTTTCCGCTGGCAGGACGAACACCATACCGCGAACCTGAGCAAGCGCTTAGAGCGCTCATGGGGTGAGACCGGTCAGAGCTTCTGGAAGGGGTCGTGCTCGGCGAGGATCTTCTCCAGCCTGGCCTGGTCGACCCGGCTGACGATCTGCCCCGCCTCCTGCCGGTCCCTGATGACCTTGGCGAGGGTGAAGCACGAGGTGACCAGATAGAGGACGCCGATGGCGAGGAAGGCCCGTACCCAGGCGTCGGCGTCGAGGAAGAAGATGCCGAGGGCCACGGCTCCCATGGCCACGCCGAAGGAGAGGACGGCCTGTCCGTAGAAGGCGGCGGTGCTCTGCTGCTTGACCGATGTTGTCTCACTCATGTGCACAGCATCCGGTGCCGGGGTGTGCTCCGGTATCCGTCGGTGTACTCAGCCGGTACTCATGGACGGCGTCTCGCGGCCGCGGGCGGTCCGGCCGGGCGACGGAACCGCCCGGGCCGGGCCCAGGTGGTTCCGGACCTCAGGAAGGCGTCGCGACCCGGTCGGACTCGCTGCGCAGTACACAGAATTCGTTGCCCTCGGGGTCCGCGAGGACGGCCCAGCCCGCACCGCCGGGCTCCCGGCGATCGGCGACCAGGGTGGCACCGAGGCCCAGCAGGCGCTCGACCTCTTCCTCGCGCGAGCTCTCGGGGCGCAGGCACAGATGGATCCGGTTCTTGACCGTCTTCGGTTCCGGCACCTGATTGAAGTACAGCACCGGGACCCTCCGGCAGCGTCACCTGGGTCTCGTGATCACCCGGCCCGTCCTCCGGGTGCGGCGGGCACCCGGTCACCTCGCTCCAGAACCGGGCCAGTCCATAGGCATCCGCACAGTCGATCGCCACGTTCTGCAGTACTGAGACCATGCGCGGAGGCCTGCCTGAGCGCCACCCGGTCCGCCGGCCACTTGCTCGCGGACCCCCGGCACTCCGGCTTCCGGATCACCCCTGGAAGGCCGACACCCCGGTCAGCGCCCGGCCGATGATCAGCTTCTGGATCTGGCTGGTGCCCTCGTACAGCGTCATCACGCGGGCGTCCCTGACCAGCTTGCCGACGGGGTACTCGTCGATGTAGCCGTACCCGCCGAACACCTGCAGGGCGTTGTTCGCCGCACGGACCGCGGCCTCGGAGGCGAAGAGCTTCGCCGTGGACGCGGCGGTGGCAAACTCCTGGCCGCGGTCGACGAGATCGGCGACCCGCCAGGTCAGCATGCGGGCGGCGTCGACGTCCACGGAGATGTCGCTGATGAGCTCCTGGACGAGCTGGTAGCTCGCGATGGACTTGCCGAACTGCTCACGCTCGCCCGCGTAGCGCACGGCGGCGTCCAGGGCGGCCTGCGCGATGCCGACACAGCCGGCCGCGACCGACATCCGGCCCTTGGTCAGGGCGGACATGGCGATGGAGAAGCCCTTGCCTTCGGGGCCCAGGAGCGTGGAGGCGGGGACGCGGACGTCCTCCAGCACCAGTTCGGCCGTGGCCTGGCCGCGCAGGCCGAGCTTGCCGTGGACGGTGCGCCGGGTCAGGCCGGGGGCGTCCGCCGGCACCAGGAAGGCGGAGACGCCCCGGTGGCCGGGGGTGTCGTCGGTGCGGGCGAACAGCAGGACGACGTCGGCCCAGGTGCCGTTGGTGATGAACATCTTGGAGCCGTTGATGACGTAGTCGTCGCCGTCCCGCACGGCCCTGGTCGTCAGGTTCCCGGCGTCCGAACCGGTGCCCGGCTCGGTGAGGCCGAAGCAGCCGACGGCCTCGCCCGCGGTGAGTTCCGGCAGCCACCGCTGCTTCTGCTCCTCGCTGCCCCACGACGCGATCGTCTTGGCGACCAGGCCGAGCGATACGGAGACGATGCCGCGCACCGAGGAGTCACCTCGGCCGAGCTCCTCGGTCACCAGGCAGTACGCCAGGTGGTCGCCTCCCGAGCCGCCGTGCTCCTCCGGGATCGTCAGCCCGAGGAAGCCGAGGGCACCCAGCTTCTTCACGATCGACTTGTCGACACTCTCGGCGCGGTCCCACTCGACGACATGCGGGGTGATCTCCCGCGCGACGAAGTCCTCGGCGAGCTGCCGGACGGCATCCTGCTCCTCGCTCAGCTCCAGGTTCATCCTGCGACACCCCACTTTTAATTAGCACTGCTAGTTTTCTGCTTGCAGGCCCTACTATGTGCCGCATGGCCCGACCGCGCAAGCCCCTCCTCAGCAGAGACCGCATCGTCGAGGCGGCGAGCGCGCTCGTCGACGCGGAAGGGCTGGACGCCGTCTCGACCCGCCGGCTCGCCGCGGAGCTGGGCGTGAGCGGGCCCTCCCTCTACAACCACTTCCGGAACAAGGACGAGATCCTCGACGCGGTCGCCGACGCCGTGTCCGCGCAGGTGGACCTGTCGATGTTCGAGGAGGACGACCCGCGCGACTGGCCCGCGGCCCTGCACGACTGGGCCGTCTCCTACCGCGCGGCGCTCGCCGCGCACCCGCACATCGTCCCGGTGCTCGCCCAGGGGCCCGGCCGCCGCCCGGCCGGTCTGCGGGTCGCGGACGCGGTCTTCGGAGCCATGGTGCGGGCCGGCTGGCCGCCCGCCCAGGCCACCTACATCGGCGCGCTGATGCGCTACTTCATCACCGGGTCGGCGCTCGGCTCCTTCGCCCGCGGTTTCGTCGACGACGAGACGGCGTACGACCCCGCCGACTATCCGCACCTCGGCCAGGCCCATCTGCTGGCCGACCGCCGGCAGCAGGTCGACGAGGGCGCGTTCGAGACCGGGCTGCGCGCCCTGCTGGACGGCCTCGCGCTGCAGTACGAGCAGACGGCCCCCGGCCGCACGGTTCGGCCCGCGCCGAACGGTGCCTGACGCATCCTGGACCCATGGCCCGTACGACACCGCACGATCCGGCCGCGCCACGGCTCGCCGCGCTGGCGGCCCTGCTCGCCGACGAGACCCGCGCCGCCTTCTGCCTGGCGCTGCTGGACGGCCGGGCCTGGACCGCGGGCGAGCTGGCCCGTGGCGCGGGCGTGGCCGCCTCGACGGCGAGTGAACATCTGTCCAAGCTGGTCGCGGGCGGGCTGCTGGCCGAGGAGCGTCAAGGCCGCCACCGCTATCTGCGGCTCGCCGACGGGCGGATCGCGCAGCTGGTCGAGGAGCTGGCCGCTCATGCCGCTCCCGGTCCCGCGACTCCCCCGCGCACCTTGCGCGAGGCGAGCCTCCAGCACGCGCTGGCCCGGGGGCGCACGTGTTACGACCATCTCGCCGGCCGGCTCGGCATCCGCATCACCGACGCGATGACCGCGCGCGGACTCCTGAGGCAGGACACCGGTTTCGCGCTGACCGAGGACGGCCTGGAATGGTTCGGCGCGCTCGGCATCCCCCTGGCCACCGCTTCGCGGAGGCCCCTGGCACGGGGCTGTCTGGACTGGACCGAGCGTCGGCAGCACCTGGCGGGGGCCGCGGGTGCCGCACTGTGCCGCCATGTGCTGGACGCCGGATGGTGTGAGCGGGTCGGGACGGGACGCGCTGTCCGGGCCACCCCGGCGGGGCTCCGCGCCCTGGCGGCACACCTGTCCGTCGAGCCGACGACGATTGACGTGAGCTGACAATTCGGTGGGCCCCGAAGCGTTCCCGGCTTACCGTCGTGGCCATGACGACGACACCGACAGCGCGCCCCGCCGCACCCGCCGCCTCCGGACGCGACTGGCGCGCACCGGCCGCCGCGTGCACCACGGTCATCCTCTGGGCCTCCGCGTTCGTCTCCATCCGCAGCGCGGGCGAGGCGTACTCGCCGGGGGCGCTGGCACTGGGCCGGCTCCTCGCGGGCACGCTGACGCTCGGCGCGATCCTGCTGGTACGCCGCGAGGGGCTGCCGTCCCGGGCCGCGTGGCCGGGCGTCATCGGGTCCGGGCTGCTCTGGTTCGGCCTGTACATGGTGGTGCTCAACTGGGGTGAGCAGCAGGTCGACGCGGGCACGGCCGCCATGATCGTGAACGTCGGGCCGATCCTGATGGCCCTCCTCGGCGCCAGGCTGCTCGGGGAGGAGCTGCCGCGCCGGCTCCTGACGGGCATGGCGGTCTCGTTCGCGGGGGCCGTCGTCGTCGGCCTCTCCATGTCCGGCCACGGGAGTTCCTCCGTGCTCGGCGTGCTCCTGTGCCTGCTGGCCGCGCTGTCGTACGCGGGAGGGGTGGTCATCCAGAAGCCCGCGCTGCGCCACGGATCCCCGCTGCAGATCACCACGTTCGGCTGCCTCATCGGGACGGTCGCCTGCCTGCCGTTCACCGGCGTGCTGGTCTCCGAGGCGGCCGACGCTCCCCTGTCCGCCACGCTGAACATGGTCTATCTCGGGGTGTTCCCGACGGCGCTGGCCTTCACGACCTGGGCCTACGCACTGGCCCGGACCACCGCGGGCCGAATGGGCGCGACGACGTACGCGGTGCCCGCACTGGTGGTGCTGATGTCCTGGCTGCTGCTCGACGAGGTACCCGCGCTGCTCACCGTCGCGGGCGGGCTGCTCTGCCTGGCCGGGGTCGCGGTCTCGCGGACCCGTGGGCGGGCCGCCCGCGCGGGAGCGGCGGACCCTGTGGCGCCTGCGGATTCCTAGGGGCCGGAAGTCCTGCGTGGGGGGAGCTCAGGTCCCTGACACCGGCCGGGGTGAGGCCGGACACTTGAGGAGACCTGGATGACCGGCCACCACCGCAGGAGGCACGCCTCATGCAGTCCTTGCTCCGCTCCGCCCTCGACCTCCCGCTGTCCCCGGACGCGCTCCCCGCTCCCCGCCGGCCGCTGAGCGAGGCGCTCCGCCGCGCGGAGGGCTGACACCCGGCACCGCGGTGGGGGCGGAGGGCGGAGCCGTGCGTTCCACGGCCCCGCACCCGTGCGGCCGGTGTCTAGAAGACGACCAGCGCGCGGCCGCCCTTGCCGGCGATCATGTTGTCGAAGGCCGCCGGGATGCCGTCCAGCGAGATCCGCTCCGTCACCAGCATGGAGAGGTCGAACCGTCCGGCGCGGATGTGTTCGGCGAGCACCGGCAGATCGCGCGCCGGGTCGCTGTTGCCGTAGACGCAGCCGGTGAGGGAGCGGCCCCAGTGGAAGATCTCCAGGGCGTTGAAGGTCACCTGCTGGTCCTTGCCGCCGATGCCGACGACCGTGGTGCGGCCGCCGCGCCGGGTCGACTCCCAGGCTCCGCGGATGGTGGCGGGCCGGCCCACGCACTCCACGGCGACGTCGGCGCCCTGGCCGCCGGTGAGCTTGCGGACGGCGCGCGGCGTGGTGTCGGACGCGACGACGTAGTCGGTGGCACCCGCCCGGCGGGCGAGTTCCTCCTTCTCCGGTGACACGTCCACGGCGATGATCTTCGAGGCTCCGGCGATACGGGCGGCCTGGAGGACGGCGAGGCCGACCCCGCCGATCCCGAAGACGACGACGCTCTCGCCCTCGCGCACCCGGGCGGAGTGGTGGACCGCCCCGTAGCCGGTGAGGACCGCGCAGCCGAGCAGGGCCGCGTCGTCGAGCGGGATGCCGGCCGGGGCGGGCAGCACGCAGTTGGCGGCGACGACGGTCTCCTGGGCGAAGGCCGCGACGTTCAGGCCGGGGTGGAGTTCGGTGCCGTCGGCCGTACGGGCGTGGACATTGGCCGCGCCCTTGAGGGCGTCGGCGCAGAGCCATACCTCGCCGATCCCGCAGTGGAAGCACCTCCCGCAGGACGGCGCCCAGTTGAGGACCACCGGGTCGCCCGCGGCGACGTGGGTGACGCCCTCGCCGACGGAGAGCACCGTTCCGGCGCCCTCGTGGCCGAGGACGGCGGGGACGGGCAGTCGCATGGTGCCGTTGGACAGGGACAGGTCGGAGTGGCAGACACCGGCGGCGGCGAGAGAGATGCTCACCTGGCCGGGGCCGGGCTCCGGGAGTTCGATGTCGGTGATCTCCAGGGGAGCTCCGACGGCGGGCAGTACGGCGGCGCGGACCACGAACAGACTCCTCGGTGGATCGGCGTGGGGATCAGAACTGCAGGGACTTGGTCTGGAGGTACTCGGAGAGGCCGTGCGGGCCGAGCTCGCGGCCCACCCCCGACTGCTTGTAACCACCGAAGGGCGCGAGGGGATTGAAGCGTCCGCCGTTGATGTCGACCTGCCCGGTGTCCATGCGGCGGGCGAAGGCCACGGCCTCCTCGTCGTCCGCGCCCCAGACGGCGCCGGCCAGCCCGTACACGGTGTCGTTGGCGATCCGCAGGGCGTCCTCCACGTCCTCGTACCGCAGGATCGAGAGGACCGGGCCGAAGATCTCCTCCTGCGCGATGGTCATGCCGGGCGTGACGTCGGCGAACACCGTGGGGCTGACGTAGTAGCCCTGGTCCTTGGGCGCCTCGGGGCCTCCCGCGACGAGGCGGGCGCCCTCCTCGATGCCCTTCTCGATGTAACCCCGCACCCGGGCCTGCTGCCTGGCGTTGACGACAGGGCCGACCCGCTCGCCGGGCACGTACTTGGCGACGGCCGCGGCGGCCAGGCTCACGGCCTCCTCGTACCGCTCGGAGTCGACGAGCATCCGGGTCCAGGCGCTGCACGTCTGACCGGAGTTGGACATCACGTTGGCCACGCCGACGTTGACGGCCTTCGCGAGGTCGGCCCCGGGCAGGATCACGTTGGCGGACTTGCCGCCGAGCTCCAGCGCGACACGCTTGACGGCCGCGCCCGCGGTGGCGCCGATCTGCTTGCCGACGGCCGTGGATCCGGTGAACGAGACCAGGTCGACGTCGTCGTGCTCGGCCAGGGCCTGTCCGGCGACCGCCCCGATGCCGGTGACCAGGTTGAAGACGCCGGCCGGCAGGCCCGCCTCCTGGACGGCCTCGGCGAAGAGCTGCGCGGTGAGCGGGGTGTCCTCGGCGGGCTTGAGGACGACGGTGCAGCCGGCGGCGAGCGCCGGGGCGACCTTGGCGACGATCTGGTGGAGCGGGTAGTTCCAGGGCGTGATCGCGCCGACGACGCCGACGGGCTCCAGCAGGACGGTGGAGTTGCCGAGCTTCTCCTCGAAGGAGTACGAGGCGGCGAGTTCGGCGTACGAACCGGCGACCAGCACCGGTACGCCCGCGTGCACGGCCTGGGACATCGGCAGCGGCGAGCCGAGCTCGGCGGTGACGGTCTCGGCGATCTCGTCCTTGCGGGCGGCGAGCACGTCGCGCAGCGCGGCGATCCGCGCGGCACGGTCGGCGGGCGGGGTGGCCGCCCAGCCGGGGAACGCGGCGCGCGCGGCGCGTACCGCGGCGTCGACGTCCTCGGCGGTACCCGCCGGGACGTGTCCGATGACCTGCTCGTCCGCCGGGTTCACGACCGGGATCGTGTCCTGGCCCGAGGCGGGCCGCCACTCCCCGCCGATGTACATCCCGTCATGCGCCTTCATGGCTGTTCCTCCCGGGCTCGCTGTGCCTGCCGCCGAAGCCGTGCGTCGTACGGACGGATGCCGTCCCGGCCCCAAACTAGCGCTGTTAGTTTTTTGGCGCCAGGGAACCGCCGGAGACACAGATCACGCACGGCCGACGGTCACACTCGCACGCCGGGCCCGGGGATGTCCCGGGGTGGGAGGAGAGCGCCTGGGCCCGGGGCCGCGTCAGGCCGGATCCCGCTCGGCGCGGGGGCGCTCGGTACGGGGAGCCGGGGCCTCGGGGGCCGGACCGGGATCCGGAGCCGCGCCCGCCGCCCCGGCTCCCCCGCCGCCCCGCAGCCCGAGGCCGGCCGCCCCGACGAGCAGGGCGCCCAGCATCACGAACGGCGCGGCGGTGCCCGCGACCCCGGCGATCAGTCCGGCCGAGGCGGGGGCCGCGACCTGGCCGAGCCGGTTGCCGGTGAGCCTGAGGGCGAGCGCGGTGGAGCGGGCCGCCGCGGGGGCCGCCTGGACGACGGTGGTCATCGAGAGGGGCTGGCCGGCCCCCAGGCAGAAGCCCAGCACGGCGAGCATCACGGCGAGGCCCCACACCGGGACGGGCAGGGCGATGGCGGCGCAGAGGAGACCGCCGAGCAGGCAGGTCGTGGAGAGCAGGGCCGCCCTGCCGAGCGTGCGCAGCATCGGTGCCATGACGAGCCGGCAGGCGATGGTGGCGGCGGCCCGCAGGCTGAGCAGCAGGCCGACGGTGGCGGGCGCGATGCCCCGGTGCTCGCCGACCACCGGCAGATACGCCGTGAGGATGTCGGTGGCGCAGAGCACGGCGAGGCTGATGAAGATGCCGGCCGGGACCCCCTTGGTGCGCAGGATGCTGCCCACCGGGACCTTGCGGGCCGCCTGCCGGGGCGGGCCGGCGGACCTGCGGTGCTCGATGCGCCAGAGGGACGTGAAGGAGACCGCGGCGACGGCCGCCGAGACGAGCAGGGCGAGGGCGCTCGTACGGGCCATCGCGCCGTCCCGCTCGGAGATGAGGTAGCCCGCGGCGATCGGTCCGACGAGCTGGCCGAGCGAGGCGCCGATGGTGAAGTGGCCGAAATTGCGGTCCTGTTCGGCGGGAGCGGACTGCCGGGCGACGAGCGACTGGGCGCCGATCACGAAGCAGAGGTGGCCGAGGCCCATGACCCCGCTCCAGGCGGCGAGCGCCGGGAGTGAGCCCGCGGTGCCGCTGAGCGCGCAGCCCCCGCCGATCAGGACGACCCCGACGGGCAGCAGCGGAGCGCAGCGGCCGTGGTCGGTCCGCCGGCCGAGCGGTACGGCGGCGAAGAGCGGCAGGAGCGCGTACACACCGGCGATCACGCCGATCGCGCGCTCGTCGGCACCCAGCGAGAGAGCCCGGTAGGAGACGGCGGGCCGCGCCATCGACACCGCCCCCTGCGCGAAGGCGAAGGCGATGACGAGGCGCAGCAGCCAGCCCCTGCCGGGCTGTTGTTCCGGAGGCATCAGATGATTCCGAAGAGGATTCCGGCTCCGAGGACCACCAGCGAGGTGAGCACGGCCCACTTGACGGTGAAGCGGGTGTGGTCGCCGAACTCGACCTTGGCCATGCCGACCAGGACGTAGACGGCGGGCACGAGCGGGGACGACATGTGCAGCGGCTGTCCCACGATGGAGGCGCGGGCGACCTCCAGGGGGGAGACGCCGTGGGCGGCGCCGGCCTCGGCAAGCACGGGCAGAACTCCGAAGTAGAAGCCGTCGTTGGACATGAAGTACGTGAGGGGGAGGCTCAGGACACCGGTGACGATGGCCATGTGCGGGCCCATGCCGTCGGGGATCGCCCCGACGAGCCAGTCCGCCATGTGTTCGACCATACCGGTGCCGGTCAGCACACCGGTGAAGACGGCCGCGGCGAAGACCATGCCGGCGACGTTGAGCACGTTGTCGGCGTGGGCCGCGATCCGGGCCCGCTGGTCGGGCATGTGGGGGAAGTTGACGGTGAGGGCGAGGGCCGCACCGAGCAGGAAGAGCACCGGGATCGGCATGAGTTCCAGGATCATCGCGGCCAGCAGGGCGACGGTGAGGCCGGCGTTGAACCAGTAGAGCTTCGGGCGGAGCGTGGACCGGTCCGGGTCGAGCCCCTTGAACTCCTCGTCCTCCTCGGTCGCTTCGGCCCCGGCCCCTTCGCCGCCGCCCGCACCGCCGGTGCTCTTCGGGGCCTTCGTGAGGGGGTCGCCGCCTCCGCCCGCGCCGACGAGGACGGTCTCGGGCTCGGTCACCAGCGCCTCGTCGAGGGTCAGCATGCCGAGCCGCTTGCGCTCGCGGCGGCCCAGGACACAGGCCAGGAGGATGACGGCGAGCAGGCCGACCGCGAGAGCCGGGATCATCGGGACGAAGATGTCGGCCGCGTCCACCTTGAGCGCGGTGGCCGCGCGGGCGGTGGGGCCGCCCCAGGGCAGGGTGTTCATGACCCCGTTCGCGGTGGCGGCGACACCGGTCATCACGACCAGGCTCATCTTCAGCCGCTTGTAGAGCGGGTACATCGCCGAGACCGTGATCATGAAGGTGGTGGAGCCGTCGCCGTCCAGCGAGACGACCGCGGCGAGCAGGGCCGTCCCGATGACGATCCGCATCGGGTCGGCCTTGCAGAAGCGCAGGATGGCCCGGACGATCGGGTCGAAGAGACCGACGTCGATCATCACGCCGAAGTAGACGATGGCGAACATCAGCATCGCCGCGGTCGGAGCGAGGGTGCCGACCCCTTCGATGACGTAGTCGCCGAGCTTCGCGCCCTGTCCGACGGCCACGCAGAACAGGGCGGGGATCAGGACCAGCGCCGCGATCGGCGACATCTTCTTCATCATGATCAGGACCAGGAAGGTCGCGATCATGGCAAAGCCGAGGATTGTCAACATATGGGATACCTAACGTTCACCTTTGAACTCTCACCGGTGCCGGCGGTGCGGATGACGTTAAGGGCCCTGAAGCAGCGTTAACAAGATGTTGACGTGTGAGCAATACGAGCAAAACCCCAGGTCAACGAGTTGGTGTTACGGAGACGGGGACGGCGTTGAGCACCGCGGTGCCGGACAGCGGGTCCAGGAGGCTGCCGTCCAGGAGCTGGTTCACGTTGACGCCCGGGTCCGCCCCGGCGACCGACATGCGGGTGCCCGGCCGGCTGTGGCCCCAGCCGTGCGGGAGGCTCACGACCCCGGCCCGCACCGAGTCGGTGATCTCGGCGGGCGCCTCGACCTCGCCGCCCGCGGCCGTGATCCGGGCGGTGTCGCCGTCCGCGAGACCGATCCGGGCCGCGTCGTCGGGGTGGATCTGCAGGGTGCAGACGTTCGAGCCGCCACGCAGCGCGGCGACGTTGTGCATCCAGCTGTTGTTGGACCGCAGATGGCGGCGGCCGACGAGGACGAGGCCGGCGGGCCGCGCGCCCAGCGACGCGCGGAGCCGGGGAAGATCGGCGGCGATCGGCGCCGGGAACAGCTCGATGCGGCCGCTGCGGGTCCTCAGCACCTGCGGAACGCGCGGCTCCAGCGGGCCGAGATCGATGCCGTGGGGCCGCGCGAGCAGCTGCTCCAGCGTGAGCCCGTACGGACCGAGGCGCAGCATCAGGTCGAGGCGCCGTTCGGCCCCCGTGCTGCCGGTCAGGTCGGCCGCGAGGGACTCGGGGAGCCCCGCCTTGGCGATCGTGGTGGTGATCACCAGGTCGTCGACGGCCTCGGGCGGCGCGCCGTGGTTGCCGCCGACGGCGAGGACGAGCCGGGCGAGGATCTCGCTCTCGTCCATCCGCCCCTCCTCCAGGGGCACGACGGGGCCGCTGTAGCGGACCTGGTTGCGGACGGCCAGGGAGTTGAACGCGAAGTCGAAGTGGGCGCTCTGCGAGGGCGGCGGCGGGGGCAGCACGACGTCCGCGTGGCGCGCGGTCTCGTTGAGGTACGGATCGACGCTGATCATGAAGTCGAGGCCGTCGGCGAGCGCCCGGTCCAGGCGGTCCCCGTCGGGCGCGGAGAGCACCGGGTTGCCCGCGATGACGATCAGCGCCCGGATCCGGCCCTCCCCCGGCGTCTCGATCTCCTCGGCGAGTGCGGCCACGGGCAGTTCCCCCTTGGCCTCGGGGTGTCCGGAGACCCGGCTGCTCCAGCGGCCGAGGGAGAAGCCCTTCCCCGGCCCGGCGGCGCGCGGGGCGCGGCCGGTGGCGGAGAGCGGGAAGAGGGCGCCGCCGGGGCGGTCGAGGTTGCCGGTGAGGATGTTCAGTACGTCGACGAGCCAGCTGGCCAGGGTCCCGTGCTCGACGGTGCAGCTGCCGATGCGCCCGTAGACGGCCGCGGAGGGTGCGGCGGCCAGCTCGCGGGCGATCTCCCGGATGGTGTCCGCGTCCAGGTCACAGGCCCCGGCCACCGCCTCTGGGGTGAAGTCGGCGACGGCTTCGGTCAGTTCGTCGTAACCGTCGAGGTGCTCGGCGAGCGCTCCGGGGTCGGCGAGCTTCTCCTCGACGACGACCTGGGTGAGCGCGGCGAGCAGCAGGGCGTCGGTGCCGGGCCTGATCGCGGCGTGCCGGTCGGCGAGGCGGGCGGTGCGGGTGCGGCGCGGATCGATGACCGTGAGGGTGCCGCCGCGCTTGCGGAGCGCCTTGAGCTTGCCCGGGAAGTCGGGCGCCGTGCACAGACTGCCGTTGGACTCCAGCGGGTTGGCGCCGATCAGCAGCAGATGGGCGGTGCGGTCCAGGTCCGGTACGGGGATGGCGTTGGCGTCGCCGAAGAGCAGTCCGCTGGAGACGTGCTTGGGCATCTGGTCCAGGGTGCTGGCGGTGAAGACGTTGCGGGTGCCGAGCGTGGACAGCAGCAGCGGCGGGTAGAGCCCGCCCGCCATCGTGTGCACATTGGGGTTGCCGAGGAAGACTCCGACGGCCTGCTTGCCGTGTTCCCCGATCAGCGCCGGGATCTTCGCGGCGATCGCGTCGAAGGCCTCGCTCCAGGTCGCCTCGCGCAGAACGCCGTCCGTGCGGACGAGCGGGGTGCGCAGCCGGTCCGGGTCGCCGTCGAGCCCCCCGAAGGAGGCGCCCTTGGGGCAGATGAACCCCTTGCTGAACACGTCCTCGCGGTCACCGCGGGCACCGGTGACCTCGGCCCCCTCGATCGTGAGGGTGAGTCCGCAGGTGGCCTCGCAGAGCGGGCAGACACGCAGAGCGGTACGGGATTCTTGGGACATGGGCCCTCCCCGGGCGGCGGCAGCGGTGGCGCGCGAGCGTGATCCGGCGTCCCGCGGCGCGCTCGGCGGGCGCGGGCTCCCGGCGAATCGAGCATACCGACCGGTACGGATGCTGGCGAGGCTCTGGAGCGACCCGTTGTCCCGCCGCCCCCCGAGCCGGCCGTCCCCCCGCCCCCGGCCCGCTGGTCCCGCCGCCCCCGCTCCGCTATTCGAGGACGCCCGCGAGATAGGCCCGGAGCAGGACCCGGGTCTCCGCTATCAGGTCCGGGTCCCCCTCGGGGTCGGTGCGGAAGGCGAGTTGGAGCAGGGCGTCGGCGGCCTGCACGCAGACCAGGACGGTGCGGAGCAGGCGGGCGTCGGAGGCGGCCCCGTCACGCCCCCGGCCGAGATGCCCGGAGAGCAGCTCCGTCAGGCGCCCCGCGACGCGCCGGTTCACCTCCGCGTCGAGCGGCCCCGGGACGGGCACGGGAGGGCCGAAGTCGACGAGGGCGAAGCCGGCGACGGAGCGCTTCATCGCCAGGTACTCGTCGAGCACGGCGTCGATGGCCGCGCGCCACTCCCGCTCCGGTATCGCCTCCAGCCTGGCGACGACCCGGCCGGCGTAGACCTCCAGGTTGCGCTCGGCCAGGGCGTCGACCAGCGCCCTCTTGTTGGGGAAGAAGCGGTAGACGGAGCCGATGGGCACGCCGGCCCGGTCGGCGACCGCCCGGGTGGAGAGCTGCTCGTAGCCGGTCTCGTCGAGCAGCGCGGCGCCGGCGTCGAGGATGCGGGCGAGACGGTCGGCACTGCGCTGCTGCACGGGGACGCGTCGGAGGTTCGTATGAGCGTGGGACACGGCTCCATGATGCCTGTATGCCGTTGACGGGCCACGTTTCGATTCCTACGGTGATCCATAGGATTCTTCGTCAGGGGATCCACGGGATTCCTCATCCAACGGGAGCGCATGATGAGCGGCATCGAGCAGGCGAGGAAAACGGCGGAGAATCTCGGCCACATGTCGGGCTTCGGCAACGAGCACAGTTCGGAGGCCGTCCCGGGCGCCCTGCCCCACGGCCGCAACTCGCCCCAGCGCGCACCGCTCGGGCTGTACGCGGAACAGCTGAGCGGCTCGGCCTTCACCGAACCCCGCGCCCGTAACCGCCGTTCCTGGCTCTACCGGATCCGCCCGTCGGCCGCCCATCCCGCCTTCGTCCGCATCGACAACGGCACCCTGCGCACCGCTCCCTTCACCGAGACGGTCCCCGACCCGAACCGGCTCCGCTGGGACCCGCTCCCCGAACCCTCGCCCGGCACGGACTTCCTGACCGGCCTGTGGACACTGGGCGGCAACGGCGACGCCACGCAGCGCACCGGCATGGCCGTACACCTCTACAGCGCGGACTCCTCCATGACGGACCGGGTGTTCAGCGACTCCGACGGTGAACTCCTGATCGTCCCCGAGCGCGGCGGCCTGCTGCTCCGCACCGAACTGGGCCTGCTGCGGGCCGAGCCCGGCCATGTGGCGCTGATCCCGCGTGGTGTCCGCTTCCGTGTCGAGCTGCTGGACACGACCGCCCGCGGCTACGTCTGCGAGAACTACGGGCAGCCCTTCGTCCTGCCCGACCTGGGGCCCATCGGCGCCAACGGCCTGGCGAACGCCCGGGACTTCCTCGCGCCCGTCGCCGCGTTCGAGGACCGCGAGGGCCCGGTCGAGGTGATCAACAAGTTCTGCGGAAACCTCTGGTCGGCGACGTACACCCACTCGCCGCTCGACGTCGTCGCCTGGCACGGCAACCACACGCCGTACGTCTACGACCTGCGCCGCTTCAATGTGATGGGCACGATCAGCTACGACCACCCGGACCCGTCGATCTTCACCGTGCTGACCTCGCCGTCCGACACCCCGGGGCTGGCCGGCGTCGACTTCGTCGTCTTCGCCCCGCGCTGGCTGGTCGGCGAGGACACCTTCCGCCCGCCGTACTTCCACCGCAACGTGATGAGCGAGTACATGGGCCTGATCGAGGGCGCGTACGACGCCAAGGCGGGCGGCTTCGTGCCGGGGGGCGGCTCGCTGCACAACATGATGTCCGCGCACGGCCCGGACCGTGAGACCTTCGACCGGGCGAGCGCGGCGGAGCTGAAGCCGCAGAAGATCGACGACGGCCTGGCGTTCATGTTCGAGACCCGCTGGCCGGTCACGGCGACCGCTCAGGCCGCGGGGACGGACCGTCTCCAGCGCGGGTACGACGACGTGTGGCAGGGTCTGAGCCGCAACTTCCGGCCGTGAGACCGCACCGCAGAGAGTTCGGGTGAACCAGATGGATCAGGTGAACGAGGCGAGCCCGCCCGGCTTCGCCCCCGACTCCCTGGTGCTGAACCGGAAGCTGCCCCTCTGGTACCAGGTCTCGCAGTCGCTGCGGGCCTCCATACTGGGCCGCCCCCAGGACGCCTCGACGCGGCTGCCCACCGAGGAGCAGCTCGCACTGCACTACGGCGTCAGCGTCCTCACCATGCGCCAGGCCCTCAAGGAGCTGGAGACCGAGGGTCTGATCAGCAGGCACCGGCGGCGCGGCACCTTCATCGAGCCGCGCGCCCGGCGGGTGTCGCCGGTCCGGCTGCTGGGTTCGATCGACGCGATCGTCGCCCAGCAGTCGGGCGAGCGCACGACCGTGCTCGGCCACGGCCGGGCACCCGTTCCCGGCGATCTCGCCGAGTTCTTCCCGGACTGCCCCGAGGTGGTCAGCTACCGGCGGCTCCGCTGCGACGACGCGACGGACGAGCCCACCAACTGGGCGGAGAACGCGGTGCGCCCGGAGATCGCCGACCGGCTCGACGTGGCCGATCTGGAGCGGTGGCCGATGACGAAGGTGCTGCGTGACTCCCTCGGCGTACGCATCGCCCGGATCACGGACACCGTCGAGGCGCGCCTCGCCGACCCCGTCACGGCCGAGCTGCTCGGGGTCCCGCTGCTCAGCCCGATCCTGCACTACACGGGCGTGACGTACGACGAGGACGGCACGGTGGTGGACGTGGCGCGCATCCGCTACCGGGGCGACCGCTTCTCCTTCTCCGTGACCGTCGAGGCGCACTGACGGCGGGCCCGCGACGGGCGGTCGTCATGAGGGAGGCCGTTACGATGCCGGGGGCGGCGGACGTGGCGAGGGGGAGGACGACACGGTGGCAGCACGGGTGGCGGCCGGAGCCGGCGGGAGCGACGCGCTCCCGCTGCTGGACGACCTCATGCCCTGGTCGGTGCGGTCCCTGAGACCGGGACGCCCCTGGGTGACGGCCCCCGACGCCTCCTCGCTCCGGGCCCGCTGGGACCTGCTGGCACGGGCGGAGGGCGCCGAACAGGAGCGGCTGTTCCGCCCCAGCCGCTCCCGTACGCCGCTGACCCCGGCCGCGGCGCTGCCGGGCAGGTCCACCGGCACGAGTGCGTTCGCCCGGGACCCCGGACCGTATCCCGAACCGGTACGGATCGCGCACGGACCCTTCGACGAACAGTGGCTGATTCCCGACCACCGGCTGCTCGACGCGGCCCGCCCCGAGCTGTGGCGGGTCGCCGACGGGCACCAGCTCTTCGCCGTCGAGCACGGATACGTGCCCCAGGACGGCGGCCCCGCCCTCTCCGCGACCACGCTGCTGCCCGACGGGCACTCCCCCGCCGGGCGGCCCGGCCGGATACGGCCGCTCTACCGGCGGCCGGGCGGCCTGGAGCCCAATCTCGCACCGGGCCTGACCGCCGAGCTGACCGCACGCTACGGGGTGCCGGTCACCGCCGGATCCGTCCTCGCCTGGGCCCTTGCAGCCGCCCGCCCCTCCCCCGCCGGGCCGCTCGTCCCGCTGCCCGCCGACGGCGCGCTGTGGGAGCGGGGCGTGGAGCTCGGCCAGGAGCTGCTGCGGCTCCAGCTGCGCGGGGCACGCGGCGGTGAACGCCCGCGGCTGCCGGGCGGCCGGCGCCCGTACGTGCGGGCCGCGATCCCGCCCCGGCCCGACGGGCTGCACTACGACGCCGAGGAGGAGACGCTCGTCGTCGGCGAGGGGCGCGTCTCACCCGTTCCCGCCGGTGCCTGGGAGTTCCGGGTCAGCGGGGTACGGATGCTGGAGCTGTGGTTCGAACGCCGCACGGCGGCGGGTGAGGGGCTCGCAGCGGTGGGGCCGCGCGGCTGGCCGCAGGAGCGGACCTCGGAGCTGCTGGAGCTGATCACCGTCCTGGCGCTGCTCGCCGGGCTGCGGCCCCGGCAACAGGCGCTGCGGGAGCGGCTGGAGGAGGCGGAGCTCCTCACCAGGGACGGGCTGCACACGGCCGGGGTGCTTCCCGTCCCGGCACCGGCCCGGCTCCCCGCGTCCGTGCTGGATCACCAGGAGGAGGGCCCGGAGGGGCAGTTCGCGCTGTTGTGAGAGAGCGGGAAGTGGTCACCGCTGTCGGCGGGTCGCGAACGCTGCTGCTCCGGCGCCACGCTGCCGGGCCGGGCGCCGGCGCCGATGGGGTGCCGTACCGGCGCTGATGGAGCACACCGACGCAACGCTGCCGGCCCTGGGGATGACGGACGGGCGGAGAGCAGCACTGCGCCGGGACGGAGTGATCGTGGACGCGGCCCTGAGCGGAGGGCCGCACCGGTCGTGGAGCCGTCGGTCAGCGGCGGCTGCCGAAGAGCGAGCGCCGCAGCCGCCGCAGCGGGGCGAAGAGCGAGACACGCGCGCTCCTGCTCCTGCGGGTGTGCGCGGCGTCGCGCGAGGTGAGCTCGAGCATCAGCAGCGTCGCCTCCGCCGACTCCCGCTGCGGAACGGCGGGGCCGCCCAGCACTGCGAGATGGCGGTCGAGGCGCGAACTGGTCGCACCGCTCCCACATGTAATGGCAGGCACACGCGGCCTGCTGCGCACCGTTATCTGTTCCATGTCACTCCCCACCCGTACGAGGGCACCCGGCCCGGGCAGGTTAACCCTATCGTCCCGCGGTGACACTCGTGTATCCCGGCCGCAGGATTGCACACCCGTACACGGGGGTTGACGGCCCGTTACCGGATCCTGTCGGTTCCGGGACGGGTTGCGTTAGCTTGGAGGGGATTCGTCCGTACTGCGCACAGCTGCTGATGGAGGGTCACCGATGAGCGAAGTCCCGGGCACCGGACGCGTGATCGCGGATCGTTACCGTCTCCTGGACCCGCTGGGCGAGGGCGGGGCGGGCATCGTGTGGCGCGCCCGCGACGAGTTGCTGGGGCGCGAGGTGGCCGTGAAGGAGGTGCGGGCCCCGGCGGAGCTGTCCGCCGACGGCATCGAGCTCCTGCATGCCCGCCTGGAGCGGGAGGCCCGGGAGGCGGCCCGTGTCACGCATCGCAACGCCGTCGCCGTGCACGACGTCGTCACCCAGGACTCCCGGCCCTGGATCGTGATGGAGCTGGTCCGGGGGCTCGCCCTCTCCGACGTACTGGAGGCCGACGGCCCGCTGTCCCCCCGGCGGGCCGCCCGGGTCGGCGCGGAGGTGCTCGCGGCGCTGCGCGGCGCCCATGAGGCCGGCGTGCTGCACCGTGACGTGAAGCCGGGCAACGTGCTGCTGGCCAACGACGGGCGGGTGATGCTGAAGGACTTCGGCATCACCCCGGCCGACGGCTCGTCCGGCCTCACCGGTGAGCCCATCGGCTCCCCGGAATACCTCGCGCCCGAGCGCACGCAGGGGCGCACGCCGGGGCCCGAATCCGACCTCTGGTCGCTGGGAGTGCTTCTGTACGCCGCCACCGAGGGGCGGTCACCGTTCGGCCGGGACGCCCCCCGGGACACCTTGCGCGCGGTCGGCGAGGAGGAGCCGCCGCCGCTCCGGCGGGCGGGCGCGCTCGCACCTGTCATCGAGGGGCTGCTGCGCAAGGATCCGGCCGAGCGGCTCACGGCCGGGGACGCGGAGCGCCGGCTGCGGATCCTGGCCGCGGGCGGCACCGGATCGCCGGGCGGCGGAGCGGCCGGCCCGCCGCTCACGCCGCCGACGGGTGAAACGGCCGTGGCGGCCGGGGAATCGGGGTCCGCCACGGGCACCCCGGAGCCCGTCGGCCTGACGAGGCGGACGGGCGTTCTGGTGGCCGTGGGGGCTGTTGTGGCGCTGCTCGTCGCCGGAGGCCTCGTCTGGGCGCTGGCGGGCGACGACGACTCGGACGAGAGGGGCGGCGGGAAGACCGCGACGCGTACCTGGGCGGCTTCGGCGGAGTCCTCGGGACGCACGCCCATGAAGGCCGTGGAGCTCGTCGTGGCGAGCGGGAAGGAGACCCCGCGGGGCGGAGTCCCCTCCTCGGCGGCCGGCTGAGCCGGCGCGCTGCGCTGCGGAGGTGCGGTCAGGCCTTCGAGTTGAGGACGGGCAGGTAGCCGCCCGACTGCCCGGCGGCCGTGGGGTGGTAGGACTCACCGATGTTGAGCCAGTTCACGCTGTGCAGCCAGGCGCTGCCCGAGCAGATCTCGTGCCCGGTGAAGGTCGAGGTGACGTCGCCGAAGGTGAACCCGTGGTCCGCCGCGCGCTTGGCGGTCGCGGCGTTGAGGTAGTCGGCGGCGCCGTTGATGGCGGAGCGTTCCTTCTCGCTCAGGCCGGCGATGCAGCTGCCGCCGAGCTGGTAGAAGCGGGGGTAGCCGAGGACGACCACGTGGGCGGCGGGCGCTTTGGCGCTGATCGCCGCGTACACGGAGTCCAGTTTGCCGGGGAGGGTCGAGTCGACGTAGGCGCGGGCGGTGGCGATCCTGCTCAGGCAGGTGGCCTCGGACTGCAGGACGCAGGTGGTCATGACGTCGGCGAAGCCGGCGTCGTTGCCGCCGATGGAGATCGAGACGAGGTCGGTCGCGGAGGTCAGCGGGCCGAGCTGACCGGCTGTCACGTCGCCCGTCCTGGCCCCTGAGCACGCGGTGAAGGCGAACGAGGCGGGGTTGTTGGCCGCCTTCCAGAGGACGGGGTACGCGCGGGTGCTGCGCTTGCAGTCGCCGCTCGCGCTGTCGTAGGCGCCGGCTCCGACACCTGACGAGTACGAGTCACCCAGGGCTACGTAGTCGATGGCCTCGACGGACCGGGCGGATTCCTGGGCCTGGGCGACGCTCGCACCGGTCAGAGCGAGAACGGTGCCGAGCAGGAGAGAGGACGAGAACGCCACGAGTCTGGACATTTTCATGGAACCTCCTTGGGCAGGATCTCTGCCTACTCCGTGGTAGCAGTACCGCCCCGAATTCCGGAAGTGTCCATGCCAAGAAGCTTCGACAAGGTCTCCTTGACGCCCCCCTGGCGGTACGTCACATTGAAATCCGGCATCCGGCGCGCTGGGGGGCAAAGTCGCCAATGCGGATCATCAGCCATGAGACGGGGACAGTCGGGGCAGTCGGGGCGCCCGTTCCGACGGGTGGCGGGGCAGCGGTGGCCGGGGCGGGCGCCCCGCACGCACTCGTCGGCATCAATTCACCACTGCGCGCCTCCTGCGCACCCTTTCACCTCTTCGCGACCCCGGCCGCGCACTTCACTCCCGGCCGCCGGGAAATAGGAAGCGTCAACTCCGCAGCGGAATGTGACCGTTCCGTCGAAGTCTGAAAAGAGCGAGACGTCCTTGCATCTCTTGCCATACAGTTCCAATCGTTAATACCGTCGTAGATCAACCCGTAACGGTCCATCACACAGGCGGCTCCAGGGGAGGGCTCAGGAAGCCGCGATGGATACCGGAGCGGGGCACGGTAGGGGGGTGCCGTGCCAGCGGCCGTACTCGAACGAGTCGGTCGCCGCGCGGCCAGTTGTGCCACCTCATCACGCCAGCTCGGAGCGCCATACCGTCATGGCCGGGGTGAGAACCCCCCTTTCGAACCGGACCTTTATCCGGACAGCCCGGGGGTGGGCCGTCCACCGGACGAGAGGGAAAAGAATCATGAGTTCAGTTCTGCCTTCCTCGATCAGACCTGCCGTCGAAGAGACCGAAGCCGCTCGAATGAAGAGCGAATACCGTCCGATCTCTTCGCATCTCGCGATAGCGCCGCCGGTGAGTGTCGTGATCCCCGCCATGAATGAGGCGGAGAATCTTCCCCATGTGTTCAAGACGCTGCCCGCCTGGATTCATGAAGTCGTGCTCGTGGACGGGAATTCGACCGACGACACCGTCCGGGTCGCCCGTGAACTCCGGCCCGACGTCGTCGTCGTCAAGCAGGTCGGCAAGGGCAAGGGCGACGCCCTGATCAGCGGCTTCGCCGCCTGCACCGGCGAGATCATCGTGATGGTCGACGCGGACGGCTCGGCGGACGGGGAGGAGATCGTCAGCTACGTCTCCGCCCTGGTCGGCGGCGCCGACTTCGCCAAGGGCTCCCGCTTCGCCAACGGCGGCGGCACGGACGACATGACGCCCGTCCGCAAGCTCGGCAACCGGGCGCTGTGCACGATGGTCAACCGCAAGTTCGGGGCTCGCTACACCGACCTCTGCTACGGCTACAACGCCTTCTGGAAGCACTGCCTGGACAGGATCACCCTGGACTGCACCGGCTTCGAGATAGAGACCCTGATGAACATCCGGGTGGTCAAGGCCGGCCTCAGGGTCCAGGAGGTGCCCAGCCACGAGTACAACCGCATCCACGGCGTCAGCAACCTCAGCGCCGTACGGGACGGGCTCCGGGTGCTCAGGGTGATCCTCAGGGAGAAGGGCGTGCGCCGCGGCGGGCGCCGGACGGCGGCCGTGCCCGCCGTGATCGGCCGGGGACAGGTGCTGTGAGCCCGCGCGACTTCTCCGTCGTCGTCTGCGTCTACACCGAGGAGCGCTGGGAGGACATCCTCGAGGCCGTCGCATCCGTCCGCGCGCAGTCACTGCCCGCGCGGGAGATCCTCCTGGTGGTGGACCACAACCCGGCGCTGCTGCGCCGTCTTGCCGGGGAGTACGGGGAACGCCCGGAGGTGCGGGTGCTCGCGAACGCGGGCCCGCGCGGTCTCTCGGCGGGCCGGAACACGGGCATCGCCGCGGCCCGTGGTGCGATCCTCGCCTTCCTCGACGACGACGCGGTGGCCGAGCCGGACTGGCTGCGCCACTTCGACAAGGGCTACGACGATCCGGAGGTGATGGCCGTCGGCGGCCGGACCCTGCCCTCGTGGGCCTCGGGCCGCAGGCCGCTCTGGTTCCCCGAGGAGTTCGACTGGGTCGTCGGGTGCACCTACCTGGGTCTGCCGCGCGGCACGGTCCGGGTCCGCAACGTCCTCGGTGGCAACGCGTCGTTCCGTCGTACGGCCTTCGACGCGGCGGGCGGTTTCGCCACCGGCATCGGCCGGGACGGGGACAAGCGGCCGCTGGGCGGGGAGGAGACCGAGCTGTGCATCCGGCTGAGCCGCGCGCTCCCCCACGCCGTCCTGCTCATCGACGACCGCGCCGTGATCCGCCACAAGGTCCCCCGGGTGAGGGAGCGCTTCGGCTACTTCCGTACCCGTACGTACGCCGAGGGGCTCTCCAAGGCGCTCGTCGCCAGGAGCGTCGGTGCGGACAGGGGGCTGGAGTCCGAACGCCGCTACACCACCCGGGTGCTCCCGGCCGGGGTGCTGCGGGGCGTACGGGACTTCCTGCTCGGCCGCCCCGGCGGAGCGGGCCGCGCCGGCGCGGTCGTCGCGGGAGTGCTGACGGCGGCGGCCGGCTACGCGGTGGGGAGCGTGCGCGTCCGGCGCGACGGCGCGTCCTTCGACGTACCGGCGATCGCAAGGGCAGGCGCACCCGTGGAGGAGGTGCGGTGAGCGGGGCCGTGCCGATCCTGATGTACCACGCCGTCGGCGACCGCCCGGCCGACGGCGTGTACGGCCTCTCTGTGTCGCCCGGCGCCTTCCGTACGCAGATGGAGATCCTGGCCCGGCGCGACTTCACCCCGCTCACGACAGCCGCGCTGGGCGAGCACTGGCGCACGGGGCGGCCCCTGCCGCCCAGGCCGGTGCTGATCACGTTCGACGACGGTTACGAAGGGGTGCACCGGCACGCCCTGCCGGTGCTCGCCGAGCACGGCTTCGCGGCCACCGTCTTCGTCACCACCGGCTGGCTGCGGGGGGCGTACGACGAGGGCGGCGCCCTGGACACCATGCTCGACTGGGACCAGGTGCGCGAACTCGCCGATACGGGTGTGGAGATCGGCGGCCACAGCCACACCCATCCGCAGCTGGACCAGCTCGGCGAGACGGCCCTGCGGGCGGAGACCGTGCGGTGCCGGGAGATCGTCGCCACCGAACTGGGCGCTCCTCCGGCCTCCTTCGCCTATCCCTACGGCTACTCCACCCGCCGGGTGCGGCGGTCGGTGCGCGCGGCGGGCTTCGCACAGGCCCTCGCCGTGGGCAACGCCCTGGCGCGCCGCCGCCAGGGGCCGTACGCCCTGGAGCGGGTGACGGTCCGCCGCGGTACGGGTGCCGCCGGGTTCGCCCGGCTGGTCGAGGGCCGGGCCGTCGCACGGGCGTTCGTTCTGGACCGGGCGCTCACCAAGGGGTTCGCCGTGGTGCGCGGCGCGCGCCGGGCGGGCCGCGGGTTCCGGGCCTCCGGGCCGGCCGGCGCACCGGGCTGAGCCCCCGCTCCCCTGGGGTCTTCCGCCCCGGTCCGGGCGGAAGACCCCAGGGGCAGCTCCTGAAACCTGGGTGCGCGGGGCGCCGCCGTACCGGATCATGGGCGCCATGTCTGCCAACCCCGAGTCCGCCCTGCCGATCCGGCTCAACGTCGACGACAGCGATTCGCCGTCCGACGTCGTGGACGCGCTGTTCCTGGGCCGCTTCGCGACGGGCGAGCAGCCGTACTCCCACAGTTCCTCCCTCGACCGCGTCAAGTCGGGAGCGACTCTGCTGCCCGCGGCGGCCAAGGTCCTGAGGTCCGCCCGTGACGACGACCGCAGCGCGACCCTCGCCGAGGGCGACGGATGGACGCTGCTGATCTCGCGGTGGAACCGGGGTGCCGACGTCACGGTCACCGCCACCACCGCCGAGCTGGCCCAGAAGGTCCTGGCCGAGGCGACCGACGGTGCCCAGGACGAGCCGGAGCCGCAGCCCGAGAACGTGACCATGGGCTTCTGGTACGTCTCCCCGCGCCGCGGCCCGCACCGCACCACCCGGCAGATCGCCGCCGGCACCTGGGAGGACGTGCGGTCCAACTACACGGCTCCGGTGGCCGATGCGATGGACCGGCTGATGAAGGTCACCCCTGACGACATCGCCGGCCGGCTGCTCCTGCTGCACGGCCCTCCCGGCACCGGCAAGACCTCGGCGCTGCGCACCCTCGCCCGGTCCTGGCGCGACTGGTGCCAGGTCGACTGCGTGCTGGATCCGGAGCGGCTCTTCAACGACGTCGGCTATCTGATGGACATCGCCATCGGCGAGGACGACGGTTCGGCGAAGGGGCGCTGGCGGCTGCTGCTCCTGGAGGACTGCGACGAGCTGATCCGCGGTGAGGCGAAGCACACGGCGGGTCAGGCACTGTCCCGGCTGCTCAACCTGACGGACGGCCTGCTGGGTCAGGGCCGCAATGTGCTGGTGGGGGTGACCACCAACGAGGACCTGGAGCGACTGCACCCCGCGGTGGTCAGACCGGGCCGCTGCCTCGCCCGTATCGAGGTGGGTTCGCTGACCCGTGCGGAGTCGGTCTCCTGGCTGGGTACGGAGGAGGGGCTCGGCCGCGAGGGCGCGACCCTGGCCGAGCTGTACGCCCTGCGGCGGGGCAACGGTCCCGCGTCCGTGCCGAAGCAGGACGCGGGTGCCGACGCGGGGCTGTACCTCTGAGCTGTGTCTCCGACCGGCCGCGCTACCGCGTGTAGGCCGCCCGTACCGCGTCCTCGGCCAGGGCCAGCGCGTCGGCCCTGGAGAGACCGAGGCGCCGGGCCTGCTCGGCGTACTCCTGCGCCGCCGTCGCCGCGTGGCGGGCCGCCGCGTCCCCCGCGGCGGCGATGAACGTCCCGTTGCGCCCCCGCGTCTCGATCACCCCGTCGCCCTCCAGCGCCCGGTAGGCCTTCGCCACGGTGTTGGCGGCGAGCCCCAGCTCCCCGGCGAGGCCGCGCACGGTCGGGAGGCGGTAGCCGACCGGCAGGGCGCCGGAGCGGGCCTGTTCGGACAGCTGGGCGCGCAGCTGTTCGTACGGGGCGGTGGCGGAGTCCGGGTCAACGGCGATCTTCAGGGTCACACCCCGATTCTCTCCCACCGCCGGAAAATCGGAGGCGACCGGGCGGGTCACCCGCGTACCGTCCGGCGCATGACGGTGATGGTGCGTGACTTCCGGCCCTCCGACGCGGAGGCCTGGGTACAGGTGCGGCGCGCCGCGCTGCCCTGCATGGTGACGACTCCGGAGCAGGTCCTGAGCGACCTGGCCGAGGCCCACCCCGGCCGCCACTACCGGCTGCTGGTCGCCGAGGAGGACGGCGAGGTGACCGGGACCGCGCAGGTCGGCATCTCCCACGAGAGCCCGGAGCCGGGCCAGGGGTTCTGCAATCCGTACGTGCATCCGGACAGGACGGGCCGGGGCGCGGGGTCGCTCCTGGCGCGGGCCGGCGAGGAGCATCTGAAGGACGTGGGCGCGGCCGCCGTCTACACCTGGGTGCTGGACGAACCGGACAACCGGGCGTTCGCCGGGAAGCGCGGCTATGCGGCGCGCAGGCCGGCGCACTTCCTCCGTCTCGGTCTGGCGGAGGGCGCCCTGCCCCCGCTCCCGGAGCTCCCCGCCGGGGCCGAACTGCTCACGGCCGCCGACTTCGAGGACGATCCCCGCCCGATGTTCGAGGCCGACGCGGAGACGACCGCGGACGAGCCGAGCGACGTCAAGGTGGAGTTCTCCGACTACGAGGACTGGCTGGCCACGACCTGGCGGCGGCCCGGCCTCGACCACGCGCTCACCACCGTCGTGACGGTGGACGGGCAGATCGCGGCGTTCAGCGCGGCGATGACCGACGGTCTCACCCGCTACTCGTCGGCCATGACCGGCACCCTGCGCGCCTTCCGGGGGAGAGGGCTGGCGAAGCTCGCCAAGAGCGACTCGCTGCACCGGGCGCGCGCCGCCGGATACACGGACGCCTACACCGGGAACGACGCCGGCAACGGTCCGATGCTGGCGGTCAACCGCTGGTTCGGCTACGAGATCTGCGCCACGGAGGTGCGCCATGTCCGCCGTCTCCCCTGAGAACGCCCTGTCCGTCAAGCTGGTGAAGGCGGGCAGCACCAAGATCCGCTATCCGGCGGCCCTCGTCCGCGACGACGGCACCCGCATCACCGTCCGGGCCCCCTGGGCGGCGCCGCACGCCCGTGATTTCGGATTCGTACGGTTCGAGCCGGGCGATGTCCTCACCGAGCACTACTGGCGTGACCGGTGGTACGCGGTGAAGGAGGTCCGCACCGGGGGCGGGCAGTTGAAGGGCTGGTACTGCGACGTCACCCGGCCCGCCGTGCTGCGGGGCACCGAACTCCTGGTCGAGGACCTGGACCTGGATCTGTGGGTGTCGGCGGACGGTTCGTCCGTACTGCGTCTGGACGAGGACGAGTTCGAGGAGAGCGGCCTGGCCGCCCGCGACCCGTCGGCGGCGCAGGCGGCCGTCCGGGCCCTCGACGAGCTGGAACACCTCGCCCGCACCGAGGGGCTGGCGGGGCTCGTCACCTGAGCAGGGTGCGGGCCCTCCCGATGGCGGGCGGCCCCGTGCCCAGGCATCTGCGCTCGTCGTCACCAACGAATCCGGGGGAATCCGTGGAACGACCGGACGACCGCACGGCATCCGCCGTGCGCTTCGCGGCCGAACTCGTCGCCTGGGTGGCCACACCCTGGGCGCTGGCCGCACACTCCTGGGTGCCCGCCGTCCTTGCGGTGGTCGTCCTGATCGGCCTTCCCACGGTCTTCTCGACCCCTGGCGACAAGGCCCAGGTGATCGTCCCGGTGCCGGGCTCGGTCACGATCCTGCTGGTGCTGCTGCAGCTCGCCGCTGCCGTGATCTCCGCGTGGGCGGCCTGGCCCGCCTGGGCGGCCGTCCTCGTGTCCCTCCTGGCCGCCGCCACGCTCGTCACCGAACGGCGGCGCTGGCGGTGGCTGCTCTCGGTGGATCACACGGGGTGACACACCCTGGCCGTCGCCTGCCCCGGTGCCACCCGCCAGGGCAGCACCGGCGGACGGTCTCAGCCTGACGGGAGCTCAGCCGCCACGCGGCCGGGCTCAGGGGGCAGGAAGCGTCGCAGCACCGGGGCGACGAGGTCGGCCAGCGTGCCCGCGTCCATGTCCGTGGCCGTCTCCTCCGGCGTCTCCGCACTATCCGCCCACCGCAGCAGCCCCAGCACGAGGTGCGGATCGTCCTCCCCGTCGCTGCCGGCGGCGGCCGCGACCGGGTCCAGGCCGCGCAGCAGCGCCCGCGCGAGAACGCCCTCGCCCCACCCGGCCTCCATCGGTTCCGGCAGCCTGCCCAGCCAGGCCAGCAGGGCGAGCGCGCGCCGGTGTCCGTCCGGCTCGGCTTCGGCCAGGAGACCGCTCAGCTCATCCACGCGCGCTGCGTCGAGATCGGCGCATTCGCGCCCCGACACCTCCCTCAGCCGCCTCCGCAGCGCGCCCGGCACGTGGCGCGCCTCCAGGAGACCCGCCCCGTGCGGCCCTCCGCCCGCCTGCCGGAACTGCGGTCGCCCCTCGCGCAGTTCCAGCGCGTACGCGAGCCGGGTGGAGAGGAGAGCCAGCCGCCGGGCGGTCCCCTGCCGGGCCAGCAGGAGCAGGAGTCCGGCCGGGTCGGCGAGGTCGAGGTTGCCGCAGAACCGGCCGCCCTCCCACAGCAGGGCGTCGTTCCCGTGCAGGCTCGCCCGTCCGAGCAACTGCCCCTCGCCGCCGCGCAGAGCGAGAGTCGTACTGCCGAGGCAGCGGCAGCGGTCGTCCCCGACGGTGCCCCGCGTCGACAGGGCCCTCAGCTCCGCGAGAGCTTCCGCCGAGTCGATCCGCGCGAGCACCGTCCGTTCGTCCAGCGGTTCCGGGCCCTCTCCCCCGGCCAGCACCTCGACGAGCCGGGTGCCCGCCCACACCTCGTCCCACCACTTCTCCACCGGATGCCCCACGGCGCCCAGTCTGCCCTCTCCGTAAGGGCCGTGCGGTCGCCGGACGGAAGCTCACCGGGTCAGCCCTCCGGTCCCGACGCCCAACTCGGCCGTCGCCGGAACCGTTCGGCTCCAGGGCGCGACCAGCTCCACCTCGTGACCCGCCGTGTTCGTCAGGCGGGCCGCGTAGGGCCCGCTCTCGTCGGCGTACGGAGGAAGGCCGGTCGACAGCGGCCGCCAGCCGTGCCCTGGGGCGTCCCCCAGCAGGGCGTCGAGCGTGGCACGGTCGCGGACGTGGAACGCCAGGCCGCTGACGCCCGGGCGCCGGCTGTCGTGCCGGCCGTCGGTCGGGCCCGGTGTGTGTTCGACCACCACATAGCTGTCGCCGCGCCGCCAGCTCCGGCCTTGCGCCCAGCGCTGGTACGGGACATGGCCGAGGCGTCCGAGCAGCCAGCCCCACTCCGCGTCGGCCTCGGCCGGGTCGGGCGCCCACAGCTCGACGTGGTGCAGCCGGCCGGTCGGAGCCGCCGCGACCGGCAGCGGGACGGCGCGCCGGGTGCCCCGCGGTGCGTACGCGACGGTGTCGTCGTCCTCGTGCCAGTGGATCAGGAAGCGCTGCTCGGCGCGGTACCCGTCGAGGCCCGCACGGCAGTACGCCACCATGTCGTCGGGCAGCGCGTCCAGGGGGAACCAGTCCAGCTCGGAGCACTTGTCCGGCTCCGCGTTCCGGGGCGGGCGCGCGGGGTCGTGATCCGCCTCGAAGAACCAGCCCATCCTGGGGTTGCCGCCCGGCCCCCTGTGCTGCATGACCAGGGCCACCCGGAGCTCGTCCGGATCCAGCTCGACGCCGATCTCCTCCGCCGCCTCCCGGATCATCGCCGCCCGGACGTCCTCGCCGTCCTCCGCGTGGCCGGAAGGGGCGTGGAGCAGCCCGTCGGCATAGCCCGTGCCTGCCCGCCGGGCGAGCAGCACGTCGGAGCCCCTGCGCAGGATGAGGTGCACGTCGACGACCTCGGTGTGCCGGTGCGGCGGCTCGGCACGGGCCACCAGGGCGTACCTGTCGTCGTCGACCTCCTTGCCCCAGAGCCGGGAGTCCCCGGACAGCGGCTCGTGGTGGACGCGCTCCGTGTGCTCGGCGAGGAGTGCGGTGAGGTCGGCCGCGGGGATCCCGGTGCCGTTCCACACTCCCTCGACGAGCACCAGCCGGCCACCGGGCCGCAGCAGCGAGAACCAGTGCCGCAGGACGGCCGCCGGGTCGGGCAGCAGCCACACGATGTGCCGGGCGAGGATCACGTCGAACCGCTGCTTGCCGACCGGGGGGTGCGCCGCGTCGCCGACGAACACCTCGGTGCCCGTCCCGGCCAGCTTGGCCCGCGCCTGCTCCACCATCCGGGCCGAGCGGTCGACGGCGGTGACGCGGTGCCCCTGGCCGGCGGCGAGCAGGGCCAGGCTGCCCGTACCGCATCCGAGGTCGAGGACCGCGGAGCGCGCGGTGGGCAGCCAGGTCTCCATCCGTCGCGCCCAGGCGCTGCGGACCACCGGGTCGCGGAGGCCGTGGTCGGGCTCCTCGTCGAAGGAGTCGGCGGCGGCGTCCCAGTCGATCGTGGTCATGTCCGCAATCCTCTCAGCCGCCACCGACAATCCCTCAGCCCCGGTTCCGCCCCAGCGCCTTCCTCACCAGCGGCCAGGCCAGGATCAGCGCGACGATGACGTAGACCGTCACGGAGAACGGGGTGTTGACCAGTCCGGTCACGCTGCCGTCGCTGATCTGGAGGGCTCGCCGCAGCTGTTGTTCGGCGGACGGGCCGAGGATGACCGCGATGATCGCGGGCAGCACCGGCAGACCGTACCGCCGCATCCCGAAGCCGATCAGCCCGATGACCAGCAGGATCACCAGGTCGACGGCCTCCCCGCCCACCGCGTACGCCCCGACTGCGGCGAAGAACAGGATGCCCGCGTAGAGGTAGGGGCGCGGGATCCGCAGCAGCTTCGCCCAGAGCGGCGCGAGGGGCAGGTTCAGGGCGAGCAGCAGCACCATGCCGACGAAGAGGGAGGCGATCAGGCCCCAGACCAGCTCGGGTTCACGTTCGAACAGGAGCGGGCCGGGCTGGATGCCGTACTGCTGGAAGGCGGCCAGCATGACGGCGGCGACGGCCGTGGTGGGCAGGCCGAGCGTGAGCATGGAGACCAGCGTTCCCGCGGCGGAGGCGGAGGCCGCCGACTCCGGCCCGGCGACGCCCTCGATCGCGCCCTTGCCGAACTCGTCGCGGTGCTTGGAGAGCCGCTTCTCGGTGACGTACGAGAGGAAGGTGGGGATCTCCGCGCCGCCCGCCGGGATCGCGCCGAACGGGAAGCCGATGAGCGGCCCGCGCAGCCACGACTTCCAGGTGCGCCGGACATCGTCCCTGCCCAGCCAGGGACGGCCGACGGGGATCGGCTTCCCGCTGGTGCGGCGCAGGTGGGCGGCGACCCAGAGGGCCTCCCCGATGGCGAAGAGTCCGACGGCCACGATCACCACGTCGATGCCGTCGGCGAGTTGGAGCGAGCCGAAGGTGAGACGCTGCTGGCCCGTCATCTGGTCCAGGCCGACGAGGCCGATGGTGAGGCCGATGAGGAGCGACGCGAGGCCGCGGATCCGGGAGGAGCCGAGGACGGAGGTGACGGCGATGAAGGCCAGCACCATGATGGCGAAGTAGTCGGGGGCGCCGATGTCGACGGCGAGCGAGGCGACGGTCGGGGCGAGGACGACCAGCAGGATCGTGCCGATCATGCCGCCGGCGAAGTGACCGACGGCGGCGGCGGCGAGCGCCTGTGCGCCTCGCCCGGCCTTCGCCATCGGGTTGCCCTCGATCGCCGCGACGACGGCCGCGCTCTCCCCCGGGGTGTTGAGGAGGATCGAGGTGGTGGAGCCGCCGAACATCGCGCCGTAGTAGATCCCGGCGAACATGATGAAGGCACCGGTCGGTTCGAGTCCGTACGTCACCGGCAGCAGCAGTGCCACGGCCATGGCGGGGCCGATGCCGGGGAGCACACCGATGGCCGTGCCGAGGAGGACGCCGAGCGCGGCCCAGAGCAGGTTGACCGGCGTGAGCGCCGTGCCGAAGCCGTCGATGAGGGAGTTGAGGGAATCCATCGGTCAGAGCACCCCCATCAGCGGGCCGCCCGGGAGGGGCACCCCGAGCAGGTTGTCGAAGACGAAGTAGGTCACCAGGGACAGTCCTGCCGCGATGAGCGGATCGCGGTCGAAGTGGCGGCTGCCCAGCGCGTAGGCCGACCCCCAGAAGAGGAGGGCGCCGGAGATGGGGAAGCCGAGCGGACCTATGAGGACGGCGAAGGCGAGGAAGACGCCGGTGAGCAGGGCGACGGTGCGCCAGTCGGCCGGTTCGTCGAGGTCGACGTCCTCGCCGGCCTCCGCCTCGCCGCGTCCGCCGCGCAGGACGTCGACGGCCAGCAGCACGGCGACGGCCAGCAGCCCGATGCCGACCACGACAGGGACGGTCCTGGGGCCGACGGGCCCGCGCTGGGTGATGTCCACGCTCATGGTCAGGGCGTCGGTCAGGACGAGGGCGCCCAGCACGAGCAGGAGCACGCACACACCGAGTTCGGAGTGCTCGCGCAGCCAGGCGCGTGCGGTGGTGGGCCGGGAGGGTGTGGTCTCGTCCGTCACAGTCCCAGCTCCTTGAGGACGGTGGCGACACGCCGGTTTTGGGCGTCCAGGAAGTCGCCGAAGTCGTCGCCGGTGAGGAAGGCGTCGTCCCAGCCGTTCTTCTTCATGGAGTCCCGCCACTGCTTCGAGTCGTGCAGTTCGCTGACCAGCCCGATCAGCTTGTCGCGTTCGGCGTCGGAGAGTCCGGGCGGGGCGACGATGCCGCGCCAGTTGGTGAAGTCGGTGTCCAGACCGGCCTCTCGGAGGGTGGGGGCGTCGAGGCCGGGGACCCGCTTCGGGCCGGTGACGGCGAGCAGCCGCAGCTCACCGGCCTCGATCTGGTCGAGGTACTCGCCGACGCCGGAGACACCGAAGCCGACCTTGTCGCCGAGGATCGAGGCGAGCAGTTCACCGCCGCCGTCGAACGGGATGTAGTTGACCTGCTTGGGTGCGATCCCGGCGGCCTTCGCCATCAGCATCGGTGCCAGGTGGTCCGGCCCGCCGGGCGAGGAGCCGCCGCCGACCGGGATCTTCCCCGGGTCCTTCTTCCAGGCGGAGAGGAGCTGGCCGATCGTCCTGTACGGGGAGTCCTTGGCGACGACGACGATGTCCTGCTCCTCGGTGAGCCGGGCGATCGGGGTGGTGTCGGACAGGGTCGTGGACGATTTGTTGGTGTGCACGGCGCCCACGACACCGAGGCCCATGGACATGGCGAGCTTGCCGTTGCCGTGCTCGGCGGCCAGCCGGGTCACCCCGACGGTGCCGCCCGCCCCGGGCAGGTTGAAGACCTCGATGCCGTGGGTGAGGCCCGCGTCCTCGGCGTTCTTCGCCGCGGTGCGCGCCGTGATGTCGTAACCGCCGCCGGGTGTGTTGGGAACCATGAAGCGCAGTCCGGGGATCTGCGTGCCGGTGTCGGAGCCACTGCCGGTGGACAGCAGAGGTGGCCCGACGAGCACCAGCAGCGCTGCCCCGAACAGGGCGAGTGGAGTGCGCAGTCGCACCGGATGCCGCCTTTCGAGCTCTACGTGTACGGGTGTGATCGCGTGTGAGGTGGCCCACATGTTGCCTGCGCGTTAACGACCTGTCGCCTTTCCGGAATCAATGGACGTTGTGGTCGTTGTGGTCGCGCCCTACCGTGGCCGCGTGACGAAAGTGCTGGTGGTGGACGACGACTTCATGGTCGCGAAGCTGCACAGCCGGTATGTGTCCGCATTGGACGGTTTTACGGTCGTCGGCGTGGCCCACACGGGCGCCGATGCCCTGCGCGCGGCCCGCAGAACGCGTCCTGACCTGGTCCTGCTCGACATCTACCTGCCCGACATGGACGGGATACAGGTCCTGCGGGAGCTGCGGGCGGCGGAGGAACGGGACGGCGGCGCCCACAGCGCGGACGCCCTCTTCATCACCGCCGCCCGCGATGCCGGGGTGGTCAGGGCCGCCCTGCGGGCGGGCGCCCTGCACTACCTGATCAAACCGTTCCACCGCTCCGCCCTCCAGGAGCAGTTGCAGCACGTGGCCTCGCTGCGCCATCGCCTGGACGCGCTGGACGAGGCCCGCCAGGAGGCCCGCCAGGAGGATGTGGACCGCATCTTCGGCACCCGTCCCCCGGGCTCCCGCGAGCTCCCCAAGGGCCTGGCGGCCCACACCGCGGACCTCGTCGAACGCGTCCTGCGCGAGCACCCGGACGGCCTGTCGGCCTCCGAGTGCGCCGAGGCGGGCACCCTCTCCCGGGTCAGCGCGCGCCGCTACCTGGAGTACTTCGCGGAGACCGGCCGGGCCGAGGTGTCGCTGCGCTACGGCGGCACGGGCCGGCCGGAGCGCCGCTACCGCGCGGTGTCCTGAGACGGGCCGGCGCAAGGGGCGGCGTCCCCGTCCCGGCCGGTTTCCCCGAGCCGCTCGCCGCATAGCTGTCCTGTTCACGTAACGCTCGGCCCCCGGCCATACGCTGCGTGTGAGCATGACATCAATTCCCGGCAGCGTGTCCGAGGTTGGCGCAGATCAACCGAGGAGGGCGTAACCCGTGGTCGCGAATTCCGTGTCCCGCAGGCAGATGTTCGGATTCGGCGGGGCGGCAGCCGCCGCGCTGATGCTCGGGACGGGGGCGTGGGAGGCTCAGTCCGCGTTCGCCGCGCCCACCCTGAAGGGTGACCCGTTCACCCTGGGTGTCGCCTCGGGCGACCCGACGTCGGACGGCGTCGTGCTCTGGACCCGCCTGGCTCCCGAACCCTTCGCACAGGACGGCCTCGGCGGCATGCCGGCGAAGCCGGTCCGTGTCCACTACGAGGTGTCGCTCGACGAGCGGTTCCGCCGGGTCGTACGCCGGGACAGCGTCGTCGCGACTCCCGAACTGGCGCACTCCGTCCACCCCGAGGTGCACGGGCTCGCCCCCGACCGCACCTACTGGTTCCGCTTCAAGGCCGGCTCCGCGATCTCCCCCGTGGGCCGTACGCGCACCACTCCGGCCCCCTCGGACGACCCGCGCGGGCTGAAGTTCGCCTTCGCCTCCTGCCAGGCCTGGCAGGACGGCTACTTCACGGCGTACCACCACATGGCGCAGGAGGACCTGGACCTGGTGGTGCACCTCGGCGACTACCTGTACGAGCACGGCGTCAAGACGAACAAGCGCGGCGTGACGACGGATCCGAAGTTCCACACGGAGACCCTCGACCTCGCCCGCTACCGCCTCCAGTACGGCCTCTACAAGTCCGAGGCCCCGCTGCGCGAGGCGCACGCCAACTTCCCGTGGATCATGACGTTCGACGACCACGAGGTGGAGAACAACTGGGCGGACGAGACCTCCGAGAACAACGAGG
Organism: Streptomyces sp. NPDC051064; assembly: GCF_044455985.1. Lineage (NCBI taxonomy): Bacteria > Bacillati > Actinomycetota > Actinomycetes > Kitasatosporales > Streptomycetaceae > Streptomyces > Streptomyces sp. NPDC051064. The sequence continues at coordinate 351,107 of NZ_JBITFK010000008.1, forward strand.
ACCCGAAGACCTTCCTGCAGCGCAGGACCGACGCCTTCCAGGCCCTGTACGAGCACGCGCCGCTGCGCCGGCCCCAGCTGCCCGAGGGCCCCGACGTCCAGATGTACCGCAGGCTCTCCTACGGCCGGCTCGCCGACTTCACCATGCTCGACACCCGCCAGTACCGCGACGACCAGCCGTGCGGCGACGGCTCGTCGGCCGACTGCGACGACCGCTTCGACAAGAGCCGGACCCTGCTCGGGGCCCGGCAGCGGGCCTGGGTGCTCAAGGGCTTCAGCCGCTCGCAGGCGCGCTGGCGGATCCTCGGCAACCAGGCCCCGATGGGCCAGACCGACCAGGACCCGGGCCCGGCGACGAACGTCTTCATGGATCCGTGGGACGGTTACGTCGCCGAGCGCAACCGGCTCCTCGCGGAGGCGGACACCCGCGGGGTGCGCAATCTGGTCGTGATCACGGGTGACCGCCACCAGAACTACGCCTGGGACCTCAAGCGCGACTTCGCCGACCCGGAGTCGGCGACCGTCGGCTCGGAGTTCGTGGGCACCTCGATCACCAGCGGCGGTGACGGCGCGGACATGACGGCTCAGGGCGAGACCTTCCTCGCGGCGAACCCGCACATGAAGTTCTTCAACAACCAGCGCGGCTACGTACGCGTCACGGTGGACCGCGAGCGGTGGACGAGCGACTTCCGCGTCCTGCCGTTCGTGACGAAGCCGGACGCCACGATCAGCACCCGCGCGAGCGTGGTCGTGGAGGACGGCACTCCGGGCGTCCAGGTCTGACGCCTCCCCCGTGGCCGGAGGCTCCCCGCTCCCGGGAGCCGCCGGCCGGCCTGCGGACCGGTGCCGGAGCCGGCCGTCTCGGTGTGGCGCGACGGCGGACGCGGCGGACGCCCTCGGAGCTAGGGCCCGTAGGTGTAGCGCCTGCTCACATCCAGCATGTTTCCCGGAGTGAACTGCTGGCTGCCGCCGAAGGTGAGGATGTCGTCGATCCGTTCGCCTCCGTACGGAGGGTCCGGGGCCGTCGTCGGGGCGTAGAGGCGGCCGTATTGCTCCATCCAGCTCTCCCAGATCCGGTCCACGTTGCAGTGATGCAGGTAGAACACAGGATCGTTGGGAGAACTCGACGGGCCCATGTCTCCACCGACCCACTGGTGGACCTGATTGTGCATCCAGGGCCGCCCTCTCGGAAGCCAGCCTTCGAGCCGGCCGCGGAAACCGTCGGAGTCGGCACTGAAGTCGACTACGTCGTACCGGTCTTCCGGGTCGATTCCGGGAGGCGTGTAGTTGAGGGTGGCTTTCACGTCCTCGCTGTCCGGCAGTTTCGTCCAGCCATCCGGCGGCTCCTGGGCGAACGTCCGGACCAGTCCCCGTCCGGTACCGCCCCCGGCCTGTACAGGTTTCCCGTTGATGTCGCTCTCGATGCGGACGGTGAAGCGGCCCGGATCGTCCGGAAAGTAGCCGAACGGCCCGTCGGAGACGGGGTCACCCTGCCCGCCCATGAAGGCGGCCGACCAGATCGGGGCATCGGTCGGCGAGCCGTCGTCGCCGTCGGCCGACCAGTCCCAGTACGGCAGAGCGAAATCGTCGTTCTTGAGTACCCGCCGGAGGTTCGCCTCCAGGCTGATGAGCATGAGCCGGTGCCACGGCAGGAAGACCGGCCCCCGGTGGGCGGCGTTGCGCAGCGACGGATCACCGCCCCGCGGGATGGCCAGATTCGTCGCGCCGATGTGCCAGAACACGAACAAGTCGTAGGTGTACACCGGGTTGTCCGGGCCGGGAATACCGAAGCGCTTGGTGGTGTAGGCGGTCTTCTCCTTCTTGAGCAGGCTGACCCCCGCGAGGAACTGGTTCAGCGAGCTTTGGTCGGACAGCACGTTGTTGCGGACCGGGACCATCTCAGCTGCCTCCCTCGAAGTGGTGGGGATAGGCCGACATCAGCGCCCGCACGGCGTCCAGAGCCGAAGCGAACCGGTGATACGGCAGACCGGGGCTGTACAGCGTGCCCTCGTCACCGACGTGCAGCCGGGCCGACACGGGCGTCCCGTCCACGGTGAGGTCGTAGGTCGTGGTGAGGGCGATCCTGTGTCCTCCGTGCTGCGCCGTGCGGACCGACTGCGACGGGCCGTGCGCGTGTTCTCCTCCTGGCGGACCCGACTCGGCCAGGAACCGTGCGAGTGGGTCCGGCGTGGCGAGTTCTGCGGCATCGATGTCCGGTGTCATGGCTGACTCCCTGATGACGAGGTGCTCCCCGGGAACCGGGGAGCGGGCCCCCCTCCGTCTCCACCATCCCTGCACGGGCCGGGACCGGCCACTCGGCCGTTCGGGCGAGAGACGCGCGGCCTCGGGCTCGCCGCGCGAGCCGACCGGCGGAACGGCCGGAGCTCCGGGCCGGCCGACGCGGACCGTCCGCCCGTCGTGACAGAGCGCTGCCACAGGCAGGCCGTCCCGCTCCCCGGACGGGCCCGGCCCACTGCGCGGACGGGCGAAGGGCGGCGACCGGCGGTCGTCTCACGCGGAACCACCCGCCGCGAGGCGGACGGACCGTCATGTACTCCTGGGCGACGCGTCCGCCGAGGACCGCCCCCTACGCAACGGCTTCTCGGCGGGCGCTTCCTGAGCCCTCCCCTAACCGTCCCTTAAGGGCGCCATAACGATCCCCACCTGCGCCTTTTCCCGCCCGAATCCGCTCCCCGTGGCGGCTAGCCTGCCGATCACCAGACCTGGTCGACAACAGCCAACAGCCGTGCCGCCGAAGGAGAACCACCACCATGGCCGTCATCACCACCGCTCGCCGCAAGGTCGCCGGAGCCGTCGTCGCGCTCGGCGTCGCGCCGCTCGCGCTGACCGGGCTGTCCGCCTCCCCGGCCGCCGCCCACGGTTCGCTGAGCGATCCGGTCAGCCGGGTCTCGGCCTGTTTCGCGGAGGGGCCGGAGAGCCCGCGGTCGGCGGCCTGCCAGGCGGCGGTCGCGGCGGGCGGGACCCAGGCGCTGTACGACTGGAACGGCGTGAACATCGCCAACGCCGCCGGTAAGCACCGCGAGTTGATCCCGGACGGCAAGCTGTGCAGCGCGGGCAACGACAAGTTCAAGGGGCTCGACCTGCCGCGCGCCGACTGGCCGTCCACGCCCATCGAGGCGGGCAGCCACACCTTCCGGTTCCGGGCGACGGCTCCGCACAAGGGCTCGTTCGAGCTGTACCTGACCAAGGCGAGCTACGACCCGGCGCAGCCCCTGAAGTGGTCGGACCTCCAGGAGAAGCCGTTCGCCACGGCCACCGACCCGACGCTGGAGGACGGTTCGTACGTCTTCGACGGCACCGTGCCGGAGGCGTCGGGACGGCAGTTGATCTACACGGTCTGGCAGCGGTCGGACTCCCCCGAGGCCTTCTACGCCTGCTCCGACGTGGTCTTCGGCGGCGAGAAGTCCGGCAGCGGTTCCGTCGCGGCCGCGCCCGCGCCCACCGCGTCCGCCCCGTCCGAGCAGGAGATCGACGAGGGCGCGGAGCAGTCATCCGTCGAGCATGGCGGACATGGGGACGACGACGCCTCGACCGGCGCGGAGGTCACCGAGGCGGCCCCGGCCGAGGCCACCGGGGCGAACGCGCCCGAGCCGAACAACGTCGCCGCCTCCCCCGCGGACACGGCCCCGGCGGACGAGGCCCTCGCCGAGACGGGTGGCGGCAGCAGCACCTCGTACCTCGCGGTGGGCGGAGTCGCCGCGCTGGCCCTCGGGGCGAGCGCCCTGTTCGTCTCGGTCCGCCGCAGGTCCTCGGGCGGCGCGCACCGCGCCTGACCGCTGGTGACAGCGGGGCCTCCGGACTTCCGGGGCCCCGCCGCGCGTCTCAGCCGATGACCGAGGCGCAGGTGGTCGGGGTGGCGTGCGCCGGGTCGAGGGCGTTCACCACCTCGTGGAAGGCGATCCTGTCGATGGTGCCGATCGCGACGTGCTCGGACAGGTCGACCGGGCACAGGTCCTGGAGCAGGACGTTGCGTACGTTCGGCCCGTCCAGGTACTGCGTGCGGTACGGGGTCACGACTTCGTCGTACCGGGTCGCGATGACGGTGTAGCGGACCCCGGGCACGGTGTCGCCGCCCGCGTTGAGCTTCGTGATGAAGGCGGAGCCGGCGATCTGGTCGGCGAGGCCCGGGGTGTTCGTCGTGAGGAGGTCCTCGGCGCCCGGGAAGTACGGCAGCAGCCGGGTGAGGCCGAGAAGCGTGGTGCCGTGGTTGTCGGGGGCGATCCCGACGAGGGCGTTCACCTTGTCGGCTCCGCCGAGGAACTTCAGGTAGTAGTTGGGCATCATGCCGCCCTGGGAGTGGCCGACCAGGTCGGCCTCGGGCGCGCCGGTGGCGCCGAGCACCTTGTCGACGAACGCGTCGAGCTGTCCTGCCGATTTGTCGATCGGGCCGAGTCCGTTGAAGAACGGCACGCCCGGGAGCTGTCCGTAGTCCAGCGAGAAGACGCAGTAGCCCCGGTTGACGAGGTACGGCGCGAGGACCAGCCAGTTGTCGACCGAGTTCCCGAAGGTTCCGTGGACGAGGACGACCGGCCGGGGGTGGGCTGCGGAGGGCTTGCAGGAGTAGTCGTTCCATCCACGGGACGGAGCGGCGGTTTCCGCCGCGGTCGCGGTCGCCGTGGGGGCGACGAGCGCGGCGAGGGTGAGGAGCAGGGCGGCGAGGGTGCGGCGTGCGCGTGGGGAGCGCCGGGCAATGGTCCAGGGCAGCATCGGGTGGTCTCCTTGCGGCTCAAGGGAGTTGCGATGTCGGTGCGCCCTGCGGTCCGGACCACAGCGAATGACGTTTTTTCAACGTGCTCATGTCAAGTTACGCACGGGTAAGGTCAGGGGGGAAGTTACGCGTCGGTAAAAAGATTCCGGTGCTCCGGGGTCAGGCCGCGAGCCGCCCCGGCTTCACGGCCCCCGGCCCGAACCTGGCCCGCAGCCTGTCGGAGACCGCCTCGATCCGCCGGGCCCGTTCGTCCACCGGGTCGAAGGTGAGCTGATGGGCGGCACGTTCCGCGTCATGGAGCCCTTCCGCCCGCAGCCCGATCCCCCGCACCCGCGCCCGCTGCAGGGCGAACGAGTCCTGGATCCGGTACGCAAGCGAGGTGAGCGCCGCCGAGTGGGCGGTGGGCTCCTGGAGCGTACGGCTGCGGGTCAGCGTCGCGTAACCGGTCCGGTCGGCGTAGCGCACGGAGACCGCGAGCGAGCGGCACACCTGGCCGTCGCCGCGCAGCCTGGCCCCCAGCTCCTCGGTGAGCGAGAGGAGCGCGCGGCGGTGCTGCTCCGGGTCCAGCTCGTCGCGGGGGAAGGAGCGTTCGGCGGCGATCGACCGGGCGGCGGCGTTCGGCACGACCCGCGTACGGTCGATGCCGTTGGCCCGCTCCCACAGCTCGCGCCCGGTCCGTACGCCGGTGATCCGCTGCAGGGTGGCGAGCGGCGCGGCGGCTATCCGGCCGATGGAGTCGAGCCCGTATCCGCACAGGGTGCGCGCGGTCGCCGCCCCGACACCGTCCAGCGCGGCGGCGGGCTTGGACGCGAGGAAGCCGGCGTGCTCACCGGGGGGCACCACGAAGGTCGTGCCGGGCGTCGCCTGCCGTGCGGCCATCCTGGCCAGCATGGGGTTGGAAGCCGCACCGATCGCGCAGTCCACGCCGTGCAGGGCGAGGGCGCGCACCCGGATCACGGAGGCCAGACCCGCCGCGTCCTGCCCGAAGTAACGCAGCGCGCCGCTGACATCGGCGAGCGCGGCGCCGGGCGGAGCCGCCTCGACGACCGGGGTGAACGCCCCGAGGAGGGCGAGCAGTCCCTCGTAACCCGCACTGTCCGGCAGTCCGCCGCCGATCCGGCGGAACCGCAGGCACAGGACGGCCGGCTGGTCGTTCATCCCGCGCTCCCCTGGCTCCGGTGCCACAGCTTCCTTCCGGTGGGCGTCCCTTCACCGGCCGGCTGGAGATCGGACCACGGGTTCATCTCGTAGCCGGTCGGCAGCTGGATGCGGCGGCCGTCGTCGGGTGGCTCCTCCTCACCGGAGGCGGGCTCTTCCGCCAGCCGTGCCGCGACCGCGTCGAGGCCGCCGGTGCGCCGCAGTTCGGCCAGCTCCGCCAGGTTCCAGGCCGCCGAGCCGACCACGCTCATGCTGCGCGCGCCGCGCCGCTGGACCACCCCGCGCACGAGCAGCAGCCAGGAGTGGAAGACGGTGTGCGCGCAGGCGGCGTGGCTGTCGTCGAAGAAGGCGAGATCGACCAGGCCCGTCCCGTCGTCCAGGGTGGTGAAGATGACCCGGCGCCCGGAACGGACCGGCGGGGTCTGGGTGGCCACCTTGGCCCCCGCGACCAGCACGGTCTCCCCGTGCCCCGCCTCCCGCAGCCGCTGGGCGGAGACCGCGCCGAGCTCCTTCAGGAAGGCGTGGTGATCGCCCATCAGGTGGCGCGACACGTCCATGCTGAGGACGCCGAGCTCGGCGCTGAGGCGTTCGGCGTCGTTGAGGTCGGGCAGTCCGACGGTGCCGGTCCTGTGCCCGCCGCCGAGCGGGAGCTGGGCGCCCGCCGCGCCGGAACCGGAGCTCCGCTGGGCGCGGTGGAGCTCGGACAGATGCAGCAGCAGGTCCCGGCGGTTGGCGCCGAAGGCGTCCAGCGCGCCGACCTGGGCCAGCCGTTCGGCGGCCGGTTTCCCGGGCCTGGCCCGCTGCCAGAAATCCAGCAGCGAGGCGTAGGGCTGCCCGGCCTCGATCCGGGCGACCTCGGCCTCGCTGATGCCGTGGACATCCGAGAGGGCCAGCCGCAATCCCCATTTATCACCGTTGTCGCCAGACACCAGTTCGATCCTATGGACGGCCGCCGACCGGTTCACGTCCAGCGGAAGCACCGGCACCCCGCGCCGCCGCGCGTCCGCGAGCAGCAGCCGCTTCGGGTACATCCCGGGGTCGTGCGTGAGCAGCCCCGCGTAGAAGGCCGCCGGGTGGTGCGCCTTGAGCCAGGCCGACTGGTACGTCGGCACGGCGAAGGCGACCGCGTGCGCCTTGCAGAAGCCGTAGCTCCCGAACGCCTCGATGATCTCCCAGGCACGGGCGATCACCTCGGCGCCGTACTTCCTCCGCGCCGCCCGCTGTGCGAACCAGACCCTGATCCGGGCCTGCGACTCGGGGTCGGAGAGTCCGCGCCGCACCCGGTCGGCCTCGCCGCGTCCGCACCCGGTCATGATGTTCACCATCTCGATGATCTGCTCGTGGAAGACGACCACCCCATAGGTGCCGCGCAGCGCCTCCTCCAGATCGGGGTGCGGGTAGCGCACGGGCGCGCGGCCGTGCCTGGCCTCGATGAACGGCCGCACCATGTCGGCGGCGACCGGCCCCGGCCGGAACAGTGAGATGTCGACCACCAGGTCGTGGAAGGTGGCGGGCTGGAGCCGGCCGACCAGGTCGCGCTGGCCCGGCGACTCGATCTGGAAGCAGCCGAGCGTCTCGGCGCTCCTAATCAGCCGGTACGTCTCCGGGTCGCCCTGCGGTACGGCGTCCAGGTCGACCTCCCGCCCCGAGGCCCGCTTCACCTCGGTCACCGCGTGGGCCATCGCCGACTGCATCCGCACGCCGAGTACATCGAGCTTGAGCAGCCCGAGGTGCTCCACGTCGTCCTTGTCGAACTGGGACATCGGGAAACCCTCGCCGCTGGTGGGCATGACCGGCGTACGCCGCAGCAGCGAGTCGTCCGAGAGGAGCACCCCGCACGGGTGCATGGCGATGCCGCGCGGCAGCGCGTCCAGCGACTCCACCAGATCCCAGAGCCGGCCGTACTTCTCCTTCCGCCCGGCCACGGCGCGCAGTTCGGGCAGTTCCTCCATGGCGGCGCGGGCGTCCCTGGCCCGGATGTGCGGGAAGGCCTTGGCGAGCCTGTCGGTCTCGGCCGGGTCCATGGAGAGCGCGGCGCCGACGTCGCGGATGGCGTGGCGCACCCGGTAGGTCTCGGGCATGGAGACGGTCGCGACCCGCTCGGCACCGAAGCGCCCGATGATCGCGCGGTAGACCTCCAGGCGGCGGGCCGACTCGACGTCGATGTCGATGTCGGGCAGCACGAAGCGCCGCTTGGACAGGAAGCGTTCCATGAGCAGCCCGTGTTCGACCGGGTCGGCGTGGGCGATCCCGAGCAGGTGGTTGACCAGGGAACCGGCCCCGGAGCCGCGTGCGGCGACCCGTATGCCCATCCCCTTCACGTCGTCGACGACCTGGGAGACCGTCAGGAAGTAGGAGGCGAAACCGTGGTGGGCGATGATGTCCAGCTCGTGGTGCATCCGGTCCCAGTAGTCGCGCCTGCGGTCGTAGCCGTGCCGCACCATGCCGGCGGCGGCGCGGGAGGCCAGCACCCGCTGGGCGGTGCGCCGGCCCGCGCCGACGAGGTGCGGTTCGGGGAAGTGGACGCTGCCGAGCCCCAGGTCGTCCGCCGGGTCGACGAGGCAGGCGTCGGCGGTGTGCCGGGTCTCCGCGAGCAGCCGCTGCCCCGCGTCCCGTCCGAGCCCCGCGGCGGAGGCGATCCGCTCGGCGGTCTCCCGCATCGCGTCGGCGTCCTTGAGCCAGCGCTCCCCGCTGTCGAGGGGAGAACGGCGCGGGTCGACGGGGACGAGCCTGCGGGCCGAGTCGAGCACGTCGGCGACGGGGCCCTGCCCGGGGTCGGCGTACCGGACGGCGTTGGTCAGGACGGCCCGCACCCCCTGCTCCGCGGCGAAGCCGACGGTACGGGCGGCGAGCCGCAGCGATCCCGGGCCGGTGCCCTCGCGGCCGTGATGGACGGCTTCGAGGCGCAGGGCGTCGCCGTAGATCTCCCGCCAGGGGGCGAGCAGCGCGGCGGCCCGGTCGGGCCGGCCCGCGGCCAGCGCGGCGCCCACCTCGGAGGCGGGGCCGAGCAGCACGGTGAGCCCTCCGGCGGGCAGCGCGTCCCGGCCGACCAGGGGCTGCCTGGCGTCAGGGTCCCCGGCACCGGGGGCGTGGGCGGCGGTGACCAGCCGGCACAGCTCGGCCCAGCCGCGGGCACCGTCCCGGGCGAGGAAGGTGACCCGGGGTGCGGATTCATCGACAAAGGCACCTCCGCGGACCGGCGTGCGCGGTCTGTGCGTACGACCCCCCTCGCCGACCTGCCGCGCCACCGCGAGCTCCGCCCCGAAGAGCGGACGTATCCCGGCCTTCTCGCAGGCCCTGGCGAAGCGGACCGCGCCCGCGAGACTGTCGCGGTCGGTCAGCGCGAGGGCGTCCATCCCCCGCTCGACGGCACGCTCGGCCAGCCGCTCCGGGTGCGATGCCCCGTACCGCAGGGAGAACCCGGAAACGGTATGCAGATGCGTGAACCCGGGCATCCGCACCTCCTGGACCGATCCGTACTCACCACCCCCTCGCTCTCCACCATAGACCAAGTTTCGAACGTTCGTACGATAACCGGGTGTGGGGCCACTTCTCCGCCATTCGGCCCGGCCCCACCTGCGCGAACGCCGGACTCCTCGGACCGTGGGGGCATGACTTTCGCTGACGAGGTGAAGAGCGCCGTCACCACACGGGCCGCGCTACTGGTTGTCGGTGTCCTGGCACTGCAGCTGCTGTTCATCGCCTCGTACGTCGGCGCGCTGCACAGGCCCGACCCGACGGATGTCCCCTTCGGGGTCGTCGCCCCGCAGCAGGTGTCCGGGCGGCTCGTCACCCGGCTGAGTGATCTGCCGGGCGGCCCGCTCGATGCGCGCGCGGTCTCCGGCGAGGCCGAGGCCCGCCGGCAGATCCAGAACCGCGAGATCGACGGCGCCCTGATCGTCAGCCCCACCGGGGCGACGGACACCGTGCTCGTCGCGTCCGGGGGCGGCACCGTGCTGGCCACCTCACTGACCACGATCATCAAGGAGGCGGAGGGGCCACGGCAGCGCACCGTCCGGACCGTGGACGTGGCCCCCGCCTCCCCGCACGACTTCGACGGCCTCTCGTCGTTCTACCTGGTCGTGGGCTGGTGCGTGGGCGGCTACCTCTGCGCCTCGATCCTGGCGATCAGCGCGGGCACCAAGCCGGCCAACCGGCAGCGCGCGGTGATCCGCACCGCGGTCATGGCGCTGTACTCGATCGCGGGCGGCATCGGCGGCGCGGTCATCATCGGCCCGGTCCTCGGCGCGCTCCCGGGCAGCGTCTGGGCCCTGGCCGGCCTGGGCGCCCTGACCGTCTTCGCGGTCGGCATGATCACGCTCGCCCTGCAGGCGCTCACCGGCATCGTCGGCATCGGCCTGGCCGTCCTGCTCATCGTGATCGCGGGCAACCCGAGCGCCGGCGGCGCCTTCCCGCTGCCGATGCTGCCGGACTTCTGGCGGGCGATCGGCCCCGCCCTGCCACCGGGAGCGGGCACCTGGGTGGCCCGCTCGATCGCGTACTTCAAGGGCAACGCGGTCACCGGCCCCCTGCTGGTGCTCTCCGCCTGGGCGGTCGTCGGCACGGCCCTGACCCTGCTCCTGTCGATGCGCCGCCGGGGCCCGGACGAGGCCCGGCGGGCGGCGGGCGCCTCCGGCGGCAGCTCGCGCCTCGGCTGAGGTCCGGCACCGGAGACCGTCGCGGGCCGGCCACGGTTCAGTACGCCCCGACCGACCAGAAGACGCCGACCTCCTCGTCGTTCACCGCGATCAGGCCCAGGTCTTCGAACAGGTCGAGGCCGTTGATGTACTCCCCCGTGAGGAAGGAATGGGAACCCGTGCCCGCGAGGCCTGCCGCCAGGAAGTCCGGTTCCGGGCCCGAGGCGCCGGCCGTCGCGTTGGTCCAGTAGCCCGCAGTGGAGCCGTACCGGCCGAGCAGGGTCCGGGCGTCCGCGAGGACGGCGTCCTGGTCCGGGCGGGAACGGACCGGGGCGGGTTCCGACTGCCATTCCTCGGTCATGACGGCGAGCGCGGCGACCGCCGCCGCCGTCCCGATGGGGTACAGGCGCTCGGGGAACCGGGAGGCCGCCGGCGGATCGAAGGGATACGCGGGCACCTGGTCACGGCTGGTGTTGTCGCGGTCCGGGTCGAGCCTGACCCAGCCGCGGGGATCGAGGACCGAGCGGTGCAGCACGGCAATGACGTCGTACGCCCAGTCCTCGTGGAGCCGGGGGCCGGTGGCCACGAAGTTGTAGGGATCACCGAGCAACCGCAGCGCCGCCGCGTTCCACGGACTGCGACGGCTGCGGAACTCCTCCAGCAGGCTGCCCACCTGGCGGGTGAAGGGGCCCTCCGGCTCGCGCGGAATGCCATCGAGCCGGTCGGTGACCCAGCGGACCAGCTCAGCGGCCCCGTCCGGGACAGGACCGGCAGGATCCTCCGGAGCAGGCAGGTCCGTTCCGCGCCACAGTGCCTCCAGCCGGGCGTCGAGTCCGTCGAGTCCGTCGAGGGCGATTCGGCCGGGAGGCAAGGACATCGGCCCACCGTATCCAACCGTCGCGGGGCGGCCCTGGCCCACCGGCCGGAACAGCGTCGGACGGATGCGTGACGGCTCCCGGTGCCTGCGGCCGCGGGCCGACACCTGACAAACGTCATCTCTTCCTGTGCACAAGGTCGTTCCCAAGGAGGATGGATGACCGGTGCGACGCGCAGAGGATGGGGAGCTCCGCCACGCACACCTGACGAGACGGGGTCCCCCATGCGCAACACCCACCCGAGCCCTCACCCCGACCGCCGGGGACTGCGCCTGGCCGCCGTGGCATCGGCGGCCCTGCTGTCGCTCGCGGTCGGTGCGCTTCCGGCCGGGGCGGCCTCCCCGCCGCCGGCCACTGCCACCGCATCCGCCCCGGTCACGTCCGGCCTCGACCGGCAGGCGCTGCGCGCCTCCCTCGAGGCGTTCCACCGGGCGGGGATGTACGGGGCCTATTCATCGGTCAGGGACGGCTCCGAGCAGTGGCGCGGAGCGGCAGGCGTCGCCGATATCGCCGACGGGCGGCCGATGCGCCCGGACTACGAGCACCGGATCGGCAGCATCACCAAGACCTTCACCTCGGTGGCCGTCCTCCAGCAGGTGGCCAAGGGCCGGATCGACCTGGACGCCCCCATCGGCGAGTACCTTCCGGAGCTGGTGCCGGGCGAACGGGGCCGGGAGGTGACGGTGCGGATGCTGCTCAACCACACGAGCGGCATCGCGGACTACATACTGCCCGCCTTCCCCGGACTGGTGACGGACCCGGGACAGGCCCTGGACGAAGGCCGGTTCCGCAGGATGGCCCCCGAGGAGCTGGCCCGCCTCGGCCTGGCCGCCGAGCCGCAGGCACCCCGGGGCACCCACTCGTACGCGAACACCAACTACGTCATCGCCGGCCTGCTGTTGAAGAAGGCCACGGGCCAGGACCCGGAGTCGTACATCACCAGGAACGTCATCCGCAAGGCCGGGCTGCGGCACACGTACTTCCCGCGCTCCGCCCGCATATCGGGGCCGCACGCCAAGATGTACGAGTCGTTCTACGCGACCATCGAGCCGGCGCGCGACTACAGCGTCTACGACATGTCCTGGGCCGGGACGGCCGGTGCGATGGTCTCCACGATGAGCGACCTCAACGACTTCTACCGCCGGCTCCTGAGCGGGAAGCTGCTCGGCGCGGCGGAGCTGCGGGAGATGAAGACGACGGTTCCCGCCTACGAGCCGGCCCCGGGACAGGAGGTGGCGATGCGGTACGGCCTCGGCCTCTACACGCTCAAGATGCCCAGTGGCGACTGGTACTGGGGCCACGACGGTGGCGTGTTCGGGGCCGGGACCTGGGCGCTGTCCTCGGAGGACGGGCGCCGGCAGGCCGCGATCGGCTACAACCTGATGAAGTACGAGCGGTTCGGCGAGGACGGCAAGCCGTTGCCGGACCCGATCGGCGAGGCACTGTTCGGATACATGGACGGAGCACTGAGCGGCGCCCCCGCCGACCGGGCCCCCGGCGCCTCTCCTGTGCCCCGGCGTCTGGTCGCACCCGAGCAACTGCGGTGAAGACGGTTGAGGTCCGCGACGGTCGATATCAGCGAGGCCGAAGGCCCCACCCATGACATGGCGTAGACGCTGCAGTCGCGTGACGGGTCGATCATGCCGAACCACGCCTCGTAGAGCCGCGCGGGGTGGACCGTCGCGCCGCGTTCGAGAAGATCCTCGCCGCCCAACTCGCCCGTATCGAGGACGCGGTCCACCCGAGCTGAAACGCCGCCTTCAAGCGGGCGAGCCCGCCCCCCTCGTGTGAGGGGGGCGGGCTCGCCGGTTCACCGGAACCGAAGGGGGCCGGAGGTCAGCCGATCTCGGCGCCGAAGGCCGCCAGTGCCTCGGGCACCGGCTGGAAGAACGTCTCGCCGCCGGCGGAGCAGTCACCGCTGCCGCCCGAGGTGAGACCGAGCGCGGTGTCGCCCGCGAAGAGCGAGCCGCCGCTGTCACCGGGCTCGGCGCAGACCGTGGTCTGGATGAGGCCGTTGACGATGTCGCCGTTGCCGTAGTTGACCGTGGCGTCCAGCGCGGTGACCTCACCGTCGTGGACCTGGGTGGTGGAGCCGCTGCGGGTCACCGTCTGGCCGACGGTCGCGTCGCCCGCCTGGGTGATCGCCTGGGTGGAGCCGTTGTAGAGGTCCACCTCGCTGGGGTGCTCGACGTCGGACGTGTACTTGACCAGGCCGTAGTCGTTGTCCGGGAAGCTGGAGCCCTCGTTGGCGCCGATCTCCGTGCCGCCCTGCGTGTCGGACCAGCTGGTGATCCCCTCGGTGCAGTGGCCGGCGGTCAGGAAGTACGGCTCGCCGCCCTTGACCACGTTGAAACCGAGCGAGCAGCGTCCGCCGTCGCCCCAGATGGCGTCGCCGCCCGCGATGAGGGGCTTGAACTCCCCTGCGGACTTCTTGAGTTCGGCCTTGGTACCGAGCCCGTCGACCACCTTGCCGAGCTTGTCCCAGGCCGCGCCGTCGACCGTACGGTCGGCCGTGACGACCACCTTGTTGCTGACCGGGTCGACCGCCCACGAGGTGCCGGGGATGGTGGCCTTGTCGGTGAGGGTCTGCCGCGCGTTCGTCAGCTCGGCGAGCGTGTGCTGTACGAGTCTGGCTTTGCCGCCGGCCTGGCGGACCTGCTCGGCCGCCGCCTCGTCGATGACGTTGACGACGAGGTTCTTGGCCTTGGCGTCGTAGTACGAGCCCGCCTTGTCACCGCCCAGGGCCTTGTCCAGGGTGGTGGCCAGACTTCCGGCCGAGTGGGCGTTGAGGGTCTTCGCAGTGAACTCGTGTACGTCGTCACTCGCGTTCGCGGTCTGGAACGTGACTCCTGCCGCGACCAGTGCGAGGACGGCCGATCCGGCCAGGGCCACACGCTTCCTGGGTATGCGTCGGTGCTTCAACTTCGACCTCCTGTGGGGCCGTGCACGGACAAGTGGGGTGTCCGGAGCACGGAGGATGGGGCGCCCACTATTCCGATGCGGTCGATAGCACACAAGGTCGACTTCCGGACGCGCACACGACGACGACGGTTCGCCCGCGCCGTGTTCACAACCCGGGTGTCGCACCACGTCGGTTCCGTTCGCGAACACCCGGGGCGATGACCCGTCGACAGCGGGTGAGGACTGGTCCTGTCCTGTAATGGCTCCTGGAGTCCGGATGCTGTGGAGGGCACTCCTGAAGCCGAACACCACCGAATGCCCCCGGACGTCCCGAACACCACCGGCTCGTTCCGACAGGGAGTGCCGGTATCGCCTCCGATAGGTCATTATCGAACTGGCAGTACACACCGGGCAGTTGATGTCCGGACCGAGCGGGGTGATGAGCGGAGGGACGTCGTGCGGAGTCGGGTGCGCGTGGCCGACGGACGGCATCTGATGGTCGAGCGACAGGGGGACCCCCGCGGCAGACCGGTGTTCCTCCTGCACGGCATGCCGGGCAGCCGGCTGGGGCCGGCTCCACGCGGGATGGTCCTCTACCAGCGGAACATGCAGCTGATCGCCTACGACCGCCCGGGGTACGGCGGCTCGGACCGGCTGCCGGGGCGACGGGTGATGGACGTCGCCGAGGACGTACGGGCGATCGCGGACTCCCTCGGCCTGGAACGCTTCGCCGTGGTCGGCCGTTCCGGCGGCGCACCGCACGCTCTGGCCTGCGCCGCGCTGATGCCCGAACGGGTCACCCGCGGTGCCGCTCTCGTCAGCCTGGCTCCCCCGAACGCCGAAGGGCTCGACTGGTTCGAAGGAATGGCCGCTTCGAACGTGCTCGCGTACTCCCGGGCCGCGGCGGATCCGGCCGGGCTGGCCGAGTCCTTCATCAGCCGCTCGGCGGAGATCCGGCAGAACCCGGCCCGGCTCCTGGACGACCTGCGCCGGGAGCTGACCGACTCCGACCGCACCGTGGTCAACGACGCCGGGATCCGCATGATGCTACTCGCCAACTTCCGCGAGGGGCTGCGTACATCGGCGTACGGCTGGATCGACGACGTCTTCGCGTTCAGCAGGCCGTGGGGGTTCGACCCCGCCGACATCAGGTGTCCCGTGATGCTGTGGCACGGCGTGAAGGACGTGTTCTCCCCTGTGGGCCACTCCCGATGGCTGGCCGGACAGATCCCGGGCGCCACCGCCGTACTGGAACCGGCGGCGGCGCACTTCGACGCGCTGTCCGTGCTGCCCGAGGTGCTCAACTGGCTGCTGGACGAACGGGAGGCCGCGGTCGGCTGACCGGCGGTGGGGCTCCGGCGCCGGAGCCCCACCGGATCACCTGGCCCGGAGGAAACCGGAGGTCGAGGTCCGGCCGATGAAGGTGAACCGGGTGTCGCCCTCGAGGTGCTTCTCCACCGCGGCCTCGACGCCCGGCCAGTTCCTGTCGGTGTAGTCGTCGAGGACGACCACACCACCGCTCGCCACCAGCGTCTCGGCCCATTCGAGGTCCTCCCGTACGCCCTCCTCGGAGTGGTCACCGTCGATGACGACGACGCCGTACTCACGGTCGGAGACGGCGGCTCGGACCCCGGGGTCGTTCGAGAAGCCGCGCCGCAGCCGGATCCGCTCCTCGGGCAGGCCGGACAGCCCGAGGTTGGCGCGCACGACCTTCTCGCTGATCGGGGTTCCGGACGGATCGGCGCCGAGTACGTGGCCCGGCTGCAGCTGGACCTCGGCCAGCGGGTCGACGATCGTCAGGCGGGGGGCGTAGCCCGCGCTGACGAGCTGCCGGACCAGGCCTGCCGCGAACAGGCCGTGCAGCGTGCCGATCTCCAGCACGTCGTCGTTCGGCGGCTTCAGCAGCGGGACGGCGGACAGCTTGCCGACGACGTTCATCGTGCCGCCCGCCACCCGCCCGGAGCCCAGCGCCTCGAGCACGACGAGGGTGCGGTAGGCCAGGTGGACATGGCGTTCGGCGGTGTCGACGCCGGTGACCTCGCGTACCTCTCCGGCCAGCTTCCCCACCTGGGTCCGGGTGGGGGTGCGGTGGCTGCCCCGTCCGGCGCGCCCCAGCAGCAGCTCGACCGCGTAGCTCTTCACCGCCACGCTGTCCAGTTGCCGCCGGGTCTCCTCCAGCTGTCGGCGCAGCTCCGTGTTCTCGAGCCTGGCGAGCCGCTTGATCCTGCGGTCGAGGGCCGTGAGGACGGGGCGCAGTGCCCGCTTCACGGGCGGAGACGTGAGCAAGGACATCGCGCACCTTCCGAGAGGGTGGAGCGTTCCGGGAACGGTGCGACGTTAGTGGCCCGGGGCACCCGCACGGCAGCCGCCGGGCACACGTCAGCCGGCCGGTGGATGAACGGTGAGCGACGGCACGGGGGACCCGGCGGCGCGGCCCGGATCCTCACCGGGCCGCCCCTCCGTGCCTCAACTCCCCGGTGTCACACCGACATCGGCTCCAGCTCGCGCCAGAACCTCCGATCGTCCCGCGCTATCCGGGCCAGCGGGTGCTCGTCACCGAGCTGTCGTGCCAGTTCGTCGCCCGTCTCCGCCCGCAGACTCAGCGCCTCGTCCTTGCGTCCCATCGCGTCGAGCGTGACCGAGAGGTTCGACGTCATGGCCAGGGTCTCCGGGTGGTGCGCCCCGAGAACATCCCGGAGCTGGCCGGCGACCCGCCGCTCCGTCTCCAGGACGAGTTCGAGATCGCCCCGCGCGGCCGTCGCGTTCGCCAGGTTCATGACGCAGAACAGCGTGTTCGGGTGCTCACGGCCGAACACCTCACGCATCGAGGCGACCACCCGCGTCAGCAGCTTCTCCGCCTCCAGCGGTGCGCCCGTCCCCGCGAGGTAGGCGCCGAGATTGTTCTGCGCGGCCAGGGTGTACGGATGGTGCTCCCCCGGCACGTTCATGTACTGGTCCACCACCTCCTGCGCGGTGTCCCTCGCCTCGACGGCCTCCCCCGCGGCGAACAGGTCGGACGCCAGGTTGAGGTCGCAGGCCAGTGACTCGGGGTTGGCCGCGGTGTACTTGGCCCGGTACCTCGCCCGGGTGGCCACCGTCAGCCTCCGCGCGTCCTCCAGCTGCCCCGCCCTGCGCAGCGAGACCGCCAGACTCTTGGCGGCGCTGAGCGTGGTGGGGTAGGTCCGGCCGAGGGTGGCCTTGTACGCGTCGTAGGTCCGGCTGAGCAGACCGACCGAGTCCTCGTACCGCCCCACCTCGCGCAGATCACGTGCCAGCGAGATGGCGGAGGACAGACTGTACGGATGCTCGGGACCGAGGACCTCGGACCGCAGGTCGTAGACGTCCTGGTCGATCTCCCTGGCTCGGGCGTACTGCCCCACGCTCCGCAGGTTCAGTGCCAGGTTGTTCGCCGCTGCCAGCGTCCGGGGATGCCTGTCGTGGAAGATCTGGCTGAACCCCTCGTGCGCCGCGGTCGCCAGCTCGATCGCCTTGCCGTAGTCACCGAGGAGGCCGAGGTCGATCGCCAGGCTGCTGGTGGTCATGTATGTGTGCGGATGCTCCGGCCCCAGCACCGCTCGCTGCCTGCCCAGGGTCACCTCGTCGAGCTCCTTGGCCTCCACGTACCGGCCACGGGTGCGCAGGATGTTGGAGAGGTGGAAGCAGAGGTAGAGGTACTGCAGATCCTGGTTGCCCAGCATCTCCCGCCATGTGTCGCGGAGTTCGTCCCCGAGCCGGCCCGCCGTCCGGACGTCTCCCCGCTTCCACAGGTAGCGCACCCGGTCGATCAGCAGCCTGCGGGTCTCCGGATCCTTGCAGTTGCGCGCGTCCGACGGGCCGAGGTGCGGCCAGATCGTGGCGAAGCGCGGCCAGGTCGCCGGGTTGTCGATCGGCTCGTCGTCGTCGGGCCGGGCGCCCGCCAGGATGCGGTGGACGACATGCCGCGCCTCGCGCTGCTCCTCCTCGCTGAGCTGGGCCCTGATCACCGCCTGCACCAGACGGTGCACCTGGATGGAGTTCGACACCTGATCGACCTTGGCCAGGGCGAAGCGGCCGATCTCCCGGATGACCCGGCCCAGGACCAGCTTCTCCTGGAGCGAGGCGTCGTACGGCTTCAGCGCCTCGATCATCTCCTTGCTGTAGAGGAGATTCGCGGAGATCGGCTCGGGCGCGAAGAACGCGCAGAGCTGGAGCAGCCGCACCGCTGCGGGTGAGCGCTCCTTGAGGCGTTCGATGGAGATGTTCCAGGTGGCGGCGACGGGCTGCGGATACCCGGCCGGCTGGTTCAGGGCCAGGACCTCCGGGGCCTGCTGGGCCAGCTGCTCCAGATAGGTGTCGATCGGGGTCGCGGTCTCCGCGATCCAGGCCGCCGCCTGTTCGACCGCCAGCGGCAGGTCGCCGACCGCGGTGGCCACCTGGGCGGCGTCCTCGTCGCTCAGCCCCGGTGCACGGCGCTGGAGGTGCTCGATCGACTCCTCCCGCAGGAACACGTCGACGGGCAGCGCGTCACCGTGCTGCGACCAGGACTGGTTCCTCGACGTGACGAGGATGTGACCGGATCCGCCCTGCGGGAAATACCGGCTGAGGCGTTCCGGATCATCGGCGTTGTCGAAGACCAGCAGCCAGCGTTCCGAGGGCACCCCCCGCCGCAGCAGGTCCACGGCTTCCTGCGAGGCGGCCGCCATGTCGTCCCCGCCCTGGGCGCCCAGCCGTACGGCGAGTTCGGCGAGGCTGGCCACGACGTCGTCGATCTGCTCCGACGATATCCACCACACCAGGTCGTAGTCGGCCATGAAGCGGTGCACGTACTCCAGGGCCACCTGCGTCTTGCCGACGCCGCCCAGGCCGTACAGGGTCTGCGGCTGCGGCAGCACGACGGCCATGCCGCCGCCGAGCTGGTCGCGCATCCGCTCCAGGACCAGGGAGCGGCCGGTGAAGCCGGGGTTGCGGGGCGGTGCGTTCCAGATCCTCGGCACGGTGCCGGGGAAGCGGGGGCCGGGCGACATCCCGTCGCCGAGCTGCACCGGCCGGTCCAGGGCGCGCATCAGGGCCGTGGTGGCGTGCACCTCGTCCAGCCGGAAGAGGTCGACCGGGTTGCGGTCGATGTACGGCGCGGAGAGCCGGACGTCGCTCACCCTGAGCGGCAGCAGCTGACGCCGCCCGCCACCGGGGTCCTCGGAGACCGCGCGCTCCCAGAGGTCCACGGCCCGCTGGGACTTGAGGTAGGCGCTGGAGAGCAGGACGACGGTGCGGGTCGCGGTCTCGACGGCGTGGTTCGCGTCCAAGGGGCCGGGCTCGGCGGAGACGTCGCGCGGGACCACCCGGAACCCGGCCCGGGTGAGGACAGATTCGATCCAGTCGGCCCACATGCGGTTCTCCGCCACATAGCTGAGGAAGAGATCGGCGGGCAGAGCCGGCCTGCGCCGGGTGAACGCGTCGCGGATGCGCAGCCGGACCTCCTCACCCACCGGGGGCATCGAGGTGATCTCCTGCTGGGTGACGACCGCGGTGAGACGCTCGAACGCGGACAGGAGGGAGTTGCTGAGCCCGGCCTCGTCGCCGAAGGTCGCGAGGGTCTCCTCGTACGCGTAGTAGGGGCGGTAGGGGATCTCCACCGCGCCCCAGTAGGCGGTGAGTTCGTCGCCCGACAGGTCACGGGGCAGCCGGTCGAACTTCAGCCGGGCCAGCGCCCGCCCGGCGTCAGCCTTCTCCTTCTCGCCCTCGTCGATCCGCATGGGGACGGGGAAGATCGAGATGGGCCGGCCGGTGTAGCGCTCGGCGATCTGCCGGGCGACGGAGGCCGCACCGTCGATGGACTGGTCGCTGAGGGTGAAGCAGTCGACGAGCACGTCCGGGAGGTGGACGGTGCAGATGTCGGCGATGTCACTGAGACCCGTACGGCTGTCGATGAGGACGTAGTCGTAGTTGGCCTTCATGTCGTCCCGCAGGGCGTCGAAGAAGTGGCCGCCGCCGAGCCGGTCGTAGAAGTTGTCCCAGTCGAAGGTGGAGACGGTCGCGGAGTACTCGCGGTTCTGCCGTCCGGCGGAGACGAAGTCGAGGGTGCCGCCCCTCGGGAACTCCCAGCCGAGCGCCTCGGGGGTGAGCGAGACGGCGTGCGGCTGGATACGGGCGTAGTCGCGGTGCCAGTCGTCGGCCCGCTGGGCGGGGTTGGTCGCGGCCCAGGCGTATTCGGTGATCAGGTCGATCACGCCGGTGGTGGCCCCGAGCGTCGAGGGGTCGAGGAAGGGGTGGAAGAACCGGTGGAGCCCCGGTGCCTCCAGGTCCCAGTCGACTGCCAGCACCCGCTTGCCGTTGGCGGCCAGGATCCAGGCGGTGTTGGCCAGGGCCATGGTGCGCCCCGTACCGCCCTTGTACGAGTAGAAAGTGACGATGCGCCCGTCACGACCGGCTGTCATACGTCCTCCGCATCCGTCGCAGGGTCGTGCATGTCGGGTATGAACTGGGTGTTGCCCATGGGCCCCATCAGCCGCGTCCGCTCGCTGTGCCGCCCACCGGCCGGTGGATAGACCGTGGCGTGCCTCAGATACTGCTGGGCAGCCACCTCGACCACTTGGGGCAGGATCTGGCCGAACGCTTCCATACTGAGTACCCCCTTGGCCGCGACACGGCAGAAGGCCCGCCCCTGCTGCATCTTGACCGGCATCGTCTGCTCGAGTTTCTCGGTCAGTTCGGCTTCGGCCGCCCTGCTCTGATGGTCCTCCCTGCACCACGGGACGACCATGGTCACCCAGGGCCGGTTCTCCCGGTCGAAGGCGGCGAGCCGGCGTCTCAGGTCCTCGTCCCGCAGGGCCCAGCGGTCGACCAGGAGGATCTCGGGGGAGCTCGGCGGCTGCTTGCCCTCCCGCTGGCCGGGTTCCTCGTCGAACGAGGTGATGACGGCCTGGTAGTTGAGGGAGCGCACGAGCTCTTCGGCGACGTAGGCCAGCGGTCTGGCGGCGGCCGGATGGTAGGGGTTCCACTCCTGCGGATTGTCGCCGTAGTACTCCGGGTTCCGGCCCTCCGGCAGGTCGTGGCGGGTGGGGGCGGCGATGGT
This sequence comes from Streptomyces sp. NPDC051064, assembly GCF_044455985.1. Taxonomy (NCBI): domain Bacteria; kingdom Bacillati; phylum Actinomycetota; class Actinomycetes; order Kitasatosporales; family Streptomycetaceae; genus Streptomyces; species Streptomyces sp. NPDC051064. The sequence goes on from NZ_JBITFK010000008.1 coordinate 372,457, forward strand.
GATCCGCATGGGCCTCGGGGCGCCCGCTCCGCTGCCCGGCGCGCCGAAGGCGCTGGGGACGAGGCGGAAGTCGAGGGGTCTGCCCGAGCCGATCTGCACGCTGTCGGCGACGTGGACGATGCGTTTGGCCAGCTGGTAGACGGCCTGCTCGTAGTCCTGGGCGAACAGTGTGAGTTTGATCAGCCCGTAGAGCCCGTCGCTGACGTACCGGTCCCCGAAGTCCCGGTGGTTGAACTGTAACCGCTCGGCGGGGCCCGGCAGTTGGCTCGGCTGCACCGGCACCCAGAGCGCGGGCACGATCGCCTCCGCCGGCTGGTTCGACCGGGCCCGGTGGTGAATGGCGCGCTGCTCGAAGGCGTACCACTCCTTGCCGCACATCTCGCTGGCGAAGTAGCGCGGCGAGAAGAGCGGGACGAAGACCCGGCAGTTGGCCAGAACATTGCCCAGCCGTTCGGACCAGCCCTCGCCGGAGCGTATCTCCCGGTCCATGAATCCGGCCGGGGATCCCGCGGGAAGATTGGTCATCGCCATCACATGACCGCAGAGATCTTGGAAAAGCCGTTCGACCCACATGTCTGGGTCCGATCCACCGCCGTACCCCGGTGTATGCGCGTAGCTCAGAAAAAAGTACGGCCGATGGTCCGCTCGCTGTTGCGTCATGCGTGCACACGACCCCCGTCCTGTGTGAGCACCCGCATCCCAGGACTGTGGAGAGGGTGCGAGCGAATTCATCATTCCGGAGCGGACCGTGCTCCACCCCCACGGCGTTCGGTCAATCAACGCCGCTTTTCAGTCATCCATACCCAGGAATCATCGAACAGGTTCTTGATCCACGGCATTCATGAGGATGTTCATCCCACTTGTCCCATGTACACCTCTCGCCTCGTCACGGAGCGCCCCCAGCAGTCGCATTCCTCCGACAGTGGGTTCGGCCGCCGCGTCCATCATGTCGAGCGCCTCGGGCACTCCGTCCATGAATCCGGGAACGAGGAGGGAAAGTCCCACGCGTTCGTACGTGCCGGCCAGGAGCCCGGAAAAGGGGACCTTCACATTCCGCTCCCAGGGCAGCCGGTATTCCCAGGCTCCGTCCAGCGCGTAGAGATCCGTGACGTCCAGGAGCGCCCGCAGCCTGGCCCGTCGCAGACCGCGCAGCAGCGCGAGGGCGAGCTCCCGGGTGTCCTCGGCCCACACGAGTCCGACGGTCCCGTGGCCGTGCGGCCGCTTCGTGTTGCGGCCGGCGACGAGCGGGGTCAGCGTGGTCAGGCTCTCCGCGGCGTCCGCCGCCTGGCGTGGCGCGGCCCGTTCCATCAGCTCCCACGCCCGGCCGACGCCCTCGGCCCAGGCCTCCGCGTCCGTCGGGCTCAGGCGGGGCGCGGCAGGAGCGTCGAAGCAGTCCCGGTACGGGTCCAGGTCGTCGAGGGCGAGCCGGGGAGCGCCTCCCGCTGCGACGTGCCGCACCGGGAGCCAGTCGGACCCCTCCGCCTCGCTCGCGACGATCCGCTCACCGCCGCCCTCACGCCGGACCGCGAACCCCTCACCGAGGGCTCGTACGAGAACCCGTCCCGTCCCGCCAGGCCCGGCCACCCGCAGCTCGCCGAGGGTGGGAAGGAAGAGCCTCCCGTCCCGGTAGTCACAGGGCACCTCCAGGCCGAGGCCGGACCGGACCGCGGCAGCCGCGACGTACGACGACAGTCGCAGCGCCTGGCCGACGGCTTCGGGCCGTTCGGCGTGCAGCCCTTCCAGGACGTCCAGCAGCCAGGTACGCGTATAGGGGTGCGCCACGACGCGGTCGAGCCCCGCGGCGCCCTCGCCGGAGGACTCCAGGACGCCCGCGAGCCCCCATGCCTCGTCCCACCGGGCTCCGCCACGGCCGTCCAGCGCCTCGTGGAGGCCGGCGAGGAGCGTGCGGGTCAGGTCGTGCTGCTCGGCGGCCAGTTCACGCCGGTCGGCCAGGGCCGGGGACACGGCGGACGCGCTCGTGCGCGCCTGGATGCCCCGCACCAGCGCCTCCAGGTCGGCGCAGTAGACCGACGGGTTGTCGAAGTCGTTCGCCGAGCTGTACCGGTGGGTGTAGAGCCCACCGCCGCAGGAGCGTACGACGGGGCACCGGCGGCACGTCTCGCTGACGCCTGCCAGGCCGAGCTGCCGCGCCCGGACCCCGGGGTGGGCGGCCACGTCGTCGAAGGAGTGCGAGAACACGTCGAACCCGGTGGCCGCGGCGCCCTCGTAGGCGCTCTTGAGCGAGTCGACCTGTTCCAGCTGACCGTCCGTCTCGACGACCACCAGGTCCGTGGGGGCGAGCCCCAGGGACTCGGTGAGACTGGGGCCGCCGCTCAGCGTGGAGAGCACCGAGGAGAACAGGCGCACCGGCACCGGGCTCCCCTCCTCCTGCCAGCGGTCGAAGACCGCGAGGAGCCACTCGGCGTAGGCCGTGGGCGATCCGTCCGGGCGGGGCGGCGGCTCGTCCCGTGTGGCGTGCGGGAGGAGGAAGTCGATGAGCGGCGGATCGAGTGCCACCAGGGCGTCCAGCACCGCGTGCGGGTCGTTCTCGATGTCGACGGTGCACAGGAGCCCGAGGTTGAGATGGCGGTAGCGATCCTGCCGGAGGAGCTCGACCGCCTTCAGCACGAGGGGGTGGCTGCTGCGTCCGTCGGCGAATCGCCGGTGCCGGTCGTTGGCCGTACGGTCGCCGTCGAGGGAGATACCCACCTTGACGTCGAACTCGTCGAAGAGGTCCAGATAACGGGGGCTGAGCTGAAGGCCGTTGGTGTGGATCCTGAGGTCCAGATCGGCGACGCCCGCCAGGGCCGACCCGAACTCCTCACAGACGCGCCGCAGCCGGGCGGGGCCCGCGAGCAGAGGCTCCCCTCCGTGCAGGATCACTGACACGGAGGGCAGTGCGTGTGTCTTCGCGTGCTCAGCGAGGCGCTGCGCCGTTCTGGAGATGACATGATCAGAAACAGTCTTCGGCCGGGTTCTCCAGCTCTGATCAGCATGTTCGTAGACATAGCAATGATCGCAGGCTAGGTCACACCTGCTGTGAACCTTCAGGACGATTTCGCGGAACGGGACCGCGGGGCCTGTCATTCCACCACTCTAGTCCAGCCGCGCCGTGAATCCGGACGACGGGCCACAGTAGCCGATCGGCCGAACGGGTGGAATTCTTACAGCTTTACGGCAGCGGCGGCCCTGCTGTTCCTACAGCGAGGAGTTGAATGTCGAGATCTGTGTCGGACGGCCGCCTGCCGTCGCGAGCACCCGGCCCATCTTCTCAGCTGCTGCACTGCCGGATGCGTCGATCTTCGCAAGCGGCACACGACGCTTCGCGACAGCGAAGCTCGGGATGGATTCGTAGGTCTTCACGGCCGTCCTTGAGGGGCTCGTTCCGGACACGGAAACAGCACCGGCACCTGCACCATTGCAGTGTCCGGCGGCACGACTTTACTCTCATGGCCCCGGTGTGCAACTCGACTCGTACAGCCGTAACCCGAGTGATTTGCGGGACTACTCCAAATGGGCCGTAACCCATTCAGGCACCGCCCGGGGTGACCACTACATCGAATACAGGGGTGATCATGACGGCGATTCCAGGACCGCTGCAGAGCATGGTCTTCAGGAGCGCTGATCTGCCCGCACTCTTCCACCACACCGACGCCGTGGCCGTCGCACGCCAGCGCGAGGCGGTCAACACCACCCGCGGCCAGCTCGTCCTGCTCGTCCTGGGCACCGTGCCCGCCGCCCTGCCCTGGCACGCCGAGATCGGGTCCGGTATCCAACTCCTCAATGGTATCGCGGTGTTGGCGTACCTCGGTGTCCTGATCACGACCTACCTCGGCTCCCGGCGCAAAGCAAAGTCGCACTGGCAACTCAACCGCTCCGCAGCGGAGTTCATCAAGTCCAACTGCTGGCGCTACGCGGTCCACGGCTCGCCCTTCGACTCCTCCGTCCAGCACGCCGAGGCGGTGTTCGCCAGCCGGCTCGAGGAGGGGCTCCAGGAGTTGCGGAAGGTGGGATGGGACGACCCGAGGGAGGAGATGGCGGACTCGGGCGGCGGTCTCATCACCGCGTCCATGAGGGAGTTGCGGGAAAAGGCGTTCACCGTACGCAAGGAGACGTACATCCGGGACCGGCTGATCGAGCAGCGGCGCTGGTACCGCAGGCGCAGGCTGGTGTCGCGGCGCGGTGCACTCGTCTGGTCCAGCACCATCGCCGCGCTGACGCTCCCGGCGCTGGTCCTCGCCGTGCTGCAGACCTTCGGCGGCGCCGGGTCGTTCGCGCTCACCGGGACGTTCTCCGCCGCTGCCGCCGCCTGTCTCGCCTGGAACGAGATGCGCCGCCACCATCCTCTGGTGACCGCGCACTCCCTGGTCGAGGACGACCTGGAGAACATGCAGGCCGCGATGGAGACCACCCTCACCGAACGGCAGTGGGCGGCCGCCGTCTTCGAGACCGAGCGGATCGTCTCGCCCGAGCACACGGACTGGCTGGTCAGGCACCGGATGTGAGTGCGCGTGGGCTCAGCCGCGCTCCACACCGTCGCGCCAGATGACGGTGACCGGCCGGCCCAGGCTGCGGGCGTACGTCACGATGTCGCCGGTGCCTCCGAGGCCCCGTGCGGGCATGCCGTCCCAGACCGCGATCAGCCGGTCGCAGTGGTCGGCGATCCAGGCGCCCGCCGCGTAGTAGGCCTCGTCGGTGGAGTGCGGGAAGTCCAGCCGGATCTCGCGGACGGCCCGTGCCTTGAGCGTCCGGTAGCGCGCGAGGTCAGCCTCGTCGGCGAAGCCCTCCTCGTAGTCCCCGCTGGGGATGACCACGGTCAGCTCCGCGCCCTGGGCCAGTGCGAGGTCGGCGAAGAGCTGGTCCGCCCCGACCGCCAGGCTGGAGAGCGCCTCCAGGGAGCCCTCGTGTCCGCACAGTGCCGCCTTCAGCCCCTCCAGCACGTGCTCCTGGGCCTCCGGGGGGATGGAACGGTGACCGGTCACTCCGATGCGTTTCACGGACCTGGAACCCCCCTGGTGTCTGCGGAGGGCTCCCGGAAGGCATCCCTCCGGACCGCACAGCGTCCGCCCCCCGTGGTACCCCTGCGACCGACCGTCCCCACATCCTCTCAAGAGCCGCGGGCCGAAAGGGAGCCCCCGCCGGGGATCGGCGGGGGCTCACGGGAGTGCGGCGGTGCCCGGCCGGGTCAGAACACGCTGACGCCGTACGCGCTGAGTGCTTCGGTGACCGGCTGGAAGAAGGTCGTCCCGCCGGAGCTGCAGTTGCCGCTGCCGCCGGAGGTGAGACCGATCGCCCGGGTGCCCGAGTAGAGGGGGCCGCCGGAGTCGCCGGGTTCGGCGCACACATTGGTGCGGATCATGCCGTAGACGATGTCGCCACTGCCGTAGTTGACCGTGGCGTTGAGGCCGGTGACGGAGCCGCTGTGGGTGCCCGTGGTGGAGCCGCGCCGGGTGACGGACATGCCGACCGTGGCGTCGGCCGCGCTGGTGATGTCCTGGCTGCCGACGGTGCCGGACTTGGTGACCGAGGTGTTGGTGTAGCGGACGATGCCGTAGTCGTTGGTCGGGAAGCTCGATCCCGTGGTCGTGCCGAGGACCGTGGTGTGGGCCGAGTCGGACCACCACGTCCCGGCGCCGTCGGTGCAGTGACCCGCCGTCAGGAAGTAGTAGGTGCTGCCGCTGCGGACGTTGAAGCCGAGGGAACAGCGCCAGCTGGAGGCGTAGACGGCGTCGCCGCCCGAGATCAGCTTGCTGAACTTGCCGGGGGTGCGTTCGATGCGCAGGGCGCCCGCGTTGGCGCCGGCGGACTCCTTGATCCGGTTGATCTCCGTCTGCGAGACGGTGCTGTCCACGGTGACGACGACCCGTCCGGTCGCCGGGTCGACGTTCCAGGCGGTGCCCGCGACGTCGGCGTCGAGCACGGCCTCTCCGGCCGCTCTCAGCTGGTCGGCGCCGTATGTTCCGGCCTGGTCGGCGTTTTGCCGCAGGGACGGCGAGGGCGGCGACGGCTACGATGCCTGCGGAGACGGCCGTGATCCGGGTGCGTCTCGCGGTGCTGCCGCTGCGGGGGTTGGTGCGCTTGATCCTCACTTTTCATTCCTCCCGAGGGGAATCGGGGGCCCGCATGTGGGGTGGCCGGACCCGTGAGGCGCGGTCATGGGGCACGACAGGGTTCCGAAAAACGTTCGAATTTCGGATGTGTCGTACTCCTGAAGGGCGCTGCTCGGGAGTATCAAGGGGCGTCAGGAGGCCGCGCAAGGGCGCCTTTTCGGACGTGGGCGGGCACGGCGTGGCGGGCCCCGGCAGCCCTGGGGCCACCGGGGCCGGCCGGGCTGACGGGGCCGCCTCCGCCTCGCGTCCGGGGTGGGACGGTTCAGCCGTCGATACGGTTCCGCTCCCCCGCGGGGACCGCCACCGTGAGGGTGTTGCCCGGCGGCGGGAAGGGGCAGATGAAGTGGTCGGCGAAGGCGCACGGCGGCAGCAGGGTGCGGTTGAAGTCGACGTGCACCCTGCCCTCCGCGTCGGGCGCCGGAGGCCTCAGGAAGCGGAAGCGGTAGCTGCCGTTCCCGCTGGTGGTGTCGGCGAAGACGGCCCAGAGCGAACCGTCGGGCTCGACCGCCACCTGGAGGGTGCGCTCGGCGCCGTCCAGGGTGAAGGCGATCTCGCCCGCGAGCCCCAGCCCCCGCCGGCGCCCGTCGGCGTTCTCGACGCGCACGGTCCGGTCGGAGTCGTACGGCCTGAAGGTGCCGTCCAGCGACCACTTCGGGTCGTACGGGGTGGCGTCGATGGTCCGGAAGGCGTGCCTGGCCGGGGACTGGGGGTCGAAGTCCCGTACGGCCCAAAGGCCTTCGCGGCTCAGCACGACCAGGCGGCGCTCGCCCTGTGCCACCCGGGAGGTGTCGATGGGTCCGCGGTCGGCGCCGAGGCGGACCTCGCCGGACAGCGGCTTCGTGTCGACGGTCAGCCCGTCCTCGGGGGTGGCGGTGAGCACCACCTCGCCGCCCTCCTCGCGCCACTGACCGGGCACGGCCGGAATTCGACCCTCCGGGTGGTCGGCGAGCCAGTGGGTGCCGGTGAGGGAGAGCGGGCCGTGCGGCGCGGCCACGGCGACGATGCGCCGCTCGTGCCAGCGCTGCCAGGCGTGGAACTCCTCGCTGTCCTGCTGTGCGTCCGTGCTCATGCGGTCAACTTTTCCATACGGGCCGGGCCAGGCCGAGGTGCGACCTCAGCGTGGAGCCGGTGTATTCGGTGCGGAAGGCCCCGCGCTCCTGGAGGAGCGGGACGACCTGGTCGACGAAGCCGTCGAGGCCGCCCGGGGTGAGATGCGGTACGAGGATGAAGCCGTCGGCCGCGCCGGTGGCGACGAACTTCTCCAGGTCGGCGGCGACCGTCGAGGGGGAACCGATGAAGGACTGCCGGGCCGTGGCCTCGATGGCCGTCTGGCGGATGGACAGCCCCTTCGCCTCGGAGAGCTCCCGCCATCGCGCGGCCGCGGCCAGCGGGTCCGCGACCCGGACCCTGCCCTGGACCAGGTCCGACCCGGGGTCCGGGTCGATGTCGGGGAGGGGCCCGTCGGGGTCGTACGAGGAGAGGTCGCGGCCCCAGATCTGTTCGAGGGCGAGGATCGCGTTCTGCGGCGACACCTGCTGGTGGCGGATCTCGGCGGCGGTCTGCTGGGCCTCCGCGTCGGTGTCGCCCAGGACGACGGTGACCCCGGGCATGATCTTCAGGTCACCGGGCTGCCTGCCGTATTTCGCGAGGCGCGCCTTGACGTCGGCGTAGAACCGCCGGCCGGCCTCCAGGGTGCCGTGCCGGGTGAAGATGACGTCGGCGGCGGAGGCGGCGAACTCCCGGCCCTCGTCGGAGTCCCCGGCCTGGATGACGACCGGGTGCCCCTGCGGGGAGCGCGGGACGGTGAACTCCCCGGAGATGTCGAAGTGCTGCCCGGAGTGCGCGAACGGGCGCGAGGTGCCGTCCGGCGTCCAGGAGTCCCACAGCTCACGTGCCGTGGAGACGAATTCGGCGGCGCGGGTGTACCGGTCGGCCCGGTCGAGATAGCCGCCCCGGCGGAAGTTCTCGCCGGTGAAGGCGTCGGACGAGGTCACCACGTTCCACGCGGCACGCCCGTCACTGAGGTGGTCGAGCGTGGCGAGGCGCCGGGCGAGTTCGTACGGCTCGTTGAAGGTGGCGTTGACCGTGGCGGCGAGCCCCAGGCGTTCGGTGACGGCGGCCAGGGCGTTCAGGACGGTGAGGGACTCGGGGCGGCCGACCACGTCCAGGTCGTGGATGCGGCCGTTGTGCTCGCGCAGCCGCAGCCCTTCCGCGAGGAAGAAGAAGTCGAACTTCCCGCGCTCCGCGGTCCTCGCCAGGTGCTCGAACGAGGAGAAGTCGATCTGGCTCCGGGAGCGCGGATCGGTCCACACGGTGGTGCTGTTGACGCCCGGGAAGTGGGCGGCGAGATGCATCTGCTTCATGAACGGCCCCCTGAGGTCCTCGCGAGCGTGTGACGGTTGGCCGGCCGGCCGAGGCCGAGGTGCTCGCGGAGTGTGCCGCCCGGGTGGAAGGTGCGGAACAGGCTGCGGTGCTGGAGCAGGGCCACCGTCCCGTTGACGATCCTCTCCAGGTCGCGCTCCGGTGTGATGGGGGTGAGGTGGAAGCCGTCCACGGCTCCGCCCCGGTGCCACCGGATGATGAGTTCGGCGAGGTCGACCGGGCCGCCCCGGAAATAGGTCCCCCGCCCGGCGAGCTGCGGACCGCTCTCCAGACCGGGTTCGGGTGCCTTCTCGGCGTCCCCGAGATCGACGGTGAGGGCGACCAGGATCCGCAGGGCGTCGGGGTCCCGGCCGTGGGCCGCGGCACTCCGGCGCAGGTCGTCGCGGAGCGCGGCCGCCTGTTCGGGCGAGGTCGCCCGTACGTGGACGACGTCGGCGTACCGCGCGGCGGTCTCCCGGGCGGGGCCGCTCGTGCCGTCGATGACGGTGACGGGCCGGCCCTGCGGCGGCCGGGGCACGATGGCCGGGCCCCGGACGGAGAAGGTGCTGCCCTCGAAGTCGACGTGGTGCAGCTTGTCGCGGTCGATGAAGCGGCCGGTGGCGACGTCCCGGATCTCCGCGTCGTCCTCCCAGCTGTCCCACAGCCGGGCCCCGACGTCGGCGACCTCCCCCGCCTCCTGCCACAGGGCGCCGGCGGGTGCGGCGGACCGCCGGCCGAACAGCCGGGCCTCGGCCTCGGTCGTCGACACGTCGGCCTGCCACCCGGCCCGGCCCTTGCTGACCCAGTCGAGGGTGGCGACGGCGGACGAGACGTGGAAGGGCTCGGTGTGGGTGGTGGTGACGGTCGGTACGAGACCGATCCGCGTGGTGGCCGGGGCGACCCGGGCCATAACGGCGAGCGCGTCGGGGCCCGGGCGGCCGAAGGAGTCACTCAGGGTGACGTAGTCGAGCGCTCCCCCTTCGGCGAGGCGCGCGAGTGTGACGTAGGAACCCGCGGCGTAGCGCGGGGGGCCGCCGATCTCGGCGGCGAGGTGGAGTGGCCTGGTGGCGGACATGGGGAACCTCTCGGGTCAGTTCTCGGTCTTGGGGAGGCCGGGCGGGTTGATCTCCGACTTCTCGACGGCCTCGTTCGACAGACCCCAGCGCTTCAGCACCTTCGCGTACGAACCGTCCTGGATGATGTGGTCGATCGCGGCGCCGTACGCCTCGGCCAGGCCACTGCCCTTCTTCGTGGTGGCGGCGATCTTCCCCTGGATGCCGTCACCGCCTCCCGAGAGCGTGCCGATGATCTCGGACTGCCCGGCCGAGGCCACGTGGTAGTTGGCGGAGGGGCTCGGGCCGAGGTAGGCGTCGATGCGGCCCGACTGGAGGGCGAGGTAGTAGTCGGTGTCCTTCTGGAAGTACTTGATGTCCACCGGCTTCCGGCCCGCCTTGACGTTCTCCTCGCTCCAGTCGACGAGGATCTTCTCCTGGTTGGTGCCGGAGGCGACGGAGATGGTCTTCCCCGCCACGTCCGAGGGGCCGTCCACCTTCCAGCCGGAGCCCTTCCTGGCCTCGAAGGCAATGTTGTCGAGCCGGTAGGTCGCGAAGTCGTACTTCTCCTTGCGCTCCTCGGTCACGGTGACGTTGGAGAGGACCCCGTCGAACTTGGAGCTGTCGAGACCGACGAAGAGGTTCTCCCAGGAGACCTCCTCGAACTCCGGCTCCAGGCCCAGCGTGTCGGCGATCAGGGTCGCGAGGTCGATCTCGCTGCCGATCCGGGTCTTGTCGTCGGTCGCGTAGAAGCCGAGCGGTGGCGAGGCGTCGGCGCTCGCGCCGAGCCGGAGCGTGCCGCGCTCGCGGACGGCGGCCGGCACCTCGGCCGCGATGGAGTCCACCTTCCTGCCTCTGATCCGGTCCTGGTCGGGGCCGATGTTGATGCCCGTGTCCTTCTGCCCCTTCGGGCGGATCACGTCCTCGGTCGCGTCGCTGCTGCCGCAGGCGGTGAGCAGCCCGGCGGCGGTGAGCGTGGCGAGGGCGGCGGCGAGGGTGCGGCGGACGGACACGTGACTGCTCCTTGATTGCGGGGACATGGCTCAGAGGACCTTGGAGAGGAAGGCGCGGGTGCGTTCCTGGACCGGGCGGTCGAGTACGTCGGCGGGCGTGCCCTGTTCGACGATCCGTCCCTCGTCCATGAAGACGACGGTGTCGGCGACCTCGCGGGCGAAGCCGATCTCGTGGGTGACGACGATCATCGTGGTGCCCCCGTGGGCGAGGTCCTTGATGACGTCGAGGACCTCGCCGACGAGTTCGGGGTCGAGCGCGGAGGTCGGCTCGTCGAAGAGCAGCAGTCTCGGTTCCAGGGCGAGGGCGCGGGCGATCGCGACGCGCTGCTGCTGGCCGCCGGAGAGCTGCTTGGGGTAGGCCCCGGACTTGTCGGCGAGCCCGACGCGTGCCAGGAGCTTCTCGGCCGCGGCGACGGCGTCCTTGCGGGGACGGCCGAGCGCGGCGACCGGGGCCTCGATGACGTTCTCGAGGACGGTCAGGTGAGGGAAGAGGTTGAAGTTCTGGAAGACGAAGCCGATCTTGGTGCGCTGGCGCAGGACCTCGCGTTCGCGGAGCTCGTAGAGCTTGTTGCCGGACCTGCGGTAGCCGACCAGCGTGCCGTCGACGCTGATCCAGCCCTGGTCGACCTTCTCCAGGTGGTTGATGGTGCGCAGCAGGGTGGACTTCCCGGACCCGGAGGGGCCGAGGACGACGGTCACCTCTCCGGCGCGCACGGACAGGTCGATGCCGCGGAGGACCTCGAGCGGACCGAAGCTCTTGTGCACGGACCGGATCTCGACCATGGCGTCGGGTCCGGTGACTTCTTCTGTGGGTGCGCTCATCGCACGGCCCCCTTGGCGTAGTGACGTTCGACGTAGTACTGGAGGACGGAGAGCGCGGTGGTCAGGAGGACGTACCAGACCGTGGCGACCATGAGCAGGGGCACCACCCGTCCGTTGCGCCCGTACACGACCTGGACCTGGTAGAAGAGTTCGCCGATCGCCATCACGGAGACGATCGAGGTGCCCTTGAAGAGGGAGATGATCTCGTTGGCGGCGTTCGGCAGGATGGAGCGCATCGCCTGCGGCAGCACGATGCGCCGCAGCTGGCGCAGCCGTGGGATCCCCAGCGCGGCGGCCGCTTCCAACTGCCCGCTGTCCACCGCGAGTACGCCGCCGCGGACGATCTCCGCCGCGTACGCCGCCTGGTGCAGGGCGAGCCCGAGGACGGCGGCGCTCATCGCGCCGACGAGGTTCATCGTGTCGAAGGTGACGAATCCGGGCCCGAACGGGATGCCGAATTCGAGCTCCTTGTAGAGGTACGCCAGGTTGAACCAGAACAGCAGCTGGACGATGAGCGGGATCGAGCGGAACGCCCAGATGTACGCGTACGACACCGCTCTGAGGAACGGGCTGGCGGACAGCCGCATGAAGGCGAGGACGATGCCGAGCGCGAAACCGATCACCGTGCCGTAGAAGGTCAGCTGCAGGGTGATCCACACGGCGCGGAGGATGGTCTCGGTGGTCACGAAGCGGGCGAAGACGTCCCATTCCCAGCCGGGGTTGGTGACCAGGCCGTTCAGGAACTGGGCGAGCAGCACGGCCGTGGCCGCGACGGCCACCCAGCGCCACGGGTGGCGTACGGGGACGACCTTCAGGGCCGCGTACTCCTGGACTGCGGGCTCCTCGTCGGTGGCGGTTCCGGCCGGTGGACGGACGGGTGGATCGCTGGTCAGCGACATGGTGCGGGTTCCTTCTGCGACAGGATGCGAAACAGGGGTGCCGTGCTCACGCGGTGAGGCGGTCCCGACAGGAGAGGTCGCGCAGGAACGCGAGGGCCGTGCGGGCGGTGGCGTCGTTCTGCCGGAAGGCCGGGCCGCCGGTGCGCGGCCGGGTGAAGGCGCCGCCGCCACGCGCGGTGGTGTAGGGGCCGAGGGCGAAGCGGCGCGGGTGCGGGCTGCCGTCGAGCTCCAGGACGCGGTTGTCGGCGGGGTCCACGGAGAGCAGCCCCGTGTCGGTGCCGGCCGCCCCGTCCTCGTACAGCGCGCTCAGCAGCGGGCTGCGGGTCCTGCGCAGCGAGGGGTCGGGCAGCCGGGCCTCGACCAGGGCGCGGGCCTCCGTGTACGCGCCGGGCACGGTGGCGCTGCGGGCGCGGAAGACGCCCCGTTCCTCGTCGGACTCGACGGTCATGCCGGCGCCGAGGAAGCGGACGACCCCGGCCTCCGAGAGGGCGAGGAGCTGGCGCAGCCGGGGCCCGGGAGGTCCGGAGGCGAGGTAGCTGAAGAAGCCGTGCCACCGCTCGCCGATGTCACCGGCGCCGACCAACTGCCCGTATACGGAGAGCAGTCCGAGGAACACCGCGAGGTCGGAGCTGTGCGCGGGGTCGTGGCGGCGTTCGAGATCGGCGGCGATGTAGGCGCGCAGCCCGTCCTGCAGTGAGTCGTACGTGGCATGGCGCACCCCGTCGAGCGGGTGGTCGAGGGCGTCGAGGTCGAGCCGGTCGGCCGGGTCGGGGACGGCCGAGGCGACGAGCGCGGCGAGCTCGGCGCTGCCGGGCTCGGCGACGGCGTACTTCTCCTCGAAGTCGCCCAGGTCCACGGTGGTGCGCTCGGGATGGGCCGTGAACAGCCGGTGGTAGTGGGCGTGGCCCAGCTCCTTGGTGATCAGCGGCCACAGATCACGCCGGTAGTCCACGGGGCCGGGCCTGCTCAGGACCTCCTCCACCTGGGCGCCGCCGAAGTGGCGGGGCAGGGGCGGCCGTTCGCCGTCCCAGGTGTAGCCGATCTTGGAGTGGTACGGGACGCCCCGCCGTGACCCGACGTACAGGACCGGCTCCCTGCCGGAGGGGACGTAGACCCCGTCCTCGTACCGTCCGCCGCGCCCCTCGGTCAGCAGCACCATCAGGTCGATGAAGGCGAGGCCGAAGCCGCGTACGAGGACGGCCTCGCCCGCCGGTACGGCGGACAGGTCGGTGTCGGCGGTGAAGTCGGGCGGCAGGTGGACCAGCCCGTGACGTGCGGCGAAGGCGGCCAGCTCCTGCTGTTCCGCGTCCGGTTCGGCGTCGAGGTGGCCGACGGTGAGGACGACCAGGTCGGCGACGAGCGCCTCGGCGCGCCCCTCGATCCGGACGCGCTGCCGGCCGTCGCGGGAGCCGGAGACGCGCAGGGCGCGGCCGTTGTGTTCGTGGAGCCGTACTCCGGGCGGGAGCGCGGCGACGGCCTGTCCGTACACCCAGCGCAGATAGGCGCTCTGCAGCCGCCGGCTGGGGAAGCCCTGGCCGCCGAGACCGCGGATCTCCTCCAGGACCCCGGGGTCGGCGGAGATCACGGTCCGCCCCTCGCGGACGTCCGCGGCCCAGGTGTGCAGGGCGGGGCCGGGGCACACCGGGCCGTCCAGCTGGACGGTGTCGTCGGTGAACATGGTGACGTCCTCCGCCATGGAGTTCATCCAGAGCAGCGGGGACTGGTCCTGCCGCCAGATCCGGCCGCCGCCCGGCGGGTAGGGGTCGACGAGGTGGATGTCCAGGGGCCGGTCGCCGTACAGCTCGGCGGCGTTGGCGGCTATGCGTTCGATGACGCCGGTGCCACGCGGTCCGCCGCCTATGACGACGAGCGTCGGGGTGTCGCTCACCGGGCACCCGCCGTGCCGCGTGCGTAGTGGCGTTCGACGTAGTACTGGCCGACGGAGAGCAGCGAGGTGATCACCGCGTACCAGAGGGTGGCGACCAGCAGCAGCGGGATGACCTCGTAGGTGCGGTGATAGACGAGCTGCACGGAGTAGAGCAGGTCCTGCACGGCGATGATGCTGACGATCGAGGTGCCCTTCAACGTCCCGATCAGCATGTTCCCGGCGGGCGGCACGATGGAGCGCATGGCCTGCGGCAGCACGATCCGCCGGAACCGGCGCCCGGGCCCGAGACCGAGCGACTGGGCCGCCTCCAGCTGTCCGCGCTCGACGGACAGGATGCCGCCACGCACCACCTCGGCGGCGTACGCGGCCTCGTGGAGTGTGAGGCCGATGACGGCTACGGCGATGGGGCTGAGCAGGTTGACCGTGTCGACGCCGAGGATCTGCGGGTAGAGGGCGCCGATGTTGAACCAGAAGAGCAGCTGGACGAGGATCGGTGTCGACCTGAACAGCCAGATGTAGCCCCAGCTCACCGCCTGGAGGACGGGGTTGCCGGAGAGCCTGAACACGGCGAGCAGCGTGCCGAGGGCGAAGCCGAGCACCATGACGAGGCCGGTGAGCCACAGGGTGAGACCGAGGCCGCGCAGCACGGAGCCGGTCGTGAGGTACGCGCCCACGACGTCCCACTGGAAGGCGTCGTTGCGGACGACCGAGACCAGGACTCCCCCGAGGAGGAGCATGACGGCAACGGCCGCCGCCCACCGGCCGGTTCGGCGTACGGGGACGATGCGAGGGGTGTCCTCCCCGGCGCGCTCGTCCGGCGGGACGGGAAGTGACGGGGTAGGGATTTCTGTCTGCGCGGACATGCGAAGGCTCCGTGGATGCAGAGATCGAACACGGGGCGTGCCTTCAGCGCGAAACACAACGTGGACCGGGCCCCTCAGCGCCGGTCCGCTTCCGAGAAAAGCGCCACCCGGTGCCGTTGTCAAGCTTGTCCACAGTGTGAGCCGTACGTATCGGTTCAGTTGACGCGCCTCCGGATGCCTGTTCCACTTGGGCCATGTATTCGCAGCAGTGGCTGGTCACCCGCTCCCACATCGACTTCGGTCGCGTGTGGTCCTGTTCCTGTTGAGCTGACCCCCCTGCGTCTCCTTTTCTCCCGCTCGCGCCCTTGCCGGCGCTGGAGCGGATCCCCCTGCGTTCCTTCGCGTACACGACGTGGCTCGACCCTCCCCTCGTACAGCTGATCTCCCGCCCCGACGCTCCGTGCTGCCCTGGCCCCGGAGCGGGGTCGACGAATCCGGAGAGACTCCGTCATGCCCAGAACCAGGCAGACCGCTGCCTTCGCACTGATCACCGTGGCCGCACTCGCGCTCAGCGCCTGCGGGTCGGGCGGCCCCGCCGCCTCTCCGGCCGGCGCGGGATCCGCGGCCAAGGGCAGGATCCCGACGACCGACGTGGTCTCGTCGGTGAAGAAGAACGAGGACGCGGCGAAGCTGCTGCCCGGGAAGGTGCGCGCCGCGGGCACGCTCTCCATCGCGACCGCCACGGGAGCCCCTCCCGGCGCCTTCTACCTGGAGGACGGAAAGACGCTCGCCGGGGCCGACATCGACTTCGCGGACGCGGCGGCCAAGGCGCTGGGGCTGAAGCTGAAGCGGGAGGTCGCGTCCTTCGAGGCGATCCTGCCGGCCCTGGGCAGTGGCAAGTACGACCTGGGCACGGGCAACTTCGGGGTGACGGACGAGCGCAGGAGGACGATCGACTTCGTCACCTACATCAACGACGGGCAGGGCTTCGCCGTCCGTGACGACAGCGATCTGAAGAAGGTCACCGACCTCACGCAGCTCTGCGGCCTGACCGTCGGCACCGGCGCGGGCACGACCTTCGAGGCGACCCTGGAGGAGAACAAGCACCTGTGCGCCGACGCGGGAAAGAAGCCGTACGAGGTCAAGACCTACTCCGATCCGTCCGCGGTCTGGATCTCGCTCCAGCAGGGCCGCAGCGATGTCGTGATGAACACGATCAACGGGCTGCGCTACGGCGTGACCCAGCTGGACGGGCTGCGCTTCCTCAACGAGTTCAAACGGCTCGACGTCGGCTTCGCCTTCAAGAAGGGCACCCCGCTGGCACCGGCCTTCCAGGCCGCGGTCAACGGCCTCGAGGCCGACGGGACCTACGACCGCATCCTGAAGAAGTGGGGCACCACCGGATCGGCGATCCGGACGTCGCGGATCTCGCCGCCCGAGATCAGGTGAGGCCGCCGGGTGCGAACGGCTGACTTTCCGTCAGCAGTCGCACCCGCAGTCGCAGCCCTCACAGCAGCTGCAGCAGTTGCCGCAGCAGTTGCAGCCCTCCCCGCAGCCCTCGCACCAGTCGCAGCAGTCGGCCTTGTGGCAGAGCCCTTCGCGCTCCTGACCGCTCCACGGGTCGTTGAAGCTGCCGGCGCAGCACATCTGACAGGTGCAGGCGAGCCCCGCCCAGACCAGACAGCCGGCTATGAGGCCGCGCCGGTTGCGGGGCGGCTCGGGCGGGAGCGGCGGACCAGGAGGACCGGACGGACCCCCCGGGGTCGGTGCGTACGGGTTGCCGGGCGGCGGGCCGTAGGCGTCCGAAGGCTGCCCGCCGGTCCGGTGCGAGCACGCCCCGGGCCCGAAGGCCCGGTCAACGGAGCGCCGCAACTCGTGCACCAGGAGCACGTGCGCCAGCGTGCCGTGGGTGAATTCCGCGTCCCGCATCGCCAGGCGCACCCCGTGGAGCGCGTCGTCGCAGAGGCGGCGGGCCTCGGTGAGCGGTGTGCCGGTCGCGGTGAGCGGGTTCCAGGCACCCGACGCGGCGTCAGCTTCGCGGTCCTCGACGGCATCCAGCAGGTGGGCGAGCCGTCCGAAGAGCCGCCCCGCCTCGGCGAGCGGCTCCGCGTTCTGCGGCTTGCCCGCGAGTACGGCGGTGTGCGCGAAGGCCGCGGCCGTCGCCGTCTCGGTGGGCTCGGTGACGGTCAGCAGCGGGGTGCCGGGGCCGGCGAGGGACTCGATGCCGGTCTGCCGGTCGACCGCGTCGACCAGGACCGCGGTGTCGAATCCGAGCTCGGCCCCGGTGCGCGCACCGGCCCTGTCCCAGCCCGCCGCGACCCGGCGTGCGGCGGCGGCCACCGGGCGCCGCTTCAACAGCCCGTCGCGGTCGGCCACATGGTCGCGCACCTTCGCGGACGCCAGCACGAGCGACACGGCGGCGGCGAGCCTGGCCCCCTCGCCGCGGGCGACCGGAGCCGTCCGCATGGAGCGCAGGGGGCAGGGGCCCGCGGTGCGCCGCTGTCCGGCGGAGCGCTCGGACTGAGCCTCCGTCAGGACCGAGACGATCAGGCCGTCATAGTTCGTGACGACCCGGGCGAACTGCCCGTGGTCCGCGCGAAGAGCGAGACAGAGCCCGCAGAGATGAGCCATCCACTCGGTCTTGAGCCCCTCGGACAGCCGATGGGTACATGGCCTCACGATTCCGAACACGACGATCCCCCGGGAGCCGTTCACTTGACGAGCCGCGCTCATGCGCCTGCGCGGGGTGCATCGTATCGAGCCGTCCGTTCACCCGTACGCCCCCCATCTCACCCGTACGGACGGGTGCATCATATTTTCCTTCCGCAAGCCCCCCTATGCGGTACGAACCCTGACGAATCGCCACATGTTCTGCACCAGTAGCGTCACGAATCGCCTGCGCGGCGACTATCCCCTTGGCGCTGTATCCGCATCATGGACGACCATAGGGATAGGAAAGAGATACGGAACCAACGAACCGCGGTGAGAGGAGGCGTCCATGGGATCGGTGCGCAAGGCGAGCGCCTGGCTGGGCCTCGTGGAGGACAACGACGAGCGGTACTACGACGACGAGTACTCCGAGGATGCTGAGACCGGCACGAATCAGCCATGGGTGACCGACCCGCGCGTGCGAGTCGCCTCCGAGAAGGCCGAGGACAAGGGCCGCCGGATCGCCACCGTCACCCCGGACAGCTTCCGGGACGCGCGCGCCATCGGCGAGCTCTTCCGGGACGGTGTGCCGGTGATCGTCAACCTCACCGCGATGGACCCCGGCGACGCCAAGCGCGTCGTGGACTTCGCCGCGGGACTGATCTTCGGCCTGCACGGTTCGATCGACCGCGTGGCGACCCGGGTCTTCCTGCTGTCCCCCGCCCACACCCAGGTGGTCAACGGCGAAGCCGCCGGCCGGCCCGCCGACGGCTTCTTCAACCAGAGCTGAGCAGGGCGCTCGCCGTAGAGCCCTACCGGAAAGCGTCCAGGCCGGTGAGCGCCTTGCCCAGCACCAGCTGGTGCATCTCCACGGTGCCCTCATAGGTGAGCACCGACTCCAGGTTCGTCGCGTGCCGCATCACGGGGTATTCGAGCGAGATCCCGTTGGCGCCGAGAATCGTGCGCGAGGTACGGCAGATCTCGATCGCCTCCCGCACGTTGTTGAGCTTCCCGAAGCTGACCTGCTCGGGTCGGATCCGGCCGGCGTCCATCCGGCGGCCCAGGTGGTGGGCGAGCAGGATGCCCTTGTGGAGCTCCAGGGCCATGTCCGCGAGCTTGGCCTGGGTGAGCTGGAATCCGCCGATGGGCCTGCCGAACTGCTCACGGGATTTCGCGTAGTCGAGCGCCGCCTCGAAACTGGCGCGCGCGGCGCCCATGGCTCCCCAGACGATTCCGTAGCGGGCGTGGCTGAGGCAGCTGAGCGGGCCGCGCAGCCCGGTGGCCCCGGGCAGGACCGCGTCGGCGGGCAGCCGCACGCCGTCCAGCACCAGCTCGCTGGTGACGGAGGCGCGCAGCGACCACTTGTGCCTGATCTCGGGGGCGGAGAAGCCGGGGCTGTCCGTCGGCACGACGAAGCCGCGGATCCCCGAGCCGCCGGCCGCCTGATCGGTCTGCGCCCATACGACGGCGACCCCGGCGACCGACCCGTTGGTGATCCACATCTTGCGGCCGGTGAGGATCCAGTCCTCGCCGTCCCGCTCCGCGTACGTCCGCATCCCCGCGGGGTCGGAGCCGTGGTCCGGCTCGGTGAGGCCGAAGCACCCGATCGTCTCGCCGGCCGCCATGCCGGGCAGCCACCGCTGCTTCTGTTCCTCGGAGCCGAAGCGGTGGATCGCGTACATGGCGAGCGAGCCCTGGACGGAGACCAGGGAGCGGATGCCGGAGTCGGCGGCCTCCAGCTCCAGACAGGCCAGGCCGTACTGGACGGCGCTCGCCCCGGCGCAGCCGTACCCCTGCAGGGACATGCCCAGCGCGCCGAGCGAGCCCAGCTCGCGGGCCAGCTCGCGGATGCCGGGGAGCTCGCCGTTCTCGTACCACTCGGCGATGTGCGGGAGGACCCGGTCGGCGGCCCAGGTGCGCACGGTGTCGCGGATCGCGAGGTCCTCGGGGTCGAGGAGGTCGTCGATGCCGAGCGGGTCACCCGGATCGAACGGCGCGGCCTTCGACGACGCGGACGGCTTCGCGGACTCGGTGGTGGACATGAGTGCCTCCGGCGGCTCGCACGGTACAGAAACGCGCCACGGTACTAAAACTAGCAGTGGTAGTTACGGCGCCGTGCCGACGTTACGGCTCAGCGTGCTGATCGTCCAGAGCCCGTGGCCTCGGCGGGTTCACGCCGGGAGGGAAGGGGGACCCGGCGCGCCGCGGCGTCGGACGCCGCGAGCGGACGGTGCTCGCCGCGTGGTGCGGACCCGGCCGTTCCGGGCCCCACGGCCTGCTCCGGGAGGGCGGCCTCCCGTTCACGGCACGCGCGCTTCACCGGCGGACAGTCCATGACGCGCGGGAGACGCAGCGCCGCCAGCGCACCGAGCAGCAGGAGTCCCGCGCTGACCAGCAGGGTGATGTGGAGGCCGTCGACGAAGGCGTGCCGGGCCGTGTTCCGCAGCAGGTCGCCCATGGGGCCGCCCAGCCGGCCGGCCACCTGGTAGGCCTCACCCAGCGAGTGCGAGGCCGCCGATCCCGCGGCGGCCGGCACACCCTCCTCGTGGAGCCGGGAGAGCCCGGGCGCGTAGGCCGCGTTCATGACGCTGCCGAGCAGGGCGATGCCCATGCCCGCACCCAGCTGGTAGGAGGTCTCGCCGATCGCGGCCGCACCGCCCGCCCGCTCGGCGGGGACCTCGCTCAGCATCGACTCGTACGCCCCGAACAGCGTGGACTGCAGCCCGAAGCCCAGCAGCACGAAGCCGGCGGTCAGCAGCACGGGCCGGTCGTGCTGGCCCATCAGGGTCAGCAGGAGCACCGAGGCCGCGGTGAGCACGAAGCCCCAGCCGACCATACGGCGGGGACCGACGCGGCTCAGGGTGTACGAACCCGTGGCACCGGCAGCCATCGCGGCGAAGGTCAGCGGCAGCAGCCGCAGACCGGTCTGCAGCGGACTCAGGTCCAGCACCAGCTGGAGGTACTGGACCGCGATCAGCTCCAGGCCGACCAGGGCCAGCATGGCGAGCACGATGCATCCGACCGCGGTGGTGAAGGCGGGCCGGGAGAACATCGCGATGTCGATCAGCGGATGCGTACGCCGCTTCTGCCTGCGTACGAAGAGGACGACCAGTGCGGCTCCGGCGAACAGCGGGACCAGGGTGGCGGGGTTCAGCAGCCCTTCGCCGCCGCCGATCCGCTTGATCCCGAGGACCACTCCGAGCACCCCGGCCGCCGCCATCAGCGCGCCCAGCACGTCCCACGGTCCGTCGTCCACGCCGCGGGACTCGGGCAGCAGCCAGCGGCCGACCGGGAGGATCACCATCATGAGCGGAATGTTGATCAGGAAGACGGAGCCCCACCAGTAGTGCTCGACGAGGAAGCCGCCGATGACCGGCCCGGTCGCGGCTCCGGCGGCGGCGACCGCGGTCCACACACCGATGGCCAGGGCCCGCTCGCGGCGGTCGGGAAAGACCTGGCGGAGTATCGAGAGCGTGGCCGGCATGATCATCGCGCCGCCCACGCCGAGCAGGGCGCGCGCGGCGATCAGCACACCGGGCGAGCCGGCCGTCGCGGCGAGCGCGGAGGCGACGCCGAAGAGCGCGTAACCGAAGAGGAGGACACGCCGTCTGCCGATGCGGTCGCCGAGCGTGCCGAAGAGGATCAGCAGCGAGGCGCAGACCAGCGGGTAGGCGTCCACGATCCACAGCAGGCCGACGGCGCTGGGCCGCAGGTCCTCGGTGACGGCGGGGACGGCGACGTGCAGCACGGTCGCGTCGAGCGCGACGAGCAGGAGACTGAGACAGAGGACGACCAGGACGACCCAGCGGTTGGCACCGTCGGCTGCTGCGCGCAGCCTGCTCACAGCCGTGGACGTCCCAGTCATGTACGTACCTCCCACAATGAGTCCTCGCGCTCGGCAGACCTGCTGGGGCCGGCTCACGGCGTCCCCCCGGGCCCGGCATCGACGGGCGAGTGAGCCGTCAGCGTACGCGAGTTCCAGGTGGTCACGCGTGGTGCAGCTCATACGTTCGCCGGCCACCGGGTGTGGCGTACGCCACTCCGCCTCCCACGCCAGGGGGGCTCCCGGCCCGCGACGCCGGTCCCCCGGCGTCGCGTCGGTGCGTCGGACGACGGCCCCTCCGAATGGCACGGCGGCGCCCCGGCGCGGTCACGCTGCGCCATTCCATCGACACCCAAACATTTCTACGAATAGCGCGTGGAACTAATGGACGGCGGGTCGAAACCCATTCCGCGGCGCACCGGGAATGGATACCTGCCTGAGACAAAGTCCACATCACATCGTCATCACAAAGACGCGGGATCGGCCGGATCACACACTCACTCGCTGTAACGTCCATTGCGTGCGTACCGACATCTTTGCCCGTCTGGACCGGGAGCCGGAACCGCCGAAGATAGAGACCCCGCGGATGAGCCGTCACCGCATCGCTCTCTTCGGCGGGACTTTGGCGTTCTATCTCGCCATCGTCGTTGCCGTGCTGGTCTCGTCCTGGCTGGTGGCCCTCGACTGGAAGGTCATGCTGTTCCGGCCCTACCAGCAGTGGCCGGAGCTCCACGCCTTCCTCGACTACTACGTCGTGCTCGGCCAGCGTGGCCCCACGGCCGTGATGGTCTCCGCCTGGCTCGGCTGGCGCTCCTGGCGCCAGCACACGCTGCGCCCGCTGCTCACGCTGGGGGCGTCCCTGCTGCTGCTCAATCTGTCGGTGGGCGCGGTCAAGCTCGGCCTGGGGCGGCTCGGCCCGCACTACGCCACCCAGATCGGCTCGGCGGAGCTCTTCGCCGGCGGCGATATATTTCCTTCGGGCCACACCGCCAACGCCGTCGTGACCTGGGGAATCCTTGCCTACCTGGCCACCACGCCGCGAGCCAGGCGCTACCTCTCGGCCCTGTCGGCCTTCGTCTCGCTGGGCGTGGGGCTCACCACGGTCTACATCGGCACCCACTGGCTCAGCGACGTCCTGCTGGGCTGGGCCGCCGGCCTGCTGATCCTGCTCGCCCTGCCGTGGTTCGAGCCGCTGATCACGCGTGCCGAGGTCCTGATCCTCTCGGTGCGCGAGCAGTGGCGGAACCGCCGCAGGCGGCTCCGGACGCCCGTGCCGCCGTCTCCCGTGACACCGGAGCCTGTTCTACTGCCGCAGGCGCTGGGCGGCGGGGCGACCGCCGAAGGGGCGCAGGGGGCCGCGAGCAGGGCTGCGGCGCCCGGGGCACCGGGCACCGCGGGCGCGGGCCACCCGGGAGCCGCCGCCAGGGCCCGGGCACATCCGGCACACCCTGTGCGTCCGGAACGGACGCCGCCGGCCTCGGCCGGTTCGCGCCGCCCGCCCCACGCGGACCGCTCGGCGAGGAGCGGCGCGGGCCCGTCCCGCCCGGTCGCCGGCGGGCCAGTCGCTCCCTGACCCTCCCTGACCTGCGGGGACGTACGCGTCACCGCGCCCACGCACGGCGAAGGCCCCGACTCAGGTCGGGGCCTTCGCTCGTCGGGTCCGGGTTCAGCCGACCCAGCAGCGGGTCACGGTCGAGGCGTCCACCTCGAAGTTGATGCGTCCGCCACGGAACTCCATGGTGATGACGGTGCCCGGCGCGAGAGCCCGGACCGTGCTCCAGCCACGGGCTCTGGCCTGCCGTTCGGCGGCCTCCGCGTCGAGGCCGACGTATGTCTCGGGGGTGTCGTCCGGCTGGGCGGGAGGGGTCGGTACAGATGCCATACCTCTCACCGTAGGCCGCCCCGCGCCGTGGCGGAAGCGGTGGTGGTCACGGGTCCCGACGCATCTCCGTGTACCTCGGCGGTCACGCTTGTGTCACAGGATCCCCACGCGCGTTTACCCGGGACGACTTCACCCGAACGGCAGCCCGGCTCCACTCGGGCTGAATTACGAGGCACCCAGGAAATGCACCCGCGAGAGCCGCCGGGTGGGAATTCAAGGGGGAGAGGGTACCGTGCGCGATCCTCTTTTCGGAGACCCCGGAAAGAAGAATATACGGGCACGCCACCTCGAATTCACTCCCCCTTATGCATTCCTTACCTTTCCCGGTCCCGCCGTCCGGGTGCCCCGTCAGGCTCCCCTGCGGATCACCGCCGCGGCCTTGTAACGCAGCGCGTACGCCCCGTCCAGCACGCCGCCCCTGGACCGGTGGTACGCGCCGCGCAGGACGCCCTGCGACCGCGTTCCGCCGCCCTGGGCGGCCAGCTCGGCGAAGAGCCTCTCGTGCCGCTCGGCGATCGGTGCCGGGTCGAACCGCGCCGCGGAGGCCCGTGCGGCGCGGCCCATGCGGCGCCGCAGGGCGTCGTCGTCGATCAGGCCGAGCAGGGCCTTGGCGAACGCGTGGGTGTCCCCCAGCGGAACCAGCCGCCCGTCCGTGCCGTCGTCGATGATCTCGGCCGGCCCGTGGGGGCAGTCCGTCGCCACGACGGGCACTCCGCACCGCATCGCCTCCACGATGGTCATGCCGAACGACTCCCGCTCGGAGGTGACCGCGGCGATGGAGCTCCTGGGCCACTCCCTCTCCATGGGGTCGGCCGAACCCATGAGGAAGACCCGCTCCCGGAGTCCGAGCTCGTCGACGAGCCCGCGCAGGGGTTTCTGCTCGTTGCCGGACGCGTCCCCCGCGCCGTAGATCCGCAGCCGCCACTCCGGGCGCACCGCCGCGATCTCGGCGAAGGCCCGGATCAGTACGTCGTAGCGCTTGACCCGGTGCAGCCGGCCCGCCGCCACGATCGACTTGGCGTCGCAGTCCGCGGGCGGGCCGGCGGGCTCGGGCACGCTGTTCGGGATGGCCTCGATCCGTACGCCGGGCAGCCGCAGACCGGTGCGGTAGTCCCGGGCGTCGGCCTCGGTGACGGTGGTCACCGCGTCGAGCTGCTGGTACCGGTGACTTATCTCCCGGCGGAGGCGGTAGCCGTGGCTCTCGAGGGTGAGGTGTTCCTGGCCGACCCGCACCGGGCCGCGCCGTGCCTGCCGGCTGATGTGGACGTTGAGGCCGGGGCGCGTGCCGACGACGACATCGGCCTCCAGGGCTCCCAGATGAGCCGCGATGCGGCTGTCGGTGAGCCGGCTGTACTGCCCGTGCCTGGTGTCGCCACGCGGGAAGACCGACGCGGGCCTGGCGTGCTCCTCGGCCTCCCCGTCGTACCCCGGACTCGACTTGCGCAGGTCGACGAGGTGGCTCATCCGCACACCCTCGGGTGCCCCGAGCTTCGGGTCGTCGCGGTGCCGGAAGACGGAGACGATCTCGACGTCGTGCTGTTCCGCCAGGGTCCTGGCGAGCGTGAAGGTGGTACGGATCGTTCCCCCGATGCCGTACGCGTTGTGGAGCAGAAATGAAATGTGCATTACGTAGTCGTTTCCCCTGTTCGACTGGTCTGCATCGGACCCTACGTGGCGTCAGATTCCGCCACAGCATTCGCACAGGAGTGGCACAAAGCCGTGACGTTTCGAACGAAGGCGCGCGCATCATGGGGCCTTTACACGGAAGGTTGGGCTCCGGTTCGTCCGCGCGGTCTTCCGGTTCATCGGCCTGCCGGCGCCGGCGCTTGACCGGTCTCTTAATCTCCCGATTCGCGCGTGACCCCTGCCCCGGGTCTTCCGTTGTCTTCCATGAGCCGGGAACCGCCCGGCCCACGCACCGAGTTCGAGGAGCCACCCGTGCCGCGCATGCTCGACGTCAGCGAGGACGTACGCGCCGAGATCGGCGATGCCGAAGCCGACCGGCTGCTCGTCGGCGACAGTGCCCCAGGCAGTTACGACTGCACCTCATGCCGCACCCCCGGCGACTCCGACCAGGAGCGCACCAGCACGGTGCTGTTCGTGGGCGACGAGACCGCCGTGCTCGCCTTCGCCCACGCGACCTGCATCCCCTCGCAGGTCGTCCAGGTCGCGGAGGACCAGCTCCAGGGCGCCGTGCGGTCCATCACCGGCAGCGAGCCACAGAATCCGGAGGGCCTCATGCCCGAACAGGCCGTCCTCGGCATCACCAGCGGTCTCGTCCTGATCGAGGACGACCTCCGCCCGGCCCTGGTCGTCGAACCGACCGGGCCGATCGCCCGGCCCGGTACGGACGGCAGCGGCGGCGACCAGTTCCTCCAGCTCCTGCTGGAGCAGGGCTTCCAGCCCACGCCCCACCTCAACCGGCTGCCCGGTGTCCTCGCCGGCTGGTCCGTCCTCCTCGCCATGGGTCAGCTGCACGCGGTGCTGCAGCCCGGCGCCGGCGGCGGCAGCCCGGTCGCCTGGTGGCAGGCGCACCAGCCGCTCCAGGTCACCGAGGGCTGGCGGACGGCCGCCAACAAGGCGCAGAGCGTCCTGGTGTTCGCCGCTCCGGCCGGTTCCATCGGCCAGCAGCCGCGCGAGGACCTGCTCCGTGACGCGCTGGACAAGGCCGCGGTCAACGGTCTCCTGGTCGCCGCGACGATGCCGCTCGCCGGGACCTGACCGTGTCCCTGCTGCCCTCCCCTGCCCGCCGAACAGCGTTTTCTCCGTCAGGCCCGCATCCGACGGACGGTGAGGTCGTTGGCACCTACGTGCACTCATACGACCCTCCTCGCCAGCAGCAGACCCCGATTCCGGCCATGCGCCCGTCGCAGGACCCCTCGGGCGGTAAGTCCCCCACCCCGATCTACGACGCGCTGTACTCCGAGTACAGGCGATCGTTCCGGGCGCTTCCCGGGGATCGCACCGGTGAGGAGAATCTCGGCTTCAGAACGTTCGGCATCGGGACGTTCGGCAGCCGTGCACCGCTGAGCGGCCGTACGGCGGCGAACGCCCAGGGCAGCCACAGCGCGGGCGGCGGGGGCAACCCCGGTTCCTGGCAGCGGGTGGGACGGCATGCCGGGCGTGCCCGGCCCGCGGCGCTGCCGCCCGGGTCGACGGACGCCTGACGGATATGGCGAAGCCCCCTGGGCCCCACGTGGGGCCCAGGGGGCTTCGTCATGATCCTCAGCTCACTTCTTGCGGCCGCGCTTCTCGCGCACCCGCACCGAGATGTGCAGCGGCGTGCCCGCGAAGCCGAATTCCTCGCGCAGGCGGCGCTCGACGAAGCGGCGGTAACCGTGCTCCAGGAAGCCGGACGAGAAGAGGACGAACCGCGGCGGCTTCGTGCCCGCCTGGGTGCCGAAGAGGATGCGGGGCTGCTTGCCGCCGCGTACCGGGTGCGGGTGGGAAGCGACGATCTCACCGAGGAAGGCGTTGAGCCTGCCGGTGGGAATCCGGGTCTCCCAGCCCTCGATCGCGGTCTCGATCGCCGGGACCAGCTTCTCCATGTGCCGGCCGGTGACGGCCGAGACGTTGACGCGCGGGGCCCAGGCGACCTGCGCGAGCTCCGTCTCGATCTCGCGCTCCAGGTAGTAGCGGCGCTCCTCGTCGAGGGTGTCCCACTTGTTGAAGGCGATCACGATCGCACGGCCCGCTTCCACGGCCATGGTGACGATCCGCTGGTCCTGGACGCTGATGGACTCGCTCGAGTCGATCAGGATGACGGCGACCTCGGCCTTCTCCACGGCGGCCGCGGTACGCAGCGAGGCGTAGTAGTCCGCGCCCTCCTGGAGGTGGACCTTGCGGCGGATGCCGGCCGTGTCGATGAACTTCCAGGTGATGCCGCCGAGCTCGATCAGCTCGTCGACCGGGTCGCGGGTGGTGCCGGCGAGCTCGTTGACGACGACGCGGTCCTCGTTGGCGACCTTGTTCAGCAGCGAGGACTTGCCGACGTTCGGGCGGCCGATGAGCGCGATGCGGCGGGGGCCGCCGAGCGCGGTGCCGAAGGTCTGGGCCGGGGCCTCGGGCAGCGCTTCCAGGACGGCGTCCAGCATGTCTCCGGTGCCGCGGCCGTGCAGGGAGGAGACCGGGTGCGGCTCGCCGAGGCCGAGCGACCAGAGCGCGGTGGCGTCGGCCTCGCCGCTCTGTCCGTCGACCTTGTTGGCGCAGAGGACGACGGGCTTCTTGGCCTTGCGCAGCAGCCTGACGACGGCCTCGTCGGTGTCGGTCGCGCCGACCGTCGCGTCGACGACGAAGACGACCGCGTCGGCCGTCGAGATCGCGTACTCGGCCTGGGCGGCGACGGAGGCGTCGAGACCGAGGACGTCCTGCTCCCAGCCACCGGTGTCGACGACCTTGAAGCGGCGCCCGGCCCACTCGGCCTCGTAGCTGACGCGGTCACGGGTCACGCCGGGCTTGTCCTGGACGACGGCCTCGCGGCGGCCGATGATCCGGTTCACCAGGGTCGACTTGCCGACATTCGGGCGGCCGACGACGGCGAGCACGGGAAGCGGTCCGTGACCGGCCGCACCGATCGCGCCCTCGACCTCCTCGGGGTCGAACCCCTCCTGCGCGGCGAGCTCCATGAACTCCGCGTACTCGGCATCGCCAAGTGCTCCGTGCTCGTGGTCCGAGCCGCCGGAGTGAATCTGGTCGTTCATGAAGTCCGTTCCTCTTTGCATCATCATCGATGGGCCGCGATCGCGCGGCCCACTACTCACGTCTTGACCGAGCGCCCGGTGAGGCGCCTGGCGTTCTCCAGGTGCGCGGTCAGCTCTCCCTGGATCCGGAGAGTCGCCTCGTCCAGCGCCTTCCTCGTACGCCGGCCGCTGCCGTCACCTGCCTGGAAGGCGTCGCCGAAGACGACGTCGACCCTGCTGCGCAGCGGAGGCAGTGCTGATATCAACCGTCCGCGGCGCTCCGTGCTTCCCAGGACCGCGACGGGGACGATCGGCGCCCCGCCGCGCACCGCGAAGTACGCGAGCCCCGCTCGCAGGGAGGCGAAGTCGCCCTCGCCCCTGGTGCCCTCGGGGAAGATCCCCAGGACCCCGCCGTCGTCCAGCACGCCGAGCGCCTGCGTGATGGCGTTGCGGTCGACGGTCGTACGGTCCACCTTCAGCTGCCCGATTCCGCGGAGGAACGGGTCGAGGGGGCCGACGAACGCCTCCTTCTTGATCAGGAAGTGGACGGGCCGGGGCGCGGTGCCCATCAGCATCGGTCCGTCGAGATTGTGCGCGTGGTTCACCGCGAGTATGACGGGTCCCGTGGTGGGGACGCGCCATGCTCCGAGGACACGGGGCCTGAACAGCCCGTACATGAGCCCGATGCCGATCCCTCGCCCGACGGCCGCTCCGCGCAGCGTCGGCGCGGTGATGGCTTCGGTCACTTCGCGGCCTGCTTCTCCCCGACGAGGGTGACGACGCACTCGATGACCTGCCCGAGGGTCAGGTCGGTGGTGTCCACCTCGACGGCGTCACCGGCCTTGGCCAGCGGCGAGGTCTTGCGGCCGGAGTCGGCGGCGTCCCGCTTGATCAGCGCCTCCCGGGTGGCGGCCAGGTCGGACCCCTTGACCTCACCGCTGCGGCGCGCGGCGCGCGCCTCCGGGGAGGCGGTCAGGAAGATCTTGATGTCGGCGTCGGGCAGCACGGTGGTGCCGATGTCACGGCCCTCGACGACGATGCCGCGCTCGGCCTCCTTGGCGATCGAGCGCTGCAGCTCGGTGATCAGGGCGCGTACCTCGGGCACGGCGCTGACGGCGCTGACCTTGGAGGTGACCTCCTGGGTGCGGATGGGGCCCGAGGCGTCCTCGCCGTCGACGGTGATCGTCGGGGCGGACGGGTCCGTGCCGGAGACGATGACCGGCTTGGCGGCGGCCGTGGCGATCTCGGCCGGGTTCTGCACGTCGATGCCGTTGTTCAGCATCCACCACGTGATCGCCCGGTACTGCGCGCCGGTGTCCAGGTAGCTCAGGCCGAGCTGGGCGGCGACGGCCTTGGAGGTGCTCGACTTGCCGGTGCCGGAGGGGCCGTCGATGGCGACGATCACTGCGGCCGGGGCGGTCCGGGCGGCGGCGCTTACGGTTTCCACGGTGGTGGACACCTTCCTGGTACACGGGGGCGGGCGGAGCGGGGCCACGGGACGGCCTCCCCCAAGGTTACCGAGTGCGCGAAGCGCCTTTGCACCCCTGTCTCCGGGGCCCGCTCCCGGGCCCGCCCGGCCTTCCGTGACGAAGGCCCTTACGGGCGGATCGACCAGCCCCGTTCGCTGAGGGCCGCGCTCAGCGCGGGTGCGGCGCTCGGCTCGACCATCAGCTGGACCAGTCCGGCCTGCTGGCCGGTGGCGTGCTCGATACGGACGTCCTCGATGTTGACGCCGGCCCGCCCCGCGTCGGCGAAGATCGATGCCAGCTCGCCCGGCCGGTCGCTGATGAGCACGGCGACGATCTCGTACGAGGCCGGGGCCGCCCCGTGCTTGCCGGGGACCCTGACCCGGCCCGCGTTGCCGCGCCGCAGGACGTCCTCGATGCCCTCGGTGCCGGTGCGGCGCTCGTCCTCGTCGGCGGACTGCAGACCGCGCAGCGCCCGTACCGTCTCGTCCAGGTCGGTGGCGACGCCCGCCAGCACGTCGGCGACCGGGCCGGGGTTGGCGGAGAGGATCTCCACCCACATCCGGGGGTCGGAGGCCGCGATGCGGGTGACGTCCCTGATCCCCTGGCCGCACAGGCGTACGGCGGTCTCGTCGGCCTCCTCCAGCCGGGCGGCGACCATCGACGAGATCAGCTGCGGGGTGTGGGAGACCAGGGCGACCGCGCGGTCGTGGGCGTCGGCGTCCATGACGACCGGGACGGCCCGGCAGAGCGCGACCAGTTCCAGGGCGAGGTTGAGGACCTCGGTGTCCGTCTCCCGGGTCGGTGTGAGGACCCAGGGGCGTCCTTCGAAGAGGTCGGCGGTCGCCGCGAGAGGCCCGGAGCGCTCCTTGCCGGCCATGGGGTGCGTGCCGATGTACGGCGTGAGGTCCACGCCGAGCGCCTCCAGCTCACGGCGCGGGCCGCCCTTGACGCTGGCGACGTCGAGGTAGGCGCGCGCGATCCCGTCCCGCATGGCCGTGGCCAGCACGGACGCGGTGTGGGCGGGCGGCACGGCGATGATCGCCAGGTCGACGGGGCCCTCCGGCGCCTCGTCCGTGCCGGCGCCGAGCGCGGCGGCGGTCCGTGCGGAGGACGGGTCGCGGTCGACGAGGTGCACCTGGACGCCGCGCCCCGCGAGGGCGAGGGCGGCGGAGGTGCCGACCAGTCCGGTTCCGATGACGAGGGCGGTTCTCACTGGGCGATGTCCTTGCGGAGGGCGCCGGTGGCGCCGAGGTAGACGTGGCTGATCTCGGACTTGGAGAGATACGTCTCCACATGGGCCATGATGCGCACCACGCGGGGCATGGCCCCGGTGATGTCGAGCTCCTGGGCGCAGATCAGCGGTACGTCGACGATACCGAGGCCTCGGGCCGCGGCGGCCGGGAAATCGCTGTGCAGATCGGGGGTGGCGGTGAACCAGACGCTGATCAGGTCGTCGGCGACGAGCTGATTGCGTTCCAGGACCGCGGTGAGGAGTTCACTCACCCGCTCGTCCATGTGACCGGCTTCGTCCCGGTCCAGCTGGACGGCTCCACGGACTGCTCGTACCGCCACGTCGTACCCCTCGTCGCCTCGTGCTGCGTGCCCTTTCAGCCTAGAGGTGCGGCGGCGCCGCCGGTCACGGTGCTCTGTCCGTGAGACGCGGAGGTGTGTCCGGCCCTCCCGGGGCACCCGGTCGGGCGCACGTACCGGCGGGTCGTGGGGCCCGGGCGCCGGGCGGGGTCACGATGCCGTCACCGGACACACACCGGTCGACCCCGAGGAGAGCCATGAACGCACGGCGAAGGACGGTCCTGACGGCGGGAGCAGCCGCACTGGTGACGGGCTGCGGTTCGTCCGGCGGTGGCGGGGGTGAGGAGAGCTCCCCACCGGCCTCCGGGGATGCCGAGCTGGCCAGGACCGCGGACATCCCGGCCGGCGGCGGCACGATCTTCGAGGACCGCAGGATCGTGGTGACCCAGCCGGCGGCCGGCCGGTTCAAGGCCTTCTCCGCGGTGTGCACGCACGCGGGCTGCATCGTCTCCTCGGTCGCCGACGGAACCATCGACTGCGCCTGCCACGGCAGCCGGTTCAGCATCACGGACGGAGCCGTCGAGCGGGGCCCGGCGACGCGTCCGCTGCCCGCCGAGCGGATCACCGTCGAGGGCGACAGAATCCGGCTCGCGTAGGGGGCGCGGCGTTCGAGCGCTCGGCCCGGGGCAGCGCCGACGCCGGACGTAGGATCGGCCGTCATGCCGTCATGCCGCCAGGCCCTCGCGGCCCCGTCCGTCGCAGCGGCGAGGGCCCGTCCCCATGGAGAAGTCACGGTGCACCCCGTCAGCACTCCCGCAGGAACGTCGCCCGACGCGGCGCCCGATCCCGCCGACGGCGCGCGGCTCGTCCGGGAGCACACCGTCTACTCCTGTGTGATGGGCTCCCGCGCCTTCGGGCTGGCCACCGACGGCAGCGACACGGACCGCCGCGGGGTCTTCCTGGCACCCACCCCGCTGTTCTGGGGCTTCAGGAAGCCCCCCAGCCACGTCGAGGGCCCGGCCGACGAGCAGTTCTCCTGGGAGCTGGAGCGCTTCTGCGAGCTGGCGCTGCGGGCGAACCCCAATGTGCTGGAGTGTCTGCACTCCCCGCTCGTGGAGCGGGTCGACGCCACGGGCCGCGAACTCCTCGGCCTGCGCGGGGCCTTCCTGTCCCGGCAGGCCCACGGAACGTTCGTGCGCTACGCGCTGGGCCAGCGGCGGAAGCTGGAGGCCGATGTCCGTGCGCACGGCGCTCCGCGCTGGAAGCACGCCATGCATCTGCTGCGGCTGCTGGCCTCCTGCCGGGACCTGCTGCGGACGGGCGAGCTGCGGATCGAGGTCGGGGAGGCGCGCGAGGATCTGCTGGCGGTGAGGCGGGGCGAGGTCCCGTGGGCCGAGGTGGAGCGCCGCATGAGGCGCCTGGCCGAGGAGAACGACGAGGCGGCCGCCCGCTCCCCGCTGCCGCCGGAGCCCGACCGGGAACGCGTGGAGGCCTTCCTGATCCGGACCCGGCGGGCGTCGGCGGAGGGCTAGCCCTCAGCCGGCCCTCGGGCGGTGTCCGCCGGGCGGCGGGCGACCCAGAGCCGGCGTGTCGAGCGGACGACGAGGTCGTCCCGGTGGCGCACGTCCGCCGGGCCTCCGTCGACCAGGGTGCCGAGCGCGGCGAGGTCCGCGGGGTCGGCCCGGCCGTCGAGGGCGCCACGGATGCGGTCGAGCACGACGTGGGCGTACCGGCCGACGCCGGCGGGCAGCGGGGCGCGCAGCTCCAGCCGCTCCGTGCGCTCGTCCTCGACGAGGAGGCCGGCCTCGGCCAGCATGGCTCCCCAGTCGGCGCCCAGGTGCGGCATCTGCTCGGCGTGGAGGCCCTCCAGCACGTCGCGGCACCTCGCCTCCAGGCCGGGGCGGCCGGCCACGGCGTCGTCCGGGAGGAAACGCGGCATCCCGTCCAGCTCGGCGACGGCCACCAGTCCGCCGGGGCGCAGCGCGGCACGGACCCCGTCGAGGGCGGCTGCCGGGTCGTCCACGTGGTGCAGGGAGGCCGAGGCCCAGACGAGGTCGGCGTCCGTGATGCCGGCGAGCCCGGCACCCGCGTCCGTCTCCAGGGTGCGCACCCGGTCGCCCAGGCCCTTCGCCCCGGCCGCCTCGACGAGCCGGGCGAGCATGGCGGCAGAGCTGTCGACTGCGGTCACACGGGCGTGGGGGAAGCGTTCCAGCAGGGCGAACGTGCCGGTCCCGGTGCCCGACCCGAGGTCGACGACGTGCCTGACGCCGTCCCCGGCCAGCTCGGCGACCCGGCTGGTCACCGCGGTGAGGTAGGGGGCGAAGATCTCGGCGTCGAGATCGAGCACGACGGCGAGAGCGTCGTCCTGGCCGGTGTCCGCCTGTCCATGGCCGTGCTCGTGGTGGTGGCCGGGGCCATGGTGGTGCGTGTGAGAAGCGGAGGATGTCATGCGACCGAGCCTACGAAGATTTGCGCGCAGCGCATACTCTCTTGCCCATGACGCAAGAAGGAAGTGGTCTGGACGGCCTCGTACGCAAACGGATCCGGGCCCTGCGTGCCGCGCACAGCTGGTCGCTCGACGACCTCGCCGCCCGCTGCCACCTCAGCCCTTCCACGCTCAGCCGGATCGAGACCGGCCACCGAAGGATCGCGCTCGACCAGCTCACCGTGATCGCCCGGGCGCTGGGCACCTCGCTCGACCAGCTCGTCGAGACGGACGCCGACGACGTGGTCACGAACCCCACCCTCGATCTGGCGCGAGGCCTGACCCAGTGGGCGCTGCGCGGCCAGCCCGGCGTCACCGTGGCCCGGATTCGGCTGACCGGCCCGCCCGCCGAAGGCCCCTCGGCGCTCAAGGCGCACCCCGGCCGGGAGTGGTTCACGGTGCTGTCCGGCACGGCCTTGCTGCTGCTGGGGGAACGGCGGCTACGGGTGGAGCAGGGGCAGGCGGCGGAGTTCACCACGATGCTCCCGCACGCGCTGGGCGCCGTCGGCGGCCCGGCCGAGGTCCTCGGCATCTTCGACCGGGACGGCCGCCGCTCCCACCTGCGCGAACGCGGGTGAGAGGGCGGCCGCCGGGGCGTCACGACGAAACGGTCTCCCCCAGCCGCACGCGGACGACGAGATCGTGCAGGGCGTCGAAGCCCGAGGGCGCCTCGGCGAGCCGTGACGCGGTCTGCGCCTCGTCGAGCACCGCGTGCAGGGCCTCGACGTCCTGTACGACGGCGGGGCCGTCGGCCAGGTGCGCCGCCCCGTGCTCGGCCTCCGCCTTCGCCTCGATCAGCGCGGGCAGGTAGGCCGGCGCGCTCACCTCGCCCAGCAGGGCCGGCAGATGCGCCACCAGGGTGCCGGTGCGCATCAGATGGATGCCGGTGAGCAGTGCGCGGAACGTGTAGAGAAGCGGCTTCAGCTCTCCGGTCCTCTCGTACAGCCGCCACTGCGTACCGGCGAAGCCCCGGTTTGGTGGGCATGGTTGCGGGTCACCACCGCCGGTGCCAGCTCCACCAGTTCGGCGTGGAGCGCCGTGGTGTGCACCACCAGCGGGGCGTCCGGAGCCCTACGAGATCCTCCGCGGGCAGGACGTGGACCCCCCGCAGGTCCACGTCCGAGTCCCGCGAGGGAAAGCCGTACAGAGGGGCACCCGAGACCGTGGCGAACAGGAGCGGGCAGGGCTCCTGTCCGAGTACCGGGGCCAGGTCGGTGACCGGCAGCCCGGCCCGTCGCAGGAGCGTCGTGTCGCCGTGCATCGGTCAAGCGTCCCAGAGCGCGGCCAGCGACAGCAGGTCGCTGCGGTACTCGATGCGTTCCGACCACTCCTTGGGCCAGGCTCCCGCCCCCAGGTGCGCTCCGGCGAACGCGCCCGTGAGACAGGCGATGGAGTCGGAGTCGCCCCGGGTGCAGGCGGCCCGGCGCAGGGCGGTCAACGGGTCCTCGGGGAAGAGCAGGAAGCAGTGCAGGGCGGTGGCGAGTGCCTCCTCGGCGATCCAGCCGTCTCCGGTCCGCTCGCACGGGTCGGTCTCCGGCGACGGCCGGCGCAGGGCGTCCTGGACGTGTCCCAGCACGGCCAGGCACTCGTCCCAGCCCCGGCTGATGAACGCCTCGGGCGAGGCGTCATGCGTGTACCGCCACAGGTCACCGAGCCACCGGTTCAGGTAGCGGCCCCGGTTCTCGTACGCGTAGGAGCGCAGCTGGCCCACCAGGCCGAGCGGTTCGGCCCCCTGGGCGAGGAGGTACACCGCGCGGGCCGTCAGGTCGGAGGCCGCGAGGGCGGTGGGGTGGCCGTGCGTGAGGGCGGCCTGGAGCTGGGCCGCACCGGCACGCTGTTCGTCGCTGAGGCCGGGCACGAGGCCGACGGGCGCGACGCGCATGTTGGCGCCGCAGCCCTTGGAGCCGGTCCGGCTGGCCTCCTGCCAGATCCGGTCGCCCTCCAGCAGCGCACACGCCTCCAGGCAGGTGCGGCCTGGAGCGCGGTTGTTGTCGGGTGAGCGGTTCCAGCGCACGAACTCCTGCCGGACCGGGCCGACCATCCGCTCCGGGGTGAGCAGCCCCTGGTCCATGGCGGTCCGGATGCCGCGTCCCAGGGCGAGGGTCATCTGGGTGTCGTCCGTGACGAACGCGGGCTCCGGGAGCCGCATCTCGCGCCAGGGCCCGCACTTCGCGAGGATCGCGGGGACGTCGTTGAACTCGGTGGGGAAGCCCAGGGCGTCGCCGAGCGCGAGCCCGGTCAGCGTGCCTGTGGCCGCCTGCTTGGTGAGAATCCGTGTCGGGATCATGATGTCCGTCCTTCAGGGCGTCCTTCCGGGCGCAGCAGTGGAGGGTGCAGGGCGGTAGCGGCACCCGCCCGGTAGAGAGCGGCCGGTTTTCCCCGTCCGCCGGTGCGGCGCGGCGGTCCGTCCACGGCCTGGACGAAGCCGGGCGTGGTGAGGACCTTGCGCCGGAAGTTGGGCCGGTCGAGCTCGACGCCCCAGACGGTCTCGTAGACCCCTTGGAGCTCCCCGAGAGTGAACTCGGCGGGGCAGAACGCGGTGGCCAGGCAGGAGTATTCGAGCCTGGCGCCGATCCGGTCGTGCGCGTCGGCCAGGATGCGGTCGTGGTCGAAGGCGAGCGGCCCGGTGATTCCCGCGTCCCACCACTGGGCGTGGGCGGCGTCCCCGCCGCCCCGCGGTTCGGGGAGGTCGGGCACGAGTGCGGCGTACGCGACGGAGACGACCCTCATCCTGGGGTCGCGGTCCGGATCGCTGTAGGTGCGCAGCTGTTCGAGGTGGAAGGCGCACACGGACTTCTTCGTGAGGCCGGTCTCCTCGGCGAGCTCGCGGCGGGCCGCCTCCTCGGCGGACTCCCGGGGCAGGACGAAGCCGCCGGGGAGCGCCCACCGCCCCTTGTAGGGGGCCTCGCCTCGCTCCACGAGCAGTACATGGAGCCGTGCTTCGCGGACCGTGAAGACGGCGAGGTCGACGGTGACGGCGAACGGGAAGAAGGCGTGGGGGTCGTACCCCTCGGGTGCGGTGCTCATCGCCGCTCCGGCAGGGGTGCGGTGAAGTGCCAGCCCGTGGCGAGGAGCTCGTCCACGGCGGTGACCGCCGCTTCGAGGCGTTCGCCGCGGTCCCCGGTGATCTCGATGAACGGCCTTCCGGTACGGGTGAGTTCGGCACGGAAGCGGTCCGTCATCCAGGGCCGCAGCTCCTCGCCGTCGCGCAGTCCGTCGTCCTCGAACGCGACACCCTCGTGGCCGGTGAGCAGCCAGAGGTGGTGGGTGACCCGGTCGGCGGTCTTCTCGACGAGCGGGTTGCGCCCGCCGATGTAGCGCTCGTGCCAGACGGTGGTGGCGAAGGAGTCGGTGTCGCAGATGAGCACCGGTGAACCCGCACGCGCGGCGGCGTCCTCCCTGGCGTTCTGCGTCTCGGCGATGAGGGGGAAGTCGTCCGTGGTGAAGGAGACGTCCTCCCACCGGGCGTCCGGCCACCGCTCGCGCAGGGCGGCGAGCTTGGCCTCGCTGAACTCCCGCCCGTACTCGGCGACGTACCGCGTCCCCGCCCACGCACCGCCGCGCCGGCGGTAGTGATCGGCGAGTGCCAGGGCCAGGGTGGTGGTGCCGGTGGACTCGGCGCCGAGGACGACGACCCGGCGCGCGAGCGCGGCCCGCACGGGCGGCTCCAGGTAGTCCCAGCAGCTGACGGGGTCGGCGCGGACCGCGGTGCCCGAGACGGGGAAGAGGGTGCGGCCCGGGTCGACGAGGACGGATTCCGCGCCGAAGCGGCGGGCCAGTTCCCCGCCGTACGCCTCGGAGGTGAAGACGGCGTCGACCCGTTCGGGAACCGCGCCGGTGAACACCTCCATGTGGGCGTCCCAGACCGCCGGGTCGGTGATGTCCACGGGGATGTCGTCGACGGTTCCCACCACCCGGGCGTCGGGGTGCGCCTCACGCATCCAGGCGACCCGGTCGGCGAGCGGCACGGATTCGACCGAGGCGGCGCAGACCAGGACGGTGAGCCGCTCGCAACGGTCCCGTGCGGTGCGGACGAGGTGGTGATGGCCGGCGTGCGGCGGATAGAACTTGCCGAGGACCAGTCCGTGCCCGTGGCGCTTCATACGGGCACCACCGTGTCCTCGCGCCGGCCGGAGGCCAGGTCCCGGCTCCAGCTGCGCAGCCCGATGAGGCAGAGCGTGAGGAATCCGACGTACAGCAGGGAGGTGAGGTAGAGCTCCTTGTACGCGTACAGCGGGATGTAGACCACGTCGGCGGCGATCCACAGCCACCAGGACTCGACCCGCTTGCGGCACTGCCCGTACGTCGCCATGAGCGACAGGGAGGTGGTCAGGGCGTCCCAGAACGGCACGGTCGAGTCCGTGGCCCGGGACAGCAGCAGGGTGAGGCCGAGGGTCCCCGCCGCCCCCGCCGCGAACAGCCAGGTCCACTCGGTGCGGGTGGTGCTCCGCACCGGCAGGACGGATGTCCCTGGTCCACCCCCGTGGGTCCAGGTCCACCAGCCGTACGCGGCGAGGGAGATGAAGACGATCTGCAGGCCGGCGTCGGCGTACAGACCGGACTGGGCGAACAGCACAATGAAGAACAGGTTGTTGGCGATGCCGATCGGCCAGTTGGCGAGATGCTGGCGGGCCACGAGCCAGACGCACAGCGCGCCACTGCCGAAGCCCAGCACCTCGGTCCAGCTGACCGGGGTGTCCAGGACCGTCACCAGGGGCTGCTGCAAAGGATCGAGTATGTCCGCGAGCGTCACGCCGCCCTCCTCTTTTATGGTCACTCTGACTATAAAGAAGAAACGCCGGTCGCAAAAGACCCGCGGCCGGTTCCCGTTCGAAAAAGTGAACGAGGAACCGGCCGCGGGCCGTTCGGTGCGGGGCGCGGGTTACAGACCGACCTCACGCATCAGCATGCCGACTTCGGTGTTGGTCAGGCGGCGCAGCCAGCCTGACTTCTGGTCGCCCAGCGGGATCGGCCCGAAGGACGTGCGCACGAGGCGCTCGACCGGGAAGCCTGCCTCGGCCAGCATCCGGCGGACGATGTGCTTGCGGCCCTCGTGGAGCGTGACCTCGACCAGGTAGTTCTTGCCGGTGTTCTCGACGACCCGGAAGTGGTCGGCGCGGGCGTAGCCGTCCTCCAGCTGGATGCCGTCCTTGAGCCGCTTGCCGAGGTCGCGCGGGAGCGGCCCCTGGATGGCGGCCAGGTAGGTCTTCTTCACGCCGTACCTGGGGTGCGTCAGACGGTGGGCCAGCTCGCCGTGGTTGGTGAGCAGGATGATGCCCTCGGTCTCGGTGTCGAGCCGTCCGACGTGGAACAGCCGCGTCTCGCGGTTGTTCACGTAGTCCCCGAGGTTCTGGCGGCCGTCCGGGTCGCCCATCGTGGAGACGACACCGGCGGGCTTGTTCAGCGCGAAGAAGAGGTACGACTGGGTCGCGACGGTCAGGCCGTCGACCTTGATCTCGTCCTTCTGCGGGTCGACGCGCTTGCCCTGCTCGAGGACGATCTCGCCGTTGACCTCGACACGGGCCTGCTCGATCAGCTCCTCGCACGCCCGGCGCGAGCCCATGCCGGCCCGGGCGAGGATCTTCTGCAGACGCTCGCCCTCCTGCTCGGCTCCGGGGTGCGTCTTCGGCGTCCTGATCTCGGGCTTCTCCGCGTAACGGTCGCGGTTGCGCTGCTCGATCTTGGCGTCGAGCTCGCGGGGGCGGGCGGGCGCACCCTGGCGCCGGCCGCCCTTGCTCACGTTCTGCGCGGGCTTCGGTCCGCCCTTGGCGCCGCCGCGGGCCGCGGCGCCGCGGCCCTTGCGGGGGCCGCCGTCGCCGCCCGGCTTGTCGGAGCCCACGTCGTAGCGGCGCTCCTCGGGACGGGGCCGGCGGGGGCGCTGCTCCTGCTTGTCGTCGCGCCCCGAGCCGGAGACCCGGGGGTTCGGGTTGCTGTTCCTGCCGCTGCCGCTGGTGTTCCTTCCGGCACCGCTCCTGCCGCCGCCGCTCCTGGAGCCGCCGCCGCTCCTGCTGCCGCTGCCGTTGTTGCTGCCACTGCTTCGCATCAAAATTCCGTCTTGTCGTCT
Organism: Streptomyces sp. NPDC051064; assembly: GCF_044455985.1. NCBI lineage: Bacteria > Bacillati > Actinomycetota > Actinomycetes > Kitasatosporales > Streptomycetaceae > Streptomyces > Streptomyces sp. NPDC051064. The sequence goes on from NZ_JBITFK010000008.1 coordinate 411,986, forward strand.
GCGTGAGTTTCCGGGGTGTCCGGTGCGTCCGGATCGAACGACGGCACACCCTCTAGCGTCTCAGCCTCGATCGCGTCCGCCTCCGGGAGGAAGGGCGCGAGCTCCGGGAGCTCGTCCAGGCCTCGCAGGCCCATGCGCTCCAGAAAGTAGTTCGTCGTCCTGTACAGGATCGCACCTGTTTCGGGTTCCGCGCCCGCCTCCCCGACGAGACCCCTCTGGAGCAGGGTCCGCATGACGCCGTCGCAGTTCACTCCGCGTACCGCCGAGACCCTCGACCGGCTGACCGGCTGACGGTACGCGACCACCGCGAGCGTCTCCAGCGCGGCCTGGGTCAGCCGGGCGTGCTGGCCGTCCAGGACGAAGCCCTCGACCGCTTGCGCGTACTCCGGACGGGTGTAGAAGCGCCAGCCGCCGGCGACGAGCCGCAGGTCGAATCCGCGGCGCTGGACGGTGTACTCGTCGGCCAGCTCCCGCAGGGCGTCCGCGACGGCCCGGCGGGGCCGCTGGAGGACCTTGGCGAGGTGTTCCTCGGTGGCGGGCTCGTCGACGACCATGAGGACCGCCTCCAGCGCGGGCTTGAGGTCGAGCCCGGCAACCAGGGCGTCGCGCCCCTCGTCGTCTGTGCTCATGCCTGTACGTCCTCCTGTGGCTCGCGCGCCTCTTGGTCGAACTCGTCCGTGACCACCGGTTCCGACCCCTCGCCCCCGGCCCAGCGCACCAGGAGGTCACCGAGCGCCTCCTCCTGGTCGAGCGCGACGGCTTTCTCCCGGTAGAGCTCCAGGAGCGCCAGGAAGCGGGCGACGACCGTGAGGGTGTCCTCCGCGTCCTCGGTGAGCTCCCGGAAGCTGATCTCGCCCTCCGCGCGCAGCCGCGCGACCACGATCTCCGCCTGTTCGCGCACGCTGACCAGCGGGGCGTGGATGTGGTCGACGTACACCTGCGGCTCGGGTCTGGGCTGCATCGCCTTCACCGCGAGCCGCGCGAACCCCTCCGGGCCGATGCTGATCACGACCTCGGGCAGCAGCTCCGCGTGCTGGGGTTCGAGCCCCACGGTGCGGGGGTAGCGGCGGGACTCGGACTCCAGCCGGTCACTGAAGATCTCCGCGATCCTCTTGTACGCGCGGTACTGCAGCAGCCGCGCGAAGAGCAGGTCCCGTGCCTCCAGGAGGGCCAGGTCGGCCTCGTCCTCCACCTCGGCGGTGGGGAGCAGCCGGGCGGCCTTCAGGTCGAGCAGGGTCGCGGCGACGACGAGGAATTCGGTGGTCTGGTCGAGGTCCCAGTCCGTTCCCATGGCCCGGATGTGTGCCATGAACTCGTCGGTGACCTTCGACAGGGCGACCTCGGTCACATCCAGCTTGTGCTTGGAGATCAGCTGGAGGAGCAGATCGAAGGGGCCCTCGAAGTTGACCAGCCGCACGGTGAACCGCCGGTCGTCGACGGCCTCGCCGGCCGTCTCCCCGGCTTCGCCCGACGCGGGCACGGCTTCGGCCGCCTCGGGCACGGCCGCCGCCGGAACCACCTCCGGAAGGCTCTCCACGGGCCCGTCAGCGGGCGGCGGGGCCGTCGGCGCCTCCACGGCCGCCACCGGCCCGGAAGGCGCCTCCGGGGCCGCGTACGGAGCCGCAGGCGCCTCCGCGGGCCGTGTCCCCGGTCCACGGCCGAGGGCACGGCGCGTCGGGCGGGGAGTGTCGTCGGCAGTCGGCATGTGCTGGGGTCCAGGGGTGCGGCGGGAGGCGGGCGGTGGGCCCCGGGGCGGGACCGTCCGTACGGCGGCCCTCCCCCGGCAGGCTAAGGGCTGCCCCGTAATCAGTGGTGGATCAGCGCGCGGCGTCGGATGCGGTGCACCGCATCCGACGACGCAGCGAGGTGCCGTAGCTGTCGTCGTGCGCCCGCCAGGGATTACGGGACAGCCCTGACCGGCGCCGCACCGGTCAGCGGCCCCGCAGCCTCCGTACGAGGATGCTCGCGTCGCCGCGCGACTCCAGGTCGGCCAGCACCACCGCGACCGCTTCCCGGACGATGCGCCCGCGGTCCACGGCCAGTCCGTGTTCGCCGCGCAGCACGAGGCGTGCGTGCTCGAGGTCCATCAGTTCCTCGGCCGACACATAGACGGTGATCTTCTCGTCGTGGCGCTCACGGCCACTGGGCCGCCGGTTGGCTCCCCGCCCGCCCCCGCGTCCGCGCTGCGGCTGGACGGTGGCGGACGTCCCGGTCTGCTCCTGACCGGGCGCCGTACGGGCCCGGGGCGGGGCGGCCTGGCCCCGGTCGTCCCCGCCGGCGCGGCTGCGGGAGCCGCCGCTGTCGGCGTCCGCTGCGGAGTGCTCCTCCCGGGACACCCCGGCGGACGTGTCGCCGCTTCCCGGGGTGCCGCCCTGGCCGGTGTCCGACGGTGCCGAATCGCTTCCTCCGGCCGGTGCGGGAACCCGCGCCTCGCCGTTCGCCTTGCGTCGCCGCTCGGCGGGGGACGAGCCCTGGAGACCCATGCCCCCGGTGGTACGGAACAGCTCGTCGGCCCCCGGCAGACTCACTCGGCGTGACACCGGGCGAGCACCTCCCTGGCGAGCTGGCGATAGGCGGCTGCACCGACCGAGTTCGACGCGTACGTGGTGATGGGCTCACCGGCGACCGTGGTCTCCGGGAAGCGCACCGTACGTCCGATGACGGTGTGGTAGACGTGGTCGTCGAAGGCCTCGACGACACGCGCGAGCACCTCACGGCTGTGCACCGTGCGGGAGTCGTACATCGTGGCCAGGATGCCGTCCAGCTCCAGCTCGGGGTTGAGCCTCTCCTGGACCTTCTCGATGGTCTCGGTGAGCAGCGCCACACCGCGCAGCGCGAAGAACTCGCACTCGAGCGGGACTATCACCTTGTGAGCCGCCGTCAGGGCGTTCACGGTGAGCAGGCCGAGCGAGGGCTGGCAGTCGATCACGATGTAGTCGTAGTCGGCCATCAGCGGCTTGAGGGCGCGCTGCAGCGTCGACTCCCGGGCCACCTCGCTCACCAGCTGCACCTCGGCGGCCGAGAGGTCGATGTTGCTGGGGAGCAGGTCCATGTTGGGCACGGCCGTCTTCAGCAGCACGTCGTCGGCCGCCATGCCCCGCTCCATGAGCAGGTTGTAGACGGTGAGGTCGAGCTCCATCGGGTTGACCCCGAGGCCGACGGACAGGGCTCCCTGCGGGTCGAAGTCGACGAGAAGGACACGGCGGCCGTACTCCGCCAGCGCGGCACCCAGGTTGATGGTCGACGTGGTCTTGCCGACGCCGCCCTTCTGGTTGCACATCGCGATGATCTTCGCGGGGCCGTGGTCCGTCAGGGGACCTGGAATCGGGAAGTACGGCAACGGCCGGCCGGTCGGGCCGATCCGCTCGCGGCGCTGACGGGCGGCGTCGGGCGCGAGGGTGGCCGCGTACTCCGGATCGGGCTCGTATTCGGCATCGGGGTCGTAGAAGTGCCCCTCGGGCACCTCGGCGAAGTCGGCGAAGTGGGAGGTCTCTCGGCCACTTTCGTTGCCGGCCATGGCGTTCACGTGTAGGCCGTCCATCATCTGGGGGGCTGTCGTCATGTGCTGGTGGGTGGCGAAGGTGCGGACTGCGACGGAGCCGACAGCTTCGAGCCCGATCGGGCTCAGACCCCGTGCAGGCATCCCTGGTTGACCACCCCCGGGAGTAATTGTCGACTCATTCACAAGTCGTCTTACCTCCTTGGATGTGACCAGGACACTTATCGATAGGTCAGCGTGGCACCATGCCGACGATTGGCGACTCTATGGCGTGTCACCGGTTCGCAGCAACACAATCCGCCGGACCCGGCCCTGTGTGTCGGCAATCGAACACCCCTCTGTCAAGAGCGCTGAGCGCCCGGGGCGCACCTTTCGCGGGGGTGCAAAACGGGTAGAGGCTTACGTCTCAGGCGAGTTGATCCGGACCCTCTCATGCGTCCGGCCGGACCTTGCTGGGCAAGGTCCGGCCGGACGCATGAGGTTGACGGGGAGGGTTGACCGCTCAGCCGAGAAGCGCGCTCAGTTCGACGTGGTCGAGGCCGTGCGCCTCGGCCACCTCGCGGTAAACCACCTGGCCGTCATGGGTGTTGAGGCCCTTGGCCAGTGCGGCGTCGCGGCGCAGGGCATCGGCCCAGCCCCGGTTCGCGAGCTCCAGGATGTAAGGCAGCGTGGCGTTCGTGAGTGCGTAGGTGGAGGTGTTCGGCACGGCGCCCGGCATGTTCGCGACGCAGTAGAAGACCGAGTTGTGGACCGTGAAGGTCGGCTCGGCGTGCGTCGTCGGATGCGAGTCCTCGAAGCAGCCTCCCTGGTCGATCGCAATGTCGACAAGAACACTTCCGGGCTTCATCTTCGCGACGAGCTCGTTGGTGACCAGCTTCGGCGCCTTCGCGCCCGGGATCAGCACCGCGCCCACGACGAGGTCGGCCTCGACGACCGCCTTCTCGAGCTCGAGGGCGTTGGAGACGACCGTCCGCACCTTCGTACCGAAGACCTTGTCCGCCTCGCGCAGCTTGTTGATGTCCTTGTCGAGCAGCGTGACGTGGAAGCCCAGCCCGACGGCGATCTGCGTGGCGTTCCAGCCGGAGACCCCGCCGCCGATGACGACGGCCCTGGCCGACCCGGTGCCGGGGACCCCACCGGGGAGCACGCCGCGCCCACCGACCGAGCGCATCAGGTGGTAGGCGCCGACCTGCGGGGCGAGGCGGCCGGCGACCTCGGACATCGGGGCGAGCAGCGGCAGCGCGCGGTTCGCGGTCTCGACGGTCTCGTACGCGATGGCGGTCGTGCCCGACTCCAGCAGGGCGTCCGTGCACGCGCGGGAGGCGGCGAGGTGCAGGTACGTGAAGAGCGTCTGGCCCTTGCGGAGGCGGTGGTACTCCTCGGCGACCGGCTCCTTCACCTTGAGCAGCAGGTCGGCGGCGGCCCAGACCTCGTCGGCGGTGGGCAGGATCTGCGCGCCGGCGGCGACGTACTCCTCGTCCGGGATGGAGGATCCCTCACCGGCGTGCTGCTCGACGAGGACCTGGTGGCCGTGGCGTACGAGCTCATGCACTCCGGCAGGGGTGATCGCCACCCGGAACTCGTTGTTCTTGACTTCGCGGGGGATGCCGACCTTCACGTCGATCACGGTCCTTGACTCGGAGGCTGGCTGGGCATAGCGGGACATACCCGCATGAACCAAGCATAAAGGGGGACACCGCAGAGATCTGCGGCAGAGCCATCATTAATGAAGGACTTCCCGCTGTCCAGCCTTACAAAGCATTAAGTTTTGTTCGAAGTACTACGGATTTCGTAGGCGGAGCCCTCGTCACCAAGCAATCTGTCGGCCGCCGCCCGGTGCAGCCTGGCCGCCGCCGGGTCCCCGAGCCGGTCCAGGGTGTCCGCCAGCCTGAGCTCCAGCGCGGCCTGGAGACGCTCGTCGCCCGCCCTGCGTGCCAGGTCGACCGCCTCCCTGCAGGTGTGCAGCGACTCCTGGGGCCTGCCCGCGTACTCCTGAACCCTGGCGGCCTCGCTGAGCGCACGCGCCTGGGCCGGGAGGTCCCCGAGCCTGCGGTGGCCGGCCGCGGCGGCACGCCAGTCGCGCAGCGCCTCGCCGTACCGGCCGGCGTACGTGTGGACCGCTCCGAGCCGGCCGTACAGCCGCGCCGCGTCGGCCCGCTCCCCCTGTGTGAGCCGCTGTGCGAGCGCCCGGCCGTACCAGTCGGAGGCCCGGTTGAAGTCCCCGAGCTCGGCGTACGCGCCGCCTGCGGATTCCATCGCCCTGCCGGTCGCGTAGAGGTCGTTCGCCGCGCGTCCGGCGTCCAGCGCCGCCCGGTAGCGGGCCAGCGCCTCCCGCGTACGCCCGGTGCTGGCGTCCAGGTCGGCGAGGTTGAGCAGGGCGGCCGCCTTCTCCCGGGGCAGGTCACGGCGCTCCGCCACATCGAGGACCAGGCCGTGCAGCCCGTAGAGCACGGGGGCGGCGTCCTCGGTACCCCGGTGCACGGCGAGGGCGCGGACCAGGGCGGCCACCAGCCGGCGTGCGAGCGTGTCCAGGTCGCCGTCGCGCACCGCGGCACGGGCGGAGGCGAGCAGCGCCGACTCGCGGATCCTCAGCCACTCGGCGGCGTTCTCCGGACCGGGGAAGCGCAGCGAGCGCGGCAGTCCGGCGAGCCGGCGGCGAGCCGGGGAGTCCTCGGGGTCGGTCACCGCACGGCAGGCCTGGAGCCGGCGCACGGTCCGCTCCAGCATCCTGGCCCGGGCGAGCTGGATCTCGGCGGGCCGCTCCCGCTCCTCCAGCACGGCGCGGACCAGCGGGGCGAGACAGCCGGGCATCTCGTACTGCGGCTGCTCGGCGCCGTTCGACCCGAGCAGCCCGAACCTGACGAAGTCGTCCAGAGTCGTCTGTGCCGCCGAGACGGAGCACCCGGCCAGGGCGGAGGCGGTGTGGGCGTCGGCCAGCCCGGCGGGGGCGAGGGCGAGCAGCCGCAGTATCCGGGCGGCGGCCGGCGGCAGCGACTCGTGGACCAGCCGGAAGGCCCGGGCCAGCGGGCGGCCGCCGGCGGGCTGTTCGGGTCCGTCCTGCAGGTCGCGCAGCTGCTTGGCGACATCGGCGACCGAGGCGCCGGGCCGGGCCGCGAGCCAGCCCGCGACCAGGGTCAGGGCGGCGGGCTGCCCGCCGCACTCCTCCGCCAGCGTCTCGGCGGTCCGCGGGTCGACGGTGATGCGCACCTGGCCGATGGCGCGGGCGAGCAGCTGCACCGCGGAACCCGCGTCCAGCCCGCCGATGGTGCAGGGGCGGACGTCGGGGATGCCGGTGAGGGGGCCGGTCGCGGTGGCGACGACCAGGCAGTCGGGGTTGTCCGGCAGCAGCGGTTCGACCTGCTCGGCGTCGACGGCGTCGTCGAGCAGGATCAGGGCGCGCCGTACGGCGAAGGCCTCGCGGACCATCTGGGAGAGCTCGTCCTCGTCCGCTCCGGGCGGGGCGGCCACGGCGAGCAGGCCCAGGAGTGCGCGTGCGGTGCGCTCCGTGGGGACGCGCTCGCCCCCGGGTTCGGTGAGCGGGACCCGGAACACGCCGTCGGGGTAGTCACCGGGTTCCGCCAGCCGGAGGGCCAGCTCGGCGGCCAGTGCGGTGCGTCCGGATCCGGGCCTGCCGGCGATCAGGAGGACCCGTGCGCGGGCGGCTTTGCGGCCCGCCAGGGTGTCCAGGCCCGCGCGCTCGATGTCCTCCTGAAGGGCTTTCAACTCGCGTTCCCGGCCGAAGAACTGAGATGGAGTCACTTTCGGCGGCTCTCTGGTGCCCGCCGTCCCCGCCACTCCGGCCGGTCCGCTGGTGTCCACCGCCTGATCGGTCACGGGCCACGCTCCACTTCGCTGCACGCGGTTGCCCGCCGGAAGTCCGGTCGGGGCCTTTCGAGCGTAGTTCAGTGGTGCGGGCGATCACGGTCGAGCGCGGCGGACACATCCCTCGATCGGATCAGCGTTTCGTACGATCGGCCCATGATCGGCCCGGCATCGGTCCGCCCCTCGGAAAACGGACCGGCCGGACCGGGTCAGGCCTCGAACGGGCGGGCGGGCCAGGGCGCCTCGGCCGGGCGCAGCGAGTCCACGCCGTCGCCCGCGAGCACCGCGGTGAGCGACAGGACCCCCACGACCAGGCAGTTGTTGTGCAGATCGCCGCCCAGCACACCCCGTACGAGCTCCTCGAGAGGCACCCGCGCCTGCTCCATGTCGGCCTCCTCCTCGGAGACCTCGAAGCGCTCGCCCTCGGCCTCGGAGAGGTCCCGGGCGAGGAAGATGCGCACGGCTTCGTCGCAGCCGCCCGGCGTGGTGTAGACGTCGGTCAGCACCCGCCAGTCCTCGGCCTTGACGTGCGCCTCCTCGTAGAGCTCGCGCTGCGCGGCGTGCAGCGGGTTCTCACCGGGGATGTCGAGCAGCCCCGCCGGGATCTCCCACAGCTTGTGGCGCACCGGGTGCCGGTACTGCCGCAGGACGAGCACCCGGCCGTCCGCGTCGAGCGCGAGGACGGCCACCGACCCGGGGTGGACCTGGTAGTCGCGGCTGTGGACGCTCCCGTCGGGCATCACCACGTCGTCGGTACGGACGCTGGTCTTGTTACCGGTGAAAGGCGTCACCGTCGCGGTGACCTGCCACTCCTCGGGCGTGTCCTGGAAACCCATGTACGTCCTCCCACGAACAAACAGAAACCGGGGCACGCATCCCGTGAGGGATCCGTACCCCGGTCAACCGTATCGCCTTACGCGTCGGCGCCGGGCGCCTTCGCTGCCGCGACCTTGCGCTCCACGGCGGCCTTCACCAGGCCGGCGAAGAGCGGGTGGGGGCGGGTGGGGCGGGAGCGCAGCTCCGGGTGCGCCTGGGTGGCGACCAGGTAGGGGTGCGTCTCACGCGGGTACTCGACGTACTCGACGAGCTTGTTGTCCGGGGAGGTGCCGGAGAAGACCAGGCCGGCCTTCTTCTCCAGCTCCGCGCGGTAGCCGTTGTTGACCTCGTAACGGTGGCGGTGACGCTCCTCGACGTACGGCTCGTCGGCGTAGGCCTCGCGGACCAGGGAGCCCTCGGCGAGCTTCGCCGGGTACATGCCGAGCCGCATGGTGCCGCCCAGGTCGCCCGCGCCCTCGACGTACGCGAGCTGCTCCTCCATCGTCGAGATGACGGGGTGGGCCGTGGCCGCGTCGAACTCGGTGGAGTTGGCGTCGGTGATCCCGGCGAGGTTACGCGCGGCCTCGATCACGATGCACTGGAGGCCGAGGCAGAGGCCGAGCAGCGGCACCTTGTTCTCGCGGGCGTACTGGATGGCGCCGACCTTGCCGACCACACCGCGCTCGCCGAAGCCGCCGGGGATGCAGACGGCGTCGACGTCACCGAGCTGCTTCTGGGCGCCGGCCGGGGTCTTGCAGTCGTCGGAGGCGACCCACTTGACCTTGACGCGGGCCTTGTTCGCGAAGCCGCCGGCCCGGATGGCCTCGGTGACCGAGAGGTAGGCGTCGGGCAGGTCGATGTACTTGCCGACCAGGGCGACGGTGACCTCGTGGTCCGGGTTGTGGACACGGTCCAGCAGGTCGTCCCAGGTGGTCCAGTCGACGTCGCGGAACGGCAGGTCGAGCTTGCGGACGACGTAGGCGTCCAGGCCCTCGGTGTGCAGCACCTTGGGGATGTCGTAGATCGACCGGGCGTCCTTGCAGGCCACCACGGCGGTCTCGTCGACGTCGCACATCAGCGAGATCTTGCGCTTGATGGCGGTCGGGACGTCGCGGTCGGCGCGGAGCACGATGGCGTCCGGCTGGATACCGATGTTGCGCAGGGCGGCGACGGAGTGCTGGGTGGGCTTGGTCTTCAGCTCGCCGGACGGGCCGATGTAGGGCAGCAGCGAGATGTGCACGACGAAGACGTTGTCGCGGCCGACCTCGTGGCGGACCTGGCGGACCGTCTCCAGGAAGGGCAGCGACTCGATGTCGCCGACCGTGCCGCCGACCTCGGTGATGACGACGTCCACGTCGTCGGTCGCCATGCGGCGGATGCGGTGCTTGATCTCGTTGGTGATGTGCGGGATGACCTGGACGGTGTCGCCGAGGTACTCGCCGCGCCGCTCCTTGGCGATCACGGTGTTGTAGACCTGGCCGGTCGTGACGTTGGCCGAACCGTCGAGGTCGACGTCGAGGAAGCGCTCGTAGTGGCCGATGTCCAGGTCGGTCTCGGCACCGTCGTTGGTGACGAACACCTCACCGTGCTGGAAGGGGTTCATCGTGCCGGGGTCGACGTTGAGGTAGGGGTCGAGCTTCTGCATGGTGACCCGAAGGCCACGTGCCTTGAGCAGGGCACCCAGGCTGGAGGCAGTCAGACCCTTGCCGAGGGAGGAGGCGACACCCCCGGTGACGAAGATGTGCTTGGTCGTCGTGGATGTGGGCTGCATAGCCAAAGGGGGCTCCCGTGGTCGCGATCATGAGGTGCGTGCCGGCATGCCGTACGAAGATTCTCTTCAGGCGCCGTCGCTGCGGTTCGGGGGCCTCGTCCACTGTCGGGACGACCACCGCTCCACGGGCTACCAGGGTAACAGCGACGAGGGGAGGCCGCTTCCGGCCATGCCCCCTCCTGCACGGGCACAAGATCACCACGTACGTTTCAGGTCCCACCCATTCGCCCGTGACAGGCGACGGACAACTGCTGGACAGTCGCGCGGAACCCCCAGGTGCGTCGTATCCTGCTCGGACACTCGCTGCCGAGTTGGCCGGCCCAGCGGCTCCACCCCAGCCCGCTCACCCGTGCAAGAGCTCGTCGGTTCTATTACAACGACCCCTTGACCAGCAGTAAGCGCCCTTCGGGGCGACATGGCCGTTCGACTGGAGACGCACGTGGCCGGGCGCATCGAGGATTACGCACTCATCGGAGACATGCAGACCGCAGCCCTGGTCTGCCGGGACGGCACAGCGGACTGGCTGTGCCTGCCCCGCTTCGACTCACACGCGATTTTCGCCGGACTTCTCGGTACCGAGGAGAACGGCTTCTGGCGGCTGGGACCCGCCCGCCCCGAGGGGGCGGAGCCGCCGCCGGCGGACCGCCGCCGGTACCGCGGCGACTCGCTCATCCTGGAATCGGAGTGGGACACCCCGCGCGGCACGGTCCGCGTGACCGATTTCATGCCGCCGCGTGACGGTGCCCCCCAGCTGATCCGCATCGTGGAGGGCGTGAGCGGCCGGGTGCCGATGCGCTCCGAGCTGCGGATGCGTTTCAGCTACGGACGGGTCACCCCCTGGGTGCACAAGGTCGACAGCCGTACGGTCGCCGTCGCGGGGCCCGACTCGGTGTGGCTGGACACGGACGCGGAGACGTACGGCCGGAATCTGACGACGTACTCCGACTTCACCGTGGCCCCCGGCGACCGGATCGCGTTCACCATCAGCTGGCAGCCCTCGCACCACGAGCCGCCGAGCGTGCCGGAGCCGGAGTCCTCCCTGGAGGCGACGGAGAACTTCTGGCGCGAGTGGGTCGAGCAGTGCACGTACCACGGCCCCTACCGGGAAGCCGTCGTCCGCTCGCTGATCACGCTGAAGGCGCTCACCTACGCCCCCACCGGCGGCATCGTGGCCGCGCCGACCACCTCCCTGCCGGAGGACATCGGCGGCTCCCGGAACTGGGACTACCGCTACACCTGGCTGCGGGACGCGGCGATCACGCTCTCGTCCCTGCTGCGCACGGGGTACCGCGAGGAGGCCCGCGCCTGGCGCGAGTGGCTGCTGCGGGCCGTCGCGGGCGACCCGGAGAACCTGCAGATCATGTACGGCATCGCGGGTGAGCGTGAGCTCGGCGAGGCGGAGCTGGACTGGCTGCCCGGGTACGAGAACTCAGGCCCGGTCAGGGTCGGCAACGGCGCCGCGAACCAGCTGCAGCTCGATGTGTACGGCGAGGTCACCGAGGCGCTGCACCTGGCGCACATGACGGGGCTGACCCGCAACGACTACGCCATGGGCCTCCAGCTCAAGCTGATCAGCTACCTGGAGAAGCACTGGGACGAGCCGGACGAGGGCATCTGGGAGGTGCGCGGGCCGCGCCGCCACTTCGTGCACTCCAAGGTGATGGCCTGGGTCGCCGTCGACCGCACGATCAAGCTCATCGAGTCCGGGGACGCGGAGGGGCCGCTGGAGCGGTGGCTCCAGCTGCGCGACGACATCCACCGCGATGTCTGCGAGCGGGGCTACGACAAGGAGCGCAACACCTTCACCCAGTCGTACGGCTCGCAGGAGCTGGACGCGTCCCTGCTGCTGATTCCGCAGATGGGCTTCCTGCCTCCCGACGACAAGCGCGTCATCGGCACGATCGAGGCGATCCAGCGGGAGCTGTCCACGGAGGACGGCTTCGTCCTGCGCTACCCCACCGAGGGGGACGACGCGGGAGTCGACGGCCTCGAGGGCGACGAGGGCGCGTTCCTGGCCTGCTCGTTCTGGCTGGCGGACGACCTGGCGATGATCGGCCGGGTCGACGAGGCCCGCCGGCTCTTCGAGAAGCTGCTGTCCCTCCGCAACGACCTGGGCCTGCTGGCCGAGGAGTGGGACTCCCGGCTCCAGCGCCAGGTGGGCAACTTCCCGCAGGCGTTCAGCCATGTGCCGCTGATCGACACGGCGCTGCGGCTGACGGCCAGCGGGGCGTACGTCGGCTGATCCGGAGGGTGTGACGGGGCCCGGTGGGACGGCCGACTTCCGCGGCCGGACCTACGATGGAAGGGCCCTGTCACGCCTTGCGAAGGGGGGCACGTCATGACGCCTCGCACCCCTGCGACGGACTCCGCTCCGGCCGGTCTCCGCTCCGGTTTCGCCGGCGGGATCCATGTCCCCGGCGACCCGGGCTACGACGAGGCCCGGACCGTCTTCAACAGCATGATCGACCGCAGACCCGCGGTGGTGGCCCAGTGCACCTCCGAGGCGGATGTCGCGCGGGCTCTCCGCTTCGCACGCGAGGAGGGCCTGGAGGTCGCCGTGCGCGGGGGCGGTCACAGTGTGGCGGGCATGGCCCTGAGCGAGGGCGGTCTGGTGATCGACCTGCGCCGGATGCGCGCGGTGGAGGTCGACCGGGAGGCCCGCTCGGCCCGCGTGGGCGGCGGAGCCACCATGAGCGACCTGGACCGGGCGACCCAGCCGTACGCCCTGGCGACCACGGGCGGGCGGGTCTCCACCACCGGCGTCGGCGGCTTCACGCTGGGCGGCGGTTCGGGGTGGCTGGAGCGCGCCTTCGGGCTGGCCTGTGACAATCTGCTGGCCGCGGAGGTGGTCACGGCCGACGGCGGTTCCGTACACGCGAGCGCGCAGGAGAACCCGGAGCTCTTCTGGGCCCTGCACGGCGGCGGCGGCAATTTCGGTGTGGTCACCTCCCTGACGCTGCGGCTCCACGACCTCCCGGCCATGAGCATGGCACTGCTCCTCCTCCGCCCCGAGAACGGCCCGGAGGCGGTCCGTACGTACCGGGACGTGATGGAGTCCGCCCCGGACGCGGCGGGCGGCGCCTGTATCTACATCACCGGGCCGCCCGAGGAGTGGGTGCCCGAGGGCCTGGTGGGCCACCTCGTGTGCGCGGTCCTGGTCACCTACGCCGGTACGGAGGCGGAGCTGCGCGAGGTCGCGGGGCCCCTGCTGGCGCTGGAGCGCGAGGCCGAGGTGATCGACGCGGTCGACTACGCGGACCTGCAGTGCATGCTCGACGACCCGCCCGGCATGCGGAACTACTGGTCGGCGGAGTATCTGGACGGGTTCCCCGACGAGGCCACGGCCGCCTTCTGCGCCGGTGCTGCCACGATGCCCGTCCCCTCCGGTTCGCAGCATGTGCTGTTCCCGATGGGCGGCGCGGTGGCCCGGGGGCCCGCCGACTACCCCCTGCCCTGGCGCTCCTCCCCGTGGGCGGTGCATCCGTTCGGCGTCTGGGAGAGCGAGGCGGACGACGAACAGAGCAAGGAGTGGGTACGCCGGGTGCGCGGGGCGGTCATGCCGTGGGCGAGCGGCGCGGTCTATCTGAACTTCATCGGGCGTGAGGGCCAGGAGCGGGTCGTCGCCGGCTTCGGGGAGCACGCCTACGAGCGGCTGTCCCGCGTCAAGGCACGCTACGACCCGGACAACGTGTTCCATCTGAACCACAACGTCAGGCCGGCCGTGGCCGCGGTGTGACGCGCCGGGCCGGGGGCCGGTAACTTCCTGACCGGGGGCGTTCCCGCCCCTCGTGGACGGAGCACGAGCGCGCACGCGCCGATACGGAAGCACGAGGCCGGAGCCGGTGGAGACAGAGGGCGGGATCACCGTGCGGCGGGCGCTGGAACTGCCGGGGCTGCGCGCCGGACTGCCGGAGGTGCTGACCTGCGCGGACCGGCTGGACCGCACGGTGCGCTGGGTGCACGCCGGGGAGGCGCCGAACATCCCCGCGCTCCTCAAGGGCGGGGAGTTGCTGCTCTCCACGGGTCTCGGCCTCGGTTCCCGGCCCGCCGACCAGCGGGCCTACGTCCGCAAGCTGGCCGACCGCGGTATCGCCGCGCTGGTCGTGGAGCTCGGGCCGCGTTTCGAGCGGCTGCCGACGGCGATCGTGGAGGCCGCGAGGACGGCGGGGCTGCCGCTCGTGCAACTGCATCGCGAGGTGCCGTTCGTGGCGGTGACCGAGGAGATCCACACCGAGATCGTCAACGGCCACTACGCCCTGCTCCAGCGGGCGGAGGAGGTCCACCGGCGGTGCACACAGGCGGTGCTCGGCGGCGGCGGGGTGCCGCAGGTCCTGGGGATCCTGGCGGACTTCGCCGCGAACCCGGTCTTCCTGGAGACTCCGGACGGCCGGCTGCTGTTCGCCGCGGGCGCCGGGCCGGTGGGCGCCGATCCGCTGCAGGTCTGGGAGGGGCTGCGCGGGGACCGGGCGGCCCGTGAGGCGCCACCGGCCGGCGCGCTCCTGGTGGAGGTGCCGGGAGGCGGCCTCGGGGCCGGTTCCGTACGGGCCCGGCTGGTGCTGCTCGCGGTGTCGGGCCCGCTGGTGACGGTGCACCGGATGGCGGCCGAGCGGGCGGCGGGCATCCTGGCGGTCGTGCTGATGCAGGCCCGTCAGGAGGACGAGGTGGCGGCGCGGGGACGCGGCGACTTCCTCACGGATCTCGCCGAGGGCCGGATCGCTCCCGAGGACGCTCCCGCGCAGGCCGGTGTGCTGGGCTTCCGGCCGGGCGGGGATCCGCTGCTGCCGGTGGTGATGAGGCTCGCGCCCGAGTCGGCCCCGTCGGGCAGCTGGGCGCTGCTGGCCCGGGCCGTGACGGAGGAGCTCGCGGCCGTGGGCGCGCCGGTGCTGGTGGGGGTGCGTCCGGTGGAGGGCAGGGTGCCGCTGCTGCTGGCGCTGCGCCCGGGAACCACCCGTGCGGCACTCGGCGACCGGGTGGCGACCGCACTGCGGGCCGGGGCGGGGCGGGCCGGCCTGGAGCGGGCCGGTGACCGTACGCCGGTCGTCGTGGTGGTCGGGGCCGCGGGCGGCTGGGCGGCGGCGGGCGCGGGGCTGCGGCACGCGGCGGAGGCGGCGACGGCCGCGCAGGGGCTCGGGGAGCGCCCCTGGTACGACGCGCGCAGCCTGGACATCGATCTGCTGCTGTGGCGGCTGCGGGACCATCCGGATCTGGCGTCCTTCGTGGACCGGGCGATCGGGCCGCTGCGCGAACACGACCGGACGTCGCGTCCCGCCCTGCTGCCCACTCTGGAGGCGTACCTCGCCCATGCGGGCCGCAAGGCGGAGGCCGCGCGCGACCTGCATCTGAACCGGCAGACGCTCTACAACCGGCTGGCCCGCATCGGCGAGCTGCTCGGCACGGATCTGGACGACCCCCAGGCCGTACTCGCCCTGAGCCTGGCCCTGCGCGCCCGCCGCCACACCCGCTGACAGGTCAGCCGCGGGCGGCCGCCAGGGGCTGCGCCAACTCGTCGTAGACGGAGAGCACATGGGCGACCGTGTCGTCCTCGGTCGGCCAGCCCGCGGCCTGTGCGCGCCCCGAGCCGACGAGCCGCTCCCGTCGCCCGGGGTCGCCGAGGAGCCGTACGACGGCTCCGGCCAGCGCGTCGGCGTCCCCGTACGGGACCAGCTCGGCTGCTTCGCCGACGAGTTCGGGCAGTCCGTCGGCCCGGGCCGCGACCAGCGGGACGCCGAGCCGCAGGGCCTCCTGGGCGAGCAGCGGCCCGTCCTCCCCGCAGCCGGACAGTACGGCGATGTCGGCGGCGGCGAGGAGTTCACCGATGCCGTCCGAGCCGCCGGCGAGGACGACGGGCAGCCCCTCCGCCGCGATCCGCCGCCGGAGGGCGCCGGCCCTGGGCCCCTCCCCCGCGACGGCAAGCAGCGGCACGGGGTCCAGGGCGCTCCACCCGCGCGCCGCGTCCAGCAGCGTCTCCTGGTCGTGCTGTGCCACCGATACCAGCAACGGCCTTCCGACCGCTCCCAGTTCGGCGCGCGTCTTGCCGTCGTCGGGGGCCTCCGGGAAGCGGCCCGCGGGGATCGCGGCCGGTGCGAGCCGGGCGTCCCTGGCTCCTCCGCGGCGGGCCCGGTCGACCAGCTCCCACGAGGTGCCCAGGACGACGGCGGCCGCGCGGGCGGCCCTCCGCTCCAGCAGCCGCAGCAGCCTGCCGCGGGTCCCGTCGGCATGGGTGCGCGTGTGCCAGGTCACGACCAGGGGGGTGCCCCGGCCGCTGAGGGCGATCCCGGCGCGTACGGCGGCATGCAGCCCGTGGGCGTGGACGATGTCCGCCCCGGTGCAGGCGGTGCGGAGGGCGGCGACGGCCGCGGGGTCGCTGCGCCGGGGCACCGCGACGAAGCGGGCGCCCGTCGCGGGGAGGCCGTGGGCGCGGCCGGAGCCGGCCGGGGCGCAGACGGTGACCTGCACACCTCTGGCGACCAGACCTGCGGCGAGCGAGCTGACATGAGCGCTGCTTCCGGCACCGCCGCCCAGGACTTGGACCGTACGCAGCTGTGACACGTTGATTGGCTCCCGGGGATCCCGAGTCGGTGGTAAGTACAGCGCCAAGGATGCCAGTCCGTACGCACGTTCCGGGACTGACGAAACGTTGTTCCCGTCGTCGCGTCGACGGCCGGGCGTCCCGCCCCACCCGTACGAGTGACGCGGGCGGCACGGGCTGACGCCTGCGGGCCGCTATCCGTCCGCTCGCGCGGTCTCCAGCAGCTCCTCGGCGTGTGCCCGGGCGGTCTCCGAGTCCTCCTGCCCGGCGAGCATCCGGGAGAGCTCCCGCACCCGGTCCTCACCTTCGAGGACCGTGACACCGCTCCTGGTCACCGATCCGTCCACGGTCTTCTCGACCAGCAGCTGCCGGTCGGCGAAGGCGGCCACCTGCGGCAGGTGGGTGACCACGACGACCTGCGCGGACCTGGCGAGCTTCGCCAGCCGCCGGCCGACCTCGACGGCCGCCTTGCCGCCGACGCCCGCGTCGACCTCGTCGAAGAGGTACGTCGGCACGGGATCGGAGCCCGCGAAGACCACTTCGACGGCGAGCATCACCCGGGACAGCTCACCGCCGGAGGCGCCCTTGGCGATGGGCCGGGGCTGGGCGCCGGGGTGCGGCGCCAGCAGGAGCTCCACCTCGTCGGCGCCGGAGGGCCCGTAGAGCACGCTGCGGCCGCCGATGTCGATGCCGGACTCCTCGTCCGGTGCCTCGGTCTGCCCGATGGCGAAGGAGACCCGGGCGTGCGGCATCGCGAGCGACGCCAGCTCCTCGGTGACGGCCTCGGCGAAGCGTGCCGCCGCCTCGGTCCGCGCGTCGGTCAGCTCCTGGCCGAGGGCGGAGAGCTCGACGCGCAGCGCGTCGCGCTCCGCCGTCAGCTCACCGATCCGGTCGTCGTCGCCCTCGAGTTCGGTCAGCCGGGAGGCACCGTCCTCGGCCCAGGCGAGCACGGAGGTGATGTCCTGGCCGTACTTGCGGGTGAGCGCGGTGAGCGCGGCACGCCGTTCCTCCACGGCAGCGAGCCGCAGCGGGTCGGCGTCGAGCTGGTCGGCGTATCCGGCGAGCTCCCCGGCCACGTCGGCGAGCAGGATCGAGATCTCGCCGATCCGGTCGGCGAGCGCGGCCAGCGCGGGGTCGTGGGCCCGTACGGCGTCCAGGGACTGTCCGGCGGCCGCCACCACCGTGGTGGCGTCCACGCCTTCCGGATCCTCCGGATTCCCCGCGAGCGCCGCGTGGGCGAGCGCGGCCGCGGAGGCGAGCGCCTCGGCGTGGCCGAGCCGCTCGGCCTCCGCGGCGAGTTCGGTGTCCTCGCCGGGCAGCGGTTCCACGGCGGCGACCTCGTCGAGGCCGAAGCGCAGCAGATCCGCCTCCTGGGCGCGTTCCCTGGCCCGGGTGGTCAGCTCGTCGAGCTCGGCGACGACCGCGCGGAGCCGCCGGTAGGCCGCCGCGTACTTGGTGTGCGGGCCCTCGACACCGCCCCCGGCGTAGCGGTCGAGCGCCTGGCGCTGCCGTGCGGGCTTGAGCAGTCCCTGCTGGTCGGTCTGGCCGTGCACGGCGACGAGTTCGTCGGCGAGCTCGGCGAGCAGCCCCACGGGCACGGATCTGCCCCCGAGATGGGCCCGGGAGCGCCCTTCCGCCGAAACGGTACGGCTGATGATCAGCGCACCGTCCTCGATCTCGCCCCCGGCTTCCTCGGCGCGCACCGCCGCCGCGTCGCCCCGGGACACCGTGATCCGCCCCTCGACGACCGCGGCCTTGGCACCGACCCGCACCAGGGCGGGGTCGGCGCGCCCGCCGAGCAGCAGCCCGAGGCTGGTGACGACCATGGTCTTGCCCGCGCCGGTCTCGCCCGTCACCGCGGTGAAACCGGGTGACAGCTCCACCACCGCGTCGTCGATGACTCCGAGCGACCGTATCCGCATCTCCTCCAACACGGACATGACCTTACGAGGTCCGGGGCCCGGTGTGCGACGGACCCCGGTGAAGGATTCACTCACGCGGGTGTGAGCAGCCGCCCGGGAATTCAGTGCGGAGCGCCCCGCCAGCCCTGTACGGGCAGCGCGAACTTGGCCACCAGACGGTCGGTGAACGACGCCTGGTGCAGCCGCGCGAGCCGTACGGGCACCGCGCCGCGCCGCACCTCCACCCTGGCCCCCGCGGGCAGCTCGACGGTCCGGCGGCCGTCGCACCACAGCACCCCGTGCGGGGTGTGCGGCTGGACCTCGACCGCCAGCACCGAGTCGGGCGAGGTCACCAGCGGCTTCGCGAACAGGGCGTGGGCGCTGATCGGCACCATGAGGAGTGCCTCGACCTCCGGCCAGACGACGGGTCCGCCCGCCGAGAAGGCGTACGCGGTCGAGCCGGTCGGGGTGGCGCAGACGATCCCGTCGCATCCGAAGCCGGTCACCGGGCGGCCGTCGATCTCCAGGACCACTTCGAGCATCCGCTCGGGCGAGACCTTCTGGACGGCGGCCTCGTTGAGCGCCCAGTCGGTGTGCACGATGTCGCCGTTGCTGTGCACGATGACGTCGAGCGTCATCCGCTCCTCGACCTGGTACGCCCGGGTGACGACGCGGTCGACGACCTGGTCCAGGTCGTCACGCTCGGCCTCGGCGAGGAAGCCGACCCGCCCGAGGTTGACCCCGAGCATCGGCACGCCGGAGGCGCGCGAGATCTCGGCCCCGCGCAGCAGCGTCCCGTCCCCGCCGAGCACGATCAGGAGTTCGCAGCCGTCCACGGCCGTGGGCGTCGCGTCCGTGACCGTGACCACGGACGAGGGCAGCGGCAGGTCCTGTGCCTCCACCGCCAGCACCCGGACGCCGAGGCCGTTGCGCAGCAGCCCCTGGACGACGAGCTCGGCGCTGCGGATCGCGGCCGGGCGGCCGGTGTGCGCCAGCAGGAAGACGGTGCGTTCCGCGTTCCCTGGTTGTGTCGCTTGCGTTGTCAACGGGGCCCCTCCGCCACTGCGCGGTCGACGTCCGCGGGATCCAGCTCAGGTGCGCCGGCCCGCAGCCACAGAAAATACTCGACGTTTCCCGACGGGCCGGGCAGCGGGCTCGCCGTGACCCCCAGGACACCGAGGCCGAGCAGACCGGCCCGTCGTGCCACCTCCCGTACGGCTTCGGCCCGGAGCTCGGGGCTGCGGACCACACCGCCGCTGCCGAGGCGCTCCTTGCCCACCTCGAACTGCGGCTTGACCATCAGCACCAGGTCGGCGTCGGGGGCTGCGCAGCGCGCGAGTGCGGGCAGCACGAGGCCGAGCGGGATGAACGAGAGGTCTCCCACCACCAGGTCCACCGGCTTCCCGTCGATCTGCTCCACCGTCAACTCGCGCACGTTGGTACGGTCCTTGACGGTGACGCGTTCATCGGACTGCAGGGACCAGGCGAGCTGCCCGTAGCCGACGTCCACCGCCACGACGTGTCCGGCGCCGGCCCGGAGCAGCACATCGGTGAAGCCTCCGGTCGAGGCGCCGGCGTCCAGTGCCCGCCGACCTTCGACCTTCAGGCCCCGGGGCTCGAAGGCGGCGAGGGCGCCCGCGAGTTTGTGCCCGCCGCGCGAGACGTACTCGGGATCGCTGTCGTCCTTGACGACGACGACGGCGGCGCTGGTCTCGACCTGGGTGGCCGACTTGGTCGCGGTGTTCCCGCCGACGGTCACCCGCCCCGCTGCGATCAGCTGGCTCGCGTGCTCGCGCGAGCGGGCGAGCTTGCGGCGTACCAGCTCGGCGTCGAGGCGGCGACGTGCCACTCCTGCCACGTTCGGTTCAGCTCCTGTTGTCGTGCGCGGGCGTCGGTGCGGGTGCGGGCCGTGCGTCCAGCGCGGTGAGTTCGTCACGCAGCCCACGGTGTACATCCTCGTACACCTCGGTGTGGCCGTCCGCCGCGAGGTGGTCGGCGTCGGCCAGCCGCTCCAGCCGGGCATCCACACCGGCGTGCCCCGTGGGGGTGCGTGCCACGCCGAGGGGTGCGGGCGGGGCGGGGTCGAAGGAGGGCGCGGGAGGCGCGGCGGGAGGTGCCGCGTCCACTCCGGCCGCCTCACCCTGCTGCGCCGTGTCCGGCCCCGGCATCCAGTCGCTCATGCGGGAACGCTACCCCGAAGGGCCGGTGTACCGTCGGTGACGATGGCGACCATGGCGGAGTGCCGCAGCGCACTCGACACACTTTCCGACAATCTGGCGGGGGCGGACGGCGACGTCCGCAGCGCCGCCGACCTCGACCGCTCGCTGAGCTGCCACGTCAGGGATCTCGACGTGACGTTCACCGGACGCCTGGCGAACGGCCGGATCCGGGTGCTGGACACATACGACGGCCCGCCCGGGGAGAAGGCCGAGATCCGGCTCGCCATGACCGGGGACGACCTGGTGGCCATGGTCGACGGCGAGCTGAACTTCGCGAAGGCCTGGGCCTCCGGCCGGGTGCGGCTGGAGGCCGGCTTCCGCGATCTGCTGAAGCTCAAGTCGCTGCTGTGACCGGCGGCGGGCCTCAGACGGAGGCCACCGTGCGCTTCCTGCGGGCGGCGGGGACGACGAGCGGCGTCCCCGTCTCCGGGTCGTCGATGACCTGGCACCGCATCCCGAAGACCTCCTCGACGAGCTGCGCGGTGACGACGTCACCGGGCGCGCCCTCGGCGATGACCGCGCCCTCGCGCATGGCGATGAGGTGGGTGGCGTACCGGGCGGCGTGATTGAGGTCGTGCAGCACGGCGACGAGGGTGCGGCCCTGCGTCTCGTGGAGCTCCGCGCAGAGGTCGAGCACGTCGATCTGGTGCTGGATGTCGAGATACGTCGTCGGCTCGTCCAGCAGCAGGAGCGGGGTCTGCTGGGCGAGGGCCATGGCGATCCAGACCCGCTGGCGCTGGCCGCCGGACAGTTCGTCGACGTATCGGTCGGCGAGCTCGCCGACACCGGTCGACTCCATGGACTCCTTCACGATCCGCTCGTCCTCGGGTGACCACTGGCGCAGCAGCCCCTGGTGGGGGTAGCGGCCGCGTGAGACGAGGTCGGCGACGGTGATGCCGTCCGGGGCTATGGAGGACTGGGGCAGCAGGCCGAGCGTCCTGGCGACCTTCTTCGCGGGCATCCGGTGGATGGACTGCCCGTCCAGCAGGACGTCCCCGGCGTTCGGCTTCAGCATCCGGGAGAGGGCGCGCAGCAGGGTCGACTTGCCGCACGCGTTGGGGCCGACGATGACGGTGAAGGAGTTGTCGGGGATCTCGACCGAGAGGTTCTCCGCGATGACCCGCTGGTCGTAGCCGAGGGTCACCGAGTCCGCGGTGAGGCGCTGCATGGTCGTACTCCCGGAGTCGGTGGGATTGGTCTGCGAGGGGTCCGGCCCGCCCTGCTTCATATGCGGCCCGCCCTGCGCTCGGACACGAGGAGCCACAGCAGGTAGCAGCCGCCGAGTACGCCGGTGACGACGCCCACCGGGAGCTGGCGGTCCCCGAAGGCGTTCATGGCGGTCCAGTCGGCGACGAGGAGCAGGGCCGCTCCCGTGGCGGCCGCGGCGGCCAGGTTGGGGCCGGGTGCGCGGGTGAGACGGCGGGCGACCTGCGGGGCGCTGAGCGAGACGAAGACGATGGGCCCCGCCGCGGCGGTGGCGACGGCGACGAGCAGCACGGCGCAGCCCAGCAGGACGAGCCGGGTGCGTTCCACCCGTACGCCCAGAGAATGGGCGGCGTCGTCGCCCATCTCGATCATGCGCAGAGCCCGCCCGTGGCCGAGGACCACGGGGATCAGGACGCAGCAGACCGCGAGGAGCGGCCAGACCTGGGCCCAGTCCCGCCCGTCCAGCGAACCGGTCATCCAGACGACGGCGCGGGTGGCGTCGACGAGGTTGGCCTTGGTGATCAGGTAGTGGATCGCGGCGGTGAGCATCGCGGCGGCGCCGATGCCGACCAGGACGAGCCGGTAGCCGTGCACCCCGCGCTTCCAGGCCAGCAGATGGACGGCGACGCCCGTCAGCAGGCCGCCGCCGACGGCGCCCGCCGCGACCTCGGTGGGTCCGCCGTGGAAGAGCACGATCACGGTGAGGGCGCCGACCGCGGCACCCTGGCCGAAGCCGAGGACGTCCGGGCTGCCGAGCGGATTGCGCGAGACGCTCTGGAAGACGGCGCCCCCGACACCGAGCGCTGCGCCGACGAGGAGCCCGACGAGGACCCTCGGCAGCCGCAGTTCGGTGACGATGAACTCCTGCTGGAAGGTTCCGTTGCCGAACAGGGTGGTGACGACCTGTCCGGGGGACATGGAGTAGTCGCCGCTGCCGATCAGCACCACCGCGGCGAAGGCCGCCGCCGCGACGAGCAGCGCGATCACGGTGAACGCCCGTGCGTCCACACGGAAGGAGAGCCCGCCCGCCGTCCGCACGGCGTGGACGGTCTTCGTGGTGTCCTGTGCGGCCTTCACAGCTGGGCCATCCTCTTACGACGTACGAGATGGATGAAGACGGGCCCGCCGAGCAGCGCGGTGACGATGCCGACCTGAAGCTCGGCGGGGCGGGCGACGACCCTGCCCACCACGTCGGCGCCGAGCAGCAGCACGGGCGCGAGGACGGCCGCGTAGGGCAGGATCCACCGCATGTTCGGGCCGGTGATGGTGCGGACCAGGTGCGGGATCATCAGCCCGATGAAGACGATCGGCCCGCACGCGGCGGTCGCCGCCCCGCAGAGCAGGGTGACGGCCACCATCGCGAGGACGCGTGTACGGGTCAGATGCGCGCCGAGCGCCCTGGCCGTGTCGTCACCCATCTCCAGCGCGTTGAGCGGCCGTGCGATGAAGAGGGCGAGCAGCACGCCGAGGGCGATGAACGGCCACACCCTGCTGACGGTCTCCGGGTTCGCGGAGGCCAGCGATCCCACGGTCCAGAAGCGCAGCCGGTCCAGGGCCGCCGAGTCCAGCAGCTGTACGGCGTTGACGTAGCCGAAGAGCGCCGCGGTGACCGCCGTGCCGGCGAGCGCCAGCCGTACGGGGTTGGCGGAGCGGCTGCCGCCGAGCACGTACACCGCGACGGAGACGATCGCGGCGCCGCCGAACGCGAACCAGACGTATCCCGTGAGCGAGGTGACGCCGAGGAAGGTGATGGCGGAGACGACGGCCGCCGCCGCACCCGCGTTGACACCCAGCAGACCGGGCTCGGCGAGCGGGTTGCGGGTCAGCGCCTGCATCACGGCGCCGGCCAGCCCCAGGGCGGCCCCGGCGATCAGCCCCAGCACGGTGCGCGGGACCCGCACATCCCGTACGAGGACGTCGCCGTTGGTGCCCGAGTAGTGGAACAGGCCGTGCCACACCTCGGAGAGGGGCAGGGCCTTGGCGCCGATCGCGATACTCGCGAGGCACACCAGCACCAGTACGCCTACGGCGACCAGCAGCCCCACGGCTCGTACCGCGTGGCGCCCTGTGCGCGCGGGCTCGTCCGGCGCTGCCGCGGGACCGGCGTTCGTTTCAGAAGGGCTCTCGACCAACACCGGGTTAGGGTAGCCTACCCTCCGATTCCGGCCACCAGGGGGAGCGGGAGGCATCCGCCGGCCCGGCCGGCCGGCTCCGCTCCGTGGAGCCGGCCAGGACGTCCACCGCTCCGTGGAACGGACCGGACGGGCCCTCCACCGCTACAGCCCGAGCCTGGCCACGGCCTTCCCCGCGTCCACCCGGCACGAGCCGTCCCCGGCATGCGTCCACGCCGCTCCGCACAGGGCCCGCAGCCCGTCGATCGCGTCGCCGTCACCTTCCAGCGCGAGCGCGTCCCCGCGCACCACGGCCGTCCAGCCGCCGCAGCGGAACCCGCCGTCCTCCTCCGACACCTCGGGCTGCCCGGTGAGCAGTCCCCGCAGGTCCCGGTCCACATAGGTCGGGCGGTACTTGGGTTCGGCCGCGATCAGCTGCGCCGCGTCGGTCACCCCGGTGAGGACGAGCAGCGAGTCCACGCCTCCGTTGAACGCGCCCTCGATGTCCGTGTCCAGCCGGTCCCCGACGACCAGCGGACGCTTCGCCCCGGTCCGCAGCACGGTCTCGCGGTGCATCGGCGGCAGCGGCTTGCCCGCGACCTGCGGCTCGGCACCGGTGGCGATCCGTACGACCTCGACCGCAGCCCCGTTGCCCGGGGCGATGCCCCGGGCGCCGGGGATCGTCAGGTCCGTGTTGGACGCGAACCACACGGCCCCGCGCGAGATCGCGTACGCCGCCTCGGAGAAGCGGCCCCATGCCAGATCCGGCCCGCCGAACCCCTGCGCCACGGCGACGGGTTCGTCGTCCGCCGACTCCACCGGCACCAGGCCGCGCTCGCGCAGCGCGACCCGCAGCCCCTCGCCGCCGACCACGAGCACCTTCGCCCCGGACGGCAGCTGATCGGCCATCAGCCGGGCCACCGCCTGCGCCGACGTGATCACATCGGCGGCATCGGCCGGCACCCCGAGCTCCGTCAGGTGCTCCGCCACGGCGCCCGGCGTCCGCAGCGCGTTGTTCGTCACGTACGCGAGATGCATGCCGCCCGCGCGCGCTCTGCCCAGCGACTCCACGGCGTGGACGATCGCGTGCCCACCCGCGTACACCACCCCGTCGAGATCGAGCAGGGCAGTGTCGTACGCCTCACTCAGCGCCACACCGCTTCCGAGCGGCCGGGACCTGTACTGCTGACTCATATGCGTACGCTCCTCTTTCCATGCTTCTCCCCCGATCATCGCGCATCGCGGGAGCGCACATACGATGCACAAATGAACACATCCGGGCCCGCTGCCGGCGAGGGACTGCGGCTGGTCCCCTTCCGTGGACTGCGCTACGTCCCCGAACGGGTAGGCAGCCTCGCGGCGGTGACCTCGCCTCCGTACGACGTCGTCGTCCGGCCCGACGGACTGCACCACCTGGAGTCCGCGGACCCGCACAACATCGTCCGGCTGATCCTCCCGCAGGCCACCACGGCCGCCGCACGCCACCGGCAGGCCGCCGACACCCTGAAGCGCTGGCTCGCGGAGGGCGTCCTCGCCCCGGACCCGGTGCCCGTGCTCTACGTCTACGAACAGCGGGCCGGCGACACCCTTCAGCGCGGTGTGATCGGGGCCCTGGCCCTCTCCCCCGCGTCGGAGGGCGTGGTGCTGCCGCACGAGGACGTCATGGCCGATGTCGTGGAGGACCGCGCCGACCTGATGCGCACCGCGGCCGCCCACCTCGAACCCCTGCTCCTCAGCTACGCGGGAGACGGCGGGCCGAGCGGCACGACGGCCGTCATCGAGCAGGTGGTGGAGCGCCTTCCGCTCCTCGCCACGACGACCGAGGACGGTTTCAGCCACCGTCTCTGGGTCGTCTCCGACCCCGCGGAGCAGGCGGAGATCGAGTCGGATCTCTCCCACCGCCAGGCACTGATCGCCGACGGGCACCACCGCTGGGCCACCTATCTGCGGCTCCAGCGGGAGCAGTCCGCCCCCGGGCCCTGGGACTTCGGTCTCGTCCTGCTCGTCGACACCGCCCGCTATCCGCTGCGGGTCCGCGCCATCCACCGGCTGCTGCACCGCCTTCCGGTCGCGGAGGCGCTCCGCGCCCTCGAAGGCCGCTTCCGCGTCCGGCGCGTCGACGGACCGCTGCAGCAGGCGCTCGACGCTCTCGCGGCGGCCACGGCGGACGGCAACGCCTTCCTTCTCGCGGGCGACGGCCGCTTCCACCTGGTCGACCGGCCGGACGAGCGGCTGCTGGCCCGCACGGTCCGCGCCGACCGGCCGGCGGCCTGGCGTGCCCTGGACGCCACCGTGCTGCACTCCACGCTCCTCGACGACGTGTGGCGGATCCCTGACGCCCCCGAGCACATCGCCTACATCCACGACACGGCGGCCGCGGTCGAACAGGCGGAACGGCACGACGCCACGGCGGTGCTGATGCACCCCGTGCGCGAGGAGGTGGTGCGGGATCTGGCCAGACAGGGCGTCACGATGCCCCGTAAGTCGACCTCGTTCGGCCCCAAGCCTGCCACAGGGCTGGTGCTGCGCAGTCTCGACGTCGTCTGAGCTCCGGAGAACGCAGAAGAGGGCGGCACCCGCTGTGGGTGCCGCCCTCTTCTGTGTTCAGTGCTGCATCAGCGACGCTCAGGCCTTCGCGGGCCCGTCCTCGTCGTCATCCTCGTCGTCCCGGTCCTCTTCGTCCGTGTCCTCGTCGTCCGTGTCCTGGGCCTGGGCCTCCGTGGCCCGGGCTTCGACCACCTGGGCCGCTTCTCCGGCGTGCTCGTCGTCGTCGCCGAGCACGTCGACGAATTCCACACCGTCGAGTTCGGCGAGCCGGTCGGACGCGTCGGTCGCACCGTCCTTGTCGGCCTCCAGGGCCTTCCCGAACCACTCACGGGCCTCGTCCTCGCGACCTGCTTCGAGAAGCGCGTCGGCGTAGGCGTAACGCAGGCGCGGAGTCCACGAGTGGACGGCGCTGGAGGCGAGCTCGGGGCCCTGCAGCGTGACGATTGCCGCGTCGATCTGCCCCATGTCCCTGCGGGCTCCGGCGGCGACCAGGCGCATCTCGACCTGACCGGCCTTGTCCAGCTTCTGGACCTCGGGCCCGCCGGCCATGTCCATCGCCCGCTCGGGCCTGCCGAGTCCACGCTCGCAGTCGGCCATGACGGGCCACAGGTCCACGGAGCCGGTCATGCGACGGGACGCCCTGAACTCGGCCAATGCCTCCGCGTACCTCTGCGTCGCGTATGCGGCGAAGCCGGCAGCCTCACGCACTGCTGCGACACGCGAGGCCAGACGCAGTGCGATACGCGAGTACGCGTATGCCTGCTCGGGGTCCTCATCGAGGAGGCGAGCCACCATCACGAGGTTCCGTGCAACGTCCTCGGCCAGGGTCTTCGGCAGGCTGTACAGCTCCTGCCGGACATCCTTGTCGATCTCGTGGCCAGTGACGTCGTCCGGGATGGGAAGCCGCTTGATCGGCTCACGGTCGCGGTCGTCACGCCCCTGGTAACCACCACGGTCATCGCGCCCCTGGTAGCCCCCGCGGTCGTTGTCGCGACGGGGCGCACGGTCCCGGTCACCGCTCCGGTCATCGCGGCGGAAGCCACCGCCGGTGCTGCCACCACGGCTGTCGTCACGGCGGAAGCCGCCGCCGGTGCTGCCACCACGGCTGTCGTCACGGCGGGGGCCGCTGGGACGGCTGTCGTCGCGGCGGGGACCGCTGGAACGGTCGTCACGACGCTCGAACCCACCGCTGGGGCGGCCACCGCGGTCGTCGCGCTGACCACCGCGGTACCCACCACGCTCGTCATCCCGACGCGGAGTCCGGTCATCGCGACGGAAGCCACCGCCGGTGCTGCCACCACGGTTGTCGTCGCGGCGGGGACCGCTGGAACGGTCGTCACGACGCTCGAACCCACCGCTGGGGCGACCGCCGCGGTCGTCACGCTGACCACCGCGGTACCCACCACGCTCGTCATCACGACGGAAACCACCGCCGGTGCTACCACCACGGTTGTCGTCGCGGCGCGGGCCGCTGGAACGGTCATCCCGACGCGGAGCCCGGTCATCGCGACGGAAGCCGCCGCCGGTGCTGCCACCACGGTTGTCGTCGCGGCGGGGACCGCTGGAACGGTCGTCACGACGCTCGAACCCACCGCTCGGGCGGCCACCGCGGTCGTCACGCTGACCACCGCGGTACCCACCACGCTCGTCATCCCGACGCGGAGCCCGGTCATCGCGACGGAAGCCGCCGCCGGTGCTGCCACCACGGCTGTCATCACGACGGAAGCCGCCGCCGGTGCTGCCACCACGGCTGTCGTCACGACGGAAGCCGCCGCCGGTGCTGCCACCACGGTTGTCGTCGCGGCGGGGACCGCTGGAACGGTCGTCACGACGCTCGAACCCACCGCTGGGGCGACCGCCGCGGTCGTCACGCTGACCACCGCGGTACCCACCACGCTCGTCATCACGACGGAAACCACCGCCGGTGCTGCCACCACGGTTGTCGTCGCGGCGGGGGCCGCTGGAACGGTCGTCACGACGCTCGAACCCACCGCTCGGGCGGCCACCGCGGTCGTCACGCTGACCACCGCGGTACCCACCACGCTCGTCATCACGACGGAAACCACCGCCGGTGCTGCCACCACGGTTGTCGTCGCGGCGGGGGCCGCTGGAACGGTCGTCACGACGCTCGAACCCACCGCTCGGGCGGCCACCGCGGTCGTCACGCTGACCACCGCGGTACCCACCACGCTCGTCATCACGACGGAAACCACCGCCGGTGCTGCCACCACGGTTGTCGTCGCGGCGGGGGCCGCTGGAACGGTCGTCACGACGCTCGAAGCCACCGCTCGGGCGACCGCCGCGGTCGTCACGCTGACCACCGCGGTACCCACCACGCTCGTCATCCCGACGCGGAGCCCGGTCATCGCGACGGAAGCCACCGCCGGTGCTGCCGCCACGGTTGTCATCACGGCGCGGGCCGCTGGAACGGTCGTTGGTGTCACGTCGAGGAGCGCCGGCCCGGTCGTCGCGGCCGCCCCGGAAGCCGCCCCCGTCACCGGCGTCCCGGCGACGCGGCTCGCGCTCCGGACGGTCGTCGGAAGAGTTGGTGGACATGGGGGTGACTCCTGTCATCGGGTACCACAGACATTCTCGCGCAGCCGACCATCCGACGCGCTTCGGCAAAATAAAAAAGGCCCTTGGCCCCAGCATGAACGCTGGGACCAAGGGCCCTGAAAGATTGTTCGGCGGCGTCCTACTCTCCCACAGGGTCCCCCCTGCAGTACCATCGGCGCTGAAAGGCTTAGCTTCCGGGTTCGGAATGTAACCGGGCG
>NZ_JBITFK010000009.1:0-416329 GCF_044455985.1 Streptomyces sp. NPDC051064
GAACGCCGACTACTACACCCGCCTGGAACAAGGCCGCGAGCGCAACCCCTCACCCCAGGTGGTCGACGCGCTCAGCCGCGCGCTGCGCCTCGACGCGGACGCCCGCGCGCACGTGTACCGGCTGGCCGGGGCCACGCCGAACGACCAGCCCTCCGTCCACGCCGCCGAGCGGGTCAGCCCGGCGCTGCGACAGCTGATGGACGGCTACCCGAACACTCCAGCGTTCGTCATGAGCCGGACCCTGGATCTCCTCGCCGTCAACGCCTTGGCCGATGCCCTCTACGCCCCGTTCGAGCCGGCGGACAACGTGGCCCGCATGACCTTCCTCGACCCCGCAGGCCGCAACTTCTACACGGACTGGGACCGGGCAGCACAGGCCACCGTCGCCAACCTCCGCGAGGCAACCGGATTCGACCCGGACAACCCACGGCTGCGCGAACTCGTCCGCACCCTCACTGAGCACAGCGCGGACTTCACCCGCCTGTGGAACACCCACACCGTGCGCGGCAAGACCCAGGACGCCAAACACTTCCTCCACCCGGACGTCGGCCCCCTCACCCTCACCTACCAGGCTTTCGACGTACGCGACGCCCCCGGCCAGCAGCTCGTCATCTACCACGCCGAACCAGGCAGCCCCAGTGCCCAGTCCCTCAATCTGCTCGGTTCCATCCACGCCACCCGGCGCCGGCCCGCCCCCCGGCCCCACCGCTGATCAACCGACGGAACATGGAGATAGGTCGGCAACAGTGCCCGGTCGATTTCGCCACTTCCTCGCCAAGCTGCTGATGACCGAGTGCGACAACCGGTCCCGCGGAGGACGCTCGATCGTGTCGACGTTTACGCCACCGGCCGCCCCGCTTCGGTGTCCAGTCCGGGAGTAGCGGCGCGATACGTGCCTACGGCTGTCAGTTGCGGGTGGTCCCCCGCCTGGCGGGTGGACACACAGGGGTTCCATGGCGCTGCTCACCGCCCTGGGCGGGTTGGCCCGTCCGCCCGATCTGCGGCCGGGGCCCGGAGTGTGTGCCGGGGCCGGCGCGATGGCCGCGGTGGCGTGGCTGCCGCTGGCCGCCATCTACGCCCGCGCCCTGCCGTTCAGCACTGACTATGGTCTGTGGCCCCTGCTCGTACTGGCGGCCACCGGTCTCGCGCTAGCTCTGCGGTCGAAGTCGTCGGGGCTGACCGAGACGGCGGTAATGCACGCAGCCTGCCCGCCGTTCCTTGCCTACGCCTACACCGGAGCCTGGGGGCAGCCGCTTCCCGTCCTGGCGATCGGCGCTGTTGTGCCGCTGGCGGGCGCGTTGGCAGCCTGCGCGCACGCACTTCGCCTTCGCGGCCGGCCCAGCCGGCGCTGACGCACCCTTCATCAGCTGCCGCTTCTTGACGATCTTCGGCTCGAAGGAACCCTCGCGGTCGCGGGGCACAGTTATCTCCACCGGGCCGACCAGTGAGCACGGCCTTGGCGCGGGTGCCGTTGCGGCTGTTGCCGCTGTTCTTCCCGGCGGGATCGTGTTTGTCATAGCCGAGGTGTTCTGTGATCTCACCCTCGAGAGCGGACTCCAGGAGCCGCTTGGTCAGCTGAAGGCCCTCGGCCTGAGCCCGGCCCACCAGCTCGTCAATCAGCCGGTCGTCCACAGGCTTCGACAGCACCGCCTCAGACGGCTCAGCAGACTTGGCCTCAGTCACCTCGCCGCTCGTCACCGATGCATCTTCCATGATCGGGAGTTACACCGAACGTTTCTCAGTCCCGCGCGTCGGGCTACGTGGCGGCGGGGAGGGCTCTGTGAGGCGGTCCGACCGGGTGTAGAGAGCCCGCACGAGTTCGGCGCGGTCCTGGGCGCAGCGAGCAGTGCGTTCCAACGGTGCGGCCAGTCGGCCGTCGGCTTCGCGGAGGACGACTTCGACGAGGGCGCCGCGGCCGTCGTTCTTCGGCAGGGCATGTCCGCTATCGGCGCGATCCAGCAGCGTCGGGGAAGGCCGGCCGAAGTCGGGGGGCTGGAGGCCGCGGCCTTCCGGTCGGGGTCGGCGGGTGTGGGTTCGCTCATGGGCAACGCCTGCGTTGCTGGGTGCGTCGGTGTCGTTCGGCGCTCGGAGGCTGGGGGCCGTTCCTCAAGGACATTGCAGGGAATTGCGGGACTTCACTCCAAGGCGTCGATCGCGGCCGTAACGCCATGATCGCCTCCTCAGCGAGCTGGTTGCGCAAAGTTGCGCATCGACCGTCCCGTGCCGTGCCGTCGGGGGGCAAGAGCACAGACAGCATTACGCCCGGTTCGTGTGACACCGCGGCGGGAGCGTCGTCGGTCTGTGGTGCTGCCGGGCCTGTCCGTGCTTCGGCGTCGATCAGATCGGATGCCTGAATATTCGAATGTGCTCCCACGCTCGGTGACGTGCGTCAGACCGGGTGAGCAGAAGCTGGGTGATTGGTTGATCGCGGCGGCCCCCAGGCTGCTTCCTGAACTCGTTGGTCAGGGTGTGCTGGGTTCGCCGGATCTTCCAGCTGTTCTTCGTTCTGGTCCTGTTGACGGCGAGCTACTCGCTGCGCGGGCAGAGCATGACGTGCACCGGAACGTGGTGATTGAGCTCATCGAGTCCCTGGGGCAGAAGGAGTTGATCGGGGTTGTTCTGGCGGTGGAGCGTCTGCGGCCTGACGATCTGAGTCGAATTCCGGTGGCACCCAAGTGGCTGGTCGATGTGGTGGTGCGCCGTGGTCTGAGCCTGACGGCCGCGCAGCGGCCGGTTGCTGTGATTTCAGGCAGTGTCCGTAGTTATCCGGGATCGGTGGTGATGGGCTCGAATTCTTCGGGTGGGAGGTAGTCGAGCGCGGAATGACCTGGTCGACCAGGGACATGAACGGGGGGATGCCGTGGTCGGCTCGCAGCGGCCGAAGGTCTTCGCGCGATGAACCCGTGTCGGCGCGCCGCGGGGACAAACCACCCAGCTGGTGCCACTCTGTGTGGCACCAGCTGGTGGGTCCATCCCTCTCTAAGGCGCCCATCGCGGCATCCAGGTGAACGCCAGTCCGCTCTGCGCGAAGAGCAGACCAACGGCCACACCGAACACCGCGCCCCCCGGAGAGGGATAGACTGCCCAACCGGTTGGATACTTACAGTCACGCAGGATGTGGCATATGCTGCAAGGGATGTGACAGGCAGTCACTCCATCGGCGGGCGCATATCGGGGGCGCATTCCAAGCTGAAGGTTCGTGACACGATCTGCTGAAACGTCCTGGTGGGTCGTGAGACCCGTGTGAGGATTCGGCCGTTCGTGCGGGCGTGACTACTCGGCCGTGGATCCTGGACGACGACTTGTGGGCCCTGATCGAACCGCTGGTGCTTCAGCGGCCGGAGAGGTCGCCGGGCATCTGCCGGCGGCGGGCCGTCGCTGTCTCCGAGGCATCCCCTGTTGGTTCTCCACAAGGTTCTCTACAACCACATAACCTGTGGTCGGTGATCTGGGCCCGCCGCGGACTTCGAGATGCCGAACAGCGGCGCCAGCTGGCGCTTCGTAAGGTCGTGCGCGAGTACGCCGCGACCAACAGTGCCCTGTCCCTTCAGGAACAGGTCTCAGGCCGACCCCCGCCCGCATCCGCGCCTTCGCGACCACCAGCTTCCCAGAACGCCGCGGACTCAGCGCGGTGGACGGAGCTATCCGGTCGGCTCCGACGGTCGCACCAGCCACAGCGAGATCATTGGGGCTGAAGCTGCTGGAACGGAGGTCCGCCGAGCGCGCGCAGAGGAAGCTCCGGCGCGAGGTCCACCGCTTCGCCCTTGCCCCCGAACACTGAAATCCGAGTCAGGCTTCGCCAACTGGAACAACAGCCCAAGGCCCTTCACCTGACAGAGAACCGCCGGCGATTTTCGAAAAGGTTGCCGCCCACTGCACAAAGAATTCTCGTCGCTGAGCTTGTTCTTCATCTACCAAGTCTTCCGGGTTTGCCGATGGCCTTGGGAGTCTCGGGGCGTTCGACGGTCTTGCCCCTGGCCTGGAGCTGGGGCTATGGGTGGTCCACCACTGGCGCCGGCAGGGGCCGGGATGGCCCCGGTGTCACGGCTGCGGTCCCGCTCGCCGGCTCTGCCGTTCCTCAGCCCAGTGACAGGTCGCCCTGATCGTCCTTGATCTTCACCTTGACCCAGGCAAGGCCGCTGCTGTTGCCGACGCCGACGACGTTGCACTTGAACTCCCGGCCCGCCTCGACGGGGATGGAAGCGGGGCAGCTGACATCGTCGATGGTCGGGGGCTTGGCGAAGGAGTCGTCGGATTCGACGTTGTTGAGCACGGCCCGCGCCAGCGCGTCCTGATCCAGAACGCGCTGCGGCTGCACGGCGGGACTCCCGGTCAGCAGCATGATGGTGAAAGTGAGCGCACAACAGGCGATCACGGCCAGGGAGAGCGCGATGACGGCACGGGCGAAGCTGCGTTGATCAGTCACGAGGACAGTCCTATCCGGCTGTCCGTGCTCATACAACCCGTGTGGTGACGTGAAATCGTCTCTCGCTCCCCCGCGGAGTGCTCCCGCACC
Source organism: Streptomyces sp. NPDC051064 (assembly GCF_044455985.1). Lineage (NCBI taxonomy): Bacteria > Bacillati > Actinomycetota > Actinomycetes > Kitasatosporales > Streptomycetaceae > Streptomyces > Streptomyces sp. NPDC051064. The sequence continues at coordinate 4,517 of NZ_JBITFK010000009.1, forward strand.
ACTGCCTGCGCGTCAAGGCTTGACTGAGTGCGGTGGCCGCGCCGATCAGGACGAAGGCCGTGAGGGTGAGTCTGCTGCCTGACGCTGTCCGGAGGGAAGCGTCACGCTTCCGGGGGTGAGTGACGATCAGTAAGCCCCCTTCACGGCTCAGCGCTTCCTCCTGAGTGTCTGACCGCCCGGCGCGACGAGTTCGTATTTCGTTCGAAGACGGTTGACGGCAAGGCCGTATGGGTTAAATTCTGCGGCTCTCTGGCCAATCTGATGAGCGCTGGTGACGTTTGCCTGGGCCCATCAAGTAATCCGCGCTGCCCTGTGGCCTGTTGAGCGGATGCTGCGGGTTACGTGTCCTCGCCGGCACGGGCCAGGGGCAGGTCGTCACCATCTGCCGTGCCCGCGTGGCGGCGCAGAGCCCACAATGCGACGGGTGGCCCGACCGCGACGAGCGCGGACGCAACGTAGAGGCCGGCCTGGTAGCCAGAGAGAAAGGCGTTGGCGGGACTGGCTCCTGCGGATGTCTCAGCGTGCTGCACAAAGGTGACAATCGCCCCTACGAGCGCGATGCCGAAGACTCCGGATGCCTCACGGATGGCGCTGAACAAGCCGGCGGCAATCCCGGAAAGATGGCTTGGAGACGATTCCAGGGCGCGGGTGGTCAGCGGAACAGCCAGAGCCGAACCGAAGCCGATGGATGAAAGGCCCGGCAGGATATGGAATAGGTTTCCCTCGGAACTTCCCCAGGCGATCATCAAAAGGCCGAGGCCCACCATAAGCAGACCCACAGCAGAGAGTCGCCCGTCCCCCCAGCGCCGCGCCATGCGGGCAATAAATGGTGCGGTAGCCAGTAGGGACAAGGCCACTGGGGTGAAGGTCAGTCCGGCTGACGTCGGACTGAGACCCAGGCCGTTCTGCAGAAATTGCGAGGTGAAGAAATAGACGCCGCTCACCCCTAGACCCCACAGCATCTGAGTGATGATTCCTCCGGTGAAGGGCCGCTGTCGAAAGAGTAGCCGCAGTGCAGAACTCCGACGTCGTGTCACCTCGCATGACAAGGCGACAATCGAGATGACGGCGACAATTCCAGAAATGGTCACCGGCAGGCCGGCAAACCCGTTTTCTGGACCTTCGATCAGACAGTAGGCGGTGGCCGCCAGCGAGAAGCACGCCAACGCGACGGTGCGGAGCGACACCGTGGCCAACGGAGTCTTCGGGACGCGGGGCTCGCGGCTGGAGCGGGGAACGGCTGCGGCACCGACGAGAAAACTCGCCAATCCAAGCGGCGTGTTCATGACGAAAAGCCACGTCCAGCCCAGATACTGCGTCATGATGCCTGAGATGACCGGACCGCAGGCCAGCGCCGAGGCCAGAGTAGCGGTCATGGCGCTGAAACCCGCGTTGCGTGCCCGGGGCGGAAGATCATGGGACAGGACCGCCAGGGAGGCGGGCAGGATGAGCGCTGCTCCGACGCCTTGCAGTCCGCGGAAGGCGATCAGCGTCTCCCCTCCGGTCGCTGTACTGCATCCGATCGAGGAGACGGTGAAGAGAGCGACGCCCAGCAACAGCGTCGCGCGCCGTCCGATGGTGTCGGCAAGGTGCCCCCCAAGAAGGAGAAAGCTGGCGAGTGCGAGGGGGTACACGGCTGCAACCCACTTCAAATCAGTACCGCCCAGCTCGAGTTCGGCGCGGATTTGAGGCAGTGCAACATTGACAATTGTGTTGTCCAGTGCCGTCATGAATGACGAAAAAAGGACAGCCATCATGATGGCTAAGGTACGCAGTCGACTCATAGCGCCTGTCTCGGACAGCCGGGGCATGGATGTTCAGTAGTGGGCTGCCTTCCCATCCTGGATACACCAGCCTCGTGGTGCATCAAGCGCAACCCGCTGAGAACGGCAATTACGGCATGCGGCGCGCTGTGAGCCCGCTCCACCTCGTGCCCTCTTCACGCTGGCTGCGGGCGGCTACCACCTCGGCGTGTCACTGGAAGCCCGGGACGACTTCGTGTTTGGCTGATCACGCGCTGCCATCGCCATTCGTGCGAAAGCGGTGAGTGGCGGCGATGGCTGCTATGTAGGCACGCCTGATGGCCTATCGGCCGAAGAGTCCAATCCTTGCACAGCGGAACGAAGGTTCGGTGACTCAGTGCTGTCAACCGTGAGGGAAACTATCAGCCACCATCTCGGTCGGGCCGCAACGCAAACGCCCGACGAGACAGCATTCACCTTCGTGGACTTCAGCACCGACTGCCACGGGGTCGCCTCCAGCCTGACGTGGCGCCAACTCGAGGACCGCGTGCGTGTCACTGCGGCAGGACTGCGTCACGCCGGAGCGGCCGGCGAGCGTGTGGCCATCGTGGCACCGCAGAGCCTGGACTACGTTGTCGGCTTCCTCGCGGCCACCAGTGCCGGCGCCATCGCGGTGCCCTTGTTCCTCCCCTCCCTGCCTGGTCACGCGGAAAAGCTCACCGCCGCGCTCACGGACGCCGACCCGGTGCTCGCCATCACCAGCCCGGAGCACCAGCAGGAGGTGGAGGAATTCTGCGCCGCTCACAAGGCCGGCACCCGCCTGCACGTGGTCACTGAACAGGAACTGCACCCAGTGGACCTGGTGCCGACGGACGGCGAGAACGTTGACGCGCAGCCCGACGACTGTGCCTACCTGCAGTACACGTCCGGCTCCACACGCATGCCGTCCGGTGTGGAGATCACTCACGCCAACGTCTGCGCCAACGCTCGTCAGGCGCTGGAGGCGTACGATATCCGCCCAGGGCGCAACTGCACTGTCGGCTGGCTTCCGCTTTACCATGACATGGGCTTGGTCTTGGCGATCGTCCTGCCGATCGTCGGCCATATCCACTCGGTGCTCATGGATCCTTTGGCCTTCGTGCAGCAGCCTGCCAGGTGGCTGCGCCTGCTCACCCAGCATCGTGGGGCCCTCACAGCCGCCCCCAATTTCGCTTACGACTACTGTGTGCGCCGCGTCTCGGACCTGGAACGCGAGGAGCTGTCGCTGGGCTCGGTCGCCGCCATGGTCAACGGCAGCGAGCCCATCGCAGTGCGGACGCTGCAGCGATTTCAGGAAGCATTCGCCCCGGTCGGCATGGTCAGGACAGCCATGCGCCCGTCCTACGGTCTGGCTGAGGCCACCGTGTTCGTCTCCGCATCGCCGGCCGGGGAGGAACCGGCCGTCACCTGTTTCGATCGGAACGCGCTGGCGGGCGGAACCGCCCGTGTGGTCGAGGTCGAAGACGGAGGAGCCGTGACCCGCCTGGTGGCTTGCGGACGGCCCACCGACCAGCAGATCGCCATCGTCGAACCGGGCAGTCGCGTTCGTCTGGAGGGTGGCCACGTGGGCGAAATCTGGCTTCGCGGACCCAACATCGGGCGCGGCTACTGGGGGCGCCCGGAACAGAGCAAAGACACTTTCCGCGCCACCCTCCACGGTGACGACCCAAGCGACCAGACGCTTCACTGGCTGCGCACCGGTGATCTCGGACTATGGCATGACAAGCAGCTGTACATCACCGGTCGTATCAAAGACCTCGTGATCATTGATGGCACCAATCACTATCCCCAGGACATCGAGCAAACCGTCGATTATGCCCACTCGGTGATCCGCCGTCACCACACTGCGGCATTCTCCGTAGCCGCAGACGACGGAGAGCACCTGGTCGTCGTCGCCGAATACGCCCGTGACTTCACTGAGCCGCCCGGCAGTGGCCTGGTGGAGCAAGCCAGGCGGGCCGTACGCGCGGCAGTTGCTACTGCCCACGCCGTTGCCGTGCACGACTTCATCCTGGTCCAGCCCGGCACCGTACCCCACACCACCAGCGGAAAAGTTGCCCGCAACGCCTGCCGTGAGCACTACCTCCAGGGCACTTGGATTGTCGACACGCAGGCAGAGAAGGGGGTCGGCACCGCATGACTCAGTCGGGCGGGCACCAGGAGCTGGGAGAGGACGCGCCGATTCCCACCTCAGACACGGCCAGTCGGCCTGGACCTGGCGCTGATGAGCTGCGAAGCGCGCTGCGCCGGCTCGCCGGAGAGATCTGCGGCATCCCCCAGGAGCAGCTTGAGGACACACGCCCGCTGGCGGAGTACGGGCTCACCTCCCGCGACGCGGTCGGACTGACTGGGCATCTGGAGCAGATGCTGCACCGGCCGCTGTCCGCCACCTTGCTGTGGGAACACCCCACCATCGAACAGATGGTTAGTGCTCTGATCACTGCGGGCCCGTCCGGAACGGTTCAGCACGACTCGGCACGCGATGCTGCAGCCCTGCCCTGCCCTGGTGACGACGCTGTCGCCATCGTGGGCATCGGCTGCCGCTTGCCCGGTTCCGTCTACGGACCGGACGCGTTCTGGGAGCAGCTGCTCACGGGCACGGACCTGGTGGGTGAGGTGCCCGAGGGGCGATGGAGGAGCTTCTCCGGGGCTGCGCCCGATGCCGTGGCCCTGATGGAGCACACCACGCGGTGGGGCGGGTTCCTCGACGACGTCCAGGGATTCGACGCGGATTTCTTCGGTATCACGCCTCGTGAAGCAGAAGCGATGGACCCTCAGCAACGGTTGCTGCTCGAGGTCACCTGTGAAGCGCTCGATCATGCGGGACTGCCCGCATATTCTCTGAAGGGCACTGATACGGGCGTCTTCGTCGGTCTCAGCGCTCTCGAGTACGGACATTTGACCACGTCCGACCCCGCACGCCTGACTCCGTGGACGGGCACCGGCGCCGCAGGCAGCATCGCCGCCAACCGCGTGTCATACCTGCTCGATCTGCACGGTCCCAGCATGACCATCGACTCCGCCTGCTCGTCGTCGCTCGTGGCCGTGCATCAGGCATGCCGCAGCCTGCGCAGTTACGAGTGCGACGCCGCACTGGCGGCCGGGGTCAATGTGCTGCTCTCTGCGGCGGTCACAGCCTCATTCGAACAGGCTGGTGCTCTGGCCGCGGACGGCAGGTGCAAACCCTTTGATGCTGCGGCGGACGGTATCACCCGTGGCGAAGGTTGCGGTGTCGTCGTACTCAAGCGCCTCGTGGATGCCCAGCGCGACGGAGACAGAGTCATCGCCGTCGTCAGAGGCACAGCCGTCAACCAGGACGGCCGGTCGGCGGGCATCATGGCGCCCAACCCGACAGCGCAAGAAGCGCTGCTGCGCGGCGCTTTGCGCGATGCACGGATCGAATCCGCCGACCTCGACTACGTCGAAACGCACGGAACCGGCACCTTGCTGGGAGACCCCATCGAGGCCAGGGCCCTCGGGGCGGTCGTCGGGCGCGGTAGAGAGCCCGGTCGGCCCCTGCTCATCGGATCAGTCAAAAGCAACCTGGGGCACCTCGAAGGTGCGGCGGGCATCATCGGATTGATCAAGACCGCGCTCTGCCTGCACCACAGCCGCATCCCGGCCAGCCTGCACTTTCGGAGTCCCAACCCTCACATCGATTTTACCGAGCTGGGCCTGCGCGTGGTCACCGAGCCGACTGTCTGGCCCGCCCGGCGTCACCACCCCGGACGCGCTGGTGTGTCCGCCTTTGGATTCGGCGGTACCAACGCCCACGCGATCCTCGAGCAGGCACCGTCGACCGTGCCGTGTCCCGCGGAGCCCCCGTCGGCCGACGACGAGGAGAACGGCGTCCCGCACATCCTGGTGGTGTCCGCCCGTTCCTCGGCCAGGCTTGCCGATGTAGCCGCGAGCCTGGCGCGGTGGGTGGCCGCCGACGAGGCGCCCGCGCTCACCGATATCGCCCACACCCTCGCACATCACCGCCGTGGCCAGTTCTGCGGAGCCGTTGTTGCGCGGACCCACCGTGACGCAGCTGCCAAATTTGCCTCGCTGGCCCGTGACGAGACGGTCCCCGGCGTGGTCGATACGTGCACCGAAGCCAGAGCAACACAGTCCTTCACCGCACCCCGACCGGTCTTCGTCTTCTCCGGCTACGGCTCGCAGTGGAAGGGCATGGGGCAGGGCTTGCTGAGCGGCGATCCCCTCTTCGCCGTCGAGGTGTCCGCGCTCGACCCGGCCTTCCTCACGGTAACGGGCTCTTCACTGACCGACCTGCTCACACGGTCCGATCCCGACCAGACAGTCGACCGGACCCAGCCGCTGCTCTTCGGAATGCAGCTCGCCCTGGCGCGGACCCTGCAGGCGTACGGTGTGCAACCCGCCGCCGTCATCGGCCATTCGATGGGCGAGGTCACCGCTGCCGTAGTCGCTGGTGCTCTGGATGCCTGCGACGGACTTCGCGTCATCGCCCGCCGATCAGCTCACCTCGCCGCGATCGATGCGGAAGACGCCGGTGCGATGGCCGCGGTCGACCTGCCGGCACAGTCCCGGACGGACATCCTCAGCCGCTTCCCCGGCGTCGAGATCGCGGTCCATTCCTCGCCGCAGCGATGCACCGTGGCGGGACCGGCCCAAGCCGTACGCGACCTGGTGGACGAGCTGACCGGGCAAGGCCACCTGGCCCGGCTGCTCGAGGTCGGCGGAGCCGGACATTCAGCCGCAGTCGACCCCATCCTGACGCCACTGCGCGAAGCCCTTACGCCGCTGTGCACGCACACACCCACCACACCCTGGTACAGCACCGTGCTGGAGGATCCCCGGGCACGCCCCGATGCCGATGCGAGTTACTGGTGCGCCAACATCCGCCGCCCGGTGCGCCTGCAACAGGCGGTGACAGCCGCCACCGAGGACGGCTGCAACCTGTTCGTGGAAATCTCGCCCCATCCCATCGCTGTCGTCCCGCTCACCGAAACGCTCAACGAAGCCCCGACGGGCGAACATGCCTTGGTCATTGCGACCTTGCACAAGAACGCGGACGAAGCAGTTGACATGCGCGCTGCGCTGACCAGGCTGCACTTCGCCGGCGTCACGGTGAACGCTGGGCAACTGTGGCCCACGGGTGCACGCACTGCACTGCCCACTCCCGCCTGGCGTCACGAACGCTTCTGGTTCGCCCGCCCCGCCTCCTCCACGACTGCCGGCGGCCATCCCCTGCTGGGCCAGCGCACCGACGATCCGAGGAACGGTGCTGTTCTGTGGCGAGGAGATATCGGCACACGCCAGCACGCCCCCCGGCGCCTGGTCCACGACAGACCGGTACTGACCCTTGCCGCAGCTGCAGAGTTGATGATCGAAGCCGGTCTGGACATGTGGGCAGGAACTGGCGTCGTCAGCCTCGGCATCGACGAACTGAAGATCCATCAGTGGCTCGCCGTCTCCAGTGACACCCCCCTGACCACGGTGTGGGAACCGGACTCCGCCACACGCGGGACCCTCACTCTCCACGCCCGCGGAATTGATACCACGTGGCGCTGCTACGCCTCAGCTCGCCTCGCACTTGACCCCGAGCCTGACAGCGACCGCCGCTCTGATCCGGAACGATCACCGTCCTCAGTCGAGCACTTCGCCCCGGACGACTTGCAGCAGATGCACGGGCCGGCCTACGCACACCTGCTGACTGCCCTGCTGGAAGCCCCTGCCGCTCCCCCTGCAGAGGGCACGCCACCAGACGGTGACCGCGCCGCGCAGCCCACCACTCAGGTCGTCCCGGTAAGCGTGCGGTCTTTGCGCATCACAGCGCCAAGCGCACTCGATCCCAGCTACGACATTTACTGCTCGCCCGCCGCCGACGTGGGCTCCACGGACTCCGAGGCGGGGTGGTGGAACGTCACCGCACAGGGGACCACGACCACGATCGTGGCCCGGAGCGTTGAGACGCGTTGCATCGAGCGACGCGATGTGCCCCGGCTTCTGGAAGCGTTCACCTACGACATCCAGTGGGAGAAGTCCACCGTCCCCTTGCCCTTGGGCCTGCGCCGCGCCCTGCTGATCAGTGACGAGCGCGAACCCGCCGCAAGCGGGCTCACCGCGTTGCTGCAGTCGGCCCTACAGGCCAAGCATGTGCATGTCACGCTGGTCGCCGGTCAGGACAACACCGCCGAAACCGTCTTCAACAGGTGGTTGCAGAGCGCATCGGACGGCCCGTGCGCCGTAGTTCTGATTCCCGCCCCATCAGAACGCGACGACATGCGGCCCCTACGCACGGCAGCATGGGTGGCCCGCTTCCTGGCCAACAGCACGCACCAGCACCCTCCACGCCTGTGGATGGCCACCGTGCTGGCGCAGGCGACAGCACCCGGGGAACCGGGAACACCCCACCTGGCTTGTCTACGTGGACTCGTCCGCGTACTGGCACTCGAGCACCCCCACCTGCAGGCCTCGCTGGTAGACATCGACAACCAGCCCGGAGCGGTCGGAGACCTCGTTCAGGAACTCCTCGCCAACGGCGTGGACGACGAAATTGCCTGGAGGTCCGGCACACGCCTCGCCGCCCGCCTCGCCCGCGCTGACCTCTCCGCACGACCCAGAGACCAGGTGGCATTCGCCCGTTCCGACGGCGCTTACATCATTACCGGTGGCCTGACCGGGCTCGGCCTGGCAACTGCACACCGGCTCGCCAGGCAAGGCGCTGGCCGCCTCATCCTCAACGGACGGCGAGCCCCCGGACCCGAGGCACAGAATGTCCTGGCTGACCTGCACGCGCAGGGCACCTCCGTCGCCGTTGTCCAAGGGGACGTCGCCGACCCGGATGTCGCCACGAGTCTGGTACAGGCCGCCGGCGCCGGGAGCTATACCCTGCGGGGAATCGCGCACTGTGCCGGCGTCCTGCACGACCGCATGATCACCGAGCTTGAACCGGTAGATATCGACACAGTCCTGCGGCCCAAGGTCATCGGCGCCCTGAACCTGGAGGCAGCCACCGCCGGCCTCGACCTCGACTGGTGGGTTACATACAGCTCTGCCGCTGCACTCCTCGGCTCACCCGGCCAGTGCGCCTACGCAGCCGCCAATGCCTGGCTGGACGCCATGGCTCACCACCGCCGGGCGTCGGGACGCCCGGCGACCGCCATCGCCTGGGGCCCTTGGGAAAACGTCGGTGGCGCGCCCAGCAACCCGGCTCTGGCCCTGGAACCCATCAACCTGGCCGAAGGGCTGGACGCCCTGCACGCTCTCGTCGCCCTCGACCGGGCATACACCGGCGTCGTCCACCTCGACACCGACCGTGTGCTGGCAGCATTCCCCGGCCTGTCAGCCATCCCCTTCTTCACCGAGCTTCTGCAGGACAGCACATCCGCCACCGACGACTGGGCCGGCCCCGCCGGCATCGGAGCCCTTGGCAGCTCTGCCACGGACAAGGTGTATGCACGGCTGGTCAAGAGGACGGCGGCGGTCATGGGTTTCAGCGCCCACGACCTCAACGAAACAACCGCGCTGACCGAACTCGGACTCGACTCCCTGATGACGGTGCGTATCCGCAACGCTGTCCGGCAGGACTTCGGCACCGATCTGCCCGCCCCACTCCTCTTGCGCGGGGCCAGCTTGCGAGAACTCGGCAACGCCGTTCTGAAGCAACTCGGCCTTGCCCCCTCTGCGCCGGACGCTGTCTCCGCGTCGGCGCAGCCCTACGCCACCAACGCTCCGCAGGTGTTGTCCGCCGCACCAGCACTGCCACACTCCATCGGCCCCCGGGACGCCGCCGAACGCCTGGTAGCGAGCGCTTGGGCCGAAGTCCTGCACCGCCCGCCCAGCGATATCCGCGAGGGCTTCGCAGCCGCCGGCGGAGACAAACGCGCAGCCCGAACCATGGTGGACGCCATCCGCCAGCGCTTGGGGGGCCAGGCCCGGCTGAACGTGACGGCCGACGCCATCTTGGCCCACCGCACCGTCGCAGCGGTCGCCGATCTGATCCGGCCGGCAGTCAATCAAACCGGCGAGTCGGCTCTCACCCCTCTTCGCCCCGCAACTGCCGGGTCGAAGCGGCCCGGGCTGTTCACCTTCCATCCCGCAGGCGGGCCGACCTCGGTCTACCTGCCCATGACACAGCTGTTCCCAGCCGACCAGCCCGTGTACGGGCTTGAGCGCGTCGACGCGCTGAGCACCATGGAAGAGAAAGCAGCCCACTACCTTTCGCTCATCCGCGACACTCAGCCTGAGGGGCCCTACCACTTGCTCGGGTGGTCCTTCGGCGGATGCCTCGCCTACGAAGCGGCCAGTCAACTGCATCAAGCAGGACAGGCCGTCGGGTTCGTGGGACTGATCGACACCATCCTGCCCGCCGCCCTGCCGGAACAGGAATCACCACAGTTCCTGCTCGATCGTTTCGGCCGCTTCGCCGAATACATCGAGAAGACGTACGGACACCACTTGGATCTGCCCTACGAGGAACTGGCGGCCACCCCGGACGAAGAGCAGATCGACGTGGTCATGCGCCTCGTCGCCGATGCCGGCCTCGATATGAGCCCAGGCATCCTGGAACACCAGCGGACCTCCTACATCGATGCTCGCATCGGCGAGCGGTACGTCCCGCACCCCTTCGACGGCCATGTCGTCCTCTACCGCGCCCAGCAGCACCAGCAGCTCACGACTGCCTTGGATCCGCGCTACCTGCGGCAGGAAGCAGACCTCGGATGGGCGTCGCTGTGCCAGTCCCTCGAGATTGTTTCAGTCGAGGGCGACCACCTGTCCGTCATCGACCCGCCTCACATCCAGACCATCGCACGGCACGTCACCCGGTCCATCGGGCTCCCCACCCAGTGACCTCGCCCCGTCGGGCTGCCCCTCGCGACTCGTCCACCGGATCCTGTCCCTCCTTCCCGGAGCAAGAAACCCTCATGGCCACACGCCCGACGCCCGTCCGCTCACGTCCGTTCAACAACCCCGCACGACGCCCCCGCTATCGCCTACTGGCCTGTTCAGTCCTGCTGGTGTCCCTGTGCACGGGCGGGCACACCGCGGCCGTGGCCGCAGATTCCCCGGTTGCCCGGGCCGAGGACGGCGCGTCGATCAAGGCCGTCAAACGTCTCGACGCCCGCACCTTGGACCTCACCATCTGGTCTCCGGCCATGCGCGCAAACATGCCGGTGCGCATCATCCTGCCGAAAGGCTGGCACGAGAACCCCAAACGCACCTTCCCTGTTCTCTACCTCCTGCAAGGAGCCAGCGACGACTACACCTCCTGGACACGGGAGACCGATGTCGAAAAGCTGGCCAAGAACACCGATGTTCTGGTCGTCATGCCCAGTGGAGGGCGAGCAGGCTTCTACGCCGACTGGTGGGATCATGGCAGCAGCACGGCTCCCCGCTGGGAGACCTTCCACACCGTGGAGGTGCGCCAGCTCATGGAACGCGCCTACCGCGCCGGCGGAAAACGCGCCGTCATCGGACTCTCCGAAGGCGGCCTTGGCGCCCTGAACTACGCCGCGCGCCACCCGGGCACCTACCGATTCTCCGGCTCCTTCAGCGGCATCGTCGATATCGCAGACCCCGTAATGCAGTTCGGTATCGCTGCCACCTGCTTGCGCGAGGGCACCGACCCTCTGCGCGTCTGGGGTCATCCGGATAAACAACGAAAGATCTGGGACGCCCACAATCCGTCCCGAATGGTCAGGAAGTTCCGCGATACGTGGGTACACCTGTACGCTGCAGACGGCATGCGCACCAAGCTCGACAAGACGACGGACCCTCTGGCCGGCCTGCTTGAACAGCCCCTCCCACAGCCAACCGGCCGGTTCGCGAAGAAGCTACGTCGCGCGGGGGTCAAGGTGACCACGAATATCTCCAGCGCAGGTACTCACTCCTGGCCGTACTGGGACCGCGAGTTGCACAACGTGTGGCCTTCGGTGCTGACCGCTCTCAACACCAAATGAGCCACAATCAAAATACCCGCGTGAATGTTCTCCCGTAATCGAGGTCACGACACGAGCTGGAACGACCCGGCCGGAACGTGACCGGCCGTTCACCGCGTCCTCGCTGTTGTTGCCCACCAGACCGGTAAAGGCCGGCAGGCCTTCATCAAAGGAACCACCAGCCTGCCGAAGCAAGCCGGGGGCATGGCTGACCGCAGCGAACAGTTCACCTGCGAAACAGGCTCAACCGCTCTTCACCCACCCGTGCACGGGCCTGCGGGTCGGTGACCCCGAGCCCTGGACGGGGAGCCAAGCACAGCACACCGACTTTTCCGATGTGCTGATTGGTCTGGACGCTCCTGGCAGCCGCCCCGACCTCGGCCAGTGTGTAAATCGTCGACAGGGCCGGACTCAGGTGGCCCAGTGCGAGAAGCCGGTTGACCTCCCACTGCTCATGGAGGTTTGCTCCGTGACTGCCGATGATCCGCTTCAGACGCATCCAGAGATAGCGGTTGTCGTACATGTGCTCGTAACCAGTACTGGACCCGCAGGTAATGACCGTACCGCCGCGCCTGGCCAGGAACACAGATGCAGCAAAGGTCTGCATGCCAACATGTTCGAACACGATGTGCGGATCCTCGCCAACCGCTGCCCGAACCGCCTTTCCCATCTTCCTCCATCCCTCCATTCGCTGCAGGAGCGTGTCGTCCCCGCCGAGGACATCCTGACGGTTGATAACGGCCTCGCAGCCCAGGGATCTGAGCACGTGCGACTTTTCAGCAGAGTTCACCACGCCCACCGGAATCCCGCCCCCGTTGCGCACCAGCTGGACGGCGTAGGAGCCCAGGCCACCGGTCGCGCCCCAGACCAACACGATGTCACCCTGCTTCATCTGGGCGCCCCTGTCACTCACCAGCATGCGGTAAGCAGTGCTGGCACACAGGGGGTTGACGGCCGCCTCCTCCCACGTCAGGGATGCCGGCTTCGGCAGCAACTGGCTTGCCCGAACGACAGCATAATGAGCCAGACCGCCGAAATTCGTCTCGAACCCCCACGCCTTCTGCCCCTGACCGAGCATGCCATCGCGATGGGTATCAGGATCCTGCTCGTCCACATACGCCGGCGCGATGACGACGTGATCACCGACCTTCCACTTACGCACAGAAGACCCTGTCCGGACGATGACGCCGGAAGCATCGGACCCCACAATGTGATATGGCAGATCGTGACGCGCCTCCCACCCACCTGCCTTCCCCATTTCCTCGAGGAATTGGAAGGTGGGCAGCGGCTCAAACATGGCCGTCCAGACCGTGTTGTAGTTGATCGAGCTCGCCATCACCGCGATCAAAGCCTCGTCCGGAGCGAGCTCGGGCATCGGAACATCTTTGACGAACAGGGATTTACGCACATCCTTGTCCTCGACACCCTCGAACATCTTGACATCACAGGCTTGCACGATCGCCGCAGAGAAGTATTCCGGCAGAGAAAGCGATTCGAGGACCGCCGCCTCCGCACCCGCTACGACTGCTTCGGACAGGTGCGATTCCATTGCGACTCCGATGCCGTCTCATCCGACCCAGCCCTGCACTGACCGGCTGAACTGGTCCTACCTTGTTCTCAAGAGAACCGCTGAACTACTCTGACGCAACCCCACACGGCTGCGCGGGTACTTCGACGCATAATCGCCAGAACAAGCGCCCCTCAGGGCCATCCGCCCCTGCCACGGGCCGTACCGTGTCACCGACGAAATATCGCATCCACGACGCAAGACGCAAGCACCGCAGGCCAGAATCACAAGGGCAACCACCGCTTCGGCGGGGCGGTCGTACGCCCCGGGCGTTCATGACCGCGGGCGCCCCCTCACCCGTTCAAGATCCCCCGGCCGAGATCTCGCTCACCCGCCCACCACCTCCCCGGACAGAACACCTGGTCCCCCAGTTCACCCGCATGGATCAGGCACGGAGCCGGCAGGCAGCCACTCCAACCCAGGGGCAGAAGATTCCTCGGCCATCGAGGGCCAGCCCCCTCGCCCGGCACAGCGGTTCTCCCCTACCTGCCGGCGCATCGCCCAGGTCTCGCAGTCTCCACTACAAGCAGGACAGCACAGCGACGTCTCCTACGGCGCCCAGATCATAGAAGCCGTCGAGAACGAGAAAAAACAGACCGCACCGCAGAGGGAAAGGGGTTCATAAACAACCATGCGCCGATACAAGCCTCTGATGATGATTGCCGGCACCACAAACGAGCCGGTACGCGATTGAGGTTGCAGCGGGTTCGGGTACCCGGGCTTGAGATCCCCCCATACGCCTGCCCATACGGGTGGACCGAGATACGCCGACGATGAATCCCCGATCCTCAGGCGCGTTTCTCGTAGCGGGTGGCAACGGCGCAAAAGCCTTTCAGGCGGTTGACGGCCCGTTCGACAGTGTTGCGTTTCTTGCAGCGCTCGCTGTCGAAGCCGGTGGGCCGGCCGCCCCGGGAGCCCCGCCTCTTGCGGTGTCTTTGCTGGTCGAGACGTTCGGGGATGGTGTGCTGGATTCCGCGTCGTCGCAGGTAGCGGCACCTCGCCAGGACGTGTAGGCCTTGTCCGCCAGGACCTGGCCGGGTCGGGTACGACGCCGGCCGACCCCGGCCCGCGGCACGCAGACCAGCCCCCATACCGAACAGACCACCCTCCGGCCCCCGAGACGGCCGACGACGTCGGCTGCCCTCGGCCGGAACATCCGCCACTGTCCGGCCGCGGCACCCGTGCATTTTCACGGCCGGGGCCTCTACACACCTGACTGAGCAGCACCGGATCACCCACGTCACCACCGACGACGAAAGGGCCACACGCCCCACAGTCACACGCAGGCTTCACGTGAAATGACCACTGGGGGCGCCCTGGTGTCCTGCCGCCTGGACGGAGACGGCGACGGCCTGGCGGGCAGGTAGCCGTCCGCCCTGCAGCCTGAGGGTCGGGTGGTGTCCGAAGACCGGCAAGGGTGAGCAGCAGGTGGAGGCCGGGCGTCCGTGCAGAGCACCGGCTTCCCGTGCGGCCGAACAGGGGTGGCCCGGCCGTCGGGCCGGGCCACCTGTCTGTCCGGCGGGGTCACGCGTAGGTGAATCCGCCGGGGACGGTGCTGGTGCCAGCTGCCGTGGTCACGACCACTGCAGCATTGCCCACGGTCCCCGCCGGTGTAACTCCGGCGAGCACCACGCCAGTCGGGTCGATGACGACGTTGGTCGCTGCCGCTCCGCCGATGGTGACGGTGGCACCCACCAGGTGGGAACCCGTGATGGCGAACGGAGTGCCACCAGCGGCCGGCCCGGAGGCCGGCGTGATGGACACGGCCGAGGGCAGGGCCGACCCGACGTAGGTGAATCCGCCGGGCACGGTGGTGGTACCGCCCGCCGTGGTCACCTGGACGGAAACAAGGCCCGCGGGCCCGGGAGGAGTGACACCCGTCAGGAGCACCCCCGCGAGCACGTTGACGTTGGTGGCGGGAACACCACCGAAGCTGACCGACGCGCCGGTCAGGTTGGCCCCGATGATCGTGAACGCACTACCGCCCGCCACGGGTCCGCTCGGAGGGGTGATGGCGAGCACGATGGGCGGCGGCGTGACGACCGCGACGTAGGTGTAGTTGGCCGGCGTGCTCGCCACGGCCCCGGCCGTGACAACGACCGGCACGTTACCGGCCGCGTGTGCCGGGGCGATGACGGTGAGCAGAATACCCAGAGGGTCCTGCGAGACGATGGTGGCGGGCGTACCGCCGAAGGTGACGGAGGTCGCTCCACCCAGGTTGGCCCCGATGAGCAGGACGACATTGCCACCGGTGGTCGGGCCGAACCCCGGGACGGCGGCGAACAGGTTCGGCTGCGTCAGGACAGGGGGAAGCAGAACTGCGACGGACATGAGTGTCTCCTTGTGGAGGAAGAGCCGGTGATGTGCTGCCGCTGCGTGTTCTACCGACACGCATGTTCCTGAGACACAACGGATACAGCCCAATACGGCCGTCGGTTGTGAACTGCGGTCACGGTGAAGGCCGACCACAGGCAGGACCGGACGATAGAGGCAACGGCGGAAAGCAGCGGCCTTCGGGCCGCCTTGCGACCTGCTGTACTCGCTGCTCGGGCGGCGCAGCTCCGACACGGGCTGAAACGCGCTTCAGGACAGGTCGGCGAAACAATGTCGCGCTGTCCGGCTGAATGGGCGGCCTGCCGGTATATCTAGTGATCCATAAGAGTGAAGTAACAGGCAAGAGCCAGGACCGAACACCGCTCGGATGGCGGAGCGCGCGCGTAAGGGCGGTTCGCCCCGGGCGCACCACCCTTTTCCGTACCGACGAGTGACCGTGAGGTTCGGACACCTCTTCCGCCACCCACACACTCGGCGCGGCCACGGCCCCCGGCCGAGCACGTCGAAACCCACCGAGGCAGTACCCGCTCGAGGCCCTACCTGTCCCTGACCTGGCAGGCCCTGTGCATCGACATCTCAGCAGGCCACTGCTGAGACCCCCGGACACCGTCCCTCATTCAACCGACCCGGGCCGTTCCGGACACCCGTGCAACCATAATTCGGCGCGAGCATGTCCACCTCCCTGGAACTCCACAGCGACACCAGTCACAGCGCAGGAGCAACAGACAAAATCAGCCTTGCACATCGAAACGAAACTCTGAGAAGTAGCCACCCCCCAGACCGCACCCAAAACCAGCCCCGCACCTACTGGTCAAGGACCACATGATCTCGACATGTCCGGCGTGATCACCACGTCACAGCCCTCCTGAACAGCCCCCGTTCAGCAGGTTGAGCCCACACCAGCTCGGCAGGCCGGCCACCACCCTCCGACACGAGGGAACACCCGCTCCGCAACAACCCGCCACAGAGTCTGCCGCTACAGAACCACGTCCTGCCGATCACCACCCACCAGCAGAAGTGGAAGCCGGCACGGCCGAACATCTGGCGCTTGACATCCTGATCCGGTCGACATGGCCTTCGACGACGCCCGAGTTCCAGGGAGGGTCAGGCCGGCGAACCCGCAGCCGGCCCGAACACGGCTTACGAACTCGCGCGGCTCCTGGCCCACCACAGCGACGACTGGATTCTCCACATCTTGTCCGAACTGTGCCTCGAACAGGATCGCCCGGCCGACGGCCTGGCCCACCTCGACGCCCTCGACGCTCAGCACGGAGGTGAGGACGAGTGGGAGCTGTACTGGATGCGATTGCCGCTCATCGCGGCCCGCAATGGGGTCGACGACGCGGTCGAACGGGCCCGAGCACACCCCGAAAACAAGTGGGGTGCTGCTTCGTGAGTGTCCGGCCGGGGCCCACCGGGGGCGGCCCGTCCGGTCGACGTGCGAAGGGCGCCGGACGGGCTCCGCATCCCATGATGCCCCTCCGGCGGCGGCATAGAGGCTTGGCAGAGCCGGGGGCTGCTCGGTGGTCTCAGCTCCGCTACAGAGGGGTCAGGATGAATGAGAAATCCGCCGACGCGAGTTCGAGCCGATACTGAGGCAGGACACCGGGTCCCACAGCGGCGGTGCCGAGGCCCTGGACGGCATGGTCGGTGTGGAGGTGGATCACCGGGCCCGGGACGAGATCGCTGTGGTGCCGTGCGGCGTCGAGCTGTCGGTCGGTCCAGCGGCGCGCGGCGAAATGGAACGAATCTTCGCCCACGACGCGCAGTCCGTTCCCGGCTCCGTCAGTGAAGGTGGCCCAGCGGATGTCCGCACGGTTGCCGTTCTCCTGGGGGCGCACGTAGGGCGTCTGCAACTCGTCCACGGTCGCGCGGAAACGTCCTACGCGAACCGCCTGACGCGAGTCGGGGTAGGCCTCGCCCGGGCCCGTACCGAACCACTCCACCTGGGACGACTCGGCGGGGATCTCCCAGTCGAGTCCGATGCGGGCCAGTGAACGGGACCCGTTCCTGCGGACCAGCTCCTGGTACTCCTCCGGCGGAAGTACCGGGTCCACCATGGCGTCGGGGAAGTCGTCGCCTCGCTCCGGCCAGTGGCCGACGGGTTCGGCGTGCACCCGCAGGCGCAGGCTGTCACTGTCGCTGTCCCAGCGGTAGGTGGTGAGGTAGCCGGAGTTGCCCGCGGCGGCGGCGCTGCGGACGACGACGGCCATGCCATGTGCGTCCGGTGTGACGGAGACGGTGCGGTGCCGCAGTCGGTCCAGCCCACGGCCCTTCCAGTAGGCGGCGTCGCGCTGGTGCCAGCCACGGTCGTTGTCGGTGGGGGCGCGCCACAGGTTCAGTCGTGGTCCGCGGAGGGGGAGTCCGCCGATGGAGAGCAGGGCTCCGGTGATCCGGTCGAAGCGGCCGGGGCCGAGCAGAATGTGCTCGCCCTCGCTGCGGGCCGGGCTCGGCAGTCCGATCGGTCGGCGGCGACCCGTCGCGGAGAGCTGGAGCTGTCCCCAGGCGACCACGTGACCTTCGGGAGCCCAGTCGGCGGGCTTGCTCAGCTCCGCCTGGACGGTGAGCCAGAGCTCGCCTCCGTCGTCCTCCCTGCCCGGCGGGTCCAGCCGAGGCAGTGGCAGTCGGCCGGCCTCCCCGGCCGCGAGCTCCGGTGTGGGCAGCACCCCGTGGCCCAGTTCGACCCCTTCGCGGGCCAGCGACCAGGTGAACCGAAGATGGGACAGATCCAGCACCTCGTAGCGGTTCTCCACCGCGAGGGTGTTGGCCTCCGGACCGGGGCCGATCCGGACGGGGGCGATCACCTTCGCGTACTCCGAGAGACCGGGGGAAGGGGTGCGGTCGGGGAGGACCAGACCGTCGCAGATGAAGTTGCCGTCGTGCAGGTCCTCGCCGAAGTCGCCGCCGTAGCCGAAGAACTCGCGTCCCTGGGCGTCGCGGGTACGTAGTCCCTGGTCCATCCACTCCCAGACGTAGCCACCCTGGACCCGCGGGTACTCGCTGCACAGTTGCAGGTATTCGGCGAGCCCGCCGGGCCCGTTTCCCATGGCGTGGGCGAACTCGGTGAGCAGGAAGGGCTTGCGGTTGCGCGGGTCGTCCGCCGGGTCGCCGGAGCCGGCGCGCGCCGGATAGGAGACCTCGCCCGGCAGCAGCTGTCCCCGGCCGATCCGGGCGACGGCGGCGGGCGGCCGGTACATCTCGGCGTGGACGTCGGTGTACTCGCCGAGCCGGTCGCCCCTCGTAGTGGACCGGGCGGGACGAGTCGCGCCGCCGAACCCATTCGGACATGGCCCGAAGGTTGCAGCCGTCCCCGGCCTCGTTGCCGAGCGACCACAGGATGACGCTTGGGTGGTTCTTGTCCCGTTCCACGGTCCGCTCGATGCGGTCCAGGTAGGCGTCGTGCCAGCGAGGGTCGTCGGAGGGGTTGCGCTGCCAGCGCTCCGGGGCGGCGTGCTCGAAGCCATGGGTTTCAAGGTCGCACTCGACCATGACCCACAGACCGAGCTCGTCGCACAGGTCGAGAAACGCGGGGTGCGGCGGGTAGTGCGCGGTGCGCACCGCGTTGATGTTGTGCTGCTTCATCAACTCCACGTCACGGCGCATGGCTTCGAGCGAAAGCGCACGACCGTGATCAGGGTCGAACTCGTGCCGGTTCACGCCGCGCAGCACCACCCGGCGGCCGTTGACCCGGAGCACCCCTGCCTCGTCGACGGCCACGCTGCGGAACCCGACCCGGATCCGGACGCGTTCGCTGCCGGTGGCCAGGTACGCCTCGTAGAGCTGCGGCTCCTCCGCGCTCCAGGGCCGTACCGCCGCGAAGGCGAACTCGGCCGCCGCCGACCGGTCGTGGATCCCGAGGGCCGGGATGTCGATCCGCACCGGCGCGTCCGCGTCGGCCTCCACCCGGAGCCGTCCCCCGCCGGTGTCCGCGTCGTAGTCGGCATGCACGAAGACGTCCCGGATGCCGCCCGTGGGGCGGGCCAGCAGGGACACGTCGCGGAAGATGCCGGACAGGCGCCAGGTGTCCTGGTCCTCGAGGTAGGTGCCTGCGGAGAACTGGTGCACCCGGACCGCCAGCACGTTCCGGCCGGGCCGCAGCAGCTCCGTCACGTCGAACTCGGTCGGCAGGCGGCTGCCGTAAGTGACGCCCAGCTCACGGCCGTTGAGCCAGACCCGGGAGCAAGAGTCCACGCCCTCGAAGCGCAGCACGGCCGGCGTGCTCGCCCAAGTGGCGGGCAGGTCGAAGATCCGGCGGTAGTCCCCGGTCTCGTTCTCGTCCGGGACGAAGGGTGGGTCGACCGGTATCGGGTAGGCGATGTTGACGTAGATGGGCCGGCCGTAGCCATGCAGCTGCCAGTGCGAGGGGACGCGAAGGGCGTCCCAGGAGCCGTCGTCGAAGTCCGGGGCTTCGAATCCGTCCGGTTCCGGGCGCAGGGCAGACGAGAACCGGAACGCCCAGTCCCCGTTGAGGTCGATTCTGGGGGCGTCGGAGTCCAGGGCCGCGCGCGGCGCGGCCCTGCCGTGGCCGGGTGCGAAGTCCTCGAAATAGCGTGCGGACATGCGGAATCCTCCGGCGCTCGTAGGTAATGTGCGCGACCGTACTATCGAAGGTTGCTTGCGGGAAGCGCCGACATCACACGGAGATGTTCCGGGGAGTAGTGGGCCGTGCTGCGCGAATCCGGCGTCGGGAGGCCCCCAGCCCGCGGCGGCAGGTTGTGTCGAAGGCATGCAGGTCACGCCTACAGCGCGGTGAAGCTCCACAGCAAGTTGCAACTGGACTGCGCTGCTGGACCTGATGGAGGTCCAGCGCCATCCGGACGCCATGCGTGGAGCCAGCGGCGCAGTCGAACAGCTCAACGCCCACCGAGGCCACCTACACGGTGCTGACTGAGGAGCGCTACAACTCCACTGACGGTCCCTCTGGTTGACGGGTTCCTCATACGCAGGGGGTTGACGTTGCACATGGGGCTTCTATGATTCAAGGCGTCCTGAGTTTCGTCCAATGTCCGAGATATCGAACCCATAGGCCATTGCGGGCCTCGGACTCCTTGCTCGGCTCCCCCTGACGCCACCGAAAGCTGGGGGCGCTCCCAGTGCTCTGCCGGTTCAGCGACAGCACCCGCAACGCGCAAGGAAGGCGCCATGGTCACGCACAGAACGTCAGGCTCGTCCGCGCCGGGAGACCCCCAGCCCCGACCAATCAGCGCTTCTCGCTCGCCGGCTGCTCCGGCGGCCACGTCCGGCTGATTGGCCAGCCAGCAGCAAGGGGCGCTGAACAGCCTCCCGGTCTCTTCCGGCCGGCCTGGTCCACCATCACCAGGAAGCGTACGGCGCCGAGTTGATCGCCCGGTCAGAAACATGCTGAGGACGAGCGTGTTGACCGTGTTGCGCTGCACCCACTCCACGGTCATGGTGCGGGCGAGGTACTCCGCCCCACCTTGGCGTTCTGGAGGCCGTGGAGCCCGGTGGGTATCCGAAGTCCTCGGGATTGACGCGTGGTCGGCCGCGACCGCTGGGTGAGGTACCCACTCGCAGAAGACCTGCACACCAGCAATCCCCTACCAGCGCATCGAACTTCGACGTGGCTGGGCCCCGCCTCGGGGCGCCTGTCCGGGGCGGGACGGCCATACTCAGTGAAAGGGATACGAATGCAGAGAGACGGCATGCATACCGGATTCAGCGCGTCCTGGTGGGGACGCGGGAGGCGTGCGGGAGTGCTGACCGCGGTGACCGCCCTGATGGCGGCACTCTTGACCGGGCTGGGCGCCGCCGGGACGGCACAGGCGGCCACTGTGGATACGAACGCGTCATACGTGCTGGTCAATCGTGGCAGCGGCAAAGCGCTCGACGTGGCCGGCGCGAACACCGCCGACGGGGCGAGTCTCACGCAGTGGACCCGGACCGGCAGCGCCAACCAGCAGTTCGAGTTCGTAGACTCGGGCGGCGGCTACTACCGGCTCAAGGCGCAGCACTCCGGCAAGGTGCTGGACGTACTCAACCACTCAACCGCCGACCACGCGGGCATCGCGCAGTGGAGCGATGCCAACGGCACCAACCAGCAATTCCGGCTGGCGGACTCGTCAGGCGGTTACATCCGGCTGATCAACCGCAACAGCGGCAAGGCCGTCGAGGTCGACAACGCCTCCACCGCTGATGGCGCCAAGGTCGTACAGTTCACCGACTGGGGTGGGGCCAACCAGCAGTGGCAACTGGTCCGCGCGGCAGGGGTGCTGGCACAGGCGCATACGGCGGGGCGGGTCAAGGACGCCGGAAACACCGTGCAGTACAGCTGGCCCGGCGTCTACTTCGAGGGCCGCGTCAGCGGCACCGGCGTGGGCGTCGTTCTCAACGACTCGGCC
The DNA here is from genome assembly GCF_044455985.1 of Streptomyces sp. NPDC051064. Lineage (NCBI taxonomy): Bacteria > Bacillati > Actinomycetota > Actinomycetes > Kitasatosporales > Streptomycetaceae > Streptomyces > Streptomyces sp. NPDC051064. The sequence goes on from NZ_JBITFK010000009.1 coordinate 26,463, forward strand.
GCCGACTACGACGTCCAGGTCGACGGAGCCACCGTCGCCACGCTCGTCACCCCCGGCAACACCACGCACTGGATCAACGGCCTGTCGAACAGCACGCACACCGTCCGGCTCGTCAAGCGCAACGACACCCCGGGGGACACCAGCACCTTCGGAGGCTTCGTCGCCGCACCCGGCGGTGCCGTACTGAGCAGACCGGCCGCCCGCGATCGCCAGATCGAGTTCATCGGCGACTCCCTCACGGTGGGCTACGGCAACCTCTCGACCTCTCGTACCTGCACCTCGGACCAGGTCAGGCGGAACACCAACTCCGATGTGAGCTACGGCGCCCTCACCGCCCGGCGACTCAACGCCGACTACCAGATCAACGGCTACTCGGGCCGTGGCATGGTGCGCAACTACAATGGAAGCTCGCCGGACGTCACGTACCGGACCTTCTATGACCGTGCCCTGCTGAACGTGTCGGGCGACGTCTGGCAGAACCCGGGCACCTGGCACCCCCAGGTCGTAGTGATCAACCTCGGCACCAACGACTTCTCGACCGCCATCAACACCGGCGAGCCGTGGACGCCAGACAGCCTCGCGGCCGCCTACCGCAGCGCCTACGGCGACTTCATTCAGAAGCTGCGCACGCGCTACGGCGCCGACACGACCATCGTGGCGACAGGCGTCAACCCGTACGCCAGCCATGTCCAGCAGGTCGTCAAGGCGCGCAACGACGCCGGCGACAGCCGGGTCCGCTACTGGGGCCTCGACGACTCGGGCCTGGACTTCCTCGGCTGCGACTGGCACTACTCGGCCCACGACGACCGGCTCATCGCCGACCGGCTCACCTCGTACATCGCCGGTCTGCCGACAGGCTGGTGACGGCACCGACCTGAAGCGGTGAGGCAGGGCCGGCCCTGCCTCACCGCGTCGGCACAACGCGGCCACCCCCGGCCTTGATGTCACTGATCACCTCAGTCTTCAACTGTGGTTTTCGGCGGGGGTTACACAGTTCACCAGTGCAGACCCCCAGACCGGATCAGACAGAGACCGTCGTCGATCGCCCGGTAGACCATCTGCTTGGCCCTGTTGATGTACGCGGGGTCGATGGGGTAGTTCAGTGCCGTTGCCTGGTGGTCGCTCCATGTCTTGGGCACACGGATGCTGTTGAGTTCCGCCCGGCTGCCTCGCGGCCACGGCCGCCAAAACGTCGACGGGAACTGGGGCGGCGGCCGCGGACGCCTCGGGCGTGGCGTCGTCGCCGAACGTACCGAAGACCGTGCCGTACGAGCGCGCTCGCGACGACCGCGGCGAGCGGCACTCCCACGGTCAGCCGCAGTCTGCGGCGGCGGTGCTGTGGGGCCTGCTTGTTCTTCAATACCTAGCCGTTTGGAAGACCTGGCCGGTGCCTCCTTGTGAAGTTGTCGGCGAGAGAGCGGAAGTTGCCGTGTTTCACCATGTTTCGCTGACACGTTTCCGGCACGGAAATGCCCTGGTCGCCCGGTGAGAGCCGGGCAACCAGGGCGAGGGGCCGTTCGGTCAGGGCGTCGTTCCGGTGACCGAGCTTCCGGACTTGGTCACGTGGTACGTGACGGTGGCGCCGCTGTAGTAGTGGAAGGTCAGTGTCACTGGCGCGTCGGCGCGCAGCGCGTCCAGAAACTCGGAGGTGAGGATGGTCTTCCCGCCCGGATAGTCGGGCGAGAACGCCTTGTTGAACTCCTGGAACGGAGTCCAGGAGGTCTGGCCGGCGGTGCTGCCGTCGGCGTACTTGGCCTCCATGGTCGCCAGCACGTCACCGCGGTACTGCGTGGGAATGGTGAACGAGCCCGTCGTACCCGTGGACTTCGACAACACCGGAGTGTCGTAGGTGACGATGTCGATGTTCCAGGGCAGTCCGCGGGAGAAGCGTGCCTGGAGCGTCGCGTTGACTCCGTAGTCATGGCTGCCGGTCAGCCGGGTCAGTGCGGCGGCCGTGAGGGTGAGCTGGTTGCCGGAGAGGGTGTAGTCGCGTCCCGCGACGAGCTCGGTGTTGCCTTGCCACAGACCCCGGAAGGTGGTGCCGTTCGGGTTCAGTGTGAGCGACTGGGCCGTGATCGGGTCCGACTTCCGCACGAAGACCTTGTCGAAGGAGGCGGTTCCCGAGCGGGTGGTCCAGCTCGACTTGATCCAGGCGAACAGGGCGGGGTCACGCCACTGCAGGGTGGTGCGGTTGAGGTAGGAGAAGGGGTCCCACAGGGCAGTGGTGACTCCGGCGGCGCGTGCCGCGTTGCTGACCTCCTCGAAGTACTTCAGCGCCTCACCCCGCTCGACGCGCGGGGGATGGTTGTCGTCGGGCCAGCTGAGCAGCCCGTACTCGCCGAGGTAGACGGGGACGCCCTTGGCGATGAACGAGTCGTGCATGCGAGCGAAGGACTCGGTCAGGTTCTTCTGTGCGGCGGCATCATAGTGGGTGCCGCCCGCGATGTTCACGCTGAAGGGGTACCAGCCGTAGAAGTGCACGGTGGCGACCAGATTGGGGTCGTTCAGCGCGCTGATCGTGGCGTTCAGCTCGTCAATGGGCTTCTGGTCGGGCGTGCAGTACTGCGTGGGCAGGACGAGCAGGCGGTTGGTGTTCCCTCCGCCCGATGAGCGCACGATCTTGTGGAAGGAGGTGTTCAGCTCGTTCAGGAGCTGGGCCTTCTGCGTGTCCGTGGCGTCGTCGAAGATCGGCTCGTTGACGCTTTCGAAGAGCAGGCTGCGCGGTGCGTCCCGGAAGGTTGAGGAGATCTGGGTCCAGGAAGCGTCGAAGCGCGCGAGCACCCTGTCGTGGTCGGTGGCCATCTTGTTGATCCACTGCCACGAGTCGTGGTGGACGTTGAGCACGACGTAGAGGCCCTCGGCGAGCGCCTGCTGATGGCGCTGCTCGTCGTCGTGGGTCTGTCCAGCAGCACCGCGATGGCCACGGTCAACAGCGCGGCACACAAGGTCCAATCCAAGGTGAGGGTTCCGGCCGGCGCCATGGACGCCGTCGCCGAGATGCAGCCCAGCTGGAACCTGGGCAACACTCTGGACGCCTTTCCGAACGAGACGTCCTGGGGCAATCCGCCGGCCACCAAAGCACTCTTCGGCACCATCCGCGCACAGGGTTTCCGCAGCGTGCGCATCCCGGTGAGGGCAGCCAGGCGCCCGCGGCGACGGCCGCGGTGGTACTCCGGTTTCCGTATGTCCTTCACGCGTTCGTACCTTTCGGTCGTTCGTGCGGATGCTGGTCGGATCGGTGCTCGTGGTGCGACGGGCCGCCGTGGTGTCACGCGCGGTCCCGAACGATCCCGTCGAGGGAGGAGTCGACTCGCCCCTCGGCGGGATCGCGCTGAGGCGACCGGTTCAGCGGCCGTGGGGCTCGTAGTCGAACCAGTCGAAGTGGGCGGTGCCGCTCACCGCGTACATGCCGATGACGCGACCGGTGAAGCCGCCCGCGACCTCGGTCGACAGGTAGCGGCCGTCGAGGGTGGCGAGCGTGGTGAAGGTGCCGTCGGGCCGTTCGAAGCCGAGGGAGACGGCGTCGGGTCCGGTGCGGGCGTCGTGCGGAGGCGGCGGGTCGGTGATCGTGATGCCCAGGACGACCGGCCCTTCGGGCAGGGGCTCCGTGGCCACGACGGTGTGCAAGGTGCCGACGCGGGCGATCACCCGCACCTCGGTGTCGGACGCCTCGATCGCGTAGTGGTGCCGCTCGTCCAGCCGTACGGCCAGACCCCCGCATCCCTGCGAGGGATCGAGAAGGGTGCGCGCCCTGCACGCCAGGTGCTGCTGACGCCGGCCGGCGAAGATGACGTCGGCCTCGTCCAGGGAGCCGCCCCGAGCGCGGAGCGTCAGCCAGCCCGGGCGTTCCTTGGTGGTGAAGTGCCCGGCCGGGCGCTCACGCAGCGATATCCACGACGGGCGCAGTTCGCTCAGCTCGAAGTCGTCCCGCTGCTCCTCGACGGGACCGGGGGCAAGCGGCCAGGGGAACTCGGGCAGGTTCAGGGCGACTTCGCCGACGACCGGCCAGCCGTCCACCCAGGTCACGGGTGTCAGGAAGGTCTCCCGGCCGAGCACGTGCCAGCCCGGGGTTCCGCCGCCCGGCCGTACCCCGAGCATGACCATCCACCAGGATCCGTCGGGAGCTTGGACCAGATCCGCGTGCCCGGTGTTCTGTACGGGGTGGTCGGTACCGCGGTGGGTGAGGATCGGGTTGGCAGGGCAGGCCTCGAACGGGCCGCTGGGGGTGGGACCGCGGGCTATCGACACACCGTGGCCGTGCTCGGTGCCGCCGACGGCGATGAGCAGGTACCAGTACTCCCCGATGTGGTACAGGTGCGGCGCCTCCGGGGCCTTGGCGCCGGGCGCGCCCGACCACAGCTTCTTCGGCGGCCCGAACGTCTCCCCGGTCTCCAGGTCGATCCTGACCTGCGCGACCCCGGCGACGGTGCACCAGCAGGTGCCGTCCTCGTCCCAGGCCAGATCGGGGTCGATACCGGGTACGCCGGGGAGCCGGACGGGATCCGACCAGGGACCGGCGGGGTCGGTGGCGGAGACGACGATATTGCCGACGCCCTTGCTCACATTGGTGACGATCAGCCAGAAGCGGCCGTCGTGGTGACGCAGGGTGGGGGCGTAGATCCCGGCGGAGGACGGCATGTCGGACGGCAGGCTCAACTGGCTGGGCCTGTCCAGGGCGTTGCCGATCTGCGTCCAGTTAGCCAGGTCGCGGCTGTGGAAGACCGGGATGCCGGGGAAGTACTCGAAGCTGGAGCAGACCAGGTAGTAGTCCTCGCCGACACGGCAGATGCTCGGGTCGGGGTGAAAGCCGGGGATCACGGGATTGGTGGGGCGGGTGGTCACTGACACGCCACGAGTTCCTTTCGGGGACGGGAGATGCGCAGCGGAAGGGCGCGCCGGTCAGGCCTGGCGGCGCGGTTGGGCCGGTCGGACAACTTGCGGGAGTTACGAGCTGCGCAGCACTGCGCAACCGCCGGGGGTCAGTTCATGGGCGATGGTGTCGGTGAGCAGATCGTGGGCCGGGTCCGGCAGGCGTACGGCAGCCGTGCCGTGGTTGATCAGGATCTGCCAGCTGCGGCCGTCGGGCGCGTGCCGCGTGACGGCTTCCACGCCTGCGGGCAGTCCGGGGAGGTCGGGCGTGACTCCGGCCTCGTCGAGCAACCGGCGTACCAGAGCGCCGTAGTCGGCGTCCTCCAGGCGTGTCGAGAGATACCAGCCCTGTCCGCTGCCGAAGCGGTGGCGGGTCAGTGCCGGGCCGGTGTCGAGCATGCCGTGGGTGTACGCGGCGAGCGTCTCGGCGCCCTCCGTGTGCAGCAGTTCGCTCCAGGCGGTGGCCTGCGAGCCATCGGACAACTGGAACAACTCGCCCTGGCCCAGCGGGCGGTACTCCTCGACCCGGATGCCCAGCGCCTCGCGAAGCGGCTGCGCGGGGTAGCCACCGAGGCGGGCCTGCATCCGGTCGTCCACATAGGCGCAGGCGTATTGGACCAGCAGGGTGCCGCCGCCCTCGACGTAACGGCGCAGGTTGGCGGCTGCGGCGTCGGAGAGCAGGAACAGCGCCGGGGCCACGACCAGCCGATAGCGGTCCAGTCCTTGTTGGGGATGGGCGAAGTCGACGGTGACACCGGCGTCCCACAGCGCCCGGTGCGCCCTGCGCAGTGTGCCGGGGTAGTTGAGCTCGGCGGAGGGCAGCCCGTCGGTGTCCATGGCCCACCAGGCGTCGGAGTCGTGCAGCACGGCGACATCGGCGTGGACGGTGGAGCCGGCGAGTTCGCCGAGCCGCGCGACGGCCTCGCCGGTCCCGGTGACCTCGCGGAAGATCCGGCTGTCGGCGCCGACATGCGGCACCATCGCCGAGTGCCACTGCTCGGCGCCCGCACGGGACTGACGCCACTGGAAGAACAGCGCGCCCTCGGAGCCCCTGGCGATATGGCCCAAGCTGTGACGCAGGATCTCACCGGGCTCCTTGCCCAGGGTCCGGTCGCCGGCGTAGACGGTGTTGGTGCCCTGCTCCATCAGCAGCCAGGGGGCGCCCCCGGCGAAGGAACGGGCCCTGTCGGCGCCGAATGCGGTGTCGGCGGCGGCGTCCAGACCCGGCGCGACGGGGTAGTGGTCGATGCTGACGACGTCGACCTCGCGGCCGAAGGCCCACAGGTCGATGGTCTGGTAGCCGGGCAGCATCAGGTTGGTGGTCACCGGGCGGTCGCTGGCGGCGCGGATCGCGTCGCGCTGCTCACGGAAGGCCGCCAGGGTCTCGTCGGACCAGAAGCGGCGGAAGTCGAGCGCCTGCCCGGGGTTCTTGTGCCACTGGGTGGCGCGGGGCGGCTGGATCTCCTCCCAGGAGTGGTAACGCTGGCTCCAGAAGGCTGTCCCCCAGGACTCGTTGAGGGCGTCCAGGGACCCGTGACGGGCTTGGAGCCAGAGCCGGAACGCCTCGGCGGTGTGGTCGCACCAGCAGACTGACGCGTATTCATTGTGGACGTGCCACAGAGCCACCGCGGGGTGGTCGCCGTAGCGCTCGGCCAGTGCGCCGGCTATGCGGCGGGCAGCGGCGCGGTAGGCGGGCGCGGCCAGGCAGTAGGTGTCGCGGCTGCCGTGGGTGAACCGGGTGCCGTCCATCTGGACCGGCAGGGCGTCGGGGTGCGCGAGCGAGAACCACGGGGGCGGGGAGGCGGTCGGGGTGGCCAGGTCCACGGCGACGCCGCCTGCGTGCAGCCTCTCCAGGTGGGCGTCCAGCCAGGCGAAGTCGTAGCGGCCCTCCTCCGGTTCCAGCAGAGCCCAGGAGAAGACCCCCACCGTGGCCAGGTTGACCCTGGCCGTGCGCATCAGCTCGTCGTCCTGCTTCCAGATCTCCTCGGTCCACTGCTCGGGGTTGTAGTCACCGCCGAAGGCGAGACCACCGAGACGGTGCGTCAGCGCATCGGTGGCCGACGGGAGGGTGCTTCGTGAACGGGCGGCAGGTGAACGGGTGTTCATGGTCCGGTCCTCCGGTCAGGGCGTCAGCGGTCGGTTCTGGACGGTTCGGTTCACGCCGGGTAGGGCAGGTCGATCCTGGTGGTGTCAGCCGGATCGGTGTGAAGGGTGGCTTCGGGGGGTCAGGGCTTCGGGGTCAGCCCGCGCCCGTCCAGCCACTCCAGTTGCGCGGGCGGGTTGGATCCGTAGCCGCCGCCGTGGTCGCCGAAGGGCCATACGGTGATGGAGCGGTCCTCGCCGGCGTAGTGGTTGAAGGCGGCGTAGACCGTGGCCGGAGGACAGACCGGGTCCATCAGCCCATCGCTGAACAGAGCCGGTGCGGTGGCCCGCTGGGCGAAGTGGACGCCGTCGAAGTAGTCGAGGGTGGCGAGGGTCTGCTCGACCCGGTGCCGACTGTGCCAGCGCAGGTACTTGACGACTTCCATATAGGGGCCCTCGCCGCTGATCCGGACGGCGCTGCGGAGGTGGCACAGGAACGGCACATCCGGCATGGCCGCCGCGATGCTGTCCCCGCAGAGCCCGGCCGCGGCCAGGGTCAGCCCGCCCCCCTGGCTGCCGCCGGCCAGCACGATCCTGGTGGGGTCGAGGCCGGGGAGCTGCGCCACCGCCTCCACCGCCAGGGCACAGTCGGTGATCAGGCGGCGGTAGTAGTAGGTCTCAGGTGCTTCGATGCCGCGGGTCATCAGTCCCTCGACCCACTGGGTGCCCTCGCCCGCACCCGCACCCCGGTCCGGGGTGTCGTGGCCCTGGCCGCGGCTGTCGACGATCAGCTGGGCATAGCCGGCCGAGGGCCAGAAGAGGTGCTCGGTGGGCAGTCCCCGGCCGCCGCCGTAGCCCTGGTAGGTGACGACGACCGGCAGCGGGCCCTCGGCCCCGCGCGGGCGCAGCAGCCAGGCGGCAACCGGCTCGCCGTTCCAGCCGGGGAGACGGACGTCGTCCACTTCGACGGTCCGCAGCCGGAACTGCTCGGTCACCCGCTGCACCCGCACGTCTCCGGCCTGGGCCCGGGAATCGGCGAGGGTGCGCTCCCAGAACGAGTCGAAGTCGCCGGGCGCGGCCGACTGCGGCCGGTGGCCGACGAGTTCATCAAGTCCGAAGTCCGTCAACGGCATGGGTCTGCTCCAGGACGAGGTGGGTGGTGGGCCGGGCCCGCGTGGCCGCCGGAACCGGCGGGGTTGGTTGCTGGTCGACGGCCACGCGGTGCATCGGAGTTGCCTATCCGCCGACCTGCACGATCTTCTCGAAGAGGAACTCGTGCTTGAGGAAGGAGACGTCGTACTCATGGCCCGGGTAGGGCGGCAGCAGTTGCGACGCCTGGAACAGCCGCCAGCCGTCCCGCAGCGCGTCCGTTCCCGTGGCATACGGAGGCACATCGCTGTCGCCGGTGGTCGGCGAGGTGTCGCCGGTGCCGTCGTAGCGCGACCAGCCGACGACGCGGGCATCCAGGGAGGAGTCCGACAGGAACAGCACCAGCACCAGCTGACGCTGCGTCGAGGTAGAGGTGGTGGTCATATCGCTTCCTTCTGGGGGCGGTTGGCGGTCCTGGTCACCCAGTAGTCGAGGTCGAAGCCGTCGTCGCCGGTGAGCTCCCGCCACAGCAGAGACCGGTTGTAGAGCTCCAGTCGGCCTGTTGCCTGCTCGTACCAGGGGAAGGTCTCGCCCAGTGCGGCCAGGACCTCCGGGGCGTCCAGGTCCGTGGTGTCCCACAGCCGCTGTTGACGGACCGTCGGATTGAATCGGATCTTGAACATGTAGCGCGCCGTGTCGCTCTCGTTGCGACGGCCGCCGTGCCAGATGCCGTGGTGCACGAAGACCACGGTGCCGGCTGGGCAGACCAGCCGGTCCTGGCCGAGCAGGTTCTGGTAGCGGCCCGTGTCCGTCTCGTTGACGCGTCGCAGGTGGCTGCCGGGGACGCTGAGCGTGCCGCCCATCTCCAGCGTCACCTCCTGCGGGTAGTACATGAGCTGTACGTCGAAGGCGTCGGGACGGACGTCGATGATCGCGTCGGCGTGCAGCGACTGGGCCGCCCCGCCGCGAGGTTCGCGTATGTGCACCGCGTCGTGGTCGACGGTGGGATCGGGGCCCACGAGGCTGCGCAGCGCCCCGGCCACCTCAGGGACGTCGAGCAGCTTCCTGGCCAGGGAGTCGTCCGGGTAGGCCTTCGACAGCGGGGTGCCGTACGGGACGTGCGGGCCCAGCGTCACGGTCGCCATAGCCTCGGCGTTGAGCTCCGCCGGGACCACCGCGTCCAGACGCAGCGAACCCCGCGCCACGAACTGTGCCATCTGTACGGAACTGAGCAGTGTCTCGTGTTTATCCATACCTGCCTCGCTCGCTGGTTGTTGTTCTTCACTCATGGGTTTCAGGACTCCGTACGGGTCCTGAGCTCTCCCTGGCCGTGAGTACGGGCCGGAGCAGGACGACCTCCTCCTTGGGCCGGCCGTCGAGCTGGGACATCAGCAGGTCCACGGCGCGGCTGCCGAGTTCCCTGGCCGAGCCGGTGACGGCGGTGAGCTGGGGTGAGTGCTGCTCGGCGAGTTGCTCCGGGCACAGCACCACCACAGAGGCATCGTCAGGGACGACTCGCCCCGAGGTCCGCAGCAGGGACAGCAGCGGACCGATGGCGCCCTCGTTCTGGACCACGAAACCGGTGGTCCCCGGGCGGTCGGCGAGGATACGGGCAAGTGCTCCGGCGGTGGACTTGAAGGTTCCCTCGCAGGGGCGGTGGACCACCCGCAGTCCCTGGTGTCGAGCAGCTTCCCGGAATCCAACGATCGTCCGTTCCGCATAGCCGGAGTGGCGCTGGTACACGGTCGGTGCGTAGCCGATGAAGGCGACCTCCCGGTGTCCCAGGTCGGCCAGGTGCTCGGCGCAGAGCGCCCCGGCGCGGGCGAAGTCGTGGTCCACGCATACCAATCCGCTCGCGTCCGCGGGCAGACCGATCAGCGTGGCCTGGGAATTGTTCTCCCGCAGCACTGCGATGCGCGGGTCGTCGAGCTGGACGTCCATCAGGATCACGCCGTCGGCCAGCCCGCTTCCTGCCACCCGGCGCAGCCCGGCTGGGCCCTCGTCGTTGGTGAGGAGCAGGACGTCGTAGCCGTGCCGGCGGGCCGCAACGGTTACCGCGAGGGCGATCTCCATCATGACCGGCACATAGACGTCGGTGCGCAGCGGAACCACCAGGGCGATGATGTGCGACCGTTTGCCCGCGAGCGCTCTGGCACCGGCGTTGGGGTGGTAGCCCAGTGCTTCGATCGCCTTCTCCACCCGCTCCCGGGTGGGCGGAGAAATCGCCCGCTTGCCGCTGAGCACATAGCTCACCGTGCTCGATGAGACGCCCGCAACCTCGGCCACCTGGGCCAGTGTCACCATGCCGGTCAGCCCTTGACGGCACCGGTGAGCACCCCGGTGCGGAAGTGCTTCTGCATGAACGGGTAGACCATCAGGATGGGCACCAGTGTCAGTACCACCACGGCCATCTGCAGGGACAGCGGCGCGGCCTGGGCGTGCCCGGCGGAGGCGCCGTTGTCGACCGAGCCCGGCATGCCCATCCCCTGGGACACGTACTGCAGCAGCACGTACTGCAGTGGCCACTTTTCGCTCTCGGTCGGCATGTAGAGCATCACGTTGAAGAAGGAGTTCCAGTAGCCGACCCCGTAGAACAGGGTGATCACCGCGGTGACCGCCTTGGAGGTGGGCAGGACCACCGACCACAGGGTGCGCCAGTCACCTGCGCCGTCGATCTTGGCGGCGTCGATGAGCTCGGCCGAGGTGCTGGCGTAGAAGTTGCGCAGTACCAGGATGTTGAACACCGATATCGCGCTCGGCAGGATCAGCGCCCAGTACTGGCCGTAGCCGCCCAGGCCGGTGACCACCAGATAGGTGGGGATCATGCCGCCGCTGAGGAACATGGTCAGGACCAGAACCAGCAGGATCAGCCGGTGACCCAGTGACCCGGACCGGGACAGTCCGTACGCGCAGAGCACCGAGACCACCATGGATACCGCGGTGCCGATCACGGTGACCAGCAGGCTCACCACCAGGGCCTTGACGATCTGCGAGTTGGTCAGCATCTGTGTGTAGGCGTCCAGGGTGAGGCCGTCCGGCCAGATCACCAGGCCGCCGGCCCGGCCGATGGCGCCGGCGGTGGAGAAGCTGGTCAGCACCACCACCCACAGCGGCACCAGAACGGCGGCGAGCATCAGGAAGATGACCGTGCCCTTGCCGACCAGTCCGACCGCGCTGGGCTGCTCCTCCCACGGAGCACGCCCGGAGGTCGTCGCGGTGGGGTTGCGGCGCAGCCGCAGTGTCGTCGCCATGCTCATTTGCGGTACAACCCGTCTTCGCCGAAAACGTGCGCCAACTTGTTCGCGGCCAGGATCATCAGCAGCGAGATGACGCTCTTGAAGAGCCCTGCCGCCGCGCCGTAGCTGTAGTTGTTGGTGGCGAGGCCGTAGTAGAAGGAGAAGGTGTCCAGCACGTCGGCCGCACTGTGGCCGACCGCGTTGCGCTGGATCAGGAACTGCTCGAAACCGACGCTCAGCGCGTTGCCGAGCCGCAGCACCAGCATCAGCACGATCACTCCGCGCAGCCCTGGCAGGGTGATGTGCCACATCCGGCGCCATCTCCCGGCCCCGTCGACGGCCGAGGCCTCGTAGAGGTTGTTGTCGATGGCGGCCAGCGCGGCCAGGAAGACGATGATCCCCCAGCCGGCCTCCTTCCACACCGCCTGGGAGGTGGTCAGCAGCGCGAAGGTGTGCGGGTTGGTCATGAAGTCCCAGGTGCCCATGTCGTGCTGGCGGAGGAACTGGTTGAGGAGGCCCGCGCCGCCGATCATCTGCTGGAAGATCGTGATGGTCAGTACCCAGGAGAAGAAGTGCGGCAGGTAGACCACGGACTGGATGAAATTGCGCAGCCGTTCCTTGATCACCGTATTGAGCAGCAGCGCCAGCAGGATCGGGATGGGGAAGAACAGCACCAGTTGGACCAGGCTGAGGTACAGCGTGTTGCGCATCGCCGCCCAGAACATCGAGTCCTGGAACAGCATCTGGAACTGGTCGATCCCCGCCCAGCTGCTGTGCATGACGCCGACCAGCGGGTCGTAGTACTGGAAGGCGGTGATCAGGCCGAACAGTGGTGCGTAGTTGAAGACCAGCAGCAGCACCACGGCCGGAACGGTCATCAGGATCAGGGACTTGTCCCGGCGCAGTCGGGTCCGCCAGGGGAGTTTGGCGGGCACCGCCTCGGTGCCCTCCTGCGCTGTCTTGCGCCTGCCCCTGCGCGGCCTGTCCGCGTCGGGCTTGGTGGCAAGTGATACTGCCACTTCCTCTTCCTCTCCTCGCCGGGTCGGCCGACTACTGACCGGTGCCGAACTTGGCCAGGACGTTGTCCGAGTACCACTGGATCATCTGGGTACCTCCGCTGGACTTCCACGAGGAGATCGCGGCCTGCACGTCGGATACCTTCTTGATGCCGTGGTAGCAGTCCTTGATGACGTCCTCGACGGCCTGGCCGGCGTCGGCGACGGCGAAGCGCGTCGGGACGGTGATGTTCATGTTGAGGAACACCGGCTTGTACACATGCTGGGCGGCGGCGGCGTTCCAGGCGCAGATGTCCTTGGTGACCTGGCCGGCTCCCGGGTTGCTGATGACGGAGGAGGGGCTGGCCAGAGCCGTGTAGCCCGAGTTCGAGACGTACTTCTTGCCGGCCTCATTGGCGGTGGGGACACCGTTCACCATGGTGTAGTGGGTGCCTTCGACGCCGTAGTTGACCATGGTGTACTCGGCCGAGCCGAAAGGTGCCGCGAGGTAGTTGGCCACCTCCAACAGCTCCAGGATCTGGGCCTTGGAAAGCTTGGCGTTGAGGTAACTGGTCAACGTGGTGGTGGGGCCGAGGAAGGTGCTGGGCTTGGACGTGCCGTCGGCCGCGAAGATGTTGAAGGCGCCGCGGCGGTAGCCCTTGCCGGCCGCGGTACCGGTCTGGGAGTCGCCGAGGTTCCACGCGCCGAGGCCGTCCCCCGCGATCAGGGTGTGGCCCGCGTGGAAGCGGGTTTTGCCGCTGCCGTTGTTGCCGGCCAGCGCGTCGGGGTGCATGAGGCCGGACTTGGACAGCTTGTAGTGCCAGTCCAGGGCTTCCAGGAGCTGGTCCATCTCGTACTTGTGGACCAGCTTGCCGTCGGTGACGGTGAACTTGTAGGGCACACCCCAGAGCGGGCTCGCATAGGTCCAGATGTCGTCGAAGGCCCAGACGCCGCCCTTGGCATCGGTCAGCTCCTTACCCAGGTTGTAGAGGTCGTCGGCGGACTTGACCTGGTCTGCGGTGATGCCCTTGGCGTCGAGGATGTCCCGGCGGTAGAAGGTGGCCCCGGGGAGCGCGAAGCCGCTGGAAAAGCAGGGGATACCGTAGATCTTGTCCCGCCAAGCCCCGTTGGTCCAGCCCCCGGTGGGGATGGCGGCGAGGTTGGGGTACTGCTTGATCTTGTCGCCTGACAGATAGGGCGTCAGGTCGGCCAGCTGGGTGCCGACCAGACCGCCCACGTTGATGCTGCGGTACCAGGTGGGCAGCTGGATCCAGTCCGGCAGCTTCTTCGACGCCGTCATGGTCGGGACGATGGAGCCGTAGTTGATGCCATCGACGGGCTTCATCTTCAGGGTGACGCCCAGGGCCTTGTTCATCGCCTGGTAGAAGGAGTTGCCCGGATCCGGAACCGAGCCGAACAGCGGGGTGATCCCTGTGTAGGTTCCGCCCTTGCCGGGGACTCCGGAGACAGTCCTGACCGGATTGGCCGGGTAGGTGAGGTAGCCGGGGGCGGTCACCGTCCCGACCACGCCGTTCGCCGAGGGGATGTCCGGCTTGGCCGCGCTGCCCGCAACATAGGTGGGCAGGGCGGCCTTCAGGCCCTTCTTGCTGCTGGTTCCGCCCTTGCCGCCGGTGGTGTCGCTGCCGCCGCAGGCTGTCAGCAGCGGGGACAGGGCGGCTGCCCCGGCCACGACGGCGGCGCCGTTCACGAAAGTTCTGCGGTTCATTTCGTTGCGCATGGTGGGCGGCCCTTCGCCTGTTGGGGTGATGTGTCGAGCAGCGGTTCCGGGGGGTGGGAGGCGCACCCTCGGGAACGAAGTTTCGTTCCTGCGGAGTCGTCGAAGCGCTTGAATGTTGCCGAGAGGTTAAGGGCGGTCTCGCTCCCTTCACAAGAGATGCGCCAAGAAACGTGGCGTCAAAATTGAAGCTACGTTTCTTGGAAAGTTTCGCTTGACAGTGTCCTGTCCCCATGTCAGCTTCGAAGCGCGTCACCGCTGATTCCCCGCCTGCCAAGACCTGTAAGGGACTACTACCTGTGAGCACCGCTGCCGCCACGCTGCCCTACCGCGATGCCGGGCTCCCCCTGGGCGAACGCGTCGAGGACCTGCTCTCCCGGCTCACGCGCGAGGAGCGGATCGCGATGCTGCACCAGTACTCGCCGGCGATCCCCCGACTGGCCGTCGAGGAGTTCCGCACCGGCACCGAGACCCTGCACGGCGTCGCCTGGCTGGGCCGGGCCACCACCTTCCCGCAGGCCGTCGGTCTGGGCGCGACCTGGGACGGAACGCTGATCCACGAGGTCGCCGAGGCGGTCTCGGTCGAACAGCGGGCCTTCCACCATCACCGGCCCCCGGCCGTCGGCACCGGCCGCAACAGTCTGCAGGGCTGGGCCCCGGTGGTGAACCTGCTGCGCGACCCGCGCTGGGGCCGCAACGAGGAGGGCTACTCCGAGGACGCCCTGCTCTCCGCCCGACTCGGCAACGCGTTCTGCCGCGGGATGTCCGGCGACCACCCCGAGTACCTGCGCACCGCGCCGGTACTCAAGCACTTCCTCGCCTACAACAACGAGGACGACCGCTGCACCACCTCCTCCGGCGTGCGCCCCCGGGTGCTGCACGAGTACGACCTGGCAGCCTTCCGGCTCGCCATCGCCACCGGCGCCGCCACCGGCGTGATGTCCGCGTACAACCTGGTCAACGGCCGCCCCTGCCACGTCAGCCCGCTGATCGAGCAGCAGCTGCGCCGCTGGGCCGAGCCCTCGGGACATGACCTCTTCGTGGTCTCCGATGCCCAGGCGCCCTCCAATCTCGTCGATCCCGAGCACTACTTCGACGACCACGCCGAATCCCACGCCGCGGCCCTCAGGGCCGGCATCGACTCCTTCACCGACAACGACGCGGACACCCTGACCACGTTCCAGCGCATCAGCACCGCCCTCGAACGGGGCCTGCTCACCATGGACGACGTGGACCGCGCGGTCCACCGGCAACTGTCGATCCGCTTCCGACTGGGCGAGTTCGACCCCGAACGCGACCCCTACGCCGACATCGCCTGGGAGGCCGTCAACTCGCCCGCACACCAGGACCTCTCCCTGCGCGCCGCCACCGAGTCGGTCGTCCTGCTCAAGAACGAAGGGCTGCTACCACTGGCCGCCGAACGCCGCGTGGCCGTCGTCGGGCCACTGGCCAGCACCCTCTACGAGGACTGGTACAGCGGCAACCACCCCTACCGGATCACCGTCGCCGACGGACTCGGCGTCGAGGGCGTCGAGGGCGTGGACCGGATCGCCCTGCACGCCCAGGACGGGCGCACCCTGACCGCGGTGGGCACGGACGGCCTGCTCACCCTGACAAATGCCCAACTCCATGACTCCACCGCCCAGTTCGACCTCTTCGACTGGGACCAGGACGTGCTCACCCTGCGCTCGGCCGCCACTGGCCGCCACGCCTCACTGCGCGGTGCGGACCAGGGCGTGGCCGCCGACCGCGACCAGCCGGGCGAGTGGTTCGTCCACGAAACTTTCGCCTTGGACCGCGCCGAGGGCGGAACCGAACTGCTGCGCAGCGTGCTCACCGGCCGCTGGGCGCAGGCCGACGCCGCAACCGGCGTCATCACCATGACCGCGGACAGCGCCGACCAGGCACTGCGGTTCACCCGCAGCGTCGTCGTCGACGGTACTGCCGCCGCGGTCGCGGCGGCCCGGGCCGCAGACGTCGCGGTGGTCGTCCTCGGCAACGACCCGCACATCAACGGCCGCGAGACCGAGGACCGGGCCTCACTGCGGCTGCCGCCGGCCCAGGAGCGACTGCTGCGCGCCGTCTCCGCGGTACGGCCGGACACCGTCCTGATCGTGATGTCCAGCTACCCCTACGCCGTGGACTGGGCCGACGCCCATCTGCCCGCGGTCCTGTGGACGTCGCACGGCGGCCAGGAGACCGGCCGCGCGCTGGCCCGGGTGCTCCGCGGCGAGGCCGACGCCTCCGGGCGACTGCCGCAGACCTGGTACCGCGGCGACGACGAACTGCCCGGGCGCCTCGACTACGACATCATCAAGGCCGGCTGGACCTACCAGTACCACGATGCCGCACCGCTCTACCCCTTCGGCCACGGGCTCTCCTACACCTCCTTCGCGTACGGGGAACTCAGGGCCCGTACGAGCGAACTGGCCCAGGACGGGGAGATCACCGCGACCGTCACCCTGACCAACAGCGGCACACGGGCCGGCGTGGAGACCGTCCAGCTCTACGCCAGGGCCCTCGGCGCCCGCTATGCGGCGCCGCGGCTGAAGCTGATCGCCTTCCGGAAGGTGCGGCTGGCCGCCGGCGGGACAGTGGAGCTGGAGTTCCGGCTCCCCGCCGCGGAAGCGCTCAGCCACTGGGACGTGGCCACCGGCGCGTTCACCGTGGACCCGGGACGCTACGACCTGCTCGTCGCCCGGTCCGCCGCCAACCCGGTCGCCGGCGCCCGACTGACCGTCACCGGCCCGGCCCCCAGGCCGCGCGGGGTGCTCGGGCTTTCGCTGCGCGCCGTCGATTTCGACGACTACCAGGACATCGTCCTGACCGACGCCGACCGCACCGACGGCGACGCCGTCAGCCCCGACGGCAGCCGCGGCGAGCTGCTGTTCCACAACGTCGACCTGAGCAACACGCACACGGTCACCGCCGAGGTGTCCCGCACCGCCGCCGGCACCGCGATGCTCGAACTCTGGTCAGGCGAGAGACTGCTGATGGCCTTCACCGTGCCCTCGACGGGGGAACGGTACGCCTGGACGACCGTGACGCTCCCCCTCGCCGAGCGGGCCGAGGGGGTGCACGACCTGCGCGTCGTACTCACCGGCGAGCAGCGCCTGACCACGCTGTCCTTCGCCCCCTGAGGCCGGTGGCGGACCCGCTCCTGGTGAGGCCAGGCAGGGCTGCCGCCTCCAGCGCCCTGACCTCTCCGGTGCGGAGCCACTCCCCTGGCCCCGCACCGGAGTTGCCTTCCCCTTCAAACAATCCCCCCGCTCACCGCGTCCACGGAGGCCATCCGATGCCCGCACTACCGTCCCGCGTCCTGTTCGGCGCCGCGTACTACCCCGAGTACCACCGCATGGACCGGGTCGAGGCCGATCTCGACCTGATGGCGGAGGCAGGCTTCAACGTCATCCGTGTGGGCGAGTCGGTGTGGTCCACCTGGGAACCCGAGAACGGACGCTTCGACCTGGACTGGCTGCAGCCGACCCTGGACGCCGCCCGGACCCGCGGCATCTCCGTGGTGCTGGGCACCCCCACCTACGCCGTTCCGCCGTGGCTCGCCCGGCAGTACCCGGAGATCGCCGCCGAGGAAGCCACCGGCCGCCGTGCCAACTGGGGCGGTCGCCAGGAGATGGACTTCACCCACCCCGCCTTCCGCTTCCACGCCGAGCGGGTGATCCGACGCATCCTGGCCCGCTACGCCGCTCACCCGGCGGTGATCGGCTACCAGCTCGACAACGAGCCAGGATGCCGACTGCCGCACAACACCGGCGTCTTCCAGCGCTTCGTCGACGACCTGCGCTCCCGCTACGGCGACGTGGAGACGCTCAACCGCGCATGGGGCCTGGTCTACTGGTCGCACCGCCTTACCGACTGGGCCGACCTGTGGACGCCCGACGGCAACGCCCAGCCCCAGTACGACGTGGCCTGGCGTGCCTTCCAGGCGCGGCAGACCAGCGAGTTCATCGCCTGGCAGGCCGACATCGCCCGGGAGTACGCCCACCCTGACCAGTTCGTCACCACCTGCCTTCACTACAACCACGCGGCCCTGGACGACCAGCAGGTGGCGCAGAGCCTGGACGTGATCGCGGCCAACCCCTACTACGAGATGCAGGACGCGCTCGCCCTGCCCGCCGACCCGGACCGGCCCTCGCACTCCTGGCTGGCCGGCGGGGTCTGGGGGCTGCTCCAGGGCGCGGACCGGGCCTGGGCCACGCGCCAGGAACCCTTCCTGGTCACCGAGACCAACGCACAGAGCGTCGGCGGCACCTCCGACACCGTCCCGCCCTTCGACGGCCAGTGGCGCCAGGCGGCCTGGGCGATGGTGGCGCGGGGCGCGCGGATGGTGGAGTACTGGCACTGGCACACCCTGCACTTCGGCGCCGAGACCTACTGGGGCGGCGTGCTGCCGCACAGCGGCCGTCCAGGACGGGCCTACGCCGAGATCGCGCGTCTGGGGGCGGAGTTCGCGGCGGCCGGGGCGGCTGTCGCCGGGCTGGAGCCCGACTGCGACATCGCCATGGTGTACTCGTTGCCCAGCAAGTGGCTGATGCAGAAGCACCCGCCGCTGTCCGACGCCCACGGCGCTCCCGACGGCGGCTCTTACCACGGACTGTTCGACCCCTTCTACCGGGGCGCGGTCGAGTCCGGGCGGCAGGTGCGGATCCTGCACGCCCGCCAACTGCACGACCCGGCGGACCCGTCGGCGGGCCTGAGCCCCGAACTGGCTGCCCAGCGCCACCCGGTGCTGATCGCCGCCGGACTCTACCTCGCCGAGGACGACATCCTGGACTGGCTCCACGGCTACGCTGAGGCGGGCGGCCACCTGGTGCTCGGCCCCCGCACCGGCTACGCCGACGAGGAGGCCCGGGCCAGGCCCGAACCCGCCCCGGCCAGGCTCGCCGACGCGGCCGGGGTCAGCTACGAGGAGTTCAGCAACCTCTCCGGCGAACTCCCCTTGCACACCCCTGCCGGCAGCCCTCTGACTCTGCCGGCCGAGGCCCGGGCCACCCGCTGGGCAGACGCGCTGATGCCGTCCGACGCCGAGGTGCTGGCCGAGTACCGGCACCCGCACTACGGCCGCTGGCCCGCGATGACCAGCCGCGCCCACGGCCGGGGCCAGGTGACCTACGTCGGCACCGTCCCCGACCCGGACACCGCCCGCGCCCTGGCCCAGTGGCTGGCCCCGGAGCCGCGCGGCGGCTGGCAGCGGCTGCCCGCCTCGGTCACCGCCCTGACCGGCACTGCTCCGGACGGACGCCGCATCCATGTCGTGCACAACTGGAGCTGGGAGCCGGCCGTCGCCTCCGGCCCCTGCGGACTGGTGGACCTCCTCGCCGGCGGTTCCGACCCGGCAGCGAAGGCTGCCCTCCCCACCGGGGCTCCCGTCGAATTGGGGCCGTGGGATGTACGGGTCTTCGCCGCTGAGTGACAGACCGTCATCCCAACGTCCACTGCTGGTCGACGGCACCGGTGCAGGTCCGCAGCTGGACCATGGGTCCGCCGGGGCGGTGCCACCGCCCCGGCGCGCGGGGCAAGCTCCGCCGACGCGCGGATGGTGCCCGTCGACCGCAGTCGTCTGATGGGTGGGTACGCGCAGGCCGCACGGGTATTGGGCCGTGTGGCGAGGGTACGCAGGCGCAGGTGCTCCGGGGAGTGGTGGACGACGAGGCGTGCGTTCGGTCCAGCTTCGAGCTGATCCTCAGCGCCGCCAGACGGCTTCCACGTCCTCGCGACGGCGGTGGGCCGGCGACACCGAGGACACGGTCCGGCGTGAGCGGCCAGGCGTCGTACCGCTCGATGTCCGGCTGTCGGACGTCTAGCGATACGACCGTTACGGCGCGGGATCCGCGCCGTAACCCTCCCTGCCGCGACTGCGCCTCCGGTGGTCGTCCGCCCACTCCCCTTGGCGCATCCTGGTCCCGGCCTGTGCCTGGGACTGATCGCGTCCGCTCTCGGGCTTGCCACGCCCATGGTCGCCAGGTGTTCGACGCGCTCGGCGCGTCCTCCTCCCTGAGGGCCCCGGTAACCACGCTCCTGGTGCTGCTCGTGATCGGGAGCGCGTGCTGCTCCTCGACGAGGCCACCGCCCAGTTGGAAGGGCTGACCGAGGCAGCCGTCCGCGCGTGTATCCGCTCACGCGCGAACACCTGCGTTGTAGTCACGATCGCCCACCGCCTGTCGACCGTGCTCGACGCGGACACCATCGTCGTCATGGGAGCCGGCCGCATTCGCGCCCAAGGCTGCCACGAGGAACTCCTCGCAACGGACCAGTTCTACCGTGCCTGGTCCAGTCGCTGCGCATCGCCGCGCACGCCGGCCCGAGCGCAGCGGACAACGTCGCGACGTCAGCCGGGATCGCCCTGCCCGGTCCCTGCTGAGCGGGCGGGACCGCACCGGGCCGCGCGAACCCGGCGCGGACGGCTTGGCCGGGTCCATAGCATGCGCACGCACACCTACGAAACCACGCCGCCCTTGGCCCGGCTGCCTCACGGCAGGGGCCAGCGGGATACTCAGCCGTACCTCGCGCTTTCCCACACAAGCGACGCCCGAGAGAAAGTTTCCATATTGCCTCCTTTTCATTTCCCTGGAAAGATGTCTCGCGTCAAGCGGCGGTCAACGCTTCGGACACCACTCACGTCGGCCGTGACCTGCAATCCCGGGTCGGGTCCCGCCCGACGAGGCCGCCCGGACATCGTGACTGACGGGCCCCGGGGCAGCCCGGTGGCGCAAGGGAATCTGGAAGGGTGAACGTGACGACGGACTACCGAGCGGGCGAACCGGCGGCTGACGGACAGCGCTCGCAAGGAGAAGGGTCCGGCTCGGTCACGATCGCCTACATCGCGGAAGCCGCAGGCGTCTCCATCCCCACCGTGTCGAAGGTGCTCAACCGGCGCACGGGGGTATCCGACCAGACCCGCGCCCGGGTCGAAGCGCTCATCACTCTCCACGGCTACCGCAAGCCGATCGCCAATCGCAGCAATACGGTGGAGCTGCTGTTCCGCGAGCTGGAGAGCATGTGGGCGACCGAGGTCATCCGAGGCGTGGAACGGGTGGCCCGCAAGCACCGCTTCGGTCTGACGGTCACCGAGCTCGCCTCCCGCGACGGTCAGGCCACGACCGTGGACGACACCATCAACCGTCGCCCCAACTGCGTGGTGTCGGTCGCCCAACTGACGTCGGCCGAACGCGCGCAGCTGCACGCCAAGGGGATTCCCCTGATCGTCTTCGACCCGGTGGACGAACTCCCCGACGACGTTCCCTTCGTCGGCACCACCAACTTTCGAGGCGGCCACACTGCGACCCGGCATCTGCTGGAACTGGGGCACCGCCGCATCGCCATGATCACCGGTCCGGACCACCCCGTTTGCCTGACCCGCAAGGCTGGCTACCTCTCCGCGTTGGCGGATGCCGGCGTGACCGCAGACCCGACGCTGCTGGTCCAGGCCTCTCTGGTCCGTGAGCACGGGCACGCCGCAGCGCTGGAGCTCCTGGCCCGCAGCGACCGGCCCACCGCGATCTGCACCACCAACGACATGCAGGCGCTGGGCGTCTACCAGGCCGCCAGGGAACTCGGTCTCTCCGTTCCCGACGACCTGAGCGTGGTCGGCTTCGACGACCTGCCGATCGTCGCCTGGGTCGAGCCGCCGCTGACCACCGTGCATCAGCCGCTGACCGAGATGGCCGTCGCAGCTACGGAGCTGGCGCTCACGCTGGGCCGGGGCGAGGAGGTCTCGCAGGCCGGGGTCGAGATCGCCACCACGCTCACGGTCCGCGGGAGCACGGCTCCACCGAAGCACGGCATACCCCGGAAGGGTAAGGCGGGGTCGAAGTAGCCCGGTGCCGACGGGTGCGTTTCACCCGTCGGCACCACCGGTCAGCGGGTCAGCGGGTCAGCGGGTCAGCGGGTCAGCTGAGACTCCACTGCTGGTTGCTCCACCCGGTGCAGGTCTACGGTTCGACCTCTTCCGCGCAGCGTTTGCGGCCCTGTGCTCCTACGAGAAACAGATCTGGAGCGGCCGCGCAAACGCCGTCCTCATCACCTGTGCAACAACCTGCGCCCTGACAGCTGTGCAACCTGCTGGGAGACATGGTCGACGGCAAGATCACCAAGGCAACGCGGTGGTGTTGGAGGAGAAGAGGCCGGTCCTTGGCCGGCACGAGAGGGCAGTCGAGCGCTGCGAATATGGGCGGCTCTTGGGCGGGCACCCCGGACGATCGACGCGTACGCGCGGGGCTGGCTGAGTACCTGCTGGTGCAACTCCTCATCATGGAAGATGCGTCGATGACCAGCGACAACGTGGCTGAGGCCAAGTCTGCCGAGCCGTCTGTGGACGATCGGCTGATTGACGAGATGGTGGGCCGGGCTCAGGCCGAGGGTCTGCAGTTGACCGGCGAGGGCGGGCTGCTCCAGCAGCTGACCAAGCGGCTCCTGCGAGTCCGCTCTCGAGGGCGAGATCACCGACCACCTCGGCTATGACAAACACGACCCGGCCGTGAGCGATCCCGTTCACGGCAGTCACGCACACCGCGCGGACACCATCGCCCACCGGATACCCGGCAGGCCGACCGGCTTCACGCCGATTTCCGGTGGGGGCCCGCTCATCAGGCTGACGAAACGCCGGATCGCCAACCGGATCACGAACCCCTGCGCGGGGCAGGGACGGTCGGCCCGGCGAACGGGCCGACCGGTTGAGCCTGCTCACCCGACGGGTGCCTGCCGGCCGTGGTCCCTGACCGACTTCTCGACGGTGCGCGCACACGTGGTGAACATCTCGACCTGGTCAGGGGTCAGATCGCGTACGGAGATCTCCTCCAGGGCGCGCCACATGCCGGCGATGGGCTCCTGCAGGGCGCGGCCGGCATCGGTGAGGGTGACCACCATGACCCGTCGGTCGTGAGGAGCGGGCTCCCGGGCCAGCAGTCCGGCCTCCTGCATGCGGCGCAGCGACTTGGAGACGGTGGAGTGGTCGAGGCCCGCACGCTCCAGGAGTTCTGCCTGTGTCTGGCCGTCGCGGTCGTAGAGCTGCATCAGCAGCAGTTCCTGTCCCGGGTGCAGGTTCAAGGCGCGCAGCATCGCGGCGGCGTGGCCGCGGTGAGCGCGGGCGAGCTGAAAGATGGCGTAGCTCAACCGCCCGTCGCGCGCCGTGTTCGGCAGCTCCGCTGAGGTGGTGTCGGACATTGCTGCTCCCTGGTCACAAGAGTGGGTGATCGGTCAGTTGACGGTGAGGACGATTTTGCCGCGGTTGTGGCCGGCGTCGCTGGCCTGCTGCGCAAGGGCGGCTTGTGCCAGCGGGTAGGTGGCGCTGAGCGTGGTCACCAGGGTGCCGTCGGCGGCCTGCTGGGCGAGTTCGGCCAGCCGCGCGGCGGAGCGGCGCTGCGGACCCTCGGCGAAGACCACGCCGAGCTCGCGGGCGCGGAAGTCGGCAGTGGTGACGATCCGGCCGGTGCCGCCACGCAGGACGATGGAGTCCTCCAGTGCGCCTTTGCCCGCCGCGTCGAAGACAGCGTCCACCCCTTCCGGGGCGAGCTCACGGACCCGCTGGACCAGGTTGTCCCCGTAGACCAGCGCCGTCGCGCCGAGCGAGGTGACGTACTCCTGGTTTGCCGGTCCGGCAGTGCCGATGACGCGGGCGCCGCGTGCGACGGCAAGCTGGACGGCGATGGTACCGAGCGCGCCCGACGCTCCGTGGATCAGCAGCGTCTCACCCGAGGTGACATCGAGCAGGTCCAGCACGCGTTCGGCACCGTCGCTCGCCACGGGCAGGGCGGCGGCGTCCGCCCAGTCCAGACCCGCCGGCTTGCGCGCGAGAACGGCCGCGGGTGCCAGGGCGTACTGGGCGTAGGAGCCGGTGTCGGACCAGCCCAGAACCTCGTCCCCCACCTTCAGGTGATCGATGCCCTCACCGACGGCGTCGACCACACCCGCGATCTCCCCACCCGGCACGGCGGGCAGCACGGTCGGGAAGATGGCCTCCATGACACCGGAGCGGATCTTGCCGTCCACCGGATTGACACCGACAGCCCGTACACGCACACGGACCTGACCGGGGCCGGGCTGAGGAATGCCGATCTCCGCCTCGTACAGAACCTCGGTGCCGCCGAACCTGTCGAAAACAATGGCCTTCATGACTCTGGTCTCCTCGAGTACGACGCCCCACCGACCACTTCTGTGGCTAGCCACATAAAAGTAGCACCGATTAGGTGGCTAGCCAAGTAATCGTTCGAGAAGATCCCACCGCGTCACCCCTCCAGGCCTCCGCCGAGCCCGAAGCCGTTCCCGAGCTTCCGTGACACCAGCACGTACAGGAGCACCGCCGGGACCGAGTACAGGTTCGAGTACGCGGCCAGCCTGGCGTAGACGACCGATCCGTACCGACCGAAGAAGTAGACGACCGATCCGTACCGACCGAAGAAGGTGAACAGGCCGACGGCGGCAGGCTCCTTCTCCGGTGACTGGAGGAGCACGAAGGCAATGAACAAGTTTCCCCACGCTCCTATGAAGGTGAAAACCGCGACGACCGCCATCCCCCGGCGCCGCCATCAGGGGCAGCACCACGTGACGCAGAGACTGCAGGCTGCGTCCACCCAGGCGGCCCCTTCCAGCGGGAGGGGGCGCCTGCCATGAACCCTTGGTCAGCCAGAGCGGGAACGACGATCGTCATCGCGTCGCATTCCGGCTACGGCCACACCGCGCAGATCGCCACGGCCGTCGCGGACGGCGCGGGCTCCGTAGCCGGGACGCAGGTCCACCGCGTGGACGTCGCCTTCCTCAGCGGCAGACTGGGAGCTGATGGACGCGGGCAAGGTGAAGTACTTCGGCCTCAGCGAGGCCGGACCCGAGAAGCTCCGCAAGGCGCACGCCGTGCAGCCGGTCTCCGTCCTGCAGACCGAGTACTCCCTGTTCGAACGGGACGTCGAGCAGCTCTCCCCGTCCTGGACGAACTCGGCATCGGCTTCGTCGCCTACTCCCCCCTCGGCCGCGGGTTCATCACCGGCACCACCAAGCCCGCCGGCCAGTACGAAGCCACCGACATGCGCAACGTCGACCCGCGCTGGCAGCCGGGCAACTTCGAGAAGAACGTCGAAGCCGTCGACCGGCTCGCCGAGCTCGCGGCGGCCAAGGACGCCACCGTCACCCACCTGGATCTGAGACTCCCTGAAACGGATGCGGCGCTGGGCCAGGACTTCCGTACGCGGGAAGAGGATGACCAGCAGATCGAACCGCTCCCCAGGCTGTGAGCGGAGCAGGCAGTCACGTTCGAGGGTGCCTTCGACAATTCGACGGTGCCTTCGACAAGGTGACGGGTGCGGGCCTCGCGCCGCTGCCGGTGCAGCGCCCGATACCCGTGTGGTGCGGAGCCGACTTCCGCTGGTGGTACACAGCGGGTTCTCCTGGGGGCAGCGCCGGTGCACGTCGCAGCTCAGCGCGGTTGTCGAGGATACGTAGCGCAACTGGTGTGGCGGTATCGCCGAACGGCCGGGGTGAGCGCCACGGTGATCCGCGGGGAGATCCGTCAGTCGCTTGCCTGTCCGCCCCGGGGGTACGTCACCTCTACAGACGGATTGCCTACTGAGCGTTACGATCGGCACGACTGGAAGCGCGGCAGACACGATCGCCCTGGCGTGCCCCTCTCCACGAGCGCAAGCTGGTGAGTGAGTGAGCGAAGGGAGCCGGAACCATGATCACCGATCCCAATGGTCTCCTTGTCATCAACCCCGGGGAGGGGGAGAAGACGGATCTCGGCGGCCTGGGCGTCGAGTTCAAAGTCTGGGGCGACGCCACCCATGGCAGTCTCTCCATCGTGGAGCACCCGATGGAGCCCGGGCGCCTGGTGCCTCCCCATGTGCACGAGAACGAGGACGAACTGTCGTACGTCCTCGAGGGTACCTTCGGGGTGAGAGTCGGCGACCGGGTCGCCACCGCCGGGCCGGGGACCTACGTGTTCAAGCCACGCGGAGTGCCGCACACGTTCTGGAATGCGGGCAGCGAGCCCGCACGACTGCTGGAGGTCATCTGGCCTGCCGGGTTCGAGCGATTCTTCCAGTCGCTGGGGAACGCGGCAGAGACGGCGGACAGTCAGGAGGCGTTCGAGGCGCAGCGCGCCGAGTTGGGAGCCCGCTACAATGTCGGGTTCGTCCCCGACTGGGCCGACGAGCTCAAGAAGCAATACGGGCTCAAGCTCCTCGGCGAGCCGTGAGCTGAGCTTGAGCTGTCGTGGACGCCGTCCTCACCGCTCCGGTCGCCGAGGGAGAGCGGGCGGCGATCGTCGGCCACCCCGGCCTGCCCTCCTGTCCACCGATCCGGACCCAGCGGTGCGCGAGAGGATTGCCCACCGCGCGGGCCTCGGACAGGCGAGCGCCGCACGCTCGCCGCGGATCCTGGCCCGTAGGTCCGGCTGGCTCCCTCCGTGCACCCCGAACTGAGCCTCATCCCTGGCCGTCGGAAACGCGCCCAGCGGGCGCGTTTCTGGCAGTTCGACCCGGAAGGGAATTCGCATGACACCGCAGATCCTGCGCGCCGAGGACAGGGCGCCTGCGCCGTGGAGCAACGGCGGAGGCGTGACGTCGGAGGTCGCGGTTCATCCGACGGGCGCGTCGACGGACGACTTCGTGTGGCGTGTCAGCGTCGCCGACGTGGCGCGCGGGGGGCCGTTCTCCGCGTTCCCGGGAGTCGACAGGATCATCACCGTCGCCGACGGGCCGGGCGTGGCCCTCACCGTCGACGGAGCCTCGCACGTGATGGACGCGTCGTACGAGCCGTTCGCGTTGTCCGGTGACGCGGTCACGGAGTGCCGGCTGCTCGGCGGGCCGGTCGTCGCCTTCAACGTGATGGCTCGGCGTGCCGAGATGGCGGCACGGGTTCGCGTGGTGCGCTCCGACACAGCCGTGCGCCCCGTTGCCGGGACCCATGTGCTGGCAATCGTCCTGGACGGGGCCGCGGTGCTCCGGGGGGCTTCGGTCCGCCTCGGCTGCCTCGACGCGGTCCTGCTTTCGGATGGGGACTGCGTCAGCTTCGGCGTCGAGGGGGTTCTGGCGATCGTGGATTTCGTGGCCCGCCCCGGCGGCTGACTGAGCCGGCGTCAGCACCGGAAGGGCCGTGGCCTTCAGGACGGCAACGGGTTCCCGGCACCGCACCGGTGGGACGACGATGGGTGTGGCGAACTCCCAGCTGAGCCACGTGGTTCGATGGCTCTTGCGACGGTAGAGGTGCAGAGACGAGCTGAGCAGCGGGACGGGTCCGGTTCGGGGCCGAACGGTTTCGGTGGTCAGCTCCGCCAGGCCGGCAGGGCCGGCAGCGGACCTTGCGGCTCGACGGTCAGTGCGTGCCCGTCCGTCCGCCCGGTGAGCCAGCCCAGCAGCTCCGCCGCCGGGCCGTTCACGCGAGGTCCCGGGCCGTCGCCGAACACCCGAAGGACCTGGTCCTCGTCGGCGCACAGCACCATGGGCGGGGCGTCGGGGGTGGTGCGCAGTTTCGCGGTGGTCGTCTCCAGTTCGCGGGCGGTGAAGAAGGCGGGCCAGTGGGCCGGTCGGTGTCCGGTGGCCAGGTCGGTGTGGTGCACCTCCACCTCGCGCAGCATGCTGCCGACGACACCGCGCACTGGCCGCAGACCGGCCTCGAGCCAGCGCACCGGCACGTCCCAGGCGTCCTGAGGTTGGTCGTCGGCTGCGGAGAGGAAGCGACGCAGCGCGGCGTCCATGTCGTCGAGGAGGGCGCCGGCGGGCCGTCCGGCGCCCTCCTCGATCTCCCGCGCCCGCTGTTCGTCGTTGGCGTACTGCGGCAGGTCCGTGCCCGTACGGGCGGAGGTGAGCAGCCGGGTGCGTGAGTCGGCACTGCGGGCGAGGTGTGTCAGGACGTGGGCGCGGGTCCAGCCGGGCAGGAGGGAAGGAGCGCGTACGTCCTCGTCCGACAGCGTGGCCGCCGACAACAGCAACCGGTCGGCACAGGTGCGCAGCAGGGGCAGGAGCTCGGCAGGGCTGTCTTCTTCTTCGTGCGGCATGGGTCTCCGATCGGTGTCGACTTGTCGCCTTACCTGTTCCCAGCCTGCGTCGCCTTGCACGCCGACCACCGGTGTTCGGCGGCCCGCTCACCGGCGCCTCGATGCATGCACCGGCCGCGTGCGGCCCGTGCGGTGTCCTGCGCTGCGGTCAGCTCGCCGAGCGCGGGTACGAGGACGTACGGTCGGTGCACGCCTTCGCCCTCCACTCGATCTTGTCTGGCGTCGACAGAATGTCGGTGACGAGACAGGCGGCCGCGAAGACGATCGCCCGCACCGGAGGAACGCAATCACGTGGTGCGCCGGCCTGACTCGGCCGACGTCGGCGGACGCGACTTCGCGTCACCGAGCGCGGACTCGCAATGTTCCGACAGGGCGAAGCGATGTTCGACGAGATGCGTGAGTAGTGGGAGAAGCAGGTGGGTACGGCGTCACTCTGTAGGCGAGGAGCCCCTCCGACCACTGGTCGGGGACGGTGATCCGCCTCGATTCACCGGGCTGGATCGCGCCTGTTGCTCCCGGGTTGACCGCCCACCATCTCCTCGAGCCGCCGACCAGCCAGGGCATCAGCATCGGAACCCCACCTGCCCTGGCCCGCAGCGCCTGGCGCGCGCCGTCGCTGCGCAGCCGGTGTCGTCCGCGTACCTTCCGTACGAGGGAGCTCCGACTTGCGACCTCATGCGCCTGAGCTGCGGGCCGTGCAGTGTGGGATCACTGCCCCTGGAGTGAGCCGATCTCAGCACCGGACAGGACCCCGGCCCAGGTGTGCACTTCGTCGACGTCGCCGTGGAGGTAGTGCGCGCCGTTCCCGTCCGTTGCGGAGTCTCGGCCGACCTGAAGGAACCTCACGGCCTCCCAGACATCGGCTGCCGCGTAGGGCGCGCTGTCGGCGACTTCACCGTCGACGTAGAGCTCGACCCGGCTGGCCTTGGCGTCGTACTGGAGCAGCAGCGTCCGAATTCCGCCCGGCGCCGGCGCAATGAGGTCCGTCGTCTCGGCGTCCGGCTCGTCGGCGTGGGCAAGACTGGCCCGCCATGTCCGGTCCGCGGACTGGTAGCGGAGGGTGAAAGCGTCCGTCCGCAGGCCGGTCTGGGAGAGAACCGCCATGTCCCGGTCAGGAACGCCGCGCAGACGGACCTTCGCGGAAACGGCCCAGCTCTGGCCCGTGTTGAGCGGCGGAATGTCGCTCTCGAGGTAGTCGCCGTCGCCGTCCAGACTGACGCTGCCGCTCCCCGCCAGTGGGGCGTCGGTGGTGACGTGGGTGTCGCCGTAGAGGATGAAGTCCGCCCGGTGGTCCACCTCGGGGATGACCTTAACTCCGTCGCCCCACTCCTCGACAGCCTCCATCTGCCAGTAGGCGGTGGGCCGCGGTTTGCGGCGACCGAGCTCGGCGATCTCGGCGGGCTGGACAGCGGAGTCCCAGACCCTCACGTCCGAAAGGTCTCCCTCCAGCCTGCGGGAGAAGTCGTAACCATCCCGCCCCATCACGAAGGTCCACAAAGCGGTGTCCTGCGGTACCCATGCTTCCTCGACGGCCACCAAAGCACCGTCCACGTAGAGCCTGGCGGTGCCTGCCACAGGGTCGTAGGCCCCGGTGAGGTATGCCCACTCTCCCGCCTGCGGGGTGCCACCAGTGACCTGTGTCTGGCCGACCTCCGAGGGCAGGGCGAAGCTCCAGGTGGGGTTCTTGCCGGCAGTGGTGGTCATGCCGAGGGTGAAATTCGGCGTGCTCGAGATGCCGGACTGGCCGATGGCGATCATGTCGTCGTCGGTATTGTCCGGGCGCACCCACACGCCGGCTGTGAAAGCGTGGGTCGTGTCCACTGCAGTGGCGTCCGTGTTCACGTAACTGTAGGAGCCGCCGTCGAAGGAAGCCGCTCCAGGCATCCTCCCGTCGGGCCCTTGGTCCCCGAACCAGACACCGCTGCCTGCCTGCCCCCGGTAGGGTCCCGCCCAGGGAGCGGCCGTAGAGGAGCGGTAGGGGTCGTCCAGTCTCCAGGCGGCAACGGGCAGGGTCTCCGCCGCGACCGCCGACGTTGGCGCGGCGAGCGAGGTCTGGGATGGTACGTGGTTCTCGGTGGCGGACGCCCAGGGCGTCGCCATGGCGGTCGCCGACGCGAGTGCGGCGACCAAGGCGGTTCGCGCCATGAATCTGATGTGCAAGGTCCCTCCCCATGAGTGATGAGAGAGGTCAGGCACTCCTCCGACGCGCCCCCGGCGCCGAAAGCCGCTGGCGCGGCCCCCAGGCATCCGAAGTCTCGAACCGGGCAATTGGACCGGTTGAGCGACACACGCCGGCCCCCGGCCGACCCCCCGTAACACCTCAGCTTACGAGTTGGTGCGTGATAGCGGATGGGCCGGTTGCGGTGTTCGTGCTGTTGACTGGCATGATCTGGGCGTGGCGATCATGGCCAATCGGGCGGTCCTTGCACCTCGGCTGTCACCGGCGTCTCCCGGCGCCATCTGGTGCGTTTGATCGAGGAGTTGGCCCAGCCCTGGCAGGCCTGCGTTGAAGGACGGCGGCATGCCGCTCGAGGCGGAGAGCGCAAGCGGGCTACGGGGGCCGGTGCCCGGCACCAGTTGGTCTTTGTCGGCCGGCTGGTGGCCACGCTGATCCATCTGCGGCACGACCTCCCGCACGCCGTGCTGGGCCTGCTGTTCGGTGTCGACCGGCAGGGACGCACCCCATGGACCGACGCCCTGCGGCCTGGACGAATACATGATGCGACCGCCGCACGCAACGAAGGACCGCCGCGACCGCCTGCCGCCACCTATCGGGCCATCGCCGGCCTCGTCTCCGACCTCACCGCAAGAATCTGAACGACAGTCCCACAGCAGGTCAGCACGGCCCATCCGCTATCACGCACCAACTCGTTAGAACGGGAGTAGCTCTGGAAGTCGATGGCGCACACGGCCGGCGCCTCCTCCCGGCCCCGCCAATTCCCCCATAGCTGTTCAGAGGAATGCCCCTTTGACGCCGTGCCCCAGTGGATTCGGGGCTTCTGCTCCTGCGCGACCTGCGAGAACTACACCCCGGCGCCGTCGGCAACTCCCTGTAGTGGCAAATGCTGTCCCAGGCCGCGCAGGCGGCCAGGGGCACCCGGCTGGAGGAATGGGCCGCCTATGACCGATCGAAGGCTATAGGAGCCGAGGTCCACATCAGGTGCGGGCCCCGTTGTGCGCTCGGTGTGCAGTGCAAGGTTGCTCCGATGATCAGTGACCGTCCAGACCTTTTCCTGGGCAGGACTCGGTTGGACGTCCGGCTTGGGGGGCCTTTCCGGCTGCTCAGCACCGCCTCGCGCACCGCGTGCAAGCCAGTCAGATCGCCCGGTGGGGCCCGCAGATACCACGGGCCGGCGAAGCCGACAGCGGGGCGCCCCCCACACGCGTCAGGTGACCCACCGGCGCGGGTCCGCTGATACGTCGGCGCCTCGTACCGCGAAGTACAGCGGCCTCGCCCGGGACCAGGAGTGTGTCTGCGCTGATGATCGCAGTGGCCAGGGACCTCGGGACAACTCTCAGGACGAGCCCGGGGCCGAGGGCGCGCGCCCGAGTGCCTGGGCACGGAACGCCGCCGGGGTCGCGCCCGTCCGCAGCCGGAAGAACTTGGTGAAGTCACTCGCGTCCACGAAGCCCAGCCTCCCGGCGACCTCCTTCGCCGGGAGGCGGCTGTGCTGGAGGAGGCGCTTGGCCTCCAGCAGCACTCGCTCGTCGACGAACTGCTTCGCCCCGGCCCCCGTCACCGCACGGGTCGCGCGGGTCAGGGTGCGGGTGCTGTAGCCGAGCGCCGCCGCGTAGTCCTCGACCCGCCGGGTCGTCGTGTAGTCGCGCTCCACCGCGTCGTGAAACCTGCGGAACGCCTCGCTCACCGGGCCAGGCGGTGGTGCCGTGCCCCGCACTGTCGCGAGCCGCAGGGCCAGCACCGACACCAGGTGTCGCAACACTTCGACGTGCGAATCGAGGGGCAAGGTGGCCATCGCGGCGTACTCGTACGCGAGGTGGTCCAGGGCGCGGCCCAGCGCCTCCGCGTCTGTTCCGACGGGCAGCAGCGGTTCCTGCTGGTAAGGGGGGTCCATGCGCGCGGCGGCCACGGTCGCCGGGGGCAGGAAGCCACGCTGGAACAGGACCATCACCCCGTCCGCCGCCACGAGGTCCGAGCCGAACCGCTGCACCTGCCCGGGCCGGATCCAGAGCCAGGAGCCGGGCGGCAGATCGTGTTCGACGAAGTCCACCGCCATCCGCAGCGGGCGGGCGCGGACCGCGATCAGCTGGTGGAAGGCCGGACGCAGCGGGGCGTACGGGTCGTTGCCGTGCCGCCGGGACCGCTCGTAGAGGCCGGCCAGTTCCATCACCTCGACGCCGGTGGGCGCACCCACCGTCGCTGTGTAGTCCAGATCCCTGACCTCAGGGTGTCCGTTTCTTCCCATCGTGAGTCCCGAGCGTACCGCTGCCCCTCCCGAACTGCCTACTAGCGTGGAAAACACCGACCACGCAGGAATTCGCGCAGGTCACCGAGGGCATGAGGAGTGAGCAGTGCGGCTGATCGTGGGCATGACGGGGGCGACAGGGGCCGCAATCGGCGTGCGGTTGCTGGAGAATCTGGCTGAGTTGCCGGACGTCGAGACCCATCTCGTCCTGTCCCGCTGGGCGCGCGCCACGATCGAGCTGGAGACCGGTCGTCCGGTGGCCGAGGTGAACGCGCTCGCGGACGTGGTGCACAGCCCGGACGACCAGGGGGCGACCATCTCCTCCGGTTCGTTCCGCACGGATGGCATGGTCATCGTGCCCTGTTCCATGAAGACCCTGGCGGGCGTCCGGGCCGGTTACGCGGAAGGGCTGGTGGCCCGCGCCGCCGACGTCGTCCTCAAGGAGCGGCGCAGGCTGGTCCTGGTGCCGCGCGAGACGCCGCTGAGCGAGATCCACCTGGAGAACATGCTCGCGCTGGCCCGGCAGGGCGTGCGGATCGTGCCGCCGATGCCCGCCTTCTACAACCACCCCCGGTCTGTCGACGACATCGTCGACCACATCACCGCGCGCATCCTCGACCAGTTCGACCTGTCAGCCCTGGCCGCCAGGCGCTGGGAAGGCATGCGCGCGGCCCGCGCCGCCGCGTCGCACACCGCTCCCTGAGGCCGCCCAGCTCTCACGCCGAGCCCTCCCCTTACGAAGTCATCCACCGACCACTGCTTTGGAGCCCTCATGCCCTACGACGATCTGCGCAGTTTCCTCGCCACGCTGGAGAAGGAGGGACAGCTGCTGCGCATCAACGAAGAAGTGCTGCCCGAGCCCGACCTGGCGGCGGCGGCCAATGCCACGGGACGCATCGGGGAGAACGCCCCGGCCCTGTACTTCGACAACGTCACCGGCTTCACCGACGCCCGCATCGCCATGAACGTGCACGGTTCCTGGGCCAACCACGCCCTGGCACTCGGCCTGCCGAAGAACACACCGGTGAAGGAGCAGGTGGAGACGTTCGCCGCCCGCTGGGACGCCTTCCCCGTGGCCCCCGAGCGCCGCGAGGACGCCCCCTGGCGCGAGAACACTCAGGAGGGCGCGGACGTCGACCTGTTCTCCGTGCTGCCCCTGTTCCGCCTCAATGACGGCGACGGCGGCTTCTACCTCGACAAGGCCGCCGTCGTCTCCCGCGACCCGGAGGCCCCGGACGACTTCGGCAAGCAGAACGTCGGGACCTACCGCATCGAGGTCATCAGCGCCAACCGGCTGGCCTTCCAGCCCGTCCCGATGCACGACATCGCCCAGCACCTACGCAAGGCGGAGGAAAAGGGCGAGGACCTGCCGATCGCGATCACCCTCGGCAACGACCCGGTGATCACCGTGGTGGCCGGCATGCCGATGGCGTACGACCAGAGCGAGTACGAGATGGCAGGCGCACTGCGCGGCGCTCCGGCCCCCATCGCCACCGCGCCGCTGACCGGCTTCGACGTGCCGTGGGGCAGCGAGGTCGTCATCGAGGGCGTCATCGAGTCCCGCAAGCGACAGATCGAGGGCCCGTTCGGCGAGTTCACCGGCCACTACTCGGGCGGGCGCCGTATGCCGGTCATCCGCGTGGACCGGGTCTCCTACCGCACCGACCCCATCTTCGAATCCCTCTACCTGGGCATGCCGTGGACCGAGGTCGACTATCTGGTGGGGCCCAACACCTGCGTCCCGCTGCTGAAGCAGCTCCGCGCCGAGTTCCCCGAGGTGCAGGCCGTCAACGCCATGTACACGCACGGCCTGATGGTCATCATCTCCACCGCCAAGCGGTACGGCGGTTTCGCCAAGGCCGTCGGGATGCGGGCGATGACCACCCCGCACGGCCTGGGCTACGTGGCCCAGGTGATCCTGGTGGACGAGGACGTCGACCCCTTCAACCTGCCGCAGGTGCTCTGGTCCATGTCGGCCAAGGTCAACCCCAAGGACGACGTGGTCATCATCCCCAACCTGTCCGTGCTGGAGCTGGCGCCCGCCGCGCAGCCGGCCGGCATCACCAGCAAGATGATCATCGACGCCACGACGCCGGTCGCCCCCGACGTGCGCGGAAACTTCTCCACGCCGGCCAAGGACCTGCCGGAGACCAAGGAGTGGGCGGCAAAGCTCCAGAAGCTGATCACGGACCGCGGCTGAGCCGCACGGCCCACCGACCCCTGTCTCCCCTCCCCCGGAAGGACCTGTTGTGAACTCCCCCGTCATCTGCCCCCGTTGTGCCTTCGAGACGGTCACCCAGCTCGCCACCTCGCCCGTGCCCAGCGTCTGGGACGTGCTCCAGTGCCAGCAGTGCCTCTACACGTGGCGCACCAGCGAACCGGCCCGGCGCACCCGGCGCGACGCCTATCCGGAGCAGTTCAAGATGACCCTCGCGGACATCGAGAACGCCATCGAGGTCCCGGCGGTCCCGCCGCTGCGCACCGCGGGCTGACGGGTCGGAGCGACCGGTGCCCGTCTCTTCGGACATCTCCCCCCTCCCCCCGTAAAGCTCTCACCCACCAACGCCCCGGACACACAGCCAGGTTGTAGGGACTCACTCTGTCACTCAGGCGGTGCATTGTGCCGGGGCAATTGTCCGGGCCTACCTCGGTCGCGTCATCACTCACGTGGCCGGGCGTCGATGGCGCCCCCTGAGTCTGCGCGCGACTACGAGACCCTCGACGCCGGCTCCGGAGCCATGATCCACATCGCTTCGATCGACAACCTCGCAAAGCACATAACGGACGAAACCACCACCAACCTGGCGAGGGGTCTACTAGGGCATAAGCAGCAATTCGACTCCATCGAACGCCCTCTGAAAGAAGTATGCGCGTGCCGACGCCGTCCGCGTGATCTGAGGACGGGATGGCGTGCGATGTCCATCGCCGTGCCGGCCGGCGTCAGCCGCTGATGCTGGGAGCACCGGTCTCCAGGTGGCCGGTGAACCTGCGGGACCACGTGGCGTCGGAGTCGACCGTGACGGTGAAGTCGTACCAGCCGTTCTGGTAGGCGACAGCGTTGAAGAAATCATCCATCGAGGAGTCGGCCACGACGGTGTAGGTCCATGGGCCGTCGGCGCGGTAGTGGTTGGAGGTGATGGTGAACTTCACCGGGACTGAGCCGGAGTTGGCCAGCTTGAAGTAGAGGGCGAGCTTGCCGGTGCCGGGCTCCGTGGCGTACCGGGTGCTGACCTCCACCGACTTGCCCGCCTTGGTGGCGTCGCCCAGAAAGCGGCGCAGAAAACGGTTGGGGCCGACCATGGTGAGGTCGTACTTCCCGTCTCCGGAGCCCGCGCCGATATTGAAGAAGTCGGTGGCGGTGCCTCCGGCGTCCACCGTGTACTGCCACGGCGTGGTGTCGCGGTAGGCGTTGGGGTGGATGGAGAAGTGGGCCGCCCGCGAGGCCGGCGTGCCCTGGTTCGCCATGGTGAACCAGGCGAGGATCTTCCCGGAGGCTCCGAACTCCAGACGGTCCATGTACCCGTTGGGCTGGTAGGGCAGCGCCCGGGACGGACGGCTACCGGACTCCTGCTTGGGCAGGGCGTTGGTTGTCGGAACGGGGTTGGGCAGCGGGCCGCACGTCGAGGATCCGATGACACTCGTCGTGGGGAGGGAGACGGCGCCGTAGATCGGGTGGGCGAAGTCGAAGACTCCGGTCAGGTCTCCGCTCACCTTCCGCCGCCAGGCGCTGATGTTGGGACAGGCTGCCGACTTGCCGAGAGCGGACGTCCACGTCTCCAGGAAACGGAGGACCGACGTGTGCTCGAAGACCTCCGAGGAGACCCATCCACCGCGTGTCCACGGCGAGATGACGGTCATCGGGACGCGGAAGCCGAAACCGTACGGCACGCCGTTCAGGAATTCGCCTGCGGTGCCGGCGGGCGGTGCCGGAGGCGGCACGTGGTCGAAGCAGCCGTCGTTCTCGTCGTAGTTGAGGAACAAGACCGTGGCGTCGAAGACGTCCGGGCTCGCCGCGAGGGCCCGATAGACCAGGTCGACGAAGTGGGCGCCGTCGCCGGGCGGGGCGTAGGGGTGCTCGGAGAACGCCTGATTCGGGACCACCCAGGAGACCTGCGGCAGTGTGCCCGCGAGAACGTCCGCTTTGATGGCGGCGGCTATGTCGTCCGGGGTGGAACCGGTGACCTTCGGGACAGAGGACATGCCCCGGTCGTACAGCGGATCGCCGGCCTTGGCGGTCGCGAAGGTCTTGAAGTAGGCGCAGCCGTTGTCCCCGTAGTTGTCCTGGGCGTTCTGGTAGACCTTCCAGGTCACTCCGGCCGTCTGCAGGGCCTGGGCGTAGTTCTGCCACGTCAGGCCCGACTCGTCCCCGCCATCGTAGCTGGAGGCGTCGACCTTGCCGCTCCACAGGTAGGTGCGGTTGGGGCCGGTGGCGCTGAGGGTGGAACAGAAGTAGGCGTCGCACACCGTGTAGGCGTCGGCGAGCGCGTAGTGGAAGGGAAGGTCCGAGCGGTCGAGGTAGCCGAGTGAGCGGACGCTGCCGACGCCGGAGACCCAGTTGTCCATACGGCCCTTGTTCCACGCGGAGTGCTGGGAGGACCAGGAGTGCGGCAGATCGCCGTTACACTGCGCCAGGATCTCGCCGTCCTGGCCGCCGGCGGCCGGGGTCGCACTCAGCTTCCAGGGGTACTGGCCCCCGGTGCCGTAGGGCTGGTCGAAGACGGAACGGTTGCCCTTGACGGTGATGCCGCTGCGGTCGTCGAAGCCGCGCACGCCCTTCAGCCGTCCGAAGTAGTGGTCGAAACTGCGGTTCTCCTGCATCAGGATCACCACGTGACGCACGTCCTTGATCGTGCCCGTGGAAGTGGTGCCGGCCGCCACGGCCGGACGCGATCCCGCACCCAGCGTCACGCCGGCCGCCACGGAGGCGCCGAGTCCCACGAAGCCCCTACGGCTGATCGGTGTCATTCGCCCTGCCCTCGTCGTCGCGAGTGCCCCTGAGGCACGCTGCGCGCAAGGGTGCACGAGCCGGAGGGACACTACCGGACCAGCGGATGATCCCCAGGTGAACGGCCCCAGGCCCGCCGGTGCGCGGAGGTGGCATGCCGTCAGGCAATCCTGATGCGCCCTCGCCCGATGGAGGGCGTGCCCCCGCAACCGTGGAGGTGCGAAAAATCAGGACCATGCGCGCGAGCCCAGGCTCCGCTGACTCCTGACAGAAAGCCGAGTGCGACGAGGAGGTGAGTAGATCGTGGCGGAACCGCTGAGCTTCGGCCGTGACCTCGGCATCGAGCCGCGAGAAGTCGGCGAACTCCACATCGGAGAAGGCGATATGCAGGCCATGACCGCGCCGGCCCCCGCCGCTGAAGTAGGCATGCCCCAGCGCGCGGGCAAAGATCACCATCTGCTGCTCGCCCGCGCTGACGTCCCGAGCGGCGAACAGTTCACGGGCCACCTCTCCCGGCAGGAACTGGCGGGTGATCAGGGCGGTCAGCAGCAGCCCTGTCACCGCTGCTGAACACGAGTCTTCACTGAGGCGGGGCACTCGGATGAGTCAGCGCAAAGGCCAGCCAGGCGAGGGCGCAGACGCCGGCCGACAGCAGCAACAACCATCCCGTGTCGGCGGCTGCTGCGGCGCCCATGAGGGCGGCCCCGAGGGTGGCGCCGACCTGGCGCACGGCGTTGAGCAGGCCACCGGCCGCGCCGGTCGTGCCGGACGGGGCGGCGCTGATGATGGCCGCGACGAGGGCCGGTAGAACGGAGGAGATGCCGAAGCCGGTGAGCAGCAGACCCAGCGCGAGCCAGTGATAGGCGCCTTCGGCCAAGACCGTGCGGGCGAGGACCG
The DNA here is from genome assembly GCF_044455985.1 of Streptomyces sp. NPDC051064. Taxonomy (NCBI): domain Bacteria; kingdom Bacillati; phylum Actinomycetota; class Actinomycetes; order Kitasatosporales; family Streptomycetaceae; genus Streptomyces; species Streptomyces sp. NPDC051064. Next base: position 64,734 of record NZ_JBITFK010000009.1, read on the forward strand.
TGCTGCCCGCGGTTAAGAGTGCCAGCCCGGCAAGGATCGGGCGACGGGGGCCTGTCCGGGCCACGATCTTGCCGGTCAGCGGCGGATTGGCGGCGAAGGGGACGGTCAGCGGCAGGAACGCCAGCCCCGCATCCAAGGCGCTCAGGTGCCGCTCGCGCTGCAGTAGCAGGGGCAGTACGAACAGGGCGCCGGCCAGGGTGAAGTTGGCGATCGCGGCAGCCAGCAGGCCAGCACGTACCCGGGCCGAGCGGAGCAACACCTGGTTGATGACCGGCGCCGGGCTTCGGCGTTCGAGCATAGAAAACGTCAGTACCGCTGTCACGAGTCCGGCCGACGACCAAACGGTATGGGTCCAGGCTCGGGCGCCCGCGGCGATCAGGGCGTCCGTGAGCAGCGCCAGCAGGTCGTGGTCTGGTTCACGGCGTACCACTTTCGTCGCCACCGGGCTCCGCCGGTGCCGCGGCCTGTGGCCGGGACGTAGGATCGATTGCCGATATCGGTTTCGTCACTGCCGGAGGTGGACGGTGCGGGAGTTCCAGCGGGGCGCGGTGCGGCTGCACATCCTTCATCACGCCGCCGAGGAGGAAATCCACGGCGCGTGGATGACCGAGGAACTGGCCTCTCACGGCTACCAGATCAGCCCCGGCACCCTGTATCCCACGCTGCACCGACTGGAGGCGGACGGACTGCTGGTCTCCGAGCAACGGGTGGTCGACGGCCGCACTCGGCGCGTCTACAAGGCGACCGAAGCCGGGGAGCAGGCCCTGGCCGAGGACCGGCGGGCACTCAGGGAGCTGGCCCGTGAGGTTCTGGGCGACGAGGCGCCGTAGCGTACTGGCACGGTCCACGGCATGCTGGATTTCCGTATCAGGAGCGGCGCGGAGTCACCAGGCCGGATTCGTAGGCGAGGACCACGAGCTGGGCGCGGTCGCGGGCGTGGAGCTTGGCCATGGCCCGGTTGATGTGGGTCTTGGCGGTCGCCGGGCTGATGACCAGGCGGTCGGCGATCTCGTCGTTGGACAGACCGTGTGCGGCCAGGGCGACCGCCTCACGTTCGCGGCTGGTCAGCTCCTGCAGCGCGCTGCCGATGCGGGCGGGCGGCGGCTGGGTGACGTATCGATCGATGAGCTTGCGGGTGATGGCGGGCGCGAGCAGGGCGTCGCCGCGGGCGGCGACGCGTACGGCGTGCAGGAAGTCCTCCGGCAGGATGTCCTTGACCAGGAAGCCTGCGGCGCCGGCGCGCAACGCGTCGAAGACGTACTCATCCATGCCGTAGTTGGTCAGCATGATGACGTGTACGTCGGCCAGGGCCGGGTCCGCGGCGATGCGCCGGGTCGCTTCGATGCCGTCCATGAGAGGCATCTGGATGTCGATGAGAGCGACGTCAGGCAGCCGCTCCTTGACGAGGACCAAGCCCTCTTGGCCATCGGCGGCCTCGGCCACCACCTCGATGTCGTCCTCGAGGTCGAGCAGCGCGCGGAAGCCACTGCGGATGAGCGGCTGGTCATCGATCAGCAGGACCCGGATCACGAGGCTCCGTTCGTGGGGAGTTCGGCCTGGACGGTGAAGCCGCCCGCGCTGAGCGGCTCGGTGCGCAGGCGGCCGCCCAGGGCCGTGACGCGTTCGCGCATGCCGAGCAGCCCGAGCCCGGGCATCGGTGAGGGGTGCAAGGTGGCCTTTCCGTTGTCGTCGACGCGGATGGCGAGAGCGTCCGGCCGGTAGTCGATGAACACTGAGGCAGTGGTTGCCGCGGCGTGCCGGGCGACGTTGGTGAGCGACTCCTGAACGATCCGGTAAGCGGTACGGCTCACTGCGGCGGGCACCGCGTGCGGATGTCCTTCTATCGTCAGCGTCGTCTCCAAGCCGGTCCCTTCGAACCGCTTCACCAGGTCGGGGACGTGGTCAAGTCCGTGCGGCGGGGTGGTGTCGTCGTCGCGCAGCGCCTCGAGGGTCGCGCGCAGCTCCCGGCTCGCTTCCCGGCCGGCTTCCTGGATCGCGAGCAGGGCCTCCGGCACCTGCTCGCCGCGGCGCCGGGCCACGTGGACGGCGACCTCGGACTGCACCTTGATGACCGAGATCTGGTGGGTGAGAGAGTCGTGCAGCTCCCGCGCGATGCGCAGCCGCTCCTCGTCGGCCCGGTGGCGCGCGGTCTCCTCGCGGGTGCGCTCGGCTTCGTCCGCCCGCTGTTCGGCCTGCCGCACCGCCTCCCCGGCGGCGAAAGCGGCGATCAGCCAGGCGAGCTCGAGGGTGTTCCGAGCCTGCGCCACGACTTCGCGCAGGGGCCCATCATTTAGGACCAGCGCCGTGAGGTGGAGCACGGCCAGCAAGCCCACGGAGACAGCCAGGGTGACGGCACGGTGCCCGGCGCGTACCGCGCCATAGACCGCGACCAGGTAGGAGACCGCGAGCACCTCGAATCCGGTCCCCAGGTAGCCCACCGCGCACAGCCCGGTGACGGTCAGGACCACGAGCGGCGCCCGGCGCCGCGCGGCCAGGGCCAGCCCGCCGGCCGCCAGCAGCGCGGAGCCGAGCAGTTCGCGTCCCCCGGACGGGTGCGGCCCGGACAGCCCGGTGCCCAGCAGCAGCGCCGCCACGCCCAGGGCGGTTGCCCAGTCGGTGACTCCGGCCGGAACAGCGAACCGTCCTTTGTCCATGGGTGCACCGTAGCCGGACGCGGTTGTGGGCGAGTCCGGCTCGTGGACGAGCGGTCGGCTACCGCGTGTGCGGTACCCGCGCGTCGCCTGCCGCCGCCGCGGTATACGGATGCCGCGGTGGCGGCAGCGGGAAGTGCCTGCATCTGCTGGACGACCGGCAGGAGGGCCGGCGCGCATGCTCGCAGGGCACATCGAACTTCGGAAGCGGCGACGGAGAACAAGGAGAGCGGCATGAACGCTTCAACAGCATTGCTGGCGGCAGCCGAGGGCGGGATCATCGGCGACGGGCGGACCGGCGCCAACCTGGCCCTCGGAGCGGGGGCGCTCGGGATGGCGATCGGCTGGCTGGCCCTGGCCCGGGCCGGCGGCCGGATCAGCACCGGCAACGCGCGCACCGGTGGGATGGCGGCCATCGCGGTGGGAACGGTCGGCACAGTTCTCGCGGTGCTGCACCTGGCCACCGCCAGCGGCGGCCCCGGCACGGGCAACGGACTCGTCGGCGCCATCGTGGCCGTCCCGCTGGGGCTGGGCGCCGTACTCCTCGGCCGCCGGGCTCTGACCCGCTGCCGCCGCGCCGACCGACCCGCCGATCGGATGACCGTCTGACCGCCACCCGGTCACGACGTGCGTGCGGCCACCGCGCGCCGGACCCCGTAGGCGGCGACACCGACGGCCAGCACCGCAGCCCCGGAGACCACCGAGGACAGAGGGAGGGCGAAGGCCAGGAGCAGGCAGCCGGCCATCCCGACAACCGGGACGACCCGCGCCGGGCGGCCCTCGTCCGGCGCGAGGGTCCAGGCGGAGGCGTTGGCGACGGCGTAGTAGACCAGGACTCCGAAGGAGGAGAACCCGATCGCCCCGCGCAGGTCCCCGGTCGCGGCCACCACGGCCACGACGGCGCCGACGAGGAGCTCGGCGCGGTGCGGAACCTGGAACTTCGGGTGGACGGCGGCCAGGGCGTGCGGCAGGTGCCGGTCGCGGGCCATGGCCAGGGTGGTGCGGGAGACTCCGAGGATCAGCGCGAGCAGTGAGCCGAGCGCGGCAACGGCGGCACCGACGCGGACGACGGGGACGAGCCAGCCGGCGCCCGCGGCCCGGACGGCGTCCGACAGCGGCGCGGCCGCCTCGGCCAGCCTGGCCGGCCCCAGCGCCATCAGAACAGCGACGGAGACGAGGGCGTAGACGACCAGGGTGATACCCAGCGCGATCGGGATCGCCCGCGGAATCGTGCGGGCCGGGTCGCGGACCTCCTCGCCCAGAGTGGCGATGCGCGCGTACCCGGCGAAGGCGAAGAACAGCAGGCCCGCCGCCTGGAGCACCCCACCGGCGGTGGCGTCGGAGCCGACGGCCAGCCGGGCCGCGTCCGCCGCGCCGGAGGTGAGGGCGGCGACCACCACAGCGGCGAGGACCGCCAGGACCACGGCCACGATGACCCGGGTCAGCAGCGCGGACCTCTGCACCCCGGCGTAGTTCACCGCCGTCAGGGCCACCACGGCGGCGACCGCGACGGCGTGCGCCTGGCCGGGCCAGACGTACGAGCCGACGGTGAGCGCCATCGCCGCGCAGGAGGCCGTCTTGCCGACGATGAAGCCCCAGCCCGCCAGGTAGCCCCAGAACTCGCCGAGCCGCTCACGGCCGTAGACGTAGGTGCCTCCCGACGCCGGATACCGGGCCGCGAGCCGCGCGGAGGAGGTGGCGTTGCAGTAGGCGACCACGGCCGCCAGGGCCAGACCGATCAACAGCCCGGAACCGGCGGCGCGTGCGGCCGGGGCGAGCGCGGCGAAGATTCCGGCGCCGATCATCGACCCCAGACCGATCATGACGGCGTCGGGCACGCCGAGCGTCCGCCGCAACTCCTCCGGGACGCTGTCGGCGGTCGATGGCTTGCTCATGGGCACACTCCTCAGCGACACGACGTCGCATGCCTTACGGCTTCCGATATCGGTAGACGATATATGAGCGCGGGATGAGGCCCATGCCAGAACCCGACACTGCGCGACTCGCATGAACGGTCCTTCGCCCGAGCGAAATCCATGACGGCATCCCGGTGATCGCGAAGCGCCGGTTCGGTTCGCAGAACTCGTTCTCACTCAAAGGTGGGTTCGGGGACGTCTGCGCATCGTTTGTGACCGCACCCGGGGCGTAACGGCCCCTTGTGGCACGCCCGCAGTCCATAGTGGCGCGTGAACGCGGGCAGGAGCCCTTCTACAGCCACATGTCACTCCGTCCCTCCGGTGTAGCCGACCCGGGCAGCGACGTGGGCACCGCGTGATCCCCTACAGAGACCGGCTACGGCTTGGCGAACGCTTCGGCGTACGAGAAGACCGATAGACGCCCGGGGCCCGTAACGGGACGTACTCGTCTGCCACAGCAGGCTCACCAATAGAATCTGATCTCGACCAACTACAGGCGGGCCAGCCACGGACCTGTAGGCTCCGCGCCCGTGGACGACATACGGCGGACAACCATCACCTTCAGTGGAATTCTGACGCGGGAGGAGTTCGACGAGGCCCTCGCAGCAACCGGGTGGTTCCGACACCTGCGGTGGCTCATCGTCGTGGCCGCGGCCACGATGGCGGTGCTGAGCTTGAAGCCCTCCGCTGACGGCGGGCCGATCAACGCGGGTCTGCTGATGCTCTCTCTTGTCTACGGTGCGCTCGGCGTGTTCCTGCCCCCGATGCTCGCCGGCCGTATGTTCCGTGCCGACCAGGCCACGGGCGAGAAGCAGGCCGTCATCGATGACGCCGGTTGCGTCGTCTCGCGCGGCCCCAAGGAACTCATGCGGGTGCCGTGGCGCAGCATGTACCGCTGTCACGAGACGGAACGGGTCTACGTGGTGACCGGCCGCCTCGGCTGGAAGGTCGGCCTGTTGATGGTGCCCAAGCGGCTACTCACGAAAACCAGCGAGACCGAACTGGTGGGCGTTCTGCTCGAAGCCGGCGTCCCCCGCTCGAAGAGCAAGCGGACTCACGGCCGTTAGCTCTCCCCGCCGCCGGGCCCGGGTTACAGAGATCCGCCCAGGGAGAAGGGTCGTCGGCCGGGATCTCCTCGGCCAGTTCTACTCCAAGTACCGCCTGCTCGACGGGGCTGACGACTGATCGACGCCAGGGAAGGGCCCTCGTCCGCAGTGACCCACGCGGCCGGCAGGCCGGCTGCCAGACAGCGGCGAACAATCCCCCGGGCGAGCTCGCCCTTGGCGGCAAAGCCGCGTTCGTCAGGGATCTTCACCGTCCGGCACCGATCACGGTCGGAGGTCCAGGGCTTCGGCAGGTAGAGCTCCCGGTCGCCCAGGCCCGGCTTGAACCGGTGGTGTAGGTGGCGAACACGCCGATCTGACAATTGTCAATCTTCCCCGGGGCCTGTGTCTGAATAACTGTCAGAGTTGATCTGTGCGGGTCTCGTCGTGTGACGGTAGGCGGGTTTGTAGTTGGGTGAGGGTGCGGGCCGGACTCCGGGTAACGGAGAGACCGCGATGCGGTGCAGGTCCAGGAGCCGGTGGCCATCCTGGAACTGGTTGGACAGGTTGGTGCGGTGGAAAGTGGCAGACCGTGATCTCGAGTCCGCTTTCCAGGGCGACGGCAGCGAGGTGCTTCTTCCATGTCCAACGGCGGGGGTCGTTGGAACCACCGCAGTCTGCGGTGATCAGCAGCCGGCCGGCGTCCGGGTGGTCGCCGCGTCCCCGCTGCTGCCACCATCGGCGGATGGATTCCACCGCGAACTCGGCCGTGTCGTGGTCGGTGCCGACGTTGACCCATCCAGTGTTGCGGGCGATGTCGTAAATCCCGTAGGGGATGATCACGGGCTGGTCACTGGTGATGAACGTGTGGCAGTCCACACGGATGGGCGTCTTGCCCGGCCGCCAGATGCGGCCAGGCCGGTCGCGATTGCCGAGCCACTCCTTGGCCTTGGTGTCGACGCTGATCACCGGCTGGTTGTCTTCGAGGAAGGCCGTGGCGGTGGCGTTGATGCGCGAGAACTGGGCGTCGCGGTCCGGATGACTGGTGCCTTCTGTGGTCTTGGCGGTGCCCTGCAGGCTTTATCCCAAGGCGTGCAGCAAGCGTCCGACGGACGCCGCGCTGACGGGGTGGCCATGAGTGGTCAGCTCCGATGCCAGGGACCGCAGCGAGAGCGTGGTCCAGCGCAACGGCGAGACTGGATCGCCCCGGGTGTGTGGCTCGATCAGCGCCTCCAGCGCGGGCAGCAGACCGGGGTCAGTGACCGTCACCGGCTTACGGCCGGCTCCTGGAGCTCGAATCCGCCCAGCAGGCAAAGGGCGCCCGGACAGCTCGGCAATCCCGCGTGCGATCGTGGCCGCACTGGCTCCAGAAGCGGCCGCCACCATTGTGATCCCGCCGTGGCCAAGCGCGATGGCCTCGCTGACCAGGTAGAACCGCCGGCGCCGCTCATCGACATGAGGAAGGAACTGATCAAACTTCGCCCTCAAAGCCACAACCGAAGCCCGAGCGGCCGTACGTGCACTCACACCTCAGCGTCCCCTCAACACCCGTACACCGAGCAGTAATTGAAATACAGGCCCCGGCGGTACCGGAATATTGCCGTTGCACCCCGGCGGAGACGGTGCCCTTTTTGATGAAGCCGGTGTCGTCCACGATCAGCACACCGTCCGGCTGACCGAGCCGCTCGGCTACGTAATCCTGCAGGTCGTCGCGGATCTCATCCAGATCCCACTGGCACCACGACAGCAGCCGCTGCAGCCCGGGTATGGGGTGTCATGGCCCGCGTGCTCGGCCAGCTGCCAGCTGTTCTTCCGGCCCACCGGCCCCAACAGGCCGCGCACGTAGTCCCGCCTCCGCCGCCGCGGCTCGACGCGGCCGAACCGCTCGCCCACCCGCAGCAGCAACGACTCCAACTCGCCGTCCCACAGACCTACTTCAAGATCGCTCTCCGTTTCCATAACCGGTTCAACGCACCCCGATCGGGTGAGTAACGAACCACCGCCACCCTGACGGGTCGTCAGCCAACTAGACTCCGAAAGGGCCCTTGACCAGCGCGTATGGAGAACTGCAACTGGAGTACTAAGGACTCCTGACGAGTGGTGGACGTGACCTGGTCAGAGGCCGGTGTCGCGCACGAGGCCGCCGGGTGTCGGGACGCAGTCAGCCGCGTAATCGCACACGATAAACCCGGCGACGTCGGCAAACCTCTCCGCGATACTTGTCGCCCATGGATGAGGTCAAAGTCGTTGTCGCCCATTCCGAGCGCGCGACTCTGCGCGTCGGCGACGTGTTCCTGAAGGTGGACGCCGATCAGGCGCGCATCGACGTCGAGGTCGAGGCGATGTCCCTCGCGCCGGTCCCGACCCCGAAGGTCCTGTGGCGCAGGCCGCCCGTGCTCGCGATCGCCGCACTCCCAGGGACGGCGCTTGGGCGCCTCGGCGGGCCGTCGACCGGGTCGCCGGCGGCGTGGGCCGCGGCGGGCGCGGCCATCCGGAAGCTGCACGACGCGCCGCTGCCGCCCCGGCACGGCCGGGCGGGCCGGAGCAGCGGCGCGCTGGCGGCGGAACTCGATGACGAGTGCGAGTTGCTCGTGGCGAACGGCGTCCTGCCCGCCGACCTGGTCACCCGCAACCGCCAGGTCGCCGAGGCCGCGCTCCGGCCGTGGACTCCGGCGTTCACGCACGGCGACCTGCAGATCGCGCACGTCTTCGTCGACGGCGACGAGGTCACGGGCATCATCGACTGGTCCGAAGCGGGCCAGGGGGATGCCCTGTACGACCTCGCCACCTTCGCACTCGGACACGAGGAGCACCTCGACGAGGTCATCGCCGGCTACGGCACCGACGTCGACCTCGAGGTGATCCACGCGTGGTGGTCGTTGCGAAGCCTGCTGGCAGTTCGCTGGCTGATCGAGCACGGCTTCGACCCGTCCGCGCCGGGCTGTGAGGTCGACGTGCTGAGATCCCGGATGTGAGGTTGGGGGCCCGAGTGCCACGAATGCGTGCTGACGCATCGAGCACGCCGCCCCCTGGGGCGCATCGCCTGCCCCCTTATGCTCGACAGAGGGCGGTGCGCAGTCGTCGCCAGCAGATGACGGCGCAGCCGAAGGTGACGCAGGCGGGCGATTTCAGCACAGCGTGTGCCCTCACACCCGTGGCTGCTCGAGGTCCGGTCCCGCCTGACGCTCAGGCAGGCAGGGTTGAGTGGCTGTTAGAGGTCCTAACAGAAGTCACGGATGATGTGACTGTCGGCTTGGATGCTCGTTGGGTTGTTCGTGGGGAAGAGAGAGTCGCGTCCGTGGGTCGTCTCGGATGAACTGTGGTCGCTGATCGAGCCGTTGTTACCTGAGCCGGGGCCGAAACTGGTGGCCGGTCGGCCGAGAGTTCCGGATCGCCAGGCGCTGTGCGGGATCCTGTTTGTGCTGCATACCGGGATCCAGTGGGAGTATCTGCCGCAGGAGCTGGGCTTCGGTTCGGGCATGACGTGCTGGCGTCGACTTGCGGCTTGGAACGAGGCCGGCGTCTGGGATCGGCTCCACCTCGTGCTGCTGGCAAAGCTGCGAGCGGCGAAACAGCTGGACTGGTCGCGGGCGGTGATCGACTCCTCCCACGTGCGGGCCGCTCGGCGAGGCCCAAAAGCGGGCCCAGCCCGGTCGACCGCGCACGGCCGGGCAGCAAGCACCACATCCTCGTCGACGGGCAGGGCATCCCACTGGCAGTGTCTCTGACCGGCGGAAAATCGCAACGACGTCACCCAGCTGATGCCCCTCCTGGCAAAGATTCCCTCCGTCCCCGGACTCGTCGGACGACCACGCCGACGGCCTGACATCCTCCTCGGCGACCGCGGCTACGACCACGACAAGTACCGCCGTCTGGTCTGGGCGCAGGGCATCAAACCGGTCATCGCCCGCCGCGGAGTACCGCACGGCTCCGGCCTTGGTGTTCACCGCTGGGTCGTCGAGCGCACCATCGCCTGGTTCCACGGCTTCCGACGCCTCCGTGTCCGCTGGGAAAGACGCGACGACATCCACGAAGCCTTCCTCGGCCTCGCCACCTGTCTCATCACCCACCGACACGTCCAACGCCTCTGCCAGGATTTTTGATCCTCAATTCGGTCGACAGCTCGGCACGTCCTCAGCAACGATTCGGTGCCGTCGAACCTTCACCAGGAGCCATCCGTGTCATCCAGGACCGCAGACATCGACTTCACCTTCGCCCGCGAGCTCACGGTCCGCGCCACCATCGGGGCCCTGGCCGCCGCAGGTTGGGTGCTGGAGGAGCCGCTCTCGTACATGGTGAACGACGACGACGACCTGTACGACTGGCGGTCTACGACCCGCGACCACACGCAGGAGGTCTTGGCCGACCTTGACGCACCAGAGCATGTGAACCACCACGTCGCAGTCTGCATCTACCACGGAGCGGCGAATACAGGCGGTCAGCTCCTGTTCTTTCCCGGCCGCATGACCTGCAGCTTCATTCCGACCATCAACCGGCGGCGTCTACCTGGCTCAGTCGACTTCACCGACCTGAGCTGGTACATGCACACACTCGTGCCGCCCTTGCTCATGATCGGGCTGAAGAGCTACGAAGCATGCGACATCGGCCACTGAAGCCGCCAAATTGATCAGCTCTCGATCCATGCAGAGCCTTTGTTAGGACCTCTTAGGCGAGTGGGACGAAACGGTTGAGGAGGAACCGGGTCTTGCTGTGCGGTTCGATGACGGTGGACTCAACTCTGTAGCGACCCGCATCAAGATCGTGCGTGATGCCCTCCATGAGGGTGCCCACCTCGGTGCCCAGGTAGGCGGAGTCAAGATGACGACAGGTCCGGTGGTCCTCATCTCCGGCCCGTCGATCCACTCCGTTGCGGCCGGCGAGTCGGTGATCAAGTCGGCGACCCCCTCCTCGGTTACCGCGTAGCACCATCATGTGATGACTGCGTGCTCGGGCAGGACAGTCGTGGACATCGGTTCGTCTCCGAATACGAGGGCTTGGTCGACGCCCACCAGCATCAAGACGGCGACCCCGTCGACGACGTCGCAGGCCCGGTCGTAGTCCTCGCCCTCGGTGCCGGTCCCCTGCGGCAGTGCGGTCGATGGAACGGCGGCAAACGGGCCACCGTTCGTCTCCATGCCAGTCCAGAGTCATTTTCGTCCTCGGGGCAGTTCAGCCGTTTTTCGTGTCAGCGTATGGCTCCATCAAGGGTGCGTGCTCTCACCGCTTCGGCTGTGGGAGGCCCCCATGACGAGCCAAGTCGCGGGCTGGAGACAGGTGCCGTGGTGTGGGCAGTGCTCTCGGCTGCCCACAATTCTCGCGGATCACGCGTTCGGGCAGAGGTCGCGGACAGAGCGGTGCCTCGGCGACGTCCGTCACCGACCGCGTGAGCCCTTGAGCACCTGCAGCAGACCGCACAGGGGGTGGCCCGGCCGGCGGGCGGTGCCCACGCACAGGAAAGCCCCGAAGTCTCGTTCCGTCGGTGTTCACAACCGTGCTTCGCAGAATGCAGGAGTCAACCAGGAGCTTCCTCTACGCCGGCGGCCTTACCCGTAGGCCGTCCGTCCTCAGCAGTCGGCCGATCGTGTCCGAGTCCAGCGCCGCGTTCGCAGCCGCATCGTGGGCCAACTCCTCGTCGTCGAGGAGTACTGCCAGCCGGGTCTGTGGAAGATTCGGGTGGCGCGTCGCCGCAGCCCTCACGGCATATTCCGGGTCCTGGGTGAGCCGCGCCACGGCTGACGGCTGAGTTTCGGGGTCGCGTGCGGCCAAGGCCCGGACCTCAGGGTCCTCGTGGTCGGCGAAGGCGGCCAGTCCGTCGGTCGGGAAGTTCGGCCGGGTGGTGAGGTGGCTGCGCTCGGGGCCGGTGTACTCGAGGAAGCTGCGCAACAGAAGTGCCGCGGGGGCGTCTGGATGGTTCTGGGCCAGCAGGACGCGTACGCCGAGGTCGTCGTCGGCGGCCAGCCGTGCGACGAGGTCCGGTGGCAGCAGGTGGTCCCTGGCTGCCTGTCGGCGCAGCAGTGGGTGGCTGGAGAGCGCGTTTCGGCGGGCGGTCACGGGATCCCGGGGAACCTCGGGCGCAGGGCGGAAAACGGAGGGATGGTCCGGCGACGAGTGCGCGGCGCTCGTCGGGTCCGAGGTCTGCGCGGTGCGCGATCAGGCCCCGTATCTGCGGAACCGGATCGGCGGCCAGGAGGACCACTGCGTCGGGAGGGAGGGTGGGGTTGACGGCGATCATCGCCTTGTCCTCCTTGCCGACAGGCCTGGCCAGGACGCCGTCCACTACAGCTCTGCTGAGGGCGCGGTGGAGCAGCATGTCAGTACGGGCGTGGCACGGTCGGTCAGGGAGCGCGCTCTCCACCCACGCCGGATCCTGCAGGCGCGCATGCCGCTGCGCCGTCTCCCGGACCCCGTCGTCGGGGTCTGCGAGCAGTGCGGCCCGCATGCCTGCGGATAGTGACGCCCACCCACCGACCCCCCAACAGCGGACCTTCGCGATCGGATGTGTGGGCATGGATTCGCGCAGCCTGGTGGAGATCTGCTGGTAGAAGGGGCCGCCCAGGAGTTCGTCGTCATACGTGCTGATCATGTGGACGACGGCCTCGTCGGGCAGGGGCCTGGGCCGGGCGGGGGCGGCCACCCGCGGTCCCTCGGCCAGGTGGGCGCGGACAAACCACTCGGGATCATCCAGCAGTCGAACTCGCTGGGCCGGATCGACATGGGGGTTACGGGCGAAGAAGCTGCGGGTGTAGGTGTCGGGGTGCTCGATCACCGCGTCGACGACGGCGTCGGGCAGGGTCCGGTCCCGGCACAGCACCATGCGTACGGCCAGCGGGGTGTCGGAGAGCAGCCGCAGGAGGACGCTCTCCGATACGGACGGGTTGAGAGCCAGTCCGGCGAGCCGACGGGTGGGGAGATCGGCGTCCGTCCAGATCTGCTCAGGCGTAGGCATGCCTTGTACCCCCAAGGTGTCAACTGGCCTCGTGACGACTTGATCACGACCTTATCCGCCTTGCACAGCGACAAGCCGAGCGTGGGGTAGCGCCGTCCAGGGCCCGTCCAGACGTTCGCGCGCGTGCGAGGCGGGCTTCCCGGGTCCGACGCGCATGGAATACATGCCATGCGAACCGCAGAGTTCACCTCACGTAGGCCTGGTCAGCGCCGAACCGTGGTCACTGAGGTTCCAGGCCTCTTCCGGCCCCACTCTCGCCACCTGAACGCGACAGGGGCGTCCTACGCCTACCGCCTTCGTGTCGCCGCACTGAGCGGCCCCGCCAAGGCGACAGAGTGACAGCGGATACGCGCTCAGCTTGCCGGCCAGTCGAGCGCCGACCCGCTGCGGCTTCCGGAGGGCACCCCATCGAGCTCCCGGCCGTCGCGGCACCAACTGCCGCTTCCCAGCTTCAGCCAGCGGCAACACGCTGTGGCTTCCGGGCCCATGGGCCACACCCCCTACGCAAACCGGAAGCCACAGCACAGCACCACGGCGCCTGTCACAAGCAGCACCGGGAACGGGTGTGCCGGAGTTCAGGGTGCACCGTCACGGCTGCCCTGTGGGGTGGCGGTGTTCAGCGCTGGGCTGCCGCAGCCGCAGCCGCAGCCGCAGCCATGATGCGGTGCAGGACGGGGACCGGGATCGCCGGATTGGTGACCGCCGCGCATGCCGTGTCGCGGTCGTGCAGCAGCCCGGCAAGAACGCGGGCCGGCAGCCGGAGATGGCGCATCGCGGTCTCACGGACGTGGGCGGCTGGGTCGTTCAGCAGCCGCACCGCGTCGGCCGGTGACAGCCGGGTGTCCTCGGCCGCGCGGCGGCGCACCTCGGCTTCCGGGTCGCGGGCGAGACGTGCAACGTCGGCAGGCGTGGACAGCGGATCGTCCAGGGCCAGGCGGCGCATCCTCCCACCCGGGTCGCCGGCATAGCGCAACAGTCCCGCACGGGGGAAGTTTGGGTGGCTGCGGGGGCGGTCGGGGTGGGTGAAGCTGCCGTCCCACCATCGCCAGACCTCGAGCAGCATCTCGGCCGGCGCGTCATCGCACGATTCGGCGAGAAACAGGCGGACCGTCCGGTCCTCGTCCCGCGCCAGACGCTCCACGACCTCCGGTGGAAGATGCCTGGCACGGGCCACACTTCGGCGGATGAGTGGATGGGGCGATACGGCTAGGCGGCGCATCGCGTCGGCGTCATCGTGCAGGCCCTCGACCCAGGGCAGAGTGCGCGACATCGACGTCGGGTCGAAGTCGTAGCGCACCGCGGCACGCTGTTCCTCGTTGAGGTCGGACCGCAGTGCCACCGCCGAGCGGATGTCGTCGTACCGGTCCTCCGCCAGAACGGCGACGCTGTGTGCACTGAGCCGCGCGTTGGCGGCCAGCGCTCGACGTACCTCCGCGTCCCCGCCCCGGGCCAGCTCCGCCTCCAACTCGGGCGAGAGACGGCACTGTTCGAGCGCGCGCCGGGGCTGGGGCAGCACGGCAAAGACCTCACGGGGCATGGGGACCGTGGTGTGGTGGGCGAGCAGCGCCGCCGTTCGGACTGCGTCGTCGGTGTCGGCCAGCAGTCGCGCCCGCAGCGGCGCTGCGAGGTCTTCCCACCGGGCGCAGGCAGTCTCCCGCACCCGGGCATCGGCGTCGGCCGCTAGGTTGGGGAGGTGGTGTGCGGGGAGCCCCGGGAGTTCGGCGGCCTGAGCGCGGGAAGGGCCGGACAGGAGGTCGTCGTACAAGTCCCCGGGAAGTTCGAAGCCCCAGGCGCAGGCACGCTCGGCCCAGAGAACGCGCCGACTCGGCAGCGGTTCGGCGCGGATCAGGCGTATCCACTGATCGGCCGTGAGCTTGGGCCGGAAGGTGTCCGCGGGCCTCGAGCGCACCTGCGGATCGGGATGCGCCACGGCGGCGTCGAGTACGGCGGGCCGGTCGCAGCCGTGCAGGAAGCCCACCTCCACATCCAGCAGCCGGATCAGCAGCTCGTCCGGCGCGGCCGGATTGAACCCGATCCCCTCCGCCCAGTGCAAAGGCCATGCCGGCCGGCCGGGCACCGCTGCCCACACCTCGGCGCGCTCGGCCTCCGTCTCGCGCCCGGCCTCCGCGGCGGCCTCCTCAAGCCGCTCCGGCAGTCGGTCGAGGGCTGTCACCCGAGGCCCGTCCGCGCCGGGCACCTCCGCCAGCAGCACCTGTCCGCCGAGGGAGAGCGCCACGAACCCGGGGCCGCCGGTCAACCCCGGCACACTGTCGCCGGCGTAGCGGACCCGGGTCCACCAGGCGTCGTTGCCGCCGATCCGATGTCCGAGGACGGCCACCAAAAACTCGTCGGTAGCATCTGCAAGGCGGCGCCACCACACGGCGTCGACCGCTTCCCGGACCGCGCCATCCGGCGCCGCGATCCCCCGCGCGATCCGCCAGCCGGCCTCCGGCGGGAAGAGGCTGCCCGGGCGCACGTCCTCGACGACCGTGAGTCCGGCGTGTCGGAGCAGTTCGTGGAGTTCCTCTCGGCATTGCACGCGGTCATGATCCCCGCCGACTCGCGGTGGGACAAGGCCCGCGGCCCAGCCGCCACCAGCCCCCACCCGCGTACACGTCATTGGCCGCGATTCGTTCGGTCCCGCCCGAGCGGCTCGATTTGGCCCCACCAGGGTCTGCCCGGCGGATCATGTGACTTTTCGACTGACTGTCGGTGTCTGAGGCCTGGGCCCGGGGGAACCGACGAATCGAGTGGCCGCTTCTGGAGCCATACCTGCCGCTGTCAGGAGGTCGGGACCCGTAACGACGAAGGAACCTTCGTCTTCCACGGCACAGTTACTGTGGCCGCCACCCGTCTCTGGATCAGACCGTGAACCGAAGAAGCGTCGCCCATCATGTGCACCCCGGCCACCGACGGTACCCACGAGCATGGTCTCTCAGCAGGGCAACGACAGAGTCCGGTCATCACACCACGCACCGCTGACATCACAGTCACTCAGCTCTTCACGGAAGTTGAGCCAGAACCCTCGTTGGCTCTGGCACAACTTCTGTGGACCGACCACGCTGAGTAATCGGTTTGGGATGGTCGTCCTGGCTGTCTAGGCTCCGAGGCATGGGGGACCGGTGTTGGTGATTGAGTTGGCGGAGGAGGTCCCGCGTGCCGCAATTCAGCGACTGCACGAGTTTCTGGTTCGTTCCTCGGCCCGTTTTGAGGAGAAGCGGCTCGGCGAGTACGACCTGAACATCCACGCGGAGAGCCTCGGCATCAAGGACACCGGGGGTGTCGACGGGCGTCGGCCCGTGCTGGTCTCTCTCATGGGGCCCGGTATCGGCGACGAGGCCATCTTCGAGGCCGAACACGCTGACGAAGTTGACCAGGAGCCCCTCATCGGCTTCACCCCGACCTACGCTGTCGATGTCATCGCGTTCTGCAACCGTCCAGTGGACCACATCGTCACAGTCCTGCTGACAGCCGCCGTCATGGACGTGATCGGCGGAGTCGTCAACGCCGAACTACTGGAAGACCAAGTGCCGATCGTCGCCGGCCTCCCGGGCATCGTCGCAACGATGACCGATCCGTGGCCTGCCGCGTACGGCTCGGCGGAATTTCTCAGAGCTTGGGTCCAACAACCCGGCTTCCGGCTCCTGAATTAGCCGGAATCTATTCCCTCGGGTCAGGCGAGTAGTACCCGCTTGCGCAACAGCCTGAAGCCGGCTCGGCCGAACATCTGGCGCTTGAGCATTTTGATCCGGTTGACATGGCCTTCTACGACGCCTGAGCTCCAGGGCAGTGTGAGGCCGGCGATGACGGCGTCGCGGTCGCGGTCGATTCCCTTGGCGAGGGTGTGGAGGCTTGGAAGGTCGTCCTGCCTAACCGCGTCGAGGCCAGTCCGGCAGGTGCTGGCCCTGGCGTTCGGTGAGCATGGTCGCGAAGGACCGGACGTGCCGAGTGAGGGCGTCGAGTTCGGGGCAGTTGGCATGGACGTTCTTGAGTTGGAGCTGTTCGCTTTCGGTGAGGGATTCCGGGCGTCGCAGGATCCATCCGGCGACGGTCCGGGGCGAGGGCGGGCGCGCGGTCACGGATCGTGGCGAGGTGCGCTTCATACGTATGTAGGCGCGAACGCGCTGGTAGCTGCCTTTGTAGCCGAGCGGGACGATCTCCTCCCAGAGCTTCCAGGCGTTGCTGCATCCCTCGTTCCAGCGCTCGTCGAGGTAGGGCTTGTACTCGTCGAGGACTGATTTCCGGTTCTGCCACTGGCCGGTGAACAGCTCCTCCGGCACCGCAGCGTCAGCGAAGCGTTGGACGGTTCGCCAGGTCATGCCGAGCTGACGCTGGATCGAACGGCGGCTATGGCCGGCTTCCAGCAGGGCATGGATGGCGGCGTGCCGGGCCCGCGTTCGGTCGGCGAACCGGTGGCCGGTCGGCCAGGGCGAGTCTGCCGACTCCACCTCCGGACTGGGTTCGGCCTCGTCCTCGGGCGCTTCTGGGACGAGAACCCGCAGGCAGTGTCGATGCTGGGCGACGCTTCGCTCCGCGGCTTCGCTGAGGTTGTGCCACAAGTGCCAGCGGTCGGCGACTTGGACGGCCTGGGGTGCCCCGGCGGTGGCGCCCTCGGCGAAGAACGGGGCCCGGTCCCGGCAGACGACCTCAATTCCGGTCCGCTGGGCCAGCCACGCGGCCAGGCTCGACGCCTCCCGGTCAGGCAGCAGATCGACCGGGCGACGGGTTTCGACGTCCACGAGGACGGTCCCGTAGTGGCGGCCCTTGCGGGTGGCGTACTCATCGACGCCGACCACCCGCGGCGCCGGGACTTCCGGCTCGGGCAGCGCGTCGACCAACCGCAACACCGTGCTGCGGCTGACCGGCATCCCGAGGACACCGGTCAGGCGAGCACCGGCCCGGCCCGCGAGCGCGAGACCGACCGCGGCCAGCACGGACCGCAGCCGCTCGGTCCGCTGACCGTGCCGACGCGTCAGCCCGGGAACCTGCTCCACGAAGGTCCGCCGCTTGCACGCGGCATCCTGGCAGTTGAACCGGCGGACTCTTAACCGCAGTAGAACACTCCGCCCGGCGCTGGGTACATCAGCAGGAAACCGCAGGTAGGAGCCGTGAACACGGCTCGACCACGTCCCGCACCCCGGGCACACGGCACCTGCCGCAGTGCAGCACACGTCAACGTGCACTATCCCGATGTTCACGTCCACCGACAACACCACGACGTCGCCGACGGACGGCAGTAAACAGCTCCTTCACCTGGAGCACGAGTTCATCCACGGCCTCGAACTGTCAGCCACACCGCACAGGCCACCGCTCGTTTTCAGGCAACTTTTCGAGCCGCCCATACGACCTCAGCTGTTACTCAGCGTGCAAGAACCACAAAACCTGAGCCAGAGCCCATTTTTTCGGGTTCTGGCTCAACTTCTATGGTGCAGCCGCGCTGAGTGACCGGTCCTGGATGGATACAGCCGAACGTCTCGCGCTCCTGGAACGCCCCGTACTCGGCGTCCCGCTGCTCCCATGCCACCCGGAGTTGATCGCGGAGCTGGCGACACGCTGGGACGCAGGTCGAAGCACCCGACACGAGCGACGGCACGGAGCTCGGAAGCGGAATGCCGGCGCCGGTCCGAAGTACACGCTGGTCTTCACCGACCGGGTCCTGGTGACGCTCGTCGTCCACCTGTGTACGGGACTGTCCCACAAGGCACTCGGGGTGATCTACGAGGTGGGTTCTTCCACCATCGGGCGGGCGATCAGCGAGATCCGTCGTCCGTTGGCGGCCGCGCGTGGATTCGCGGTGCCGGACCAGCCCGGCTTCGGCTGCGGACACTGGAGGGACGTGTTCGCCCCTGCCGCGGCCGACAACGTCCGTTGGACGCCCAGCATTCCTTTCTCCCCCGATGAGCTCGGCTTTTGCGGCCCGCCGCAACAGCGTGGCCGGATGCGGTGCCACTCAGCAGAGTGGCTCTCACCGTGCACAACAGTCCTAGGGGGAAAACGTGCAGAAGAACCTCAAGACGCTCGCCGTGGCCGCCAGCGGTCTTGCTCTGGCGCTCGGCGGATCGACAGCGGCTGTCGCCGCTCCGCAGGGCGACGTGAGCGCCCAGGTCAGCTGCTACGACGGGGCCTCGTCCTTCTCGAAGGCATCCGGCCGGTACACGACGAGCGTCTTCAAGACGTCGACCAGGTGCAACGACATCAACCTCAAGATGGGCTCCAGCGGCCGCTACGTGAAGGTGTGCTTCAAGCTCAGCAGCGGCTCCTTCGACTGCCAGAGCGACTACGAGTGGGCTCCTTCGGGCTCCTGGAAGGTGATCGCCACCGACGTCCGCGACTCGCAGGAGTTCGTGTTCTTCTTCGAGACCACCAGCTCCGCGTCGGGCTCATACGCCGCCTGACCGCAACAACCGCACTGACTTATCAGAACGTAAGGGGCGGGCCCGCCGGTGAACAGCCGGCGGGCCCGCTTCACGCTCGTGCCGAAGGCGACGGACTACAGCGTGTCTCCCTGGTGTTGTCCGCCGTGCGAAGCTGTTCGCCATGGCACCTTCGATAGTCCGTGGACTTGCCCTGCCGGCCCCGCTGACGTCCCTCATCGATCGCGGCCTCTGGCGTCACCCGGGCGATGCGGTGCTGGCGAAGGTCATCCCGTGGTTCAAGGACCCACTTGCCTTCGTGTCGAGCCCGAGCAGATGGCGTACGCGTCCCAATCAATAGACATGTTCGCCGATGATCCGCACTCCGCCTTCTTTCGCCAGGCACCCGGAAGCAGGGGCGCCGCCCCGCTCGAACTGCCTTGGCTTGACGTTGAACAGGCAGTGCTGATCGCCACCACCCGCAACCCGGCGATGACGGCGCCTTGGCTCTCGACTACCGGACTGACCCCTCAGACCCCCGCATCGTCGGCAGTGAATTCTGGACGGACCCCCTTCTGTGCCAGTGGCGGGTCGTAGCACCTACCTTCTCGGGCTTCGTCTCGAGCTTGGGCCTGTAGCTTCCGCTGTCATGTCACTGGCGCGCCCGGATAAGGACGGCAGCCAGGTGGAGTGCGGCTGGAGTGCGGCCTGGTAGGCGATGGCATACTCGGTCTTCCGAGGCCGTTTCGAGGAACACGAACGCTTGCCATCACGGCCTCGAAGGCCGGGGCATCCGACACAGTTTCCACACGATGGCCTCCAGAGTGCGGCGGTGGTCTGCCCACCGCGCTCCTCGGACCGGACCAGCCGGCATGAGCGGCTTGCTCCGGTCCTTCATCACATCAGTGATCATTAATCGAACAGACACAGCGATCAGCGGCCTGCTCATCAGAGAGACACGTCCTTGGTGCTGGTCACTCCTTCGGGCTCACGGCGCGCAGCAAGGACGCCCCCGCCGGGGTGAGGGTGTGCAGCACGGTCTGGCCATTCCGGATGGTGGTGATGAGGCCTGCGTCGCGCAGCACGGTGGCGTGTCTGCTGGCTGAGGATGCCGAGACTCCGGCGGCACGGGCGATCTCGCCGGTCGTGGCACCGGTGGACGCGGCGCGCAAGGCGACCGCTCGAGCGCGCCCGAGCAGGGTGATCAAGGGCTTCTCGGGGGCATCGACGCCACGCGGGGCACCCGGGGGGCTCGATTCATGGAGGAGCGAGTACCAGAGCACGGGCGGCATTTCCGGGTCGGCGAAGGCGACCGGCTCACCCCAGTTGAAGTACGAAGGGACGAGGGTGAGCCCACGTCCGTTCAGATACAGGTCCCGGTCCTCGACCTGCCTGGGATAGACGACCTCCAGGACCGGAGGGCGCCAGCGCAGCATCGGTCCGAGTCCCGAGAGCATGCCCTCGACTCCGCCGTCCAGAACCCCACGGGCACGCGCCGCTCGCTCCGCCTCGATCCGGGCGTGCGCCTGATCCTCGTACGGGGCGATCACCGCGTCGTGGTACGCCCGCAGCATCCCCACGAACTCCTTGCGCGCCTCCAGCTGGGCCAGCTGCCCGGCCCACGAGGGAGCACCGACGGTCCGGTCGAGGATGGTCACTTCCTTCAGGACTCGTCGCGCAGGCGTGGCCAGAATTGATTCCAGTGCGGCGTCCAAATCACCTACTGCGTCAGCGGGCGTCAGAAAGTCCGGAAAGTAAGCAGCCCTTGGATACAACGGCAGGAAGACGCTCCGCAGGACTCGCCCCAGCCCCCTCTCCCGCGTCTGCTGCCTTGCCATGCGGTACCACCCGGCGTAGGCCCACCGCCCTCTGCGGGACTGTAATCGGTGCATACTCGAGGCGACTTCCCAGAGAGGATCAGGCGCGGCGGCAATCCTGGTTCTCGCCAGATCTGCATCGCTGAAATGAATGCGGAGCATGTCATACCCCGTTCGGTATGGTCGGGAGGGAGATCGTAGGTCGCGGAGATCAATACGCGATAAACGGGGGGTCAACGGCCACGAGTCGCCTGTTTAGTTCTGCCTGGGCTGCAATGGATCGTGCCACCGTTTGGGCGTTCGTCGAATGTTCCGGCCGCCGGCGCCAAAAGCCCACGATGGGGCGCGTACGATTCACCGCTCGAACTGCAACTGCAAGGCACACAGGAGACATGAGCGCCGCGCGCGGCGGTCAGGAAGGCCTCCACCGCCCGGCGCGGGTCGGACCCGTCGGGGTCCGAGGGCGGCGTCGTGCCGCGGACTCTCAGCCGGGCCCCGCTGGCCATTCTTGGCAGCCCCGGGCGTGCGATCGACGATCGGTGCCATCTCCTCGAACGAAAGCCCCAACATGTCGTGGAGCACGAACGCCAGCCGCTCTGCCGGGCTGAGCGATTCCAGCCCCACCATCCGGTGCTCCAGTGGCTCCTCACCTCGCCGTTTCCGGAGACGGAGCATGTCCAGACAGACCCGGCCGGCCCCGATGCCTGGCAACACCTGCGGACACGATCGCCCGCATGGTGCTGTCCTACTGACGACGCCTTGCCACCTGAAGCTCAGGGGACCTGAGGCTCCTGCTCCGGCGGGCCTCAGCTCTGCCGGAGCAGGACCACGACGATCCGGCCCCACCGTGCATCACCTCCCCGTCCGGTACGCACCCCCAGAGCTCCAGCAGCTCTTCCACGATCCCGGGCAGTTCGGAGAGCCACGCCGCTCCGCGTTCCCCTTCGCGCTCGACGGTGCTGCGCGCGAAAGCCTCTGGTGTCTCGAACATCCGGGAACCTTACGCACCAGTCCTGGGCGGCCGCCAGGAACCCGAGCGGGGTCGAAGAGACGGCCGAAGCGATCCTGTCTGCGACTGGTCCGGCTCGGCGGTCAGACGCGTGGACCGAGGAACAGGCCACCGCTCGCATCGATGACCTGACCGGTGATCCAGCGGGCGGCGTCGGAGGCGAGGTAGGTGACCACGTCGGCGACGTCGTCGGGCCCGCCCAGCCGGTCGAGCGCCGTCATGCCGGCGATCTGTTCGGCGAGGCCCGGCACGTCGAAAACGGCTTCGTTGGTCGGCGTCCTGGTGGCTCCGGGAGCGACCGCGTTCACCGTGATCCCTCGCGGACCGAGCTGGTTGGCGAGGGTTCTGCTCATCGTCTCGACCGCGGCTTTCGTCATGGCGAAGGATGTCTGGGCCGGGTTGGCCATCCGGGTCGCCACCGACGAGATCGTGATGATCCGGCCCCTGTCCCCCAGCAGGGGCAACGCGCGCTCGATGATGAAGTACGGCGCTCGCACGTTCACCGCGAACAGGTGGTCGAACTCCGCCCGTGTCGTCGCGCCGAGCGGACCGGCCGGTGGGGCCGCCGCGTTGTTGACCAGGATATCGAGCGGCCGACCGGCCAGGCCGGCCTCGACACCAGCGAAGAGCGTCTCGACATCGCCGTCCGCACCCAGTTCGGCCCTGACGGTGAAGGCGGTCCCACCGGCGCGTTCTACCGCCTCGACTGTCGTCGCCGCCCCTCTCTCGTCCGTGCCGAAATGCACGATGACCAAGGCACCTTCAGCCGCGAGCCGGGCTGCGATCGCCTGCCCGATGCCACGTGAAGCACCTGTCACCAGAGCTGTTCTGCCGACCTGACCACTCATTCCGTCCACCTCGTTTGTTAGTCACTAACATTACGGTAGTGTCTAACACATGAATGAGCGGAAACCGACCCTGCGGAAGCGGCAGCGATCCGAGACCCGGCGCGCGATCCAGGCGCACGCGGTGCGGCTGTTCACCGACCGTGGCTACGACGCCGTGACGGTGGCCGATGTCGCCGACGCCGTCGGCGTTTCGGCTATGACCGTGTACCGGCACTTCCCCACCAAGGAGGACCTCGTCCTGGTGGACCAGCCTGCACTGCTCATCGCCGATCGGGTCGCCGCGTCGTCCGCGACGGACCCCCTGGTGCGCCGCGTCGGCGGTGCGCTCGTCGAGGCGGCCGCGGCACTGACCGGCGGCGACGGGGACGAACCGGCGGCCGACGAGCAATTCCTGCTGGACTGCCTCCGGCTCATGGTCTCGACGCCTGCGCTTCGGGCCCGGCACCTGGACAGCCAGTACGCACTGCAAGAGGCCGTCGTCGACGCCCTCGGGGGCACGACCGACCCTGAGGCCACGTTCCGCGCACGGGCGGCGACCGGCGCATGCCTGGCCGCGATGCACACGGCATTGACGCGCTGGGTCGATGACGACGGACGGACGGGACTGCCCGACCTGATCGCGCGGGCCCTCGCCGCTTCGTTCGGCCACGACGTGATCGCCACCGGCCGTACGAGCTGAGGCGGCCGGCGACCGTTGTCGGGGCGGGTCCGATGCGGCCCACCGCCTCCACCTCGACGCCCCCCTCTCACGACCTGGAGCTGTCATGACCCTGGCGGAACGCGCGATCCACCCCCACAATGCACATGGGAGCGCTCCCATGTGCCGGAGTGCCGATCTCCCACGCCCACCGCCTCTGTCGACGAAAGGCCCTCCCGGTGAATGCCTCACCACCCTCCGCACGGCCCGTGCGCAACCGCCCCCGGTACCGGAGACGCGTGTTCGGGATGTCGGCTGCCGCCTTACTGTTCGCGGCGGCGCTGGCGGTGCCCGGCACGTCCGGTGCCCTGGCAGCCGAACCCGGCCCCGAACAGATCACCAACGGCGACTTCGCCGCCGGTACCGCCCCCTGGTGGTGGACGGCGAACGCTCCGGCGGCCGTGTCGGACGGCCGGCTGTGCGCGGAGGTGCCCGCCGGTACGGCCAACGCCTGGGACGTCATCGTCGGCCAGAACGATGTCCCGATCGTCGCGGGCGAGAGCTACGAGCTTTCCTACACGGCCACTTCGACCGTCCCCCTGACCGTCCAGACCCGGGTCCAGGAGGCGGCGGAGCCGTACACCACGGTGCTCTCCACCGCAGACCCGGTGGGTACGGAGGTCACACAGGTGACTCGTACGTTCACGGCCTCGGTGGACCTGCCGGCCGCCTCGGTGCAGCTGCAGATCGGCGGGGGTGAGCGGGCGACGGACTTCTGTCTGGACGACGTATCGCTGCGGGGCGGGGCCGAACCTCCCGTGTACGTACCGGACACCGGCTCGCCCGTACGCGTCAACCAGGTCGGGTACCTGCCCCACGGTCCCAAGAGCGGCACCGTGGTCACCGACGCCGACGCGCCGCTGACATGGACGGTGAAGGCCGGGGACGGCTCGACGGCCGCCACCGGTACGACGGTTCCGCACGGAGAGGACCCCAGCTCGCGTCAGCGGGTCCACACCTTCGACTTCGACGGCCTCACCACGGCGGGCGACGGCTACACCGTTGAGGTCGACGGTGAGGTGAGCGAGCCGTTCTCGATCCGTGGCGACCTGTACGACGGACTGCGCTCCGACGCGCTGGCGTACTTCTACCACAACCGCAGCGGCACCCCGATCGAGGCGGACCTCGTCGGTGAGGAGTACGCGCGCCCGGCCGGCCACATCGGTGTCGCCCCCAACAAGGGCGACACGGACGTGCCCTGCCGGACGGGGGAATGTGACTACCGGCTGGACGTGTCGGGCGGCTGGTACGACGCGGGCGACCACGGCAAGTACGTGGTCAACGGCGGTATCTCGGTGGCCCAGCTGATGTCCACGTACGAGCGCACCCTGACCGCCCCGAACGCCGAGTCGGCAGAGCTCGGCGACGGTGAGCTGCGGGTGCCCGAACGCGACAACGGAGTGCCGGACATCCTGGACGAGGCGCGCTGGGAGATGGACTTCCTGATCAAGATGCAGGTCCCGGCCGGCGAGCCGCTGGCGGGGATGGCGCACCACAAGATGCATGACGCCGAGTGGACCGGGCTGCCTATGAAGCCACATCTCGATCCGCAGCAGCGTGAGTTGCATGCGCCGTCGACGGCGGCCACGCTGAACCTCGCCGCCTCGGCCGCCCAGTGCGCCCGGCTCTACGCCCCCTTCGACGAGGACTTCGCGGACCGCTGCCTGCGGGCCGCGGAGACCGCGTGGACCGCGGCGGAACAGCACCCGGACGTGCTCGCCGACCCGAACGACGGCACCGGCGGCGGCGCGTACAGCGACAACGACGTCTCGGACGAGTTCTACTGGGCGGCCGCCGAGCTGTTCACCACGACGGGCAAGGACACCTACCGCCAGGCGGTGCTCTCCTCCGACCTGCACGGTGACACGGACGCGGTCTTCCCGGCCGGCGGCGGCATCTCGTGGGGATCCACCGGCGGACTGGGCGTGCTCACCCTGGCCACCGTGCCGAACGGTCTGACGTCGGCGCAGCTCGGCGAGGTCCGCTCGGTGGTCACCGCGGCCGCCGACCGCTACGCCGCTCAGTCCCGCGCGCAGGTGTACGGGCTTCCGTACGCCCCCAAGGGCGAGGACTACGTCTGGGGATCCAACAGTCAGGTCCTGAACAACATGACCGTGCTGGCCACGGCACATGATCTGACCGGTGACTCCGTCTACCAGGACGCCGTGCTGCGGGGCGCCGACTACCTGCTCGGCCGCAACCCCCTCAACCAGTCGTACGTCACCGGCTACGGCGAGCGGGACTCCCGGAACCAGCACCACCGTTTCTGGGCGCATCAGAACGACCCCGCTCTGCCGCACCCGGCAGCCGGTTCCATGGCGGGCGGCCCCAACCTGACCGCGGGAGCATCCGGCGATCCGGTGGCGGCGGAGAAGCTGAGCGGCTGCGCCCCGGCCATGTGCTACATCGACGACATCGGCTCCTGGGCGACCAACGAGATCACCATCAACTGGAACGCGCCGCTGGCCTTCATCGCCTCCTACCTGGACGACGCGGGCGATGGGCAGGCCGACCTGGCCCGTACCTGCAAGGTCGCGTACTCCTCACACCCGTGGAACAGCGGCTCGACGGTGACGGTCCGCGTCGAGAACACCGGCCCGGAACCGGTCTCGCCGTGGTCGCTGACGTGGCTGTTCTCCGGCGAGCAGCGCCTGAGCCACACATGGAGCGCGGAGTTCGGCCAGTCCGGCCGGACGGTCAGCGCGAGGCCGCTCTCGTGGAACCGGGCCCTGGCCCCGGGCGCATCGGTCGACTTCGGCTTCAACACCTCGGCCGCGGGCCCGGCGCCGGATCCGAGGTCGTTCAAGTTGAACGGCCGGGCCTGCACGTCGGGCTGATCGCGATACAGGTGCGTACGAGCCCGGGGGCGGTGACCCTTCGCGGGATGCCGCTCCCGGGCGTACCGGGCGCGGTACCGGGCGCGGTCCCGCGGTGCGGCAGCTCAGCGGCGGGCCGGTACGCCTCGGGCGCGGTCGGTCCGATGCGACCGGCGAGCCGGGGTCCCCTCATCAGGAGCCTCGGGCCGGGTGTCTCTCCTGGCGCCGGGCGGCCGGCCGGTGACGCGGTTGAAGGCCCGGCCGACGTCGGGGAACCGAAGGGGTTGGCGTGCGGGGCCGCCGGAACCGGGTAATGTCTTTGTCATGTTCTTCCAGACGCCGATTTGCGAGTGAGCGCGTGATGGGCCCCTGCTGACGTCTTTCGACGTCGTTGCCCGTCCCCCACCGATGAATCCGTAGATCAATTCACATCATTACCCGGGAGAACCCATGACCGTGAGCAAGAACATCAACAACCCCGTGGGGATGGGCGGCGGCCAGCGCAAGAGGCTGTCGCGCGCCGAACGGCAGAACAACGGTCCGCACCGCAACCTCGACCGCCAGGGTGCAGCCGACCAGAAGGCGGAGCTGGTACGCAAGATGCGCGAGAAGGCAGGCGCAGCTGAGGGCGCCGGGCAGGCGGACGACGACACCGCACAGAGCTGACGCACCGCCGCCGCAGGGCGGCACCGCACAGCAGCAGGGCCCGGTCCGCGACGCGCGGTCCGGGCCCTGCTGCCGCCGTCGGCGATGGTGACCGCACGGCCCCCCACCACCTGAGGGTCGGTGGAGTACCGACAGTTCTCGAACAGCTCGGCCATCGTGCACATCGGCGCCCGCGTCCGCTCCCCTTCCAGCACATCGGCGATGAGCCGCTGAGCCGTCGCGTCGAGCCCGGTGGTGGGCTCGTCGAGCAGCAGTAGATCCGCCTCCTGGGCCAATCCCTGTGCGACGAGAGCGCGCTGGCGCTGGCACGACAGCTCCCCCAGCTGCCGATGGGCGAGGGCGCT
This sequence comes from Streptomyces sp. NPDC051064, assembly GCF_044455985.1. Lineage (NCBI taxonomy): Bacteria > Bacillati > Actinomycetota > Actinomycetes > Kitasatosporales > Streptomycetaceae > Streptomyces > Streptomyces sp. NPDC051064. Next base: position 91,840 of record NZ_JBITFK010000009.1, read on the forward strand.
GATGCCGAGCCCGCTCATGCTCGCCTCCACGGCGTCCCGGTCCCGCCGGGACGGCCGTCGCCACGGTCCGCTGTGGCTCCGCCTCCCCATCGCCACCGTGTCCCGCACCGTGAGCGGCAGCACATCGGCCGCCCTGCTACGCTGCGTCACGAACGCCACGCGCCTGTCCGTAGGGTGCTGATGCTGTCGCTGGGCGTGATCATCGTCTCGTGCCCGGAGTCGTTCGCGGTCGACCTGACCGGCTTCCTCTTCGGAGATGTGCTCGCCGTGCGCCCTGCAGACCTTGCCTACCTCGGAGGCGCGCTGGTCATCGCGCTGGTGGTCTCCGTACTCGGCTACGCCGATGTCCACCCCACCGGCCGGGCGAACGCGAGACACGGCCCGGGCCCGACGTCCGGCACCGCTCGCGCGGCCCCGGGGCTGTCCCTCTGCGGCAGGCGCCAAACGTCCTTCTCCGTGGCGTATACCACGTCACCGGGTGGATTGCCCCGAGGATCGATCAGGGAAGCCATATGACGCCCAAGATCAGCTCGAAAGGTGGCATGCTCTCGTGACGCTCGTAGCGCCTCCCCCCATACCCAGAGCAGCAGGCTCGGTCCCGCTGCTGGGTCACGCGGTACAGCTCGTACGCGACAACCTCGGCTTCATCGCCTCACTCCGTGCCGATTACGGCCCGCTGGTCGAGATCACTCTCCAGCCCGGCACCCGCACTCTGATCGTCCAGGACCCCGACCTCATCCGCACCATGCTGACCGACCTCGGTCCCGGTCTCGACAAGGGACGCTTCTTCGAGAAGATGGGTCAGCTGCTGGGCGACTCCGTCGTCACCGCCGCGGGCCAGGAGCATGTCCGCAAGCGACGCCAGCTCCAACCCGCCTTCGCCCGGCCGGAGATCGCCCGGTACGTCGACATCATGAGGGACGCGACGACCACCGCCGTCGACTCGTGGGCCCCTGGCCGTCAGCTCGACGTCCGCGAGGCCATGGTCGAGCTCTCCCTCGAGATGCTCGCCAAGACCGTCTTCGCCGGCAGCCTGGATGACGCGACGTTCCGTCAGTTGCGCAAGGACCTCTCGGTCGTCATGAACGGTGTCGGGGCGCGCGTCATGCTGCCCGACTGGGTGGAGAAACTCCCCCTGCCCTTCAACCGCCGGTTCACGGCAGCCCGGGACGCGGTTCGGGCCACCATCGACCGTGCCGTGGCCGAACTCCACGAATCGGGGCAGGAATCCGGTGACATGCTGTCCCTGCTGCTCCGCACCACGGACGAGGAGACCGGCCTTCCGCTGACCGGGCACCAGATCAGTTCGGAGATTCTCACTCTGGCCGTGGCGGGCACGGAGACCACCGCCTCGGTCCTGGCCTGGGCGCTCCACGAGATCGCCCGGGACGCCGATGTCGAACGAAGGGTTCTGGACGAGCTCGACACAGTCCTCGACGGCCGGCCCATCGCGTTCGAGGACCTCCCCCGTCTGCCCTACCTCGGCCGCGTCATCCAGGAAACGCTGCGGTTACACCACACCGGATGGCTCGTCACCCGTCGCACCGTCACCCGGACACAACTGGGGCCGTGGTCCATACCCGCCGGCACCGAACTGGCCTACTGCCAGCACGCGTTGCACCGCGACCCCGCTCTCTTCCCCGACCCGCTCACCTTCGACCCGGACCGCTGGCTGCAAGAAGCGCAGGCCGAGGCTTTCACGCCCGGGGCGTTCCTCCCCTTCGGTGCCGGCAAGCACAAGTGCATCGGAGACCGGTTCGCCCTCACCGAGCTGGTCACCGCCATCGCGACGATCATCAGGCGAGTGCGGTTCGATCTCCCGCCGGGCCGGACGGTCCGGCCCGTGGCCCGGGCCACCGTGCGGCCCAGCACCCTGCTGATGACCACACACCGGCGAACCGGCTCCACGGACCAGGACTGACGGCACCGAGGACCTTCCGGCTCCGGCCGGGACCGGGAACGTCCCGGGCCCGGCCGGCCGGGAGCGTGGCCCTCAGGCGGAACGGCCTCTATCGAATCAGGTTCTAGTATCCTGATTCAATATTCGCCTACCGGCAGGGGGCTCCATGTCCAGGACCGGGGAAGCAGCGGAAGCGGAGCAACTTCGTTACGCATGGCGCGTGTTGTCCGTTGTCAGCATGGCGAGCATTCTCATCGCACTCGGCAGCAGCTCGCTGAACGTCGCGCTCCCGGACGTGGTGAGGCACTTCGACGCCGGTGCTGCGGCCGCGAACTGGATCCTGTTGTCCTACATGCTGGCCAACACGGTGCTCCTGGTCGTGTTCGGCCGGCTGGCGGACATGTTCGGGCGGCGCACCATGTATCTGCTCGGGCTGGCCACGTACACCGCCGCCAGCCTACTTCTCGGTTTCGCCCCGGGGGCGTGGTTCCTGGTGGGCCTGCGGGTGGTCCAGGCCGCCGGGGGCGCGATGCTGCTGGCCAACAGTGCGGCGCTGCTGGCCGACGCGTTCCCGCCCCGGCACATGGCGCGTGGCATGGGGGTCTACATCGCGTCGTTCTCCGTGGCGCAGCTGGTGGGCCCGACTCTGGGCGGATATCTGACGCACCGTTTCGGCTGGGAGTGGGTGTTCTGGTACAACGTGCCGATCGGCCTGGTGTGCCTGGTCCGGGGTGCCGTGGTGTTGCGCAGGGTCGGCGGCCGAGGCGGTGACCGCGGCATCGATCTGCCGGGGAATCTGCTCGTCCTGGTCGGTCTGGGAGGCCTGTTGATCGGCCTGTCGGAGGTCGGCGACCGTAGCTGGGGCGATCCGGTGGTGGTCACCTGCCTGGCACTCTTCGCGCTGCTGGTGCCGTTGTTCCTCGTGGTGGAGCGGCGCAGCGCCCGTCCGGTGGTGGATGTCGGGCTCTTCCGGGACGTGCCGTTCGCGCTGGGCCTTTTGACGTCGTTCCTGAACGCGGTGTCCCGGATGGCCGTGGTCCTGCTGATCGCGCTTTTCTACCAGGCGGTGCACGGGGAGGACCCGGTGTCGGCCGGATTGAAGGTCCTGCCGCTGCCGGTCGCCGCGATGATCGCGTCGGCGTGCTCGGGAATGCTGCACTCGAGGCTGGCACCGCGCACGATCGTGCTGATCAGTACGTCGGTCGGCACTGCGGGGCTGCTGGTTCTTCTCCTGGAGATGTCCGTGGGTGTGGGCTACGCGCCGATCGCCTGCGGGCTGGTGCTCGTCGGGGTGGGCTCGGGGATGTTCATGCCGGCCAACACCACGGCGATGCTGGACGGTATCGCGCCCGACCGGATCGGGATCGTCAACGCGATGCGTCTGATGATCCAGAACACGGGAGTGGTGGTGAGTACGGCGCTGGCCATGTCGCTCGTCACCCGTGCGCTGCCGGCAGGGCTGCGCGACCGGGTCTTCGACGGAACGATCTCCCGTGTGGCTCCGCACTCACTTGGACAGCTGGTCACCGGCTACCGGCTGGCCCTGCTCGTGATGGCGGTCATCTCCGCGCTGGCGGTGCTCGCCTCGCTCGGCCGGCCGCGGTCGGCGGACGATCCCGCCGAGGCTGCCGACCGCACGAGGCGAAGGTCCCCCGCGCCGGACGGTGTCAGTCCGCCGCCGCCCCCGGGGTGACCGGCTCAGGAGCCTTTGCCGGCGCCACGGCGGCGCGTCGCCACGGCCCGTGGAAGAACAGCGTCGCCGGGAGGAACAGCACCATGCAGCCGAGCGCGATGACCATCCACAGGTGCCAGCTCGCGTGCTCGACCACGCGTGGCACGGCGAACAGCGCGAGCACCGCCACGGCCTTGGACGTGAAGCCGAACAGGCCCCACGCGCTGCCCTGAAGCCGGGGGTCGATGTTCTCGGCGTCCTCGGAGAAGTTGGCCATCCAGGGACCGTAGGCCACGCCCATCGCACCGCCGAGCAGAGCGCCGGTGATCATCAGGTGCGGATGCGAGACGTCTTGGCGCCCCATCAGGTGCACGAGGTAACCGGTGACCGCCACCGCCGCGAGCGTTCCGCCCACACAGAGGGGTTTGCGCAGTTGCAGACGGTCGGAGATCCGGCCGCTCACCACGACCGTGACCAGATTGAGCACCCAGAAGACCGACATGATCCCGGCCGCGGTCGACGCGCTCAGGCCGAACGAGTCCCCGAGCATGAGCGGCCCGTACAGAGAGAGCGTAAGGAAGAGCACGAGCCACAGCCCGATGCCGACGACGTGCGCCACCATGTTGCGGTGGGCAAGGAGGCCACGGGCCCTGGGCGGTGTGGTGGGGCCGGCCGTGACGATCGCCCGCTTCTCCGTCTGCTGGATGCGTCCGCGCAGTTCGGGAGAGAGGTCGGCGATGTTGTAAGCGATCACCAGAGAGGCGGCCAGGGACACCACGGCCATGATGACGAACTGGGAGCGCCACGAGTCGTGGAAGAGCGGCAGGGTGGCACTCGCGATCGCGGCGGCCAGGAAGTTGGCGCCGACCGGGCCCCAGGTCCAGAAGCCGAAGGCCTGGGCGCGCCCCATGCGTGGTGAGAAGTCGCGTACGAGCGGCGCGGTGCCCGCGAGCGCCATGCCGTCGATGACCGAGAGCGCGACCCGGGCCAGGAGCAGTTGTGTGGGTGAGTGCACCGTGGTCATCAGTACGCAGCACACCGTGGTGAGCAGCATGAGCGGGATGAGCAGACGCACCCGGCCCAGTGTGTCGGTGAGCCGGCCGCCGGCCATGGAGGCGAGGGCACCGGCGACGGTGGCCAGCGCGGAGACGGTGCCGTAGGTGGACAGCGACATGTCCAGGTCTTCGAGCAGCAAGGGGGCGACGGGGGCGATCTGCCCCTCGTACGATCCGATCAGGACGGCGAGCACGGCCATGCTGAGGATGCGTATCCGGCGTCCGCCGGTGGGGTACTCGTCGAGTTCGCGTACGTAGGAGAGCCTCATTGCCCGGGCCTTTCTGCGAGTGGTGTTCCGCCTCTGTCCGTCGAGCGAGGTGCGGCGTCCTTCGAGCGGCCGTGACCGGCGTGAGGGGACCGAAGGCCGCCGCGGTCGCAGCAGGCGACCGCGGCGGCCTTCGGGTGGCGCCGCGAGGGTGGTTCAGTTCCAGGTGATCAGTGCGTCCAGTGCCTCGACCTCGCTCCCCCGGACGAGGAGGGGGTTGACCTCCAGCGATTCCAGCCGCGGGCCGAGGCTTCCGGCGAGCTCCCCGATCCGGGCGATCACTTCGGCGACCTTGTCGAGGTCTGCGGGCTCCGTCCCGCGTGCCCCTTCGAGCAGTCGGGCGCCACGGAGTTCGCCCAGGGCGCGGCGGATGCCGACGGTGTCCACCGGCATCATCCGCAGCACCGAGTCGCGCAGTACCTCGACCCAGATCCCGCCGAGAGCGACGGCCATGGTCAGTCCCCATGCCGGATCGCGGACCACACCGACGAGCAGTTCCACTCCGCCGCTGCGCTGCGGCTGCACGAGGGTGCCGGCACCGGTCAGTCCGCGGTCGCGCAGGGCGGCACACACCTCGCCGTGAGCCTCGCGCACGGCCTCCGGTCCGGTCAGCCCGAGCCGCACCCCGCCGATGTCGCTCTTGTGCCCGAGTCCCTCGGCGACGGCCTTCAGCACCACGGGGTACCCGAATGCGGCAGCCGCCTCGACCGCCTCGTCCTCGGTGGCGGCCAGGGCGGAAGGGACGACCGGGACACCGTTGTCCGAGAGCAGCCGGGACGCCCGGTGCTCCGCCCAGAGCCCTGTGGTCTCGCCCCGCACGACAGGTGGCACGCCCTTGTCGGCCGGGGCGGTCCCGTCGGTCTCGCCCAGGGCGCGGGACCAGCGGACGGCCGCACCGATCGCGGTCATGGCGTGCTCGATCCCGCCCACCACGTACGGGAATCCCGTCTCCCGCTGGACCTGGCGGCCCACCTCCGTGATGTCGGTGAGCACGTTGCCCGCGACGATCACCGGCCGCCGCGCGTCGCGGATGCGCTGCGCGGTCGCGGCGAAGTGCTGCAGCGTCAGGTTCAGGTCGGCGGGTGGCAGCCGCGGCAGGTCGGTCAGGAGCATGACCGCGTCGACGCCCGGATCGTCGGCCACCACCTCCAGGGCCCGGCTGAGGAGCGTGCGGTCCACGACCACATAGCCGGTGACGTCCAGCGGATTCTGGACGGTGGCGAAGTCCGGCAGGATCTCCTTCAGCCGTGCCACCGTCTCCGGGGCGAACGGAGGCAGTTCCAGTCCTTCCTGCTCGGCACGGTCGGCTATGACCTCGCAGGCCCCGCCGGAAGGGGTCACCACGGCGATCCGTGGTCCCCGTACCGGACCGGTCTGGGCCAGCAGCCCGGCCGTGATGATCAGGTCCTCCAGGGAGCGGACGCGTACCACCCCCAGCTGCCGGAACGCCGCGTCGACGACCGCGTCGTCCCCGACGAGGGCTCCGGTGTGGGCTTGGGCGGTGTGCGAGGCGAGTGCGCTGGATCCGATCTTGAGTGCCACGATCGGTTTGCCGGCCCGGGCGGCGCGGCGGGCGGCGCGGGCGAATTCCTCGGGGCGGCGTACGGACTCCAGGAACAGCGCGATCACCCGGGTGGCGGGATCGTCCACGAGGTGGTCGATGACGTCGGTGACCGAGACCATCGTCTCGTTGCCCATCGAAGTGAGCAGGCTGAGACCGACGTTGCGGGCCTGGGCGAAGGCGAGGATGGAGCTGGCCAGTGCCCCGCTCTGCAGCACCACGCCCACGGGGCCGCTGATCAGCGGGGGCGGGATCGGCAGTCCGTACGGGGTGGTTCCCTCGGTGGCGTTGATGTATCCGTTGCCGTTGGGGCCGAGCACGGTCAGCTGGTTCTCACGTGCGAAGGCGAGGATCTCCTCCTCGAGACGTCTGCCCTCCGGTCCGGTCTCGCCGAAGCCCGCGGTGAGCACGACGTAGCTGCGGATTCCCAGACCCGCGCCCTCTCGCAGTACCGGCAGCACCGCGGGTGTCGGAACCATGACGTAGGCCATGTCGACCGCTTCACCGATGTCCGTGAGGCTGCGGTGGGCGCGCCGGCCGTGCACCACCTCCGTACGGGGATTGACGAGGTGGACCGGGCCGCGGAAGCCGTTGGTGCGCAGGTTGTCGAACGTGGACAGCGACCACCCCGATTTGTCCGTCGCACCCACCAGCGCGATGGAGCGGGGCGCGAAGAGGGCGTGCATCGCCTCGGTGCGGATCTGTGTCGTGGCCGTGCTCATGCGCTCTCCTTCACTCGGAAGCACGGCAGCGCGGGGGACTCCTCGCCGCCCAGCCGGGTGATCTCCAGCTCCACCCGGTCACCGATCCGGACCGGAGCGCCGCTCACGATCCGCGACATCATCCGTACGCCCTCGTCGAGGTCGATGAGGGCGACGGTGTACGGCGGATCGCCGGCGGACGGGCTGAAGGCCCGGTGCGCGACGGTGTACGAGTAGACGGTGCCTGTCCCCGGGGAGGTGACCCAGTCCAGCCGCTCACCGAAGCAGTGCGGGCACAGGGCCCGGGGGTAGAACACGGCACGGTCGCAGTCCGCGCAGTGCTGGAGACGCAGCTCACCGGCTGCGATGCCGTCCCAGAACGGCTGTGTCTCCGCATCCGGCACAAGATCCCCCACGGTGATCAGCTCCTTCCGAGTACAACGGTGGACGTGGACGAGAGGACCCCACCGGTGCCGTGCACCAGGGCCAGTTGTGCCCCGTCGACCTGTCGCGGCGGGTCGGAGGCGAAGTCGTGCCGCAGCTGCCGGGTCGCCTCGATGAGCAGGAAGATGCCGTACATGCCGGGGTGCGTGTAGGACAGTCCGCCGCCGTTCGTGTTCATCGGCATGTCGCCCCCGGGGGCCGTGCGGCCCGAGGCGACGAACTCCCCCGCCTCGCCCGGCTTGCAGAACCCCAGGGACTCGAGGGTGAGCAGCACGGTGATGGTGAAGGAGTCGTAGATCTCCAGCAGGTCGAGATCGTCGTGGGTGACGCCGGCCGTCTTCATCGCGGCCGGGCCTGAGTGCACCGCTCCGGTGACGGTCAGGTCGGGCATCTGGGCGATGGAGCTGTGCGTGGTCGTCTCGCCGTGGCCGAGCACCTCGACCGGGTGGGTGTCGACGTCGGGCCAGCGGTCCTCCGCGGCCACGACCACCGCGCCGCCGCCGTCGGTGACCAGGCAGCAGTCCAGCAGGTGCAGCGGATCGCTGATCATCGGGGAGCCGAGCACATCGTCGACCGTGATCGGCTCGCGGTGGTAGGCGTCCGGATTGAGCGCTGCCCACCGCCGGGCGCTGACCGCGACCTCGGCCAGTTGTTCGCCCGTGGCGCCGTACTGGTGGAAGTAGCGGTTGGCGGCGAGCGCGTAGGCGCCGACCGGTTGCGGCAGCCCGAAGGGCCGGTCGAACTGCTCGGTCAGTGTCGCGGGCGGCCTGGGGGCGGTGCGCGAGCGGTTGCTGCGCTGGGTACTGCCGTAGGTGATCAGCGCGACGTCGATCAGCCCGGCCTCGACGGCCGCGGTCGCATGGCCGAGGTGCGCCTCGAACGACGACCCGCCGATGTTGGTGCCGTCCAGGTAGTCCGGTCGCAGTCCCAGGTATTCCGCCAGGGTCAGCGCCGGCGCCCATGACCAGTTCCCTGCCACGAAGAGCGCGTTCACGTCCTCGGGGCGGAGCCCGGCCTCGGTCAGGGCCGCCTTGCTCGCCCTGGCCTGCTGCGAGAGCACGGTCAGGTGCGGGGTCCTGCCCACCTCCGACTCGGCCACCCCGACGATGGCGGCGCGCCTGCGTCCGGTCATTCGCCGATCCCGCCCAGCCGCACGTGGCCCTTCAGAAGGTTGCGGGCGATGGTGCGGCGCTGGATCTCGTCGGTCCCCTCGAAGATCCGCAGGAGCCGCAGCTCGCGGTACCAGCGCTCGATCGGCAGCTCCTTGGTGTAGCCCATGCCGCCGTGGATCTGCAGGACGCGGTCCACCACCTGATTGGCCATCAGTGCTCCGTTGAGCTTGGCGATGGAGGAGGCGTGCCGGGCGTCCATGCCCTGCTGGACCCGCCAGGCGGCGTACAGGGTGAGCCACTTGGTGGATTCGATCTCGACCTGCGAGTCGGCTATCTGCCATTGGATCGCCTGGTAGTCGCCGATCGGATGACCCATCGAGTACCGGATCTTGGCGTAGTCCACGGCCATCTGCAGCATGCGCTCGGCGGAGCCGATCGCCCGGGCCGGGATCATGTAGCGCCCCTGGCCGATCCAGCGCAGCGCGAGCGCGAATCCCTGGCCCACCTCACCGAGTACGTTCTCGGCGGGGACGCGTACGTCGTCGAACACCAGCGCCGCAGGACCCCACTGGCCCATCGTCGGGATCGGCTCGGACTTCCAGCCCATGGCCCGGTCGACGAGGAAGCACGTGACCCCGCCGTCCGCGCCTGCGTCCGGGTCGGTGACGGCGAACACCATCACGAAGTCGGCCTCGTTGCCGCCGGTGATGAACGTCTTCTCGCCGTTGATCACCCAGTCGCCGCCGTCACGAACGGCGCGGGTGCGGATGTTGCGCGCGTCCGAGCCGGCTCCCGGCTCGGTGATGGCGAAGCAGGAGCGGCGCTCGCCTTCGATGGTCGGGACGAGATAGCGCTGCTTCTGTTCGTCGTTCGCGCTGTAGAGGATGTTGTCCGCCGAGCCGCCGAAGCTGAACGGGACGAACGTCCTTCCGGTCTCCATGGCGAGGATCGCGGACATGACGGCGCCGAGGTTCATCCCTCCGTACTCCTCGAGCGTGTTCATCCCCCAGAAGCCGGCCTTGCGAGCTTTGGCCCGGAGCTCGTCGAGCACATCGAGGGTGATCGCCGGGGCGCCCGCTCGTTCGTTGCGCAGTACGTCCTGTTCCAGTGGCATCACCTCCTTGGAGATGAAGGTGCGCACGGTGTCCCGGATCTGACGTTCCTCGACATTGAGGGAGAAATCGACCATCGAGAGGTGTCCTTTCCTGTTCGGGCGCGCGAGATGAGCAGCTGCACCTTTTTAGAATCGAACTCTAGGAACCAGTTCAGACTGTGCCCGGCCAGAGCGGCGTGTCAAGACACCTGTCACCACCAAGAGGGTCCGGATGTACGGAGCTCAGACGGCATGTGGTGGCACGGGAAGGGTGCGCCGGGGAAACGTCGCCGTCACGGCGGCGTGCCCAATTCTAAGATTGGATTCGGTACGGTGACCGTGTCGACGGCCGTCGACCGCACGGGAGGAGGGTCGTCATGGCGCGAAAGGCGGGCAACGCCGCGTCCGGAGGAAACGCCTGGCAGTGGAGCCGCACGGCGGAGACGCGGCGTGTGCTGCTGAACGCCGCCCGCGAGGTGTTCTGCGAACAGGGCTTCGCCGAGGCGAGTGTCGCGGCGGTGGTGGAGCGTGCCGACTCCAGCGTGGGCAGTCTGTACCACCACTTCGGGGGCAAGACCGAGCTCTTCCTCGCCCTCTGGGAGGAGCACCAGGCCGCCCATGAGCAGAACGCGGTGACCGCGGTCGCCGCGGCGCGGGCCAAGGACAAGGACAAGGACGAGGACGCGCTGGAGCTCTTCATCGCCGGGGCCCGCGCCTTCCTGGAGGGCTCCTGGGAACGCCGCGATCTGGCCCGGCTGTTCATGGACGGCGACGCTCCGCCGGGCTTCGAACTGGTCAGACGCACGCGCAGCCGGGAGTGGGTCCGGCAGAACGGGGTGCTGCTCGGCGCCGGCATCGATTCGGTCGGACGGCTCACCGTCGCCGTGCTGACCACGATCATCGGCGAGGCGGGACGCGAGATCGCCACCAGTTCGTCGAAGCGCCAGGCCAACAAGATCACCGAAGCCGCGATCGTCCTGATCCGCCGGCTCGGCTCCACGAGCATCGACACCTGACCCGGTCAGGCCGACAGAAGGGAAGCACGCGTGGCAGGGACGGAGCAGGAGGAGGCGTTCTTCACTGGCGCGGGTGGCGAGCTGGTGCCCGCCACCCACGCGCGCGGCTGGTGGACGCCGGGCATGATGCACGGGCGGCTGCTCGGGGGCCTCGCGGCCAGGGCGCTGGAGGCGGAACACGCCGCGGAGGGGCTGCACTTCACCCGGCTGACCGTCGACCTGTTCCGCAACGCGCCGATGGCGCCCGTGCGGGTCGAGACGCACCGGGTGCGCGACGGACGCCGGATCAGGGTCGCCGACGCGACCGTCCACGGTGCGAACGGCGTCGTCGCGCGGGCGAGCGCCGTCCTGCTGCGCCGCAGCGAGCAGCCGCCCGGCCGGGTCCCCGCTACGCCGCCCTGGGATGCTCCGCCCCCCGAACAGCTCTTCACCCCACGCGACGGGGCGTGGACGGCTTGGATGTTCGACGAGCACAACGAGTCGGCGAAAGGCGGCTGGCACGGCGACGTCAAGCGCCGGGCATGGCTTCGGGAGGCGCGCGAACTTGTGGCGGGCGAGCCGCTGTCACCGTTCGTACGGGCCGCACTGGCCGCGGACACCGCGAGTCCGCTCGTCCATGCGGGCGACGCGGGTCTCCAGTACATCAACGCCGACTACACCCTGTGCCTGAGCCGGCTGCCGCTCAGTGACGTCATAGGCCTGGAGTCCGGCGCCCACACGAGCGAGGAGGGCGTGGCCGTCGGGCACTGCACGCTGCACGACTCGGCGGGCCCGATCGGTTACTGCATGACCACCGCGGTCGCCAACCCGCAACGCCCCTGACCCTTGCCGCGCGGCGCCGGTGCCGCCTTGCCGCGGGCGGGCACCGGGGCTGTGCCGGCACGGCAGGCGAGGCGAGTCAACGGGGCGGTCCGGGCGCCGCGCGGACGGTGACCCGTCCGCGGTCGATCACGACGGTCCCGTCCGCCTTGGTGGTACGGAACCGTGCGGTGTCTCCGTCCTTCCATACGGAGACGGTCAGCGGCTCGCCGGGGAACACCGGGTTGCTGAAGCGGCCGGACATCGAGGCGAACCGGGACGGATCCGATTCCGCCAGGCTGTGCAGCAACGCACGCCCGGTGAACCCGTAGGTGCACAGGCCGTGCAGGATCGGCCGCTCGAAACCGGCCTTCGCCGCGAAGGCGGGATCGCTGTGCAGGGGGTTGCGGTCACCGGACAGCCGGTAGATCAGCGCCTGTTCGGGTCTCGTCGGGTAGGTGACCGTACGGTCCGGCGCACGGTCAGGTTCCGGCCAGCTGGACTGCGGGCCCCGCCCGCCGCCGAACCCGCCCTCCCCGCGGATGAACACGGAACTGCGCGACGTGATCAGCGGCTCGCCGGTGCCGGGGTCCACGGCCACCGCCTCGCTGGTCACCAGAGCGCCGGAGCCCTTGTCATGGATCCCGGTGACCTTGGATGTGATGCGCACGCTCCCGGCCGGTGCGAGCGGCCGGTGCAGGTCGAACGACTGCTCGGCGTGCACCAGCATCGCCGGGTCGAACACGCCGATGCCGGGGCCGCCGCCTCCCTGGGCGGCCAGTACGGCGAACGTCGGCAACACCTGCTGCTCCACGCCCCGGGTGTTCTCCGTGGTGAAGGGGAGTTCCCGCAGCGGATCGTCCAGCCCGGCGCCGACCCCCACCGCGTACAGCAGGGTGTCCGCGGAGGTCCAGGACCGCTCCACGGGCGCGGACTCGACTCCGATCACGCTGTGGTCGAGGGCCATGTCAGGAGCCCCCTGCCGGCGACAGGCCGTTCTGAAGCGCGTTGGGGCGGGCCTTGCCGACGATGGCAGGGATCACCTCGTCCAGCTCGGGCAGTTCCCAGCGTGCCTCCTTGTCGATCCCGGGCCCGGCGTGCCAGCCCTCCGCGACGCTGATCGTGCCGCCCCGCACGTTGAACACGCGCCCGGTGACACCGCGAGCGGCGGGGCTGCCGAGCCAGACCACCAGAGGGGCTACGTTCTCCGGAGCCGACGCGTCGAAGGCCTCCGGCGCCCGGGCAGGCCGCTCCGGGCGAAGGCCCTCTGTCATACGGGTGAGCGCCGCGGGCGCCACGGCGTTCACCGCGACGCCGTAGCGTTCCAGTTCGCGCGAGGCGATCACGGTCAGTCCGGCGATCCCGGCCTTGGCCGCGCCGTAGTTGGCCTGGCCCGGATTTCCGTAGAGGCCGGACGAGGACGTCGTGTTGATGACGCGCGCGTCGATCCGGACGCCGGCCTTCACCCGAGCCCGCCAGTACGCCGCCGCGTGGCGCAGCGGAGCGAACGTGCCGCCCAGGTGCACCCGTATCACGGCGTCCCACTCGGCGGCGGTCATGTTCACCAGCATCCGGTCGCGCAGGATCCCGGCATTGTTCACGAGTACATGCAGGTCCCCGAAGCGTGCCACCGTGGACTCCACGAGTCTCCGCGCACCCTCGAAGTCGGAGACGTCGTCGCCGTTGGCGACGGCCTCACCACCCGCCTCGCGGATCTCACGGACCACTTCGTCCGCCGGCCCCGAGGCGGCCCCGGTCCCGTCGACCTCCGAGCCCAGATCATTGACCACCACCTTCGCACCCTGCCGCGCGAATTCCAGCGCGTGGCCGCGGCCGATGCCGCGGGCCGCCCCTGTGACGATCACGACCCGGCCGTCCATGACGCCGCCCATAAGCCTCTCCTGTCCGTAACTCCAGCCCGGCCCCGCGGAGTTACGCAGCCGACCAATGTTGGAATCACTTTCTAAAAAGAGTCTCGATGCGGTGGATCGCTGTCAACCCTTCGCGACAGGGCCGCAGTGGCCGGTCGACACCGAGGGCGGACGGAGGGCGGACGGCAGCGACTCGCAAACGGACCCACAGTTCCATTAACCTCGACGATCTGTTACGGTTCCCCTGAACTTAACGGAACCATATTCCCATTAGGAGTCGTCGTGAACATCGTGTCCGTACGCCGCGTCGCCGCACCTCTCTTCGCCGGATCCCTCGCCTTCGGCATCCTGGCCGCCCCGGCCGAGGCGGCACCCGTCGCCTGGACCGCGGCCTGGGGCGCTTCCCCCCAGCTTCCCAGCACCGGCTTCACGCCCAACTGGTCCCAGGAGGGCTTCTCCCACCAGTCCGTACGCCAGGTCGTCCGTGTCACCAAGGGTGGCAGCCTGGCCAGGATCCGGCTCTCCAACGCGTACGGGACCTCGCCACTGCACATCACGGGGGCGGTGATCGCACGCACCACCCGGGGCGCGGCGGTCGAGAAGGGGTCCGTCCGCCCCCTCACCTTCAACGGCGAACGTTCGACGTGGATACCGGCGCACGGGGAACTCCGTAGCGATGCGGCTCAACTGGGCCTGGAGAGCCTGGCGTCGGTGACCGTCACTCTCTATTTCGCGGGGACCACGGGCCCTGCCACCTTCCACTCCCAGGGCTGGGCCGACACCTACCGGGCAGAAGGTGATCACCGCGCCGACACGACGGGCGCCGCGTACACCGGTACGACCCAGTCCTGGTACTACCTCTCCGGTATCGAGGTGGGCGGCGCGTCGAACGCGTTCCCCTCAGGGGCGGCCCGGAAGTACGCCCGAGGCGCGGGCGACGGAGGCGGCGTAGCGGTCTTCGGTGACTCCATCACCGACGGCTTCGGCTCCACGCCCAACACCGACCGGCGCTACTCCGACGCCCTCACCGAGCTGACGGGGCGGCCCGTCGTCAACCAGGGCATCGGCGGCAACCTGGTGCTCAACGACTCCGCCTGGTTCGGCGAGCGCGCCACCGCCCGCTTCAGGCGTGACGTCCTGGACCAGCCGGGCATCTCCACGGTCGTCGTCCTCGAAGGGGTCAACGACATCGGCTTCAGCGAAGCCGCCAAGGGGCCGAATCCGCCCGCCACCTACAAGCCCGCCCCCGTGGTGTCGTCCCGCCAGCTCATCAGCGCCTACCGCACGCTGATCGACGCCGCGCACGACAAGGGCCTCGACGTCATCGGGGCGACCCTGCTGCCCTTCAAGGGCTCGGACCACTGGGGCCCGCACGCGGCGCAGGTCAGCAACGAGGTCAACGACTGGATCCGGCACTCGGGCGAGTTCGACGCGTACGTCGATTTCGACCGGGCGCTCGCCGCCCCCTCGGACCCGGACCGCCTCGATGCCGCCTACGCCTACAAGGACGCGCTGCACCCCAACGACGCCGGCTACCGGGTGATGGCGAATGAGGTGGCCGATGTCCTGGACAGGTGACACCGAGTGGCCGCAAGCCGAGGTCAGGCGGCGAGAGCCCTTCGGAGCGCTGCGAGTCCGTCCGAGAGCCGTAGGTGCGGCCCCTGTCGTCGAAGTCCGCCGTCCAGAACCCGGCGGGGATCCACCCATCCAGCGCGGCGACGTCCTCAGCGATACGGCTGGGCCTGGTGGCGCCGGGAACGGGTGGGCCATGGAGAACTGCAGGGCAGCAGCCTTGACACCGACGCCGTACCGCTGCGCGAGGGCCTTGATGCGCTCCACCCTGCTGATGATCCCGGCGGGCGCCTCCTGGTACTCGAAGTGCGTCCCGCCGGCCAGGAACCCCGAGCTGTAAGGACCGCCGACGACGATGTCGACGTTCCGCTCGGCAGCCGCGGGCAGCAGACGCTGCAGAGCCCGGCCGTGGTCCAGAAGGGTGGAGCGGCAGGCGAGGAGGAAGGCGTCCGGGGTGGGTCGTCGAGATCGAGGGTGAGCTCGAGCGGCTCCACCCGGTTCACACCCAGACCCCAGGCCTTGCTGACGCCCTCGGCGCGCAGCTTCCCCAGCCTGCGGAAGGGGCCTGTGCGGGCGGTCTCGTACTGGCGAGCCATTCGTCACCGTAGAAGTCCTGCGCGATGTCGTGCACTGTTCGGCTTCGGCACCGCTCCGCTGGCGGAACTCACGGCCGACCGCCTCGTTGAACCCCCGGGCTCGGCCGAGCCCGCAGGACGACGCCGTAGAGCAACGGAGACATGATGAGCAATGAGCTGGATCCCGCGGTGGCAAAGTTCATCGACGCGGTGAACGCCGGTGACCGCGATGCTCTCTTCGCGTCACTCACCGATGATGCGACGATGAGTGACGACGGGAGCGAGCGTGACATCGCGGACTGGACCGACAAGGAGATGTTCAGCAGCAACGGCCGGATGAAGGTCGAGTCGGTCAAGGACAAGGGGCGCTCGCTGGTGGTCGACTTCACCAATGACACCTGGGGCACCATGCGAACCGCCTGGCGATTCACCCTGACCGGCGGCCGGATCAGCCACTTCGACACCGGGCAGGCCTGAACCCGGTCGACCGCCGGGACTTGCCCGGCCGGGCGTGCGACGATCGTGGGGACCAACGGCCGACGGCGTCCGGGCCTTTCGCGAACGGAGCCAGGTGAAGGACGACAAGATACGCGCGCCCTCCTCGTCTACGAACGCGACGATTCCCCGCTCGCGCGACGCCGCAACGAGCTGAGCATCGCGCGGCTGCGCGCGGGTGGACCACTGCTGCCGGCGCTGGAGCCGCCTCCTCCTCCGCCTCCGGGCCCGCCGCCGCGGAACAAGGGTTGCGGACGCTGCTGCTACGGAATCCATGGTTCCGGGTCGGCCGCCTTGCCTTCGGTCTGGCCGCACGGAGCTTCGGGAGAGCGCGGGCTGGACGAGGGGCACCGGCTGAGGGGGCGTCGGGACGAGGTAGCTCCCTGACGCCCCGCCAGTCCCCGAAGGTCTGTCCCGCAGATCTGTCCGCACACGGATGGGGGTACCTCCCAGGCGAAGCCCCGGGGGACACGCTCGCCGCCGGCACCGAACAGGTGTCGGGGTTCGAGATGCTGCGGGCGTTCAGACCGCTCTACGGCGCCCCGGCACAAACTGAATGCAGAGCCAGGACCAGGGCCGTCGTATGGACGCGGTCGAGGCGCCATTCGCGCCGGACATGCACCGCGGCGGCGGTCAGCGTGGCGCGGCAGGAAGGGGCCGCCCGTGGCGCCGCCGATGCGGCGATCGCACGGACCAGGGCGAGGTTCAGCCGGTTGATCTTGTCGTGCACCGCGGAGAGGTCCGGGATCTCCTCCGGCGCGTGCGCCGGGTTCGCGTCCCAGCGGCTGTGCAGAGCTCGCTGCACATGCTTGTTCGCCTCGATCTGGTCCCGGAAGATCTTCACCGTCGCCACCGCATCGGCTGGCACTTCGCGCGCCTGGCGCGCCGCCGCGTCGAGGACCTGCTGCTCACGGACGGGGGCGTCCACGGGTTCGCCCGTCCCCCACTTGGCCGCGGCGACCAGTTCGGCCGTGCCGAGGCGCTGGGCCGAGAGGTCGGCGAGTGGGCGGAGCTCGCTGTACGATCCTCGGCCGGTCGTGGGGGCAGGTACCGCGGCTGTGGCCGAGCCGGTGCAGACGACGGCCGCGACCGCACCGGCGGTCGCCGCGCGCCATGCGGACGCGATCGGTTCCATGCGCCGATCGTACGGTCCCGCGTCGGTTTCCCTATGCTCCGCGCGGAGCGTACGGACGAGATGGCACACAAGTGGTCCATGTCCTCCTCGGTGGCCGGGACATGGCCGTCGGCGGCCTCAGAAGCAGAGCCGCTGCACGTCGTGACGGGCGATCAGAGGTCGCTGTCGATCCCGGTGACGGCCGGCGGACCCAGCGGTGCGTCCTCTTCGGAGAAGCCCGTCTCCCGCAGGGCGGCCGACACGAGGCGCACCGCGTCCATTTCCGCCTCGTACCGGTCTGGCGCATCGACTTCCAGCCGGATGGAGAAGGTGGCGTCATCGCCGAGGCTGAGCAGGTCGAGGCCTTCCTTCTCGCTCACGTCCGTGTGCTGGGCGCTCAGTTTGCGCTCCAGGGACGCACGGCGGGATTCCGTGATGTCTGTGACGAATGTGCCCGGCACGGTGATCACAAATGTGGTCATGGCAGCTCCTCACGGGTGCGCGATCGTTCTACGTCCCTTGCGGATACCCCTGATGTGCCGCGGTCACCGGGGACGCCTCGCGCCCAGCTCTCGCACGCGCCGGCCGGGCGCCGGGACCATCCGTACGATGCCGCGGACGAGTGTGTCGATCAGGTCGTCGGAAGGTGCGTCGCTTCCGTGCGTCAAGAGCCGGGCGAGGGTGTGCACCAGAGCGGGCGAGGCCATGACACGACGGCTGAGGAGCGGCCGGTATCCGTAGCGGGCGAGCACCAGCTCGGCGACGGTGTTGCCGAGCCGGTAGTAGCGTCCCCAGCGGCGGTTCACCTCATTCGCGTACTGCTGCAGAGCCTGCTCACGCCCGGGGCCGGCCGGACGGTGCAGGGCGAGAGCGACGGTCTCGGCCGCGACCTCGCCCGCCTCCATGGCCTGGACGATGCCCTCGCCGCTCCATGGACTGACCATGCCCGCGCTGTCGCCGACCAGGAGCAGACCGCGACGGTACTGAGGTCGGCGGTTGAACCCCATGGGCAGCGCGGCGCTGCGCAGTGGCGAGTCGGCGTTCTCCTCCCGCAGATCCCAGTGCTGGGGCACCCGGGTCAGCCACCGGTCCATGGTGGCCCGCAGGTCCACGGATCCGTGACCGCGGTGCGGCAGCGCGCCCAGGCCGACGTTCACGCGGCCGTCGCCGAGTGGGAAGATCCATCCGTATCCAGGCAGGTCACGGCCGGTACGGGAACAGAGGAGGTCGGCCCAGAGCTCCAGGTAGGGGTCATGGGTGCGGGCTTCGCTGCGGTAGTACCGGCGGGCGGCGGTGGCCATGGGCCTGTTCGGGTCGCGCTCCAGGCCCATGGCGAGGGCGGTCCGGGCGGAGGCGCCGTCGGCGGCGATCACCACGGGGGCGTGGTAGTTCCTCGGCTGCTTGTCGGCTCCCGCGACCGTACTCACGCCGACGATGCGGCCGGCACGGTCGGTCAAGGGGCCCGTCGCCTTGGTCTCCAGACACAACCGCGCTCCGGCGGCCACGGCCTGCCGGGCCAGGATGTCGTCGAAGTCGTGCCGGGAGCGGGTGAGGCCGAAGTCCGGGTGGCTGCCGGAGCGAGGCCAGTCGATGTGTACCTGGCGCCCTCCGCAGACCCACCGCATGCCTTTGGTCCGCATCCAGCCGGGAGCGTCGATGTCGACGCCCATGCGCACCAGCTGCTGAACACCTCGCGGTGTGAGACCGTCCCCGCACACCTTGTCCCGGGGGAAGCTGCCCTTCTCAAGGAGCAGTACGTCGACGCCGGCCCGGGCCAGGTGGAGTGCCGCCGCCGAACCCGCGGGCCCCGCACCCACCACGATCACCTGTGCCTGGTGGTCGTCGCTCCCCGCACCGTCGTCTGACTCCACGTGCTGACTCCTCGTTGAGCGTGGCCGGTGCCGGCGAGTTGGGTGTGTGCGAGACGCCAGGCCCCCGGATCGTGCTCCCCGAGGGCCTGGGCGATCTCGACCTGCGTTGTCAGGCAGCCGTGATGTTCTCCGCCTGCGGGCCCTTCTGGCCCTGGGTGACGTCGAAGGTGACGGCCTGGCCTTCCTGGAGCTCACGGAAGCCAGTCGCGTTGATGGCGGAGTAGTGAGCGAAGACGTCCGGCCCGCCGCCGTCCTGCTGGATGAAGCCGAAACCCTTTTCGGCGTTGAACCACTTGACGGTTCCGCTGGCCATGCTGGTGCCTTCCCTTTGATATCCGGATCCGCACCTCGCGGTCCCGGAGGCGCCGTGGGTCCGCACCCATACAGCAAAGCGCCCGCACCGAAGCGCGGGCAGGTACGGCGAACCACGACATCTGGCAGTGACGCTACATGGCGAAACCGGCCCCCACCAGAGAGCAACGGCACGATGTGCGCGTCCGGTGGGCTCCGCTCACTCCTACGGAGCGATTTGGGCGTGAACTGCGGATGTGAGTCACCGGATTGCTCACGTCGGGAAGCCGCGGACGATCCAGGTCCGGTTCCTGGTGATCGCTGCCCTCCAGGCACAACTTCGGGCCAACATCGCGCAGTCACCGCGGCGCGGAAAGTCCGCACACCGGGTGCCGTACGCTCCGGCTCCCCGCGTTCGAGCACATGGACGAGGCCCGTATCCGTGGTAATTCGGTATCCCCTGAGGGGTTACCCACGTTGGTGTCGGTAGCATCAGCCGCCCTAGGTATTTGAGACACACAGCGAAGGACGAGGACTGCATGTCCGAAAACACTCCTACATCCGGCATCAGCGCAGACTACGCACAGCGGATCACCGACGATCTCGCTGCGAACCGAAGTGAGCAGGACCGGACGCGCACCGAGCTGACCCGACTGCAGGACGAGCTCATCCAGTTGGAGGAGGGTGAGCGCATCCTGGTCAAGATGCAAGAGGTGCTCGGCGGCACCGGGAAGCCTGCTGCGCGCAAGGCCAAGGGCGACAAGCCGGCGGCCTCCGTCCCGGCCGCGCGGCGCGCCAAGGGCAGGACCGCGGCCAAGAAGAGCGGCAGCGGCTCGAAGCCTCAGGCAGAGAAGCAGACGTCCACCCCCGACCGGACCACGGCGCCCAAGAAGGCCGGGGAGCCGACGTGGCGCGAGTTGGTCACGGGGTATCTCGCGGATCAGAGGGAGCCGAGGTCCGCCGCCGAGGTGGCAGCCGCCCTGAGCGAGGCCCACCCTCAGCGGACGACCCAGGTCACCGTGGTGCGCAACACCCTTGAGCAAGGGGTCGCGCACGGGCTGCTGGAGCGCTCGAAGCAGGGTCGCTCCGTCTACTACAGCCCTGTCTCTGCCGCGAACGTCGGCGGCGCCGGTACCGCGGCCGAGTAGCCGCGCCTCAAGGGCTGAGGACCCATGCGTCCCGGCCCGTCCCCCAGGCCGTTGACCGCCTGTCCGGTGGTCCGACCGCTCCAACTCGGACATCCGGGCCCGGGCGGTCCGGCACGCACACCTGCGGCGTTGTCGACGAAGCGGCGGCCGGGGAGGCGCGTCTCCCCGCCTCCCGGCTGCCTCGTCCCCACCCTGACTCGCGGCCGTCCCCGCGGGGAACAGATGCCTAGCGCCGTTACGTCCGGCCTGATCCAGAAGAAGCGTGCACCACACAAGATTGGGAGTGTACGTTCGTACGCTCTGACTGTACGGTCCTCCGTATGACTGTTGACGCGCCGAGCCGGCCCGCCCTGGCCGAGCGGCAGGCCCGGGTAGCCGTTGCCGTGCTGTTCTTCACCAACGGGGCCCTCTTCGCCAACCTGCTGCCGAGATACCCGCAGATCAAAGCCGATCTGGACATGAGCAACGCCGTTTACGGGCTGGCCGTCGCGGCCTTCCCGGCGGGGGCCATCGCCGCCGGTCTCGCGGCGGGCGCCGCCATCCGCAGACTTGGTTCGGCGCGGGCGGCGGTGCTGGGCACCCTGCTGACCGGTGCGGGCATTCTCGCCGCGGGCCTGGCCGACTCGGTCGCACTCTTCGCGGGAGCGCTGTTCCTGGCCGGCGCGATGGACGCTGTCACCGATGTCGCGCAGAACGCCCATGGACTGCGGGTGCAGCGCCGCTACGGACGCTCCATCATCAATTCCTTCCACGCGATCTGGTCGATCGGCGCCGTCGCCGGGGGGTCCATGGCCGCCGCCGCGATCGCGCTCGGTCTCCCGAGGGGCCAGCACCTGACGATCTCTGCCGTGGTGTTCGCGGTCGCGGCGTGCGTCGCTCTGCGGTACTGCTTGTCCGGCCCCGAGAGCGAGCCGGCCACTGCGCCCGAGTCCGACGGCCGCGTGTACCGCGCTGCGGGCCATGAGGCCACGGCCCGGCGGCGCACCATCTCCGTGCTGGCTGCCCTCGTCCTCATCGCGACGGCCGGGACCCTCGTCGAGGACGCGGGCAGTTCCTGGGCGACGCTCTACCTGTCCGGATCGCTGCACGCATCGGTCACTCTGGCGGCCTTCGGCTATATCGCCCTGGTGGGAGCCCAGTTCATCGGCCGCATCATCGGCGACCGGCTCGTCGACCGGTTCGGCCAGCGCACCGTGGCTCGGGCCGGCGGCCTGATCACGGCAGCCGGCATGGGCCTCGCACTGGCGGCGCCCTCGGTACCCGGCACGATCCTGGGTTTTGCCGCGGCCGGGTTCGGCGTGGCGACACTCGTACCCGCGGCCATGCACGAAGCCGATGAACTGCCCGGCCTCAAGCCCGGCTCGGGGCTGGCCATCGTCTCCTGGCTCATGCGCCTGGGCTTCCTGGCCTCGCCCCCGATCGTCGGGCTGGTCACCGACGCCACGAGTCTCCGGGTGGGCCTCCTGGTGGTGCCACTCGCCGGGCTGCTCGCGCTCCTCCTCGCAGGAGTGCTGCGGAACGGGGACACGAGCAGCCGGTTGAGCACGTAGCGGATCCGTCTCCGCCCGTCGTCGTCAGTGGCGCGGCGCCGGGTACGCCCTGGGCAGAGGCATGCCACGAGCGGCCATGATGTCCCGTACCCGGTCGGGGTAATCGGTGATGACTCCGTCGACGCCGATGTCCATGAGCGCCTCGACGGTGGCCGGGTCGTCACAGGTCCAGGGGATGACCTCCAGTCCGCGCCGGTGCGCGTCCCGGATCATCTTCCTGTCGGGGTAGAACCGGAAGCCGGGGTCCGCGACCGTTCCGTTCTGCGGGAATCCGTAGTTCGGGGACAGCGCGGTCACCCCGGGGACGGACGCCGCTGCCCTCACGAAGTCACCGTCGTAGTCGTCGGCGTCGATGCCGCCGAGCCAGGGGGAAGCGCCGGGCTCCCCCACTTCGAGGAAGTCGTAGTTCGTCAGCGCCACCAGAGGGTATGCGGGCGCGAGCTCGTGCATCTCCTTGAGCGCCCCCCAGTCGAAGGACTGGACGGACACCTGCTTGCCGATGCCCGACCGGCGGATCTCTTCGTGGACACGGCGCACGAACAACTTGCGCGGAGCGGTCTGCTCCGGCGCCCCGGCCTCCACCTTCGTCTCGATGTTCAGCTTGATCCGCTTGGCGCCGTAGTTCTTCACCAGGTCGAGGACGTCCTTCAGTTCGACCATGCGGTGGCCCTTGATCTGTTCCTGCTCAGGGAAACCGGGCAGCTGCTGGAAGCCGCAGTCCATGCTCTTGATCTGTTCGAGCGTCAGGTCCTTGATGTACTTGCCGACATACGGGTACATCGGGTCGCCGGGTGTGAGCGGGCCGGTGTCCTCGCACTTCTGGGCGCTGACCTGACGGTCGTGAGTCACCACCACCCTCCGGTCCTTGGTGACCTGGGTATCCAGCTCCAGAGTGCTGACGCCCATGCGTATCGCTTTGGCGAAGCCCTCGAGGGACGCCTCCGTGGTCAGTCCGAGGCCTCCGCGGTGGGCCTGCAGGTCGAAGGCGGCCCTGCGAACCGGTTCGTGCTTGAGGGGAGCCGTGGCCGCCTGCGCGGTCGCCGGGACAGCGAGCGCGGGCAGAAGGGCCAGGCCGGCGACTGCGTGCCTCAGGGACATGTATGCCTCGTCTGTTGCGTCGAACTGGACGCCGCGAAGCCAATCCTGGGGGTTCGGCCCGCACGCGGCCCCAAAGCAAGGACATGATGAACGTACGCGTAACGGTCGCTTCCGAGGAAGCCCTGGGCCCTCCGCGACGCCGGCCCCATGGCCCCGTTCGGGTGAATTCCTGGCAGGCGGGGAATAGCGGGTTCAGGTGGCTGTTGACATCACCATGACTTCTGAGACGCGTGAGACATTCGGACGGGTCGGCATCTGGAGCGGTGCGCTGCACGCGTCACGCACGGATGACGCGGGCAGGGACGCGATCGCGGAAGCGGCCGCCGAGCTGGAAGAGCTGAAGTACGGCACTCTCTGGATCGGAGGCAGTCCCTCGGTCGACGACGCCGCGGCTGTCGTCGCCGCCACCCGCACGGTCACCGTGGCGACCGGCATCCTGAGCATCTGGGACCACTCCGCCGAGGAGGTGGCGACGCGGGTCGCCGAGATCGACGCGAGCGCGCGCGGACGGTTCGTGCTCGGCCTGGGCGTCAGCCACGGCCCGATGGTGCCGCAGTACAAGAAGCCGTACAGCGAGATGGTCACCTATCTCGACTCTCTCGACGCCGCGAACCCGCCGGTGGGGCCGGGACGCCGGGTCCTCGCCGCGCTCGGCCCGAAGATGCTGAAGCTCGCCACCGACCGGGCGCTGGGAGCGCACCCCTATCTCGTCACCGCGGAGCACACCGCGGAGGCGCGTACGGCGCTCGGCCCCGACGCGTTGCTCGCCCCGGAACTCTCGGTGGTCCTCGACACCGACACCGACCGGGCCCGCACCACCGCACGCAGCATGCTGGCGATGTACCTCCAGCTGCCCAACTACACGGACAACCTGCTTCGCCTGGGGTTCGCGGAGAGCGACTTCGACGGCGGCGGCAGCGTCCGTCTCCTGGACGCGCTCTTCGCCCTGGGCGACGCCGGGCGTGTGAAGGCCAGGACCCAGGAGTACCTCGACGCGGGCGCCGACCACGTGGCGCTCCAGATCCTCACCGCCGAAGACGGCGGCAGCGGCCTGCCGCGGGCCGAATGGCGCGAGCTGGCAGAGGCGTTCGGCGACGAGCTGTAGCGGGCCGCTCTCGCGTAGGGACGCCGGGCGTCCTCCCGGTTCGAGGGGAGGTCCCGGCTACGCGCGACTCGCAGAGCTCCGTGAACCCGGCGCTCAGGCGAGTGTCATCTGGACGGCCGGGATCGAGGAGGGTTGGAGACCTCCGAGCGGCTCAACCTCGTCGACGCCATCCTGGACCGCCAGAACCGCAACGCCCTCTGTTGGCACCCGTCGTACGACGGGTCGCCCCCACGCGGTTCCCGGGCGCACCGGGTCACAGGACTCTGCGCATGCAGACCCTTGGCCATCGGTCCAGGCCGTGAGCGGCCTCCAGTCGGCGGATTTACCGCAGGTCGGGGCCGATCTCTCTGTCGTCGAGCGAGTGGAAGCCGCAGCGCGCGTAATAGGGCGCGTTCCAGGGGACATCGGCGAACGTGGTGAGGGTGAGAGCCGGCGCGCCGCAGGCCGCGGCATGACCGGCGAGGTGGTCCAGCAACCCGCGTCCGACAGCGCGACGTGCCTGATCCGGGTGGACCGACACCTGCTCGACGTGGAGGTTCCCGTCCACGTGTTCAGCGATGAGGTAGGCCACTGGAGCGTCCTCCGGATCGACGGCGACCCAGGCCGTCCCGTTCCTCAGGTAGCGCGCCAGTTCACCGACCAGGAGTGGCTCGTCCTCGGCGATCTCGGACATGCCGATGTCACGGAAGCACTGTCCGGCGGCTCGCTCGATGTCCTGGAGAAGCGGAAGCTCTTCGACGGTCACGGGGCGGATACGCATGGGGACATTGTCCCCGGCGCCCCGGTCTCCGCGTGCGCCGCCCCGGGCGGACGAGCACGCCGGGCGACGGTCATCGTCGGCCGGCGCGCGGCCCGTTACCGATGCCTGCGACGTGCAGAGCCAGCAGGAGGAGGCCGATGAGAATGACGTCGTGCGTGTCGGCGCCACCGTGCGCCGCCCCACGTCGGCACGCACAGGTTTCGTCGCGACCTGCTGAAGCTGTTCGAGGCAAACGCGCATGGCCCGGCGCACCGCGCTTCCGTGGCATCGGACCCTGGCCATCTCCTGAGGGTCGAGCTCGGCCCGGCCGTCCCGGAACGACACGTAGCGGTGCACGTCGACGCCGTCAGCCCGTCAGCCCGTCAGCGGCATCAAGCCGTGTACTGGTAGGCCGGGTAGGTCAGGTAACCGGCGTCGCCGCCCTGGTAGTACGTGGTCTCGTCGACGGGGGCGATCGGCAGCCGGGAACGCAGCCGCTCCACGAGGTCGGGGTTGGCGATGAACGCGCGGCCGAAGCCGATCAGGTCCGCCCCGAGCTCGAGCCAGTGGTCCGCTTCGGCCCTGCCGGTCTGCTTCGGCCCCATGGGGAACACAGGATTCATGATCAAGGTCCCGGGCCATGCCCGCCTCAGATCCAGCAGCACTTCTTCGCCTGCCGTGGCCTCGAGGTGTACGTACGCGAGGTCCAGCCGCGCCAGCTCGGCAAGCAGCGCCTTGTTGAGCTCAAGGGCATCGGTCTCCTCGACGCCCCAGAAGCCGCCGCCCGGGGACAGGCGTATGCCGGTCCTCGCGCCTCCGACCGCCTGCACCGTCGCGGAGACCGCCTCGACGGCGAACCGGATCCGGTTGGCCACCGAGCCGCCGTACGAGTCCGTACGCAGGTTGGCGTTCGACGAGAGGAACTGGGAGATCAAGTAGCCGTTGGCGCCGTGGAGTTCCACACCGTCGAATCCCGCGTCGATCGCACGGCGGGCGGCGCTCGCGTACGCCAGGGCGTGCTCCCCCACCTCGGCGGTCTCCAGTTCACGCGGGAGCGGGGCGGGCTGGGGGCCCGTGGGGGTGAACACGTCGCCCACCGCGGGGACCGCGGAGGGCCCGACCGGCTGCATACCGGTGGTGTCCGGGTGCGACACCCGGCCGCCGTGCATGATCTGCGCGAAGATACGGCCGCCGTTCGCATGCACCGCGGACGTCACCGGACGCCACGCGGCCACCTGCTCATCGGTGTGCAGTCCCGGTGTGCCGGGATTGGACTGACCGATCAAGCTCGGCTGCACCCCCTCGCTCACGATGAGTCCGGCCGTCGCCCGCTGGGCGTAATAGGCGGCCATGGAGGAGGTCGCGAGACCGCCCGCGGCAGCCCGTACCCGCGTCATCGGGGCCATCACCATCCGGTTGGGCAGCGTCAGATCACCGAGCTGATAGCTGTGGAAGAGGCCGGTCATGTCAAGAACTCCCCTGCGTCGATACTCCGCACCCGGCTGCCGGGCACATCGATTACGCTAAAACCTCACATCAATGTCAGAGGCAAGGCTTGTGACGCACACCACAGACCACAGGGGGTCTCATGCGGATCGGGGAACTCGCGTCACGGACCGGAGCGAGCGTCCGGTCCCTGCGCTACTACGAGGAGCAAGGACTGCTCACCAGCGTCCGCAGCAGCAGCGGGCAACGGCACTACACGGACGACCAGCCCGAGCGGGTCGGATTCATCCAGCGGATGTACGCGGCAGGCCTCTCCAGCCGCACCATCGCCGAGCTGCTCCCCTGCGTCGACTCGCCGAGCCAGGACAACTCCGACTCCGCGCTCGAGCGGATGGCGCTCGAACGAGACAGGCTCACCCGGCATATCGCCGACCTCGCGTCCACCCGGGACGCGCTCGACGGACTCATCTCCACGGCTCGTGCCTACCGGGAACAGCTTCAGGGAACAGCGACCGGCTGAGGCGCACGGAGGCCACGCCGGCCGATGCGTCCTGGTCGCCGTCACCCGCCTCCACAGCGACCGGCCGGAGAAGCGGCGCGGCACCCTGGTCGTCATCCCGGGTGGGCCCGGCTCGTCCGGAGTGCAGCGTTACAGACGGCTCTGGGCGAGGCGTACGACCTCGTCGGCGGGATCGGGGAGGACACCGCACGGTCCCTCCGGACCGCCGAGTCCTGCGCCACCAACGGGGGTGCGGTGCTGCGGTCGTTCACGACCAGGAACGAGGCCCGTGACCTCGACCGCCTCCGACAGGCCCTGGGCGAGCGGAAGCTGTCGGTGTGGGGCACCTCCTACGGGGCGTATCCGGCGCCGTGTACAGGCAGACCCAGCCCGGTCGCGTCGACCGCGTGGTCCTCGACAGCACGGGGGCCCCGATCCCGCACGGGTCGTACGTGGGTGGCTGGAGAACATGTCGCGGGGCTACGCCGACCGCTGCGCGGACTTCGCGGCCCGGTCGGCCGGTCCCGCCCGTGAGGCGGAGGGGCTGCGGCCGGCTCAGCGCGCCGAGGACGTGGAACCACTCTTCCTCGGGCTGGCCGACCAACTGGACCGCGCTCCGCGCGACTCGGGGACGCCGGGCGACCCGCTGACCGGCAACGGGCTGAGGCAGGCGTTCCAGTACGCCCTCTACAGCGACGCCGCGTTCCCGGCGGTGGCCCGCCTGGTCCAGGAGGCCCGACGCGCGGAGGCCGACCGACCCTGCCGCCGGACCTGGCCCAGGTCATCCCGGACGAGGACGCGTCGCTCATGGTCGCGGTGATCTGCAACGACGTGCGCTGGCCGGGTCCCGCTGCCGGGTACGCGGAGCGGGTCGACGCCGACCGGGCCAGGTATCCGCTGACGGCCGGGACGCCCCGCAACATCACCCCGTGCGCTTTCTCGAAGGACGCCCCGGCCGAGAAGCCCGTTGGATCACCGACGAGGGCCCGTCGAACATCCTGATGGTGCAGAGTCTGCGCGATCCGGCGCCCCCCCCTACGCCGGTGCGCTGAAGATGCGTGCGGCGCTCGGCGACCGCGCCAGGATGGTCGCCGAGCGCCGGGGTGGGCACGGGATGCATCTGGGTAACCGCAACAAGTGCGGCGACAGCGCCGTGACCCGGCGCGCTGCATACGGGAGGGCACCCGGCACCGCGGTGACGGGCCCGGCAGTGGAGGCGGACGGCTCAGGGGCTGTCCGCCTCCCAGGCCCAGCGCCTCGGATCGCCGGTCACAGGCCCGTACACGGCACGTCCTCCCGCACCGAACTTCCCGAGCTCCGTGCCCAGTGCGGCCCCGACGGCGAGGCGCTCCTCGGGCCAGCCGGTCACGTCCAGGAGCAGCCCGTCCAGTGGGCCGCCCACCAGCTCCACGTAGACGTGCCCGGCCCGCGGCCCCGGGTCCGGGTCGTCGTGGTCGGCGCCGTAGACGCGGCGCCTCATCAGTTCGTCCATGGCTCCAGCATCACAGCCACCACCGACAATCCCCTCGGCGAGCCGGCGCCACATGGCGGCTCGTCACCTGAGTGTGGGCGGGCGCCAGACCGTGGCCGTGTACTCGATCTCGTACGGGCCGCTGGGCCTGCGGTCGAACCAGACCGTCGCCCCACCGGGTACGTCGATGTCGAGAACACCGTCCGCGGCTGTCACGCTCCCACCCTCCTGGAGCTCGGAGGTCCACCGGCCGGTGCCCGAGCGGAAGGTATCCCGTGCGATCGGGGTCCAGGCGCGGTCCTGGCCGGTGTCCGTCCGGATCGCCGGCCGGGGCGGCCACGGCACTCGCCGCCGCGATTCTGCGGCGCCCGGAGCGGACGGGGAGGATGCTGGGTCCTCCGAAGATGGAAGGCGCTGTCCACGAAGATCCACAGTGCCGCCGCGCATCCATGGTGTCGACGTTTTCCCGCGCGCTGCCACGCGATCGCAATGCGCCGCTCACATTGGACAGTCGTGGGGCCGCGGCCCGGAAGCTGCGCGGGCTTCTCGGCGCGGGCGCGCAGCATGGGGGCGGTACCGGCCGCCGCTCGCGTCGTGTGGCAGCGTGGAGGCGCGCCCTCCGAAACATCCGGTGTGGTTCACCGTCACAGGGAGGGCGCAGCACGAGACAGAGGAGAGAACATGTCGAAACCTCCGCTCCCCGAGGCCGCGGTGGCGATGCTCCGCAAGCCCAACCCGGCTGTGATCGCCACCCTTCGCTCGGACGGACAGCCGGTGTCCACGGCCACCTGGTACCTCTGGGAAGACGGCCGGGTGCTGGTCAACATGGACGAGGGGCGCAAGCGCCTGGAGCACGTACGTCGGGATCCCCGTGTCACCCTGACGGTGCTCGACGACTCCGACTGGTACACCCATGTGACCCTGATCGGGCGCGTCGTCGAGATGAGCGACGACGAGGGTCTGGCCGGCATCGACCGGCTGTCCCAGCAGTACCTCGGCCAGCCCTACGCGGACCGTGACCGTGCCCGGGTCAACGCCTGGATCGAGATCGACCGCTGGCACGGATGGGGCGGCTTCCGGGACAGTTCCCAGGCAGCGACCTGAGGTGTTCTGTCCAGGGCCCGGGCCGAAGGGCACTCCGGGCGTCCCGGCGCCGAGGCCCGGGCTCCCCGGCGGAGTAAATGGTCGAAGTACAGGCC
This sequence comes from Streptomyces sp. NPDC051064, assembly GCF_044455985.1. Taxonomy (NCBI): domain Bacteria; kingdom Bacillati; phylum Actinomycetota; class Actinomycetes; order Kitasatosporales; family Streptomycetaceae; genus Streptomyces; species Streptomyces sp. NPDC051064. The sequence goes on from NZ_JBITFK010000009.1 coordinate 121,502, forward strand.
TTGCTGGCGTTTCGGCGTGCGATGCGGCTCCCTCGTGGGTGACGGTGGACCTCCAGGCGCACCGGCTCTGCTGAGGAGGCTCCATGAACTGGACACTCGAGGTCATTCCGATCCCCGTCACCGACATGGACCGGGCGAAAGCGTTCTACTCGGAGAAGGCGGGTTTCACGCTGGACCTGGACGACGAGGTCGCCCCCGGTATGCGCATCATCCAGATGACGCCACCGGGGTCGCGGTGTTCGATCGCCATGCTCAAGGGGATGCCCGCCTTCCCCGGAGAGAAGGTGATGGCTCCCGGCACGCTGCACGGTCTCCAGGTCTGTGTGACGGACATCGAGGCGGCACGCGAGGAGTTGGCGGGCCGGGGCGTGGACGTCTCCCCCATCCGGCATGTCGGCGCGACGGGCTGGGAGGAGGGCAAGGGGGACACCTGGAACTCGTTCATGTCCTTCGCCGATCCGGACGGCAACGGATGGGTGGTCCAGGAGGCACCCTCCGAACTGTCGGCCCGCTGACACTTCGCCGGTGTGGGCCGCGCAGCCACCCGCCCCGCACCGGGGCGGGCTCGCGACGTCGCCCGCTCCTCGTACGTCAGGCGTTGGGGTCGAAGGGGATGCCGGCAGGAAGGGCCTTTTGCAGATGGGCGGCGAAATTTCCGTCCTTGAGGCCGAAGACCGCGCTCCCGAAGTCCGCCTGGACCAGCTTGTCCCGCAGGCCGGCCGGGTAGCCGTTCCAGCCGACGAGAGCCGGGAACCGCCATTCGCCGTAGTGGTTCTCCGGTGGCTCGTCGCCGGAATTCGCGGGGCGGAAGCAGTGGGTGCTCACGCCGTCCTTGTGATAGACGATCTTGGGGTGGGTCCCGTCCCACCGGATCCGGTCACCGGCGTAGACGTCGAAGTCGCCGTGGGCAGAGGTGGATACGTAACGGGCCTCGTTGTTCTGGACCCACACCACGACGTGCTCCCAGTCGTGCCGGTGCCCGCCGAGCCCGCTGCCGGCCACCGCCTGGTCCTTCTCGAAGTAGAGCCCGTACATGACGGCGCACCACCCGTTGTTGCACATGGAGCGTGCGTAGCCGTTGGTGTTGTCCAGGTCCACGGCGTCGCGGCAACTGCCGTTGACCGCCCCGGTGGTGTTGAGGCCGGGTGCGATCGTTCCGTCGGGACCGATCGCCGGTGTGGGGTAGCAGCCGTCGGTGTCGTAGTCGTACGCCGGCTGGAACGCCTGCTCCATCGCGTCCGCGTTCGCCGCCAGCGCGGCCGGCGGGGCGGCGAGCGCGCTGCTCGCGGAGGTGATGACCAGAGCGACGGCACTGGCCAGGACGAGTGCTGCCTTGCGGATCGGTGCGCTGCTTCTCACTGCGTCCTCCCGGTCGGCGCGTGAATGTGGGGGCACGCGCGCTACGCCTGACATGCCCATCACAAGCGTGTTGAACCCTGGAGGTTCACCGGGTCATGCGTCGAAGGGCAACGCCTCAGCGCGTGCGTTCACCCGAGGCCGTCGTCGCCCCTGACGTGCGGGCCAGGGCGGCCTTGCCCGGGCGCAGGGTCCACGGCACCGGATCGGTGTTCATCAGCCAACCGTCGGCGATCAACCGGCGGATGACGTGGATGCGCAGCTCCCGTGACATCTTCCCCCAGCCCAGCGCCTTGCAGAGCTGCTTGACGGAGGGCCCGTGACCGTGCGCGGCGCGGAAGGCGGCGGCGAATTCGGCGGCGGCGGGCCCCTGGTCGGGGTACTTGGCCTCCCAGGCGGCGTAGGCCGCGCGTACCTTCTCCTCGAACTGGGCGGGAACCGCCGTCCGCATGAAGGCCTCCGAGACCCTGGCCGTGGCCAGGGAGCACTCGGGGCAGCGCTCAACCGCTTCGACGTGCCGCCGCAGGGCCACGCTCGCCCGGTCCTTCCACGCGTCCCAGCTCAGCCGCTCCGTCTCCGGCTCGTCGCGGGTCCTGGGCGGGGTGTCCGACGGAGGACGCGTTCCCGACAGGTGACGGACGGCTTCGGAGAGCAGATACCGCTCACCGTCCAACTCGCACAGGAACCCCTTGGCGAGCAGTTCGGGCAGGGCGGCCCGGCAGTCGTCGGGCAGGTGGACAGGCAGCGTGCCGTGCTCGTCGGCCGGGCCGTGGGCGGCCAGGAAAAGAGCGGCCAGTCGCGCGGCGGTCGAGGTCTTCTTGACCGGCTTGGCGGCCATGGTCCGGACCGTCCAGCCCGACACCTTGGACCGCATCACCTTGCCGAAGGGCAGCCGGGGATCAGGCCGGTCGGCGAGGTCCGGCACGGTGACGGCCACGGGGGTGACCATGTCCTCGCCGAGCAGGGCCTCCTGCCCCTGCCACCCCAGTGCGGCGAACGAGGTGACGGCACCCTCCGGGTCGGTGAGCCGCAGCGCACGCAGGTCCTGCCCGGTGAGATTGCCGATTCCTCGCCGGGCCGCCCGGATGGAGACGACGACCGCGAGAAGCTGTGCATCGGCTCCCTGTAGCGGCAGCGAGCCCACATAGGCCATGAGCGCGCGGGCGGCTTCGCCCTGGCGGGGCGTCAGCAGGAAGGGCTTCGGCTTCGCCACCGGCGCGGTCGGGGCGGCGGGCGAGCTGGAGAAAGATGTGGGCATGTCCTGCACAACGCGCGCGAAGGGCCGAGGTCACCGTTCGTACTGAAGTACGCCCCCGGTAAACGATATGTACGCAATCACGGGACCCCGAGCGGATGCCCCGGGCGTGGCTGGCATCGGCCGGCATGCACCGGAGCGAGAAGCCAGGAGGCAGTACCGTGTTCGCCTTTCTCATGAAGCCCCGCTCACTCAGGAGGCTGTCCACGGTGACGGCTACACCGCCACCATCCCCCCACACACGGAACGGTCACGAAGATCCCCGAACGCGACCTCGAATCGCACCTCTCCTTCGCGACCTTCACCTTCCGCGACATCGTTCGACGACTCGGTCCGCGCAGCCCCTTCAGCAACCAACACGTGCGCTACACCGGCTCGCACGACGACGCGGCACTGAACGCCGGGGTCGAGCGGTTCTCCGCCCATGCCTCCGCGTGCGCGACCTGTCGTACGACAGTGATGTGACCGGGGCGGTATCCGTCCCGGTGCTGACCATGCACGCCATCGGCGACCCCACCGCCTTCGCCGAGCACGAGGCGGCGGGAGGGCGCTCACCGCGACCGTCACCTCGTGCAGACCTTCACCCAGGAGCGCGAGCACAGCGGTCTCAGCACGGCGGAGTACGCCGCCGCGGTCTCGGCGCTGTCCGGGTGGGTACGGACGGGCCGTAAGCCGACCCCGTCGTCCGCCGCGTCCTCCTGCCCCGCCTTCGACGCCGATCACGGGACCGGGTGCTTCTTCCGGCCGGACCATCGTCCCGCCGTGGGGATCGCGCCCTGAGGCGTGGGATCCGGGGGCCCCGGTGTGCGCTCGCCCCGAGCGCGACGGCTCCGGGAACGCACATCGGTGGCGCACCACGATGCGGTACGCCACCGATGAGTCCGTCGGTGCTGTGCTCAGCCGTTGTCGACCTGCTCGTCCGTGATCGTGCCCTTGGCCGCGTCCACGTCGAAGGTGGTCTTCTTCCAGTCCTTGGAGACCACGTCGACCTGCCAGACAAGAACATTGCTGTCGTTCTCGTCGAGAGCGATCGAGGTGACCTTGCCGGGCTTCTTGTCCGTGGCGACCTTGGCGGCCTGCTGGGGCGTCTGCGTCGCCTTGGAGAGCTGGTCCGCCAGCCCCTGCTTGTCGGAGGCGCTCTGATCGGCGTCCGGCGCGGAATCGATGACGGCTCCGGACACCGCGTCGATGGTCACGTTGTGGGCGGTACCGTCCTCCTCCACGACCTCCGCGACCCACTTCGGGCTGGTGGGGCTGCCGGTCGGGCTCGGGCTGCCATCGGGACTCGGGCTGGTGCCACCGGTCGGGCTGCCGGTCGGGCTCGGGCTGCCGGTCGCGTCGTCATCGTCCTCGTCGTCGAGGCCTTCGAGGTCCAGATCGGTCAGCTTGCCACCGGACACCTCGCCGACGGCCGTCGTGGCGGCCTTGTCGAAGGTGACCTTGACGGTCGACAGCAGTTCCTTGCGCTCGGCCTGGTCCTTGGTCAACTGGGCCGTCTCGGAGGGGCTGCCCGAACCGTACCCGGAAGGGCTGGTCGTCTGATTCGGAAGGACCTTCGCAGCCTCGGAAGTCGCCGCGGCGGTCTCGTCACCGCTGTCCTGACCACAGCCGGTCACGAGGGTGGCGGCAAGAGCAGCGGCGCACAAGGCGCCGCCGGTGACGCGGAGCCGACGGTTACGCGGGGAAACGGTCTTGTTTCGGCGGGGCTCAAATCTCATGCTTGCATGCCTAGCCGTCGGTGCCGACAGTCATGTTGTCCGACCGGCGGGTGTCACCCGATCGACGGTGCCGTCCGCCCATTCGGCGTGTCGTGCGGTGCCCCCTCCCGGCGTCCCCGCGGACAGCCGAATGGCGCCGGTTCGACGGAACCGGCGCCATTCCTACGGGAGCTGTGCGGCGTCAGGCGGTCAGCTGCACCTGGGCCGGCCCTGGCGCCGGGCCCAGCGAGCCCGCCGACGGGACGGCACGCAACTGGGCCGCCGCGGCAGCCAGGGCGTCGGGCACGGTCCTGGTCCCGGTGGTGACGCAGAGGGTGTAGGAGACGTCTTCGAGTCGACGGCTGCTCTCGGAAGTGCCCAGCCGTGCATGGGAGCTTCGCAGTGTCTCGTAGCGCTTGACGAGATTCCGCAGCGTTGCGGGATTGGCCATCAGCACGGCAGTTCCTCTCCACAGGGCGGCCGGGAGCCCGTGGGCCCCGCGCCAACGAAGTCCGATCGCGCCGGCGGTGCCGCCTGGCGTCACGGGCGGCCGTGCGAAGCTGACAGCACGCGTCCGATCCCTTGCAGATGATGGTCACCCCGCCTCACCCATTCCGCATCCGCAGTCACGGACGGTCACTCGGCCATGCTCCCGGAGCGCCGTGAGCTCCGGTGGGAAACAATGGAGGTGACGGGCGCACGGCTGCTGCCGGGCCCGGTCGGGAGGTGAGTCATGGATTACCCGGAGAGTTACGAGCTCATATTCCAGGCGGGCGGAGCCGAGGACGACGTGGTCGTCGTCCATCTCACGGACCGTTCCGGCGCGGGTGGTTACCCGGTCTACGCGGACGAAACCGGCATCGTGCGTGCCGAGATCAGCGAGCGCGGCGAGGTGCGCATGCAGGCGAGCGGCGGCCATCAGGTCCTTGGGGCGCCTCTGCTGGCCCGGCCGCTGAGCCCGCGAACCGCCACCCACGGCACCGACTGAGGCGTCCCGGGCCGTCGTATCGCCGTTCCCTGAGTCCGTTCATGCCCACTCTTCGCCCGAATGTGTTTACTTTCCTGAGGTGCGACCGTAGTCTGCCGGTGAACCAACAGACTCGGGCATGAAACGGAAACGTAACCACATGTACGCACCGGAGCGGCAGCAAGAGATTCTCCGCATCGCCGGCGAGAGCGGGCGCGTCGATGTGCTGTCCCTGGCCGAGGAGTTCCAGGTGACGGCGGAGACGATTCGGCGTGACCTCAAGACGCTCGACCGGGCGGGACTCCTCCGCCGCGTGCACGGCGGTGCGATTCCGGCCGGGCGGCTCGGCTTCGAGCCGGATCTCGCCGAGCGCGACACCGTGGCGGCCGACGAGAAGGACCGCATCGCCGCCGCCGCCCTGGGCGAACTCCCGGCCGAGGGCAACATCATCATCGACGCCGGGACGACGACCGTCAGGCTGGCCGGCGCCGTCCCCCTCGACTCGTGCCTCACCGTGGTCACCCATGCCCTGCCGGTGGCCGCTCGTCTCTCCGACCACCCGGGGATCGCGCTGCACCTGGTCGGCGGCAGGGTGCGGCATCGCACCCGCGCGGCCGTCGACGCCTGGGCGCTGAGCGCGTACGGCGAGATCAACGCCGATGTCGTCTTCCTCGCCACGAACGGCTTCTCTCCCGACGGCGGCCTGACCACTCCGGATCTGGCCGAGGCCGCCGTGAAGCGTGCCGTGATCGCGGCGGCCCGCAGGGTGGTGCTCCTCGCCGACTCGGGCAAGTCCGGGCAGCAGCACTTCGCGCGCTTCGGCGATCTCTCCCACGTCGACCTGCTGATCACCGATACGGGGCTGAGCCCCGAGGACGCCCGGGCCATCGAGAGCCGGGGCACGGAAGTGGTACGCGCATGATCCTGACCGTCACCCCCAACCCGAGCCTGGACCGCACGTACGAACTCCCCGGGCTCACCCGTGGCGCCGTCCTCCGGGCCACCGCGGACCGTGTCGATCCCGGCGGCAAGGGCGTCAACGTCTCCCGCGCGGTCGCCGCCGCCGGGCACCGTACGGTGGCTGTCGCGCCGCTGGGCGGCCCCGAGGGAGCGCTGCTGGCCCGGCTGCTCGGAGAACACGGCATCGAGTCCGCCGGGGTGCCCATCGCCGGCAGCACCCGTATCAACATCACCCTCGTCGAACCCGACGGCACGCTCACCAAGGTGAACGCGGCGGGTCCCGAGCTCGCCCCCGCCGAGGCCGAGCGCCTGCTGGAGACCGTCCGGGCCCGGTCGGCGGGCGCGGACTGGATCGCCTGCTGCGGAAGCCTGCCGCGCGGACTGCCGCCCCAGTGGTATGCCGAACTGGTCGCCCGCAGCCACCGGGCCGGGGTCCGGATCGCGCTCGACACCTCCGGCGCCGCGCTCGTCGCCGCGTTGAGTGAGCGGCCGGACGTGATCAAGCCGAACGTCCAGGAGCTCGCCGAGGCCGTGGGCCGTCCGCTCGCGACGGTCGGTGACGCGCTCAAGGCGGGGCAGGAGCTGTGCGAGCTCGGAGCACGTTCGGTGCTCGCCAGCCTGGGCGCCGTCGGGCAGCTGCTGGTGGAACCGTCGGGAGCGCACTTCGCCGTGGCGCGGGTGAACGCCGTCCGGAGCGACGTCGGTGCGGGGGACGCCTCGCTCGCGGGGTTCCTGTCCGCCGGCGGAACAGGCCGGGCGGCGCTGTCGGCCGCGGTGGCGCACGGCGCCGCCGCCGTGCAGCTGCCCGGAAGCGCCATGCCGACGCCCGCCGACCTCGATCCGTCCTCGGTGGTCACCACCGCGGACATCCCCATGGACCTGCCTCTCACGGAGCAGGCCGCATGACCGCCCTCCTCCCTGTCCAGTCGTACGAAGCCCCCGTCCCCCGCCCCGTTTCCGGGCGGTCCACGAGCAAGGAGCCCCGCGATGAGTGAGCTCATCACCGCGGAACTGGTCGATCTCGATCTTTCCGCCGAGACGAAGAGCGCGGCCGCCCGTTCACTGGGCGGACGGATGGTCGAGGCCGGCCGCGTCACGGACCTCGACGGTTTTCTCGCCGACGTGGCGGCCCGCGAGGCCCAGATGCCGACCGGCCTGGACGGCGGCATCGGCATTCCGCACTGCCGGAGCGAGCATGTCACCGAGCCGACGCTGGCCTTCGGCCGCAGCGCCGCGGGCATCGACTTCGGTGCTGCGGACGGCCCCGCGGACCTCGTCTTCCTGATAGCCGCGCCCGCGGGTGCGGACGACGATCACCTCACCATCCTGTCGAGCCTGGCTCGCCGGCTGATGGACCCCGGATTCACCGGCGCCCTGCGGGCGGAGGGTGATCCCGCCGCCGCGGCGGCCCTGATCCGCGGCGAAGAGGTCCCCGCGGCGGTGCCGGCCCCGGAGGACACCGAGGCGGAGAAGGAGACGGCCGAACCGTTCCGCATCGTCGCCGTCACGTCCTGTCCGACCGGAATCGCGCACACGTACATGGCCGCCGAGTCGCTGGAGGCGGCCGCGCGCGCCCAGGGTGTCGTCCTGGACGTCGAGACGCAGGGGTCCGCCGGCTTCGAGCGGCTGGATCCGGCGGTGATCGCCGCAGCCGACGCAGTCATCTGGGCGCACGACGTCGACGTACGGGAGAAGGCCCGGTTCGGCGGCAAGCCGGTGGTCGACGCCGGGGTGAAGGCCGGGATCAACCGGCCTGCCGAGCTCATCGCCGAGGCCCGGCGCAAGGCCGAGCGCGGAGAGATCAGCGGGGTCGCCGAAGGTCCCGACGAGCCGGGTTCCGGCACGGGCGGTTCAGCGGGGGCGTCCGGTCACTTCGGTGTCAGGCTCCGTACCTATCTGATGTCCGGCGTCAGTTACATGGTGCCGTTCGTCGCCGCCGGGGGGCTGCTCATCGCCCTCTCGTTCGCGATCGGAGGCTACGAGATCGCGAGCGCGAAGTCGGTGGCCGACCACTTCGTCTGGGGCGAGGCGGCCAGCTGGGCCGCCCTGCTCAACCAGATCGGCACCGCGGCCTTCGGCTTCCTGGTCCCGGTGCTGGCGGGGTACATCGCCTACGGGATGGCGGACCGGCCCGCGCTCGTCCCCGGATTCGTCGGTGGCGCCATCGCGCTCTCCATCGACGCGGGCTTCCTCGGCGGTCTGGTCGCGGGACTGCTGGCCGGTGCGGCGGTGATGGCGATCCAGCGGGTGAAGGTGCATCCCACGCTGCGCGGCATCATGCCGGTGCTGGTGATCCCCCTGCTCGCGTCGATCGCGGTCGGCTTCCTGATGTTCATCGTGGTCGGCAAGCCGATCGCCTCCCTCCAGAACGCCCTCACCGACTGGCTGAACGGGCTGTCCGGTTCCAACGCGGTGATCCTCGGCGTCGTCCTCGGCCTGATGATGTGCTTCGACATGGGCGGCCCGCTGAACAAGGTCGCGTACGCCTTCGCGGTCGGCGGGCTGGCCGACCCGACGCCGGGCAGTCTCAAGGTCATGGCCGCGGTGATGGCGGCCGGCATGGTGCCTCCGCTGGCGATGGCCCTCGCGACGACCGTACGCCGCGGGTTGTTCACCCGGACCGAGCGGGAGAACGGCAGGGCGGCGTGGGTGCTGGGCGCTTCGTTCATCACCGAGGGCGCGATCCCGTTCGCCGCCGCGGACCCCCTGCGGGTGATCCCTTCCGTGATGGCCGGCGGGGCTGTCACGGGCGCGCTGTCCATGGCGTTCGGCTGTACGCTCCGTGCCCCGCACGGTGGTGTCTTCGTCGTGCCGCTCATCGGCGAGCCGTTCCTCTACCTGCTGGCGATCGCCGCCGGCACCGCGGTGTCCACCGCTCTGGTCGTCACCCTCAAGGGCGTGCGGCGGAGCCCTGAGGCCTCCGCCACGGCCGACGACGGGTCCGATGTCGCCGTGGCCGCCTGAACCCTTCCTCTCCCCGAACACACCCTCTTCAACCCTGGAGTGAACCCGTGTACCAGCGCACCGTCTCCGTCGGATCCCGCAGCGGCCTGCACGCCCGTCCCGCCTCGCTCTTCGTCCAGGCGGCCATGCGGCAGCCGGTCCCCGTCACCGTCGCGCGTGAAGGCAGCGCCCCGGTCGACGCCCGGAGCATGCTCTCGGTGCTCGCCCTGGCCGCGCAGCACGGCGATGCGCTCGTTCTGTCAGCCGTGGGCGAAAGCGCGCCGGACGCGGTCGAGGAGCTGGCTAGCCTGCTGTCCCAGGACCTCGACAGCAAGGGCCCCGACAGCAAGGACTGAGCATGACGGAGACCTGGGACCCGGCCGGTGAGGGCGTGATGCGCCTGCCCTCGGACCGGCTGGTCCGTGGCCGCGGTCTGAGACGTCCCCTCCCCGCGGGACCGGAACCCACCTTCGCGGTCCATCTGCTGGGCGGTCCTCCGCCCACGGTGGCCTGGGAGTCGCGGTGGCTGCGCTGGCCCGATTTCCGTCTGCCCTCGGACAGGGGCGCGGCGTTCGCCGCGCTGAAGGAGGCGTGGAACAGGGCGCCGGGTGAGCGGGTCGAGGTCGCGTGCGCGGGCGGCCGCGGACGGACCGGTACTGCTCTGGCCTGCCTGGCCGTACTGGACGGGGTCCCGGCGGAGGAAGCCGTCGCGTTCGTCCGCCGGAACTACCACCCCAAGGCTGTGGAGACGCCTTGGCAGCGGCGGTATGTGGTGCGCTTCGCGGGAGACTGATTCACCTGCCACGCCGGCGGCGCGGTCACTACACCGTGTGCGGAGCCGGAACCGTGGCTCCGCCGCCGGCGCGTACCGCCTCGACGACGCTCTGGTGGAGGGCCCTGCTCGCTTCCTCGGACGGGCAGGGCACCGGACTGCCGGCCAGTGTGAACCAGTCCGAGGCACCGCTGTACTGGACAGCGACCTCGGCCTGATTCTCGGTCCACGTCGTGTGTACGGTCAGATCACCGCTCACGACACCTACCTCTTCAGTGCGCACTCCGCCGGTTCCCGCGAAGACACCGAGGGTGGTCCACGATGCCCAGTTCATGACGCGTCGCCTTTCGGGACAATGACAAGCCTGTCAAGCGGACTTGTCTTGAGTATGGCACCAGGAACCATCACCCGCACGGGTGTGTCCGTGAGTATCCGACCGGTGACGCCCGGGCGCCGGTCAGGGGTGCATGGAGGCACCCTTGAGGATCTTGTCGACGGCGTTGCGCGGGCCGTACACGGCCAGGCCCACCAGATCCATCGCGTCCCTGCGCACCGCCCGGACGGCCGCCCTGTTGGCCTCGTCATGGCCGGTCGCGAAGAGATCGGAAGTGAACACGGCAAGGGTCACGCCCCTGCCGACCGCCTTGGTGTGCGCGGTCGTCAGGAGCTCCTTGGACCCGGCGAACACGAGAACGGGCTGCCGGAACATGGGCAGGTAGGGAGTGTCGTCGGCGTCGGCGTACGGTTCACCGATCACCTCAGGGACCTGCGTGCCGAGGCCGCTCACCAGGAAGGCGGTGACATTGAGGCGCTGCCAGGTCTCGAGGTCGTCGCGGAGCAGCACGGCGATCTTGGTGTCGAAGCGTACGGGGGCGTTTTCGTCGGTCATACCAGGAGTCTGCCGAGCCCGGCAGGCGGCCGTCTTGTACGAAGTTTGCACGTCGCCGGGGTCCCGGCACGCTCTTGTACGCTTCGTACATGGGTGCACGTCCGGACATCACCGCGTGGCGTCCTCGCGTCGAGGGGATCGACGAGGTCTTCCACGCGCACTTCGCCGACCACGCCTATCCCATGCACACGCACGATGCGTGGACGCTGCTCATCGTCGACGAGGGAATGGTCCGCTACGACCTGGACCGCCATGAGCACGGCGCGCCCAGCTCGGTCGTGACGCTGCTGCCTCCGCACGTGCCGCACAACGGCGACGCGGCGACCCCTGGAGGGTTCCGCAAGCGTGTTCTGTACCTGAACACCGCACAGATCGACCCGGATCTCGTCGGGCGCGCGGTCGACCGGCCCGTGCTGCGGGATCCGCGGCTGCGCCTCCGCGTCGACCAGCTGCACCGGACGCTCGAGCGCCCCGGGGACGAGCTGGAGGCCCAGAGCCGTCTCGCGCTCGTCTCCGAGCGTCTCGCGGGGCACCTGCGCGACGAGCCCGTCGCCCCACAGGTGCCCGACAGCCGGATCGCGTACGCCCTCCGGGATCTGCTCGACGAGCACTTCGTGGAAGGGCTGACGCTCCGCGAGGCCGCAGAGCGTCTGCACGCCCATCACACGCATCTGGTCCGTGCCTTCAGCAGGGAGTTCGGCATGGCTCCGCACCAGTACCTGACGGGGCGTCGCGTCGATCTGGCCCGCCGCCTGCTGCTCGGTGGGATGCGCCCGCCGGAGGTCGCGACCTCGGTCGGCTTCTACGACCAGGCCCACTTCTCCCGGCACTTCAAGCGTGTGGTCGGCACGAGTCCGGGCCACTACGCGCGCACCGGTTCCGCGTCCTACTGACGGCGTTCCAGCGCACCACGGACGAACGCGGCCTGCCCGGCGTGCTGCAGATCGTCGGCGATGACGCTGATCAGCCGCACGCCGAGGGTCACCGGCGGCGACCATGCGTCGTCCACGACGCGGTCCAGGGACCGGCCGTCGAGTCCTCGGACGAAGCCGAGGGTCTGCTCGTTCACGGCGTCGAAGTAGCCGAGGAGGAGGTCGCCCGACGCCACCGTCACGGAGCCCACCTGCGCGCTGCTGTGGCCGTAGCCGGTCGAGCCCTTCTCGAGGGGCAGTTCGAAGCGGGACGCCCAGTCCTTCGCGAGCCAGACCTGCTCGGTGCCCGCCGCGTCTGCGACGTGGTCGTCCTGGACGCGGGTGAGATGCCACACGAGCCAGGCGATGGAGTTCGCGTCGTCGTCGAGCCTGGCGTTGAGGTCCTCGGGCGGGAGACCCTCGACCGCAGCGTGCACCGCTTCATGGATGCGTTCGAACGCATCGGCGAGAATGCCTGCACTGTTCATACGACCACCATGGCCGCTCTGCGGACGGGGCCCCGACTTCGACACGCGGCCGTCACGTTCGAGGGCGCCCCGGCGATGCGCCGCTCCCCCGTCAGACGAGCAGACGCAGGAGGTGCGCGCAGGCGGCCGCCTCGTCCGGGTGCCGGGCGATCACCTCGTAGGTGCCGCGCTCGTACGCGCCGGTCTCCCACACCCCGTCGGGCGCCTTCCTCAGGAACAGGAAGTCAGGGGGTGTGGGGGCCGGTTCGTGAACGCCCTCGATCCGGTAGTAGCCGTCGTCCACGCCCGCGGTGTGAAGGGCGGCGCGCAGTTCCTCGCGTTCCACGGCGGTACTACGCGCCGACGGGGGTGAGGTAGGCGTGGTCCAGCAGCCACTTCACGTTGAGGCGCTGGCCCGCGCCCGGGTCGAGGAAGACGGCGTCGAGCTTGATCTGCTGGCCTCCGCCGGGCTGCTCGAACCACGGTGCGATGCTGCCCTGCCAGACCCAGAACGGCTCGGCCACCTTGTAGACGCGATAGTCACAAGGGGCCGCGGCGTCACGGGTGTTGAGGTTCTGCGGAGGCAGGGCACGCTCCTTGTAGGCGTCGCCGGCCGGTGCGAGGTAGGCGCCGTACTCCGATCCGAAGCGGTCCAGGCGCTGGCCGGTACGCAGCTCGGCGGGCTCCTTGTCGACCTCACCGTTGACTTCGGCGAAGCCGTCGTTGGGCGGATACTTCCAGCTGCCCGTGTCCGCCGGTCCCTGCCAGTACTTGTTCAGGAAGGCGGAGGGAGACAGGCCGCCCGTGCGCTGGTACCCCCTGAGCAGCGGGCCGACGGGTGCCTGCTTGGTGGAGGGGAGCCACTGGGGGCCCAGCCGCGCGTCCCCGACGAACTCGCCGGTGCAGGGATCGTGGGCGACTGCCGCCGTGCGGTTCTCGTGCGGTGCGGCGTTGGCGGCGGGAGCGGCCGCCAGGCCTGCGGCGATGCCGACTGCGGCAAGTGCGGTGCGGATACGGTTCATTCGGGGATCCCCTCGGATGACGATGAGTGCTCGTCGAGCTCACGTAGGGTAACCGAACGACTTCTTACCGGCGTTGCGCCATGCCGTTCTGTGCCCGGCCGGGGGGATTTGGCCTGACACCGCCTCCTCAGCGGGCCGTCCCGTCGGGTACGAGACCGTCGGCGGCGAGCCCCTGCAGAACGGCCTCGCCCAGCGCCTGGACCGCGGACATCGGGCGGACCATCACGGTGAACTCGTTGATCCGGCCGTCCTCACCGAACTGGAGGAGGTCGATCCCGTGGATCTCCTTGCCGTCCACCGTCGCCCTGAACAGCAGGATCTCCGAGGGCTCCTGGTCGCCCCCCGCGCTGGTGGAGGCCTCGCCCTCGAAGTGCCCGACGTAGCGGAAGTCCTCGAACGTGCGAAGGAGGACGCCGAAGAGACCGAGCACCATCGGCCTGCCCTCGAAGGGCGTGAATTTCACCGGGCTGAAGAGGCGTACGTCCTCGGTGAACAGCTCTTCGAGTGCCGCGTGGTCCCCCTTCTCGACAGCTGCCCTGAAGCGTTCCGTGGTTTCGGCGGTCATGGTCATCACTCCCCGGCTCCTGACGGTCGCTGAGGCGACCGTTCGTTCAGGCGAGTGTGGCGCAGGGCCGCCGCGCCGGTTCGGGCGGGGCGGCCGGGACAGCGAGGAGGTCAGCCGCGCGGATCGGCGAAGCGGACGGTGACCCTCTCGAATCCGAGTGAACCGAGCAGTCCCTGGAGCATCGAGGTGGTGTTCTTCTCGGCCCGCTTCGTGAGGCCGCTCTCCTCGGCCGCCTCCCCGATGTGCCGCGCGGCCAGCTTGTTGACCGCCTGCTCGCTGCCGGGATTGTCGGAGAAGAGGTCGCCGAGCCGGTCGAGGAGGCCGCGCTGCTTGGACACGGCGTAGGAGCGGTCCGGGTCCAGGGCGGGCTTGCCCAGCACCGCGTGGGGCAGGACGAGTTCGGCCGTGGTGCGGTCCTCGTCGACGGTCACCCCGTCGGCCCCGACCTTGCCGAGATCGACGGAGGCTCCGACGGTGCCCGCGCCGACGTACAGCGTCCGGGTGCCCCGGATGGCGTCGGGCAGGAACTTCGCGTCCTTCTCCAGGTCGACGACGACCTGGAAGTTGCCCGAGGCCGCCTCGTACGCGCTCATGTCCTGGATCGACTTGAGCACCGCGGGGCCGGAGCGGTCGGTGGTCTCCTCGCCGAAGAGGCTGCCGAACCCCGGCAGCAGGCTGAGCCGGGAACCCAGGAGAAGCAGGACCAGCGCCACGGCGCACACGCCCGCGAACGGCAGGCATCCTCGTGTGCGGGCGCGGCGGCGCGGCGTGCCACCGTGGGCGGGGTCCCCGGCGCTGTCTGTCCTTACGTCAGTGGACGTCATACCTTCCGTGTGACCCCGTCCAGGGGTTTCAGTCCGCCTGGGCGGCCGACTACGCCAGATCCTGTACGGGCGGCGGGGTCCTGGGCGGCCTCAGGCCCCCGTGGTGCCGTCCAGCCGCTCCCTCAGCAGGTCGGCGTGGCCGATGTGGCGCGCGTACTCGGCGATCATGTGCACGTACACCGTGCGCAGCGAGTAGACCGAGCCGCGCCGGGTGAAGGTGGTGTCGAGCGGCGCGTCCGCCGCCGCCTCGTCGGCGAGGCGCATCTCCTCGACGAGACGGGCGTAGTCGTCGGGGGCGCCATCCGGTGAGAGGTCCTCGAAGTCGGCGTCCTTGCCCTTCTCCGTGTCGTACATCGAGGGAAGAGCCAGCCCGGCGAGGCCCTCGCGGAACCATATGCGTTCCACCTTGGCCATGTGCCGGACGAGGCCGAGCAGGGTGAGGTTGGACGGCTCGACCGTCTGCTCGGCGAGCTGGCCGCCCGTCAGGCCGGAGCATTTCTGCAGCAGTGTGCTGCGGTAGAACGCGAGGAAGGCGGTCAGTGTCTCGCGCTCGCCGCCTGTGAGCGGTCCGATGGTGCGGGTAGCTTCAGGAGCTGTCCATGTCATCGCATGATCATGCCTCGCACGGGCAGGTTCGCGCGAGGCCCTGTGCGGGACCGGGCGGCACGCGGATCCGGGGCGTGGGCCGGGTATTCACCGCGCGGATTCACCTCATCCAGAGAATCGATTTCCGGGATCCCCGGAAACGGGCCAGGCTGGTCCCGTCACGGCAGGAGGATCCTTCATGACGAAGTCGTCGTCACCGGCTCCGCCCGACGACACCGCCGCTCTGCACCCACGTGAAAGGACCCTCTCTGTGGACACCGCCATACCCCTCCCCCGCCGCACCCGTGTCGGGATCGTCGGAGCGGGCCCTGCCGGCCTGCTCCTGGCCCGGCTGCTGAACGGGAACGGCATCGACTGCGTCGTCCTGGAGAGCCGGGACCGCGCGTACGCCGAGCACCGCCAACGCGCCGGGATCCTGGAGCAGAGCACGGTCGACGCGCTGCGTACGAGCGGTGCGGGCGAGCGTCTGGACCGGGAAGGCATCGCGCACGACGGAGTCGAGCTGCGCTTCGACGGGCGCTCGCACCGGGTGGACTTCCCGTCGCTGACGGGTGGCAGCCGGGTGTGGGTGTACGCGCAGACCGAGGTCGTCAAGGACCTGATCGCGCTTCAGCTGGCCGACGGAGCGCCGTTGCTGTTCGAGGCGGAGGCCCTCTCGGTGGAGGGGGTGGACACGGCACGGCCGGTGATCCACTACCGGCACGACGGCCGTGCGCGGACACTGGAGTGCGACTACGTCGTCGGGTGCGACGGCTTCCACGGGGTGACCCGGCGGTCGGTCCCACAGGGCGCGCTGAGGTCGTACGAACGGACGTATCCGTACGCGTGGCTGGGCATTCTGGCGGACGCGCCCCCGGTGTACGACGAGTTGATCTACGCGCACTCCTCACGTGGCTTCGCGCTGGCCAGCATGCGCTCACCGGAGGTGAGCAGGCTCTACCTCCAGGTCCCCGGGGGCGAGGATCCGGCCGCCTGGCCCGACGAGCGGATCTGGGACGAGCTCGACGTCCGGCTGGCCTCGGCGGGCAGCAGGAAGCTGGAGCGCGGACCCATCACGGCCAGGTCGGTGCTGCCGATGCGCAGCCAGGTGACAGAGCCGATGAGCCACGGCCGCGTCTTCCTCGCCGGCGACGCTGCGCACATCGTGCCCCCGACGGGCGCGAAGGGGCTGAACCTCGCGGCCGCCGATGTCGTCGTGCTCGCCCGCGCGTTCGAGCACCTTGAGCGCGAGGGATCCTCCGAACTGCTCGACGCGTACTCGGACACCTGTCTGCGCAGGGTGTGGCGTGCCGAGCACTTCTCGTACTTCATGACGACGACACTGCACGCGCATCCGGACGGGAGCCCGTTCGACAACCGTCTCCAGCTGTCGCAGCTGCACCGGATCGCGGACTCCCGCCACGCGGCTGCGGAGTTCGCCGAGAACTACACCGGCGCTTTCTCTCGGTGAACTCGGTCAGGGGCGAAACGGTCACAGCTACCGCACTTGGTCCCCGTGGTCGGTCATTGCCGTGCCGGGCCCTTCCCTGAGCGAGCGCTGGTACTGGCCGGGTGTCCGGCCGACGAGCGTGGTGAACGCGTCGATGAAGGCACTCGGGTTCGCCCATCCGCAGGCGGTCGCCGTGTTGATCACCGAGACCTCGCCGGCGAGCAGCAGCAGAGCGTGGTGAACGCGGAGCTGGGTGCGCCATTGGGGAAAGCTCATTCCGGTTTCCTGCTGGAAGAGCCTGCTGAGCGTACGTTCGCTGGCGCCGACTTCATGGCCGAGCCGGCCGAGCGTGAGAGGTTCCGCCATTCCCTCCTCCACGAGAGCGGCAACGGCGCGGAGCCGGTCGTCGTGGGGCTCGGGAAGATGCAGCGGTTGCTCGGGCGCGGTGGTGATGTCGTCGATGATCACCCGGCGCAGACGTGAGCGTGCGCCTGCGGAGCGGCGCTCGGAGCCGGTCAAGGTCAGGGTGGCCTCGCGCGCGAGCGGCGTCATGACGAGCACCGCGGGATGCGCGGGCAGCAGTGCGGCCAGGCTCGGCGCCATGAAGACGATGCGCATGTCGGTACGACCGTGGGCGCGATGCTGATGCTCGAAGCCGGCGGGGATCCAGACGACCCGGTTCGACGGGGCGATCCATGAACCCACCGAGGTCACGAGCGAGAGCACGCCGGTGGCCGGATAGACCAGGTGGCCGCGAGTGTGCTGGTGCTCGGGGGTCTGCTCGTCGTGTCCGAGCTGGAGGACGTGCTCGCGGAGCGCCTGATCGAACCGCGTCGACTCATGGCGGGTTTTGGGCATCTTCTGTCAGGTTACCAGTTGTCCGCCTCCGCAGCCCTCGGATGGACTGTGGCTGTAGCCCGCCGCCGCATGGCCGGCGACGACCTCGCGCTACGCCATGGCCCTCCCCGGCCGACCGGGGACCGAAAGGACAACCGACGTGACCCAACTCCTCCAAGAACCGACGCCGGGGACACGGCGTGGCAGAGGCACCCGCGGCAGGATCGGCACCGCCGTGCTGGCGGTCGGCCTCCTCGCCGCCGCGTTCAACCTGCGGATCGGTGTCGCCTCGGTCGGCCCGGTGCTCTCGGAGGTCCAGGCAGCCCTCGGCCTTTCCGAAGTCGTCGTCAGTCTCCTGACCACCATTCCCGTCGTTGCTTTCGGGGCGTTCGCCTTTGTCACCCCGGCGCTGAGCCGCCGCCTGGGCCTGCACCGGCTCCTCGGAGCGACGATGATCGCGCTCGCTGCCGGCATCGCCCTGCGCCTCCAGCCCGGCCTCGCCGGGCTCTTCATCGGCACCGTCATCATCGGTGCGTCGATCGCGGTTGCCAACGTCATCATGCCGGCCGCGATCAAGCGGGACTTCTCGCACCGTGTCGGACTGATGATGGGTCTGTACTCGACCGCGCTCTCCGCCGGCGCGGCCCTCGCCTCGGGCGCCACGGTGCCGTTGCTCTCGTCGGCCGGTGGCGCTTGGCGGCCCACCCTGGCGCTCTGGGCGATTCCGGCCCTCATCGCCTTCATCATCCTCATCCCGCAGCTGCGGCGCGCTCCCGTCCGTGCTCCTCGGCCCCATGACGTCGCCGATGCCCCCTCCGAGGCCGGCGAGCCCTCCGTCCGCGCTCTTACGCGCGATCCGGTCGCCATCGCCGTGACCGCTCTCATGGGTCTCCAGAGCATGAGCTACTACGCTGCTCTGACCTGGATTCCGACCCTGTTCCAGGACGCGGGTATGGACGCGCATGCGGCCGGCTGGATGCTGTCGTACTCGGCCTTTCCCGGGATCGCCGCCTCGCTCGTGACGCCCGCGATCGCCAGGCGGACCCGCCCGGCGTGGCTCCCCGTGGCGGTCGCCGTCGCGTTGACCGGTGCAGCCTTCGCCGGTCTGGCAGCGGCCCCCATTCCGGGGGCGTATGTATGGCTGACCATGCTCGGGCTCGGCCAAGGTGCTTCCCTCAGCCTGTCCCTCACCTACATCGTCTGGCGCTCACCGGATGCCCGGCACACCGGCCACGTCTCGATGATGGCCCAGGGCCTGGGTTACCTCGTGGCCGGGCTCGGCCCCATCGGCCTCGGCGCGCTCCACACCGCGACACGGGGCTGGAGCATCCCGCTCATGGCGCTCGTCGCCTTGCTCGTCCTGCAGATGTGGGCCGGCGCGCTCGCGAGCCGTGACCGCCATGTTCTCGACGGCCACAGGCATACGCCCTGATGGGATCCCGGCCGCCGACTGCGGACGGCGGCCGGGATCACCGGGTACTGCGGTCACTCACTCCAGGAGGTCTGCATACGCCCCCAGAGCCAGTGCGACGTCGGTCTGTGCCCAGAACCGGTGATAGGTGAAGACCGGTGCGGTCCCGCCGTCCAGATAGGCCTGCACCTTGGGCCAGTTCGGGTCGTCCTTGTAGAATGACCGGATGGAGAGGAACGTCGAGTCGTTGTCGACGGTGTCCCCGTTGGGCATCGCGCCCGTCCAGCCGTTCGGGACGTGGACCGGGTCGTCGAACCGGTTGTAGTCGGCCCGGGTCTCGGGAACGGCGATCCCGGCATCGTCCTGGTAGTGGCTCCACATGCCGTCGAGCAGCCCTTCGGCCGTGGCCTTCGCCTCGGCGTCACCGGACTTGGCGGCGTAGTAGGTCAGTGTCCTGGCATAGGCACCGGCCACCCCGACGTCGTTCGTGTAGTCGGCGACCGTGACGTGGAGCCCGGAGTTCGCGCCGGGGCTCGACGCGTTCCAGGTGTCCGGCGCGCCCGACCACTTGAGGGTGGAGGGCATGAGGTAGGTGCCGTCCGGGTTGATGGTCGTCTCGGACAGGGCCCAGTCGACCCACTTGTCGAGTACCGCCTTGGCCTGTGCGTCTCCGGACTCGTGGTAGTACTCGGCGACGCGCTCCATCGACCATGCCTGGAAGCCGAACCACTGGTTGGACGGCGGGTCGTGGTAGACGGGCTTCTCGTCGTAGAACATGCCGTAGAAGGTCGGCGTCCCGGCCGGCGGCTGGGCGTAACTTCCCTTCCAGCTGTTGGTCGCGCCGCCCGCGATCGCCCCCTCGTCGGACTGGAGCCACTGATAGAAGTCCATCTGACGGTCCAGGCTCTTGGCCCAGTCCTGCTGACCCGTGGCCGACTTGGGCTTGAGATCGGCGACGGAGCTCAGCGCGTAGGCCGCCATCGGGTTCTGGTAGCCGCCGTGTGCGTGACTGGATCCGATCCGCCAGGACCAGCCCGCCGAGGTGTCGGTGGCACCGCCCCAGGCGTAGTACCAGGACATCAGGTAGTGCGCGCTGTCCTTGCCGCTGCCGGCGGGGCAGGTGGTAGGGCCGACGCAGTTGCCGACCTTCTTGAAGTACTTGTCGAACATGGAGTAGCGGAGGTAGTCGCCCATCTTCGCCGCCTTGGCGACGGTCGCGGAGACCTCACCCGACTTGCCCTGCTCCTTCGCCCAGGTGTCCGCCCAGTACGCGGCCTGTACGGCACGGGCGTCCGCGTCCGGAGCGTTGGTGAACTTCCACTGCTTGGCGTAGGAGGCGTCCCCGGTGAACAGGTCCAGGTAGCCGTTGTCCCCGCCGTAGGTGAAGTTGTCGCAGGTGGGGTGGGTGACGGTCTCCCAGACCGACTCCTGCGGCCCCCGCTGGAAGGTGTTGATGTACGACGGCCCGGTCTCGGTGGGACCGGCCGAACACTTACCCGGCGTGTTGCCGTAGCCGTAGACGTTGTCGACGTCCTGGATCCAGTGCATGCCGTAGATGTCGTCGGTGCCGTACGCGCTCTTCAGCTCGGCCGCGATCGGGTCGGAGCCGGAGGTCGCCGATCCGTCGAGGACGGCCGGGTACTCGTTCGGGGTGTCGTGCTCGGGCGCGTAGGTGGCGGGCTTCGACGCGTTGTAGAAGGAGTTCGTGGGCTGGTCGGCGTGCGTGGGGATCATGTACTTCTCCATGGTGTCCCACGCACCGTTGAACTTCGTCCAGTCCCCGGTGAGCTTCCCGTACATCGCCTGGAGCCAGATCAGATAGCTGTACGCCTCCGACGTCGTCTCGTGTCCGTGGTCGGGAGCCTCCACGATCAGCGTCTCGACGGAGTGGTAGGGGATGCCCTCCGAGGAGAAGTAACCGTTCGCCGGGTCGGTGATCTTCCCGTACAGGTCGAGGAAGCGGGCGTCGTACTCCTTCGCCTCCGCGAGCTGGGTGACGGTGACCTCGGACTTGGCGTGGCCGGGGGCCGTCACGGTGAAGGTCGCGGCTCCCGTGCCGGATCCGTCGGCCGAGACCGTCACCTTCTGAGGTGTGGACCAGTTCGACGGGGTGAAGGTGAGGCTCGCGCCACCGGTGACGCTCAGACCGGTGTTGCCGGCGCTCCGCGCCACGGTGGCGGTGACGGACGAGGCGGGGGCAGTGGACAGCGAGACCGCGAAGGTCCCCGACTTCCCCTGCTGCACGCCCAGTTGGGCGGGGGTGGCGACGACGGCCGGACCCGCTGCGACGGTGATGCCGGCCGGGGTCGATTCCGCGGAGGCGCCGAGGCTGTCGTACGCCCTGGCGTACACGGAGTGGCCGCCGGCGGAGAGCCTTTCGGCGTTGAACGTGTAGGGGGACGTCGTGTCCGTGCCGAGCAGCGTCGTGTTGTCGTAGAACTCGACCTTGCTGATCCCCGCGCCGTCGGCGGCCGCGGCCGTCGCGGCCAGGGGAACGGTGTCTCCGGCGGAGAAGACGGCGCCCGCCGCCGGACTGGTGAGGACGGCGATCGGCGGCTGGTGGGCACCGACGCATGCCGTGCCGTTGACGGCGAAGGTGGATGGCGCGGCGTTGGTGCCGCTGTAGCTGAACTGCGCGCCGGTCGTGGCGGCGCCCCCGGCGGCGATGGTGCCGTTCCAGCTCGCGTTCTTGACGGTGACCGTCCTGCCGGACTGGGACCAGGTCCCGTTCCAGCCGTTGGTGAGCTTCTGGCTGCCGGCGTAGTCGTAGCTCAGGGTCCAGCCGTCGATCGCGGTCGAGCTCCTGTTGGTGACGGTGAGTTCGGCACTGAAGCCCGAACCCCAGTCATTGGTCTTGTAGTCGACGCTGCATTGGACGGCGGCGGCCTGGGCCGGCGTACCGGCTGCGGCGGTCATCCCCAGAGGGAGGGCCAGCGCGGCCACCAATGCCGTCCACAACCGTCGGTTTCCGGCTCCGGTTCTGCGTGGTCTTCCGGGTAACCAGGTTCTTCGTGCGCGTCCCGATGGCATGCGCAGTACCTCCTCGCGGCTCGGCGACATGGGGGGTGTGCGGGGCTGAGCACAAGCCTTGAACCAGTGGGAGCGCTCCCAGCATGGGGACGAGGAAAAAGAGAGTCAAGAGACTTGAAGAGTCGAATTATTTCGATACCAAGAGATGAGAACTGGTGTGTTGACCGACACCACTTGACGCTCTAACGTCAAGCCACACCAGTGGGAGCGGTTCCACCAGTCGACGTGCCGTAGGGGGCACGCCCGATCTGCAAGGAGTCGCTCATGCTTCATCCCCCGCACGTGTCGCACCTGTTCAGGCTGCTCCCCGGAGCAGTGATCGGCGTGGCCGGAAGCGCCCTCCCGACCACGGCCACGGCTTCCGGATCCACCCTCGTACGCACGGTGGAGAACAGCACCGCGCAGCATCGGGCCGGCGGTTTCCGGGGATCGGGCATCGCATCGGGCAACGGCCTGAACGGGACTCACGCGAACGGTGCGGGCTCCGCAACGGACTTCCTGGGCCCCGGAGCTGGTCGAGCACACCTCCGTGCCGACGGGCGTCGGCCGGACCCCGCACCGCCCCTGTGCCCCCCGACGAGGAGTACCGGCTTGGCCTGAACCCGAACACATCTGTGTGAACGAGGACCGCTCGAACTCCCCGCTCGACCCGGCGGGCCGAAGTCCCCTCGCCACAGGCGAGTTCGGCCAGAACACTGCCTCCACCGGCTCGTCCGGCCGGGCCGCGCAGGGTTCGTCGACCAGGAACTCTCTTCCCGGACGGACCTGGGAACCACTTGGCACCGCTCCAGCGCCCGTCCTTGATCAGCGACTACGACGGTACCCCCCACCCCGTACGGAATCGGGCTGCGTGATCACCTGCGCGCCCTCGACAGCTGAGGAAACGGAAATCGTATGAGCCGCACGAGCCGCACCACCCTGCGCCGATCCCGAACGGCGCTCATAGCCGCGGGAGCACTCGTCGCCGCAGCCGCAGGATCCGCCGCCGCGGTGGCACCCTTCGGAACCTCCGCCGCAGCGGCCGCAGGCTGCTCCGTCGATTACAAGATCCAGAATCAGTGGAACGGGGGTCTCACCGCCTCGGTGACCGTCAAGAACCTGGGCGACGCCCTATCCGGCTGGCAGCTGCAGTGGTCGTTCGCCGGCGGTGAGAAGGTCAGCCAGGGGTGGAACGCCACCGTCTCGCAGAGCGGCACCGCCGTCACCGCGAAGGACGCCGGCTACAACGCCGCACTGGCCACCGGGTCCTCCGCCACCTTCGGCTTCAACGCGACCGGGAGCGGCAACAGCGCGGTGCCCGCGACGTTCAAGCTGAACGGCGTCACCTGTGACGGAGGCACCACCGGACCGACCGACCCGCCGGACCCGACCGACCCGCCCACCGATCCCACCGACCGGGTCAACAACCCGTACGAGGGCGCCAAGGTCTACGTCAACCCGGAGTGGTCGGCCAACGCCGCCGCGGAGCCGGGCGGAAGCCGGATCTCCAACCAGCCGACGGGTGTCTGGCTCGACCGCATCGCCGCCATCGAGGGCGCCAACGGCGGAATGGGCCTGCGTGACCACTTGGACGAGGCCCTCACGCAGAAGGGCTCCGGCGAACTCGTCGTCCAGCTCGTCATCTACAACCTGCCCGGCCGCGACTGCTCGGCGCTCGCCTCCAACGGTGAGCTCGGCCCCACCGAGATCGGCCGCTACAAGAGCGAGTACATCGACCCGATCGCGGCCGTACTCGCCGACGAGAAGTACGCGGGTCTGCGCATCGTCACCACCGTCGAGATCGACTCACTGCCGAACCTCATCACCAACGCCGGCGGCCGCCCCACCGCCACGCCGGAGTGCGACGTGATGAAGGCCAACGGCAACTACCAGAAGGGTGTCGGCTACGCGCTCAACAAGCTCGGCGACACTCCGAACGTCTACAACTACATCGACGCGGGGCACCACGGCTGGATCGGCTGGGACGACAACTTCGGCCCGACCGCCGACATCTTCAAGCAGGCGGCGACCACCGAGGGCGCGACCGTCGACGACGTGCACGGCTTCATCACCAACACCGCCAACTACGGCGCGACGAAGGAGGATCACTTCTCCATCGGCGACTCCGTCAACGGCACGTCCGTGCGTCAGTCGAAGTGGGTCGACTGGAACCGCTACACGGACGAGCAGTCCTACGCCCAGGCCTTCCGTGAGAAACTGGTTTCGGTGGGCTTCAACTCCGACATCGGCATGCTGATCGACACCTCGCGCAACGGCTGGGGCGGCGCGAACCGGCCGACCGGTCCGGGCGCGAAAACCAGCGTCGACACCTATGTGGACGGCGGCCGGTACGACCGTCGCATCCACCTGGGGAACTGGTGCAACCAGTCCGGAGCCGGTCTCGGCGAACGGCCGAAGGCGGCGCCCGCCGCGGGCATCGACGCGTACGTCTGGATGAAGCCCCCGGGGGAGTCCGACGGCTCCAGCAAGGAGATCCCGAACAACGAGGGCAAGGGCTTCGACCGGATGTGCGACCCGACGTACACGGGTAACGTCCGCAACGGCAACAACATGTCCGGCGCGCTGCCCAATGCCCCGGTCTCCGGCAAGTGGTTCTCCGCCCAGTTCCAGGAGCTCATGAAGAACGCCTACCCGGCGCTCTAGGCTCCACGCCGGCGGGCTCCGGGCGCTCCCCCGCCCGGGCCCTCCCGCCGGCTGCGCCACCTGTCGAGCAGAGCGCGTCCGCGAGCCACCGGCGCGGACGCGCTCCGCCGGGTGGCGGAACCGGACCCGGAGCTGCGGGCGGCCTTCGCCTTGGTCCCGGACTTCGACGCGGCGCCGGGCTCGGCCTTGGTACCGGGTTTCGTCCTGCTCCCGCTCTTCGACGCCGCACCGGGCCTCGCCCTGCTCTTGGCGGCCGGCCCCGCGTCGGCCGGCGTCCGCGGTCCCGACTTCGCCTCGTCCACCGCGGCCGGCTCGTCCGAGAGCGCGTGGTAGCGGTGGCTGATGCGTCGCCCCACGAGCGCGTAGCCCAGCAGCGCGCCGGCCGTATTGAGGATCACGTCGTCGATGTCGAAGGCCCGTCCCGCCACGAGCGCGCCCTGTACGAGCTCGACGACCGCCATGACCAGCACAGTGAGCACGGTCATCCGGATCATCCGGAGCCGACGCGGCACCAGAACCGGCAGCAGCACGCCGAACGGGGCGCCCAGCAGCAGGTTTCCGCCCGCCTGTTTGCACGCTGCGAGAAACGTGTAGTCCTCCGCGTACTGCCGCAGGGACCGCCCCGGCTTCAGATTGGACGTCACGATGTCCTCCGACGCGGGTGACGGTGTGAGCGTCACCTTCGCCAGGACCACGGAGAACGCGACGAGGGCCACGAACGCCGCCGCCAGCACCACCGCGCGCAGCAGTAGATTCCCCACGCCTCTGCGTCGTGCACTACGATCCGCGTCTGCTGTCATGGCGGAACGGATGCCCCCAACCCCGTCTGCCACACCCCCGGGTGGGTGCGACCATGTGCGCATGAGCGCACAGAAGAAGGACGAACTGCTGGCGGAAGCCGTTCGGCTGCGGGAAGAGGGCCATCCCGAACAGGCCAGGGAACTCCTCCTCTCCCTCACGGCCTCGTTCCCCGACACGGCGGACGTCGCCTACCAGACCGCCTGGGTCCACGATGTGCTCGGCCTGGAGGCCGAGGCCGTCCCGTACTACGAGCGGAGCCTGCAGGGCGACGGCCTCACCGAAGAGGAACGCCGGGGTGCACTGCTCGGTCTGGGCAGCACCTATCGCGTCCTGGGCAGGTTCGGTCAGGCCGTCGAGACGCTCCGGCGCGGCGTGTCGGAATTCCCGGACGACGGGGCGCTGAGGACCTTTCTGTCCATGGCCCTGTTCAACACCGGCGAGCACCACGAGGCCATGCAGCTCCTGCTGCGGCTGCTGGCGTCGACGAGCGACAGCCCGGGCGTGCAGCGGTACCGGCCTGCCATCGAGCACTACGCGGCGGATCTCACGCAGACCATGTGAGCCCGTGCGGGTGGGGACTTCGAGCGGGGACCGGTGAGCCCCGGCAGCCTGCGATCGCGCGGCTCGCGGAAGGGGCGGCCCAAGGAGAAGCCCCGGCCGGATCGGGGGAATCCAGCCGGGGCGGCTTGTGTGCGGAGGTGAGGGCTGACTGCCGTCCGACGGCTTTCGGCCGCTCACCCCCGACGCATAGATGAACGATAAACCACCACTCGGCGTTCCCGTGAATCCGCCCCCGTCGTGTGATCCACACCACGACCTCGCAGGCCGGGGGCCCACGGCTACCGGAAGGTGCGGCAGCCGATCGTCAGCGGGCCTCACGGAATGTGACATGACGCCCGGCAGCCGGGTCGAACTTCCGCAGTTCCAGCCGGTCAGGGTCGTTGCGCCTGCTCTTCCGCGTCACATAGGTGTGGCCGGTTCCGGCCGTGGACCGGAGCAGGACGATGGGCCTGGTCTCACTGCGCGCCATGGGACCTCCAGACAGGGATTCCGACCTCACTCCCCAGGGTGGGAATGAGTGTCGTTTTCGTTTCTGGTTCGCACAACACGAACACGTGCTCCACCATTCCCTCCGCCGGACACCCCGGACAGCGGGCCGCGGACCCCTCTGCATGTGGATCTCGAACGGACGGCCGACGTACATCCAGCCGCGATGTCGTACGTTTCATCGACCCCGCGACGGCGCCGGCGGCACGAGCCGTTGATCCACGGCTCGCACGACTCCGCATATGCCCAGATCCCGGCCGGTGCGAGCCGCGCGGGGTCGCACGCGCGGGCGTACGCCGAGTGGCTCGCGCCCGGCGACTTGCGTCAACTCCCCGCCAGAGGAAAGGGTGTTCGGCGGACCCTCGCTCCACCCAGCCGATGGCATATGCCGGAAGCAAGCACGTATCGAGTGTTGCCAAACCCCTTACGTGGCCCCGCAGCCTATGCAACAGTCGTATCCGGTCCACCCCCACGAACCGGCCGTTCCGCCTGTATCGGAGTACCAGATGCCGTCCCATCTGTTTGCGGACCCCCCCGCCCCACAGCCGCCGGTGCGGGACGCCGTCGACGCCCTGATCAACCGGACCCGGATGCTGCGCGGCGACATGGACGCGGTCCGGCGCAACACCTCCGTGATCGACGACGACGATCCCCAGCAGCGCTGGCAGCGGGCGCTCTGCGACCTGGCCGTCCATCAGCTCGACGACCTCGGCGAGCATCTGGGACAGCTGAGGGACGGCATCCCCCGTGTCACGGCCGCGGAGCCCGCGGGAGAGCACCCCTCCGCGCCGGCCGGACCGCCGACCGGTTCACTCCTCAGCAGGGTGGGCAGCGCCGAGTGGAACCTGCTCACGGACGAGGTCAGCTGGTCCGACGAGCTGTACCAGATCTTCGGCAGGGACCCAGGGGCAGGAGGGCTGTCGCTGGACGAGCTGCCGTCCGTGCTTCTCGCGGAGGACCAGCCTCTCCTGACGTCGATGGTGACCGACTGCCTGGTGGACGGACGGCCGATAGACGGCGAA
Organism: Streptomyces sp. NPDC051064; assembly: GCF_044455985.1. Taxonomy (NCBI): domain Bacteria; kingdom Bacillati; phylum Actinomycetota; class Actinomycetes; order Kitasatosporales; family Streptomycetaceae; genus Streptomyces; species Streptomyces sp. NPDC051064. The sequence goes on from NZ_JBITFK010000009.1 coordinate 148,956, forward strand.
TTCCGGATCCTGCTGCCCGACGGTGGAATGCGCACGCTGCACATGATGGGCGAACCCGTTCTCGACGCGGACGGCTGCACGGCATCCATGTGGGCGGTCCTGCGCGACGTCAGCACGTTGCGGCGCAGCCAGCACCTCGTGGGCCGGACCCGGGACACGGCGCGGCGGCAGGAACAGATGGCCCGGGCCGAGCACCGGATGGCGGTGGAACTCCAGGAGGCCGTGCTTCCGCCGTGGCGCGGCTCGCTGCCGATACCCGGTCAGGGCGCGAGCGGCCTGGACATCGCCGCGCACTACCTGCCCTCGGGGTCGAGCGACCTCATCGGCGGCGACTGGTACGACGCGCTGCCGCTCCCTGACGGCAGGACCCTGCTCACCGTCGGCGACCTCACCGGCCACGGGATCCCGGCCACCTCGGCCATGGCGATGCTGCTCGGGGCGCTGCGCGGCATGGCCGTGGCGGGCGTCGGCCCTGGACCGGTCATGGGCCATCTGAACCAGCTGATCGAGTGCTCGGCGCAGCCCGCTCTGGGCAGCGCCGTGTGCTGCCGCTTCGACCCGGCGACCGGCACGCTCGTCTGGGCACAGGCAGGGCACCCCGCGCCGCTGCTGTTCCGCGACGGAGTGGGGCGTCCTCTGCCGGCGCCTGACGGAGTGCTGCTCGGGGCGGCATCCGGAGTCAGCTACGAACAGGACGAGGTGCACCTGTTCCCCGGCGATGTGCTCGTACTGCACACCGACGGACTGACGGACCGGAGCGCCGGCCCGGACATGCTTCTGGGGCTGGCGCCTCGGTTCGCGCAGGCCCGCACCGCGCAGGACTGCGTACGGGCCGTGGTCGAGGAGCTCGGATCGGCCGAACGGCTCGACGATGCCTGCGTGTTGGTGGCCCGCGTCGAGGCATGAGCGAGCCCCGGCCGGCCTGCGGAAGGTCCGCTGCGATGGCGGCCCGGATCAGATCTGGGAGCCCTTGGCCTTCTTCTTGGCTCCGCTCGGGGGCAGGGCGCGCTCGATCTCCTCGCGCAGGTCCTCGATCTTGGCGTAGCCCGCGAACTGGCCGGTGAGCCGGTACATCTCGCGCAGCCGGTCCCAGGTCCGGTGCGAGGACGTCTCCCCCATCGACACCAGGGCCAGCCGCGCGTAGCGATCGGCCTGCTCGGGGTCGTCGGCGATGAAGCACGCCGAGGCGAGTGAGATGTAGTCGAAGATCTTGGACCGCTGGCGGCCGTTGATCCGCAGAGCAAGCGCCTGCTTGGCGTGGCGCTGGGCGGTGGAGGCCGCACCGGGGTCGTGCTCGGCCAGCGTACGAAAAGCCAGTGCCTGCATCCCATGCATGTCCGCCTCGTCGAACATCTGCATCCAGCTCGGCGGCGGCACATCGCCCTTGTCCGAGACGAAGAGCTCCTCCGCCTCGCCGAGGGTGCGCCGCATGGCCTGCCCACGTCCCATCGACGCCTGTGCCCAGGCCTCGATGGTGTGCAGCATCGCCCTCGTACGCGGCAGGGTCTCCTCCCCCGAACCGGACTTGGCGAGCTTCATCAGGTCCAGGGCGTCGTCGGGCCTGCCCAGGTGGACCATCTGGCGGGCGGCACGAGAGAGCGCCTCGCCCGCGCGGGGACGGTCGCCGCCCTCGCGCGCCGCGTGGGCGGCGATCACGAAGTACTTCTGGGCGGTGGGCTCGAGGCCGACGTCGTGGGACATCCAGCCGGCGAGGACCGCGAGGTTGGCGGCGACGCCCCAGAGGCGTCGCTGCAGATGCTCGGGGTGGTTGTAGGCGAGCATGCCGCCCACTTCGTTGAGCTGGCCCACGACGGCCTTGCGCTGGAGCCCGCCGCCTCTGGAGGCGTCCCAGGCCCGGAACACCTCGACCGAGCGCTCGAGTGCCTCGATCTCCTCGGACCCGATGGGTGCGGCCTCGTACAGGTCGAAGCCGGCGTTGTCGGCGTACAGGGGGTCGTTGAGCCGGGAGGCCCGGGCCGCCGGAGCGGGATCTGAATGCAGCCAGTCGTACATGGCGCCGGTGAGAGCTGAGCCAGCGGCGAGCGCGGCGCCCGCGCCCACCAAGCCGCGTCGGTTGAGCATGAGGTCCATTCCCGTGAATTCGGTGAGGACCGCTGCCGTCCGTTCGGGCGCCCACGGCAAACCGTCGGGATTGTCTTCCGTCCCGGCTTTTCGCCGCTTCCCCACACGCCCGCGCCGGCCGAACCCGAGGTCCTCTATGGTCACGACACGGCCGAGCCGCTCGGTGAACAGAGCTGCCAGCACCTCGGGCACGGGATCGCGGGGGGACTCCCCCATGTCGATCCAGCGCCGCACCCGCGAGGTGTCGGTGGCGAGTTGGAGGTGGCCCATGGCCGCCGCCTGCCTGTTCACCATTCTCGCGAGTTCGCCCTTGGACCAGCCGGCCAGGCCGAACAGGTCGGAAAGACGGGTGTTGGGTTCTCCGGTCACGTCAAGCCCCCAGGTTCTCGGCTGACTTGACCCTAGCCCCCCGGCGGATGCCGGGCGAATATTCGCCAGGGTTCGCCAGAGGTCGCTAGATGTTGTGCCACCCGCGGGCCGGTGTCAGGTAGGAAAGCGCCACCCCGCCCGGCAGCCCTAGGTACTCCCCAGGGTGCCGAACGGCCGCCGGCCGGGGCGGCGCACGTAACTTGTCGGCGCACGAAGGGATCTGTCTCGCCCATGTACACAGCATCGTCCTCCGTGTCCGCCCCGCCCCGGCCGCTCCGTCCCTCGGGGGCGGGCGGCGGGCCGTATCTCGACCCCCGCGCCGCGTCACCGGCGTCCGGCACGGGTCGGACCCGGCGGACGGCGGGGCCGGGCTCCCAACCGCTCAGCGGAAGACTGGACCTGTCCGGCGCTCAGGGTGCGCAGCTGCGGATGGCCATCGCCTCCGTGCACCGCATCTGCCCGGAGTTCAATCCCGTGCAGGTGCTGCGCCGCAGCGGGCGCTCGGTGCTGATCGTGGGCACCACCGGCCGAGCGACCGCGGTGGCCAAATGTTTACTCGATCACTCCCCCGCGTGGACGGAGCGGTTCCGGCACGAAATAGCGGCATACCGCGCCTTCGTCAGGCACCGCCCGCCGGTCAGGGCCCCGCGGCTCATCGCAGCCGACCCGGAGAACTGCACCCTGGTGATCGAGCGGATGCCCGGACGGGTCGCGGCGCTGACGAGGCATCCCGCGGAGGCGCCGCCCCGTGCGGATCTGCGGGCCGTGCTCGGAGCCGTCAGCCGGATCAATGCCTGGAGGCCGCCGGCCGGGCTGTTCGACGCCCCGCTGGACTACGCCTCACGCATCGCCCGCTATCACGAGCTGGGTCTCTTCACCGATCGTGATCTGGGTGACCTGCAGAAGCTGCTGCACGGTCTGGCCCACGCGGGCGGCCGGCAGGGCATGGGTCAGTTCTGTCACGGCGACGCCCTGCTCTCGAACATCCTGCTGCCGCCCACCGGGCCCGTGCTGGTCGACTGGGAGCATGCCGGCTGGTATCTGCCGGGATACGACCTGGCGACGCTCTGGGCCGTGCTCGGTGACGCACCGGCGGCGCGGCGCCAGATCAGCCAGCTGGCACAGGCGGCCGGGGCTGCCGCCCGTGACGCCTTCCTGGTGAACCTCATGATCGTGCTGACCCGGGAGATCCGTACGTACGAGACGGCTGTCCAGCGGGCCATGCGCGAAGGGGCGCCGGCCGGGGGCGGCCAGACACGGCAGGGCCTGCTGACCTCCGGCGAGGAACAGAGGCTCCTGCTGCGCAGGCTGCACGACGACTGCGCGATGGCCCGGCGGGCCGTGCGCGCCGCTGTGGGGACACGCTGACCACGCCGGGTACACCGGCCTGACGGACGGGGATGCGCGCTGCGGGACCGGTGCCGACACACGGGTTCCGCAGCGCGCCGTTCGCTGTCTCAGCAGTCGCTCACGATCCGGCTCGCACCACGTCGACGTCGGACGCCTTCACGAAGCCGATCCGGTGGCCGATCTGGACCGTCACGTACTTCTGGCTTCCGCGGAAGTATGTGTGGTCGTACGGCTTCGAGGCGTCGATCGTCGGCGCGTAGTAGTAGCCGGTGGGTGCCTCGCCCCCTCCGGGGAAGGCCTGCCCCGCCTTGATGGTGTAGACGAGCGGGCTGCCCACGGTCGGCTTGGCGAAGTCCGTGGGGTACTCCGCCTTCTCCGGATAGGCGACGCCGTACACCGGCACTTCCTCCTTGCCGGCCTTCGGCCGTACGACGCGACCGGATGTGGGGGTGACGGTCCGGGTCCCGGCCGGGGTGCGGAACCACGCCTTCTCCCCGTACCACCAGATCGCCGTCCAGCCGGGTGCCTTGTCGGCTACGACGGCCTGCTGAGTGGCGCTGATCTTGCTGCCCCAGTCCGCCGCGCAGTTCGTCCCGGGCGAGCCGTCCGGGTGCAGCCCCGGATCGGAGAAGAGCGGGGAGTCCGCGGACGGTCCGGTGTGCAGTGGGACCGCGCTGCTGCCTTGCCGGGGCAGGTCGACGCTCTTCTCGCAGTCGCGGAACTCCTGCTGGTTCTTGGTGAAGTCCGCGCTGACGGTGACCAGTTCACTGCTTCTGGGGGCGCTCGGCACGGTGGGCTCGCCCAGCAGCCCCATGAAGCGGTTCCAGTCCCAGTAGGGGCCCGGGTCCCAGTGCATGTTCTGGGTCCCCGCCGCACTGGTGGGCGGCACGCCGTCGTGGCCGAGGATGTGCTGCCGGTCGAGCGGGATGTCGTACTTCGCCGCCAGGTGACGGACGAGGCGTGCGGTCGAGCGGTACATCTCGGGGGTGTACCACTTGGCGCCCTCGGCCGCGACGCCCTCCTGCTCGATGCCGATGGAGTGGGAGTTGAGGTACCAGTTGCCCGCCTGCCAGGCGACGTCCTTGTTCTTCACCATCTGTGTGACATGACCGTCGGCCGAACGCACCACGTAGTGGGCGGAGGTCTGGTTGGCCGGGTTCTGGAAGATCTTCAGGGTGGTGTCGTAGTCGACCTCGGTGTCGTGCAGGACGATGAACCGGATGGCGTTGCTGTCGGGCCGGTTCGCCGTGTCGTAGTTGCCGTAGGTCTCCTTGTCCGCCGGGTCACCGGTCTGCTGGTAGGCCGCGGGGACCCAGTCGCAGGCGAGCCCGCTCGGGCATTCCGGTCGTACGGTGTCCGCTCCTGCCGCGGCCGGGGAGAGGAGCGCCATGCTCAGCGCCCCTGCCGTGGTCAGTGCGAGCGCGAGTCTGATCCTCTGCTTCGACGTCATGACAACCCTTCTTGGCCCGGTGGCAAAGCGGTTCCCGGGGGAACGCTCCCCGCGTTCATCCGTCGGCGCACACTCTGTGGCGGGAGGTGTTGGTGAGTCAAGAGTGCAGTGTGCCGCCGGTCATGGGTTTGTGTGACTATTTCGCGCTGTGCGTGCCCCGTATGGCCGAGGGGTAGTGCTGGCGCCGACAGGACCGGTCCATATGGATCGCGCGAAGTTCTCGGAAAGGCCGGACGCACATGGCACAGCCCTTCTCACTGCCGGACTTCTACGTGCCGTACCCGGCGCGTCTCAACCCTCATCTGGAGGCTGCCCGGACCCATACCCGGGAGTGGGCGCGCGGAATGGGGATGCTGGAGGGCTCCGGTATCTGGGAGGAGAAGGACCTCGAGTCCCACGACTACGCGCTGCTCTGCGCGTACACCCACCCGGACTGCTCGGCCGAGGCCTTGTCCCTGGTCACCGACTGGTATGTGTGGGTCTTCTTCTTCGACGACCACTTCCTCGAACTGTTCAAACGCACTCCGGACCGTGAGGGCGGGAAGCGGTATCTGGACCGGCTGCCCGCCTTCATGCCGATGGAGCGGGGCGCGGCGACACCGGAGCCGGACAATCCGGTGGAGGCGGGGCTGGCCGATCTCTGGGCGAGGACCGTGCCGGCCATGTCCGACGCCTGGCGGGCGCGGTTCGCCGAGGCGACGGAGAACCTGCTCAACGAGTCCCTGTGGGAGCTCTCGAACATCCACGAGGGGCGGATCGCCAACCCCGTCGAGTACATCGAGATGCGCCGCAAGGTCGGCGGGGCACCGTGGTCGGCGGGGCTGGTGGAGTACGCCGCGAACGCGGAGGTTCCCGACTCGGTGGCGGGTTCGCGCCCGCTGCGCGTGCTGAGGGACGCCTTCTCCGACGGGGTGCATCTGCGCAACGACCTGTTCTCGTACCAGCGCGAGGTCGAGGACGAGGGCGAGAACAGCAACGGTGTCCTGGTCCTGGAGAGGTTCCTGGGCTGCTCGACCCAGGAGGCGGCCGAGGCGGTCAACGATCTGCTCACGTCGCGACTGCAGCAGTTCGAGAACACCGCCCTCACCGAACTCGGGCCGCTCTGCGCGGAGAAGGGTCTCACCCCCGACGGGGCGGCCGCTGTCCTGGCGTACGTCAAGGGGCTTCAGGACTGGCAGTCCGGCGGCCATGAGTGGCACATGCGCTCAAGCCGCTACATGAACGGCGGCGGCGCGGGTGAGGGCGTCCCCGGTTTCGGAATGGCCGCGGCCTCGCTGCGCCTCACCCCCCGGTCCGAATCGCTCCGGCTGCGCAGCCATACACACGTGCCGTTCCAGCGCGTAGGTCCCTCGCTGCTGCCCGACTTCGACATGCCGTTCAGCACGACGCTGAGCCCACACCTGGACGGGGCGCGCGTACGGATCGTGGACTGGTCGCGCCGGATGGGGCTGCTGGAGGCCCAGCCGGGTGTGCCCGGTTCGCACATCTGGGACGAGGAGCGGCTCGTCGCGACCGATCTGCCCCTCTGTGCGGCGGGACTGCATCCGGACGCCACCCCGGACGAGCTCGACCTGTCCTCGGGATGGCTGACCTGGGGAACGTACGGCGACGACTGGTTCCCCGTGGTGCACGGCCGGACGCGTGACCTGGCGGGGGCGCGGCTGGCCAACGAGCGGCTGTCGCTGTTCATGCCGCTGGACGGGTCGTCCGTGCCCGAGCCGGTCAACGCACTGGAGCGCGGCCTGGCGGACCTCTGGCAGCGGACGGCGGGGCCGATGGACGAGGGCGCGCGCCGCACCTTCCGGGAGGCGGTGGAGTCGATGACGGCGAGCTGGCTCTGGGAGCTGGCGAACCAGGCGCAGAACCGGATTCCCGATCCGGTGGACTACATGGAGATGCGCCGGGCGACGTTCGGCTCGGATCTCACGATGAGCCTGTGCCGGCTGGGACACGGCAGGAAGGTGCCGGACGCCGTCTACCGCAGCGGCCCGATGCGTTCCCTGGAGAACGCGGCGGCGGACTACGCGTGCCTGCTGAACGACCTGTTCTCCTACCAGAAGGAGATCGAGTACGAGGGTGAGGTGCACAACGGCGTCCTGGTCGTGCAGAACTTCTTCGGGGTGGACTATCCGACGGGTGTCGCGATCGTGCACGACCTGATGAACTCACGGATGCGCCAGTTCCAGCATGTCGCCGAGCAGGAACTGCCGGTTCTCTACGACGACTTCGACCTGGATGCGGAGGCGAGGGAGGTCCTGGCCGGTTATGTGCTGGAGCTCCAGCACTGGATGGCGGGGATCCTGATCTGGCACCGGGACTGCCGGCGCTACCGCGAGGAGGATCTGCGCCGGGGCACCGGGACCCCGTGGCACATCAGTGGCCCCACGGGGTTCGGGACATCGGCGGCGCGGGTCACACGACTGCTGACGCAGGGACGTTTCAGCCCTGCTGGAACAGCTCCGCGGGAAGTGGCTTCAGCAGGGCGTACAGATCGTCGGTGATCGGCCGGTCCCAGCTGGCGATGGTGACGAGCACGCCGTCGCTGCGGTCGAACTGGACACAGGAGATCCGGCTCTCGGAGAGCTTGACGCGGCGCACGATCAGCAGGCTGTCACCCTGCATGACGGGCACGTCCTCGGTGCCGGTGACCTCGACCGGCTCGTCGTTCTCGAGCGCGAGGAGCAGCTGGGCGACCTCGAAGGGCACCTGGCCCTCCTCGGTCTCGCGGGCCGGTGAGCCCTCCGGCAGATTACCGATGATCATCGCGGGGCCGCGTCCGCCGAACAGGTCGTAACGCAGGAACACGCCCTGACAGCTCCCGTCGGGAGCGGGGAGCAGACCGGCGCCGAGGTTGCCGGGCCAGTCCCCCGGGTCCATGGCCAGGACGTCGAAGTCCGGGCCCGCGGGTGTGGCGGCGCTACGGCGGCGGAGGAAGGACATGGGGGCCATGTTACGTGTCCCGGCTCACGTTGCGGAGCCGGGCACTCCTACGCGGACTCCGCGGCCAGCGCTTCGAGCGCCCGGACCGCGTCGGCCGCACGTGCGTACGGCACGAACAGGTGGTCGTGGTGGAATCCGGCGACGACGTTACAGCTGATCCCCTCGTCCGTGAGGGCCAGGGAGACCGCGGCGGTCAGCCCGACGGCGTCCAGCGCGGAATGCACACGGAGAGTGATCCACGCGGCGACGAAGTGGTACGCGAGCCCTGACTCCTCGGCCTGTGCCTGAGGGACGACGAGCGTCAGCCCTTCCTGCTCGGCGACGGTGACCACCGGGGTGACACCGGTGGGCGCCTCGCCGCCGGGAAGAGTCGTGTAGACGTAGCGGCCGGGCCTGAGCTCCGGTCGCATGCCCCGCAGCAGTGTTCGAAGATCGCGCTCGCCCGTCATGGGCCCACGGTACGGCTGCGGAAGCCGGGGGCGCGGACGCAGTAAGCCATTCAGGCACGCCATGTATCCATACGCTCACCTTGCGTGGCACCGGCGGTTGATCGCCCATAGCTTCGGCTCATGAGCAGAAGACACATGAAATGCCTGGCGGGTATCACCGTCTCCACAGCCACGGCCCTGGGTCTCGCGGCCGTTCCCTCCGCCGCGTCCGGGCACAGTGACCTCGTGGTGCACCCGGGCGAATCGATCCAGAGCGCGGTGGACGCGGCCCGGCCCGGAGACACCGTCGTCGTCCTGGCCGGCACCTACCGCGAGAGCGTCCTGATCAGCAAGCCCGGCCTGACCCTGCGCGGCACCGGTGAGCGGACGGTGATCGCCCCGCCGGCCGCGAAGGGAGCCAAGACCGCCAAGAAGGTCAAGGCCGCCAACGCCTGTGCCGCGGGCGGGAACGGCATCTGCGTCATCGGGACGAAGAGCCGCACGGTCGACGATGTCCGCATCCGTTCACTGACCGTCTCCGGCTTCACCAAGAGCGGTATCTGGGCGTCCTGGACCGACGGGCTCTCCGTCCGCAGGGTGGCAGCCGGCAAGAACGGCACCTGGGGCATCGCCCAGGAGCATTCCACCCGCGGTGACTTCCGGCACAACACCGCCACCGGCAACGGCGACGCGGGCATCTTCGTCGCCAACTCGGTCAGCGAGGAGGGCGGAGCGACCGACACCGGCGGGACCCTGGTCGTCGACAACTCCGTGAGCGGGAACCGCATCGGCGTCACCGCCCGCCGGGTGAGGAACCTCGTCATCGACGGCAACACCCTGACGGGCAACTGCAGCGGGGTCTTCGTCGTGGGCGACGAGTCCAAGCCCGCGGCGGGGGCGATGACCATCAGCGGCAACCGGATCGTCAAGAACAACAAGTTCTGTCCGGCCACCCCGCGTCTGTCCGCGATCCAGGGTTCCGGCATCGTCCTCACCGGCAGCGAGGCCACGACCGTACGTTCCAACGTCATCCGCGACAACGTCGGCTCGACCCCGCTCTCCGGCGGCATCCTGCTCTTCAAGAGCTTCGTGGGCGCGCTCAACACCGACAACACCATCAGCCGCAACCTCGTGCAGGGCAACAAGCCGGCCGACCTCGCCAACCGCGACACCTCGGGTACCGGCAACACCTTCGTCAGCAACACGTGCGGGACGTCCGTCCCGGCCGGGATGTGTGCCGGATGACGGCCCACCGCCGCACAAGGAGAAACGAGACGGTATGACCACCGTGAGTCCCACCCCCGACACCGCCCCCGTCGCGGCCCCTCTCACCGCGCCCCCGGTCTCCGCCGCCCAGAACCCACCGCCGTCCATGCGGCTCCGTGAGCTCGCGTTCGGGGCCGCCTGCGCCGCGGCCGTGCGCGCGGCGGCGAGGCTGCGTGTGGCCGACGCGCTGGGCGAGGCACCGGCATCGGCGGCCGAGCTCGCCCTGATCGTGGACGCCGAGCCCGTACCTCTGCGCCGGCTGCTGCGCGCACTGTGCTGCTACGGGATCTTCGAGGAGGCGGCGGACGGGAAGTTCGTCCACACCGAGATGTCCCGGCTGCTGCGCGAGGACGACCCGAACAGCCTGCGTTACATCTCCCTGTGGTGTACCGAACCCTGGACCTGGGAGGTCTGGCCGCGGCTCGACGACGCGGTGCGCTCCGGCACGAGTGTCTTCCCCGAGACGTTCGGCAAGGGCTTCTTCGAATATCTCCACCAGGACGCGGGCGAGTCCGCGCAGGTGTTCAACCGGGCGATGACCACCTCCAGCGTGCAGTCGGCGCAGGATGTCGCCGACCTCCTGGACCTCACCGGGGTGTCCTCGGTCGCCGACATCGGCGGCGGCCAGGGACATGTTCTCGCGAGTCTGCTGGAGAAGCACCCCTCGGTCCAGGGAACGCTCCTGGACCTGCCGGGTGTCGTGGCCCGTGCGGACGCCAGGCTGCGGGACGGCGGCCGCCTCGCGGACCGCGTACGGATCGTGCCCGGCGACTGCCGTGAGGACATCCCGTTCGAGGTGGACCTGTACATCATCAAGAACATCCTCGAATGGGACGACGAGAGCACCCGCAGGACCCTGCGGAACGTGGTTGCCGCGGCCCGCTCCGGCGCCCGCGTGGTGATCATCGAGAATCTCGTGGACGACACCCCGTCGATGAGGTTCACCACCGCCATGGACCTGCTGCTCCTGCTCAACGTCGGGGGTGCCAAGCACACCCGGGAGAGCCTGGTCGGGCGGATGTCCGACGCCGGCCTGCGGGTCGGCGAGGTCCACCCGGTCAACGCGTATCTGCACGCCTTCGAATGCGTCGTGCCGTAGCGCGGGGCACACGCGGAGCCGCCCCGGGTCCGGCACCTGAGTGCCGGACCCGGGGCGGTCATCTGTGTGTCAGGCGGATCCGTCGCTCTGCCACCGGTAGAACTGCTGCGCCATCGCGTCCTTCGGACCGCGCCAGGTCTCCGGGTCGTACGGGCTCACGAAGGCGGTCAGCCGGTCGCTGATGGCCTTGAACTCCGGGTGCTCCGTCACCTTGGCGATCTCCGGGCCGGGGGGCCGTTCGGATTCGATCAGGTGGAGATACACGTCGCCGAACTGGAACAGGGTGCGCCTGTTGACGCCGACGAGGTGCGGCAGCTCGGTGTTGTCCGAGGCCGCGAACAGCTTCGCGATGTCCGGCGCGGACTTCGGCGCCATCCGGGCGACGATCAGTGCGTGGTGCATCTGGCTGCCTTTCGGGACATCAGTTGGCGGGGACCGAGGCGGAGCGCCGCTCGCGGTCGCGCTGCTCGATCTTGTCGCGGATGAGCTCCAGCTGGACGCGCGAGTTGCGGTTGATGTTGTCGGTCATCCACGCGTCGTCGACCGGTGCGTCGGGGCGCATCGCGAAGTCCTGGCGCCACAGCATGCGCGTGCCGCCCGGGACCTCCGAGTACTCCCACCGGATGTCCATGTGCTGGAACGGTCCGGTCTCGACGCGCCGGGCACGTACGTTGCGTCCCTGGCGGTCCGTGGTGCGCTCGGAGACCCAGCTCCAGACCTTGCCGTTGTCGTCGGGGTGCATGGTGAGGCGGAAGGTCGTCTTCTGGCCCTCCCGCTTCATCACCTCGACGGACGCGTACTCGCTGAACAGCTGCGGCCAGTTCTCGAGATCGTTCGTCATGTCCCAGACGAGGTCCAGCGGGGCGGCGATGGTGATGTCGTTCTCGGTGTGTCCAGTCATGTCAGGCTCCTGTCACGAGAGAGTTGTTCACGAGGTCGAGGAACTCGCCGGGCGTCTTGCACCGGTCGGCGTCGACCGGCAGCGGGTGGCCGTACCGGTTCTCCAGCGCGGCCACGATGCCGAGCAGGCCGAGCGAGTCCAGGCCGTACGCTTCGAAGGCGGAGCCGGGGCGGCTCGCCATCTCCGACGGGTCGACCGTCAGGCCGGCGCCGCTCTTCATCAGCGCGGCCAGTTCTTCGTACGTCAGCTGAGCGGTCATGAGGGGCTACTCCTTCTCAGAGCGAGGTGTCGGTGGGGCGGCGCAGCACCAGGGCCGAGTTCGAGCCCATCAGCCCGCGGCTCAGGACGAGCGCGGTGCGCAGTTCGGCGGGACGGGCGCGCCCGGTGACCACGTCCAGGTCGTGACACACGTCGAAGACGTTGGGCGTCGGCGGGACCATGCCGTGTTCCATGGCGAGTACCGCGGCGGAGGTGTCGAGCACGGGTGCGCCGCAGTAGGCGCGGCCGGTGCCGGTCTTGGGCGCGGTCACCGGGACCCGGCGTCCGTGCGCGCCCAGGGCATCGGCGATGGCGAGTGCCTCGGCCCGGTCCGCCGCAGGCACGCCGAGCGCGTCGGCGAACACGACGTCGATCTCATCCGGCGCGCAGTCCGCCTCGCGGAGCGCGCCTTCGATCGCCCGGGCCAGTCCAGCTCGGGACTCCTCCCAGCGAGCCGCGCCGGTGAAGGTCGCGGCGTGGCCGGCCAGTTCGGCCCGGACCTTCGCGCCGCGTTCGCGGGCCGTCGTCTCCGCCTCGACCACCAGCATGGCGCCGCCCTCGGCGGGCACGAATCCACAGGCGTCCGCGGTGAACGGCCGGTAGGCGCGGGTGGGGTCGTCGCAGAGGCTGAGGTCCTCGTAGCCGAGCTGGCAGACCACCGAGTACGGCGCGAGGGGTGCCTCGGCCGCGCCGACCACGACGGCGTCCGTTCCCCGCCGGATGGACCGCGCGGCGTGCATGAGCGCGTCCAGGCCGCCGGCCTCGTCGCTGGCGACGACGGCGCACGGCCCCTTGAAGCCGCCGCGGATCGAGATCTGGCCGGTGCTGGCCGCGTAGAACCAGGCGATGGACTGGTACGGGCCGACGAACCGGGAGCCCTCGCCCCACAGCCGTTGCAGCTCGCGCTGGCCGAACTCGCCTCCGCCGGAACCGGCGGCGGTGACCACGCCCACCTTGAACGGCGCGCCCTCGTAGTCCGCGCGTCCGAGCCGCGCGTCGGCCAGCGCGAGATCGGCCGCGGCCATCGCGTAGTGCGTGAAGCGGTCGGTCTGGACGAGGAAGCGCTCCTCGATGAAGGCGACCGGGTCGAAGTCCCTGACCTCGCCCGCGACGCGCAGCGGGAGGTTCTCGCAGCCCTCGCGGGACACCAGGTCAAGGACGCTGACCCCTTCCTGGGTCTGCTTCCAGAAAGCACCGGCGCCGGTCCCGTTGGGGGCGACGACACCGATCCCCGTGATGACGGAGCGGCGGTGTGCCGGGGTGTTCATGGGGTCCTCCCGCCTGATCTGGTCATGGCTACGGCGGACTGGAATCCGCCGAAGCCGCTGCCGACCGAGAGCACGCTGCGCAGCTTGAGGGGCCGCGCGGTGCGGGGTACGTAGTCGAGATCGCACTCGGGGTCCGCGGTCTCGTAGTTGGCCGTCGGCGGCACCGTCTGGTGCTTGAGGGCCAGGACGCACGCGGCGATCTCGATCGCGCCGATGGCGCCGAGGGAGTGGCCGACCATCGACTTGATGGAGCTCATCGGAACCTTGTACGCGTGCGCGCCCAGGGCCCGCTTCACCGCTGCCGTCTCGTGCCGGTCGTTCTGCTTGGTGCCCGAGCCGTGCGCGTTGACGTAGTCGACCTGCGATCCGTCGAGCCGGGCGTGCGCGAGGGCGGTGTTGATGGCCTCGGCCATCTCCAGTCCCTCGGTGGTCAGCCCGGTCATGTGGTAGGCGTTGCCGAATGTGGCGTAGCCCGATATCTCGCAGTAGACGGTCGCGCCGCGGGCGCGGGCGTGCTCCAGTTCCTCGAGGATGAGGACGGCGCCGCCCTCGCCCATGACGAAGCCGTCCCTGTGGGCGTCGAACGGCCTGGAGGCGTGCTCCGGGTCGTCGTTGTTCGCCGAGGTCGCCTTGATCGCGTCGAAGCACGCCACCGTGATGGGGGTGATCGGTGTGTCGGACGCTCCGGCGACACAGATGTCCACGCGGCCTTCCTCGACGGAGTGGAAGGCGTACCCGATCGCGTCGAGGCCGGAGGTGCAACCGGTCGAGACCGTCTGCACGGGCCCGTGCGCGCCGACCTCCTCCGCGACCGCGGAGGCGAGGGTGCTGGGCGCGAACGCGCGCTCCAGGTGGGCGCCCGCCGGCCGGTGGTCGACGTCCCAGCGCGCACCGCTGCCGCTGACCGCGACGTAGTCGTGCTCCAGGCGCGTGGTGCCGCCGACCGCGGTCCCGAGGGAGACCCCGATACGCCAGGGGTCCTCCTTCTCGAGGTCCAGTCCGGCGTCGCCCAGCGCCTCCCGGGCCGCCACCAGGGCGAACTGGATGTACCGGTCCGAGCGGGCGATCAGGTCCGCGTCCAGACCGTGGGCGACGGGATCGAAGTCGCACTCGGCGGCGATGCGCGATCGGAACTCCGCCGGGTCGAACAGTGTGATCCCGCGTGTCGCGGTACGGCCGTTGGCGAGCAGGTCCCAGAACGCCGGGGCTCCGATGCCACCGGGCGCGACGACGCCGACCCCGGTGACGGCCACGCGCCGGGTCATGAGGCCGCCCCCGTTCGTTCTGGCGGCGCGTAGCCGTCACTGGGGTCCGCGGTCTCCGTGACCTCGGTGTCCACGTGCCCGAGTTCGGGCCGGGGGGCGAGCGGGCCGAGGTGGAAGACCATGCGCGCCTCCACGTCACCCACGTTGCGGAAGCGGTGACGGACGTGCGGCGGGATCAGCAGGCCCTGGTCGGGCCGCATCGGGTGTGATTCGCCGTCCAGGTCCACTTCGAGGAGCCCGTCCACGACGTACACGAATTCCTCGGAGTACGGGTGGTAGTGCTCGCCGATCCGGTCTCCCGGGGCGACGATGGCCAGCCCCATGAAGCCGCTGGTGGCGCCCACCGCCGTGGGTGTGAGCATGGCGCGCAGGTCGCCTCCGCGCCTGCGGTTGGGCTGAGTCTCGCTGAGGTCCACGATGCGAGGCCGGTGGGTGGTCATGGCTGTTCTCCTCCAGGCACGTTGTGCGGTGTGACGGCAGCAGGGGGTGGCCCCCGCTGCCGGTGACGCGTCAGGACTCGGTGGCCCGACGGTCGGTGATCAGGTTCATCTCGGCCTGCGCGAGGAAGCGCGCGGCCTCCTGGTCGGTCGTCGGCATGCCGTTCGCACCGCCGTCGAGCAGCCGGTCGAGCATGGCCGCCTTGCGGTGGCCGCCGATGCCGAGTGCCTGTGAGGGATGGGCGTCGAGCGGGCCGCTCACCTCGAGAAGCCGCACCACGATGTCGTCGCGCTGGAAGATTGTGCTGCTCTCGATGGGGCTCGACGCGTCGTTCGCCGCTTCCTCGTCCTGGCCGGCGAGCAGCCGGGCCAGTGCCATGCCGCAGCCTTCCTTGGCCTGGTAGAACAGCGAGTGCCGCTGGACGCCCTCGGGGGCGTGCCGGCCCGCTGTCACGTGGTGGACGGTGGGGAGCGCGGCCCTGGTGAAGAACATCCGGGCGGAGTCGGGGTCGCTGAGGTCGCGGTCCTGCTCCAGGTACGGGTTGATGGCCTCCTCGACGGCCCTGACCTCGGGCTGGCGGGAGACGTGGCGCAGAGCCGCCATGAGGTCGCCCTCGACCTCGACCGCCCGCACGACACGGTTTCCGTGCATGAAGAGCGAGGTACGGCGCAGCCGGGTGTTCTCGTCGACGCGGGACTGTGGGGAGTCGTAGTCGGCGAGGATCTTGGCGACCATCTCCTCCGATCCCGGCTTCACCGTGAAGGTGAGCGCGTGGCGTACGACGCCGTCGCCCAGTCGCGGCGCGGCCTGGAGGCGGCCCTTGGCGGACTCGGGTGTGCCCTCGAACGCGGCACCGGTCTCCCGCAGCACGCTGAAGCGCAGGGAGCGTGTGTCGCGTACGCAGCTGTGCAGGGGCTGCACCGTCGCCACGTGCTCCTCGCTGTTCACCCAGGCGAGGAAGGGCGGCGCGCTCTCCCACTCACTGGTGATGAGCCACTGCGAGGGGTTCTCGATGGACTGGCACAGCTGGTCGCTGATGTGTCCGGGGATCGAGGCCACCTGGTTGCGCATGTGTTCGTACGCCTCGAGGAACTGGTTCTGGGCGCCGTCGTGCAGGTCCAGCAGCAGTATGACCCGGAGCCTCGAACCGTCGAAGGCGGACTGAGATATCCGTTCCGAGAGGGTTGTCATCTTTCGCTCTCCTTCGAGACGGCGCGGCGGCCACGTCCCGTGGCCTCTCGTCATCCGTCGGTTTCGGTGGAAGCGGCGCAGGTCGCCCGTCGGCATGAAGTCCACCCCCACATCGCGAGCATCGCTCCCGCGACTGATCGTGGAACGCTGGTACGAGCGGCGCGAGATTTATGAACCGTTCAGGTGAGGCGTCGGCCGAAGCCCGGCCGAAGGCCTCCCGCGAGGGCATGGACACTGCATCCGTCACGTGAGCTGGAGCAACTGATGAACGAGAACGTCGACCTCCGCGTACCGGTCCTCATCGTGGGCGGCTCCCTGGTGGGCCTGTCCGCCTCCCTCTTCCTGAGCCGGCTCGGTGTCCGCCACCTGCTGGTGGAGAAACACAGCAGCACCTCGACCCACCCGCGAGGGCGGGGGAACAACGTCCGGACGATGGAGGTGTTCCGGACCGCGGGGGCGGAGCAGCTGATCCGGGACGCCGCATCCGTGCTGGCGGACAATCACGGAATCCTTCAGGCAGGGTCGCTCACCGGCGACGACCAGGAGTGGCTGTTCAAGGAGATCGACCCGGGCGGCGGGATCGCCAGGTTCAGCCCGAGCGGCTGGTGCCTGTGCAGCCAGAACGACCTGGAGCCGGTGCTGGTGTCCCATGCCCGGGCGCAGGGCAGCGAGCTGCGGTTCTCCACCGAACTGCTCAGCTTCGAGCAGGACGCGGACGGGGTCACCGCCGTGGTCAAGGGCCGGGAGACCGGGGAGCACACCACGGTGCGCGCCGACTATCTCGTCGCGGCCGACGGGCCCCGCAGTCCGATCCGGGAGCAGCTGGGCATCGGCCGGACGGGACCCGGGGACCTCTTCCACAACGTGAGCATCACGTTCCGCTCGCGGCGGCTCGCCTCCGTGGTGGGCGACCGGCGCTTCATCGTCTGCTACCTGACCACCCCGGACGCGGACGGGGCGCTGCTGCCCGTGGACAACGAGGAGCAGTGGGTGTTCCACGCGCCGTGGCAGCCCGAGCGGGGCGAGACGCTGGAAGACTTCACCGACGAGCGGTGCGCGGAGCACATCCGCAGGGCGGTCGGTGCGCCGGACCTGGACGTCGAGATCACGGGCAAGGCGCCGTGGCACGCCGCCGAGCGGGTCGCCGAGCGGTACGGTTCCGGCCGGGTCTTCCTGGCCGGGGACTCGGCGCACGAGATGTCCCCCACCGGGGCGTTCGGCTCCAACACCGGTATCCAGGACGCGCACAACCTGGCGTGGAAGCTGGCTGCCGTGCTCGATGAGGCGGCGGGGCCGGGGCTCCTCCAGACGTACGAGGCGGAGCGGCTGCCCGTGGCGAAGGCCACGAGTGCGCGTGCGTCGGCCCGTTCGGGAGAGCACAGCCACCCGGGGTACGCCGGATCACCCGGCCCGGGCGGCGGCGGCCGCAAGGGCGGCATGCTCACGGTCGCACTCGGCTACCGCTATGTGCGCGGCGCCGTGCTGGACGTCGACCCCGGCCTTCCGGTGGTGCCCGAAGGCATGAGCCTGACGGGTGAACCCGGCACCAGGGCACCGCACATGTGGCTGCGGCGGGACGGCGGGCGTGTGTCGACGCTGGATCTCTACGAGAAGTCGTTCGTGCTGCTGTGCGATGCCAGGTATCCGGACTGGCGTACGGCGGCGGAGCAGGTGGCCAAGCGTCTGTCGGTCCCGCTGGAGGCCTTCGGGGTCGGCGCCGTCCCGGGCGCCGACCTGCAGTCCGAGGAGGGGGCCGACTGGGCCGCCGCCCATGGAACGTCCGCCGAAGGCGCCGTGCTGGTGCGGCCCGACGGCTTCGTGGCCTGGCGTTCGCACGGCGCGGCGGCGGACCCTGAGGCGACGCTGTACGAGGTCATGGTGACTCTGCTCCACCGCGGCTGACGCGGCGGGAGGTGCGGCCGGCGGGCCCCGTGGGGCCCGTCAGCCGACGCCGAATGACCTGAGGGCCTCGATGAACGCCTTTGGATTGTCGGCGTGCACCAAGTGGCCGGCGTCGACGGAGGCGAACCGTCCTCCGGGTATCTGCTCTGCCATCCAGGCCAGTTGCCCCTGGTCGACATGGCTGCGGGACCCTCCGACGACGAGTGCCGGGGCGGTGATCTCGCCCAGGCACTCCCGTGCGGCCGGGTCAGGGGCGTTGAGCTGGGCGTCGATGGACGGTACGACCTGCCAGTCGAAGCCGAGCTCGCCCGGCGGCCGTTCGGGAGGCGCACGGGGCGGGTCGAGCGGGAGCAGGGGCGGGGCGTCCTCGACGACCAGGGCCCCGACCAGTTCCGGGTGCCGCTCGGCCAGCAGCAGGACCGCCGCTCCGCCCATCGAGTGCCCGATCACCGTGGCACCGGAGAGATTGCGGGCCTCCAGGAAGGCGTGCAGGTCGTCACGGAAGAATTCGAAGGAGTAGCGGCCCGGCCAGTCGCTGAGGCCGTGGCCCCGGAAGTCGAGTGCGTATACCCGGTGGCGTGCAGCGAGCTGTTCGGCGATGCCCGTCCAGTCCAGGCTGCTCCCGCCCCGCCCGTGGGCGAGGACGACGGCCGGGGCCGAGGGGTCGCCCCAGGTGCGGTACGCGAGCCGGATCCCGCCCGCCTGCACACTGCTGACGTCGGGCTCGAGGAAGGCCGTGACGGCGCGGACGAAGGCACCGGGGTCGTCCATCCACGGAAAGTGGCCGGCGCCCCGCTGGACGACGAACTCCGAGTGGGGGAAGAGCGCGGCGAGTTCCGCCGCGCGGTCGGGGCTGGGGCCTCCGTCGTACTCCCCCGCGAGGACGAGCACGGGCGCCGGCAGCTCGCGGAGTGCGGCGACCGCGGCGTCGGTCTCGAGGCCGCCCTCCGGGTAGTAGAGCGCCCCGGCCAGGGCGTTCCGCTGCGCGGGGGATTCGGCGGCATGGGCCTGGGCCGCGGCGTCCCAGCGCCCGTACATGAACGGCCGGATCCCCGCCCACGCCTCGGGCGTGGCGCGTCCGGCCTGGATCTCGTCCAGCGCGGCCCTGGCCTCGGCGTACCAGGGCTCGTGGGCGCGCAGCGCTGCGGCGTCGCGCCGGTCCTGGTCGGTGGCGGGAAGGCCCAGGGTGCTCGTCCCGGGCGTGATGAGCGTGAGGGAGCGCAGTCGCCGGGGGTACTTCGCGGCGTAGAGCGCTGCGAGTTCACCGGAGGCGGAGTGGCCCAGCACATCGGCCTGTTCGAGGCCGAGGTGCGCGCGGAGTGCCTCTACGTCCTCGACGAGACGGTCGATCCGGTAGGTCGAGGGATCGTCCGGGACGGCGGATTCCCCGGTGCCCCGCAGATCCAGCAGCACCAGCTGCCGCACCCGGGACAGGCCACCGAGGTCGCCGAGATAGCGGGCCGCCCGCATGGGTCCGCCCGGCAGGCAGATCAGCGGTTCACCCTCGCCCACCAGGTGGTAGGCGAGTCCGGTTCCGTCGTACGTGCTGAAGATCGGCATGGCAGTCATCCAAACAGTGCGGGCGTCCCGTTGCAGGTGCGTACGCCCAGAGCGAATCAGGTGACGGCGGCATCCGACAGGAGCCGTGCGGCCGCCCTCCGGGCCTGGTGTGCGGGCTCGGGCGTTCCGGAGACTGCCGCGGTGACGATCGCGCCTTCGGCGAGCAGCACGTAGGCGACGGCGGATTCCTCGGGCTCTCCCGCGGCCACGACCAGGCTGGTGACGTAGGCACGGAAGGCTTCCTTGTGGAGGCGCGCGATGCCGGCGACGGAGGCGTCCGTCGCACCGATCTCGCCGAAGCTGTTGGTGAAGGCGCAGCCGCGGAAGCCGGGCTCGGAGAACCACAGGTGCAGCCAGTCGAAGACCGCGAGGACCCGGTCCCGGGGCGGGCCCGGGCGGCTGTCCACGTATGCGGCCAGTTGTGCGCGCCACCGGGTGTCCCTGGCTTCGAGGCAGGCACGGACAAGCGCGGACTTGGAGGGGAAGAGCGCGTACAGGCGCTTGAGCGAGACGCCCGAGGCGGCGCGGATCTCGTCCATGGAGACCACTTGGATGCCGCGGGCGTAGAAGAGATCCTCGGCGGCTTCCAACGCCGCGGACCGAGCTTGTGCGGGATCCACCGTGATTCCCTCCGTCGCCGTATGTGCGTGCACGGGGTGCCCCGTGTGCGTGTCCGCCCTGTCGGCGGCCTTGCGGGAGAACGCACGTTCTCCTACAGTACGGCACCATGGGGAGAACGAACGTTCTCCCCATGTCCGGGAGAGTCGTATGAACGCACAGCCGCTCGTTCCGCCGTTCACGCAGGAGTCCGCGGCCGCAAAGGTCCGCCGCGCCGAGGACGCCTGGAACACCCGGGACCCGGAGAAGGTGGCGCTCGCCTATACACCGGACTCCCGCTGGCGCAATCGCGCCGAGTGGGTGACCGGACGGCAGGAGATCATCGGCTTTCTGACACGGAAGTGGGCCCGGGAGCTGGACTACCGCCTCGTCAAGGAACTGTGGGCGCATGACGGCAGCCGGATCGCCGTGCGTTTCGCCTACGAGTGGCACGACGACGGGGGCCGCTGGTACCGGTCCTTCGGCAACGAGAACTGGGAATTCGACAGTGACGGACTCATGCGGGTACGCCACGCGTCGATCAACGACGTCCCGATCGAGGAGTCCGGGCGCCGGTTCCGCTGGACGCCCGGACGGCGGCCGGACGATCACCCCGGGCTCACCGAGCTGGGCTTCTGACCAGGAGTTGTCCACAGGCGGCCCGCACCCCTTGCCAGAACCCCCCACCTCCTGAATTACTGCTCCCAGGAGGCGACCGAATGGTCGGTCGCCGGTGGGCGAGGGGATGATCCGTATGACCGCGCTGCTCGACGCCGGTGAGCGGCTCGGCCGCGACGAGCTCGAGTCCCTGCAGCTGGAGCGGCTCCGGGCCACGCTGCGGCACGCCTACGAGAACGTCGCCTTCTACCGCGCGGCGTTCGACAGAGCAGGGCTGCGCCCCGAGGACTGCCGCACGCTCGCCGATCTCTCCCGCTTCCCGTTCACCGTCAAGGCCGACCTCCGCGACAACTACCCGTTCGGGATGTTCGCCGTTCCCGAGGACCGGGTGCGGCGGATCCACGCGTCCAGCGGCACGACCGGCCGGCCCACGGTGGTCGGGTACACGGAGCGCGACCTGGACACGTGGGCGGACGTGGTCGCCCGGTCGATCAGGGCGGCGGGCGGGCGGCCGGGCCACAAAGCCCACGTGGCCTACGGATACGGCCTGTTCACCGGCGGTCTGGGAGCGCATTACGGGGCGGAGCGCCTCGGCTGCACCGTCATTCCGGCGTCCGGGGGCATGACGGCGCGTCAGGTGCAGCTGATCCAGGACTTCCGGCCGGAGATCATCATGATCACGCCCTCGTACATGCTGACCCTGCTGGACGAGTTCGAACGCCAGGGAGTCGATCCCAGGGCGACATCGCTGAAGGTGGGCATCTTCGGCGCCGAGCCGTGGACCGAGCAGATGCGCGGCGAGATCGAGGAGCGGTTCGCCATCGACGCCGTCGACATCTACGGGCTGTCGGAGGTGATGGGCCCCGGGGTGGCTCAGGAGTGCGTCGAGACCAAGGACGGGCTGCACATCTGGGAGGACCACTTCTATCCGGAGGTCGTCGACCCGTTCACCGGTGAGGTACTGCCGGACGGGGAGGAGGGCGAGCTGGTCTTCACCTCGCTCACCAAGGAGGCCATGCCGGTGATCCGCTACCGCACCCGTGACCTGACGCGGCTGCTGCCGGGGACGGCCCGTGTCTTCCGCCGGATGGAGAAGATCACCGGTCGCAGTGACGACATGGTGATCCTTCGCGGGGTGAATCTCTTTCCCACACAGATCGAGGAGATCGTGCTGCGGACTCCGGGAGTGGCTCCGCACTTCCAGCTGCGACTGACCCGGCAGGGGCGGATGGACGCGCTGACCGTACGGGCGGAGGCACGGGCCGGCGCCTCGACGGCCGAGCGCGAGGAGGCCGCCCGGTCCATCGCGGCGGCGGTGAAGGACGGGGTCGGCGTGAGCGTCGGGGTGGAGATCGTCGATCCGGAGACGCTGGAGCGGTCGGTCGGCAAGATGAAGCGGATCGTCGACCTGAGGGAGGCCCGCTGAGGGGCCGCTATGGATGGTTGTGGGCGGCCGCCGGTTGAGCGAGGTCGCCGGGGGCACGGTGCGGCCCGGGGTGTTCAGCGCGAGGCGGTCATGGAGGCGAAGACCACGACGTTGTCCTGGTAGCCCGTCTTCTTGTTGTAGGCGCCCCCGCAGGTGATCACCCGTAGTTCGGGCCGGTCGGAGGGGCCGTAGACCCTGTCGTCCGGGAAGTTCGTCTTGTTGTATACCGCGACGGCGTAGACGGTGAACACGGCCGTGCGCCGGTCTGCCCGGACGACCTCGATGGTGGCGCCCTTGCGCACGGATCCCAGCTTGTGGAAGACGCCGGGCCCGAGACGGGTGTCCACATGCCCGGCCGCGACGGCCGTGCCAACGGCGCCGGGCACCGTCCCGCCCGCGTACCAGCCGGCGAGTACGGGGTTGTTGTCGGGCGGAGGCTCCAGCGCTCCCGCCGTGTTCAGCGCGAGCTTCATCATGGGCGCGTCCACCTCGAGAACCGGGATCCGAAGCCGGAGCGGAGTCGCGGGCGGAAGCGGCTGTACGGAGGGGGACGGGGCGGAGGCGCCGCCGCCGGCCGCCGGGCTCGTGGAGGCCGGACGGGCGGGGGCTTGATCCGGCGGGCTCACCGGCATGGGGGCCAGTGGGCCCGGGCGGGCGACCGACGGAGCCGGAGGCGCCGGTGCCATGGCGGGGCGGCGCATGTAGGAGGGCGGCCGGGGCACGGGCCGTTCCGGGGCCAGGTAGGCGAGAGCCTGCGCGGGCCTCGTGGGGCGGGCGGTGGACGGGGCCGACGTGGCAAACGGCGCGGCGGCGGGAGCGGCTGTCCCGGCCGCCGGTGGCTGGGGCGGGCGGTCGTCGCCCATTCCGCTGATCACCAGGGCCGTACCCGCCACCAGGGCCCAGACGAGGTGCTTCACCGCTGGGAACGACGGCGGTGTCGTGCTGTTGGTACTCCCGGATTCCATCGCGTGCCTCTGCTTCGCAGCGGGTGGGTGGGGGGTACCGCGGGCCGGGAGCGTACGGCTTCCCGGCCCGCGGACGTGAGCCGTGCGGTCAGGGGCGCGCCGCGGCGGTCCGGCGGCGCATCCTGACCACTCCCCCGGCCGCCGCCGCGGCGAGCAGCACACTGCCGGCGGCGAGCTGCGCGTTCTGGTCGGTGGGCGCTCCGAAGCCGGCGTCGACCCCGCCGGTCGGTGCGCGGTCGGAGATCTGGTAGGTGTCCGTGATCCTGGTCCGGGGCGGGCACTTCACGGTGACGGTGTCGGTGCCCGGCCGGGTCCCCGCCGGGATGTCGAACACGCCGACCAGCACCCCCGCCCGGTCACCCTCGAAGAGGTGAAAGGCCCCTCCTGCCTCCGACGTGCCCTTGCCGTAGGTCTCCTTGCCGCAGGCTCTGGTGACGACGGTGACCTCTGAGCCTGGTGAGGCCTTCGCCGGGCTGATGCGAATGGTCTTTTCACCTGAGGGGTCGGCCGCCGCTCCGGCGGCCGGGGCCGCGAGTGCGAGAGAGCCGACGGCCAGACAGATACCCGCGCCGATGCGTGTGTTGCGCATGTGGATCCTCCAACGGGAGCAGGGTCCGGCCGGTCTGCGCGGCACCTCTGCTGTGTTCCGCTTCCGAGGCAACCGACAGCCCGTCACCCGCGCAACAGGAGGTCCTGCCGCACACGTCACCCGGCCAGGCTCCGGGGTCGGCGGACGGACGACCGTTTCCGCAGGTCACCGGATTCGGGAGGAGAGCTGAAAGGGGATCACACCCGGGACGGCGAACGGGCTAAGACGCACTCTCGGCCGATGGCTCCGCGGCTCCGCGGGAAGGGGCCGCTGCCGCCGGTCGGACCGCGGGCCCGCCCTGCCGACGGCTCACCATCTCGGTGATCCAGACGGGCGCGTACGGAGAGGTGCAGCCCGGAGAGGTCGGGTAGTCCTTGAGCACCTCCAGGCGCTCACCGATGTCCATCGCACGGGCTCGGTGATCGGCGTGTTCGATCCCGATCTGCGCCAGGCAGTGGTTCATCGCCCACTGCAGGCGGGGCGGGGCGCCTTGCATCCGTGCCTCGATGACGTCGAGCAGTCCCGCGAGGTCGAGCCCCTCGGGCTTCTTCGCCACACGTTCGGTGGTCAGCGCCCACCCGGCACTGGCGACCACCGGGTCCGGATCGGCGGACCAGGCCAGACGCAGCTCTTCGGCGTGCGGGTTCTTCTTCACCACGTAGTTCACGAGCCAGCCGTGCACCTTGGGTGTGCGCGCCTGGCGCAGCATGGCGTCCAGTTCGTCACGCCCGAACGCCTTCGGGCGGCAGATCAGGAGCGCCAGCAGCCTCGCCGCGGTGTCATCCGTCTCCCAGAGCCGGCATGCGAGTTCCTGCTGCGTCTTCAGCCGCTTCGCGAGCGCGCGCAGCTTGCCGAGGTTCACACCGTGATCGTCGCCGTGTCTCTCGTTCACCTCGCGTGTCTTCGAGTCCTCGAGCTCGGCGAGCTCGGCCATCACCTCGGCCACCGTCGTCCCGGCCACGCCACTCTCCTGTCCCTCACGTGAAGGTCTCAGCCTACGAAGGGAGCCGGTCCTCCCTCGTACCCGCCGGCGGCGGAGCCGCTGCGGCGTCCTTCTCCGAGAAACGGTCCCGCAGCTCCCTCTTCAGGATCTTGCCGCTGGCGTTGCGTGGGAGTTCGCCGACGAAGAGGACCCTCTTCGGTGCTTTGAAATGGGCGAGTGCCGAGCGGGTGTGCTCGATCAGTTCCGATTCCGAGGTTTCGCCCCGGAGCACCACGATCGCGGTGACGGCCTCGATCCAGCGCGCGTCGGGCAGCCCCACCACGGCGGCCTCGGCCACCGCGGGGTGCGTGTAGAGGGCATCTTCCACCTGCCGGGAGGCGACGAGCACACCTCCCGAGTTGATGACGTCCTTCACCCGGTCGACGACCGTGAAGTAGCCTTCCGGGTCGCGCACGGCGAGGTCACCGGAGTGGAACCATCCGTCGCGGAAGGCCTCTGCGCTCTCCTCCGGTTTGTTCCAGTAACCCTGGCACAGCTGAGGAGAGCGGTAGACCACCTCACCTGCCGTGCCGTCAGGCACCTCCTGGCCGTCCTCGTCGACCACCTTCGCCTCGACGAAGAGCACGGGTCGCCCGCAGGAGTCCATCCGCCCTTCGTGCTCGTCGGGTCCGAGGACGGTGGCGAGGGGGCCGATCTCGCTCTGCCCGAAGCAGTTGTAGAACGCCAGCTCCGGCAGTTGCTCGCGCAGGCGCTCCAGGACGGGCACGGGCATGACGGATGCGCCGTAGTACGCCTTGCGGAGCGCTCCGAGCTCGCGGGTGGCGAACTCCGGATGGTTGGCGAGTCCGATCCAGACGGTCGGCGGCGCGAAGAGGCTGTCAGCCTGACCAGCTTCGACCAAATCGAAGATCCGGCCGGCGTCCGGGGCGTCGAGGATGGTGTTCTCGGCGCCCACGGCGAGATATGGCAGCAGGAACACATGCATCTGCGCGGAGTGGTAGAGGGGCAGTGAGTGCACCGGCCGGTCCGTGGCGCGCAGGTCCAGGGCGGTGACGGCACTGACGTACTCGTGGACCAGTGCGCCGTGCGTCATCATCGCGCCCTTGGGCTGGGCGGTCGTGCCGGAGGTGTAGAGCAGTTGCACCAGGTCGTCGGCGCCGGGTTCGCGTGCGGGGGTGAAGGCGCGCGGGGTGTCCAGCTCGCCAAGGAGGGAGCCCGGCGCGTCGCGTAGCGGCCGTACGTCGTGGCCCGCCGGGACGCGCGGGGCCAGTCCGGGGTCGGTGAGGACGAGTGCGCTGCCGGACTGGCGGAGGATGTACGCCAGGTCCTCGCCGGTCAGGTTCTGGTTGACCGGCACATGGACCAGCCCGGCACGGGCGCAGGCCAGATAGGCGATCAGGTACACGTCCGAGTTGTGGGCGTAGGAGGCCACCCGGTCGCCGGGGCGGAGTCCGTGCGCGGTGGTCAGCACGGCAGCCGCTGTACTGACCGCCTCGTCCAGGGCCGCGTAGGTCCAGGACCGCTCGGCGTACCGCACCGCGGCGCGTTCCGGGGTGCGCCGTGCGCTGCGGGTCAGGACGCCGTCCACTGTGCTGCTGCGTACACCTGTCATGGCGCGATCCTGGGTGGCCGGCCGTCGAGGGTCAAGAGCCCGGAACGCCCGTGTCGGCGTGGACCGGCTCCATCTCCTGACGTTACGTCAGATTCTTTGTTCCGCGAGGGGGCCCTCGGGCGGCAGTGGTGACAGTAATCTCTGCTTCGGCAGGAAGTTTCATGACCGTACGAGATTTCGAAAGTTACTTTCGCGCGGGTGCTTTCGGCGTGAGGGGAAGGGGTTCCGGATGGCCGGAGACGTGTCGGGACGGGGAATGAGCCGCCGGAGGCTGGGCGGCGGGATACTGGCGCTGGGCGGGGCGTTCACTCTCGCCCCGATCCCCTTCGCGGGGGCGGCGGGAGCGGCGGCCGGTGCCGAGCGGGGCGCGGGGCCGCTGGGCGGCGGAGCATCGGAGACCGGGACGGGTATGGGATCAGGGAGGGGGCGGCCGACACTGCGCCGTGGGTCGGCCGCACGTGCGGGGCTGCTGCCGGACCAGCTCGACCTGCTCGTCGCCGATGCGGAGAAGTACCTCGCCGACTCCCCCGCGCACCCCTGGTACGCGGGTGCGGTCCTGCTCGCGGGCCGGGGCGGCACCGTGGCCCTTCACCGGCCGATCGGCCGCGCGGTGCGCTATGCGGCGTACGACGAGAAGACCGACACCGGGGTGGAGTTCCCGCCCGGCCAGCAGATCGCGATGGCCGAAGACACGGTCTTCGACCTGGCCTCGGTGTCCAAGCTGTTCACCTCGATCCTCGCCGTGCAGCAGATCGAGCGAGGCGCGCTGGAGCTCGAGGCGACCGTCGCGACCTACCTCCCCGATTTCGCCGGCGGCGGCAAGCAGGACATCACGGTCCGTCAGCTGCTGACGCACACCTCGGGCTTCCGGTCCTGGATCCCGCTCTACAAGGAGCCGACCCGTGAGGGGAAGCTGCGCCTGCTCTGGGACGAGGTGCCGGCGTCGGCTCCCGGTACGGCGTATCTCTACTCCGATCTCAATCTGATCTCGCTGCAGCTGATCCTGGAGAAGATCACCGGATGCACTCAGGACGCCCTGCTCCGCGACGAGATCACCGCTCCGCTCGGGATGCACCGCACCCGCTACAACCCGCCCGCCTCCTGGAAGCCGAAGATCGCGGCCACCGAGGACGCCCGGCTGCCCTGGTCGGGGCTGGAGCGCGGGCTGGTCTGGGGCGAGGTCCATGACGAGAACGCGTACAGCCTGGGCGGGGTCGCCGGCCACGCGGGTGTCTTCTCGTGCGCCTGGGATCTGGCCGTGCTGGCCCGCACGCTGCTCAACGGCGGAAGCTACGGCACCTCCCGGATCCTGTCCGAGGAGTCCGTGGAGCTGCTGTTCACCGACTTCAACACCGCGTTTCCCGGCGATGAGCACGGCCTGGGCTTCGAGCTCTACCAGCACTGGTACATGGGCGCGATGGCCACCCCGCGCACGGCGGGCCACACCGGATTCACCGGCACGAGTCTGGTCCTCGATCCGACGACGGACTCGTTCCTGATCGTTCTGGGCAACTCCGTCCATCCGGTGCGCACATGGCGCTCCGGCAGTGCTCCGCGGGTGGCGGCGGCCAACCGGATGGCGCGGGCGGTGCCCGTCCGTCCGGCCCGGGGCCGTACCGCCTGGTTCTCCGGTATGGCGAGCGCCGCCACCGCGACGCTCACACTGCCCGCGGTGCGCCCCGTATCCTCCCGCCCGGCGCTGAGCTGCGCGTTGTGGTGGGACACCGAGCCGGCTTCGGACGTGCTCCGCCTTGAGGCGTCGTCGGACTCCGGGACCACATGGCGGCCCGTCCCGTTCACCACCGTACCGACGCACGATGACCGGCCCGGGGAGTCGCTGTCCCACCCGGACGGATCGGCCTCCGGCTGGTCGGGACGCGTCTGGCACCGGCTGGAGGCGGACCTCGAAGCATGGCGGGGCACCGAGGTCCGGCTGCGCTGGCGCTACGTCACCGACCAGTTGTACGTCGGGCGCGGTGTCTACGTGGACGACGTCCGGGTGGAGGACAGCGGCCGCACGCTCTTCGACGGGAACAGACCTCGCGACGCCGGACGCATCGAGGCCGAGGGATGGGCCGTTTCCTCCGACTGAGCCGGCCCGCCTGGTTGGATGACCGGCATGAAGGGAACCCAGTCCACAGACACCCCGTGGGGCGTGTCGGTGTTCGGAGCGGCGAGCGTCGACGCCGCACCCGGCCTGGCACGCCTCCACGTCACGCCGGAGGCCGCCGTGTCGACCTCGAGGCTGAACCTGTCGTCGCAGTGGAGCACGGCAGTGAGCGCACGTTCCTCGGTTACGAGTGCACGGCCTCCTTCGTGATCGAGCTGCGCGAGCTGGATCTCCGGGAGACCGTACTCATCGACGTCGTCGACGCCGGGACCAACGAGGTCAAGGGTGTCGAGTTCGACATACCCGCGAAGAGGGAACTGCGCGCCCGTGCGCGCACGGCGGCCGTGGCCGCGGCGCAGGAGAAGGCGGCTCTGTACGCGGAGGCGGCCGGAGCGCAGCTCGGGCCCGTCATCCACATCAAGGACGTGGACGCGGAACAGGTGCAGAGCTACCGCAGCCACAACAGCCACCGGAGCGGCGGCGGCGAAGGCGATCTGTCACCCGGCAAGGTGACCGTCTCGGCTGGGGTCGTCCTCGGCCTCTCACTCATCGGCGGCTGAGGACACCCGCGCCGGGAAATCCGCACCGGCGCGAGACCAAGCGCGGGCCTCCCCCGGGGGCCCGCGCTTCCTCATTTCCCGCCGGATCCGGAGCATCTTCCCCGCCATGGGAGCGGTTCGAAAGTTTCGCCATGATGTCTGAACGTATTTCGTCATGCCCGAGCTCGATTGCCGGAGTCTTCGCGAATCCGACCCCGAACAGCCTCTCTGATTCCCCGTACATGCAGGCAGAATGGCCAACTGCCCTCAAATGAGCGGGAGTTCACTCGGAAATATTTCGGAAATGCAGCGTTGACGCGACTTCTCACGGGGCGCATACTCTCCCTCGCTCCCCTTGTTCCGCAGCTCGTCCTTCCGTCGACGGACGCCCCACCGGCGTGTACGCCGATGGCTCGACAGCACATCGAACGGTCCGAATCCCCCTGTCCGGGCGTCCAGTTCGACCCGCCCGGCAACCGGAAGAAGAGGCTGGAAACGTGATGGCCCAGATTCCCCCAGGCGGCGCCCCCGCCCGCTCGCACCTGCCGGCCCGTGCCAGACGGGCACTGTCCCTCGTCACGGCGGGCGTCCTCGCC
The DNA here is from genome assembly GCF_044455985.1 of Streptomyces sp. NPDC051064. Taxonomy (NCBI): domain Bacteria; kingdom Bacillati; phylum Actinomycetota; class Actinomycetes; order Kitasatosporales; family Streptomycetaceae; genus Streptomyces; species Streptomyces sp. NPDC051064. Next base: position 178,718 of record NZ_JBITFK010000009.1, read on the forward strand.
GCAGCCGGTGTCGTCGCGCTCGCCGGCAACGCCCATGCCGTCGGAGCTCTCGGCGACGCCGCGGCGGCGAAGGGCCGCTACTTCGGCACGGCGGTGGCGGCCAACCACCTCGGCGAGGCGGCGTACGCGTCGACGCTCGACGCCCAGTTCGACTCGGTGACGCCCGAGAACGAGATGAAGTGGGACGCCGTAGAGAGCTCCCGCAACTCGTTCAACTTCTCGGCGGCCGACCAGATCGTCAGTCATGCGCAGAGCAAGGGGATGAAGGTCAGGGGCCACACCCTCGTGTGGCATTCGCAGCTGCCGGGCTGGGTGAGCGGCCTGGGCGCCACGGATCTCCGCTCCGCCATGAACAACCACATCACCCAGGTGATGACCCACTACAAGGGCAAGATCCACTCGTGGGACGTGGTGAACGAGGCCTACCAGGACGGCAACAGCGGGGCCCGGCGCAGTTCGCCGTTCCAGGACAAGCTCGGCAACGGCTTCATAGAGGAGGCGTTCCGCACCGCTCGTACGGTCGATGCCGGCGCCAAGCTCTGCTACAACGACTACAACACCGACGGTCAGAACGCGAAGAGCAACGCGGTCTACGACATGGTGAAGGACTTCAAGCAGCGCGGTGTCCCGATCGACTGCGTGGGCTTCCAGTCGCACTTCAACAGCAACTCGCCCGTCCCCTCCGACTTCCAGGCCAACCTGCAGCGCTTCGCCGACCTCGGTGTCGACGTGCAGATCACCGAGCTGGACATCGAGGGCTCCGGATCGGCTCAGGCCGCGAACTACACCAGGGTGGTGAACGCCTGCCTGGCCGTCACGCGGTGCACGGGCATGACCGTCTGGGGGGTCACGGACAAGTACTCGTGGCGCAGCAGCGGCACCCCGCTGCTCTTCGACGGTGACTACAACAAGAAGCCGGCCTACGACGCGGTGCTCGCCGCGCTCGGCGGCTCCGGCGGAGGCGGGAACGACGGCGGTGAGGACGGCGGCGGCACCGGCGCCTGCACGGCGACGTACACCCAGACCTCGACGTGGAACGGGGGCTACAACGGCCAGGTGACCGTCAAGGCCGGCGGGTCGGGCATCAGTGCCTGGACGGTTCCGGTGACCGTGCCCTCGCCCCAGAAGGTCTCCGCCGTCTGGAACGGCACGGCCACCACGTCGGGCGACGTGATGACGGTCAAGCCCGCCTGGAACGGGACGCTGGCGGCAGGCGCCTCGACGAGCTTCGGGTTCACCGTCACGACGAACGGCAACACCTCGGCACCGGTCGTGGGAGCCTGCACCGCTTCCTGACCACCCCGCACCACCTCCTCGTCACCAGGAGGGACCCCGGCCGGAACCGGGCGCGGCGGGGCCGCACCCCCTCCGTCCCCTCCGTCCCCTCCGGCCGGACGGGACGGGGCGTGACGAGCCCGCACTCGCTGCCCCGTCCTCCCACGACGCCCCGCCCCGCCCTGTCGGCCGACGGGGCGGGGCGGGGCGTCGTCCGTCCGGTCACCCTGGGCCCGCGCGGCCGGCTCCCGTGGCGGTGAGTGCCGGCGAGGTGGTGGACGGGGAAGGGACGGTGGAAGCCGACGGGTCGGCGGATCCGGCCGGAATCCCGGCCCCGCCCGGTACCGGTGCCGGTGCCGGTGCCGTCGCTTCGCGCACCACCAGCCGGGGCAGCGGCCGGCCTGCACGGCGCGACCCTGAACCTCACCCTGAAGAGGAGCTAGACCCTTGCTGTTCGACATGCCCCTGGAGAGGCTGCGGGAGTACCGGCCGGAGCCCGAGGAGCCCGCCGACTTCGACACGTTCTGGGAGAAGACGCTCGGCGAGAGCGCACGTCACGGCCTGGACGCCGAGTTCGTCCCGTACGACGCCGGGTTCGCCACCGTGGACGTGTACGACGTGACGTTCACCGGCTGGGGCGGGCAGCCGGTGAAGGCCTGGCTGATGCTGCCGCGCGTCCGCTCGGGTCCGCTGCCGGCCGTGGTGCAGTACATCGGGTAGAACGGCGGCCGGGGCATCCCGTACTCCTGGCTGACCTGGAGCGCTCTCGGCTACGCCCATCTGGTGATGGACAACCGGGGCCAGGGCGGCGGCGGAAAGAACACCGCGGACACCCCGGACCTCGGCCCGGACGGACACGGCTCCTCCTCCCCCGGCTTCCTCACCCGTGGCATCGAGGACCCGTCCCGGCACTACTACCGGCGCCTCATCACCGACGCCGTGCGCGCGGTCGACGCGGTGAGGGCCCACGAGGCCGTGGACCCCTCGCGGGTCGCGGTGCTCGGCGGCAGCCAGGGAGGCGGACTCGCGCTCGCCGTCGCAGGGCTGCGTGACGACGTGACGGCGGCCGTGGCGGATGTGCCGTTCCTCTGCCACTTCCGGCGCGGCTCGCAGATCACGGACTCGGGTCCGTACGCGGAGATCGCGCGCTGGCTGTCCGGGCACCGCTTCCGGATCGAGGAGGCGATGCAGACCCTCTCCTACTTCGACGGGGTCAACTTCGCGGCGAGGGCCACGGCCCCGGCGTGGTTCTCGGTGGGCCTGATGGACCGGATCTGTCCGTCGTCGACGGTGTTCGCGGCGTACCACGCCTACGCGGGCCCCGCCGAGCTGGAGGTGTTCCCGTACAACGGTCACGAGGGCGGCGCCGAGTACGACCTGCCGCGCAAGCTCGGGGCGCTGCGCGGGGTGTTCGGTCAGTAGGGGCTCCGGTCACCGGCCCAGCGCCGCCATGGCGGCGTTGTGGCCGGGCACCCCGCTGACCCCGCCGCCGCGCACGGCGCCCGCCCCGCACAGCAGGACGTTGGCGTGGGCGGTCTCCACGCCCCAGCGGCCCGTCTCCCCGGTGACGTAGGGGAAGGAGAGGTCCCGGTGGAAGATGTGGCCGCCGGGAAGCCTCAGGTCGCGCTCCAGGTCGAGGGGTGTCTTCGCCTCGATGCACGGCCGGCCGTCTGCGTCGAGGGCCAGACACTCGGTGACAGGCTCCTCGAGATGGGCGTCGAGTTCGGCCAGGGTGGCCCCGAGCAGGGCTTCCCGCGTCGCCCTGTTGTCCGCCGCGAACAGCCGGGCGGGGGTGTGCAGGCCGAACAGGGTGAGGGTCTGGTAGCCGCGTGCCGCGAGGTCGGGGCCGAGGATCGAGGGGTCGGTCAGCGAGTGGCAGTAGATCTCGGAGGGCGGGGCGCCGGGCGGACGTCCGGCCGCCGCCTCACGATAGGCGGTGGCCAGTTGCTCGTACCCCTCGGCGATGTGGAAGGTTCCGGCGAACGCCCGGTGCGGGTCGACCGAGTGGTCACGCAGCCTCGGCAGCCGGGTGAGCAGCATGTTCACCTTCAGCTGGGCGCCCTCGGCCGGGGCCGGCGGCACCTCTCCGAGGAGCTCGGCCAGCGCCTGCGGCGACGCGTTGACCAGGACCCGGCGCGCGCCGACGACATGTTCCCCGTCGGGCGAGCGGACGGTGACCTCGGCGCGGGTGCCGTCGGTCTCGATACGGGTCGCCTCGTGCAGCACGCGGATCTCGGCTCCCGCCGCGCGGGCCGCACCGGCCAGGGCGTCGGTGAGCGCGCCCATGCCGCCGACCGGGACGTCCCAGTCCCCCGTGGAATTGCCGATCACGTGGTAGAGGAAGCAGCGGTTCTGGACCAGGGACGGGTCGTGGGCATCGGCGAAGGTCCCGATCAGCGCGTCGGTGAGCACGACTCCGCGGACGAGGTCGTCGGCGAAGTTCTCCTCGACGGCGACGCCGATGGGCTCCTCGAACAGCATGCGCCAGGCATCCGAGTCGTCCACACGTGCCCTCAGGTCCTCGCGGGCCGGCAGGGGTTCGGTGAGCGTGGGGAACACCCGCTCGGCGACGCGGCCCGTCATCCCGTAGAAGCGCTGCCAGGCCTCGTACTCCCGGCCGTCGCCGGTGAGCGCGGCGAAGGACTCCCGGGTGCGGTCACCGCCGACGAGCAGTCCGGTGGGCCGGCCGCCGCGCACCGTCGGGGTGTACGAGGAGACGGTCCGCTTCCGTACGGCGAAGTCGAGGCCGAGCTCGCGGACGATCTTCTGCGGGAGGAGCGAGACGAGGTAGGAGTAGCGGGAGAGCCGGGCGTCGATCCCTTCGAAGGGGCGGGTCGACACGGCCGCTCCCCCGGTGCCGCCGAGACGCTCGAGGACGAGTACGGACTGCCCGGCGCGGGCGAGGTAGGCGGCGGCGACCAGGCCGTTGTGGCCGCCGCCGACGATCACCGCGTCGTAGGAGGGGTGCGCGGGGGTGCCGGGTGAGGACGTCTCGTCTGCGGGCATGCCCCTTCGTAACACGGGATGATCGCCTCTGGACAGGGGTCACGGGTCGGGGCGTGGACGGCGAAAACCCGTGGGGCCCCGGCGAGCTCTGTGGCAGGGTGCTGCCCGGACCCCCGTCTTCCCGCGCCCGGCACAGGAGAAATCGTGAACGCACCCGCCCGTCTGATCCCGTTGCTGGAGCAGTTCGACTGGGCGCGCGAACGGCTCACCCGACGGCTCTCGGGTCCGTTGGTGGACAGCGGCAACGGCACGGACGTGGAGGTCCCCGCGCTGACCGACGAGGAGTACCGGTGGGAGCCGGTGCCGGACTGCTGGTCGGTCCGCCTCCGGAGCGCGGGTCCCGGGCGGGGCGCGACCGTCCTGACCGGTGCGGGTGAGTGGGGACGCGACACGGCGCCCTTCCCGCATCCGTCACCACCGCCCTTCACCACCCTCGCTTGGCGGCTGAGCCACCTCAGCGAGCTGCTGGCGCTGCGCGCCGATCACACGGCGGGGAGCCACAGCCTCACCCGGGAGGACTACCGCGTGGTGGGGGACGCGGCGGGGGCCCTCGATGACTTCGGCGCGTCGGCGGACGCGTGGCGTGCGGCCCTGCTCGGCGCCGACGACGCGGCCCTCGACTCGGTCGGGTACAGCACCTATCCGTACGGCAGCGACCCGGAGGACCCCTTCCTGGACACCGTGTGGTGGGTCAACCAGGAGCTGCTGCACCACGGAGCGGAGATCGCACTGCTGCGGGACCTCTACCGCGTACGGAGCGGCCTGGCCTGACGGCCCGTCGGCCCGCCCGGTCCCCGCGTTCAGTGCGGCGGCATCCCGCGCTGCCTCCGGAGGTCGGCGACCCGCCGGTAGAGGTCCACCGCCTCCGTACTGCGGCCGAGCTGTTCCAGGCAGTGCGCCTCGTCGTTGCGGCCGGCGAGGGTGTCGGGGTGGTCGGCGCCCAGCACCCGTTCGCGGATCTCGGCGACCGTGCGGTAGTCGGTGAGCGCCTCGGCCCAGCGGCCGAGCCAGCCCAGCCCCACGGCCACCTCGCGGCGGCTGACCAGGGTGTCGGGGTGGTCGGGGCCCAGGGTGTGTTCCCGGATCGCGCAGACCTCGCGTGACTCGTCGAGCGCCTCCTCCCAGCGCGCCATCCGCCCCAGGTTGACGCCGAGCCCGTGCCGGGCGCGCAGCGTCTCGGGGTCGGCCGGGCCGCCGACCCGGGTGCGGTCCTCGACCAGGGCGCGGTAGAGCTCCAGCGCCTCGGCGCTGCGGCCCAGCCTGCCGAGGCTGATGCCCACCTCGTAACGCGCGGACAGGGTGTCGGGGTGGTCGGGGCCGAGCGCTGCGGCGCGGCCCTGCGCCACGTCGCGGTAGGTCTGCAGGGCCTCGGTCCAGCGGTCCAGGCGGCCGAGTGTGTACGCCACTTCGTACAACGTGACCAGGGTGTCCGGGTGCGTCGCGCCGAGCAGACGGCCGCGGGCCGCCGCAACCTCGCGGGCCATGCGGTACGAGTCCTCCAGGCGGCCGAGCCTGCTGAGGTTGAAGGCGAGATTGTGGCGGCAGCGCAGGGTGTCGGGGTGCTCCGGCCCCATGGAGCGCTCCCGCGAGGCGAGCACCGAGGCGTAGACCTGGTGGGCCTCGAAGTGGCGGCCGAGCTGGCCGAGGACGTACGCCGTCTCCTGCCGGGCCGCGAGGGTCTCGGGGTGGTCGGGGCCCAGAGTGCGTTCGCGGCCGTCGGCGACCCGGGCGAACTCCCGCAGCGCGTCGGCGGCCCGTCCGGTGCGGCTGAGGGTGAATCCGACCTCGTACCTGCTGGCGAGGGTGTCGGGGTGGTCGGGACCGAGAGCCTGTTCGCGTTCGGTGGCGACCGCTCGGTGTACCTCGCCGGCCTCCTCCCAGTGCCCCAGCCGCGCCAGGTCGAGTCCCGCGCTGTGCCGGCCGGCCAGGGTGGCGAGCAGTCCGGGCGGCGGGGTGGGGCGGCCGCCGGACTGTGGCCCCCCGGCGGGAGCATGACCGGTCCCGGTGGTCCATGCCCCGGTCAGCGCGGCCGCGTGGTCGATGGCGGCCGTGCCCGTGTACGACGCGCCGGTCGCCTTGTGACCGGTGGTCATGTCGCGCGTCCAGGAGGGCAGTCGGGGCGCGCTGCCACCGGGGTGCTGGACCGGGACGGGAGGGGCGAGCCGGACCTGTCCTGTCTCCGGCTGCTCACCGGTGCGCCCGAGTGCGATGCGCTGCCGAAGGTCGCGGGCGTCGGCCGGTCGTCCACCGGGCGTCTTGGCCAGCAGGTCCAGGACGACCCTGTCGAAGAATTTCGGGAGCTCGGCCCGGTGGGTGCGCGGCGGCTCGGGAGCGGTGTCGCGGTGCCCGACGAGCACGGCCCAGGCGTCGTCCATGTCGAACGGCGGTACGCCCGTGGCGATTTCGTACAGCACGCAGCCCAGCGAGTAGAGATCGCTGCGGTGGTCGACCTCCCCGCCGCTGATCTGCTCGGGTGACATGTAGTGCGGGGTACCCATGGCGATGCCGGTACCGGTGAGGCGCGAGCTGAAGCCGATGTCGTGGCCGAGCCTGGCGATGCCGAAGTCGCAGATCTTCACTGCACCGTCGTCGAGCCGCATGATGTTCGCGGGCTTGAGGTCGCGGTGCACGATGCCCTGCTGGTGGGTGTAGCCGAGTGCGTCGGCGACCTGGTCGGCGATGTCCACGACGTCGGCCACCGGCAGCGGGTGCTGCTTGTTGTCCTCCAGAAGCTGGCTGAGGTTGCGTCCCTCCAGGAGCTCCATGACGAGGTAGAGGACGCCGTCCGACTCACCGAAGTCGTGGACGACGGTGACCCCGCGGTGCTGGAGTGCCGCGGCCACCCGCGCCTCCCGGCGGAAGCGCTCGCGCAGTATGCGGGTGAAGGCCTGGTCGTGCTGGGGCCCCATCGGTTTCAGGCACTTGACGGCCACCTGCCGGCCCAGCGATTCGTCGCGCGCGCGCCACACCTCGCCCATGCCTCCGCGCCCGATCAGATCGAGCAGCCGGTACCGGCTCTGGATCAGCCTGGTGTCCGCCATCGCCTGTTGTCGCCCCCGTTTGCTTCGCTGCCCGCTACCGCTGCTGCGCCCTCCCCGGCCCGTCCAGTATGGCTCCCTGTCTGCGGAGTTTGTACGGGGCGGGTCGGCTCCCCGGGCCGAGTCGTGCCATCGCCTTCACAATGTGGCCGGGCGGCAGTCGCCAGCGGAGGCGGGCGGGGACGGCGCGCAGGGCGGTTCCCATGGTGCGCAGGCGGCGGTCGACCGCTGCCGGGGGCGGTGCGGCCCTGCCGTACAGCTCATGGGCGTACGCGGGCAGGGAGTCGTAGGCGAGCGCGGCCACGCGTCGCCAGAGCAGGGCGCGCGCCGGGACCAGCAGGGCGGGTACCGGCGGGTTACGCAGGAAGGCGTCGACGTCCGACGCCTCCCGGCCCGCGGCGAGTTGGGGCCTGACCTGTTCGAAGTAGGCGGCCAGGGCAGCGGTCGTGGCGGGGACGTCGGACGGATCGAGACCGACGAGACGGGCACCCTCACGCTGCTCGTCCACGTAGCGGTCGGCCTGGGCGTCGCTGAGCGGGAAGCCGGAGCGGCGTTCGACCTGGAGGTAGGAGTCGACCTCGGCGCAGTGCACCCAGAGCAGCAGCTGGGGTTCGTCGATGCCGTACACCTCGCCGGTCACCGGGTCGGTGGCCTTGAGGAGCCGATGGATCTTGCGGACGCGCGCCCCGTACTTCTCGGCGTCCCGCGTGCTGTCGTAGGTCAGGGCGCCGACGAAGTCGGCCGTACGCAGCAGACGGCCCCAGGCGTCCTGGCGGAAGTCGGAATTCTGCGTGACGCCGCGCACGGCGCGCGGGTGGAGCGCCTGGAGATGGAGGGCGCGGACACCGGCCACCCACATCATGGGGTCCCCGTGCATCTGCCAGGTGACGGAGCCGGGGCCGAACAGTCCCGGGTCTCGATCGTTCATCGGCTCGTGCCTTCCCGTTCGGCGGCGGAACCGGGCCTCTGGGCCGGGTCGTCGTGCCGGGCGCGGACGTGCCGGGAAGATCGTGACTCGTAGGATGACGTCCCGGCGCTGTTACATGCATACCGCAAGCGCGCACGTCCCGGGGAGGGGTGGGGCCGTGCCCAGGTGGGGGCTGGTGGTGGAGCAGAACCTCGGGTTCTGCCGCCAGGGCGGATGTGCAGCGGCTCCCTAGCCCGCGGCGGAGCTGCCCGGCTCCCCCGGCGAGCGAGCGGGAGGAGCCCGGAGTGCGGGAGCCCGCGCCACGGAAGGGGAAGCCCCCGGAGCCCGAACCCGGACCACCGCCCGACTGGGACGCGCGGGTGCCCGAGGTGCCGTCCGGGCTGGGCCGGGACGACCTCCCCTGACGCCGGTCAGCGCTTGACGGCCCGCAGCACCACGAACTTCGGGTCGCCCGCGACGGTGACGCAGTTGCCGAAGATCCGGCGCAGCTGGGTGTGGTAGGCGAGGTGCCGGTTGCCGACGACCCACAGCTCCCCGCCCTGGCGCAGCGCGGCACGCGCTCCGTGGAACATGTTCCGGGCCGTGGCGTCCGTGACCGCCTGGTGCGAGTGGAACGGCGGGTTGCAGAGGACCAGGTCCACGCTTGCCGGGGACATGTCCGCCATCCCGTCGCCGACCACGAACTCGGCCTTGGCGTCCGCCCCCACGTTGTCGTGGAAGGTCGCCTCGGCGGAGGCGACGGCCTGATACGACTCGTCGACGAAGGTGACCGTGGCGTCGGGGTTGGCGAGCGACGCCGACGTACCCAGGACGCCGTTTCCGCAGCCGAGGTCGACGACGCGGTCGGACCCCGTCCGCTGCGGGAGGTGCTTCAGGAAGAAGCGGGTGCCGATGTCCAGGCGTTCGGCGCAGAAGATCCCGGCGTGATTGGTGACCGTACGGCCCGAGACCGCGCCGACGTCGTCGGGCAGGTCGTAGCGGTGGGGCCAGGGGCTGGGGGTCCTGGGCAGGGACGCGTCCGGGGTGCAGAAGATGAGGCGCGCCTTCTTCACCGCGAGGGAGGTGCGCGTGGGGCCGATGATCCGCTCGAACAGCTTGAGGGTGGAGGTGTGGATCTCCTTCACCATGCCGGTGCCGATGACGACGGTCCCCGCGTGCACGGCGGGCGCGAGCCTGTGGAGCTGGTCCTCCAGGAGCGCGAGGCTCTTGGGGACCCGCACGAGCAGCAGATCGACGCGGTCCGGCGGGGTGTCGCGGACCGACAGCATGCGCACCGAGTCCGGAGCGGCGCCGTTGCGCGCGAGATTGGCCTGGGTGGCCCGCCGGGCGAGGTACGAGTCGGTGATCTGTACGGGGCTGTGCGCGGCCAGCACGGTGGCGAGAGCGCCCCAGCGGTCGCCGACGACGGCCACGGTGCCGGTCGGGCGGACCGGTTCGCTCCCCTCCGCTCCCTCCAGCCGCCGCAGCAGGTACTCGTCGGCGGCGTCCCACGCACGGAACGGGTCGCGCGGGTTCTCGGGAAAGCGGGCGAGATCGAATTCGCCCTGTGACGTCGTCAAACGGTTCATATTGCGTTCAGGCTAACCGAGTGGCGGGGAGCACTCCGCACGCTCCCCGCCCCAACGGTGTCCCACGGGTCCTAGGGGAGCCGCTTGTCCATGGCGGAGCGGCCTTCCTCGGACAGCCTGCGCTGTGCCCACTCCAGGCTCTCGGGGGTCAGATCCCGCCCGGAGGCGAGCACCAGATCCTCCGCGGTGGGCTGATCGCCGCCTCCGGTGTGCAGCAGACGGTCAGGGGTCACCCCCCGCACTTCCGGCACGGATACGGATACGGATTCGGACTCTTCGCTCATACCGCCTCCTCGTCCTTGCGGCAATTCTCGCGCCGGGGCGACATCCCCGCATCCGATGCCCCGGCACGGCCGGAAGAGGTGTCACTTGACCTGCACATGATGAATACGCAACGTTCACACGACCGGCACCGTGCGTGTGGAAGGCTCCCGACCGAGCAGTCAACGTCCGGCCATCACGACAGCGTTCCGCCACCCCGGAGAGGACACCCCACATGTCCAGTCGTCGCCGTTTCTACGCGCGTCCACTACTCGCCACAGCCGCATCGATCGTCGTTCTCACAGGCGTCGCGGCCACCGCGCCCGCCGCGACCCCCACGACCGCCGGATCGTCTTCCCCGGCCGCCACGCTCGACGACACCTACTACCAGGACGCTCTGGGCAAGACGGGCACCGCTCTCAAGAGCTCGCTGCACTCGATCATCAGCGAGCAGACCACGCTCTCCTACAGCCAGGTCTGGGACGCGCTCAAGGCGACCGACGAGGACCCCGCCAACTCCTCAAACGTGATCCTCCTCTACACGGGCCGCTCCCAGTCCAAGAGTGAGAACGGGGGCGACACCGGCGACTGGAACCGGGAGCACGTCTGGGCCAAGTCCCACGGCGACTTCGGCACCGCGACCGGCCCCGGCACCGACATCCACCACCTGCGCCCCGAGGATGTCCAGGTCAACTCCACCCGCGGCAACAAGGACTTCGACAACGGCGGCAGCGCCGTCTCCGGGGCGCCCGGCAACTACACCGACGGTGACTCCTTCGAACCGCGCGACGCGGTCAAGGGTGATGTCGCCCGGATGATCCTCTACATGGCGGTGCGGTACGAGGGCGACGACTCCTTCGCCGACCTGGAGCCGAACGACAGCGTGAGCAACGGGTCGGCCCCGAACATCGGGCGGCTCTCCGTGCTGAAGCAGTGGAGCCAGGAGGACCCGCCGGACAGTTTCGAGCAGAACCGCAACGAGGTCATATTCGACCAGTTCCAGCACAACCGGAACCCGTTCATCGACCACCCCGAGTGGGTCGAGGCCATCTGGTAGAAGGCCGGCAGGGGGCTATCGGGCTCCGCCGGCCACGTCCGGGGCCGCCGGTACGGCGGCTCCGGGCCCCTCCGGCTCCACCGCGGGCCGCCGCCCCCGCTCGATCATGCCCAGCGCCACCCCGGCGATGATGACGGCGCCGCCCACCGCCTGGGCCGGCCGGACCGACTCCCCGTTGATCACGACGGCGCCGATCACGCCGAAGACCGGTACCAGATTGAGGATGTTCACGGCGACGCTCGACGCCATCCTGCGCAGGCCGTAGTTGTAGAGCAGGAAGCCGCCGACCGAGCACGCCACGGCCAGATGGACGAGCAGCGCCGAGGCGGTGAGATCCGGCACGCGCCACTCACCCGCCTCCAGCAGGGAGGCGGCGAGGAAGCCGCCCGCACCCGCCAGGGTCTGGTAGTACGTGACGCTCAGGGCGTCCAGGCCCGCACTCGCGCGCTTGCCGAGCACGTTGTAGCCGGCCCAGGCCAGCCCGCCCAGCAGCAGGAGGACGTCTCCCGCCCACCGTGAACTCCCGCCGACCTGAGCCCCGTTGCGTACGACGAGGAAGGCGCCGACGGTGGCCAGCAGGACGCCCGCCAGGCGCGGCAGCGGCATCCGGGCACGGAGGACGACCAGTTCCAGCAGCATCGTCATCAGCGGATAGGTCGCCACGATCAGCGACGCGTCGGACGCCGTGGACAGATCGACGCCCACGTTCTCCAGGACGAAGTAGACGGTGATTCCGAGGAATCCGCTCAGGTGAAGCTGCCACCGCTGCCGCGCGTCCGGCCGTGCCGGACGACGCCGGCTCAGCCGCACCATGACGCCCAGCAGCAAAGCCGCCAGGGTGAATCTGATCGCGCCGATGCTGAGCGGCCCCACATCGTCCAGCAGTTGCTTCGTCACCGCGTACGAACTGCTCCAGAACAGCGCGGCCACCACGACCGCGACCACCGCCCGCACCCCGGGCCCTCCCTCATGCATCCGAAGTCGCCTCTCTCCCTCACCGGAGACACCGGTCCCCGAACCAACATCGGTCGATCGCGGAGGAGGCTAACAAGATCACCGATGATGTCGCTTAGAATCCGAATTACCTTCGGAAATCGGCAGAGTGAGGCGATCGTGGACGAACTAGATTCGGCGTTGGTACGGATGCTCCAGGAGGACGGTCGGCGCACCAACCGGGACATGGCCCAAGCGCTCGGCATCGCGCCTTCCACCTGTCTGGAGCGGATCCGGTCACTGCGGGAGCGCGGGATCCTGACGGGGTTTCACGCCGAGGCCGACCTCGCGGCGATCGGCCGGGGACTGGAGGCGGTCATCGCCGTACGGGTCCGCCCGCCGACGCGAGCGGTGATCGAGGCCTTCCAGGCCTTCCTGGAGCGGATGCCCGAGGTGATCTCGCTCTTCGTCCTCACCGGGAACGACGACTTCCTTGTGCACGTCGCCGTCCGGGACACCGACCATCTGCACGCGGTGGTCCTCGACAAGCTGACGAAGCGTCCGGAACTCGCCGACGTACGGACATCGGTGGTCTACGCGCACAAGCGCAAGACGGTCGTCGGGCCGATGTGAGGCTCCGCCCCCTCGCCGGGAGGGGCCGCGCCCGGCTCAGCCCGGTCCGGCCATGGCCTGCGCGCCGTGCTCGACGGCCTCCTCGCGGGTGGCGAAGCGCGGCAGGTCCTGGCCGGTCCGCTCCCGGACCAGATCCGGCGGCCCCAGCCGGTCGCCCGGGTCGACGACGGCCGCGCGCCGCCCCTCCCGGGCGAGCCGGGACAGGCCGGAGTGCAGCAGAGCGAGGGCGAGGGAATCGGCGCCGGTCACCTCCCGCAGGTCGAGCACCACCGCCCCGGCCCGCTCCGGGCCCGACTCGTCCAGCGCGTACAGCACGCGCTCGGCGGCGGTGAAATCGAGCGCCCCCTGGGCGGCGACGACGCCCACGCGCTCGTGCAGCGCCCGCTCCCGCCTGCCGGAGGGCGCCGAGGGCAGCACATCGGCGGTGGTGACCAGCGTGACGGTGGACCCGGGCAGCGCCGGGTTCCTCATGAGGTGGAGTCCGAGGCGTTCCGAGAGTTCGCCGAGCGCCGCCCGGCCGCGTACCGACGTGCCTGCCCCGTCGAGCAGCGGACTGTAGGCGGCCAGGCCGAAGCGGGCCGGTCCGGCGGCGATCAGCCCGCCGGACACACCGCTCTTGGCGGGCAGCCCGACCCTCAGCAGCCAGTCGCCGGAGCCGTCGTACATCCCGCAGGTGGCCATGACCGCGAGGACCTGCGCCGCGACCCCCGGGGAGACGACCCTCTCCCCGGTGACCGGATTGACACCGCCGTGCGCCAGGGTGGCGGCCATCACGGCGAGGTCGAGGGCGGTGGCCCGCACCGCGCACTGCCGGAAGTAGGTGTCCACCGCGGCCACCGGGTCGACGGGCAGAGTCCCCGTGCTGCGGACGAGGTAGGCGAGCGCCCGGTTGCGGTCCCCGGTCGCGGCCTCGGAGGCGTACACGTCCTCGTCGACATCCAGCTTCCGCCCGGCGAACCGGCTCAGACAGGTCAGGACGCGCTGGAAGGCGGGCGCCTCGCGGCTGTCGGGGACCAGGGCGGTGGTGACGATGGCGCCGGCGTTGACCATCGCGTTGGCCGGCCGGCCGGTGCCGGGTTCCAGGCTGATGGCGTTGAATGCCTCGCCGCTCGGTTCGGCGCCCACCCAGCGGCCCACCTCGTCGAGGCCGAGGGAGGCGAGGGCGAGGGCGTAGACGAAGGGCTTGGAGACCGACTGCAGGGTGAAGGGGGTGTCCGCCGCACCCGCGCTGTAGGCGTGCCCGTCCATGCTGACGAGGGCGAGCCCGAAGTCGTCGGGGTCGGACCCGGCCAACTCCGGGATGTAGGTGGCGCGCCGCCCTTCGCGTACGCCGGCGAAGCGTCCGTGGAGCTCGCGCAGCGCGTCCGTGACGGCCTCGGAAGCGCTCATCGGGGGCCCGCCGGATGCCGCCCGGGGCCACCGGCGGGCCGTGCGAGGAGCGGCCCCTCCGTCATCATTCCGCGTCGTCGCCGAAGATCTCGCGGAGCTTGGCCTCACGCTCCGCGTCGAGGTTGCTGTGCAGCAGCTCGGCGCCGCCACCGGGCAGCGACTCGCTGATGCGGCTGGGCACCTCGTCCATGGTGAGCAGGAACAGCGCCGAGGTCCCGGGCGTCACCCTCTCCTTGACCTCGGCGATGAACTCGTCGTCGATGCCCACGTCCGCGAGCCTTCCGCCGAGCGCACCGGCGGCGGCTCCGATGGCCGCGCCCAGCAGAGGCATCAGGAAGATGAGCCCGAAGAGCATTCCCCAGAAGGTGCCGCTCAGCGCGCCCGCGCCGACGAGGTTGATCAACTGCTTGGTCTTCGGCTTGGAACGCCCGGCCGGCCAGGTCACGACCGCGGCGTCGAGGATCTTGACCAGGCCCTCCTTCTGGAGGGACTTCAGAGCGGTCTCCACGTTCTCCGCGGCTTCGGCCGTCCGGAACTTCCACACCGTGAGCGTTGACATCGCACCTACCTCCGAAAACACAGGGGACAATTCGCCCATATTAGGATCAAAAGGTATGAATTGACTCGTCGAACGACCGCTCCGCACGAGGGGCGGCTCCAGCACCGCGGACCCCGAACCCTCCGGGAGGGAACGATGGATACGGACGCCCTGACGCCCGGCCTGCTGCAGGAACTTCGCGCGACCAGGCCCTATCCGGCTCTGTCGCTGACGATGCCGACCCACCGACGCGCGCCGGACAACGCCCAGGACGCCGTACGGCTGCGGAATCTCGTGACCGAGGCCGGCAACCGGCTGGACGCCGACCCCCGGGTGACCCACGAGGCCCGGGCAGCGGTGAAGGCGCAACTCGACCGCGCGGTGGCCGAGGTGGACCAGCGCCGCGCCCTCGACGCCCTCGTCATCCTCGCCGACACCGACGAGTACCAGATCTGGCAGCTGCCGCGCACCGCCCCCGAACGAGTGGTCCTGAGCGACAGCTACCTCACCCGCAACCTGGTCGCGGCGAAGGCGGGAGCACAGCTGTTCTGGGTCCTCACCTTGTCCGCGGAGCACGCCTCCCTGTTCTCCGGGACGAACGACGGCCTGCGGCCCGAGAAGAGGGACGGATTCCCGCTCACGGCCCCCCACGAGGAGCCCAACCCGCAGCGCGAGGAGCGGATCGGCGACACCCCGAGCACCTACAGCAGCGAGGACGCGCGCAACTTCCTGCGCACGGTCGACGAGTCGCTGCGCGCGGTCCTGGCGGCGGACCCGCGCCCGCTGTTCCTGGTCGGCCTCGCACCGGCGCTCTCCCTGCTCGACGAGGTGGGCGAGAGCGCGAAGCCGGCCGTCGGCAGGGTCGCGAAGGGGACGACCGCCGACACGACAGCCCCGGAACTGGCCAAGGAGCTGGCACCGGCACTGGCGGACTGGCGGAAGCAGGCCGCGGCGCGGATCAAGGGCAGGCTCGACAAGGCCCACAGCAGCCGCTCCTTCGCCGGCGGACTCGACGAGGTGTGGCTGGCCGTACGGGAGGGCCGGGCGGGCCTGGTCGCCGTCGAGGAGCACTTCGAGCAGACGGTCAGGGTCACCGACGGACACCTGGAGCCGGTGGGTCCTGACGTCACACCGTCGACGGACGGCCAGGTCCGGGAGGACATCGTCGACGAGCTCGTCGAGTCGGCACTGGACAAGGGGTGCGAGGTGGCCTTCGTCGCCGACGACTCCCTCGCGGACCACAACCGGCTCGCAGCGGTCCTTCGCTTCTGACCGCGTGTCCCTACGTGATGATTATGTGAATTTTGTCTAGGTTTGGCACTCCGAAGTTGATCTCGACGCGTTGATCCCATTGATCACGTCGTGCACGAAGGAGAGCCATTCATGGACCGATTCAGGCGCGCATCGGCGGCGGCCCTGCTGACAGCGGTGGCACTGGCCGGCGCGGTGGGCGGGGCCGCGGCGTCGTCCGGGGTCCCCGCCCCGCCGTCCGGGGAGCGCGCGCAGGACATGGCGGCCCGTCCGGCCCTCTCCGCCCACGCGACCGCCCGCACCGTGACGGCATGGGAGGAGTTCCGCATCCACGGCTCCGCCCGGAACGTCGGCGCCCGCACCCCGGTCACCCTTCAGCAGAAGCAGGGCAAGCGCTGGGTGTCCCTGCCCGCCACGATGAGGACCGCCCCCAGCGGCGAGTACACCCTCCGCGTGAAGCTGGGCATCAAGGGCGAGAACGCCCTCCGGATCGTCGGCGGTGGCGCTGTCTCGCCGGTCGTCCGCACGACCGTGAACTGAGCCTCCGCCTCACGCACTCCGGCCGGCCCGCGGGGAAGCGGGCCGGCCGGAGTGCGTCGCCGGGGCACACCGCCCCCGCGTTCAGCCCTCCCAGGTCCAGTCGGCCACCTCGGGCAGGTCCGTTCCGTGCTCCCGGATCCAGTCGTGGTGGCGGGTGCGTACGTCCGCCATCGCCTGCCGGACGGCGACGGCGCGGACCCCCAGACCGGGCACCCGGTCGACCACATCCATGACCAGCCGGTAGCGGTCCAGGTCGTTGCGGACCACCATGTCGAACGGCGTGGTGGTGGTCCCCTCCTCCTTGTAACCCCGGACATGCAGATGGGCGTGGCCCGCTCGCCGGTACGCGAGCCGGTGCACCAGCCAGGGATAGCCGTGGTAGGCGAAGATCACGGGCTTGTCCCGGGTGAAGAGGGAGTCGTACTCCGCGTCCGGCATCCCGTGCGGGTGCTCCTCGTGAGGCAGCAGCCGCGTCATGTCGACCACGTTGACCACACGCACGGCGAGCTCCGGGAGGTGACGCCGCAGCAGCCCGGCCGCGGCCATCGTCTCCAGCGTGGGTACGTCCCCGGCGCAGGCCAGCACGACGTCGGGCTCGCGGCTGCCGTCCTCGGTGCCGGCCCATTCCCACACCCCGGCTCCCCGGGCGCAGTGCGCCCTGGCCTCGTCGAGGGTCAGCCAGTCGAAGCCGGGCTGCTTGCCGGCGACGATCACATTGACGTAGTCGCGGCTGCGCAGCACATGGTCGGCGGTGGACAGCAGCGTGTTGGCGTCCGGCGGCAGATAGACCCGGACGACCTCAGGACTCTTGTTGAGGATGTGGTCGACGAACCCCGGGTCCTGGTGCGAGAAGCCGTTGTGGTCCTGACGCCAGACGTGCGAGGTGAGCAGGTAGTTCAGGGAGGCGATGGGCGCGCGCCAGTGCAGCCTGCGCGAGGTGCGCAGCCACTTGATGTGCTGGTTGACCATCGAGTCGACGATATGGGCGAAGGCCTCGTACGAGGAGAACAGCCCGTGCCGCCCGGTGAGGAGATATCCCTCCAGCCAGCCCTGGCAGAGGTGTTCCGAGAGCACTTCCATCACCCGGCCGTCGCGGGCCAGATGCTCGTCGGTCGGGAGGATCTCCGCCTGCCATGCCTTGCCGGTGGCTTCGTAGAGCGCGCCCAGGCGGTTGGACTCGGTCTCGTCGGGGCCCACCACACGGAAGTTCCTGCGGTCGGCGGTGGCCGCCATGACGTCTTCGAGGAGTCCGCCCAGGACCCGGGTGGGCTCGTGCACGCCGGTTCCCGGCTTGTCGACCCGCACCGCGTGGTCCTCGAGCGGAGGGAGCGGCAGATCGCGCAGGAGCAGCCCGCCGTTGGCGTACGGCGTGGAGCCGAGCCGGGCGGCGCCCTCGGGGACGCAGTCCAGGACCTGGGCGGTGGGGCGGCCCTCGGAGTCGAAGAGCTCCTCGGGCCGGTAGGAGCGCATCCACTCCTCCAGCTGGCGCAGGTGGTCGGGGTTGTCCCGGACCCCGGGCAGCGGGACCTGGTGAGCGCGCCAGGTGTTCTCGACGGGGAGGCCGTCCACCTCCTCGGGCCCTGTCCAGCCCTTGGGGGTGCGCAGCACGATCATCGGCCACCGGGGCCTCGCGGAAACGCCCTCGGCGCGGGCCGCTCGCTGGTACTCCTCGATGCGGGCCACGGCGAGATCCATGGCGGCGGCCAGCGCGCGGTGGACCGCTGCGGGCTCGTCGCCTTCGACGTAGACCGGGTCGTGGCCGTATCCACGCAGGAGCGCGTCGAGTTCGTCCTCGGGCAGCCGGGCGAGCACCGTCGGGTTCGCGATCTTGTATCCGTTGAGATGGAGGATCGGCAGGACGGCACCGTCGTGGACGGGGTCGAGGAACTTGTTCGAGTGCCAGGACGCGGCCAGCGGCCCCGTCTCCGCCTCTCCGTCCCCGACGACGCAGGCGACGAGCAGCTCCGGGTGGTCGAAGGCCGCTCCGTAGGCGTGGGTGAGCGCGTATCCCAGCTCGCCGCCCTCATGGATGGAACCCGGGGTCTCCGGGGCGACGTGGCTGGGCACACCGCCGGGGAAGGAGAACTGCTTGAACAGGGCTCCCATTCCGGCGCGGTCCCGGCTGACGTCGGGGTAGGTCTCCGAATAGCTGCCCTCCAGCCAGGAGTTGGCGAGGACGGCGGGGCCGCCGTGGCCGGGTCCCCAGACACAGAGGGCCTGCCGGTTCCGTGCCTTGACGACCCTGTTGAGATGGGTGTGGACCAGGTTCAGCCCTGGCGAGGTGCCCCAGTGGCCGAGGAGCCTCGGTTTGATGTGCTCGGGGGCCAGTGGCTCCTCGAGGAGGGGGTTGGCCATCAGGTAGATCTGGCCGACGGCGAGATAGTTGGCGGCACGCCAGTGGGCGTCGAGTGCGGCGGTCTCGGTGTCGGACAGGGTGGTTGCCCCGGCCGGTGTTCGGGCATCGGTCATCAGGCGTCTCCCTGGGGCAGGACTAGCGGGCGTCCGGGTCGGGGCCGTACCAGACGGTGGTGGCGTTGCAGAACTCGCGGATGCCGTGTCCCGCCAGCTCCCGCCCGTAGCCGGAGCGCTTCACCCCGCCGAACGGCAGCGCGGGGTGGGAGGCCGTCATGCCGTTGAAGAACACCCCGCCGGCCTCCAGGTCGCGCACGCAGCGGTCCATCTCCCCCTGGTCACGCGTCCAGACGTTGGAGCTGAGCCCGAAGGGTGTGTCGTTGGCGAGATCCACGGCCTCGTCGAGGTCCGTCACCCGGTAGAGCGTGGCGACCGGGCCGAAGGTCTCCTCGCGGTGGATGCGCATGTCCGGGGTGATCCCGGTGAGCACGGTGGGCTCGTAGAACCAGCCGCGGTCCAGCCCGTCGGGCCGGCCGCCGCCGCACAGCGCGGTGGCACCCTTGCCGAGGGCGTCCTCGACGAGCTCCTCCAGGTCGGTGCGGCCCTGTTCGCTGGAGAGGGGCCCCACGTCGGTGGACTCCTCCAGCGGGTCGCCGACGGTCAGCGCGCGCATCCCGGCGGTGAACCGCTCGGTGAAGGCGTCGTAGACGTCCGCGTGGACGATGAAGCGCTTGGCGGCGATACACGACTGGCCGTTGTTCTGGACGCGGGCGGTCACCGCGGTCCCGGCGGCCTTCTCGACGTCCGCGGAGGAAAGGACGACGTAGGGATCGCTTCCTCCGAGTTCCAGCACGGTCTTCTTCACCTCGTCGCCGGCGACGGAGGCGACCGAGCGGCCCGCCGGTTCGCTGCCGGTGAGTGTCGCCGCGGCGACCCGGGGGTCACGCAGGACGGCCTCGACGGCGCCCGAGCCGATGAGGAGCGTCTGGAAGCAGCCGGCGGGGAACCCGGCCCTGGTGAACAGGTCCTCGATGTACAGGGCGGTCTGCGGCACGTTCGATGCGTGCTTGAGGAGGCCGGTGTTGCCCGCCATGAGGGCCGGCGCGGCGAAGCGCATGACCTGCCAGAGCGGGAAGTTCCACGGCATCACAGCGAGCACGACGCCCAGCGGCCGGTGGTGCACCCGGGCGCGGGAGGCACCGGAGTCCTTGACGTCGGTCTCGTCGGGGTGCTCGTCGGCCAGCAGGCGCTCGGCGTTGGCCGCGTACCAGCGCATCGCCTTGGCGCACTTGGCGGCCTCGGCACGGGCGGCCTTGACCGGCTTGCCCATCTCGGTGGTCATGGTGCGGGCGATGTCCTGCTGGTCCTCGTCGAGGAGATCGGCGGCCCGGTTCAGCAGGCGGGCGCGCTCCGCGAAGTCCGTGGTGCGGTAGCTGCGGAACGCGCGGTGCGCGGCGGCGAGCCTGCGCTCGGTCTCCCGCTCGTCCAGCGCGTCGAATGTCCTGAGCGTCTCGCCATTCGCGGGATTGACCGTCGCGATGGGCATGGCAGTGCCTCCTTGCGTTGTTCTTCGACCGTGCCGCGCCACGCCGCAGCGCGCAACGCGACTCCTCACGCACACGTACCCGGCCGGCGCGGATCATGCGTGCCGCGGGCACACCGTCCGCGCCGGCCGGGCCGGCACCGGGCTGTTCGTCACACGAGTTCGGCCACCGGGCCGCTTTCGACCGCCGGGCTGCTCCCGGCAACCTGGCCGCCTACGTCCACAGGGCCGCTGAGGAACGTACGCCCGCCGGGGAGCGGCGTACGCGGCAGCAGTCCGGTGGTGCACGGCGTCTCGGCGTAGCGCGTGAACCACACGACCTTGCCTTCGGTGGTCCGGCAGGTGCCCCAGCTGTCGCTGAGGGCCATGACCCGGCTGAGGCCGCCGCCACCGCCGTCGAGCAGCCGGGGCATCCGGGAATCGTTGTCGGCCACGGACACCGTCAGGTGCCGGCCGCTCCAGCGGAGCTCGACGACGCAGTGGTTGTCGTCGCCGACATGTCGCTGGACGTTCGTCAGAAGCTCCTCCGCGGCCCGGCACACCGGCCGGACGTGCAGGTCGAGACTCCAGTGACGAAGGTGTGCGGCGACTATGCGCCGCAGCTGGGAAATGCGCTCTGCCGACACCTGCAGTTCGACCAGATAGTGCCGGTCGAGTGGAACGGTCATCGTCGAGGCTCCTCACCGCGAGGCTCACGTGCTTCACCCCGTTCGAACCAACGACCCCCGAACACGAAGCGTGAGCAGTAATCACTTCTGGGTCACTCATCAGGGTGACCCGAGGGGGCCGGTTGCGCAACCGAGGGAGCCGGGCACCGGACATCACGGCAGGTAGGGCAGCAGTTTGTCCGGGGTGAGGGGCAGTTCGCGCACCCGGGCGCCGGTGGCGTGACGCACGGCGTTCCCGATCGCGGCCGCGGTTCCGACGATGCCGATCTCGCCGATGCCCTTGCTGCCCATCGGGTTGAGGTGCGGGTCGTCCTCGTCGATCCAGTGCGCCTGGATGTCGGGGACGTCGGCGCAGGACGGCACGTGGTACGAGGCCAGGTCGCTCTCGGTGAAGTCCCCGAAGGCGGGGTCCATGGTGCTGCCCTCGGTGAGGGCCATGCCGAGGCCCATGACCATCCCGCCGATGAACTGGGAGCGTGCCGTACGGGAGTTGAGGATGCGTCCGGCGGCGTACACGCCGAGCAGTCTGCGCACCCGGACCTCGCCGGTGAGGGAGTCGACCGCCACCTCGGCGAAGTGGGCGCCGAAGGCGTGCCGTGCGTACGGGGATTCCTGCGCCGTCTCCTCGCCGGTGTCAGCGGTGACGGTGACGCCCTCCGGCGGGAGCGGGCCGGTGCGCCCTTCGAGCCGGCGCACCAGGGCGGTGGCCGCCTTGTGCACCGCGGAGCCCCAGGAGGCCGTGCCCGAGGAGCCGCCCGCGACGGGTGCACCGGGCAGATCGCTGTTGCCGATGTCGATCGTCACGTTCTCCTGGGGTGTGTCCAGGACCGAGGCGGCGATCTGCGCCAGGACGGTACGGGCGCCGGTGCCGATGTCGGTGGCGTTGACCCCGACGCGGTAGGAGCCGTCGTGAGCGGCCTGCGCCGAGGCTGCCGCCTTCGACACGAGTACGGGGTATGTCGCGCAGGCGACCCCCGTGCCGAGCAGCCAGGGCCCGTCCTCACGGGTGGCGGGCTGCGGGTCCCGGTCGTGCCAGCCGAAGCGCCGGGCGCCCTCACTCAGACAGGCGGCGAGGTTGCGGCTGCTGAACGGGCGCCCGCTGTCGGGCTCGGTCTGCGGTTCGTTGCGCAGCCTGAGCTCGACGGGGTCGAGGCCGAGGGCGTTCGCCAGTTCGTCCATGGCCGACTCCAGGGCGTACATCCCCGAGGCTTCCCCCGGTGCGCGCATCCAGGACGGGCTGGGCACGTCGAGTGCCGCCACCCGGTGCTCCGTGCGGCTGTGGGGCGAGGCGTACATGATGCGGGCGGGTACGGCGGCCTGCTCGACGAACTCCTTGATCCGCGAGGTGTGCGTGACGATCTCGTGGGAGACGCTGGAGAGGACGCCGTCGCGGTCGGCGCCCAGCCGGACCCGCTGCAGGGTGGGGGCCCGGTGCCCGACGATCGCCGGCATGTACCGCCGGGGCAGGGCGAGCTGGACCGGGAGACCGGTGTGGCGCGCGGCCATCGCGGCGAGGACGGCCTGGGGGCGTGGAGTGCCCTTGGAGCCGAAGCCGCCACCGACGTGTTCGGAGATGACGGTGATGCGGTCCGGGTCGAGCCCGAGGGCCGAGGCGAGGCTTTCACGGACGGCGGTCGCTCCCTGGCTGGAGTCGTGGACGGTCAGGTGTCCGTCGGCCCACCGCGCGGTGGAGGCGTGCGGCTCCATGGGGTGGTTGTGCAGCCCCCGCAGTGTGTAGGTGGCGTCGATCCGCACGGGTGCGGCGTCGAAGGCGCGCACGGCGTCGCCGCGTTCGCGAAGAGCCGGGTAGCCGCCGTTCGCCTCCTCCGGGGTGTAGAGGCCCGGGTGGTCCCCGGTGAGGACGACATCGTGCCCGGTGGAGGCGTATTCGACGTGCACGGCCTCCGAGCCGGCCCGCGCGGATTCCAGGCTCTCCGCCAGGACGAGGGCGACGGGCCAGCCCCGGTGCGGCACCCGGTCGTCCTGGAGCACGGCGAGGATCGGGTCGTCGGGCTCCTTCAGCCGCGGCGCGTTGTCCTGGGTCAGGACGGTGTGCACCCCCGGCACCGCGAGCGCGTCGGCGGTACGGATCGCGGTGACGCGCCCGCTCGCGACGGTGGCGGGGACGATCCAGCCGTACAGACAGCCCGGAGCGGTGTGCTCCGCGGCATAAAGTGCGGTGCCGGTGACCTTGTCCCGGCCCTCGCGGCGGACTACGGGCGCGCCCAGCGCCCGGGGGGAGTCGCTCATGACGGAAGTCCTCGGTTCGTGGGGGTGTGCGGGGCGACGGCGGGTCAGCCGGCCGCGGCCTCGGTGGTGAGTTCGGCCAGGGTGCCGACGGCCAGCCGGCGGGCCAGGTCCACCTTGAAACCGTTGTCGCGCAGGGGTCTGGCCGCCGCGAGTTCGGCGTCCACCGCGCGCGTGAAGGTGTCCTCGTTCGCGGGGGCCCCGCGCAGCATGTCCTCGGCCACCCGGGCACGCCACGGCCGGTGCGCGAGCCCGCCGAAGGCGAGCGAGGCATGGTCGACGCGGCCGTCGCGCACACTCAGCACGGCCGCGAGGGAGGCCAGGGCGAAGGCGTACGAGGCGCGGTCCCGGGCCTTGCGGTACAGGGAGACGGCGCCGGCGGGAGGTGGCGGCAGCACCACTTCGGTGATCAGCTCCCCCGGGCGGATCACGGTGTCCTGGTCCGGGTTGTCGCCGGGCAGCCGGTGGAAGTCGGTCACGGGCACGGTCCGCTCTCCCTCGGGTCCGTGCAGCAGGACGGCGGCGTCGAGGGCGGCGAGGGCGACCGCCATGTCCGAGGGGTTGGTGGCGACGCAGTCCTGCGAGTGACCCAGCACCGCGAGATCGCGGTGTGCTCCCTCCCGGGCCGGGCACCCGGAGCCGGGTGTCCGTTTGTTGCAGGGCTTGGTGACGTCCTGGAAGTACGGGCACCGGGTGCGCTGGAGCAGGTTCCCGCCGGTGGTGGCGGTGTTGCGGAGCTGCCCGGACGCACCGGCCAGCAGGGCCTGCGACAGGGCGGGATAGCCGCTCCGTACGTCGGGGTGGGCGGCGAGGTCGCTGTTGCGCACGGTCGCGCCGATCCGGAGACCGCCGTCGTCCGTCCGCGTCACCCGGTCCAGCGGCAGCCGGCTGACGTCGACGAGCAGGCCCGGCGACTCCACCCCGAGTTTCATCAGGTCGACGAGGTTGGTTCCGCCGCCGAGGAACCGTGCGCCGGGGTGTCCGGCGCCCGCCCGGACGGCTTCGGTCACGGTGGCGGGGCGCAGATAGGCGAAGGGTTTCACGGGGCCACGTCCTTGATCGCCTCGACGATGTGGGGGTAGGCGCCGCACCGGCAGAGGTTGCCGCTCATCCGCTCGCGGATCTCGTCCGCGTCGAGCGAGGCCGGTCCCCCGGCGGCGAGCGCCGGCCGCGGGGTGGCGTGGGAGGGGAAGCCGTCCTCGGCCTCCTGAAGCATGCCGGCCGCCGAGCAGATCTGCCCCGGGGTGCAGTAGCCGCACTGGAGCGCGTCCCTCTCCAGGAAGGCCGCCTGCAGGGGATGCAGCCGGTCGCCATCGGCCAGCCCTTCGACGGTGGTGATGTGGGTGTCCTCCTGGGCGACGGCCAGCAGGAGACAGCTGTTGGCGCGCCGGCCGTCGACGAGCACCGTGCAGGCTCCGCACTGGCCGTGGTCGCAGCCCTTCTTCGCGCCCATGAGTCCGAGGTGCTCCCTCAGGGTGTCCAGCAGGGTGGTGCGGTGATCGAGCGTCAGCGTCCGTGCCGTGCCGTTGACGTGCAGGGTGAAGGTGGAACAGTCGTCGGGTGTCGGCACCTGCGCCGCATCCGCGTCGACGGTCCCCGGGGTGGCATTCATGTACGCGTTACCTTCCGGGTTCGGTTCGTGCGGGCGTCACGCGGGACGGTGGCTCTCCAGACGCAGGCGGATCTCCTGCTCCTGGTCGCCGGCCGCTGTTCCTACGAGCTGGACGGTGAACGAGTCCGCCAGCCGCTTGCGGAGCTGGTCGACCGCCCAGTAGCCGCCCTGCGCCTCGACCATCACGGGCTCGGAGAGCCGCGCGGGTCCGGGGCCGGCCTTCGTCTCGGTGACGTCGACGGTCGCCGTCCACACGGTGGGGCGCGTGTCCGACTCGTCCTCCGGGGCGTCGCCCGCCGGACGGTCGGAGACGAAGGAACGGCGCAGCACGTCGAACACGGTGCGCGCGTCCTCCTTCGGGCAGCCGGTCACCGCCACCACGACATCGCCGCTCTCCTGGTGTTCCTGTGTCTGTTCCTGCGTGCTGTTCACCCTGGGTTCCTTTCACTGGGAGCGCTGTGAGCGCTGCTCGGCGGCCTCACGCTGGGGGCCGACCGTGTGTACGGGGTCCTCGGCGGAGGCGATTCCCGCCGCGAAGACCCCGAAGCGTGTGCAGGCCGAGCCCGCGAGCAGCGCGAGGCCCGCGGCTGCGGCGACGGGGCGGCTGCGGTGTCCGAGCAGGAGGGCCGCCGCCGCGCCGGCCGCGGTCAGCCCGCGTGCCGCGCGCATCAGCGTCCCGGCACGGCCCTCACGGCAGGTCACCGCGACGGTGCCGAGACGGTGTTCCATGGCCCGGCTCGCGGCGCCGTCGGCGACGGCCGCGAGTACGGAGGCGTACCGGGCCGGGGCGTTCTCGTGGACGGGCCCGGCGACCAGGGCCATTCCGGCCGCCGCGGCGGTGGCCGACGCCGCGAAGAGATAGGGGAGCTCGCGGTGTGCACCGTGCCAGGCCGGTACGGCGGTGTCGGCGGCCAGGACCGCGGTGTACGTCGCCAGGACGGGCCCCAGGACAGCGGCGGCCGCGGTGGCCGCCGCACCGGTCCTGGGCAGCCGGTCGGTGACCGCGGTGAGGGCGGCCGCACCCGCGGCCGGTCCGTAGCCGGAGAGCAGCCAGGAGCCCATGCTCATCGGGGAGGTCGGCTTGAAGACGCGGAACATGTAGGGGAACCGCGACGGGCGGCCCAGGTCGTGGACGAGCGCCGCCGCGGAGAGGCTGACGGCCGCGAGGGAGGACACTTTCAGGGCCTTGGCGGTGGTGCCACGGCCGGTCAGCTGGGCTCCGGCGGCGACCACGGAACCGGCCCCCGCCAGTCCGCCGAGGAAGAAGTATCCGGCGATGTCCCGGGCGGACCACGACGGTGCTTTGATGACGGGCCTGCCGTAGTAGGAGACGGGCTCGGCACGGCCTGCCTTCCTGCTGGGCGTGCTGCTGGTCATGTCCGGCCGCTCCTTCGGGTGAGTACGGGAAGGGCGAACGAGAGGGCGGCGCCCGTGGCCAGCGACAGTGCGGCGATGCCCGCGTGACGCCACATGGCCGGCAGGTCCCGGGTGGTGACCACGGGGTCCGGGGGCAGGCCGTACACCTCGGGCTCGTCCATGAGGAGGAAGAACGCCCCGTCTCCCCCGACCCCGTTGTCCGGTTCATGGCCGTACAGCCGTGCCTCGGTCACCCCGGCCCCGTGCAGCTGCTCCACCCGAAGCGCGGCGCGTTCCCGCAGTTCGTCCAGCGGGCCGAACTGGATGGACTCGGTGGGGCAGGCCTTGGCGCAGGCCGGCTCCTGCCCGGCGCCGAGACGGTCGTAGCACATGGTGCACTTGAACGCCCGGCCGTCCGCGGGGCGTTGCTCGATCACGCCGTAGGGGCAGGCGGGCACGCAGTAGCCGCAGCCGTTGCAGATGTCCTCCTGGACGACGACCGTGCCGAACTCCGTGCGGAACAGCGATCCGGTCGGGCAGACGTCCAGGCACGCGGCGTGGGTGCAGTGCTTGCAGACGTCCGAGGACATCAGCCACCGGACGCCGGAGGCGTCCTCCGGCTGCCCGGGGCCCGGCTCGACGAGCGGCAGTTCCGTACGTCCGGCGGGCACGGGCTGTTCGATGAAGGCGACGTGGCGCCAGGTGGAGGCGCCCAGGCCGCCGGTGTTGTCGTACGACATACCGGTCAGCGAGAGCCCGTCCTCGGGGAGGGTGTTCCACTCCTTGCAGGCGACCTCGCACGCCTTGCAGCCGATGCAGACGGAGGTGTCGGTGAAGAACCCCACGCGCGGCGGGGCGTTCTCGTGTCCGGCGTCGCCCGCCGGGTCGGGCTCGGGCCCGCTGAAGAGGTTGTTCCTCACGGCGTCTCCTGCGTTCCGGTGGTCTCCGTGATCCCGGCCCGGCGGCGGTACTCCGCGACGAGTTCGGGCAGTGCGGGTCCCCTGGGCCTGCGTCCGGGCCGGATGTCGGCGGTGAGCGCCTTGTCCTCCTGGATCAGGGCGTTGGGGTCGAGCGCGATGGCCACCAGTTCGTTGGCCGCGTCGCCGGTGGAGATGCCGTTGGGGCCCCAGTGGAAGGGCAGGCCGATCTGGTGCACGGTCCGGCCCCTGACGGTCAGGGGCGTGATCCGGCGGGTCACCATGACGCGGGCCTCGACGGCGTTGCGCGCCGTGACGATCGTGGCCCAGCCGCCGTGCTCCAGCCCTCTCTCCGAGGCGAGCAGCGGCGACACCTCGCAGAAGAACTCCGGCTGCAGCTCGGACAGATAGGGCGACCAGCGGCTCATCCCGCCCGCCGTGAAGTGTTCGGTGAGGCGGTGGGTGGTGACGACGTACGGATACACGTCCGCGCCCGGCTCGTCGCCGCTGGGGTGGTAGCGGTTGCCCTCACGGGGGTGCAGCTGCCTGACCGGCGAGCGGGAGCGCGAGGGGTGGAGCGCGTTGGTGAAGGGCGAGTCCTGCGGTTCGTAGTGCGTGGGCAGCGGGCCGTCCTCCAGGCCGGCGGGGGCGTAGAGCCAGCCCTTGCCGTCGGCCTGCATGATGAACGGGTCGTCGCCGCGGAGCGCGTCGGGCCCCTCGGCGCCGGGAGGAGGTACGTGTCCGGGGGCACGGTCCGGGACGAAGTCCGGGACGTCGTGCCCGGTCCACCGGCCTTCGACGTCGTCCCACCAGACGTAGGCCTTGCGGTCGCTCCACGGGCTGCCGTCGGGGGCCGCCGAGGCCCGGTTGTAGAGGATGCGCCGGTTGGCGGGCCAGGCCCAGGCCCATTCGGCCGCCACCCAGTCCTGTTCCGTGTGGGGCTTGCGGCGGGCGGCCTGGTTGACTCCGTCCGCGTACACCCCGCAGTAGATCCAGCACCCGCACCGGGTCGAACCGTCGTCCTTGAGCTCGGTGTAGGCGGAGAGCGGGGCGCCGTCCGGGCCGTGCCCGTTGATCTCGGCCAGGACCGCCGCCGACACCGGTTCGTCGAGCGGCCCGTCGACGGGGTAGTCCCAGGTCAGGTCCTGGACGGCCCTGTCCATCGGATCGGTGGACGCCGCGAGCCGCTCCTTGACGCGCCGGCCCAGGTGGTACATGAACCAGAGGTCGCTGCGCGCGTCGCCCTCGGGCTCGACGGCCGCGTGGTGCCACTGGAGCCACCGGTTGGTGTTGGTGAAGGAGCCGGACTTCTCGGTGTGCGCGGCCGCCGGGAAGAAGAAGACCTCGGTGCCGATCTCCCCGGTGGTCATCTCCCCGGTCTCGGTCTCCGGGCCGTCCTGCCACCAGGTCGCGGACTCGATGAGCGAGAAGTCGCGGACGACCAGCCATTCGAGCTGGGCCATGCCGAGCCGCTGCAGCCGTGTGTTGGCTGACCCGACGGCAGGGTTCTCCCCCATGAGGAAGTAGCCCTTGCACTCCCCCGCCAGTTGCGCCATCACCGTCTCGTACGTGCCGTGGGAGCCGGTGAGGCGGGGCAGGTGGTCGAAGCAGAAGTCGTTCTCGGCCGTCGCCGCGTCGCCGTAGTAGGCCTTGAGCAGGCTGACGAAGTAGGCGCGCATGTTGCCCCAGAAGCCCTTGTCGGTGCGGCTCGCCCGGATGAACGCGTCGAGGTTCTCGTGGGCGTGGGCGTGCGGCATCGGCAGATAGCCCGGCAGCAGGTTGAAGAGGGTCGGGATGTCGCTGGAGCCCTGGATCGACGCGTGTCCGCGCAGGGCCTGGATGCCGCCTCCGGGCCGCCCGACGTTGCCGAGGAGCAGCTGGAGGACGCTCGCCGCGCGGATGCACTGGGCGCCGGTGGTGTGCTGGGTCCAGCCGACGGCGTACGCGAAGGCGGTGGTCCGCTCCCGTCCGGAGTTGGAGGTCAGCGCGTCGCAGACCTCCAGGAAGACCTCGCGCTTCACCCCGGTGATCTCCTCGACCATCTCGGGGGTGTAGCGGGCGTAGTGACGCTTGAGGATCTGGTAGACACAGCGGGGGTCCTGAAGGGTTTCGTCGCGCGGCGGCCACGCGCCCGCCTGCGCGCCTCCCGACCCGTGGGTCTCGGACTCCGCCGCGGCGTGGACCCGTTCGTGCGCGTCGTCGTCTCCCGCGCGCTCCCCGTACTGCTCGTCCACGTCCCCGGAGGGCGCCTGCACCTCGGTGTCCCGGTACTGCCAGGTGCGGGGGTCGTAGTGGCCCCGCTCCTCGTCCAGGCCGGAGAAGACGCCGTCGAGGTCCTCGGTGTCCCTGAAGTCGTCGCCGACCAGCGTGGCGGCGTTGGTGTAGTTGAGGACGTACTCCCGGAAGTCCTTCTCCTCGCTGAGGACGTGGTTGATGATGCCGCCGAGGAACGCGATGTCGCTGCCGGCCCGGATGGGCACGAAAAGGTCGGAGAGTGCGCTCGTGCGGGTGAAGCGCGGGTCCACATGGATGATCCGGGCGCCGCGCGCCTTCGCCTCCATCACCCACTGGAAGCCGACCGGGTGGGCCTCGGCGAAGTTCGACCCCTGGATGATGATGCAGTCCGCGTGCTGGAGGTCCTGCATGAAGGTGGTCGCTCCGCCCCGGCCGAACGAGGTGCCGAGGCCTGACACGGTGGAGCTGTGGCAGACCCGCGCCTGGTTCTCCACCTGCACGATGCCGAGCCCGGTGAAGAGCTTCTTGATCAGGTAGTTCTCTTCGTTGTCCAGGGTGGCGCCGCCGAGGCTGGCGATGCCCAGGGTGCGTGCCGTACGGAGTCCTTCGTGCTCCCACTGCCAGGTCCTGCGCCGGGTCTCGACGACACGGTCCGCGACCATGTCCATCGCCGTCTCCAGGTCGAGCGGCTCCCAGTCGGCTGCGTACGGGCGCCGGTACAGCACCTGGTGGCGGCGGGCCGGGCCGGTGGTGAGCTGGAGCGTCGAGGAGCCCTTGGGACACAGCCTGCCGCGACTGACAGGTGAGTCCGGATCGCCCTCGATCTGGACGACGCGGTCGTCCTTGACGTACACCTGCTGGCCGCAGCCCACGGCGCAGTACGGGCAGACGGACTTGACGACGCGGTCCGCCGTGGCCGTGCGGGGCCGGGCCTCTTCCGTCTCCCGCGACACCACCGCCCGTCCTCTGCCCAGAGGATCACCGCCGGTCAGCTGCCGGAACACGGGCCAGCGGCCGAGCGGGTTACCTGCTCCCATCGCATTTCCTCCAGCGGTCCGGGGACTGACTCCAGGCTCACCCCACGGCTCCGTGTCGGCGACACGAGCGGTGTTCCGACGGGCAGGGCCGCGAAAGATCTCGTACCCGGTGTGCGGCGGGGAAACGTGACCGCCCGCCCGCGCCGTGAACCGGGCCGCCGCCTACAGTTCGCGGAGTGCCGGCAGGAGCGTGCTCCGGGCCCAGTCGATGAAGGGCTGCTGGTGGGCCCCGCCGATCTGGACCAGAGCGACCTCGGTGAAGCCCGCCTCGCTGTAGGGACGTACGGCCTCGACGAACGCCTCGACGTCCGAGCCGCACGGGATCGCTCCGGCGATGTCGTCCTTGCGGACGAACTGGGTCGCCTGCTCGAAGGCGGAGGGGCCGGGCAGCTCCGAGTTGACCTTCCAGCCGCCGAGCGACCAGCGGAACTGGTCGTGGGCGCGGGCGACGGCAGCGTCCCGGTCGGTGTCGTAGCAGACGGGCACCTGTCCCACGCGCGGCTTGCCGGCCCCGCCGTGGCGGTCGAACGCGCTCAGGAGTTCGCTCTTGGGTTCGGTCGCGATGACCAGGTCGCCCAGAGTTCCCGCGAGTGCGCAGGACTTCTCCCCGGAGACCGCGATGCCGATGGGGACACGCTTGTCGGGCAGGTCCCAGAGCGTGGCGTTCTCCACGTCGAAGTGGGTGCCGTGATGGTTGACGTAGCCCCCGTCGAAGAGGGCGCGGATGATCTGGACGGCCTCTTCGAGCATCTCCAGCCGCACATGGGCGGAGGGCCATCCCGCGCCCACGACGTGTTCGTTGAGGCTCTCCCCGGAACCGAGGCCGAGACGGAAGCGGCCCTCGGCGAGGAGTTGGAGCGTCGCCGCCTTCTGCGCGACCACTGCCGGGTGGTAACGGGTGGTCGGGCAGGTCACGTACGTCATCAGCGGGATCCGGGACGTGGCCTGCGCGGCGGCTCCCAGGACCGACCAGGCGTAAGGCGCGTGTCCCTGGGAACCCAACCAGGGGAAGTAGTGGTCGGAGGTGACGGAGAAGTCGAACCCGGCGTCTTCCGCCGCGACCACGTCCCGGACGAGGGCGCGGGGGCCCGCTTGCTCGGTCATCATCGTGTAGCCGATCTGAACCATATGAAACTCTTTTACCGTGACATCGCCATAAAACATGAATTCATGTCAATGGCTGTCTGTGATCGACTCCCCGGGGTATGCGCCATGCATGGACGTAACGCATGGAGCATGGGAATCGCTCGCCAGCACCGGCGACGGTGGCGGGCCGGGCGCGGTAGGCGTAATCATCGGCATCGTCGGTCTGCTGGTGGTGCTTCTGCTGATCGGAGGATTCTGGTTCGGGATGCGCCGCCGGGACAAGGAGTCACGGCCGCCGCGCCCCGATGAGCAGCCGCCGCGTCCGGATCACCGGACGGAGATCCAGGAGAGCGGCCGGCACAGCTCGGACAACTTCCCCGAGAACGGCCGGGCCATGTCGCCGTACGAGCTCGGCGGCCACGGCAATGAGGTGATCCCGCCCGACACCGCCCCGGACACCACCCCCGACCCCGAGCGCCCACGCGACTGACGGAGGCGCAGACGGTTGGGGGGAAAGATGAACCGGTCGAAGTCCGACCGCAGGACCCGGATCACGGTCCTGGTCGCGCTCGCGGCCAATCTTGTCATCGCTGTGGCCAAGGGGGTGGGGGGATTCCTGTCGGGATCCCCCGCCCTCCTGTCCGAGGCCGCCCACTCCGTGGCGGACAGCGTGAACGAAGTCTTCCTGCTGGCCGCGCTGAGGCGCAGCCGCCGCCCTCCCGACGCCCATCACCCCTTCGGGTACGGCAAGGAGCGCTACTTCTGGTCGCTGCTCGCGGCCGTCGGGATCTTCGTCGTGGGGGGCTGTTTCTCGTTCTTCCAGGGCTTCGAGGCACTGGGCCGGGACGAGCAGGAGTCACCCGAGGGATACACCGTGGGCCTGATCGTCCTCGGGGTCGCTTTCCTCGCGGAAGGCGGCTCCCTGGTCCGCGCCCTGCTCCAGCTCCGCGGGGAGAAGGGCGCCGCCCGTGACCCCGCGCTGAGGACGGTGATCGCCGAGGACAGCACTGCGGTGCTGGGTGTGGTGCTGGCCATGGCGGGCATGGTGCTGCACCTGGTCACCGGAGACGTCGTGTGGGAGGCGTCGGCCTCGCTGGCGATCGGCCTGCTGCTGGTCTACGTCGCCTTCCGGCTCGGCAGGGACGCGCGCGACCGGCTGATCGGCGAGTCCGCCGAACCCGGGCTGCGCCGGGGCGTGGAGGACCTCCTCGCCTCCCAGTCCGAGATCGACAACGTCGCGGCCCTGTTCACCATGGGCCTCGGTCTCGACTCGGTGCTGGTGGCGGCCAGGATCGACCTGGCGCCCGGCATCGACAGCGAGGAGGTCGAGCGGGTCGCCGTGCGCATCAAGCGGTCGATCTCCCGGGCATGGCCGGAGGCGGAGCACGTCTTCCTCGACATCACGAACGCGCCGCCCCGGGGCGGGGTGTGACCGAGGCCGCCGCCGCGTGTTGCGGGAGTCGCCGAGGCGGATGAGGCTGGTCCTGGCCGCGCGGCACCGAAGAAGTCATGCCGCAGAACCGATAAGGCAGTGGACCATGACTCCTAGCGATCCGCGGGGCGCGCCGGAACCGGCAGTGCTGAGCGGTGCGAGCGCCCCCTGCTGGGTCCATCTGGTGACCCGCGACCTCGAGGACGCGCGGCGCTTCTACGGCGCCGTTCTCGGCTGGACCTTCCGTCCCGGACCGCTGGGCAGGGACTTCCTGATGGCGCGCTCCGACGGTGTGCCGGTGGCCGGCATCGGCGCGGTCGCGTCCGCCTATCAGGTGGGCGTGGCCTGGATGCCCTACTTCTCGGTCCGGGACGCCGATGTCGTCTCGGACCGCATCCGGGAGCGCAGCGGCACCGTGGCCGTGGGCCCGCTGACGGTCGGGCAGGGACGTGCGGTCCTGGCCGCCGACCGGGACGGAGCGTCTTTCGGCGTCTGGGAGTGGACAGGCCGCGCGGCCACCCTCGCGCCGTCCGGGAACCGGGCACACGCCTGGCTGCGGCTGCGCACCAGGGACGCCTTCGACGCCGCGATCTTCTACGGCGAGGTCCTCGGCTGGGAGAGCGGGGAGCCCGGCGGCTGCGAGGTGGCGTACGTGAAGGAAGAGGTGCTCGTACGCTGCAACGGCCGCCCGCTGGCCCGGATCAGCTCCGGTGCCGTGGAGGCCGCTCCCGATCCGCAGGTGCGTCCGCACTGGCAGGTGCAGTTCCCGGTCCCCGATGTGGGCGCGACCGTCCAGGCGGCGGAGCGGAACGGGGGGACCCTCATGGAGCGGCGCGACGTGCGGTTCGGCGACGAGGCGACGCTGAGGGACCCGGACGGCGGGCTCTTCACCGTGACGGACGTACGCGGCCCGGCGGGCGTGGACGAGGACTGACCGGGGTCAGGGACGCGGGTCCGGGTCCCCGGCGTCAGATGCCTCTCCCCCGTCGACGGGCCGCCGGCCGTTGTCCCGGGCGATGGCCCAGAGCGGGAACACGAACCAGCAGACGAGGAACCACAAGGCCATCCCGCCGACCAGCCACAGTGCCGCCACGTTGTGCAGCGCCACCCTCAGGATGAGCAGCAGCGTGCTGCACATCGTGCAGAAGAGCAGGCCGAGGCCCAGCTTCGTGAGGCGTGAGGCCCAGGTGACCGTCTGCGGCTTCATCCGGCGGCCGGTGAGCAGCCGGTGGTACGACACGGGCCCTATCAGCGCGGCCGCGGTCGCGGACCCCAGCATGACGGTCACGACGTAGATGTTCCGGTCGAGGGTGGAGAGATCGGCGAAGCGGGGCTGGAAGACCACCGCGAGCAGGAAGCCGAACAGGATCTGAACCCCGGTCTGCGCGACCCGGAGCTCCTGGAGCAGGTCGCCCCACCGCCGGTCCGCCCGCTCCTCCTCGGTCTCGTGGCGTCCGCTGCGAGGGTTCGTACCGCTCCCGCCGCTGCCCACCGGTCTCTGTCCCATGGATGCCTCCCCCACCTCGTAGAGGTGGTACTGGTGCCCCGCGAAGCGGCCGTGAATCCTGGCTCACCCGCGTTGCCGGGCGGCCGGTCAGGTGCGGGGCGGCTCGCCGGCCGGTGCTCTCCATGGTGGCAGCCACCGGGAAAACCACCACAGCGGCAGCGGGAGGGGCGGCAACGGCCGCAGGCCAAGGCCAGACCTCGACGCACCGTGACTACTCGCTTAGGATCGTCGTACGGCATCGCGCGTCGGTCACCGGCTGGGTGAGGCGTGGAGGTAGCCCGTGAGATGCCTGTTGGAGGCATTCCACAGTGTCAGTCGAGTTGAATCACACCATCGTTCACAGCCGGGACAACCGCGAGTCCGCCGAGTTCCTGGCGCACATCCTGGGTCTCACCGTCGGAACGGAATGGGGACCCTTCATCCCGGTCGTTCTCGCGAACGGCGTCACGCTGGACTTCGCGACCGTTCCCGCCGATTCGCTCACGGTGCAGCACTACGCGTTCCTCATCTCGGAGGCGGAGTTCGACACGGCCTTCGAACGCATCGAGGCGCAGGGGATCACGTATTACGCCGACCCCCACAAGAAGCACCCCGGCGAGATCAATCACAACGACGGCGGGCGAGGGGTGTACTTCCCCGATCCGAGCGGTCACGGGATGGAGATCATCACCCGCCCGTACGGCGGCTGGTCGTAACCGGCTCCGCCCCCGGCTCGCATGAACGGCCCGGCCCCGAGTCGGGGCCGGGCCGTTCGGCTCAGAGACCGCCGTCGGTCCTCAGCGTCAGCTCGGGCCGGTCCCACATCACCGCGGGAGGGCGGGCCGCGACGGTGCCGGTGCGTTCGGCGCCGACGCTGTGGTAGAAGCCCTCGGCCGGCGGGTGCGCGACCACACGTACGGCGGGGACACCGGCACGGCGCGCCTCCTCGCGCAGGTGGCCGACGAGGAGCCGCCCGATACCCCGCCCCTGGGCATCGTCGGCGACGAACATCAGGTCGAGCTCCGGAGGGGAAAGGACCAAGGCGTAGAAGCCGAGCACGCGGCCCTCGTCGTCCACGGCCACATGGACGACGTGGGCCTCGATGTAGTCGGGGCCGACCTTGTACCCCGCGACCATGGGCGCGTACGGACCCTCGTAGGCGCGTGATGCGGTGACCAGACGGGTGAGCCGCCTGGCGTCCCGCGCGACGGCTCGTCTGACGTGGACGCCGCCGCGCCGGTCCGTAATGCTCGGTCTCATGAGGTGAGTATTACGCACTCCCGGCGCCGGGAGCACATGATGCTCAGCACACGTTTCGTCCGGCGTGCCACTCGGCCACGATCGCGTCGATGTCGAACGGCTCGAGGTTCAGCGGCGGGCCCTCCGGAGGCCGGGCGAGCGCCTCGCGGATCCTCTCGTTCGTCTCGGCCAGGATGCGCCGGACCTCGGCCTCCGACCGTGCCTGCGACGCCTCCTGCCGGGCGTCCTCGGCCGCCTTCCGCAGCGTCAGGGAGGGCGGGAGCGCCGACAGCCCCTCGCGCTCCATCTTCGCCTTGATCCACCACATCGGGTCGTACGGCCTCTCGAGACCGGCAATCGGCTTGCCGGCACCCGGCAGGTCGGTGAAGGCGCCCCGCTCCTCGGCCTCGCGGATCTGCCGGTCGACCCAGGTCTCGAAGTCGACCCCTGCTGGTTTGCGCTCGGTCACCGCACGCCCCTCTCGCAACTCGTCCCGGACGGCACCGTGTTCGGTACGGCACGTCCGGGTCCCCGCATTCCAGGTTACCGGGGAGCGTTCTCGCATGAACGGCGTCCAGGGGGTAACACGCCTGTTGCACACAGCCCGGCCTGTACACCGAACCGGGCCCGAAACGGAAGGGGTTGACGAGAGTGAAACAGCACGACGCACCGACCGCGAACCGACGGGAGCGTCGGCCATGACGACCGTGGTGATCATCGTTGCCGTCGTCCTCGTGGCCGCGCTCGCCTTCTTCCTCGTCCGTGGCCGCAGGACCGGCGGGCGTGGGCTGCAGCGCCGCTTCGGACCCGAGTACGACCGGACGGTCGCCCGTCACGACGGCGACACCGCGGCGGCCGAGCGCGAGCTCTCCGAGCGGGTGAAGCTGCACGGCTCCCTGTCGGAGCGGCCCCTGCGCCCGGAGGCCCGTGAGGCGTACGCCCGCCGCTGGGCAGAGGTACAGGAACAGTTCATCGACTCCCCCCGGGACGCGGTCGTCGAAGCCGACGCGCTCCTGGCACAGCTGGCGCACGACCGGGGCTTCCCGGACGGCGACAGCTTCGAGGAGCAGACGGCCGCCCTCTCCGTCCACCACGCCCACCAGGTCGACGGCTACCGCAGGGTGCACACGGCCGTACGCGGCCAGGGCGGCACGGAGGAGATGAGGAAGGCCCTGATCGAGTCCCGGGCCCTCTTCGACGTACTTCTCGCGGACGCACCGGCCGAGCCGGCCCGGACGGACCGGCACGAGGCGAAAGGCAGTGCAGCAGCATGACGAACCGTACCGAGCACACGACGGAGCCCGTCTCCGCCACGGAACCCCCGCCCGTCGACGCCCCGGTGACCGCACCCGGGAGGGCGCCCGGATCCGCACGGGGCACAGCCCCGGGAACGGCGGCCGGACCCACGCCCGGAGAGAGCTTGGACCGTGAGCGGAGGAGCGGAGGACCGGGCGATCTCAGCGTTCCGCCCGCCCCGCGGACGGCCCCTGCCGTGCCACGGGCCGAGCGGACCGGCCACCACGAGACCACCGGCACCGAGCCGCTGGTCCCCCGGGACCACCAGGACAGGCTGGCGCTCCGCATGCAGCAAGCGGTCACCGACTTCGTCGAGAGCCCCCGGCGGGCGGTCGAGGAGGCGGACAGCACCTTCGACCAGATCGTCTCGGGCCTGACCGAGGCCCTCGCGGAACGCGGGCGCGTCCTGCGCGCGAGCTGGCAGGAGCAGCACACCGAGGCCCAGACGGAGGAGCTGCGCATCGCGCTGCAGCGCTACCGCGACCTCAGCGAACAACTGCTGAAGATCTGAGCGGCGCGGCCGCCGCACACCGGCCCGGTGCCACGTCCCCCGGCGTGGCACCGGGCCGGCCCGTGCCCGGGGCGGCGGTCAGGTCGGGCTGGTCAGGCCGGGACGGCCAGGTCGACGCGCAGCCGCTCGGCCACCGCCGAAGGGAGGCGCAGCGCCTCGCCCAGATAGCCGTCGAGTCCGCCCCAGCGCTCGTCCATCGCGTCCAAGGCCGCCTCGAGATAGCGGGGCCTGGCCTCGATGACGGCGGACGCGATGTCCGGGTCCCCGCCCTCGTCGAGAAAGCGCCGCACCGCGGGCCCGAACGCGGCGCGCACCGCACGGTTCACCGCGAGGAACTCCGCACGTACGACGTCACGGGACGCGCCCGCCATCATCAGCAGCAGCGCGGTGGCCCAGCCCGTCCTGTCCTTCCCGGTCGCGCAGTGGAAGAGCAGCGGTCTCGCGCGCGGATCCGCGACCGTGTCCAGGAAGGCGCGGTAGGCGGCCGCCGCTCCCGGGGAGAGGACCATCTTCCGGTAGGTCTGGGCGAACAGTTCCTCCGCCTTCCCGCCGCCGAGCAGACTGGCTGCTCCGGCCGGGTCACTGAGCAGCGCCTTGAGCCGTGCCGGCGTCACGCCCGGGTTGTCGCCGAGGACGTCGGCGACGAAGAGCCGCGCGCCCGTCGGCAGCCGGTCCGGCGCCCATCGGCGCTCGTCGGCGGTACGCAGGTCGACGACGGTGCGGATGCCGAGCGCGGCCACCGCCATGTCGTGCTCCGCGTCGAAGTCGCTCAGCTGGCCCGAGCGGAGCAGGATTCCCTGTCGCAGGCGGCGGTGGCGCCCCAGGGCGATGCCGCCCAGATCGCGCAGGTTGACAACGGTGGAGGCGGGGACGGCCCGGGCGGTCTGCACGATGAACTGCCTCTTTCCCGACAGACTGCAGGTCGGAATCAACGTCGCACGGCGTGCGAATATCGACAAAGGGAACGTGAGGTACCGGGACACCGGCGGAGGGAAGTCAGTCGGCGAGAATCCTTGTCTTCTGTGCCACGAATTCCGCGTCCGTGAGAACGCCGCGCTGCTTCAGGTCGGCGAGCCTCTCGAGCAGCGTGATGACATCGTCCCCGCCGTCCGCCGGGACGCGCTCGTGCGCCAGGAGAAGGCCACCCGCCTCTTGGACCGCCCGGGTGAGCGGCACCGACCAGAGGTCCTCCCACACGATCAGCGCGGCAGAGCTCTCCTCAGGCAGGTGTTCGAGCACATCGAGACCTGTGATCCGTGGCAGCCCGGCATCCCGGTCGCCCGGCGGTTCGAACGACACAAGCCCCTGGGGGTCCATCTCCCGCAGCTCGACGTACTCGAGGGCGCCGCCCGCACCTCTGTGGGCGAAGGCCAGGTCGAGGATGCGTACCGCCTCGGACGCGACGGCGTCGGCCAGTACGGGCGCGATCGCGTCGGCGAAACGGCCGCCGGGAAAGGTGACGACGAGGTACTCCACGGGTCCCACGGCCATGGTGCGTCCTTCCCCTGCGGTTCTGGATCGACAGCAGCTTAACTTCGGGCAATCCGTTACGCACTGTGAAAATAGATGGCAGAGCAGACATGGGCGGAAGGCGCGCCGCCGTCCGCGCTCGGCGCTCGGCGCTCGGCGCTCGGCGCTCGGCGCTCGGCGCTCGGCGCTCGGCGCTCGGCGCTCGGCGCTCGGCGCTCGTGGGATGGTGGTGGTGTGACCTTGGAAGACCTCGTCCGGCTGCGCCGGGCCCGTGACCGGATGGACCGCGACTACGCGGAGCCACTGGACGTCACCGCGCTCGCCCGCGTCGCCCTCATGTCGCCGGGCCATTTCTCCCGCAGCTTCCGCGCCGCGTTCGGGGAGACCCCGTACAGCTACTTGATGACGCGCCGGATCGAGCGCGCGAAGGCACTGCTGCGGCGGGGCGACCTCACGGTGACGGAGGTCTGCTTCGCGGTCGGCTGCACCTCGCTGGGGTCGTTCAGCTCGCGGTTCACCGAGTTGGTCGGCGAGAGCCCCAGCGCGTACCGGACGCGACCTCATGACGCGGGCGCCGCCGTCCCGGCCTGTGTCGCCAAGATCCACACAAGACCGGTCAGGAATGGAGAAGCGAGAGCTTTCCGCCGCCCGTAGCGTTGTTCGCATGGAAATCAACCTTTCGACGTGCTTCATCGCCGTCGACGACCACGACAAGGCGCTGGCCTTCTACCGGGATGTCCTCGGCCTGGAAGTGCGCAACGACGTCGGCTTCGAGGGGATGCGCTGGGTGACCGTCGGCGCGCCGTCCCAGCCCGGTGTGGAGATCGTCCTCGAGCCGCCGCTCGCGGACCCGAACGCCTCCCCCGCCGACAAGGCGACCATGGCGGAACTGCTGGCCAAGGGCCTGCTGCGCGGTGTCATCTTCAGCACCGACGACTGCGACGCCACCTTCGAGCGCATCCGTGCGGCGGGAGGCGAGGTGCTCCAGGAGCCGGTCGACCAGCCGTACGGCGTCCGCGACTGCGCCTTCCGTGACCCGTCCGGCAACATGCTGCGCTTCAACCAGCCCCGCGGCTGATTCCGCCCCGGGACGAGACCGTCCTCTGATAGACAACGACCGTCGCCGCGACGCGCCGGTGACGCCGACGGTGACCGCGCAGGCGGCCCGTGTGACAGATGGAGAAACGACAAGCATGGCCACGAGGACGGACAGCCGGTCGCCCGCGCCGCACGTTGCCGACAACCACGATCTGATCCGTGTGCACGGCGCGCGCGTGAACAATCTCAAGGACGTCAGCGTCGAGATCCCGAAGCGCCGGCTGACGGTGTTCACCGGTGTCTCCGGCTCGGGCAAGAGTTCCCTGGTGTTCAGCACGATCGCCGCCGAGTCGCAGCGGATGATCAACGAGACCTACAGCGCCTTCCTGCAGGGCTTCATGCCGACGCTGGCGCGCCCCGAGGTCGACGTGCTGGAAGGACTCACCACGGCGATCATCGTCGACCAGCAGCGGATGGGAGCCGACCCGCGTTCCACGGTCGGCACCGCCACCGACGCCAACGCGATGCTGCGCATCCTCTTCAGCCGGCTCGGCAAGCCGCACATCGGTCCGCCCAGCGCGTACTCCTTCAACACCGCGTCGGTCCGGGCGAGCGGCGGGATCACCGTCGAACGCGGCGCGGCCAAGACCAAGACCGTGAAGGCGACCTTCCACCGCACGGGCGGCATGTGTACGCGCTGTGAGGGCCGGGGCTCGGTCTCCGACATCGACCTCACCCAGCTCTACGACGACTCCAAGTCGCTCACCGAGGGCGCGTTCACCATCCCCGGCTGGAAGTCGGACAGCCAGTGGACCGTGCAGGTCTACGCACAGTCGGGCTTCGTCGACCCGGACAAGCCGATCCGCGAGTACACCAAGAAGGAACTGCAGGCCTTCCTCTACGGGGAGCCGGTCAAGGTCAAGGTCAACGGCGTCAACCTCACCTACGAGGGGCTGATCCCCAAGATCCAGAAGTCGTTCCTGTCCAAGGACAAGGAGGCGATGCAGCCGCACATCCGGGCGTTCGTGGAACGCGCGGTCACCTTCACCACCTGCCCCGAGTGCGACGGCACCCGGCTCAGCGAAGCCGCCCGGTCGTCGAAGATCGGGCGGATCGGCATCGCCGACGCCTGCGCGATGCAGATCAGCGATCTGGCCACCTGGGTGAGCACGCTCGAGGAGCCGTCGGTCGCGCCCCTGCTCGCCGCACTGCGGCACACACTCGACTCCTTCGTGCAGATCGGTCTCGGCTACCTCTCGCTCGACCGTCCGGCGGGCACGCTCTCGGGGGGTGAGTCGCAGCGCGTCAAGATGATCCGTCACCTCGGCTCCTCGCTCACGGACGTCACCTACGTCTTCGACGAGCCCACCATCGGCCTGCACCCCCATGACATCCAGCGGATGAACGAACTGCTGCTGCGCCTGCGGGACAAGGGCAACACGGTGCTCGTCGTGGAGCACAAGCCGGAGACGATCGCGATCGCCGACCATGTCGTCGACCTCGGCCCCGGCGCCGGTACTGCGGGTGGCGCCGTCTGCTTCGAGGGAACCGTCGAGGGCCTGCGTAAGAGTTCCACGGTCACGGGCCGCCACTTCGACGACCGGGCCGCCGTCAAGGATTCGGTGCGCAAGCCCACCGGCGCGCTGGAGATCCGCGGGGCTTCGCTGCACAACCTGCGGGACGTCGACGTCGACATCCCGCTCGGGGTGCTGACCGTCCTCACCGGCGTCGCCGGTTCCGGCAAGAGTTCGCTGGTGCACGGCTCGATCCCGGCCGGCGAGAACGTGGTGTCGGTCGACCAGAGCCCGATCAAGGGCTCCCGGCGCAGCAACCCGGCCACGTACACCGGACTGCTCGACCCCATCCGCAAGGCGTTCGCCAAGGCCAACGACGTGAAGCCGGCGCTGTTCAGCGCCAATTCCGAGGGTGCCTGCCCCACGTGCAACGGCGCGGGCGTCATCTACACCGACCTGGGGATGATGGCCGGCACCACGACGATGTGCGAGGACTGCGAGGGCAGGAGGTTCGACGCGTCGGTCCTCGAATACCACTTCGGCGGCCGGGACATCAGCGAGGTGCTCGCGATGTCGGTGGCCGAGGCCGAGGAGTTCTTCGGCACCGGCGAGGCGAGCACGCCGGCCGCACACCGCATCCTCGGCCGGCTCGCCGACGTGGGGCTCGGCTATCTGACCCTCGGCCAGCCGCTCACCACGCTCTCCGGCGGCGAACGGCAGCGGCTCAAGCTCGCCACCCACATGGCCGAGAAGGGCGGTGTCTACGTCCTCGACGAGCCGACGGCGGGTCTGCACCTCGCCGACGTCCAGCAGTTGCTCGGTCTCCTCGACCGGCTCGTCGACTCCGGCAAGTCGGTCATCGTCGTCGAGCACCATCAGGCGGTCATGGCGCACGCGGACTGGATCATCGACCTCGGGCCGGGCGCGGGACACGACGGGGGCCGGATCGTCTTCGAGGGCACACCGGCCGACCTCGTGGCCGGCCGCTCGACCCTCACCGGCGAGCACCTCGCCGCCTACGTCAAGGCCTGACCTGCGCGGCCCTGCGTCGGCCCGGGTGCCGGCGCGGGGCCGCGCGTCGGTTCAAGATCCGCCGGACAAGGCAGCACCACCCAGCGGATCCTGCACATTTCGGAGAGTGCAAGGTCACAGCGAGTGGCCCTGCTGCTCATCGGAGTGCTGACCTAGCATCTGAGCATGACGGTCCTGCCTGCTGACGGGCTTTCCCAGGCCGCCGAGTTCCCCGATCCTTCCCACGACCAGTGGCAGAGCCTTGTCGAAGGCGTACTGCGCAAGTCGGGCAAGGAAGTCACGGGCTCGGCCGCCGAGGAAGCGCTGTCCACCGCGATCGGGGACGGGCTCACAGTCCGCCCCCTGTACACCTCCATCGAC
This sequence comes from Streptomyces sp. NPDC051064, assembly GCF_044455985.1. Lineage (NCBI taxonomy): Bacteria > Bacillati > Actinomycetota > Actinomycetes > Kitasatosporales > Streptomycetaceae > Streptomyces > Streptomyces sp. NPDC051064. Next base: position 221,566 of record NZ_JBITFK010000009.1, read on the forward strand.
GTATCGGCGGACCCCGGTCTGCCCGGCTTCGCGCCCTTCACCCGGGGGAGCAGGCCGACGGGGAACACCACGGACGGCTGGGACGTGCGCCAGCGCCACGCTCTGGCCGATCCGGTGCGCCTCAACGAGGCCGTGCTCGGCGATCTGGAGAACGGCGTCACGTCGCTCTGGCTGGCCGTCGGCGGGCCCGGTGGGGTCCCGGTGTCCGGCCTCGCCCGCGCACTCGAGGGCGTCTATCTCGATCTGGCTCCCGTCGTACTCGACGCGGGCGCCGATCCCGGGCCCGCCGTCCGTGAGTTGCTCGCGCTCTACGAGGCCCGGGGCATCGCGAAGGAGACGGCACGGGGCAGCCTCGGGGTGGATCCGCTCGGGCAGGCCGCGCGCACGGGCACGGAGCCTGAGCTGAGCGACGCCGTCCACTGGGCGCGGCTGTGCTCCCGCGAGTATCCCGGGCTGCGCTCCCTGGCCGTGGACGCTCTGCCGTACCACGAGGCGGGCGGCTCGGCCGCCGAGGAGCTGGGGCTCTCGCTGGCCACCGGTGTCGCCTACCTCCGTGCGCTGACGTCGTCGGGGCTCTCCGTCGAGGAGGCGTGCGCACAGATGGAGTTCCGGTACGCCGCCACGGCGGACCAGTTCCTGACGATCGCGAAGCTGCGCGCCGCACGCCGGCTGTGGGCCCGTGTCGCCGAGGTCTGCGGGGCCCCGGACGCCGGGGCGCAGCGGCAGCACGCCGTGACCTCGTCGGTGATGATGACGCGCCGTGATCCATGGGTGAACATGCTGCGGACGACGCTGGCCTGCCTGGGCGCGGGCGTGGGCGGAGCCGAATCCGTCACCGTACTGCCGTTCGATCACGCACTGGGTCTGCCGGACGCGTTCGCCCGGCGGATCGCCCGCAACACCTCGACGATCCTGATGGAGGAGTCGCATCTGGCCCGGGTCACGGACCCGGCGGGCGGTTCCTGGTACGTCGAGCGGCTGACCGACGAACTCGCCGCTGCCGCCTGGGCGTTCTTCCAGGAGGTCGAGCGGGCCGGCGGCCAGGCCGCCGCCCTCCGGTCCGGCATGGTCCGGGAGCGGCTCGCGGCCACGTGGGCGGCCCGGAGCAGGGATCTGGCCCGGCGCAAGGAGCCGGTGACCGGAGTCAGCGAATTCCCGTCCCTCGACGAGCGGCCCGTGGAGCGCGAGCCCGTGCCCGCCGCGCCGCGGGGCGGCGGGCTGCCCGAGGTCAGGCGCGATGAGGCGTTCGAGGCGCTGCGGTCCAGGTCGGACGCTCACCTCGCGGCCACGGGGAGCCGGCCGAAGGTGTTCCTCGCCGCGCTCGGGCCCGCCTCGGTGCACACCGCTCGGGCCTCCTTCGCCGCGAACCTCTTCCTGTCGGGCGGCATCCAGCCCGTCCACGAGCCTGCTTCGGTGGACGCGTCGACCGCTGCCGAGGCCTTCACGGCCAGTGGGGCGACGATCGCCTGCCTGTGCTCGGCCGACACGCTCTACGCCGAACAGGGCGAGGCCGTCGCCGAGGCCCTCAGGGCCGCGGGCGCCGAACAGATCTTCCTGGCGGGGCGGCCCGGCGAGTACACCGGGGCGGACGTGCATGTGTTCGCCGGCTGCGACGTGGTCTCCGTCCTCTCCTCCGAACTCGACCGCATGGGAGTGGCGTGATGCAGACCCCCGAGACCACGACGTCCCCCGGGACGCCCGTGCCGGACTTCTCCGAGGTGGCGCTGACCGGCGAGCCCCCCGCCGAGGTCTCCGAGGACCAGTGGCAGGCCGCGGTGAAGGAGTCGGCCGACCGGTCCGAGGACGAGCTGCTCTGGGAGACCCCGGAAGGCATCGAGGTCAAACCCCTCTACACCGGGCAGGATCTGGAGGGCCTGGACTTCCTCGGGACCTATCCGGGCATCGCGCCGTACGTGCGCGGCCCGTACCCGACGATGTACGTCAACCAGCCCTGGACGATCCGTCAGTACGCCGGATTCTCCACGGCCGAGGAGTCCAACGCCTTCTACCGGCGGAACCTCGCGGCCGGACAGAAGGGCCTGTCCATCGCGTTCGACCTGCCCACCCACCGCGGCTACGACAGCGACCACCCCCGGGTGACGGGTGACGTCGGCATGGCGGGCGTGGCGATCGACTCGATCTACGACATGCGCCAGCTCTTCGACGGCATCCCGCTGGACCGGATGTCGGTGTCCATGACGATGAACGGCGCCGTGCTGCCCGTGCTCGCGCTCTACATCGTGGCCGCGGAGGAGCAGGGGGTCGCCCCCGAGAAGCTGGCCGGGACCATCCAGAACGACATCCTCAAGGAGTTCATGGTCCGCAACACCTACATCTATCCGCCCGGCCCCTCGATGCGGATCATCTCCGACATCTTCGCGTTCACCTCGCAGAAGATGCCCCGCTACAACTCGATCTCGATCTCCGGCTACCACATCCAGGAGGCGGGAGCGACGGCCGACCTGGAGCTGGCGTACACCCTGGCCGACGGGGTGGAGTATCTGCGGGCCGGTCAGGCGGCGGGCCTGGACGTGGACGCGTTCGCACCGCGCCTCTCCTTCTTCTGGGCGATCGGCATGAACTTCTTCATGGAGATCGCGAAGCTGCGGGCGGCCCGGCTGCTCTGGGCGAGGCTGGTCGGGGAGTTCGGCCCGAAGAACTCCAAGTCCCTCTCGCTGCGCACCCATTCGCAGACTTCCGGCTGGTCCCTGACGGCGCAGGACGTCTTCAACAATGTGACGCGCACCTGCGTCGAGGCGATGGCGGCGACGCAGGGGCACACGCAGTCGCTGCACACCAACGCGCTCGACGAGGCGCTCGCGCTCCCGACGGACTTCTCGGCGCGGATCGCCCGCAACACCCAGCTGCTGCTGCAGCAGGAGTCCGGCACCTGCCGGGTGATCGACCCGTGGGGCGGCAGCGCGTACGTGGAGAAGCTGACCCACGACCTGGCGCGGCGGGCCTGGCAGCACATCGAGGAGGTCGAGGCGGCCGGCGGCATGGCCAAGGCCATCGACGCGGGTATCCCGAAGCTCCGGATCGAGGAGGCCGCGGCGCGTACGCAGGCCCGGATCGATGCCGGGCGCCAGCCCGTCATCGGCGTGAACAAGTACCGGGTGGAGACCGATGAGAAGATCGATGTGCTCAAGGTCGACAACTCCTCGGTGCGCGCCCAGCAGATCGAGAAGCTGCGCCGGCTGCGCGAGGAGCGCGACGAGACGGCCTGCCAGGATGCCCTGCGCGCCCTGACGGCCGCGGCGGAGCGGGACCCGGGGCCGGGGCTCGAGGGCAATCTGCTGGCGCTGGCCGTCGACGCGGCCCGGGCCATGGCCACGGTCGGCGAGATCTCCGACGCGCTGGAGAAGGTGTACGGCAGGCACGCGGGCCAGATCCGTACGATCTCGGGGGTGTACCGCAAAGAGGCAGGAGAGTCCCCGTCAGTGGACCGCACGCGCACACTGGTCGACGACTTCGAGGAGGCGGAGGGGCGGCGTCCGCGCATCCTCGTCGCCAAGATGGGCCAGGACGGTCACGACCGCGGCCAGAAGGTGATCGCGACGGCCTTCGCCGACCTGGGCTTCGACGTCGATGTCGGCCCGCTGTTCCAGACGCCCGGTGAGGTCGCCCGGCAGGCGGTCGAGGCGGACGTGCACGTCGTGGGTGTCTCGTCGCTCGCCGCCGGTCACCTCACGCTCGTGCCCGCGCTGCGCGAGGAGCTGGCCGCCGAGGGCCGGGAGGACATCATGATCGTGGTGGGCGGGGTGATCCCGCCGCAGGACATCGAGGCGCTGCACGAGGCCGGTGCCGCCGCGGTGTTCCCGCCCGGCACCGTGATCCCGGACGCCGCCCACGATCTGGTCACGCGGCTCGGTGCCGCGCTCGGCCACGAGCTGTGAGCCGCTGACGGATGGCGCGAGACATCGACACCGACGCATACGCCAAGGGGGTGCTCGCCGGGAAGCGTGCGTTCGTGGCACGCGCGATCACCCTGGTCGAGTCCACCCGCCCCGATCACCGGACGGCGGCGCAACAGCTGCTGAGCGAGCTGCTGCCGCATTCGGGGCGGGCCAGGCGCATCGGGATCAGCGGGGTGCCGGGCGTGGGGAAGTCCACGTTCATCGACGCGCTCGGCACCATGCTGACGGGGCTCGGTCACCGGGTCGCCGTGCTGGCCGTGGACCCGTCGTCCAGCCGTACGGGCGGTTCCATCCTGGGTGACAAGACCCGGATGGAGCGGCTGGCGGTGGACGCGCGGGCGTTCGTACGCCCCTCCCCCACCGCGGGAACCCTCGGCGGGGTGGCCAAGGCGACCCGCGAGTCCATCGTGGTGATGGAGGCCGCCGGCTACGACGTGGTGCTGGTGGAGACGGTCGGCGTAGGGCAGTCGGAGACGGCGGTCGCCAACATGGTCGACACGTTCCTGCTGCTCACCCTGGCGCGCACGGGCGACCAGCTGCAGGGCATCAAGAAGGGTGTCCTGGAGCTGGCGGACGCCATCGCGGTCAACAAGGCCGACGGCCCGCACGAACGCGACGCCCGCTCCGCGGCACGTGAACTGGCGGGTGCGCTACGGCTGATGCACCCCGTGGACGCGGCCTGGACTCCCCCGGTGCTGACGTGCAGCGCCAGGGAATCGACCGGTCTGGACGCGCTGTGGGAACGGCTGGAGCAGCACCGTGCCCTCCTGGAGTCCACGGGGCGGCTGTCGGTCAAGCGCCGTGAGCAGCAGGTGGACTGGACCTGGGCGATGGTCCGTGACGAACTGCTGGACAGCCTGCGCAGCCACGCGGCGGTGCGTACGCTCGCCCCCGAGCTGGAACAGCGTGTCCGTGGGGGCGAGTTGACGGCGACGCTGGCTGCCGGGCAGATCCTGCGGGCGTTCCGCGGGGAGGACTGAGGGCCGACCGGCCCTGACACGGTTCGAGTCCTTCGTGACCGACCTGAACTCCACCATGGACGCCCGCCTCGCGGAACGGAGCACGAGGACCCCGCGTCCCCCGGCGACTGACCGCCGGGGGCGCACGGGCCCCCGCCCGGCAGACGGGCCGCCGAGTCCGGCCGTCACGCCCCGGGGGTACAGGGCCTTCCCCTCCCCGACCTTGCGTGGTATGTTGCCTTCAGCACACGTGAACGCCCGACTCGGGTGCCGGTGCTTCTCCCCCGCTGTTACGCCCGTCCTTCGACGACCGGCGATCCAGCTTCTCGCACCATCTCTTCCGTCCGGTCCGGGCTTCTCATCCCGTCGCACGAGGCGTGATTCCGCCGCCTTGCCTTCGCCGGACCTCTCATTCGCGATGTCCGCGAAAGGACCCACCATGACCAGCACACTCGAACGCCCCGCAGTCCGGCAGGATCAGCCCGTCCGCACCGTCGGTGTCCTCGACACCACGAACAACGGACACGGCGTACTGCGCACCGACGGCGGCCATCCCTCACCCCGCGACGTCCAGGTGTCGCCCGCACTGATCCGGCGGTACGGCCTGCGCAAGGGCGATGTCGTCGACGGGACGTGCGAGCACCCTCGCGCCCTGACCGGCGTCGACTCCGTCAACGGCCGTGCGGCGCACGAACTCCGGGGCCGTCCGCACTTCCGTGACCTCACCCCGCTCCACCCCCGGGAGCGCCTGCGCCTGGAGAGGCCGGACGGGGGCCCGGCCCCGCGGATCATCGATCTCGTCTCCCCCGTCGGCAAGGGGCAGCGTGGCCTGATCGTCGCGCCTCCCAAGACCGGCAAGACCGTCCTTCTGCAGCAGATCGCCGCGTCGGTCGCCGTCAATCATCCCGAGTGCCACCTGATGGTGGTCCTCCTGGACGAACGCCCCGAAGAGGTCACGGACATGCGCCGTTCCGTGCGCGGGGAGGTGTACGCCTCCACCTTCGACCGGCCCGCCAAGGAGCACATCGCGCTCGCGGACCTCGCCGTGGAACGCGCCAAGCGGCTGGTCGAACAGGGCCGCGACGTCGTCATCCTCCTCGACTCGCTCACCCGGCTGTGCCGCGCTCACAACAACAACGCCGGGGCCGGCGGCCGCACTCTGAGCGGCGGCGTGGACGCGTCGGCGCTCATCGGTCCCAAGAAGCTGTTCGGCGCGGCCCGGCTCGCCGAGGAAGGCGGTTCGCTCACCATTCTGGCCACCGTGCTGGTGGACACCGGCTCCCGCGCCGACGACTACTTCTTCGAGGAACTCAAGAGCACCGGCAACATGGAGCTCCGCCTCGACCGTGCGTCCGCGGACCGGCGGGTCTTCCCCGCGGTCGACATCACGCCTTCGGGCACCCGCCGCGAGGAACTCCTGCTGCCCTCGGGAGAACTGGCCGCCGTACGTGGACTCAGGCGCGCCCTGCGGTCGAGGGACGCCCAGACCATGCTCGAAGCGCTGCTGGACAAGATCCGCAGGACGCCCGACAACGCCGCCTTCCTCCGGCAGGTCCAGCACACCGTCCCTGACGCGTGATCAACACGGTTGCCCGCGCCGGTCGCGAAGGCGGGCGCGCCGGGCACGCCCGCCCGGCCGCTCAGCCCGTGGCACCCAGCGCGTCCGAGACCAGGGCGCGTGCCTCGTCCTGGACCCTGGCCAGGTGTTCGGCGCCCTGGAAGCTTTCCGCGTACACCTTGTAGACGTCCTCGGTGCCGGACGGGCGGGCCGCGAACCACGCGCTGTCGGTGCAGACCTTGAGCCCGCCGACGGCCGCGCCGTTGCCGGGCGCCTCGGTGAGCACGGCGGTGATCGGCTCACCGGCCAGCGTGTCCGCGGAGACCTGTGCCGGGGAGAGCCTGGCCAGCACCGCCTTCTGCTCACGGGTCGCGGGGGCGTCGATCCGGGCGTAGGCCGGATCGCCGAACCGGGCGGTGAGTTCGCCGTAGTGCTGGGAGGGGGTCGAGCCCGTGACGGCCGTGATCTCCGAGGCGAGCAGGGCGAGCAGGATCCCGTCCTTGTCCGTCGTCCACACCCGGCCGTCGCGGCGCAGGAAGGACGCTCCGGCGGACTCCTCGCCGCCGAATCCCAGGGTGCCGCCGAACAGCCCGTCGACGAACCACTTGAAGCCCACGGGGACCTCCACCAGTCGCCGTCCCAGGTCCGAGGCGACCCGGTCGATCATGGAGGAGGAGACCAGGGTCTTGCCGATGCCGGTGCCGGCCGGCCAGTTCTCCCGGTGGGAGTAGAGGTAGCGGATGGCGACGGCCAGGTAGTGGTTCGGGTTCATCAGCCCGCCGTCCGGCGTGACGATGCCGTGCCGGTCGGCGTCCGCGTCATTACCGGTGGCGATGGTGTACGCGTCGCGCTGCTCGATCAGCGAGGCCATGGCGTAGGGCGAGGAGCAGTCCATGCGGATCTTCCCGTCCCAGTCGAGCGTCATGAAACGCCAGGTGGGGTCGGCGAGCGGGTTGACCACCGTGAGATCGAGCCGGTGGCGCTCGGCGATCCGCCCCCAGTACGCGACCGAGGCTCCGCCCAGGGGATCGGCGCCGATCCGGATGCCGGCATCGCGTACGGCGTCCAGGTCGAGGACGGCCGGGAGATCGTCGACGTAACCGGTCAGGAAGTCGTGCCGCCCGGTGGTGTCGGCGGCGAGCGCCCTGGCGTAGGGAATCCGACGGACCTCCTTCAGCCCTCCCTCGATCAGGGCGTTGGCCCGGTCCTGGATCCAGGAGGTGGCGTCCGAGCCGGCCGGCCCGCCGTGCGGCGGGTTGTACTTGAAGCCGCCGTCGGCGGGCGGGTTGTGCGAGGGGGTGACGACGATGCCGTCCGCGAGGCCGCTCTTCCGGTCCCGGTTGTACGTGAGAATCGCGTGCGAGACGGCTGGGGTGGGGGTGTAGCCGTCGTCGCTGTCGATCAGGACGGTGACGCCGTTGGCGGCCAGCACCTCGACGGCCGTGATCCGGGCGGGTTCGGAGAGCGCGTGGGTGTCGGCCCCGAGGAACACCGGCCCGTCCGTGCCCTGCCGCTCCCGGTAGTCGCAGATGGCCTGGGTGGTGGCGGCGATGTGGTCCTCGTTGAACGCAGCCGCGAGCGCCGATCCCCGGTGCCCCGACGTCCCGAAGGCCACACGCTGGCCGGGCTCACCCGGGTCCGGGTGGACCGTGTAATAGGCCGTCACCAGCCGCGCCACGTCCACCAGGTCTCCGGGCTTCGCCGGCTGACCGGCCCGTTCGTGAACCATCGATTCTCCTCTGTCCTCATCGGCCGTTCGCGGACCGCCACCGGGCGGACGATCATCACGAGTTGTACCCGATACTGCCTCCTCGGCCGTACACCCGGGTACGCGGCCTGACCGGCAGTACACCCGGCGCACGGCGGATCCCGGGGCCGTTTCGCCATGGTTGGCCGGTTCGCACGGAAAGGGCGCCGAGACGCGGCGGGGCCCGGAGAATGCCGCACCGAACAGCCGGAACGCGGGCAGCAATTATTCCTGCACCCAACGGGACGAGAATTGCGGCGCATTAACACCTGACGTATCCGGAGCCCTGGGGATACGCCGTCGGAATACTCCCTCGGGATACGAGCGGAGGCGCACGGCACATCATGCGGCACAGCGGCGAACAAAGGCGCACATAGTCGTCTGACACGCCGCAGAACCGAGGAGCGGGAGCTCGGAGGCTTTGCCATGGGTAATCCATTCGGACACGAGCGCGAGTCATGCGTGTTTTCGCACGCATGGTCTGCCACAGTGCAGTTCGGTTTTACCCACTTGATCTCCGCCGCCATATTCCTTGCCGCCGGTGTTTACCCGAACCGGCTCTTCGGGGGCATGTGAAAGAGAGCCGTGCGTGCTGCAGAAGAGTTGCACCGAGGAAAGACAACTGACAGTCCTTCACCTGGTCCAGCCGGTGGAGGGAGGAGTCGCCCGGGTCGTGACCGACCTCGTCGCGGCACAGGTACGGGCAGGGCTGCGGCCCGTCGTGGCCTGCCCGCCGGACGGGGCCCTGGCGGCCGGCGCGTCCACCGCCGGGGCGCGGGTGTGTTCCTGGCCGGCGGAGCGCGCCCCCGGCCCCCGGCTCGGCCGGGAGGTCCTCACGGCCGGCCGTCTGATCCGTGCGTGCGCTCCCGACGTGGTCCATGCCCACAGCGCCAAGGCGGGACTCGCCGGGCGGCTGGCCGTGCGCGGCCGGGTACCGACGGTCTTCCAGCCGCACGCCTGGTCGTTCGAGGCCCTGGAAGGCCGGGCCGCCGGACTGGCAGCGGCGTGGGAGCGGTTCGGGGCGCGGTGGAGCGACCGCATCCTCTGCGTCAGCGAGTCCGAGCGCGTGGCCGGGCAGCGCGCGGGCATCACGGCGCGCTGGTCGGTCATCCACAACGGCATCGATCTCGGCCGTTTCCGGCCTGTCTGCGGGGACGCCGCCGCATCGGCCCGTGGATCGCTCGCGCTGCTCGAAGGAACCCCCACCGAGGTGCCGCTGGTCGTGTGCGTCGGACGCCTGAGCCGGCAGAAGGGCCAGGACGTGCTGCTGCGAGCATGGCGCACGGCGGGGACGGGTGGCGCGCGGCTGGTCCTGGTCGGCGACGGGCCGTACGGGGACGAGCTGCGCCGCACCGCGCCCCCCGGCGTTCTGTTCGCGGGGGAGAGCGCGGACGTACGGCCGTGGCTCCACGCGGCGGACCTTCTGGTCCTCCCTTCGCGGTGGGAGGGGATGGCGCTGGCCCCCCTGGAAGCGATGGCCTGCGGCACGCCGGTCCTGCTGACCGAGGTCGACGGGGCCAGGGAGAGCCTGCCGCCCGGACACCTGCCCCACTGCCTGGTACCGCCCGAGGACCCCGCGGCTCTCGCGGCAGCGCTCACCACGCTGCTGGGCGACCCGGCGCTGCGGGCGCGGCTGGGCCGCACCGCGCAGAGCCGCACCCGGGAGGTCTTCGACGTGACGAAGACCGCTGGAGCGGTCCTGCGCCTCTACGAGGAACTTGTCGGCCAGTCCCGCCCCACGACGAGGAAGCGCACCGAGCGATGACGACGGAGAGTGCACCTGTCCCCCGAGCCGCCCAGGCAACCGCCGTACGGCGCGCCGCTACCGCGATCCGTCCGCCGCGCAGCGGCAGGGAGGACGCTCCCGCCCCACGGACCGCGCCACGCCGACGAGGCCGGGCCCCGGCGGCGCTCGTGGCCTCCGACGTGCTCGCACTCGGCCTGGCCGTGGCCCTCATCGCCCCCGGGCCCTGGCCGGCGGTCGCCACCCTGCTGCAGGCGGCCGTGCAGCTGCTCCTCAACGCGTACCGGGGTCTCTACCGCACCGGACTCTCCCCCTCGGCTCTGGCCGAACTGCCCGCGCTGGCGGGGCTGGCCGTGGTGCAGTGGTACGTCGTCGCCGAGGCGGTGTCCGTGTACGACCCGCGCCTCGCCGCCGGGTGGACGGCGCTCGCCTGCGCAGCCGGCCTCCAGACCCTGGTGAGCTGCGGGGCACGCGCCGTGGTCCACCGGTCCCGGCTGTGGTCGGCCGCACGTAATCCGCGGTCCACCCTGGTGGTGGGCGACGGTCCGTTCGCCGACCGGGTCGTCGCCGTGCTGCAGGAGCACACGCGGTACGGGATGCGGCCGGTCGGCCGGGTGGCGGGATCCGGCCCGGACGTCGACGAGATGGCGGACGCGCCGGCGGGCCGGGCCCCGCTGCCCGTCCTGACGTCGGTGCGGGACGCCGGCCGGGCGGTCATGCGGAACTCCGTGCAGCACGCCGTCTTCACGGTCCCGCCCGAGGCCGCGTCCGACGGGGCGGAGCTCTTCGCCCTGTTCGCGCGGCACGGCTGCCGGGTGTGGCTGATCACCGATCAGGCGCCGGTCGCCCGGTACCGGACCGCGCCCCGGCCGGACCATGTGTGGGGTTTCGCTGCCCACTCGCTGCATGCCGGAGCGCACCGTCCGGTGGCGCACCGGGTGAAACGGGCCATGGACGCCGTCCTGGCCATGGTGGCCCTGGTCGCGGCGTCCCCGGTGATGGCCGCCTGCGCGCTGGCCGTGCGCCTGTGCGACGGCCCGGGCGTCATCTTCCGCCAGGAACGGATCGGCGGATACGGGCGGCCGTTCGTCCTGCTGAAGTTCCGCACGCTGCACCCGGCCGACGCGCACGAGTCGGCCACCCGGTGGAACGTCTCGTCGGACCGGCGCATGAGCCGCGTCGGCAAGTTGCTGCGCAGGACGTCGCTCGATGAGCTGCCGCAGCTGTGGAACGTCGTACGCGGCGACATGAGCCTGGTCGGCCCGCGCCCCGAACGCCCCTACTTCGTGCAGCAGTTCAGTCTCGCGCATCCCGGTTACCGGTCCCGGCACCGGATGCCCGTCGGCATCACGGGACTGGCCCAGGTGCACGGCCTGCGAGGCGACACCTCGATCGAGGACCGGGCGCGCTTCGACAACCGGTACATCGAGACATGGTCGCTCTGGCAGGACATGTGCGTACTGGCGCGTACGGTCGGCTCGGTGTTCCGGCTCGGAGGCAGCTGAACCGTGACCCTCACCGTGGCCTCGCCGCCCGTCGTACCGGCCGCCCAGGAGAAGGCGCCGCCTCGCGGATGGGGCGGTCGTTGGCCGTTGCTGCCGCTGATCGCGACCGTCCTGCTCGTTGCCGTCCCAGCCGATGAGACGTCACCCTGGACGGTGGCGGGCGTGCCTGCGGCCGATCTCCTCTCGGGAGTGGCCGTCCTCGTCTGCGCGGGCTGCCTGCTGTTCCTGCGGCGGCGTCCGCTCTCGCCGGCCGCGGCGGTCGTGCTGGGACTCCCGGCCGTCGGCCTGGCCCTCGCCACGGTCACCGCCACGGACCCGGTGGCGGCCCTGCCGGGGTTCGTGCGGTACCTGCAGATCTTCGTCCTCGTACCGGCCGCCGTCCTTTTGCTGGTCAGGGACGCCGCGGGGTTCCGGGCAGTCGCGGGCGCACTCGTCCTGCTGGCGGTGGTCCAGGGTGCGACGGGGGTGCACCAGTACGTCACCGGCACCGGTGCTTCCTACATGGGGGAGGACATCCGCGCCGTCGGCACGTTCGGCCCCAGCGATGTGATGGGTATGGCAACGGTCGTCGGCTACGGCCTGGTGGCGGCAGCCGCGTACGCGCTCCGCACCCCGGCCGGCACGCCTCGCCGGCTGAGGCCGTGGGCTCCCGTGACCGCCGCGCTGCTGCTCGTCCCGCTCACGCTGTCCTTCAGCCGGGGGGCGTGGATCGCGACGGCCGCCGGGGCCCTCGCCGTGATCACGCTGACCGGGCTCCGGCAGGCCGTCCGCGCGCTGGCGGTGCTAAGCGCCGCCGGGGTCGTCCTGGTGGGTGGTCTCGGCGTCGGGTCCGAGATGATCTCGCAGCGGCTCACCAGCATCACCGAGGTGACCAGCGCCCCCGACCGGTCGGTCAACGACCGCTACGCCATGTGGGCCGCCGCGGCGGGTATGTGGCGCGAGCGGCCCGCGACCGGCGTCGGCCTGAAGGGCTTCCCGGCCCACCGTGACGCGTACGCCTCGATCGGGCTCTCCGCGGGCAGTGACACGGCGGGTGCCGGTCAGGAGTTCCGTAAGCAGCCGCTGCTCTCCCCCCACAACATGTATCTGCTGGTACTCGGCGAGCAGGGGCTCATCGGCTTCACCGCGCTGGTGGGCTCCTGGGCGGCGCTCCTGGTCGGCGGGGTGCGCAGGCTGGTGCTCGCACGGGCACGGGGGGCCGCGGCCGTCGACTGCGGTCTCGCCGCTGTCGGGCTGATGACCTGGCAGACGGTCGACTTCCTGTACGCGGACATCGGGGGCCCCTCGACCGTCCTGACCGGGATCGTGCTCGGCCTCGCCGCGTGGTGGGCGCTGGCCGAGCCGGAGAGGACGTCCGACGCGTGAGCGGGACCGCCACGGAGGCGATGGTCACCGGACCGCCGGCGCCCGACGCTCCGGTACGGCCCGGGCGCTTCCTCGCCCGGGCGGCGGGCGGCGCCGCAGGACTCACCGTGATCGCCGCGCTGCTGGGACTCTTCCGCGACCAGGCCCTCGCCCGGCTGTTCGGCGCCAGCCACGCCAGCGACGCCTTCCTGATCGCGTGGACGGTCCCGGAAATGGCGGCCACGCTGCTGATCGAGGACGGCATGGCGCTGCTGCTCGTGCCGGCGTTCAGCCTGGCCCTGACCCGACGTGCGGCCGGCGGCCACGCCCGGGACCCGGTCCGCGTCCTGGTGGCCGACACCCTCCCCCGGCTGTTCGCCGCGCTGGCCTGCGCGGGAGGGCTGCTGGTCTGGGGGGCGCCCTGGGCCGTCGCCGTCCTGGCTCCCGGGCTGGACGATCCCCGGCTCGCGGTGGACTGCACACGTCTGACGGCCGTCACGGTCCTCACCTTCGGCGTCACGGGGTACTTCAGCGCGGCGCTGCGGGCGCACGGCAGGTTCCTGGCGCCGGCCGGTGTCTACATCGCGTACAACGTCGGCATCATCGGCATGACGCTGGCGCTGCACTCCGTCTGGGGGGTGCGCGCCGCGGCCGCGGGGGTCGCCGTCGGCAGCCTGCTGATGATCCTTACCCTGCTGCCCACGTTCCTGCGGCTGATGCCCGCGCGGCGCGGGAAGCGTGCGTCCCACGAGCGTGGTTCCGGTTCCGCCCTTCTCGGGGCGACGGTCCTGGCGCCGGTCGTCCTGTTCGTGGTGAGCCGTCAGTCGCAGGTCTTCGTCGAGCGGTTCCTCGCGTCGTCGCTGCCTGAGGGGGCCATCTCGCATCTGAACTACGCGCAGAAGGTCGCGCAGCTGCCGATGGTGTTGTCCATGATGATCTGCACGGTGACCTTCCCCGTCGTCGCGCGGGCCATCGCGGCCGGGGACCGGGAGGGCGCCCGGCAGCGGGTCGAACGTGATCTGGCCCTGGCCGGGACCGTGGTGCTGCTGGGCACGGCGATGGTGCTCGGCTGTGCGCCCCGTATCGTCGAAGTCCTCTTCCAGCGCGGCGCCTTCGACGCGGCGGACACCGCCGCCACGGCCGGTGTCATGCGGGTCTACGCGCTGGGCCTGCTCGGTCACACGCTGGTCGGCGCCCTGTGCCGGCCTTTCTTCTCGGCCGGCCGGCCGACCTGGTACCCGCTCGGCGCGATGGCCGCGGGACTCCTCGTCACCACTGTTTCCGGGGTGCTGCTGACCGGCCCCTTCGGTGTCAATGGCATCGCCGCAGCCAATGCCGTCGGCATCAGCACGGCTGCCCTGCTGATGCTGCTGGGGCTGGGCTCGCGGGCGGTGGCCGTACGGCCCGGGGCCGTCGTCCTCTCCCTCGCCCGGCCGGTGGCCGCGGCGGCGGTCGCGGCGGCCGCGGGCCGGCTGACCGCGGAGCTGGCGCCGGGACCGGTGCCGGGTCTGGCGGCGGGCTGTCTGCTCGTACCCCTGGCGTTCCTTCTCACCGGGCTCGTACTCCGGGCCCCGGAAACCGTTCATCTGCTGGCACTTATCCGACAGAGGTTCCCTCATGACCGCTGACACCTCGGCGCCCCCTGCCCGGACGCTCCCTCCCAGGTCCCGGCCGTGGATCCTGACCTATCACTCGGTGAGCGACCCCACGGAGGATCCGTACGGCATCACCGTCTCCGCCGACCGTCTGGACGAGCAGCTCACCTGGCTGCGGCGCCGGGGGCTGACCGGCGTCGGGATCGAGGCGCTGCTGCGCGGTCGGGCCGCCGGGAAACAGGGGCTGGTGGGGCTCACCTTCGACGACGGGTACGCCGACTTCCTCGACGATGCGCTCCCGGTGCTGCGCGCCCACGGCTGCACCGCGACCGTGTTCGTCCTGCCCGGACGGCCCGGCGGCTCCAACGTCTGGGATCCGCTCGGCCCGCGCAGGCCGCTGCTGACCGAGGAAGACGTCCGTACCGTCGCCGCGGCGGGTATGGAGGTCGGCTCGCACGGAATGCTCCACCAGGATCTGACGGCGCTTTCGGACGACGAACTGCGCGAGGAGACCCACGGCAGCCGGGAGGCGCTGCGCCGCATCACCGGGCAGGCGCCGTCCGGGTTCTGCTATCCGTACGGCACGGCCGACCGCCGGGTGGCCGAGTCCGTGCGGGAGGCGGGATACGCGTACGGATGCGCCCTCGTGCCCGGCTCCCTGTCGGGGCCGTTCGCCCTTCCCCGTACGCATGTCAGCCACGCCGACCGGGGCGCCCGTCTGCTGGCCAAGGAGGTACGGCACCGGCTGCGGCACCGCTCCCCCGGCGCCGGGCGGCCGGGGGGTGACGCCGGGTGAGGGCGCTGCACGTCATCACCGGCCTCGGCGTCGGCGGGGCCGAGCAGCAGCTCCGGCTGCTGCTCCGCCATCTGCCGGTGCACTGCGACGTCGTGACGCTCACCAACCCGGGAGCGGTCGCGGAAGGGCTCCGCGCCGACGGCGTCCGTGTCCGGGACCTGGGGATGAGGAACAACAGGGACCTCGGCGCCGTACCCCGGCTGGCCCGGCTCATCCGCCGCGGCTCGTACGACCTCGTGCACACGCACCTCTACCGGGCCTGTGTCTACGGACGGATCGCGGCTCGCCTCGCCGGGACCACCGTGGTGTCGACGGAGCACTCGCTCGGCCGCGCGGAGATCGAGGGGCGGCCCCTCACCCGTGGCAACAGGGAGCTCTACCTGCGCACCGAGCGGCTCGGGGCGGCGACGGTCGCGGTCTCCGACACCGTCGCGGGCAGGCTGCGCGACTGGGGGGTGCCGGCCGCCCGGATCCACACCGTCCCCAACGGCGTCGATGTGGCGGCCTTCCGCTTCGACAGCGCTCAACGGCACGCCACCCGGGCCCTCCTGGGCCTGCCCGACGCGGCGTTCGTGGTGGGGGGCGTGGGCAGGCTGGTTCCCGGCAAACGCTTCGACCTGCTGATCCGTGCCGTCGCCGCCCTCCCCGGTGCCTGGCTGGTCCTGGCCGGGGACGGCCCGGAGGCCGAGGCGCTGCGCGCTCTCGCCGCCCGGCTCGGGGTGGCCGGCCGTGTCAGGTTCCTCGGCGAGTGCGGCACCTCGGGGGCCGGCCCCGGCATCCCCGCCGTGCTCAGTGCCGTCGACACGTTCGTCTCGGCGTCCCGCGAGGAGTCCTTCGGTCTTGCCGTCGTCGAGGCCCTGGCGGCCGGGCTGCCGGTCATGTACGCGGCCTGCCCCGCCATCGAGGACCTCCCGGCGGGCCGGGTGCCGGGCGCCGCCCGTATCGGATCCGGCGCCGGCGCGGCCGATCCCACGGACGAGCTGACGGCCGCGCTCCGGCACCGCATGGAGAGCGGTGCCCGGAGGCTGCCGCCGCCCCCCGCCGTGGACCACTACGACATCAGGCTCAGCAGCCGGCGCCTCATGGACGTCTACGCACAGGCCGTCGACACCACAGCAGTCCCCCCGACCGAGAGAGCACAATCATGACCGACTCGCCCGAGCAGCAGCCGGCCGTCCCCGGACGGTTCCGCAGGCTCCGCCCCGCATTCGTACGGACCGGGTGGTGGTTGCCACTGCCCGCCGGTGTCCTGCTCGGAGCCGCCTGCGGATTCTCGTACGGTCTGCTCGCCACGCCCGAGTACGCAGCCACCAGCTACGCCATGGTCACCGCCGGGAAGGACATCGATCCGGCCGCCGCGCTGGGTTACGCGCAGTCGTACGGCCGCCTGGCCACCAGCGACGCCACCCTCTCCTACGCCAAGGGCGCCGCCGGGGAGCCTGTGCGCGAACTGCGTACACACGTACGGTCCGAGACGTCTCCCGACTCGCCCATGATCTCGGTCACCGGCACGTCGGCCGACCGGGACCGTGCCGCGGACATCGCCAACGCGGTGACGGAGGCGGTGGTCGTCAGCAGCGGGCACGTCGCGAAGGACACCGGTGTGAAGCTGGTCAAGTTCTCTCACGCCGTACCTCCCGTCGACCCCGTGTCCCCGTCCGCGCCGCTCGGAACGGCCGTGGGCGCCAGCGCGGGAGGACTGGCCGGCGGACTGGTCCTGCTCGTCCGCCCCCGCACCGGACGCCGGGGCGCCACGGCCCAGGTGCCGGGCCCCGCCCAGGGCGGCACCACCGGCGAAAGGGAGCTCGTGCGATGAACACGGACCGACACGGGCGGCTCACCGTCACCCTCTGCAGGGACCTGCCGGACTTCGCGGACCTCGCCGCGGAGTGGGACGCGCTGCACCGCCGGTGCCCCACCGCGACGCCGTTCCAGAGCCATGCGTGGCTCCACTCGTGGTGGCTCTCCTACGGGGTCCCCGGCCGTCTCCGGGTCCTCCTCGCGCGCCGGGGAGGACGGCTGATCGGGGCGGCGCCACTGATGCTCGTGCACCGCCCGATGCCTCTGCTGGTGCCGATGGGCGGCGCGATCTCCGACTTCTTCGACATCCTGGTGGACGGCGAGGACGCCCCGGCAGCGGTCACCGCCCTGGAGCACGGGCTCCACCGGGCCGCCGCGCACACGGTCGTGGACCTGCGGGAGGTGCGGCCCGACGCCTCGGCGCACCTGCTGTTCGAGGCGTGGTCCGGTGCTCGGAGCAGCCGCACGGACTCGACCTGCATGGAGCTGCCCGCCGAGCCCATCGACGCCCTCATCGGGCGGATGACCGGTTCCCGCGCCCAGCGGACGCGGGCCAAGCTCCGCAGGATCGACGCGCTCGGCATCGAGTGCCGCACCGCTCCCGTGCACCGGGTGGCGGGGGCCGTCGGGACCCTGTTGAGGCTGCACGAGCTCCAGTGGCTCGGCAGAGGGGTCAATCCGGAGCATCTACGGCCCCGGTTCTGCGCGCATCTGGTGCGCTCCACCCGCCGGATGGTGCGCGACGGCGAGGCCTCGGTCAGGGAGTTCCTGCTCGACGGGGAGGTGGTGGCCGCCGACCTGTCGTTCCGGTCGGCGCGGCTGACGGGGGGTTACCTCTACGGGGCCGATCCCCGGCTCAGGGAGACGAAGGTGGATGTGTCCACGATGCTGCTGCGTGAGATCGCCCGGGAGGCCGGGGCGCTGGACCGCGGTGTGCTGAGCCTGCTGCGCGGGTCGGAGCAGTACAAGAACCACTGGGGTCCCGTGCCGGTCGTCAACCGGCGCCTGATGCTGGCCCGTCCGGCGCTGGAGCCGCTGCTGCGGCTGCGCGAGACGCAGGTGACCGTCCGGGGCCGGGCGGCGGAGACGGTGAAATCCCGCCTTCCCGCAGCGCGGGACTGGCGCGGCCGGCTCAGCGAGCTGCCGGCGGCAGGGGCCGCGTTCATCGGCCTGAGTTGAGCCGTGATGATGAGTTTTGCGGCGATCCGTTACCGTCTGCCGAGTTTCGCGTTGTCAGGGCATACCGGCCGCACGCTCGGCGGCCGGCTTCGACCCTCTCAAGGAGAACTGATGTCGCGTATCTCGAAGGTGGCCGCCGTCATGGCAGGTACCGGTGCCCTGATCGCCGGCGGTGCCGGCATGGCTACCGCCGACTCCGGGGCGGAGGCCGTCGCGGCCCACTCCCCCGGTGTCCTTTCGGGCAACGCCGTCCAGGTGCCGGTCCACATCCCGGTCAACGTGTGCGGCAACACGGTGCACGTGATCGCTCTGCTGAGCCCGGCGTTCGGCAACACCTGCGCCAACGTGTCGGACAGCCACGAGGACAAGGACAAGGGCGAGTACGGCTACGGCCACTGATCTCCCCCGCGCACCGTCCGGGCCTTCCCCCTCCGCGCGCGACGCGGAGGGGGAAGGCCCTGCCCCGTTCGGCAGGCGGCGCTCAGACGTACCGGTAGAGCCGGCTGTGGTCCATGAGCTGTGAGGGCGCCACGTCCCACGGCGGCATGGGCCGGTCGTACGCGAAGATCCGGTCCCCCTGCGGGTCCTCGGCGGGGAGCGCGCGGGCCGGCAGGTAGCGGGAGCGCGGATGCGCCTTCTGCCAGCGGGTCCACAGCAGGTCGATGAAGGCGTGGTGCAGCCAGAAGACGGGGTCGTCGGGTGACGCGGCGCCCGCCATCGACCCGCCGATCCAGCGGTGCACCTGGTTGTGGTTGGCCACGCCGCGGCCGCCCCTGATGCCCCACCCCTCGATCCTGTTGCGGAAGCCGGTGGTGCTGACGCTGTTCCATGGCGCGGCGTCGTACACCGGGTCGCGGAGCGCACGCTCCACGTCCGCCGGCCGGGGCAGTGTGACGGGCGCGGAGGGCCGGCCGAAGTTGCGCCGCAGGAAAGGGTCGTCGGTCACTCCGGCGCGGATCCGCCAGTTCCCCTGCCGGTAGGCGAACGGTCCGGTCATGACCTGCCGGTCGCCCGGCCTGCCGTTGCCGCCGATGAAGTCCTCCGCCCAGAGGGACGCCTTCGCCGTGTTGTCGCGCGTCCAGTCCCAGTACGGGATCGACACGCGGGAATCGACGGCCCGCAGCGCCTTCTCGAACTCCAGGA
Organism: Streptomyces sp. NPDC051064; assembly: GCF_044455985.1. Classification (NCBI taxonomy): domain Bacteria; kingdom Bacillati; phylum Actinomycetota; class Actinomycetes; order Kitasatosporales; family Streptomycetaceae; genus Streptomyces; species Streptomyces sp. NPDC051064. Next base: position 240,853 of record NZ_JBITFK010000009.1, read on the forward strand.
GGTACCTGCGGTGCCAGGGAAAGAAGGACGGGGTCATGTGGGCGGGCCGGGGCCCGCTCTCCGAGTCGGTGACGTAGAACTCCCGGTGCAAGCTGACGAAGTCGTCGTAGCGGCCCGATCGCTTGAGCTCCAGGATCGCGTCGACCAGACGCTTCTTCTCGGTGCGCGTGAGATCGCGCTGGTTCTTGCGGCTGTACACGCGTGCTCGTCCTTAAGGGCTCAGATGGTGTGCGGGGAGGCTGGCGACAACTGGGCGGTGCCGAGTTCGTCCACCGCCGCGCGGGCCGTCTCGCGGAGTGTGGGGAACGACTCGTAGTGGTTGACGGCGCTCAGATAGCTCCCGTCGGCGCGCCTCATCACGTGCAGCGCCCTCCCGTCGACACTGACCTCGGTGCCGGACACCGCGGCGACGGCTCCGGCCCCGCCGGCGTACGGCTGTGCGCCGGCCGGCACCACGGCCGTGGCCGTGCCCCGGATCTCGCGGCCCTTGTACAGCTCGGAGAAGCGCTCGGGCCCCACTGCTCCGCGCTCCTGGGCAGGGCTCCCGGGATCCGGGTCCTCGATGATCACCGGGGCGAGCGCGCCGCCGGTGCCCGCGATCACGGCCGCGGTGAAGGCGGTGCGCAGCACCGCCCGGCGGGCCGGCCGGGGGGCGCCGGGCGGCTGCCCGATCGTGGCGTCGGTCGGATTCATGGTGGGTCTGCCTCCCTCTCGTCCGCTCCTGCGAGGTGTCCCGAGTGGGCAACGAGACGGAGCGTGAACGGTTCTCGTCCACAGGGCATCACGCGACCGTGGGAATTCCGCGGTGCGGTACGGCCGTGTCGGCCGCCCGGCACCGTCCGCCGGGTCAGCATGGCCGTCCGAACTTCCGGAGGTTGTGCATGAACGCGCCGACACAGGTGCCCACGGTCCGCGTGCGAGGAACGGCCGGTGCCGATCTGGCGGATCCGGCGTTCTGGCGACTGCCACGGTCAGAGCGGCTCTCGGAGTTCGCCCGGCTGAGGGAGCTCGACGCACCGGTCCGCTTCACCCCTCGTACGGGGTCGCGTACGCCCTTCTACGCGCTGGTGAAGCACGCGGACGTGAGGGCGGCGAGCCGGCAGCCGCAGGTCTTCGCCAGCGCCCCCGGCGTCACCACTCCGGAACCGGCGCCCTGGGCCAAGGCGGTGTTCGGCAACTCCATGGTCAATATGGACGGCGTTGAGCACGCGGCGCTGCGCAGGACCATCTCCCGCGCCTTCACACCGAGGCTGCTCGCGGCCGCCGAGGAGAACATCGGCGCCGTCGCCCGGCGGCTGGTGGACGAGGTGATCACGGAAGGACCGGGCGACTTCATGCGCTCGGCACCTTCGCGTATGCCCTTCGAGGTGATCTGCGACCTCATGGGTGTCCCCGCGCGCCACCGGGCCCGCATCGCGGCGCGCATCGACCACGCGTCGGAGTACGTCGGTGTACAGAGGCGTGGCCGTGCGCGGCTCCGTGTCCCGGGGCGCGGCCTGCGCTCCCTGGCCCGCATGCAGCTGGAGATGGCGGGCATCGCCCGTGAGCGGCGCCGTGTCCCGGAGGACGACGTGATCTCGGCGCTCGTCCGCGCGGATGTCGGCGGACAGGCCCTGTCCTCGCGCCAGCTCGGCGCGTTCTTCTCGCTGCTGCTCGTGGCGGGTGTGGAGACCACCCGGAACGCGATCGCCCACGGTTTGGTGCTGCTCACGGCGCATCCGGAGCAGCGGGCCCTCCTGGAGTCCGACTTCGACCGCTACGCCGACGGCGCGGTGGACGAGATCGTCCGTCACTCGACGCCCATCATCCAGTTCCGCCGGACGGTGGCGGCCGAATGCACGCTCGGCGGCCACACCTTTCTGCCCGGGGAGAAGGTCGTGCTCCTCTACGCGTCCGCCAACCGCGACGCGTCCGTCTTCGACGACCCCGGTGCCTTCGACATCACCCGGTCGCCCAATCCGCACCTCGGATACGGAGGCGGAGGCCCCCACCACTGCCTGGGTGCCCATCTGGCGAAACTGGAGATGAAGGCGCTCTTCCGCGAAATGCTCACCCGCCTGGGAGGCGTCCGGACTTCGGGTGAACCGGGCCTGGTCCATTCGAATTTCGACAATCGCGTCCGCTCGCTGCCTTTCACCTTCGAAATGTGTCACCCGAATGGTCCGCTCTGAACCTGCGCGTGTCGCGAATGGGCTATTCACGGGCGGCCCCACAGCCCATCGTTGAATCTTTCTCCTTAGGGTCGGCAGGGTCGGGGACAGGACGCAACCCAAGGAGAAGCCGTGGCCGTACAGCGCCGTCTCATCACATTCGGCGTCGGGGCGACCGCGCTCTGCCTCCTCGTCGGCGGCGCGGTCCTCGCCGACCGTGACACCGCGGACATCCAGGCCGGCAAGGGCACGGCGCAGCAGGCACCGGAGCCGGGGACGACGACCGCCATCGGCGCCTATCTGGACTACGGGCCGAAGGGCGTGCAGCGGATGGGAGAGCTGTCCCGCTGGCTCGGCGGTACGGAGCTGCGTGTCGGACACAGCTATCTGCCGGGCGACCTGTGGGAGAACATCGAGGGCCGCCCCGGCTTCCTCGCCTCGTGGGCGGCCTGGCGGAATGCGGCCGAGGACCGGATGTTCGTGCTCAACACGCCGATGCTGGAGCGGAACGAGGAGCACGTCTCCGACGAGGAGGTCCGCGGTCTGCTGCGGGCCGGCGCCGAGGGGCAGTTCGACGAGCACTTCCGCCGGCTGGCCGAGCGCCTGGTCCTGCTGGGCGTCCCGGACACGGTGATCGTCCTCGGCTGGGAGATGAACGGGACGACGTACACGCACCGGTGCGGTCCCGATCCCGTCGCGTGGAAGGCGTACTGGAACCGCATCGTCACGACGATGCGGTCCGTGTCCGGCCAGGAGTTCCGCTTCGACTTCGCTCCGAGCAGGGGGCGGGACGCCGTGCCCTGGACGGAGTGCTATCCGGGCGATGACGTCGTGGACATCATCGGCATGGACTCCTACGACCAGCCTCCGGCGCGGACCTTCGACGAGCAGGTGAACGAGCCGTACGGTCTGCAGAAGCAGGTCGACTTCGCGGCCGAGCACGGCAAGCCGATCTCGTTCCCGGAGTGGGGGCTCTTCCGCAACGGCGACAACCCCGAGTACATGCGCCGCATGCTGGAGTGGATGGAGCGGCACAAGCCGGTCTACCAGACGATCACGGACTACTGCCCGCACGGGGTGTGGCAGTGTGCCGACAACCCCGAGTCCTCCCGGGTGTTCCGCGAGATGCTGAGCGGGCTGCCGGATGCGACCGGGCCCTCGGCTCCCGCGCCGGACCCGAGCGGGACGCCGGAGACGCCCAAGCCCGACAAGCCGACGCCGACGACGCCCACGCCGGACACGAACGACTCCGGCTGGTGCTTCACCGTCCCGCTGAGCGACTGGTTCGGCCAGTGGCTGGGCGACCGCGAGTTCTGCCTGCGCGACTGAGGGCAGGATACGCGTCCCGGGAAAGCGTTCCCGGGACGCGACGGCGTACCGCGCGACGGGACCGGAGGAGCAGGCGATGCGGGTAGCGGTGGCAGGCGGCACCGGAGCGGTGGGCCGGCCGGTCGTCGAGGAACTGGCCGCGACGGGGCACGAACCGGTCGTGCTGGCACGCTCGCGCGGCGTGGACCTCGTCTCCGGCGCCGGACTGGACGCGGCGCTGGCCGGAGCGGAGGCGGTCATCGACGTGAGCAACAGGTCGGTCCTCGGCCGCGGCAAGGCGGTCGCGTTCTTCGGCTCGGTCAGCCGCAACCTGCTGGACGCGGGCGCACGTGCCGGGGTGCGCCACCATCTGGCGCTGTCGATCGTCGGCATCGACCGGGTCGGTCACGGCTATTACCAGGGGAAGCTCCGCCAGGAGGAGGTCGTGAAGGGCGGGCAGGTGCCCTGGACGGTTCTCCGGGCCACGCAGTTCCACGAATTCGTGCTCCAGACCCTCCAGCAGATGCCGAAGCCGCTCGCCGTGGTCCCCCGGATGAACACCCAGCCGGTGGCGGCGCGGGAGGTGGCGCGCCATCTGGTGGAACTGGTGCTCGCTCCCCCTCGGGGCATGGCGCCGGAGCTCGCCGGACCGAGCGTGGAGCAGCTGGTCGACCTGGTGCGCAGGCTGCTCGAGGCCCGCCACGAGCGGAGGCTGGTGGTGCCGGTGAGGCTGCCCGGCGCCGTCGGAGCCGCGATGGCGGGCGACGGCCAGCTGCCGGCCGGGCCGGGGCCCCGGGGCACGGAGACCTTCGACGAGTGGCTCGCCCGCACTGTCACGCGGGGAGCATGACAGGAACCCGTCCCCCGGGCGCCCGCGCCGTCGCTCACCACCCGGTCCACAGCAGGTGGTTGACGAGCAGCGCGAGGACGGCCTGGGCGGCGAGCCAGCGGCGCGTGCCGATGTCCGGAAGCAGAGCGGCGGCGGGCATCAGCCAGACGACGAACGGCTGCCAGATGCGTTCCGTCTCCGCCTTGCTCATCCCGGACAGGTCCGCGGCGGCAATGGCCAGGAGCGCGGCCAGGATGAGTAGCGCCAGTCGCTGGGCGGCCGTGGTGGTGCCCGGACGCAGTCCGCGTACGGCGGCGGGGGCGGACACTGCCGCACGGCGCAGACCGGCGACGGTGGCGAGTCCCGCGGCGAGTGTGGTGCAGGCGAGGTTCGCCCAGACCCAGTAGGAGTAGGGGCGGGTCCCGCCCGCGCCCTGGTAGTAGCGCTCGACGAGCAGGTGGTAGGCCTCCCACCAGTTGAAACCCGCCAGGGCGAAGGCCACGGGTACGACCGGTGCGCCGAGCGTGAAGGGGCCGAGCGGGCGTGCCGTCCGGGTCAGCACGAGGACGGCTGCCAGCAGGACCGCGATGAGCGTCAGACCGTAACTGAGGTAGCAGGTCAGCCCGAACAGCAGTCCGGAGCCCAGCGCGGCGGCTGCCGGGTGCCGGGCCGTGCGGGTCGCGGCGAGCGCCAGCAGTGCCACGGACCACGCCGCGACGGCGGCGAAGTAGCCGTCCGCCGAGGTGCCGGTCCAGACGGCGAAGGGGGCGAGGACGAGGAACGGAGCCGTGCGCCGGGCGAGGTGTTCACTCGTCAGGGCACGCAGCGCGACCATGACGGCCGCCGCGGCTGAGCCGCCGAGCACGATGCACCACATGCCCGCCCAGGCGCCGCCGCCGAGTCCCGCGCGGTCCAGGCCGACGAAGGTGAGCGTGGCGCCCGGCGGGTGGCCGGCGACGTGGGCGGGCCAGTTGCCCGGCGGACCGATCACGATGTGGTCGGTGAAACCGCGCAGGGCGGCGCCGATGTCGTCGAAGCGGTCGATCACTCGCAGGTATTCGTGCCTGGTGGTCAGCCTGCGCGCGACCCCCCGGTACCAGCCCTCGATGAGGGCGAGCGAGAGGATCCACGCCACCGAGCCGGCCCAGCAGGTGAGCAGCAGCCGCCGCCAGGGGAGCCCGGCCGCGAGCCGTGGCCCGTAGGCGACGACCGCCACCGCCACCGCCACGGCGGCCGGGGTACCGGGGCCGAGGTGCGGATCCCAGGAGGCCAGGAGGGGCGGCCAGTGGACCTGCAGGCTGCCGTCACCCTCCTGGATGACCCATCCGACCGCTATGGCCACGGTCACCAGCAGGATCCCCGCCACGGCCGCCCTCAGGTCCTGACGGTGGCCGGCGGGCCCTGCGGCGGGGGTGGGCACCGTGGGTTCGGGGGGCCGGATGCGGTCACTGCGTTCCTCGGTCGTCACGCAGGCACGCTACGCATCAGGGTGGCGCCGCGGGCGGTGCGACGCCGCCGCGTCACACAACCGTCAGATCCTGCGGCGGGTGATCCGCCCCGCACCGCCGACGTCAGACTTTCGTCAGGAGTCGTACACCCCTGGGAGCGGCGTCTCCGGCATAACGTCGGCACATGCGCGACAGACGCCGGCGAACCGGTGCACACCTCCCCTCCCCCGGACTCCCTCTTCCCACCGAACCCGCCTTCTGGCGCAGTCCGGTGCGCGGGGTCCGGTTCACGGCCGTACTCGGCCTGGTACTCCTCGCCGGCATCACCCTGCTGTTCGTCACGGGCCTTCTGTCGTACGCCGCGTACAACCCGGACCTCGCGGCCGTGAACGACAAGACACCGGCCAAGGGATGGCTGGGCTTCTACCTGTTCGACTGGCCCACCGGGCCTCACTGGCTGTACCGGCTGACCCAGGGGATCCACGTCACCCTCGGGATCGTTCTCGTGCCCGTGCTCCTGGCCAAGCTGTGGTCGGTGATCCCGAAGCTCTTCGCGCTGCCGCCGGCGCGGTCGGCCGGGCATGCCCTGGAGCGCCTGTCGCTGCTGCTGCTCGTGGGCGGGGCGCTCTTCGAATTCGTCACGGGACTGCTCAACATCCAGTTGGAGTACCTGTTCCCCGGATCGTTCTATCCCCTGCACTTCTACGGAGCGTGGGTCTTCTTCGCCGCCTTCCTCGCCCATACCTGCCTCAAGCTCCCCCGGGCGCTACGGGTCCTGCGCCGCGGTCTCCCCACGGCGGAGAGCGACGAACTCGCGTCGCCGCGTCCCGCCCCGCCGACCGTCTCCCGGCGCGGCGCCCTCGCCGTCGTGGGGGCGGGGTCGCTGCTCCTTCTCGTGACCTCCGCCGGCCGGAGCTTCGACGACGGGCTGCGGCGGACCGCCCTGCTGACCCCGCGCGGCGGCGCCGAACCCGGCCCGGGGCCCAACGGCTTCCAGATCAACAAGACGGCCGCGAAGGTGGGCATCGTTCCGGCCGACACGGGGGAACGCTGGCGGCTCACCGTCGTCGGGCCGGCCGGGGAGACCCGGCTGTCCCGGGCGGAGCTCCTGGCCATGGAACAGCACAGCGCGGCGCTGCCCATCGCCTGCGTGGAGGGCTGGTCGACATCCGATCAGTGGTGGCGCGGGGTCCCTCTGCGCGATCTGGCCGCACTCGCCGGCTTCGCGGACGGCCCTCCGGGGGTGCTGGTGGAGTCCCTCCAGCGAAGCGGGCCGTTCCGGAGCGTGGCGCTCAGGGACAACCAGGTGCGCGACCCGCGCTCACTGCTGGCGCTGGACGTCAACGGTGAGCCCCTGTCACCGGACCACGGCTATCCGGCGCGCGTCATCGTGCCGGCCGCCCCCGGCGTGATGAATACCAAATGGGTGAGCCGCCTGACGTTCGGAGAGCTGTGATGCGGATTCTGCGCCGCTGGTACGGGGAAGGGCCGCTTCACCTGCTGCTGATGGTCTCGTCGTCGGCCCTGGCCGGTTACGCGGGGGTGCGGCTGCTCGACGGGGACACACTCATGATCCTGGTGTGGTTCCTCGGCGCCGCGTTGGTGCACGACCTGGTGCTGGTGCCGCTGTACTCGGCGGCGGACCGGGCCCTGCGGATCCCCCTCGCCCGGCGGCCGTCGCTGGTGAACTTCGTACGCGTACCGCTGCTCCTGTCCGGGCTGCTCCTGCTGATGTGGTTCCCTCTGATCACGCGTCACGCGGAGCGCTACGAGCCCGCCAGCGGGATGTCCCCTGACAGGTTCCTCGGGAACTGGCTGCTGATCACGGCCGCGCTGTTCGCCGTGTCGGCGCTCTGGCTGGTCGTACGGACCGTCCTGGCGCGGCGCAGGGCGAGGAACGGGCGGCCGTCGGCCTCCCACTGATCGACTGGCTTCCAGTCCTCCGACCGGGCGTACCCGAGCAGCGCGGACACCCCGGCACGGGCCCAGGGGAAGTGGGGCGCCGCACCGGCGTGCCCCCCGCCGTCGTCGATGCGTACCTGGACCTGCTCGTCCACGTCATGGGGTGCGGCCTCCGTGATGAGCAGTCCCCCTGGCGCCAGCACGGCGGCGACCCGGCGGAGCAGGGCCCGGGGGTCACCGCCGATCCCGATGTTGCCGTCGATGAGCAGAGCCGTCCCCCAGCGGCCTTCACCGGGCAGCGGTTCGAACACGCTGCGGCGGAGCGCCGATCCTCCGATCCGCTGGGTGCGTCCGATGGCGGCCTCGCTCACATCGATGCCCAGCGCGCGGTGTCCGCGCGCGGCCAGCGCTGCCACGAGTCGTCCTGGTCCGCATCCGATGTCGATGACCGGCCCCTCGCTTCGGTGGAGCGCCGACAGGTCGGCGGCGTCGGCGTCAGCGCACCAGCGTTCGATGTCCAGCGGCAGGAGCCATCCGTCCTTCCGCCGGAGGAAGAGCGGGCCGCGGCCGCGGGTCAGCGCTCGCGCGTACGGATCGGCCGCCCAGGGGGCGGGGGACGGGCCTGCCGGCGGCAGCACCGTGCTCATCGGACCGCCGCCCCGTCCAGGCGGGTGAGGGCGTCGGCGAACCGGCCGTGGGGCGCGGCGGCGGCGACGTGCAGCGCGTCCTCAGCGGTGTCCACGTCGCGCAGCTGCGGCAGGTCCCGCACGGTGAGGCCCGCGCCGGTCAGGCGCGCCCGCTGGATCTCGCCCGTATCGGGGCGGGACATCGGCACGCCCCGTACGACGCCGGGGTCGGGCGCCGCCAGGCCCAGAGCCCAGAAGCCGCCGTCCTCGGCCGGTCCGAACCAGGCGTCGCAGCCGTCCCAGCCACCCGGGGAGAGCGCGGGCGCCAGCAGGGACGGGGTGATCTGCGGGGTGTCCATCCCGATGAGGAGGGCCGGCCCGGTACAGGTGCCGAACGCCGCCGCGATGCGCTCGTCCAGGGCGCCCTCGCTCTGCGGCAGCACGTCGTAGCCCCGTGGCATCCAGGGGCCGGGGCGCCCTTCGAGCACCAGGACCCGTCGCAGGGCGGGCAGGGTGAGCACGGTCCGCAGGGTGTCTTCGAGGGCCGCGGCGGCGAGCTCCGCGGCCTCGCCGGGGCTGAACGGCGGCGTGAGCCGCGTCTTGACCCGGCCCGGAACCGGCTCCTTGGCGATGACCAGCAGCGTCGTCGCCCCGGCAGGTGGCATCCGTGCACTCATCGGGACGCCTCCGCCGTGACGCTCCGCAGGGCCGGCGGCTGCGGCTGCCGCAGCACCGCACGCATGTCCCGCACCGCGTGCCAGGTGCCCCGCCACGTGCCGGTGACCTTGGATTTCCCTGTTCGGGGCAGGTACGGCACATCCGTCTCGGCGACGCGCAGTCCGGCGTCCGAGGCGCGCACCACCATCTGGAGCGGGTAGCCGCTGCGACGGTCCGTCAGGTCGAGCGCCAGCAGCGCCTCCCGGCGTACGGCCCGCATCGGACCGAGGTCGTGCAGCCGGAGGCCGGTACGGCGACGGAGCATGCCGGACAGGGCGATGTTGCCCAGTCTGGCGTGCAGGGGCCAGGCGCCGCGGGTCGTGGGGCGGCGCCGGCCGAGAAGGAGGTCGCTCTCCCCCTCGGCGATCCGCCGGACGAAGCCGGGGAGCAGGGCCGGGTCGAGCGAGCCGTCGCAGTCGCAGAAGCAGACGTACTCCGCCTCGGCGGCGAGCAGCCCGGCGTGGCAGGCGGAGCCGAACCCGCGGCGCGGTTCGCGCACGACGGTCGCGCCGAGCGAGCGGGCGACGTCCGCCGAGCCGTCGGTGGACCCGTTGTCGACGACGATGGCCCGCCACCCGTCGGGAACACGGGCCAGTACGCGAGGCAGGGCCTCGGCCTCGTCGAGGCAGGGCAGGACGATGTCGGCGCGGATGGGATCGGCGAGTTCCGCCGGTGCAGATTCGGTCACGTCGATCACCCTACGGAGGGGAATCCGGCATTTCGGGCTTCAGGTTCTTACGAAACGTGGACGTCGACCGTGTGGCGGCCGGAGGCCGTCCGGACGGACGGCCGGTGATGCCACAGTGGGCACCATGCAGAACATCTCCTCCCCTCCGCGCCGCCGTGCCGAATCAACGGACGCACGCGGGGACGGCATGTCGCACGGCCGGATCCTCGTCGTGGACGACGATCCGACGGTCGCGGAGGTCGCCGCCGGGTATCTGGGACGCGCGGGCTACGACGTCGAGCGGGCGGACGACGGCCCGGCGGCACTGGAACGCTTCGGGGCCCTGCGGCCCGATCTGGTGGTGCTCGACCTGATGCTGCCCGGTATGGACGGCTTCGAGGTGTGCCGCCGTATGCGCGCGCAGGGGCCCGTGCCCGTCATCATGCTCACCGCGCGAGGGGACGAGGACGACAGGATCCTCGGTCTGGAGACCGGCGCGGACGACTACGTGACCAAGCCCTTCAGCCCACGTGAGCTCGTGCTGCGTGTGGACGCGGTGCTTCGCCGGGGCCGGCGGGCGGAGGTGTCCTCGCCCACCCGGCTGGGCGGTGCCGGGCTCTGCCTGGAGCCGCTCGCCCGCCGTGCGACCCGTGACGGGAGGGATCTCGCTCTCACACTCCGGGAGTTCGATCTGCTCGCGTTCTTCCTGAGCCACCCGGGACAGGCCTTCGCCCGTGAGGAGCTGATGCGGGAGGTCTGGGGCTGGGACTTCGGCGACCTCTCGACGGTGACGGTCCATGTGCGCAGGCTGCGCGGCAAGGTCGAGAGCGACCCCGCCCGTCCCACTCTGATCCAGACGGTGTGGGGCGTCGGTTACCGCATGGATCTGCCGGACGACGACGCTCCCGGGAACTGAGTACATGTCCGACCTCCTGCTCATCGCCCTCCTCGCCTTTCTGGGCGCCGCCGCGGCAGGGCTGCTGGGCGCCTTGGCCCTGCGGCTGCTCCGGCACCGCCCCCTGGCGGTCTCTCTGGCCGTCGTCGCCGCGGTGGCCGTGACGGCGATGCTCGCCGGGACCCTGACCGTGGCCTGGGCGATGTTCCTCTCCCCGCACGACCTGACGGTGGTGACGACCGTCGTCGCCATGGCCGCCGCCGTCTCCCTCGCGACAGCGATGCTGCTGGGCCGCTGGGTGGCGGCCAGGAGCCGGGACCTCACGCTGGCCGCCCGCGACTTCGGCGAAGGGGGGACGTTCGCGGCCCCGGAGGGGCAGGCCACCGCGGAACTCGCCGCGCTCACCCGTGCACTGGCGGCGACGAGCGCGAAGCTCGAAAGCTCCCGGGAGCGCGAGCGCGCCCTGGAGAGATCACGCCGGGAGCTCGTCGCCTGGATCTCGCACGATCTCCGGACCCCGCTGACCGGGCTGCGCGCCATGTCCGAGGCCCTGGAGGACGGCGTGGCCCCGGACTCCGGCCGCTATCTGCGGCAGATACGCAGGGAGGTTGAGCGCATGAACGACATGGTCGGTGATCTCTTCGAACTCTCCCGGATCCACGCCGGGTCGCTCACGCTGACCCCGGCCCGGGTGTCCGCCCACGACCTGGTCGGCGACGCGCTCGCCGGGGCCCATCCGCTGGCCCGTGAACACGGGGTCCGCCTCGTCGGTGACCGGGTGGACGCCGTCCCCGTGGAGGTCGACACCAAGGAGATGAGCCGGGTCCTGGGCAACCTCCTGATCAACGCGATCCGGCGCACCCCCGCCGACGGAACGGTCGCGGTGGCCGCGCAGCGCTCACCCGACGGTCTCGTGCTCTCGGTGACCGACGGGTGCGGCGGGATCCCCGAGGAGGACCTTGCGCGCGTGTTCGATACGGGATGGAGGGGCAGCCCGGCCCGTACGCCGCCTGCGGGGGCGGGCCTCGGACTTGCCATCGTCCGTGGGATCGTCGAGGCGCACTCCGGCCGCGCGGACGTACGGAACGTGGCGGGTGGCTGCTGCTTCGAAGTCACCCTTCCTGCCGCTTCGGGCTGAGCCGCCCCCGGCCATGCCTCACCGACCCCCTTTCGCCCGCAGCGGCGCCGTGGCGAATTCCCGCATCCCCTCGCCGAACTCCGTCTCAGGCTTCCAGCCGAGCTCGTCGCGGAGGCGGCGCGAATCCGCGGTCACATGGCGGACGTCCCCGAGCCGGTACTCACCGGTGACGACGGGGGCGGGGCCGCCGTGGGCCGCCGCCAGGGCCCGGGCCATCTCGCCGATGGTGTGCGGTGTGCCGCTTCCCGTGTTGTAGGCGTCGAAGCTGCCCGGCTCGCGCTCCCCCAGCGCCGCGAGCGCCACGGCGTTGGCCGCCGCCACGTCCCGTACGTGCACGAAGTCGCGCCGCTGGCCGCCGTCCTCGAACACCCGGGGGGCCTCGCCCCGGGCCAGGGCCGAACGGAAGAAGGACGCGACACCCGCGTACGGGGTGTCCCTCGGCATCCCGGGGCCGTACACGTTGTGGTAGCGCAGCGCGACGGCCCGCCCGCCCGTCGCGCGTGTCCAGGCGGCGGCGAGGTGTTCCTGTGCGAGCTTGGTCGCGGCGTAGACGTTGCGGGGGTCGCCGGCTGCCTCCTCGGTGACCAGACCGGGGACGAGTGCCGCGCCGCAGGCCGGACAGCGCGGCTCGAACCGTCCGGCGTCGAGGTCTGCGACAGCCCTGGGGCCCGGCCTGACGCAGCCGTGCCGGGGGCAGTCGTAACGCCCTTCGCCGTAGACCACCATCGAGCCGGCGAGCACCAGGTCCCGGACCCCGGCCGCCGCCATCCCGGCGAGCAGCACGGCGGTGCCGAGGTCGTTGCACCCGACGTACTCCGGGGCGTCGGCGAAGTCCTTGCCGAGGCCAACCATCGCCGCCTGGTGGCAGACGGCGTCGACCCCGGACAGCGCTCCGGCCACCGCATCCCGGTCGCGTACGTCCGCGACGATCGTCCGGACACCCGGCGGCGGGGGGTGGCCGGCCGCGGGGGTCCCGGACCGGGCGGGTCCGTGGGCGGAGGGCAGCAGTGCGTCGAGGATCACCGGCTCGTGCCCGCCGGAGGCCAGAGTCCGGACGATGTACGACCCGATGAACCCGGCTCCGCCGGTGACCAGTACACGCATGGCCGCCACGCTAGGCCGCCCGGAGACGGGAAAGGCGGTGCGGCACGCGGGCGTCACCGGACCGTAAGACCCTGGGCGGCGGGAGACGCGCGGACGGCCGCCGACGACTCGGTGGTGCGTCCCCCGACGCGTCGCTTCCCGATCACACGGGTCTCTTCGATACTGGGTGCCGTACGCACCTGACCGGTGGACCGGATTCACGCCCACGGCCGGCCGGAATCACCGGCCTGCCGTCGCTCTCCCAGGAGGAACCGTTGCGCATGCTCATCAACGTGCCGGAGACCGTCGTCGCGGACGGACTCCGCGGAATGGCCGCCGCCCATCCGGAACTCGTCGTGGACCCCGAGAACCGTCTCGTGGTCCGGCGCGACGCCCCGATGGCCGGCAAGGTGGGGCTCGTGTCCGGCGGCGGGTCAGGGCACGAGCCGCTGCACGCGGGGTTCGTCGGGCCCGGGATGCTGTCGGCTGCGTGTCCCGGGGAGGTCTTCACCTCGCCGGTGCCTGACCAGATGGTGCGGGCGGCGGCCGCGGTCGACGGCGGTGCGGGCGTGCTGTTCGTCGTGAAGAACTACACGGGGGACGTGCTGAACTTCGACATGGCCGCCGAGCTCGCCGAGGACGAGGGCGTCCAGGTGGCCCGGGTCCTCGTCGACGACGACGTGGCGGTGTCCGACAGCACCTTCACCGCGGGGCGGCGGGGCACGGGGGCGACGCTGTTCGTCGAGAAGCTCGCCGGCGCACTCGCCGACGAGGGTGCGCCGCTGGAGCGGGTGGAGTCCATGGCCCGGCGGGTGAACGAGTCCTCGCGGAGCTTCGGGGTGGCGCTCAGCTCCGTCACCACCCCGGCGAAGGGCACGCCGACCTTCGATCTCCCTCCGGGCGAACTGGAGTTGGGGATCGGCATCCACGGTGAGCCCGGCCGGGAACGCCGCCCGATGATGACCTCCGGGGAGATCGCCGACGTCGCGGTCCACGCCGTGCTGGAGGATCTGCGGCCCAGCGGCCCCGTGCTGGTGCTGGTCAACGGGATGGGCGCGACGCCGCTGCTGGAGCTGTACGGCTTCAATGCCGAGGTGCAGCGGGTGCTGTCGGAACGGGGCGTGACGGTGGCTCGTACGCTGGTGGGCAACTACGTGACGTCGCTCGACATGGCAGGCTGTTCGGTGACGCTCTGCCAGGTGGACGAGGAGATGGTACGGCTCTGGGACGCGCCGGTACAGACGCCCGCGCTCCGCTGGGGCCGGTGAACGGAACATTTCCACCGTGTGTGAGGAACAGGAGAACTTGTGCTCGACACCGATTTCTTCCGTCGCTGGATGGCCGCCACCGCGGCTGCCGTCGACCGTGAGTCGGACCGGCTGACCGAGCTCGACGCCGCGATCGGGGACGCCGATCACGGGAGCAACATGCGGCGCGGTTTCGCGGCGGTGAGCGACGTCCTCGACAAGGAGGCCCCGGCGGCGCCCGGGGCGGTGCTGACGCTGGCCGGCCGTCATCTGATCTCCACGGTCGGCGGGGCGTCGGGGCCGCTGTACGGAACTCTCCTGCGCCGTACCGGAAAGACGCTGGGCGACGCGACGGAGGTGACCCCGGCTCAGCTGGCGGAGGCCCTCGGGGCGGGCGTGGCCGCGGTGGCCCAGCTCGGCGGGGCGCAGGCGGGCGACAAGACGATGCTCGACGCGCTGCTCCCGGCCGTCGAGGTGCTGGGCTCCTCGTTCGAGGAGGCCCGCGACGCGGCGCTGGCCGGTGCTCTGGCGACCGTGCCGCTCCTGGCGCGCAAGGGCAGGGCCAGCTATCTGGGCGAGCGCAGCATCGGGCACCAGGATCCGGGGGCCGCCTCGGCGGCGCTGCTCGTCGGGGCGCTCGTCGAGGCCGCGGAACCGAGCGCCGGGGGCGGCGCATGAGCGACGCGCAGCAGGTGGGGATCGTTCTCGTCTCGCACAGCGGACCGGTGGCGGAGGCCGTCGTCGAGCTGGCCAGGGGGCTCGCGGCCGGTGGCGCGACGGCACCGGTGGCGGCGGCCGGGGGCACCTCGGCCGGAGGCCTGGGGACGAGTGCGGAGCTGATCGCCGAGGCGGCGAGGACGGTCGACAGGGGTGTCGGGGTCGCGCTGCTCGTGGACCTCGGGAGCGCGGTGCTCACCGTGAAGTCCATGCTGGCGGAGGGCGACGAGCTGCCCGACGGGGCACGTCTGGTGGACGCCCCGTTCGTGGAGGGCGCGGTCGCCGCTCTGGTGACGGCGTCGGCGGGGGGCGACCTCGACACCGTGGAGGCGGCGGCCACGGACGCCTACGGCTACCGGAAGGCATGAGGACAGCTGCGCCGGCGCCCCCGTGGGGTGGAGCGCCGGCGCAGGTCCGGCAGCCGGGCTCAGGTCACCGTGCGGGACGCGCCGTCGACCGCTCGGCGCCGGCGGTGTCGACGGTCGAGGAGAAAGAGGTGACGGCGAGGCCGGCTCCGCCCTGCCACGGTTCGAACCCGGCCTGGACGCTGGTGAGATACCAGGAGGGCTGCGCCATGCCCCGGGTGACGGTCTCGTCGACGAAGTCCATGACGTCGAAGCTCCAGCTCGCGATCGCGGAGGGGGCCACGAACGAGATCACGTCGTTGCCGCCGTTGTTGCCCGTCCACACCTCCCAGCCGCGTCCGGCGACCGTGGCGGACCCGGTCCGTGAGCCCACCGGCTGGACGGGTCCCACCCGGTTGAACCAGATCATGATCTCGGTGCGGTTGACGCCGTCCGTACGGGGCGTGGGGTCGAGCCAGATGTCGTAGGCCGCGTCGTAGACCGCGTTGTCGACGTACTTGTACGTGATGCTGGTCGGCGCGCCGCCGACCGAGCTGAGCTGGGCCGGAAGCTTCGTCCCGGGTGAACAGCTCGTGTAGTGGCAGCCGTTGAAGACGGAGGGGTACGACTTCGGCGCCCCGTCGGTCGGCACCGAGCCCTCGGCCCGGGTCACCTCGAAGCCGTTCGCCGTCACGTTGACGCACTGCTCCTCGGCGATGCCCCAACGGTTGTTCTGCACCACGTACCGGCCCTGGACGACGGCCGAACCGTACTGCTCGCAGAGCGGGGTGTCGGCGTGCGCGGGTGCGACCGCGGTGGCGAGGGCCGCGCACGAGGCCAGCGCCACGCAGGCCGCGCCGGCTTTGGTGCTCATGGACCGGAGAAAGCGGATGGGGCTCTTCATGATGTCCCTTCGGTAGGGCCGAGGCGCCTGGGACGACCCGGCAGGGCCGGACTGGGAGCGCTCCCACTCCATTCCAGCGTGGAACCTATGGGGCTGGTGTGATTCCACGCAAGGCTCGGTCACCACCAAATCCCAACACCCTGCGCGTGCCGGAACACCACGGGGAAACACCGCACGGCTCCAGGGCCAGGGCCGGGAGCCGTGCGGTGGCGCGGAGCGCGACAGAGCGTCAGGCGGCGGGCGCCACCGCCCCGGCCCCGATCCGGATCTGCGCCTGCCGGGTGACACCGTTGACGGTCACGGCGAGCGTGACGGCGCCCGGCCGTAGGGCGGTGAGCGTGCCCGTGGCGGGGTCCAGCGTCGCGATGTGGCGGCGGGCGTCATCCGCGTCCCCGACGCGGACGTTGGGCGAACCGGTCCAGTCCGCGCTGAGCGGGAAGCCGACGGGCACGGTCCGCGTGCCCTGGGTGACGTGCGCACTCACCTTCGTCCGCTCCCCCGCGACGAGCGTGGAGGGGGCGTCAAGGGCCAGTGCGTCCACGTGCGCGCGCGTCTGCGCGGAGACCCAGTCGGGTCCGCCCCGCCACGGCCGGTGGCGCGCCGCCGACTGTTCGCCGGGCGAGACGCGGTCGGCGCCGATCAGGGACCAGCCGGTGAAGCCGCCCTCGTCCGCGGGGCCTGCCGGCGACTTGCCGGAGTTCCCGTTGACCAGGTACGGGACCCCGTCCACGTGCGAGGCGTGGAAGACCCCGACGTGGCTGCCGATGAGGGCCGCCCCCTTGCCGGTCGTACGCCGGAAGTCCGCGAGCCACCGTTCGACGAGGGCGGCTTCCTTGCGGTCGCTCAGCTGGCTTCCCTTCTGCACGGTCGGGTCGCGCGGGGGCACGTGCTCGATCAGCATCACGGAGCCCACGGACCGGTCCTTCGCCGCCGCGTCCAACTGGGCGCGCACCTCCTCGATCTGGGCGAAGCCGCCGCCGCGCAGGCTGAGACTCGACGTGTCGAGCGTGAGGACCCGGGTTCCCTTGTGGTCGAACGTCCGCCGGGCCGGGCCGAATTGCTCGATGAAGTTGTCGATCTTCCCGCCCATCACCTCGTGGTTGCCCGGTACGTAGTACCAGGGCAGCGAGTCGCCGAGCTCCTCGTCGAGGACCTGGTGTGCGAAGGCGAGGTCGGCGGGCGACCCCTCGTCGACGAGGTCGCCGTTGACGACCAGGAAGTCGGGCCGCGCCGCCTTGATCTCGCGCAGGGTGCGACGGGCCTGCCGGACGATGGCGCTGTCCGGTTCGCGCGCGACGAACTGGGCGTCCGACATCACCGCGAACTGCCAGTCCCGGGCTTCGGTGACGGCCGCGGGGTCGATCAACGGGTCCGCCGGTCGCGCCTGTTCGGGCAGTTCGACGGTGGGCGGCACCTGGGCGGTCAGGCCGTCGATGACGATCTCGCCGGTGTACTGCTTGGCCGCGGCGGTCTCCGCGAGGTAGAAGCGGGACAAGGACAGCGGCATCACGGCGCCGGCCGGCACGGCGAAGGTGACCTGCCGCCAGCCGGTCCAGGTGATGTACGGCCCCCGCAGCAGCTGGTCGGAGCCTGCGGCGTCCTTGAGGTGCAGGGTCGGCCAGGCGCCGTTGCCGTCTCCCTTGATCCAGAGCGTGTACGCCTGCGGCTGGCCCGGCACGACGACCGGCTCCGGCGGGGTGGCGTAGGCGGCGCGTGTCGCCGTCGAGCGGGTGAAGTCGTAGGTGAGCCGGAGACCGGTGCCGGTGTGCCCGTCCGGCGTCGCGGCGAGCGAACCCTCCGCGCGGGCCTGGCTGAACTTCCAGGATCCGGCGTCCTCGAAGTCCGACACGGTCTGCTCCGTGAGACCGACGCTCACCGCGAGGAGCGTACTGACGCCCGCCACGGTGGCCTTGATCTGTCCCGCTCCGGAGCCGGTGAGTGACCTCACGGTGAAGGACCCGCGGCCGTCGTCGTCGACGGCGAACAACGTGTGGTCGTAGTCGAGGGTGATGTCCCCCGGCTCGACGGGAGCACTCGTGCCGTGGGCGTCGAGTCCTACGATGCCGAAGACGCCGGTGGCCTCCTTGTCCGCCAGGCCGACACGCTCGGTGGTGGAACGGATCCGGGCCAGCCGGTCGAGGACGGTGAGCCGGGTCACGCCGTGGGCGCCCGCCCGTTCCGCCCGGACCTCGGTCGTTCCGCCGCGGCGTGCGGTGAACGTGCCCCGGGCGTCGACGCTGCCCACCGCCCCGTCGACGGCACGCCAGCGCGGTGCGCCCGCTGCGGGGCCGTACGTCTCGTCGTATCCGGCCGCGGTGAGCCGGCGGGTCAGGCCGGGGAAGACCCGCTCGGGGTGACCGCCGGCGACCGGGTCGTCGCCGGGGGCGGCGCCGGCCGGCGTACGGGTCCCGACCCAGAATCCTTCGAGCCGTCCGCTGCCGTCGGGGGCGGTCAGGGCGAGACCGTTGGGGACGGTGCGCTCACTGCCGTCGGACGGGCTGTTCTCCACCTGGAGCGCGTCGCTGCCCGGCTCGCGGGCGACGAGCGTCGACGAACCTCCGCCGTCGAGGTTCAGAGCGCTGTACGAGCCTGCCCTGCGCATCATCTCGCCCAGCTCGGTGAGGGTGACACCGCCGCTGTCGGTCTGCCGGCCGTCGACGGTGATGACCTGCATGGTCCGGCCGTCCTCGGAGAACCCGACAGCGGTGCGGGGCGCCGCGGTGTTGTTGCCCTCACCGTCGTGGTTCTGCGCCGCCCCGTCGACGACGAGCAGCTCCCGGCCGCCCACGGCGGTGCGTGGCACGGCCCCGCCGTCGGTGCGTGCCCGGTATGCGATGCCGGCCGGGTCGCCGGGCTGCAGCGCGGTCAGCAGGGCGGCCCCGGCCTCACGGCCGACGAGGACCACCGTGTCCTCGGGCACGGGTCCCGATCCCGGGGTGTCCGACACGGAGACGACCTTGCCGTCGCGCACGGCCACTTCGGCGACGGGCCGCGCGTCGTCGACGGTCAGCGCGCGGTCGGCGCTGCCCCAGGCGGAGGTGTAGGCACCCACGCCCTGGGCCGGTACGTTCGCGGCGTTGTACGCGGCCAGTGGGTGCGCTCCCGAGGGGAGGGTCAGCGTGCCGTCGAAGTACAGCTCCAGGATCCGGCCCGCGTTCTGCGGCCCGATGCCCACCGCGCGGTTGACCCCCGGGGCCGGGGAGTGGACCGTTTGGCCGTCCTGGACCCCGGGGCCCTGGGGCGCTCCGGTCTGGTTGATGTCGAAGAAGTCCGCGTTGATCGCGGCGACGGTACGGCGGCCCGGCCCCGGATCGTGCCCGGCCGCGAGCTCCGAGACCGTACGCCGGTCCGCGACCTTGCCCGAGGAGAGGTAGTCGGCGCGCACTCCGCTGCCGTCCAGGTCGACGGAGAGGGTGTCGACCCGCAGCCACTTGTCGGACTCGAGGCGGTCGTACGAGCTCAGACGTACGCCGGGGGCGACGGGGCGGGAGGCACGGGCGGTCTCGATGCCGTCGCCGTCCACGACGGATCTCGCCTCGCCGGACGGGCCGCTCGCGGGCGGTGGCGCGACGGGTCTGAGGATCTCGGCGGTGGTGTGAGGGCGGGGGTCCGGGGTGGAGTCGGCTGCCGCGGGTGCGACGACCCCGAGCGCCGTCGCCGCCACGGTCGCCAGCAGCACGAACGGCCGCAGGGCGCTGCGGAAGGTGCCAAGGCCCACAAATCCTCCTGGTGCAGAGCGGATTACGCGTGGAAAGCGCTGTCGGCGGACAGCATGACGGCGCTCGGTGGGACGCACCAGAGGACAACGGGGACATCAGGAGGAACAGGACGCGGCGAAGGGGTGACCCCGGGAGGTCCCGCGCCGCGCCCCCTGCGGGTCCCTGGACCGGTGGCCTTCCGCCCCATCGCCCCGCACACTTGACGACATGTCGACAGTCAAGCGCAGCGCGGGACTTCTGCTCTTCCGGATCGTCGCGGGCGACGACGGCCGACCGGACGCAGAGGTCCTGATCGGCCATATGGGCGGACCGTTCTGGGCTCGTCGCGAGTCGGCGGCCTGGTCCATCCCCAAGGGCGAGTACGAAGCCGACGAGGAGCCCGCCGCCGCCGCGCGCCGGGAGTTCGAGGAGGAACTCGGACTGCCCCTCCCCGACGGCGCCTGGGTACCGCTGGGAGAGACCCGCCAGTTCGGCGGCAAGACCGTGACCGTATGGGCAGTGGAGGCCGAGGTGGACCCTGACGAGGCGACCCCGGGCACGTTCACCATGGAGTGGCCGAGGGGGTCCGGTGTGCTGCGGGAGTTCCCGGAGATGGACAGATTCGCCTGGTGCGCACCGGACGACGCGCTCGAGCGGCTGGTGGCGGGCCAGCGGGTCTTCGTGGAACGGTTGCGTGCCCACGTACGCGAGAGCCGCGCCCACAGGGGTGTGACATAGCGGACCGGAGGGGCTCTGTCGGCATTTCCGGGCGTGGCGCGGCTTCGTCCCGCGGGTCTTGGTGCGCTGGACGTCGGGGCGGTCAGCGGTCCTGTCGACCGGCGGCGCGCAGGTGTGCGATGCCCGCGTCGAGGGCGGCCTCCAGGTGGGTGGAGGCACCCGTGATCATGAGGATCAGCACCCCGCCCTGGATGCCGGCCAGCAGGGCCGCTGCCTCCCGGTCGGCGTCCAGGCCAGGGGCGGTCCCGCCCTCGGCCTGCAGATGGCGGATACCCGCGGCGAGCTGCCGCTGCCACCGGTCGAGCAGTTCACCGGCCACGGCCCCGGTGGCCTCCGTGGCCCCGCCGATCTGAGCGAGAGCGGTGTGCAGGGGGCAGTCGCTGCCCTGGGTGCGGTAGCGCGCGAGGACCTTCTCGCGCCACCGGTACCAGGCGTCCCAGGACGTGAGGGAGCCGAGCTCCGGCTGCTGGTCCTCGATCACCCGGTCCGCCTCGTGCCGGGCCACGGCCAGGAGCAGGTCGTCCTTTCCACCGGGGAAGTAGTGGAAGAGCTGGCTCTTGCTGGTCGCGGTGCGGGCCATGACGTCCTCCAGCCTCACCGCGAACACCCCCTGTTCGCGGATCTGCCCGGCGGCGCCCTCGACGATGCGCTGCCTGGTGGCGGCGCCCTTGCGGGTCAACGGCACGTGTCCGCAGCTTCGACGGCGGCCGCACCTGGGCCGACGGCAGCCGGCTCGGCGACACGACGGTCCCGTCCGGCCGGAGCGGCTGGCGGACCCAGATGTACAACGCGCTCCGTCCCCTCACCGCTCGCCCGGGGGCACGCTCATCGCCAGGAGCGCGGTGTCGTCGTCGAGTCCCTCGCCGAACGAGTCCAGCAGTGCGGTGAGCGCCCTGACGGCACCGGGCGCAGAGGTGGGTGCGAGGGACCGCGCGAAGTCCAGGAGTGCTTCGTCGCCGTAGCGTTCACCCGGGTCCCAGGTACGGGCCTCGGTCAGGCCGTCGGTGTAGAGCAGCAGGGTGTCACCGGGACGCAGGTCCAGGGTGGCCGTGGTGAACTGCGCGTCCGCCACGACCCCGACCAGCTGGCCGCCCGGGGTGGGCAGGTAGTCGGCGCTGCCGTCGGCCCGGAGCAGCACGGCCGGAGGGTGGCCACCGCCGGCCAGGACGACATGGAATCCGACGTCGTCCTCCTCGGGCGTGAGCAGGCCGAAGATCACGGTGCAGAAGAGTGGTTCATCCTCCTGGACCTGGTGGTTGAGCGCGGTGTTGAGGTTGGCCAGGACTCTGGCCGGTACGGGATCGGAGACCGCCGCGGCTCGCAGGGTGTACCGCGCCAACGACGTCACCACGGCCGCGTCCGCGCCCTTGCCGCGCACGTCCCCCATGAAGAATCCCCAGCCTCCGGCCAGCGGGAACAGATCGTAGAAGTCGCCGCCCACCTCGTCGGGGGATGCGAAGTGGTAGTGCGCGGCGGCTTCCATGCCCGGAACCGGTTCGATGGCCGGCGGGATCAGGGTGCGCTGCAGGGTCGTGGCGAGGCGTTGCAGGCGTTCGCGGTCGTGCTCGGCCTCCTGCCGGGCCCGCAGGAGTTCACGCTCGTAGGTACGCCTGTCCCGGGCGTCGAGGAGGGTGGTGCGGATCAGCAGTGGTTCGCCGTCGTCGTCCCGCTTGACGGTGGAGGTGACCAGGACGGGCAGCCGGGTGCCGTCCGCGGCCTTGAGTTCCAGGGCGACGCCGTTGACCTCGCCCTGCATCCGCAGCAGCGGTGAGAAGTGCGTCTCGTGGTACAGCCTGCCGCCGATGGTCAGCAGGTCGGAGAAGTGTCTGTGGCCCACCAGGTCCTCGCGACGGTGGCCGAGCCATTTCAGGAGCGTTCCGTTGATCTTGGCGATCCGCCCGTCCATCAGTGTGGAGAGGTAGCCGCACGGCGCGTTCTCGTACAGGTCCTCCACGCTGTCCTCCAGCAGAGCGGAGAACGCCGGCGATTCCTGGTCACGGTCCTCCGCCGGCCACGATCCGTCGCTCCCGTCGCCGCCCGGGTGCACGGTCACGGCCCCTGCACGAAGGCGATGATCGCCTCGGCAGTCTCCTCGGGGGCACTCAGCTGGGGGCAGTGGCCCGTCGAGTCCAGAGTGACCAGCTCGCTGCCGGGGATCTGTGCGTGGACGAAGGCGCCCACCTCACGCGGGGCGATCGTGTCGCGCGCGCTCTCGGCGATGAACGTCGGGACGGTCACCTTGGGGAGATCCGCCCGGTTGTCGGACAGGAAGGTGGCTCTCGCGAAGACCCGGGCGATCTCGGGATCCGTTCGGCAGAAGCTGTTGGTCAGCTCCTCCCCCAGTTCGGGGCGGTCCGGGTTTCCCATGATCACCGGTGCCATGGTCGCGGACCAGCCCAGGTAGTTGCTGTCCAGTGACTCGAGCAGTTCGTCGATGTCCTGCTCACTGAATCCGCCCCGGTAGTCGCCGTCGTCGATGTACGACGGCGAGGGGGTGAGGAGGATCAGTTTCTCGAACAGCCCGGGCTCCTGCACGGCGGCGAGCACACCGATCATGGAACTGACCGAATGCCCGACGAAGGTCACGGGCCCGAGGCCGAGCTCCTGGCAGATGTCGATGACGTCCTGCGCATAGCCGTCCAGGGTGGAGTACCGCTCGGGGCTCCAGGCCGACGCATCGGAGGCCCCCGCCCCCACATGATCGAACAGGACCACCTGGAAGCGCTTCTCCAGCGCGGGCGCGACAAGACGCCAGAGATTCTGATCGCAGCCGAAACCGTGGGCGAGCATCACCACCGGGCCGCTCTCCCGGCCTGTCACCCGTACCCGGTTTCTCTTTCGCACGTCCATACGGACATCCTGACACCCCCTGCACCTCGCGGCCTGGTCTGCCGGGCGACCGGCGCCCACCAGGGCGGATCACGATTCCGTGGCGGGCAGGCGGTGTCCGTGAGCGTCTGCACACTACGTACGCGAGGGGGCCACCGCCTCCGAGGCGTGGATTCCCGGGTCCGTCACCGCGCGGCCCGACCGGAGTTCCAGGCGTTCGCCGGTGAAGCGGCCGCGGAAGGCCCTGTCGTGCGACACGACCACGACCGCGCCTTCGTACCGGTCGAGCGCGGCCTCCAGCTCCTCGACCAGGTCGAGCGCGATGTGGTTCGTCGGCTCGTCCAGGATCAGCAGGTCCGCCGGGCGGGTCACCAGCCGTGCCAGGGCGAGCCTGCGCTGCTGGCCGATGGAGAGGGCCGCCACGGGCACGGTCAGGTCTTCCGGACGGAAGAGGCCGAGGGCCAGGAGTTCGTCCTCGTACTCGTCGGGGAACCCCGGGCGTCCGGCGGCGAAGGTGGCGAGCAGGGTGCGGCGGGTCGGCCGCGCGGGGAGTTCCTGCGGGAGGTAGCCGATCCTGCCCCGGCGTCGGACCGCTCCGGCGTCCGGTGCGAGGTCACCGGCCAGGACGCGCAGAAGTGTGGTCTTCCCCGCGCCGTTGGGCCCGGTGACCAGGAGCCGTCGGCCCGGCTCGACGCGCAGGGAGGGCAGGTCCAGACGATCGCCGACGAGGACCGCCTCCAGCTCGGCCAGGGGGGACGTGTTGCCGTCCCCGTCCGCCGGGGAGCCTGCCCCGCCGGCCAGAGCGAGGTCGGCGGTGAAGCGCAGCGGCCGGGGTGGCGCCGGGACGGGTGAGCGGCGCAGCGCTTCGAGGCGGGTCCTGGCGGACCTGACCTGGCCCGACAGCTTGGCCTCGTGCGACCTGCGGTGCTTGCCGAAGCCCTGCCCGGGGTCCTTGCCCGTCCCGGCGAGGCGCTGGCCGGCCGCGCTCACGAGTTCTTCGGTGCGGGCCAGTTCGGCCAGCCACTCCTGGTGCTCCTGGGCCCAACGGCGGCGCGCGGCGGCCTTCGCCCTGCGGTAGCCGTCCCATCCGTCGCCGTACCGGGAGACGCTCCGCAGGTCGCGGTCGACCTCCAGGATGACGGTGGTGATCCGCTCGAGGAACGCCCGGTCGTGGGTGACGGCGACAACGGTGCCCCGGTGGGCGCGGAGGTGGTCCTCCAGCCAGGCGACGGCGGCCGCGTCGAGGTGGTTGGTGGGCTCGTCGAGGAGCAGGAGTTCCGGTGCCGCGGCCAGCATGCAGGCCAGGGCCAGCCGGGACTGCTCACCGCCGGACAGCGTCCCGAGCGCGCGGCCCCGGGACAGGTGGCCCAGCCCGAGGCCGTGCAGTGCGGCGTCCGTCCTGGCGTCCGCCTGGTATCCCCCGCGCTCCTCGTACGCCGCCAGCAGGTCCCCGTACGCGGCGAGCTGCGCGTCGGTGGGGTTCCCTTCGGACATCTGCTCCTCCGCCGTGCGGATCAGCCGCTCGAGGGCCCGGAGGCCGGCGAGGGCCGTGTCGACGGCGTCCTGGACCGTGCTGCGGGGGTCGAGGGTGAGGATCTGGGCGAGATACCCGGTGCCGCCGGGGAAGCTGACGGTGATGTCACCGCTGTCCGGGGTCTCGGCTCCGGCCATCAGGCGGAGCAGGGTGGACTTCCCGGAACCGTTCTCGCCGACGACGCCGGCCTTCTCCCCGGGCCGGACGGTGAGGGACACGAGGTCGAGGACGGTCCGGTCGCCGTACGCCTTCGAGACGTCGGTCATGGCCAGTTGGGCGCGGGGGTGCTGAAG
Organism: Streptomyces sp. NPDC051064; assembly: GCF_044455985.1. NCBI lineage: Bacteria > Bacillati > Actinomycetota > Actinomycetes > Kitasatosporales > Streptomycetaceae > Streptomyces > Streptomyces sp. NPDC051064. The sequence continues at coordinate 265,920 of NZ_JBITFK010000009.1, forward strand.
AGGCATGGGTGCTTTCCCTGAAATGACAGGTCCTCGGCAGCGCGCACACCGACGTCAGGGACGGAGCGCGCCTGCGGGACGGGGTGTCGGACAGCGGAGAGGACTGCGGCCGATGGCGTGACCGGGTGGGTCACGCGGCGACGGTCAGCGTCGCGCGGCGGCGTCCTGGCCGGGAATCAGAGAAAGAAGTAGTACGAACCCATGGCAGTCATTCTAACCATGCCGCGGCGGCCCCCCGGTGGACCCTGGACGGTCCACCGGGGCCGAGCGGGGTCAGCCTGTCGACTCGTCCGGGGTGGGGTGTTCCGGGTGGACGCCGGCATTGAGGGCGCCGCTGCGGCCCGAGCCGGCCTCGTCGGGGTCCGGCCTGTCGGCGTCGGAACCGGCTTCCGTATCCGCTTCGGGGCGTTCCGCGCCCGGCGGGAGGATCACGTCGAGGGCGTCCTCGCCCTCCTGCGCCTGCTGGTCGGGCATGTCGGCGGGTACCGGCGGCGGGCAGCCCGTCGCCCCCGTGTAGGCGGTTCCCTGGGGCCTGCGGTCGGTCATGTCATCGCTCCCGTCGGTATATGCCCATGCTGGTACGGGCGGGCCGGTCTCGCACCCTCGCGTACCCCCTGCGTCCCGCCCGACGCACACCCGGTCCGCCCGTTCCCCGCAGGTCAGCCGCGGCTGATCTCGAAGTGGTCGACGCGCTCGCCCGACTCGGCGAGCGCCGTGACCTTCATCCGGGGGTGCCTCCCGGCCTCCACCTCCACCGCGAGGAACGAGAAGCCGGTGTAGCGCACCCGGGACCACTCCACGGTCTCGGTCGCCTTTCCGCCGCCCTTGACCACGTGGTAGGTGTTCACGCTCTCGAGGTCCGAGACGTGGCCCTCGTAGCTGTCCGGTGCCGGGAAGTCGTACAGCGCCTTGCCCGCCCCGCCGGCTGTGACGTACACGATGCCGTCCCGCGTCGGGTCGGTGCGCTCCCCGATCGGGACCGCGCGGCGGACCGTGTTCCTGAGGATCGCGTCGGTGCGCTCGTAGACATGGTTGTGGCCGTTGATGACCAGGTCCACCTGGTGCTTCTCGAAGAGCGGCACCCAGGCGTCGCGCACCCCGCCGTCCGAGGCGTGCGCGTTGGTCGTGGAGAACGCGCAGTGGTGGAAGAACACCACGACGAAGTCGATGTCGTCCCGGGCCCTCAGCTCTCCCAGGCGCCGGTCCAGCCAGCGCGTCTGCTTGCCGTCGCTGATACCGAAGTTGGCCGGGATCTCGTACGAGACGTCGTTGGCGTCGAGCGCGATCACGCCCACGTTGCCGTGCGTGAAGGAGTAGGCGCCGGGCTGGCCGACCGGATCCGGGCCGTTGTCCGGCAGCGTCCATCGGGCGTTCTGGCCGCCGTAGCCGTCGGGCGAGTACCAGGCCTCCATGTCGTGGTTCCCCGTGGTCACCATCCACGGCACGGTCTTGGACACCGTCTCGGTCTGGGCCAGGAACTGGTCCCAGGTGCGGGCGTCGTAGGAGTCGGTGGCCTGCCCCGAGCCGGACGGGTCGGCGTAGCAGATGTCGCCCGCGTGCAGGTGGAAGGACGGGTTCTGGCCCAGGATCAGCTGGTCGTTGCCGAGCGCGTGGTAGCTGACGCCCTGGTCGCCGAAGGCCGTGAAGGTGAAGGAGTCGGCGCGCGCGGGCGCGGTGGTGAGGGTGCCGAGCGTGCCGAGGTTACGGGTGTCGGCCGGGTCGAATCCGTCGTGCCCGACGCCGTAGTAGTACGTCGTGCCGGGCTTCAGCCGCTCCAGGGCCGCGTGCACGTAGAACTGCTCGGCGGCCGCGATCTTGCCGTCGTTCAGCAGAGGCGTCGTCAGGTGCCGTATCTCCGCGTCGATCTTGCGGCTGAGCGCCCACGGCTTGAGGCCGATCCGGATGTACGGCCGCTTCACGGCGAAGGGGACCTGCCAGGAAACCGTCATCTGGGTCTTCGCGTCGGCCCCGTAGGCGAGGTGGCGGCCGAAGGGGGCCACCAGCGAGCCGTCCACCTGCGTCGAGCGGACCCGCGACGTGATCACGTCCGGAGCGGCGGCGTACGCGGGCGGAGAGACGAGGCCCGAGGCCAGGCCGGTGCCCGCCACGGCCGCGGTCGCCATGCTCGTACGGAGAACACCGCGCCGAGTGAGCCGGGCGCGCAGGTATTCGTGCTGCTCGGCCATGCTCATGCGGTCGGCGAGCTTCTCGGGGATTCCGAAACGGGGGATGTCCATGGCCGAAAACATCCACGGAATTCCTGACGGCACGCCATCGGATGAGTGAACGCTACACGTACAGAACCCCATGAGTCCCTATGGTGAACATGACGTGTCGTCGGGTGGGACGAGGGGTGGAAACCCGGCACGGTACTGCGGTCGGTGCTCCGTGGCTTCCCACCACTTTCGAGTGACATTCTGTCATGCTTCATATACCCAGAGTTAAGATGTTCCTGCCGGTGAGCGACGCGCGGTGGGCGGCATGGCGCCAGGCACAGTCGATCAGCCGGTCGTCCATCGTCATGGCTCACCGTAAGGAAATCCCGTGAAGCTCTCCCTGCCCCGTTCCCCTCGTGCGGCCCTCGCACTGACGGCGGGCGCGCTCGTCGCGGCCGCGACCGTGGCGTCCGCGGCTCCGGCCTTCCCCGAATCCGCACGCGGTCCGGAGGTGCGGCAGGCGGGCACAGTCTCTGCCGCACAGTGCGGGTTCTTCCGGTACAGCGTCCGCGAGTCCCAGTTCGCCGCGTACAACCACTGCGGTGAGACGACCGTGCTGATCCATGTCGACGTCAGAGGGGGCGGAAGCGGGAACGACTTCCATCTCTGCGTCGGCCCCGGCCCCACGCAGCTGCCCGGTGCCGGTCCGAACTACCTCAACGCGTACTACATCGGCGGCGCCGGATGCCGGGTCGGAGTCCGGAGCGGACACACGCCGCACTGAGGCGGATCGCGACGGCGCGCCACGGTGGGCCGGGGCCGTTCAGGACACCTCGAGGAGGTCAGCCCAGACGCACGGGCAGCGCGTTCGAATCCGTACGCGATGAACGACCCCACCTGGGCGGCGGGGACGGACGGGTCGGCGAGGTGCAGGGAGGGGAAGCGGCCCGGGTCGCGTTTCCGCGCAAGATGTCCTCGAACCTCTTCCTGGCCGACGGCGCCGTCGTCGGGCGGGCGCTGGTCCAGTTCGCCACACCGCCGACGGCTTCACCGCGCACCTGACGGGCTACTTCCCCGTCACGTGCCCGGACGAGGTCCTGGACCACCACCTGCAGCACTACGCCGTCGAGTTCCGGACCTGGATCGTCGCCGCCGCGGCCGCCCGCGCTTGAGATCCCCGGCCGGACGCCGGGGCCGCCCCGGCGTCCGGCCGGCAAGCCGCGCTGACCGCCCATCACTCGCCGCATCCGGCTCGCAGGACGGTACGGCCTGCCTCCCCACAGGCACCCGATCCCCCACCTGACGGTTCTCGGGCACCCAGAACGTACTCCAACCCGCCACGCATCCACCGCTGCTCGATTGGCTTCAACACGCCCATCCAACAGGGAAGTCAACGGCGTTCCGCTGCGGCCAGCCCCACGGGGAGCGCACCGCGATGTCGAGGACGTCGTGGGTCACCCCCCGGCGGGGCCGGAAACTCGGTGAGTACCTTCGCGGCCTGCGAAGACAGGCCCTCCACGGCTCACTGGTCACGGGCGGGCACCCCGTCAGGCGCGGCCGCTCATACTCTGACCAGCCGCTCGGTGAAGGCGTTCCCGAAGACACCGTGGGGATCCAGGCGGTCGAGCATCCCCACGGCCTCCGCCCACTGACCCGGGCCGAACGAGGCCGGGACGGCGGTTCCGATGACCTCCGGATCCGCCCACGCCTCCGTGTCCGTGTACGCCCAGCCCTTGGACCACTCGACGCGGGTGAGGGCGTAGTCCCCGTCGAACGTGGCGAACAGGAAGCGCTCCAGGTCCCGGTAGAACGCGTGGGCCCCGGGGGTCGTCGGCTGGGTGAGGACGTCGATCCACACCGCGCAGTCGAACTCCGGCCGGTCCACGGGCGGCCGTACGACGGAGAGCAGGGGCGGCCTGGCACCGGGAGCCGCCACCTCCTCGGGCCGGTCCAGTCCGCCCACACGGATCTCGACCTGGCCGTTGACGGGGAACTCTCCGCGTGCGGCCCGTGTCTTGAGCTGCTCGCTGTAATAGGCCGCGAACTGCGAGACGACGCGCTGCACGTCGGCGCGCCGCGTGAGGACGGCATACCCGTTGGCGGTCTCCCGGAGTGTCGTGGGGCGGATGTAGAACTGCAGGTTGTGTGCCGCGCCCCACAGGTCCGTGGCGAAGGTGGCGGCCAGCCCGGTCGCCGCCACGGTGTACTGAGCGGCGCCGAAGGCCGGGGCCAGATACCAGGCACCCTCCCCCAGCATGCGACCGACGATGCGGGCGACGGGCGTGGGGACCGAGTCGCTGAACGGATAGTTGTACGGGTGGTACACCGTCCTGGCCGTGGCGGGACGCTCGGGGCTGAGGCTCCACACCTTCAGCCACGGCTTGTCCGTGAAGGCGAACCAGATCGCCTCCACCCGCCCCGAGCGGTCCAGGAAGTCGGCGAAGGTGTTGCCCCGGGCCGCGAGCGCGCTGCCCGGGGCGGCGAACAGTTCGTCACTGGTGAGGTCGACCCGGCTCCGGCACCGCAGGGGGACCTCCTCGCCGGCCTGGAGGACCACTTCGAAGACGAGGGACCGGCCGATGTGCGCGGCCAGCGCCTCGCACTCCTTGTCGGATCCCCGGTGGAAGGTACGCACCACGTACGCGGACCGGGCGGTGTCCCAGACGACGGCGGTGAGCGACAGGACGAGGTTGCTCAGGGTGCCGTAGGTGTGGCCCGGACGCGCGGTCTCCCCCACCGCGGGCACGCTGGTGCCGTGGGCGTCGATGGCCAGCGTGCCGCCGAGCGTCAGCTCGCCCGGTGCGGGGGTGTTGGTGACAGCCAGCCCGTGATCGGCGAGGAAAGCCGTGAGCGTCTCCAGGGTCACCCCGGTCTGAGCCCGGACGGCACCGGGAGCACCGGCCGGCGGATCCGCGAGTTCCATGTGTGTCAGGTGCTTGGTGGTGTCCAGCAGCAGCACCTGCCGGTCCGATTCGGTGGGCCCGGTGATGGTGAGGGGTGACCAGTTGTGCGCCTTGCCACGTGCACGCAGGCGCCAGCCGTTGGCGTGCGCCCAGTTCGCGAGATCGGCGAGGTCCTGACCGGTTCGGGGAGCGCAGGCCCACAGTCCGGCGTGGGTGATCTCGCCGGCCCAGTTGATGTAAGGGGTGCGGTACGCCTCCAGTCCGGAAGGCAGTTCGGGAGGCTCCGACGGGATGAGGGACGGTGCCGCCACGGCGGGCGGCCCGGCCGCGGCATGCACCCCTGCGGGAATCCCGAGGGCTCCGCCGACGACAGCCGCCGCACGCAGCACGCCGCGCCGGGAGGGAGGGAGGGTCGGTGACGTGAAGTCAGGAGAATCAGGCATGGCAATGAACCTAGGCGGCTCCCACGGTGCGCTCGCGCTTACGCCGAAATGCCCGCAGGACTTTCACCGGGGGGTGTATGGACGGGCCCGACCGCATCACCCGCCGGCGCCCGGGGCCGACCGTGCGGGGGCCCCACTTCTTGGCGAGCAGCTGATCGCACACGCGGCCCCGGCCCGCAAGAACGTCACCGCCAGCGCCATGCGGATCGACGATCTCCTCGTCGACGGCCGCCGCTTCGCCGCACGCTGCTGCCTCAGCGCGCAACACTGTCCCATGGGTAACTCCTGCGTGCGGTTCACGGGCCATGGCGACGAGACCGGCTGCTTCGCGGGGTGCTACTCGGTGGAGCTGGTACTCGCGGGATCCTGGGGGGACACGGCCGCGCACCCGCCGTCCGGCGGCCTGCTCAGGATCAGCACGGCGACGTCGTCGCGGCGTACCCCGCCGGAGAAGCTCTCCAGGTCGGCCTGGAGGGCTTCGAGAGCCTGATCCGGCTCACGCCCCGCCCATAGGCGGAGCCGCTCGTCGAGCGGGTAGAAGGCGCCCGCCTCGTCGCGCGCTTCCGTCACCCCGTCGGTGAAGACCAGCAGAGCGGCATCCGGCGGAAACCCGATCCACTCGGCCGCGCGCGCATCGCCGCTGAGGTCCGCCATCCCCAGCGGCACGGACGTCCGGTGCAGGGCGACCACCGACGCTGCCCCGTCGCACAGCAGCCGCGGCGGCAGATGGCCGCAGTTGACGGCCCGCACCCGCTCACCACCGTCGAAACCGAGCAGCAGGGCGGTGACGAAGCGTTCGTCCTCACCGGTCTCGGCGGAGAAGGCGTTGTGCCGGACGACGGCGTCCTCGACGGCGTCGGCCACGGCGGTGAGCTCGGGCTCCCTGATGGCTGCCTCCCTGAACGCTCCGAGGGCTGCGAATCCCGCCCCGATCGCGGGCAGCCCCTTGCCCTGCACATCGCCGATGATCACGCGGGTCCCATGGGGCGACTGCACGACCTCGTAGATGTCGCCGCCGACGAAGCGGTCCTCCTCGATCGGCTCGTAGAGCCCGTGGGCACAGACCTGCCGTGTGACGACGGGGAGCGGGCGCAGTATCTGGCGCTGTAGCGCGACGGCCGCCGAGCGCAGCCTCGCCACCTCGGTGGCGTGCCGGATGCGTGCGGCACAGGCGACGACGCCCAGGGCGCTGGCGAGGACGGTGAAGCCGATGAGGAAGACCACGTCCCAGAAAGCCCCGGTCGAGGCTATCCGGGATCCGACGACGACCAGCGTGACCCATACCGCCATGGCCGCGGTCTGGCGCACCGTGCAGAAGACCGACGCCAGCGCCGGCAGCACCACCATGAGCGGGATGAGAGGGAGGTCGTTGCCGGTGAGGGAGTCGAGGAGGACGACCGCGACGGTCAGCAGGAGGAGCCACAGAGCGAGCGCCCAGTTCCCGATCCGGGAGGCGCCCGCCTCGGTCTCCCCCGGATCGACGCCGGGCAGCGGAAGGCTGCGCGCCGCCGACGGGCGCCGGAGTCCCATGACCACGGCACGCCTCCCGCCTGTTCGTCCCTAACGCCCCACGTGTTCCAAGCTACCCGTCCCCTGGCCCCGGGTCCTGGCGTCGGCGTGCGGCTCCGCCTCCGCCGGGACGAGGGCCGAGAGGAAGGCGGTCCTGCGGCGCAGGGTGAAGCCGAGGGATTCGTAGAGCCGGATTGCGGAGGTGTTCGACGCGGCGGCGTGCAGGAAGGGTGTCTCGCCCCGCTCCCTGATGCCGTGGGCGACCGCCCTGACGAGGCGCGTCGCGAGTCCTTGACCCCGTACGGAGCTGTCTGTGCAGACGCCACTGATCTCCGTCCAGCCGGGTGGGTGCAGCCGCTCCCCCGCCATCGCGACCAGGACTCCTGCGCGGCGGATCCCGAGATAGGTACCGAGCTCCACGGTGCGCGGCAGGAACGGGCCGGGGCGGGTGCGCTCGACCAGGTCCAGCATGTCCGGCACGTCGGCGGGGCCGAGCAGCACGGCCTCCGGATCGGGGGCGGTGTCCACCGAGTCGTCCACCAGCTGGACACCCTCGGCCTGGAAGACGATCTCCCAGTCGGCGGGCGGGGGCTCGCGGAAGGCGGTGAGAGTGACGGGCGCGCCAGGCCCCGCGAGTGCGGCGACGTCGGCCCAGTCCTGGGCGTCGGGCGCGTCCGGCAGAGCGAGCCAAGGGGTGACGTCGGGGCGGTAGCGCAGGATGCGGCCGCGCCGCTCGGCGAAGTGGGAGTGCGGGCCGGTCAGCGAGGCGCGGGCGGGGTTGTCCAGCGGATGGGGCTCTTCGGTCTCCGCACCGGGGCCGGGCACCCTCGCGGTGGACGGCTCCGTCGTACGCGGCGTGGACGGGTGCGTGCTCCGTGACGTGGGCGGGTTCGTGAGCGGGGATGTGGCCTCGGGCATGGACTCTCTCACTCCGTCGGTGTCGGCGGCCGGGGACAGGGTTGGAAGGCCGGCGGGCCCGCTTCTATTCCCGGGCGGCCGGACCGTTCACACACATGCAATCAACGCGCTCACCAGGGCGTCCTGCCGCCGTGGTGTCGCAAAGGAGCCGGGCGGACCGGTGCCTGGGGCGGGGCGTACGAACACGCGGCCGGTCCGGCGAATCGCGCACCACTGCGCGGGATACGGCCCCAACGGACCTCGGCCTGTGGCACTCTGGATACGATCGCCCCACCGGGCTCCCCCGTACCGGTGGGGCGGTTCTGCGTCCCCCCGCAGAGCACGGAGCTCCGCCGTCGTGACCCGGAGGATGATCACGGTCATTTTCGGCCAATCCGGGCATGACTGTGGCTCAAATCGACTTTCGCCCGCATGAGTTGCGGACCATCGGGCAGGCGCATACACCTCAGGGCCCGCAATCTGAGGAGCGTGACGGGATGACCCTGCACACTGCACAGACCGCCGCCGCGGAACGGGCAGGTGCCCCGGACGGGCTCCCCTGGATCGAGGACGCCGGACAGGTCGCCCCCCGGGACGCACGGAAGCTGTCGAAGCTCTTCTTCGACGCCCTGCGGGAGATCGACGAGGGCACTGCCGAGTACCAGTACGCCCGGAACACCCTCATCGAGATGAACCTCTCCCTCGTACGGTTCGCAGCCGGACGCTTCCGTAACCGGGGCAGCGGCGACATGGAGGACATCGTCCAGGTCGGCACCATCGGTCTGATCAAGGCGATCGACCGCTTCGACCTCTCCCGCGAGGTCGAGTTCACCTCGTTCGCCGTGCCCTACATCGTCGGTGAGATCAAGCGCTTCTTCCGGGACACCACCTGGTCCGTGCATGTGCCGCGGCGGCTGCAGGAGTTGCGGGTGGATCTCGCGAAGGCGAAGGAGGCGCTCGCGACGGGCCTCGACCGTGATCCCACGGTGCGGGAGCTCGCCGAGTACCTCGGCCTCGACGAGGAGGAGATCGCCGAGGGCCTCGTCGCGGCCAACGGCTACACGGCGGGGTCGATCGACCTGCCGGCCGACGCCGCGGAACCGGTGGGCCGCGCGTCGGGCGGGCGCACCATGGCGGATGTCCTGGGTGAGCCCGACCCCGCGATGGAGACGGTGGAGAATCTCCAGACGCTCGCCCCGCTGCTGGGTGATCTCGACGCGCGTGAGCGCCGCATCATCGACATGCGGTTCGGCCAGGAGATGACACAGGCTCAGATCGGCGAGGAGCTCGGCATCTCGCAGATGCATGTCTCCCGGCTGCTCAGCCGCATGCTCAGCAAGCTGCGCAGCGGGATGTTCACACAGGACTGACCCACGGCCGACGCCGGGCCGGCTCCGTCGGTGACGGGGCCGACCCGGCGTTGTTGCGGCGGCATGCAGCTTCGTGGCCACGTGCGCGACCGGGCCGGGTGCGCAGACCCCTCCCGGTGGCGAAGGCCCTGGACGACGTCCTCCTGCGCACCCGGTGCGTTCGGTCGAGGTCAGCACCGACGGTGGCGCCGCGCACGGCTGCGCGACGAGCCCCGGGCCGGGAGCGGGGTCCGGTGGACCGCCGGCCGGGTTCCGACGGCGCCCGGCCCGGGGGTGCTGCTCGCGCGGGCCGCGGACCGGGCGGGACGCACCCAGTCGGAGACGACGGCTTACAACACGCAGGGCTGTCTCTTCGACGCGCCGGTGAGGCACCCGGTGACCGTGGTCCGACCGACGAGGGCTGTCAGGACCGGCCCGCGTAGTACGTGGCGATCATGTCCTGGCCGCCGTGTCCGGCCGCCTCCGCCCGGGTGAACCGCTCGGCGGAGGCGGCGACCAGGTCGAGCGTCACTCCGGAGGCCTCGGCCGCGTCGAGGATCAGCCGGGAGTCCTTGAGCGCGGTGGAGAGCGCGAAGCTCGGGCTGAGATCGCCGGAGAGCACCGCCGCGGACTTGCCCTGGAGATACGGCGTGTCCAGCGGGCCGCCCTTCATGGCGTCCAGGAAGAGCTGCGGGTCGAGCCCGAGTCCCTCCGCGAGGTTGAGGCACTCCGCCACGCTGTTGACCATGTTGATCACCCAGGTGTTGGCGACGAGCTTGAGCCGGGTGGCGGCCCCCGGTTCCTCTCCGACCCACACGGTGCGCCGGCCGATGGCCTCCAGGACGGGCAGTGCGGTGGCGCGGGCGCTCGAGGGGCCCGAGACGAACACGGTGAGCGTGCCCTGCTCCGCGGGCTGCTTCGTGCCGGAAACCGGGGCGTCCAGGTAGACCAGCCCCAGCCCGGCGGCCCGGTGGGCGAGGTCGGTCGTGGCGTCGAGGCCCACGGTGGCGCTCTGCAGCCAGACCTGCCCCGGACGCAGACCGGGCGTGGCGGCGGTGAGGGTCTCCGCCACGGCTCGGCCGTCGTTCAGAGCGGTGAGGACGACGTCGGCTCCGCGTACCGCTTCCTCGGGCGTGTCCGTCACGGTGGCGCCGTGGGCGGCCAGCGGTTCGGCCCTGGACCGTGTGCGGTTCCAGACCCTGACGGGGAGCTGCTGCCTGAGCAGGCTGCCGGCCATCCCGGCTCCCATGATCCCGGTGCCGAGGACCGCGACGGTCGGCGTGCCGGGGGCGGCGTCGGCGGGGGATGCGGTGGTCATGGGGAGGTTCCCTTCGTCGGTGCGGGATGGTCTCGGGACCGGTGGGTCTCAAGACTGCCGCAGGGCGCTCTCCAGGGCGGCGCGGTGCACGGCTCTGGCGAGTCGCGCGCCCCAGCGCGAACGCGGTCCGGCGAACGGCTCACCGGGCTGCCCTCCCGGGTCCGGCGCGGCGACGCACACCGCGTCGGTCGGGGTCCCGGAGCAGTCGAGTCCGGCGTCCACGAGCGCCTGGACCTTCGCCTCGGTGGCGGTGGCCACCGCGTTGACCAGGGCGGCGTCGGAGAGCGCCACGGGGAGGGTGACGACGATGTTGACGGTCCCGGGCGGCCGCGGGCCGTCGGTTCCCTCGGCCGGGGCCGCGGCCCATCCCCGTACGCCGAGGCCGCTGGTGACGGTCGCGGTCACTCCGCCGTCGTCGGCGACGGTGTACGCGGTGACATCGGCGGCGGTCATGAGTCCGGCACCCGGCCCGTCGAGCGCCTCGGTCGCCGCGATCTCGGCGAGGTGCCGGTCGGGGTCGAGCCGGGGGTAGCCGCCGGGCACCTGGGCGTTCAGGATCCAGGCCCGCGGGCCGATCCCGCCGCCGAGCACGGCACTGCTGCACACCCGCCACCCGGGCCCCAGCCGCCAGACCATATGGTGCAGCCCGAGGCCGTCCTCCTGCCGGGCCAGCAGCTCGCCCCGCTGCCGAGGCGGACGGATGACTACGGATCCGATGACGCACCCCCGTGACAGGCCTGCCGACCGTCGGCAGCGGCGTCGATCATACGGGCGGGCCAGGACCGCACACCCGGCGCACCCGCGAGAGTGCTCACTCGAATGGCGTAACGCGTGTGGCGGGGCCGATAGCCGCGTGAATCGGGGCCACCGCCCCTCCCCGGTGTCCTGGGCCGCGCGCCGCTCAGGCCGGGAAGTTGCACCGTCCAACCGGGTGAGGCGCGATGGAAGCCGGACGCGCCTCACCTGCTGGACCCAACCGCAGGACGCGCCCGGGCGAGGAGGAATCGGCCATGGGAGCCGCTGACGGTTTCACGGATTCCGGAGAACTCGACGGTCTGACCGTCTACGACAGCGACGGAGAGAAGGTCGGCACAGTGGGGCGGGTGTACGTCGACGACGACACCGGCAAGCCCGACTGGATCACGGTCAAGACCGGCATGTTCGGCATGAAGGAGAGCTTCGTTCCGCTTGCCGGCGCCCGCCGGGTGGGCTCCGACCTGCACGTCTCGCATCCGAAGGACCGCGTCAAGGACGCCCCGCGGGTGGACGCGGACGCGCACCTCTCCGTATCGGAGGAGGAGGAGCTCTACCGGCACTACGGGATGACCAGGAAGGCCACCGGACGCGCCGGAGCGGGCGGCGACGCGCGCACGACGTCCGGGACCGGAACGGGAGCCATGGGTGCCGCGGGGGCAGCCGGTGCGGCCGGCACCGCCCGCACGACCTCCGGCGGCCAGGCGAAGGCCACCGGCACCACCGCCGGCATGGGCACCACCGGTGCCGGCGCGGGCAGGCACCGCGACACGGAGACCTCCTCCACGTCCCGCCCGCTCGCCGGAGCCGGAGCCGAGCGGTCCGCCGCGGGTGCCGGCGGCCGTGAGGAGATGGTCCGGTCCGAGGAGCAGCTCCAGGTCGGCACGGAGGAGTACGAGAGCGGGAGGGCACGCCTGCACAAGTACGTCGTGACCGAGAACGTCACGCGGACGGTGCCGGTGTCCCACGAGGAGGTGCGCGTGGTGCGCGAGCCTCTGCAGCCGGGCGAGAAGGTCACAGGTGTGAAGGGCACGAACGACCTCGGCGAACAGGACGTCGAAGTCACCCTGCACGCCGAACGAGCCACCGTCCGCAAGGAGGCTGTCCCCGTGGAACGGGTCCGTCTCGAAACCAGCAAGGTCACCGAGCAGAAGGAAGTCTCCGCCGAGCTCCGCAAGGAGAAGATCGACTACGCGGACGGCAAGGACGACATGGGCAGCGGCAAGGACATGGGCGGCGAGTTCGGCCAGGGACGTCGTCGCTGACCCCTCACACAGCGGCGAAAGGCCGCGCGACAGTAGCGAGGGGCGGACCCGGGTGGTTCACGGGCCCGCCCTCTCGTGGCGCTGCCGCCGGTGGACGGCCTCTCCCGGCAGGAACCGCACGGAGGGGCGCCCGTCGGGCCCTTCCGGCGTGACCACCGCGCGTACCCGGTAGACATCGGCGATGAGTTCCTCGGTGATCACCTCCGAGGGCGTTCCGCCGGCGACCACCCGGCCTTCCTTCATGACCGTGACCCGGTCGCAGAACATGGCGGCCAGATTGAGGTCGTGCAGCGCGACCACCGCGGTGACGGGCAGCGCGGCGACCAGGGAGAGCAGCTCCAGCTGGTGCTGGATGTCCAGGTGGTTGGTGGGTTCGTCCAGCAGGAGTTCACGCGGCTGCTGGGCGAGGGCGCGGGCGATCTGCACCCGCTGCCGCTCGCCGCCCGACAGGGTGTGCCAGGACTGTGCGGCGCGGTCGGCGAGCCCGGTGCGCGCCAGTGCCTCGCGTACGGCGGCGTCGTCCTCGGGTCCGGGCGCGGACCACGCCCGCCGGTGCGGGATGCGGCCGAGGCGTACGACGTCCAGCACGCTCAGGTCGACCTGGGTGACCGCGTGCTGGTCGACGACGGCCACGCGACGGGCCACGCCTCGCCGGCCGGTCTCGGCGAGCGGGCGGCCGTCGAGGGTGACGACGCCCGCGCCCGGGGCGACTACGCCCGCCATCACCCGCAGCAGCGTGGTCTTGCCGGAGCCGTTGGGCCCCAGGAGCCCGACGGTGGTGCCGGGCGGCGGCGCGATGCTCACTCCGTCGAGGACGATCCGCCCGCCGGCCTCCCTGCTGACCCGGTCGGCCCGCAGGCCTTCGCCGGGGGCCGCTGTCCGGTTCACGCGCTCCTCCGGGTGCGGTGGAGGATGAGGACGAAGACGGGCACCCCGATGAGGGAGGTGACCACACCGACCGGGACCTCCTGCGGGTCGAGGACGGTCCTGGCCAGGGTGTCGACCCAGACCAGGAACACGGCCCCGGCGAGAGCGGTCACCGGCAGCAGCCGCCGGTGCCCCGAACCCGTCAGCGCCCGGGCGGCGTGCGGCAGGACGAGGCCGACGAAGCCGATGGCGCCCGCCGAACTGACCAGCGCCGCCGTCAGGAGCGCGGTGGTGCAGAGCAGCACGATCCGGGTGCGTCCCACGTGCACCCCGAGGGCGGCCGCGGCGTCCTGGCCGAAGGCGAAGGCGTCGAGCGTACGGGCGTGGCCGAGGCAGATCAGCAGCGTCACGGCCAGCACGGCCGAGCACATCCACACATCGCTCCAGCCCACCCCGCTCAGCGAGCCGAGCAGCCAGAAGAGCACGCCCCGGGTCTGCTCGGCGTCGGCGGCGGTCATCACGACGAAGGACGTGAGCGCGGAGAAGAGCTGCATGGCGGCGACCCCGGAGAGGACGACCCGGTCGGTGGATCCGCCGAGGGTGTGGCTGAGCAGCAGGACGAGGGCGAACGAGCACAGTGCCCCGACGAACGCACCGCCGGAGACCGACACCGCTCCCCCGCCGACACCCAGGACGACGACCACGACCGCCCCGGTGGACGCCCCGGAGGAGACGCCGAGGACGAAGGGGTCCGCCAGCGGGTTGCGCAGCAGCGACTGCATCACGGTGCCGCACACCGCGAGCCCGGCCCCGCACACCGCGGCGAGCAGGGTGCGGGGCATGCGCAGGTTCCAGATGATGCCGTCCCGGATCGGGGTCAGCCGCCCGTCTCCCAGGCCGAGGTGCGAGGCCACCGCGGACCAGACGTCCGGGACGGAGATACGGGCGGGTCCGATCGTGACGGCGACCGCGACGGACAGGACGAGCAGGGCGACCCCGGCGCTCCACAGGACGCCGTCGCGCAGGACCCGGACTCCGGGGGCCGTCCGGACCGCGGGCGGCTGCTCCACCCGTACGTCCGGGGCGCGTTCGCTCCTCGTCACCCCGCGAGCCCGAACGAGCGCAGCCCGGCGGCGACGCGCTCCACGCCCTCCACGGTCCGGATGGTCGGATTCATCGCCTGGCCGCTCAGCAGGACGTACCGCTTGTGCCGGACGGCGTCCATGTTCTTCGTGGCGGGGTTGGACTCCAGGAACTCGATCTTCTTCGCTGCGCTCTCGGCCGTCTGCGACTTCCGGGTCAGGTCCCCGATGACCAGCACGTCGGGGTTCCGGTCGGCGACCGTCTCCCAGTTGACCTGGGGCCATTCCTCGTGCGTGTCGTCGAAGACGTTCTCCGCGCCGAGCTCCTCGGTGATGATGCCGGGGGCGCCGCAGCACCCGGCCAGGTACGGGGCCTCGGAGTTGGCGAACCAGTAGAGCATCGTGGTGCCGGACGCGTCGATGTCCGCGGTCGCCCTCTCGATGCGGCCACGGAGGCTCTTCACCAGCTTCTCGCCCCGTTCCGGGACGCCGAACACCTTGGCCAGGTCGCGTACTTCGCCGTAGACGCGGTCCATGGTCAGGGGCTTGGAGCGTGAGCCGTCGCTGCTGCCGGTGTTGTCCTTGCCCGCGCAGTCGGAGGGTGCGAGGTACGTCGGTACGCCGAGCTCCTCGAACTGGTCGCGGGACGCCACCCCGCCTTTGCCGAGGGTGGACTCGAACGAGGCGCTGACGAAGTCGGGTTCCTCGGCGAGGACCTTCTCGGAGGAGGGCTGGTTCTCGGCGAGGCGCTTCACCGTGGATTCGTCCTTCTCCAGGCCCTTCATCACCGGGTCCGTCCAGGTCGCGGTGGCGGCCAGCCTGTCGGCGAGGCCCAGGGAGAGCAGGATCTCCGTCGATCCCTGGTTGAGGGAGACGGCGTGACGCGGTGCCGCGTCGACGGTCACCGTACGGCCGCAGTTCTTGAGCGTCACGGGAAAGCCGTCGCCGGCGGCGTCCCGTGCTGCGCCGTCGGGAGTGTTCCCGCCTCCGCCGCAGGCGGTCAGAAACACAAGTCCCGCGATGAGCAGGGCTGTTCGGCGTACGGTGCTGGCTATGAGCGGCACGGAGTCCTCGGCATTCTCTGGGCTCATGCGCGGAGCCCGTACGGAGTTCCGCTCCCGGTGCGGAAGCGGTTGCCAGCAGGTCTTCGGACTCGGGTTCGTCCGGACGAGGCGCCTTCCCGGTGCACCCGAGGGTGTTCCAGTGGCTGTGGCCCCGCCCGTCCCCCTCACCGCTGCGCGTCAGCTCCGGATTCTCACCGGATTCCCTGACTCCACGTGGAGTGTGACTGGCGCCTGCAAGCTATCACGCGGCGCGCCGGCGGCCTCGGGGGCCGTAGCCGGTACGGCGGGGGCTTCTCCCCCTCCGTACCGGCCGGCCGTCGCGCGGGTCAGCGCTTGGGGTGAACCGATTCGCCGCCATCGGCCTGCGGCTTCCCGCCGCGGCGGGCGAGCACGGACGTGGTGCCCCAGTAGGCGAGCAGGACGGTGCGCAGTCCCAGGATCTCCAGGTGCTCGCCCAGGCGGCAGCGGACGGCCCGCCCCTTGCCTCCGGCGCTCATCGGGCGTCCGCCGGGCGGGTGTTCCACGGGCCCCCGGGGTCGTCGTACGCGTCCGCGTAGCCGGGTCCGGCGATCGGCCAGTCGGCGAGCAGTTCCTCGGGCAGCGCGAAGGAGTCGGCCAGCTCCGGGGCGTGCGCGGCGACGGCCGTGAGGAGCTCCTCGACGGCCTCGGGCAGGGCGTCCACCTGAGCGGCGCTCAGGAGGCCGGCGGCCAGCAGGTCACCGCTGTTGCGGGACAC
This sequence comes from Streptomyces sp. NPDC051064, assembly GCF_044455985.1. Lineage (NCBI taxonomy): Bacteria > Bacillati > Actinomycetota > Actinomycetes > Kitasatosporales > Streptomycetaceae > Streptomyces > Streptomyces sp. NPDC051064. The sequence goes on from NZ_JBITFK010000009.1 coordinate 282,262, forward strand.
CCATTCGAGGGCGAACAGCCGCTCCAGGTCCCCGAGCCGGTCCCTGGCCGCCCCCTCGGGCAGCGTCGCGCGGGCCTCGGCGTAGGCCTCGGCGGCCTGCCGGTACGCGTAGGCCTCGACCCCGCGCATTGCGGGACCCGAGGCCGCGTTCCACCGGCCGAGGGTGTCGGCGTCGGGTGCCCGCAGCGCGCGGGCCCTGGCCCGGGCGAACCAGATGTCCTGGACCGAGGCGAGGAGCCGGCCCAGGAAGTACGGGTCGGCGAGGTCACCGGGGTGCGGGGCCCGGTCCGGGGCGTCGTCACCGCCGGGCTCGGCGGCCAACAGCATGTCGGCCGCCGCCTTGGCGTACAGGGCGATGTTGTCGCCCTCCGCGGTGATGGCCCCCTCCACGCCCGTGACGAGTTCGGTCATGCCGTTGTTCTCCAGCAGCGCCTGCGCGCCGCAGCGTTCACGGCTCTCGACGATGACGTCGCGGGCCCGCCAGGTGATCCACGCCTTGGCGACATCGACCAGACGTACCGCGTCCGTCCGGGCGTCCTCGTCCGTACAGGCTTCCCAGCGTTCCTGCGCCCTGCGGTACAGCAGGCTCATGGCGAAGACCATGGCCATGGCCGAGGCGAGCGGTCCGTGGTGCGTCCGGTGGGCGTTCACCGGCACCGGTGGGGCGCCCCGTGAGCCGGAGATCATCCGGTGGCCGCCGTAGCGTACGGCGACGGCCAGGGTCGCGCGGGCCGAGCCCGCCGCGCAGGCGCTCATGGAGATCCGGCCGGGGGTGACCCGCCCGATCGAGGTGAGGAAGCGCCGCCGCCTGTCCCCCCGTCCCGTTCTGAACTCCCCTGGCGCGTCGCCCTCCTCGGCTGATCCCAGCAGGGCGTCCCGTGCCACGAAGAGCCGGTCGAACGAGGTCAGGCAGTGGTCCACCGGGCTGCCCATCCGGGCCGGGAGCCGCCGTACCCGGATACCGGGCAGCGCCTGCGCGTCGTCGGTGAGCGGCACCAGGAAGAGGCGTACCCCGTGGTCGGAGCCGTCGGCCACCAGGCGGGCGGCGACCAGACCGGACTTCGCTCCGCCCGCCGGGCTGGTGTTGGGCATGAACTTCTGAGCGCCCGGGTTCGGGGTGTGCAGGACGAAGCCGTCCCGCTCACGGTCGTAGGTGGCGGTGGTCTCCATGGCCGCGGCGTTGTTGCCGTGTGCCACTTCCGTACAGAGGAAGGTGCCGATGCGCCGCATCGACAGATAGTCCGACAGGTCGCGGCGGCCGGCGCAGTCGTGGTCGAGGAGGCTGCCGAGGAAGAGGTTGTAGTGGATGCCCGCCACGGTGGTCAGCGCGGGGTCCACCGGGCCGAGCCAGGCGTGCAGGGCGGCCAGCGCGCGGGGGTCGGCAGCAAGGCGTGCTCCGCTGTCGAGGGAGAGGTTGAGGATCCGCAACCGGTCGTAGGCGAGGTCCAGTCGCTCTTCGGGCGTTCCGCCGGCGGGGCGGCGGAACGGTTCTGTGCTGATCAGCCGCTGCCAGAATCCGTGCTCGCGGCGGTATTCCGGGCCGAGGACGACGGCGGTCAGCAGTTCGGTGGTGGAGGGTGGGGCGGTGTCGGTAAGGGTCACGGTCATAACGAAATCAACGACCGTGGTGCGGGCGAGGACACCCCTGGACGGTCTACGGCTCCGGGACCGGCACGCCGGTCAGGGCCGCCGCCAGCTCCTCCTCGTCGGGAGGCAGGGCGCCCGCCCGTCCGACGGTCACAGCGGCCGACGCCACGGCGTGGCGCAGCACGTCGCCCAGGACGGCGGCGTCCAGCGAGCGCAGCCGGGCGCGGGCCTGTCCTCCGAGCAGTCCGTACGAGGCCAGGGCGTGCAGCGAGGCGGACATGAAGGCGTCGCCTGCGCCCACCGTGTCCGCGACCCTGACGGGTGGCGCGCCGGCGCTCACGGCCCCGCCCGGCACGAAGGCCGTCGCCCCTCCGGCGCCCCGGGTGACCAGGACGACCGCGGGCCCGGAGCGCAGCCACCGCTCGGCGGCCGTCTCCGGCGCCTCGTCCGGGTACAGCCATCTCAGGTCCTCGTCGCTGGCCTTGACGATGTCGCTGAGCGCCACCCAGTGCTCGGCGCGGCGTACGGCACGGGCGTGGTCCCCCATCAGTCCGGGCCGGACGTTGGGGTCGTAACTGACGGTCGCCGCCGCGCGGAGTGACCCGACGAGGTCCAGGACGGTGTCCGCGCCGGGGTCCAGGGCGGTGGCGAGGGACCCGGTGTGGACGTGCCGGGGCGGCTCCCCGGTCCACGCGACCGGGCCCAGCGTCCAGCTGATCTCGAAGCTGTACGTGGCCCGGCCCGCCTCGTCGAGGTCCACCGTGGCGGCGGGAGTGGGCGCGCCGCTGCCGTCGTCGAGGACCCGCACCCCGGCCGAAGCCAGGTGCTCCTCGATCAGCCGCCCGTCGGGGTCCGGGCCGAGCTGGGTGATCAGGGTGGTGCCCCGGCCCAGTCTGGCCAGACCGTACGCGACGTTCGCGGGGCTGCCGCCGGGGTGGGTCCGGTCCGGCGCGCCCGGCAGCCGGACGATGTCGGCGACGCATTCGCCGATGACCAGCAGGTCGGGGCTGTCGGGCATGGGGCGGGTCTCCTGGAGAGCGGGCGGTCGTGGTGAGGGGACGAACTGCCGCCGATTCTGCCCGGGTGCGGGGAGCCGTGGTGACCCGGGGCTCAGGAGGCGTCGCCACGCCCCTCGTCGCCGTAGCGCCGCTCGAACTTGGCGACCTGGCCCTCGGTGTCGACCACCCTCGCCTTACCGGTGAAGAACGGGTGGCTCTCGGCGGAGATCTCCACGTCGATGACCGGGTAGCTGTTGCCGTCGTCCCAGTCGATCGTCTGCTCGCTCGACGCGGTGGACCGGGTCAGAAAGGCGTACCCGGCGGAACGGTCACGGAAGACCACGGGACGGTACGACGGGTGCTTGTCCTGCTGCATCTCTGCTCCTGGAAGTACGGGGATCTCGCGTCCCGGCTTCGGGCCAGCGTCCCGAACGGCGGGGGCGGGCGCGATTCGGGACGTCCGTACGGAGCAGCGGATCAGCCCCCGTCCCACCCGGGAGCGGGGACGGCCTTCGGAGCGGAGGCCGTGCGCCGGGTCCACAGCAGTGCTCCGGCCAGCAGCACCACGGCACCGAGCAGCCAGGGCAGAGGCCCTGCGGGCAGTGCGCCGATGACCAGGCCGGCGGCCGCCCCCACGAGTTGCCGGGCCAGCGACTGCACGGAGAGGGCCGTCGCCCGGCCGGAGGTGTCGACGCGGCGGTGCAGGAGGTCGTTCTCGGTAGGCCCTGCGGCGCCCAGGCCCAGATAGACCAGTCCGTATCCGACGACGGCCATGGTCAGCGCGGGCGGCCCGGTGGCGGACACGGTGGCGCCGAGCGCCAGCAGACCGGCCACGCTCGCGCCGAGGCTCGCCAGGACCGCGCGTTCCGCGTCTCCCGCGAGCCGGGCGACGAGCGGGGCCAGCCGGCTGCCGAGCGCCGAGCACGCGAATCCGGCGGCGGCCAGGCCGGCGAAGAGGACCGCACCGGACTCCGCGGTCCCGGTCAGCGCGGCGGCGCGGCCCGGGGTGAGCAGTTCGAGAGCGGCGAGAGCCGTACCCGCGGCGCCCGTGGTCATCAGGATGCGCCGGATCAGCGCGTCCCCGGCGCCGAGCCTGAGCCCCGCGGCGACAACACCGGGAACGCCCCGCAGGACGCCGCGCAGGGTGGCCGCGGGGCGGGGCGGCTCCGTCAGGACGGTCAGGACGTAGCCGACGAAGACGACGTCGATGACCACACCGAGGAGCACGGGTACGGAGAGAGGCAGGACCAGGTCCGAGGTGAGCGCCCGCAGCCGGGCTCCCGGGTCCGGGCCGAGACCGAGCAGCCAGGGCAGCGCCCCTCCGAGGAGGACGCCGAGCGCGACGGCGCCGGACGAGGCGGCGCTGCCGCGCGCCAGCCCCTTACGGAGATCGGCGTCGGGGCCGGAACGGGCGTGCACGGTGTCGACGTACCAGGCTTCGGCGGGCCCGCTGGACAGGGCGCGGCCCGCGCCCATGAGGGCCGCGCCGAGGGCGATCACCCATGGGGCGGTGCCGAGGCCCATGAGCGTGAGGGCGCAGGCGTTGAGCAGACCGGCGCCGGCCAGGACGGCGCGGCGGCCGATGACGTCGGAGAGACCGCCGGTGGGGAGCTCCAGAGCGGCGGCGGTCAAGGAGTGTGCGGCGAATGCGGCGGCGACGGCGGTGAGGGCCAGGCCGCGCTCGGTGAAGAGCAGCACCATCGGCGCCATGACGAGGCCTGCGGGGAGCCAGAAGAGGAAGGACACGGCGACGAACCTGCGGCGCGCCGTGCGTTCGTCGGGCGTGGCGGCGGTGGCCTTCCCGCATCCCGGCGGCGGGGTCACCGGGCTCTTCCGGCGGCGGGCGCGGCGTCGGCGGCGGGCGCGGCGTCGGCGGCGGGCGCGGCCGGCCCGTCCGGGGCCAGCGGGAGTCCGGCGGTGAGCAGCACGACCTGCCGGGCACGGGGGTCGTGCTCGTCGCGTGCGGTCAGCTCGGCGAGCTTCTCCGCCATCGCGTCGCGGAGTTCGCGGAGGGACTCCGGCGTCAGCCGCGGCATCAGGTCGTCGATCCCCGAGGAGTCGTGCCATTCCTCGCCGAGGCGGCCCGCGTCGATGTCCGCCTCGTGCTGCTCCATGGACTGCTGCAGGTGCTCGAGCTGGCGGCGCCGGCCCAGCACCAGCATCGCCCGGCCCGCGGGCGTCGCCAGCATGGCCGCGTTGTCCGCGGAGGTGACGGAGTGCACGGCCTGCCAGCGGCGCTCACGACCGTCGCGGTGCTCCGCCTCCGCGACGAAGGCGTACTTGGCGAGCACCCGCAGGTGGTAGCTGGTCGAGGCGGACGACTCCCCCGTGCTGACCGCCAGCTCGCTCGCGGTTGCGGGACCGTGCAGCCTGAGGAGGCCCAGCAGCCTCAGCCGCAGGGGGTGCGTGAGGGCCTTCAGGGCCGCCGGGTCCCGCTCGGGATCGAGCAGACGGTGCGTCGCGTCGCTGTCCATGGCGGCAGCCTAGAGCGCATCCGAATTCTCCCAAATAGTTTTTGCAGAATATTTTTGGGAAACTTGCTCAGTCTCCTGAGGCCTCCTCCACGGCCTCCGCGACGAGCTCGAGGAAACGCGCGTGAGCCTGTGGACTGCACAGCGGTTGGGGGTTCCACGGCACGGTCCGCGCGCCGCGCCCGGCGGCTTCCCAGGCGGGGGCGGTGATCTCGTCGAGCGGGACCGCGTTGGACCGGATGTCCGTCAGGACGATGGCGGGCTCCAGGGCCGCGGCCTCCGCCCAGTCGACGGTGGCCCAGTTGACCCCGGCTCCCGCCGGCGGGGACACCAGGCCGACCCCGAGCTCGGCCAGCACCCGCAGTTCGGGCCACATCTGGGGGCGGGCGACATACGCCTGCTCCGGACCCGCGGGCGAGAGGGCCACCACCCTGGGACCGGCGGGGTCACGGGCAGCCGCGCCGAGCCGCTCGCGGGCAGCCCGCAGCTCCTCCGCGACATCGGGGCCGGAGGCACCTCCGAGCGAGCGCGCGAGTTCGGCGAACCGCTCGGCGACCCGGTCCAGGGTGCGCGCCTGGCCCACGTCGATCACGACGACCGGGACGCGCTCCTCCAGGTGCTTGGCGGTGTCCGCGTCCAGTCCGTAGATCTGGCCATGGCCGTAGCTGACGGCGACGACCAGGTCGGGCCTGCCGCGTAACAGCGTGTCGACGTCCAGGTCGTCACCCGCGCCCCGGTAGTCCACGGAGTCCAGCGGGAGGGTGCCGGTCTTCGCCCGGTCGGGCTCCGCCCCGTCGTGCCCGGAGCCGAAGATCCCCTCCGGGCGTATCCCGTGGTCCCACAGCGTCGCTCCCGCCTGGACGTACGCGAGCACCCGGGACGGCCGTCGGTCCGCCACCACCAGCCGGCCCCGGTCGTCCGCGAAACTCCACGCGCTCTGCCGCGTCATACGACTCACCCTTCCGAACCGGCGGCCCGGGCCCTCTCCCGGGCTCGCCACCCACTTCCTGCCCAGCCCGCCGGCTCCACACCCTCCGTGGTGCGCCCCAGATAGGTGAGCGGCCCGGGGTCGGGTACGTCGATCACCTGGAATCCGAGCCGGTCGTAGAACGCCCTGGCAGGGGCGTTCGCCGTCAGCATGGACAGATGGACGGCCCGGACCCCCTTCCCGTGCAGCGCACCCAGGAAGGCGCCCATCAGCTCCCTGCCGTACCCCTTGCGCTGCCACGGCGGCAGCAGGTCGATGTGCAGGTGTGCGGGGTGTTCGGCCAGCTCCGGAAGGATCATGCGCTCCGGGCGGTACAGGAGCGCCGTCATCGCGTCGGTGAGCGTCTCGGGTTCACCATCCGGCTCGGGGAAACGGTCCGTCACCAGGGGGAGCCAGACCTCCCTGAATGCACCGGCGAACCACCGCGTGTCCGCGGTCCCCAGGACGTATCCGACCGCGCGCCCGGAGCCGTCGTCCAGGACGAAGGTCAGCTCCGGTTCCAGGTGGGCGTACGGCTCGGCGAACAGTGCGGGCATCAGCCCCGGATCCGGGTAGAGGTGGGTACTGTCCCCGCCGTTGTCGGCCGTGCGGACACAGATGTCCGCGAGGGCCTCGCGGTCGGCGGGGCGATAGGGGCGTACGTACGCGGTCGCGGTCATCGCCCCATCCTTCACCCCTGGGAGCGCTCCCACAAGGCCCGGAGGCGCATCAGGACACCTCACGCTCCTGGACGTCCGTGCGGGCGAGTTCGACGTTGAACTGGGCGCCGGTCAGGAGCGCCAGGTTGGTGAACCAGATCCAGATCAGGAAGACCACCACGCCTGCCAGTGAGCCGTACAGCCGGCTGTAGCTGGCGATGTGGGTCGCGTACAGCGCGAAACCGGCAGAGGCGATCAGCCACAGGAGGGCCGCGAGCACCCCGCCGGGCAGCGCCAGCCGCACACGTCGCGCGGAGCGCGGTCCGGTACTGAAGAGGACCAGGATGAGGCAGGCGACCAGACAGAGCAGGACGGGCCACTTCAGCCCCTCCCACAGCGTCTCGCCGGCCTGCGCCAGTCCCGCCCGACGGCCGAGCCAGCGCGCCAGGGGACCGGTGAGCACGAGGGCGAAGGCGCTGGCCATCAGCAGGACGAGCAGCCCGATGGCCGAGACCACGATGATGTGCGCCTGGCGCAGCGGCGGCCTGGTGTCCTTCACCCGGTGCATCGCGTGCATCGCCCTGCGGAAGACGGCCAGATAGCTGGACGCGGACCACACGGCGCTCACGCTGCCGGTGGCGACGAGCAGCCAGACAGCGGTGCGTTCCCGGGTGGCCGCCTCCAGGGGCCGGCGCAAGGCCGCTCCGGACTCGGCCGGCGCGAAGGCCGTGATGTCGGCGATCAGGGCGTTGGTGGCGCCGGGGTTGGCCAGGCCGATGACGGAGACGGTGACGAGGAGGGCCGGGAGCAGCGCCAGGATGGCGTAGTAGGTGAGGGCGGCCGCCCAGTCGGAGAGGTCGTCGTTCCACAGTGATACGGGGGTCCGGCGCAGAGCGGTGCGCCAATTCCTCCGCGCGGGGCGCCCTGCCGGGGGTGCGGTTCGTTCCGCGACTGGGCCGTCGGTCCTGCTGGGCACGCGGTTACTCCGGGGGACGTGGGAAAGGCGGATGGCCGGGACGCCTCACGGCGGCCCGGCTGCTCCCTTTCTCTCATGCCTCGGTCCCGCGGATGTACTCCGGGCACGGCTCAGTCGTTGACGGCGGTGAGCAGCACCACCGCGTCCTCCAGGGCCAGCAGTCCGTGCCGCTCCTGCGGGATGGGGTGCAGCCGGCCCGCCGCGAGCTCCACGTCCCCGGATCCCGCGGTGAGCCGGACCGCGCCGCGCAGCACCTGGAGTGACGCGGCGGGAGGCGCGTTGTGCTCGTCGAGGGCGGACCCCTCGGTGAGCGCGATCACCGTCTGCCGCAGGGGTTCCTGGCGCAGCAGCAGGTGCGCGCTGCGCCCGTGCGCATTGGCGCGGGCTGCGGCCAGGTGCTCGTCGGCGAGAGCGTTGAGATCATCCATACGACCACTGTGCCGCAGTCCCCGCTCCCCCGCTATCGCGTCCGGCGCAGCCAGGCCGCCGTATCGTCCGGCAGCAGGCCGGAGGGGTCCAGAGGGCCGCTGGTCAGCAGCATCTCGTCGTGGTCGGGCAGCGGCATGGTGCTCCCCGAGAGGTTGACGACGCAGATCAGGCCGTGGGTCCGCATGAACGCGAGGACACCCGGTGACGAGGGCAGCCAGTTCAGTCTGCCGTCGGCCGTCTCACCGGGGGCGGCGGCGAAGCCCGGTTCGACGCGGCGCAGTCGCAGCGCCTCCCGGTAGAGGGTGAGCATGGAGCCGGGGGCGGCGCTCTGCCCTTCGGCGGCATACGAGGACCAGTCCGCCGGCTGCGGCAGCCAGGGTTCGACCGTGGACCCGAAGCCCGCGTACGGCTCCTCCGCGGACCACGGCAGCGGCACCCTGCAGCCGTCCCGTCCCGGGTCGATGCCGCCCGAACGCAGGTGCATGGGGTCCTGGATCCGCTCGCGGGGGATGTCGGCCTCGGGCAGTCCGAGCTCCTCGCCCTGGTAGAGGTAGACGGCCCCCGGCAGCGCCAGGGAGAGGAGGGCGGCCGCCCGTGCCCTGCGGGTGCCGAGCTCCAGGTCGGTGGGGGTGCCGAAGACCTTCGCCGCGAAGTCGAAGCCGGTGGCCTCCCGTCCGTAGCGGGTGACCGTGCGGGTCACGTCGTGGTTGCACAGCACCCAGGTGGCGGGAGCTCCCACCGGGGCGTGCTCGGTGAGCGTGTCGTCGATCGTGGAGCGCAGCAGCCCGGCATCCCAGGGGCAGGCCAGGAAGTTGAAGTTGAACGCGGTGTGCAGCTCGTCGGGCCGCAGATAGCGGGCGAAGCGCTCGGAGTCGGGGAGCCAGACCTCGCCGACGAAGATGCCGTCGTACCCGTCGGCGATGGCACGCCATGAGCGGTAGATGTCGTGGAGTTCGTCGCGGTCGATGTACGGGTGGGGGTCGGTGTCCTTGACGAAGTCGGGCAGGGCGGGGTCCTTGGCGAGCAGGGCCGCCGAGTCGATGCGCACACCGGCGACGCCCCGGTCGAACCAGAAGCGCAGGACGTCCTCGTGCTCCTGTCGGACCGCGGGGTGTGCCCAGTTGAGGTCAGGCTGTCCCGGGGCGAACAGGTGCAGGTACCACTGACCGTCCCCGACCCTGGTCCAGGGGGTGCCGCCGAATTCGGAGACCCAGTCGTTGGGCGGGATCTCCCCCTGGGCGCCACGTCCCTCCCGGAAGTGGAAGAGCTCGCGCTCGGGGCTGCCGGGGTCGGCGGCCAACGCCGCCCGGAACCAGCTGTGCCGGTCGGAGACGTGGTTGGGGACGATGTCGATGATGGTGCGGATGCCCAGGTCACGGGCCTCGGCGATCAGCTTCTCCGCCTCGGCGAGATGGCCGAAGGCGGGGTCGATGGCGCGGTAGTCGGCGACGTCGTAGCCGCCGTCGGCGAGCGGGGAGAGGTACCAGGGGGTGAACCACAGTGCGTCGACGCCCAGTTCGACCAGGTAGGGCAGCCTGGCCCGTACTCCCGCGAGATCGCCGGTGCCGTCTCCGTCGCCGTCGGCGAAGCTGCGTACGTAGATCTGGTAGATGGCGGCGTCGCGCCACCACGGTGCGGTGGCCTCGGTCGGAGGGTTGGCTGCCACGTGGCGTTCCTTTCGGGCAGGAGGTACTCCGCCCCCGGCCCGTACGCGGGGCGTGCGGAGGGAGGGCCGGTGGCGGAGTGCTGGTGGGAGGCGGTGGTCCGGAGGGGCGTCGTCAGCCCTTCAGGCCGCCCGCGGTGAGGCCGCTCATGATGTTGCGCTGGAAGAGCAGGAAGATGAGCAGCGTCGGGACGGACGCGATGGTGAGCGCGGCGATGAGGACGTTGGTCGGCACGCCGTTGGACAGCGAGTAGATGCCGACGTTGAGGGTCTGCTTTCCCGGGTCGGGCAGGGTGAGCATGGGCCAGAGGAAGTCCTTCCAGACTCCGACGACCGCGAAGATGGAGACGACGCCGAGGATCGGCCGGGAGATCGGCAGGATGATGGAGCGCAGCGTGCGCAGGGGCGAGGCGCCGTCGATGGCCGCCGCGTCGAGGAGTTCGCCGGGGATGGAGTCGAAGAACCGCTTCAGCAGGAAGATGTTGAAGGCGTTGGTGACCGACGGCAGCCAGATCGCCCAGGGCGAGTTGAGCAGGTTGCGTTCGAAGATCGGTACGTCGAGGACCGTGAGGTACTGCGGTACGACCAGGACGGTCGCCGGGATCATCAGGGTGGCGAGCATCATGCCGAGGATGACCTTGCCGAAGACCGGCCGCAGCTTGGAGAGCGAGTAGGCGGCGGCCACGTCGAGGACCAGCTGGAAGGCGAGTGCCCCGAAGGCGTAGTAGAGCGTGTTGAAGAGCAGTCGGGCCAGGTCCATCACGTTCCACGCCTGGGAGTAGTTCTCCGTGTGGACCGAGGAGGGGAAGGCGGTGGGCGGGCTCTGGACGACTTCCTGGGTGGTCTTGAGGCCGCCGGTGACCATCCAGTACAGCGGGCCGAGGAACGCGAGGGTGAAGGCCGCCGCGATCAGGGCGAAGACGATCCAGTAGACCGCCTTCCCCCGGGGCCGGCCCAGCTGAGCCGGTGAGATCAGGGTCCGCTGGCGGCCCTGGTCCGCGTCCCGGCGACGGGCCTTGCGGCTGCCGGGACCGCCGGGTCCGCGCCGGGAGACAAGCGTGTTCGATGCCATCGTCGTGCTCCCGTCCTAGTCTTCGCTGGTGCGGCTGAGGCGTACGTACACCGCGGAGAAGCCCGCGAGGACGACGAGCAGGAGGAGGCCGAGGGCCGCCGCTCCGCCGTAGTTGTTGAAGTTGAAGGCGTACTGGTAGATGAGGTAGACGACGGTCGTGGTGGAGCCCTCGGGCCCGGCGCCGTTGGTGAGCAGGAACGGCTCGGTGAACACCTGCATCGTCGCGATGATCTGCATGAGCAGCAGGAGCGACAGGATGAGCCGGGTCTGCGGGATGGTGACGTGCCAGATCTTGCGGAGCAGCCCCGCGCCGTCGAGCTCGGCCGCCTCGTAGAGCTCGCCCGGGATGCCCTGGAGCGCGGCGAGGTAGATCAGCGTGGCCCCGCCCATGTTCATCCAGGTCGACGCGATGACGACGGAGAGCATGGCGGTGTCGGGGTCCTGGAGCCATTGCTGGGCGGGCAGATGAAGGAACTCCAGGATGCGGTTGAAGAGTCCGTAGCCGGGGTCGTAGAAGTACTTGAAGAGCAGCACGGAGGCGACCGGCGGGAGCATGACGGGCAGGTAGACCAGCAGGCGCAGATACCCCTGCGCGTGCCGGAATTCGTTGAGCACGACGGCGACGACGAACGGGACCGCGAAGCCCAGCAGGAGCGCCAGCACGGTGAAGAGCAGGGTGTTGCGCCATGCCTGCCAGAACGCGGGGTCGTTGAAGACGTAGGTCAGATTGGACCAGCCGGCCCAGGTCGTCGTGCCGTCCTCGGTCTTCTGGAAGGCCAGGAGGAATTCCCTGACCATCGGATACCAGGAGAAGAAGGAGAAGCAGAGGACGGCTCCGATCAGGAAGCCGTGCGCCGAGATGTTGCGGCGCAGGGCGCGCAGGAACTCCTCGCGGGCGGAGTCCGGCCCGCTGGGGCTCTGGTGGTGGTGCCCGGGGGGCGGCGCGCTCGCCTTCCCGGTGGACAGGGTGGGGGCCGACATGGTGTCTCCTCGGTGCCGGTGCAGTCGCTCGCAGACGGACGGTCCGGATGCGGGGCCGGGCCCGCCCGGCCCGGCCTCCGCACGTCCGCTACTGGTTGGCCAGGACCTGGTTGACCTGCTGCTCGGCGGTGTCGAGCAGCTTGTCGATGTCGGCGTCCTTGTTGGTCAGGACCGCGGACATCGCGTTGTCGAGGATCTTGTAGATCTCCTGGGCCTTCGGCGGCTCGGCCTTGCCCTGGACGGGCTTGTCCATGAAGGCCTTGAAGTTCTCGACGGGCATGGTGGCGTTGGCGACACGCTCGGCGTCGTCCGTCGTCTTGCTCTCGCCGAGGAAGAAGTTGGGCTGCGGAAGTCCGACGGGGAGGTTGTCGGCCTTCCTGCGGCCCCAGTCGAACTGCCCCTTCTTCGGCGTGAGGTTCTGGAAGTTCAGCCAGGCGACGGCAGCCTTGATCTTGTCGGGCGAACTGCCCTTCTTGATCATGTAGTTGTTCCCGCCGAAGAGCGTGCCCTCGGCGCCGGGGATCGGGCCCATGCCGAAGTTCTCGTACTCCGCGCCGAGCTGCTGCACCATGTACGTGATGTCGTCGGGCGCGGCGAGGAACATGCCGAGCTTGTCGGTGGCTATCTGCTTCTGCAGATCACCCCACTTCAGCAGCTGGGTCTTGCCCATGCTGTCGTCCTCCCAGCGCATGTCGTGCAGCTGCTGGAGGACCTGCTTGCCCTTGTCGTCGTTGAACGCGGCCTTCTTGCCGCTCGCGTCCACGACGTCGCCGCCCAGGCCGTACTGCGTGGCGGTGAAGTGCCAGCCGCCGTTGTTGCCGGCGCTGTACTCGCCGAATCCGGCGATTCCGTTGCCCAGTGCCGCGATCTTCTTGCTCGCGGCGCGGACCTCGTCCCAGGTCGCCGGCGGGGTGTCGGGGTCCAGCCCGGCCTCTGTGAACAGCTTCCGGTTGATCATGAGGCCCATGGTGTAGTTGCTGGTCGGCAGCGCGTAGAGCTTGCCGTCCTTGCGGGCCACGTCGAGCACCTGGGGCTGGATGTCCTTGAACGCCGGGACGGACGTGCCGTTGACGTACGCGGAGATGTCCTCGGCGCCGTCGTTGTCCAGCACCTGCTGGAGATCGGTGAAGTACGCGTAGAACACGTCAGGTTGCGACTTGCCCTTGAGCATGGCCGTGAAGCGCGGCGGCTCCAGGCACTGACCGGGCGTCGACTTTCCGTCGATCCTGACGTTCGGGTACTTCTTGTTGAACGTCTTGACGTCCTCGTTCCACTCGCGCAGTTCCGCGGCCTTCGCGGCCGGCGGCATACAGTCGATCGACAGCGTCACCTTGGCCTTCGGGTCGAGCGGCGCGGCCGGATCGGAGGAGCCGCTGCCGGAGTCGTCGTTCCCGTCGCCGCTGCTGCTCGTGCCGCAGGAGGCAAGGGCGGTCAGGGCGAGCGCGGTGACGACGGCGGCCGCGGAGGCACGGCGGGTACGGCGAAACCCAGCACTTCTCATCGGTGGTCCCCTTCGGGCATGAGCACGGAAGGCCTCGGCCGACTGTCTGCCGGGGCGCGGCATACTCAACCACCGGCGACAAGTGAGCGCAATATCTCGCGCAGTTTTCGTAAATGTTTGACAGCGCTCCGCATGTGATGAGGCGCCGGGTATCAGCATCCCGGCGCCTCGATGGAGCACTCCTGTACGGCTCGACCCGGACGAGCAGGGCGCAGCGCGCCGCCCGACCGACCTCCGGGGTAACGGCCCGTCAGGGACCGTCTGAGAGTGATCGGCGGCAGGCAGTCCGCAAGAGACGGACTTATGACTGCAAGAGGTTACGTAGCCGCGGGGTGCCTCCCGGGGGCCGTTTCCGGCACCCGGGGAGCACCCCGCCCGCCCGCTTCGACCTCCTTACGGGGTGATGTTGATCTTGAAGGTGGAGGTGGTGTTCTTCACGTCCTGGGCGTTGCCGCTGAACTTCAGCCCGTTGAAGGTGACCTCACCGACGGCAGGTCCCTGCCCCGCCTCCGGCATCTCGTTGGCCCACAGACCGAAGCCGGACTTCGCGTCGAACGCGTCACCGCTCTTGCGCGCGCCCGAGATCGTGATGTCGGTGAGCACGGTGTCCTTGATGGGGAACTGCGGCCGGCCTCCCACGTAGTTCGTCTGGAACATGATCCCGCTGTACGTCGGGTCGACGATGTCCACGTTCGAGATCCGGATGCCCTGGAAGACCTTGGAGGCCGAGAACAGCCAGATCCCGGGGAAGGTCTGCGTCCCCCAGAAATGACCACCGGCCCGCACGACCGAGACGTTCTCGATCGCCGTGGGGCCGGTCCCGAACCCGTTCATCGGGTAGCCGAAGTCCAGCGAACTCACGGTGATCCCGGAGTACACCAGGGTGTCGGCGATGTGGATGTTGCGGAAGGTGTTGTCGTAGCCGCCGTACACGGCCACTCCCGCCGCCCGCCACGTGAGGATCGACGTCAGGTTCTCGTACACGTTGTTCTTCATGTCCGCGCCGCCGGAGTCGATCGCCGAGAACAGTGCGAAGCTGTCGTCCCCGGTGGCCCGCGCCTCGTTGTTCGTGACGTGGTTGTCCGTGGAGCCGTTGGTCATGTTGATGCCGTCGGCGAACATGTTGCGGATCCGGGAGTTCTTGATGGTGATGTTGTCGGTGTTGGCCCCCCAGTAGAGGCACACCATGTGTTCGTTCCAGATGTTGTCGATCACGATGTCCGAGACGTTGGAGAAGTCGAACACCTTGCCCGGCCCGTCGATCCGCGATGTGTAGTTGCCGAAGTAAGCGAAGTCGGAGAACGACGAACCCTTCGCACCGGCCTCCGCACGGAATCCGATGTCGGTGTTGTCCTGCGTGGACGGGGCGTGGAACCGGGTGAACCACGGCCCGGCACCGGCCACCTTCACGGCCTTGCCGTAGACCTGGAACTTGCTCGAGGTGGAGTAGTCACCGGCCGGGAGGTAGACGCCTACCAGGGTTCCGGTGGTGTCCATCCGGACCTTGTCCAGGGCGTTCTGCACGTCCTGGTGGGTGAAGCCGGCGGGCACGGTGTACCGGGCGGGATCGGGGTTCGCCTTCTGGGCGGCCTGCTCCAGGCTGACGAAGTCGATCGCGTACGTGCTGGTGTTGGCCGCGTCCTTCTGCAGCCGGATCTTGCTGCCCGCCGGGACGGTCTTCCCCAGCATGACGTTCGCCTCGTCGTAGATGTGCCGGGGTGCGCCCGAGCCGGGGTCGTTGCCCGGTCCGGTCTCGTTCCCGTACAGCCAGGCGTACTTCGAGGTGAGGTCGATCGCCTTGAGGAAGGTGCCGTCCACGTAGACGTTCAGCTTCGAGTCGATGCCGCCGCCGCCCGCGGAGTCCGGGATGGAGAACCGGGTGACCAGGGTGTTGGTGCTCGCCCGCGTCGTGAACTCGACGTAGTTTCCGGTGCTGTCGAGCGTCACGGCCTTGCGGCCGGACGCCTCGCCCGCGATGTCGCCGACGGTCCTGTTGGGGCCGACGACCTTGGCTCCGCCGCCGGTGACACCGTCCTCCGCCTCGTACATGTCGTACGGCATGTTGGCGCCGCGCCCGACGAAGAGCGATTCGGTGCTGGTGTTGTTCGCGCGCTTCACCGGCAGTTCGTTGGCGTCGTCGGCAAGCACCACCTTCACCGTGTACGAGCCGTTGGCAGCCGTCCAGGTGCCCAGGGAGACCGGTGACGTCGTGGAACCCGCCGCGATGGCGCCGTTGTGCGCGCCGGTGAGGGTCTTGACCGTTGCTCCCTCGGAGTCGATCAGGCTGAGGGTGATCCCGTGGCTGCCGCTCGCGGACGCCACGGAGCCCTGGTTCTTCACGGCGACGGAGAAGGTGACCGTGTCGCCGTTCGAGGGGCCCGACGGGGAGGTCGTGACCGCGCTCGCCACGAGGTCGGAGCTGGACACCGGCTTCACGACCAGCGGGGTGCCGCTGGTGAAGCGGTTGTTCGTCTCGTTCTGCTCGATGATCTCGCCCGCCGGGTCGACGACCGCCCCGAGCGTGTAACTGCCTGCGTCGCGGGTCCCGATGGACGCGGTGACCTGGGCAGAGGCGCCTGCGGCAAGAGCGCCCACCGAAGCGGTGGCGACCTTGGATCCGCCGAGCTCGAAGTCCAGCTTCCCGGCGGGAGAGGCGACCGCACCGGAGTTGCGGACGGTGGCCGACAGGGTGACGGCGTCCGATTCCACGGGGACCGAGGGCGAGGCGGCGACCGCCGTGACCTGCAGGTCCGGGTTGGGGGCCGGAGCGCCCAGCACCTGGAACTCGGCGACCTGACCTGCGCCGGATCCGGTGTTGGAGGTGAACTTCAGCTGGACGTCGGCCACCCGGGCGGTGACCGGGATCGTCACCGTGTTGCCCGTCGCCGGGTTGAACGCGTAGTCCTTGGCGGCGGCCAGGCTCGTGAACGAGGTGGCGTCCTGCTCCCGTCCGAGTACCTGGATGTTCTGGGTGCGCGCTCCCCAGCTGCTGTCGGGGTTCAGCTTGACGACGACGCTCTCCGTGTCGGCGTCGGCACCCAGCTTGACCGTCAGCGTGTTGGGGTAGCTGCCGCCCGCGCCCTCCCAGTATGTGCTGAGGGAGTTGTCGTTGGCGTTGGCCGCGACGAACGTGTGGACCACCGAGGACGCGGTGATCGGCTTGGAGACGGCGAGGTTGGACGCGGCACTCGTGGATCCGTTGCGCGTCACGGTGTTGCTGGCGCCGGAGACGTTGCCCGCGGCGTCCTTGGCCCGCACGACGTAGCTGACGGTCGTGGCGGCGGACTGGGTGTCGGTGTACGTGGTGACGTCGCCGGCCACGCTCTTGCGGAGCACGTTGTTGGCATAGACGTCGTAGCCCGTGACACCCTTGTTGTCCGAGGAGGCCGTCCAGGTCAGCTTGATCAGGCCTGTCGACGGCTCCGTGAAGGCCAGACCGGACGGCGCGGTGGGCGCCTGCGTGTCACCGGAGTCGCCGGCGCGGGTGACGGTGTTGCTGTTGCCCGACTGGTTACCCGCCGCGTCCTTGGCCCGGACGTAGTAGGAGACGGTCTCGCTCGCCGGGCGGGTGTCGGTGAAGGTGGTGACGCCGCCCGCCACACCGGTCAGAAGCGTGTTGTCGGCGTAGACGTCGTAGCCCGTGACACCGGTGTTGTCCGAGGATGCCGTCCAGGTCAGCTTGATCTGGCCTGTCGACGGCTCCGTGAGGGCCAGACCGGACGGCGCTGTGGGCGCCTCCGTGTCACCGGTGGCCGGGCCGTAGATCTCCAGTTCGGAGAGCTGGGCGGCAGGCTGGACGGAGTTGGCGGTGACGAGCACCCGCACGTAGCGGGTCGTGGTCGCGTCGAAGGAGATCGTCGCCGACTGCCCGCCCGCGGCGTTGAAGGTGTACTCCTTCGACGCGGTCAGGTCGCTGAACTCCGCTCCGTCGGCGCTGCCCTGGATCTTCAGGGTCTGGGAGCGCTGCTCCCAGCCGTCGGGCAGCCGGAGCACGACCCTGTCGACCCGGACCGAGGAACCGAGGTCGGCCTGGATCCACTGCGGGAGGTCGTTGTTCCTGCTCTCCCAGTAGCTGGCCCGGTTGCCGTCGTTGCCGTTGGAGGCCACATACGTCTCGGTGTAGCTGCTCGCCCTGAGCGCCCTGCCCGCTGCGAGATTGGCCGAGGACTCTCCTGCGGCCCTGACCTCCAGCTCGGAGAGCTGCGCGTTCTGCCACCCCGTGTTGGCCGTGACGTTCACGCGCACGAACCGCGTCTGGGTCGCCGGGAAGGCTATCGTCACGGCGTTGGAGGTGCCGGGGCTGAAGGTGTACGTTGCCGAGCTCTTCAGCGTCGAGAAGCTGGTGCCGTCGGCGCTTCCCTGGAGCGAGAGGGTCTGCTGTCTGCTCTCCCAGCCCGTGGGGAGCTTCAGGGTCACCTCGTCGACCCTGGCGGCCGACCCGAGGTCGGTCTGCACCCACTGGGGCAGGGTGCCTCCGGTGCCTTCCCAGTACGTCGACCGGTTGCCGTCCGTCACGTTCCTGGCGGCGTACTCGCCGCCGGCACTGCTCGCCGCCGCGGTCCGGCCTGCGGCGATGTTGGGGCCGTCGGCCGCCGCTGCGGTGAGCGACGGCCATCCGATCATCAGAAGACTGGTGGCGACCATGGCGGAAAGCGTCCGCCACCTCCAGCGTTGGGCTCTCATAAGTCCCCGATCTCCAGCCTCGGCGCGGGACACGCCGAGGGCGCGGCTCTGTCGGCACAGCTCTGCGGCACTTGTTTCTGCGCACACCGAGCTGAGTTTTGCGCTTGGCGGTCAGAGAGTTGCAGAGAAATGCGAGAGCGTCCACGGTTGGGACAGAAGCCGGAGCACGGCGGGGCGCCACGGGGAGTCGCACAAGGGCCGTTCCAGAGGGCCAATTTGGAGAGGAAGGCATGGCGGGATCACGCTCCCTGACACATCCTCAAGAGCGTAAGTTATTTGCGTAACACTGCAAGCAGCCCGAAAGTGCCTGTTCCACAGCACAGCGAAAAGCGGGGCCCGCAGGACGCGGACCCCGCTCCGGTGGACCGGCCGGGGGTCTAGAGACCGCCGACGTAGAGGAGCCGGTCGGGCGAGCCGGCACCCAGGCCGGCCAGGACGTCGGGGGTCGCCTCCGCGGCGAGCCAGTCGGAGACCTCCTGCGGCGCCGCGTCGGGGTGCTGCTCCTTGTAGAGCGCGGCGGCACCGGCGACGTGCGGACTGGCCATGGACGTTCCGCTCAGGGTCGTGGAGCCGCCGCCGAGGTTGGCGGACACGATATCCACGCCCGGGGCGTACAGCCACACACAGGTACCCCAGTTGCTGAACGTCGCCTGCCGGTCCTGGTCGTCGCCGGCCCCCACGGCGAGCACGCCGTCGGCCCGCGCCGGGGAGACGTCACAGGCGTCCTGGTTCTCGTTGCCCGCCGCGACCACGGGCAGGGTGCCCTCCGCCGCGAGCGCGTCGAACGCGTCGTCGACGGCCGACGACGCGGGTCCGCCGAGGGAGGCGTTCACGACGGCCGGCTGCTCGGCGTTCCGGGCGATCCAGTCGAGGCCGGCGATGATCCCGGCCCAGGAGCCCGAGCCTTCACAGTTGAGCACCCGCACCGGCACGAGGGAGGCCGCGGGCGCGACCCCGTACGTCGTACCGGCCACGGTCCCGGCCACGTGCGTGCCGTGGCCGTTGCAGTCCTCACCGTTGCGGCCGTCACCGATCGCGTCGTACCCGGAACCCACCCGGCCGCCGAACTCGCCGTGGGCGGATTCGATGCCGGTGTCGAGGATGTACGCGGTCACACCCTGACCCGTGCCGTCCACGTCGTACGTGCCGTCCAGCGGCAGGTTCCGCTGGTCGACGCGGTCCTGGCCCCAGCTCCCGGCGACGGCCCGCTTCCCGGCCGCCTCGGCGGCGGGCGGCGAGACGGAGGCCTCGCTGTTCTCCTCGACCGCCTGGACGCCCGTCGCGCCGCGCACCTTCTCGAGCTGCGCGGGTGTCAGAGACGCCGCGAACCCGTGCAGGACCTTGCTGTACGTGAAGAGGGTACTGACCCCGATCTGCTCGGCCATGGCAGCCGGCGTCTGCTCGGGCGAAACGGTGACGATGTACTGACCGGGGACGGCCCGGGCCGACTTCTGCACCGGCACGAGAGTCTCGCCGGCGTCTGCCGTGGCCGTGGTGGTGCCGATCAGGGGGGCGATCAGCAGTAGAGCGGCTGGTGCCCAGCGGGCGCGCAGGCGCATGCGTTCTCCCTTGAGGTGGAGGAGCGGATCGCGGACCTGTCAGGTCCGCGAAGTGCGAACACCTGACCTTTCGTCCACATCTCCGGCGAGCCTGAGCCGCGTCAGCCGGACAGCGCAACGATCGGCGCCGGGGCAGGCCCATTCGGCCCCATCGCATGAAAGGTTTCAAGACCTCCTTGCGAGCGAAGATAGACCCGGCCCAGGAGGGCGTCAATGCCACAGACAGCAGGCATACAACTATCAGTCCAGAAAAGGCATTATCGCGGAATAACTCTTGACAGTGAGCGGTCAAAACCCTAGCTTCACCGAAACTGAAACGATTCACCACCGCATCGTTACGGAGCCGCGTTGTGATCAGCAGAAGACGACTGCTCAGCACCACCGCCGCCACCGCCGCGCTCGCCGCGGTGTCCGCACCTCCCGCCGGTGCGTCAGGACCCGCGCGGGCCGCCGCGGGCGGCCGGGCTCGCGTCACCGAGCCGACCGTCGAGTACGTACGCAATCCGCTGGGCCTGGACACCCCGCGTCCACGACTGAGCTGGCCGGTCGCGTCGGACGGCGCGGGCCGGAGCCAGACCGCCTACCAGGTGCGCGTGGCCACCTCCTCCGACCGCCTGGGGAAGCCCGACGTCTGGGACAGCGGCAGGGTCGAGTCCGCACAGTCCCTGCTGGTCCCGTACGCGGGCCCCGAGCCGGTGTCCCGCACACGCTACTTCTGGTCCGTGCGGATCTGGGACGCGGACGGCCGGGCCTCCGCGTGGAGCGAGCCGTCCTGGTGGGAGACCGGTCTCCTGGACGCCTCGGACTGGTCGGCCGGGTGGATCGCCGCGCCCGAGGCGCTGACCGGCACGCCCGCTCTGGACGACGCGTCGTGGATCTGGTTCCCCGAAGGTGATCCCGCCGTCGGGGCACCCGCCGCCACACGGTGGTTCCGCGGCCGGGTGGAGGTTCCGGAGGGTGTCACCCGCGCCCGGCTGGTCATGAGCGCCGACGACGGGTTCACCGCCCGGGTGAACGGCGTGCAGGTGGCGCACACGGAGGCCGACGGCCCCGCCGAGAACTGGAGGCGTCCGGTCCTCGTCGATGTGTCGGACCATCTCGCCCCCGGCGTCCAGGTGATCGCCGTGTCGGCGACGAACGCGGTCAGCGGACCTGCCGGGCTGCTCGGAGTGCTGGAACTGACCACCGCCGACGGCGTGGTCACGTCCGTCACCGACGCGGGGTGGCGGGCCACCGACGAGGAACCGCCGGGAGACTGGCACTCCCCCGGCTACGACGACACGGCCTGGCCCGCCGCCAAGGCCCTCGCCCGCTGGGGCTCCGGCCCCTGGGGCGAGGTGAAGGTGGCGTACTCCCCCGCCACCCAGCTGCGCCGGGAGTTCGAGCTCGGCCGCAAGCGTGTCGCACGGGCCAGGCTCTACTCGACCGCCCTCGGCCTGTACGAGGTGTCCCTCAACGGCGAGCGCGTCGGTGAGGACCGGCTCGCCCCGGGCTGGACGGACTACAACAAGCGCGTCCAGTACCAGACGTACGACGTGACCGGTCTGCTGGCGCGGGGCGCCAACGCGCTCGGGATCACGCTTGCGGCCGGGTGGTACGCGGGGAACATCGCCTGGTTCGGGCCGCATCAGTACGGTGAACGGCCCGCCGCGCTCGCCCAGCTGGAGGTCACCTACGCCGACGGGTCGACCGAGCGCGTGGTGTCGGGGAGCGACTGGCTCACCGCGGCGGGACCGGTCACCGGGGCGGACCTCATGGCGGGTGAGGACTACGACGCCCGGCTGGAGACCGCCGGATGGACACGCGCCGGCTTCGACGCGGCCGGCTGGCTCACCGCCGACAGCGTCGACGGGGTGACCGCGGCGCTCGTGGCCGAGGTGGACGGCCCCTGCCGTGTGGAGCGTGAGCTGACCACCCGTGAGGTGACCGAACCGGAGCCCGGTGTCTTCGTGTTCGACCTCGGCCAGAACATGGTGGGGACCGCGCGCCTCACGGTCTCCGGACCGGCCGGCACCACGGTGCGGCTGCGGCATGCCGAGGTGCTGAAGCCGGACGGCACGATCTACACGGCCAACCTGCGCACCGCCCGCGCCACGGACACGTACACGCTCAAGGGAGGCGGCCGGGAGACCTACGAGCCCCGCTTCACGTTCCACGGCTTCCGCTACGTCGAGGTGACGGGATATCCCGGCACGCCGGGCCGCGACGCGATCGTGGGCCGTGTCATCCACACCTCGGCGCCGTTCACCATGGACTTCACCACCGACGTCCCCATGCTCGACCAGCTCCACCGCAACATCACCTGGGGGCAGCGCGGGAACTTCCTGTCCATTCCGACGGACACCCCGGCCCGCGACGAACGGCTCGGCTGGACCGGCGACATCAACGTGTTCGCGCCCACCGCCGCATACACGATGGAGTCGGCGCGCTTCCTCACGAAGTGGCTCCACGACCTGCGCGACGCCCAGACCTCCGACGGCGCCTTCACCCATGTCGCCCCGGACCTCCCGGGCGTCGGCAACGGCGCGGCCGGCTGGGGCGACGCCGGGGTGACCGTGCCGTGGGCCCTGTACCAGGCGTACGGGGATGTACGGGTGCTGGAGCAGTCCTGGTCCTCGATGACCGACTGGCTGGAGTATCTGGAGGCGCACAGCACCGGGCTGTTGCGCCCGGCGGATGGGTTCGGCGACTGGCTCAACATCGAGGACGAGACGCCCAAGGACGTCATCGCCACGGCCTACTTCGCCCACAGCGCCGATCTCGTGGCACGGACGGCCGAGGCGCTGGGCAAGGACCCCGCCCCGTACCGGACGCTCTTCGGCCGGGTGCGCGGCGCGTTCCGCGCGGCGTACGTCTCCGCGGGCGGCCGGGTGAAGGGCGACACGCAGACGGCCTACGTGCTGGCGCTGTCCATGGATCTGCTGACGGAGGACGACCGGGGACCGGCGGCGGACCGTCTCGTGGCGCTCATCGAGGCGAAGGGCTGGCATCTGTCGACGGGGTTCCTCGGCACCCCTCGGCTCCTGCCCGTGCTCAC
This sequence comes from Streptomyces sp. NPDC051064, assembly GCF_044455985.1. Lineage (NCBI taxonomy): Bacteria > Bacillati > Actinomycetota > Actinomycetes > Kitasatosporales > Streptomycetaceae > Streptomyces > Streptomyces sp. NPDC051064. The sequence goes on from NZ_JBITFK010000009.1 coordinate 304,845, forward strand.
GGACACCGGCCACACGGATGTCGCCTACCGGCTGCTGCTCCAGCGGACCTTCCCGAGCTGGGGCTACCAGATCGACCGTGGTGCCACCACGATGTGGGAGCGCTGGGACTCGATCCGGCCGGACGGCTCCTTCCAGGACGCCGGGATGAACTCCTTCAACCACTACGCGTACGGCTCTGTCGGTGAGTGGATGTACGCGAACATCGCGGGCATCGCCCCGGGCGCCCCCGGCTTCCGGAAGATCCTCGTGCGCCCCCGGCCGGGCGGCGGGGTGACCCGGGCCGAAGGGCGGTTCGACTCACGGTACGGGCCTGTCGCCACGCGCTGGAGGAAGGACGCGGACGGCTTCGTCCTCAGCGTCGCACTGCCGGCGAACACGACGGCCGAGGTGTGGGTACCGGGCGGCGACGAACGGAGTGCCGGCCGGGGCCCGGCGGACTTCCTGCGGCTGGACGACGGGTGTGCGGTCTTCGCCGTGGGGTCGGGCACCCACCGGTTCACGGCCGCCGGCTGAGCACACGCGTGCCCTGTGGGACCCGTCCCACAGGGCACGCGGAGCGCTCTTCGCCAAACGAGAGGCCTAGCCAACGGCCTCGGTGAACGGCGTGGTCCCGGCGGCCACTCGGAGCACCGCGACCCCCCGTGACGGAAGGACCAGGCCTCCGCCGGTGGCCGGCGGGGGCCCGGCAAGGATCTCTCCCGTCACCGTGGCGAAGGCGACGGGCTCGTCCGTACGGTTGACGAGGAACCAGTTCGCGTGGGTGCCGTCGGTCCGCACGGTCAGCTCCACCAGCCCTCGGACGTCGGCGGGAAGCTCGCTGAGCACTCCGGCGCCGGACAGCAGGGGCCCCAGCACGTCGGGCAGCCCGTGGGAGCCCAGCCGGGTGGAGACGTAGGCGGCGGAACCGCCATCCGCCAGGGCGCGCCGGGTGACGGCGGGGCGCCCTGCCTGGTCCCCGGTCACGTAGCGCGCCTCCACCGTGACCTCGGGGTCGGTCAGGTCGATCCGGTCGGTCCACAGCGTGCCGGTCAGGCCGTTGTCGAGCCGCACGTCCTCGCCCTCGCGCAACGGGCCGAACTCCTCGATGCGGATACCCAGCAGATCGCGCAGCGCGCCCGGGTATCCGCCGAGGTGGACGTGGTCGTTCTCGTCGACGACACCCGAGTAGTAGGTGGTGGCGAGGTGACCGCCGCCGCGCACGTAGGAGTCCAGGCGCCCGGCGAGCTCCAGGGGGACGACGTGCAGGAGGGGGGCCGCGACGAAGTCGTAGCCGGTGAGGTCGGCCGCGGTCGTGACCACGTCCACCCGGACGCCCAGGGACAGGAAGGCCGAGTACCAGTCGAGGGCCTCCTGCCGGTAGCGCACCAGGGAGGACGGCTGGGAGTCGCGTTCGACGGCCCACCAGGATTCCCAGTCGTACACCAGGGCGGCGCGAGCCGGCTGCCGCACGGAGCCGGTGACCGGTGTGAGGGACTCCAGCGTCCGGCCGAGGGCGGTCACCGAGCGGAACAGCTCACTGTCCGGGCCGGCGTGGGGCACCATCGCGGAGTGGTGCTTCTCGGCGCCGGCGGCGGACTGGCGCCATTGGAAGAAGCAGACGGCGTCGGCCCCGTGGGCGACGTGGACCAGGGAGTCACGGGCGAGTTCCCCCTGGCGCTTGGCGACGTTGACGGGCTGCCAGTTGACCGCGCTCGTCGAGTGCTCCATCAGGAACCAGGGCCTGCCCCCGGCGATGGAGTGTGTGAGGGCGGCGGAGAACGAGAGCTCGTCGAGGCGCTGCGGCCCCGGGTGGGCGTAGTGGTCGTTGGAGACGAAGTCGATCTCCGCCGCCCAGTCGGGGTAGTTCATGCCCTGGGTCCCGCTCATCACCATGAAGTTGGTGGTGGCGGGGATCTCGGGGGTGATGCGGCGCAGGATCTCGCGTTCGGCCCGGAGGTATTCCTTCAGCGCGTCCGACGAGAAGCGCTTGAAGTCGAGCTGCTGCGTCGGGTTGGCGTGGCTGGCGGCCAGTCGCGGCGGCTGGATCTGTGACCAGTCCCCGTAGTGCTGCGACCAGAAGGAGGTGGCCCAGGCCCGGTTGAGCTCCTCCAGTGTGACGTACCGGGCGCGCAGCCAGTCGCGGAAGGCCTGGGCGGCGTCGTCGGAGTAGTCGTAGATGTTGTGGCAGCCGAGCTCGTTGGAGATGTGCCAGGCGACCACGGCGGGGTGGTCCGCGTAACGGGTGGCCATGGCCTCCACCAGCCGCAGGGCGTATCCGCGGAAGACGGGTGAGGTGGGCCGCCAGTGCTGCCGCGAGCCCTGGGAGAGCGTCTCCCCCGTGCGGGTGACCGGCAGGATCTCCGGGTGCAGGGTGGTGAGCCAGGGCGGCGGCGAGGCGGTGGCGGTGGCGAGGTCCACGTCGATGCCGTTGCTGTGCAGCAGGTCGAGCACCTCGTCCAGCCAGTCGAAGTCCCACCGGTCCTCGGCCGGCTGGAGACGGGCCCAGGAGAAGATGGCGACGGAGACGATGGTGACCCCGGCCTCGCGCATCAGCCGGACGTCTTCCTTCCACACCTCGCGCGGCCACTGCTCCGGGTTGTAGTCGGCCCCGTAGGCGAAGCGCGCGGGGCGGTCGTCGGAGGGCGGGCGCAGCCAGTGGCGCTCGGAGGCGGGGGTCATGAAGATCCTTTCGGATGCGAGGTGCGGGTACGGCACGGGGCGGCCGCCCGTCGGAGGGCGACCGCCCCGTGCCGGTTCAGCGGCCGGAGGTCACTTGTTGACGCTGAAGCCCTGATCGTTGCCGTAGGTGACGGCAGCCTTCTGCCATTGCTTCAGACCGTCGGCCAGGGTGGTGTCGGAGACGTACGCCTTGCCGACGGAGTCGTTGAAGACGGAGTTCGCGTACACCTGGAAAGGCAGGTAGGACCAGTCGTCGGGCACCTGGCTGGCGGACCGGGCGAAGATCTCGTTCGCCTTCTGGCCGCCGAAGTACGGGAAGGAGGTGTCGAGGAACGAGGGCGAGGACAGGTCTGCCGTGGTGGCGGGGAAGGCTCCGCCCTTGAGGCGGGCCTGGACGCCCTCGGAGTGGTTGGCGTACTCGTTGAACGCGTACGCCAGGTCCTTGTTCTTGCCGGCCTTCATCACCGCGAGAGCGCTGCCGCCGTTCTCGGAGCTGACCTCCTCGCCCTTCTTCCACTGCGGGAGCGCGGCCGCGCGCCAGTCACCCGAGGCCGACTCGACGCCCGAGACGAAGTTGGCGGGCATCCAGGCGCCGGTGGAGAGGGTGGCGATGGTGCCGTCCGCCAGACCCTTGTACCACTCGTCGCTCCAGTTGGTGACGGGCGCCAGGAGCTCCTCGTCGATGAGCTTCTGCCAGACCTTGGTGTAGGCGACGACACCCTTGTCGGCGGTGAGGTCGACCGTCACGTCCGTGTCGCGGTTCTTGAACGGCGTCCCGCCGGCCTGCCAGATCATGCTGGTCGTGAAGCCGGCGTCGCCGGTGTCGTTGGTTATGTACGCCTTCGGGTCCGCAGCGTGCAGGGCGCGGGCCGCCTCGAGGTACTCGTCCCAGGTGGTGGGGACGGCGATCTGGTGCTTGTCCAGCACCTTCTTGTTGTAGAAGAGCGCCATCGGGCCGGAGTCCATGGGCAGCGCGTACACGGCCTCGTCGACGGCGACGGAGTTCCACGGTCCCGGCGAGTAGTCGTCCTTGAAGTCCCCGGCGCCGTAGCGGCTCAGGTCCTCGAGGGACTCGCCGAGGGCGAACTGTCCGACTGCGTAGTACTCGACCTGCGCGACGTCCGGCACGCCGGAGCCTGCCTGCACGGCGTTCTGCAGGGCGGTGTACTGGTCGTTGCCCGTACCGGCGTTGACCAGCTTGACCTTGACCTTCGGGTACTCCTTCTGGAAGTCGCTGACCACCTGCTTCAGCGTCGGCTCCCATGCCCACACCGTGAGGGAACCGCCCTCCTTGAGGGCCGCCCGGAGTTCACCTCCCGATACGGTCTTGTCCGACGAGGCGGAATCGCCGTCGGAGGACCCGCACGCGGTGAGACTCAGCGCGGCCGCGCACAGCAGGCCGACGCCACGCATCGCGCGTCTGGTCATGGTTCTCATAATTGCTTCACTCCGTTGTGGTGAGGGTGGTGCACGAACCGTGGAACGTCCGCACGGGGGTGCGGGGCTGGAGAGGGGTGGGACGCCGCGCCGGTCGAGGGCCGGGGGGAACCGGTCCCGGAGCGCGGAGATTCGGTGGCCGACGAGGCCCGGGTTCCGTTCACCCCTTGACGCTGCCCGCGGCCAGGCCGGACTGCCAGTAGCGCTGGAGCAGCAGGAAGGCGATGACCAGCGGCACGATGGTCAGCAGCGACCCCGTGATGACCAGGTTGAAGACCGGCTGGCCGCCGGCGGTGGACGCCTGTTCGTTCCAGGCGTTCAGGCCCAGGGTCAGCGGATACCAGTCCGGATTCTTGATCATGATCAGGGGCAGGAAGTAGTTGTTCCAGGTCTGCACCATGGTGAACAGCAGGACCGTCACGATGCCCGGGGCCAGCAACGGGAGCGCGACGCGGAAGAACGTCCGCAGCTCGCCGGAACCGTCCATCCTGGCCGCTTCCAGGAGCTCGGTGGGGACGGCCTCGGCGGCGAACACCCACATGAGGTAGAGCCCGAACGGTGAGATCAGGGACGGGATGATGACGGCCCATGGTGTGTTGGTGAGCCCCATCTTGCTGAACATCAGGAACGTCGGGACGGCCAGCGCGGTGGCGGGCACGGCGACCGCGCCGATGACGGTGGCGAAGACGGCGCGCTTGCCCGCGAAGTCGAACTTGGCCAGGCCGTAGCCACCGAGGACCGCGAGGAAGGTGGCTCCGCCCGCGCCCACCACCACGTACAGCAGGGTGTTGAGGAACCAGCGGACGAAGATGCCGTCGTCATAGGTGAGCGTCTGCGAGATGTTGTCCCAGAGGGCGAAGTCGCCGCTGAACCAGAGCCCGAAAGAGCCGAAGAGGCCCTTCTGCGTCTTGGTCGCGTTGACGACGAGCCAGGCCAGCGGCATGAGGGCGTAGAGCGCGGTCACGCCCATGAGCACCGTGAGCAGCACGCTGCGGCGCGGCCGGTCGGCGGAACGGCGTCTGCGCGCGGCTCGGCTCGGCGGCTGGGCACGGTGGGTGGTCGGCCGGGGCGTCTGTTCGGCGGTGAAGGAAGGGGCGCTCATCGTTCACGCCTCCTTTCGCATGCCGCGCAGCTGGACCGCGTAGGCGATGATCATCGTGACGACTCCCATGACGAGGGAGACCGTGGCCGCGTAGTTCTGCTGCCGTCCGGAGAAGGACAGCGTGAAGGTGTAGAAGTTGGGCGTGAAGTAGGTGGTGATCGCGTTGGGCGCCAGGTTCTGCAGGATGCTGGGCTCGTTGAAGAGCTGGAAACTGCCGATCACCGAGAAGATCGTCGCGATCACCAGCGCACCGCGGATCGCGGGGATCTTGACCGCGGTGATGATCCGCCACTGTCCCGCTCCGTCGATCTCGGCGGCCTCGTAGAGGGACTTGGGGACGACGCGCAGCGCGGAGTAGAAGATCAGCATGTTGTAGCCGATGAACTCCCAGGTGACGATGTTGCCGATGCTCGCCAGCACCAGGGAGGGGGAGAGCGGGTCGGGCAGCGACACGCCGAAGGCGTCGTTGATGTTCCCCACCAGCCCGAAGCGGGTGCCGTAGATGAAGCCCCACATCAGCGTGGCGACGACGGCGGGTACGGCGTACGGCAGGAAGACCGCGATCCGGAAGAAGCTCTTCCCGTAGATCCTGCCGCTGTCGAGGGCCAGGGCTATGAGCAGGGCGAGGCCGAGCATGACGGGCACCTGCACCGCGAGGAAGAGGGTCACCCGGCCCACGGCTGCCCAGAACTGTTCGTCCTCGAAGGCCCGTCGGAAGTTGTCCAGGCCGACGAACGACGTGCCGCCCACCAGTTGGTCCCGGAAGAAGCTCAGATACAGCGAGTAGGCGATCGGGGCGAGGAACACCAGGGCGAACACGGCCATGAAGGGCCCTACGAAGATCCAGCCGACCCGCCCACGCCGGCTGCGGGAGCTTCTGGCCGGTGGGCGGCGTCCGGTCGTGATCGGCGTAACGGCCGTCATGGGTACTCCTGTTGGTCCGGCGTTGTGCATGGCCCCGGCCGGATGGAGACACCGGACATCGTGGAGGCGCTGTGCTTGAGGAGGCCGATGTCCACGCGGGCACCTGTACTGATGTTTACGTAAACATTTATCGGTGAAGTGATGTCTACACGTCTCTCACCCCATGGTCAAGGCTCGGTTTCCCTGCTACGCCGACCAGTTGGGTCCCGACAGACCCTCCGGCGGTCCGAGCGTCAGCCTCCGCGCGTGCCCGCGTGTCGGCGCCGGGTGTCCGGAGTGGTAGAAATGCCGTTGGTCCGAGCCCTCGGTCCGCACGCGATGTCGAGCCACACGCGCAGCAGAGACAGGGCCGGTCCCGATCGGAACACCCTCACAACGCGCGGCCGAGGACGGCCCCGCGGCCGGAACAGCGCGCCCACACGGCGAAAGGCTCACACGACCACGACGGAGGCTGACGTAGTGCAGGGAAAGGAACAGGCCATGGACCGGCCGCCCCGCAAGGAAGCCTCGATGGCCGACGTCGCGCGCCTGGCCGGAGTCTCCTCGCAGACGGTCTCCCGTGTCTCCAACGGGCACACGGTGGTGTCCGAGGAGACACGCGAACGCGTGCTGAACGCCATGAAGGAGCTGAAGTACCGCCCCAACAGCGCCGCGCGCGCCCTGAAGAGCGGGAAGTTCCGCACGCTGGGCGTCATCCTGTTCAACCTGGCCACGACGGGCAACGTCCGCACGCTGGAGGCCATTTCCGCCTCCGCAGCGGACGAGGGCTACGCGATCACCCTGCTGCCCGTCGCGACGCCCACCAGCACGGGAGTCAGGGGCGCCGTGACCATGCTCGGCGAGCAGGTCGTGGACGGTATCATCGTGATCATGGAGGTCCGCCTCCTGGACGCCGCCATATCGCTGCCGCCGCACACCCATGTGGTGGTGGCCGACTCCGATGCGGGCGACCGCTACAGCGTCGTGGACACCGACCAGTCCGGGGGCGCCAGGGCAGCCGTGCAACATCTCCTCGACCTCGGGCACCGCAGCGTGGCGCATGTCGCGGGCCCGCCCGAGTCGTTCGCCGCACAGCGCCGCGCCCAGGCCTGGCGGCAGACCCTGGAGGAGGCGGGGCGCCCTGTTCCGCCTCCGGTGGACGGCGACTGGTCGGCGGCCTCGGGGTACGAGGCGGGCCTCGCGCTCGCGGCGGACCCGTCCTGCACGGCGGTCTTCGCCGCCAACGACCAGATGGCGCTGGGCGTCCTGCGAGCCCTCCAGGAACGGGGCAGACGTGTGCCCGAGGACGTCAGCGTCGTCGGCTTCGACGACATCGCCGACTCCGCCTCCTTCCTCCCGCCGCTGACCACCGTCCACCAGGACTTCGCCGAGATCGGCCGGCGGTGCGTGGACGGCGTCCTGCGGCAGATCCGCAACGAGACGACGGAGCGGGGCACCACCCTGGTCCCGACCCATCTGGTCGTCCGGGGGAGCACGGGCCCGTCGCCTCACGGATGACAAAGTGCCCCGGCGCGCGCCCCTGCAGGACATGAACTGTCCTGCAGGGGCTCTAGCGTCGGTCCCATGACCTCATCGCGAGCGCGGGAACGGACGGAGAACGCTGTGCCCGAGGACGGGAAGGCGGACGCCACCGGGGAAGCGGGCGCGGAACCGCTCTTCTTCGAACGGGTCGAGCTCCTGGATGCCTGGCTGGAGGAGCACCACGGGGAGCGGACGGAGCTCTGGCTGAAGATCGCGAAGAAGAGCTCCGGCATCACGTCCGTCACGGCGTCCGAGGTCCTGGACGCCGCACTCTGCTCCGGATGGATCGACGGGCAGCGGAAATCCCTGGACGAGGTGTACTACCTGCAGAGGATCTCGCCCCGCCGGCCGGGCAGCTCCTGGTCCCTCGTCAACGTACGCAAGGTGGAGGCGCTGACGGCGGCAGGCCGGATGCGGGAGCCCGGGCTCGCCGAGGTGCGGGCGGCACGGGAGGACGGGCGGTGGGAGACGGCGTACCCCTCGCAGAAGGAGGCCACCGTGCCCGCCGACCTCGCCGCCGCACTGGCCGCCGCCCCGAGAGCGGCCGAACGCTTCGAACAGCTCAGCAGGACGGACCGTTACCTCGTGATCCTGGAACTGCTCAGGGCGAGGACACCGGAGCTCCGGGCCGCCCGCCTCGACCGTCTGGTGACGAAGCTGGCGGCGGGCGAGCACACTCCCTGACCGCGGTACTCCCCGCCGCCTCTCAGACGGTACGGATACCGAGGAGTTCCGGCTTCGTGGCCAGCACGGCGAACCGTCCGGCCGGATCCTCGACCAGCCGGCGGGCCGTCAGGTCGAGGATGCCGCCCACCCCTGTGATCTCCGCGGCCACGGTGCCGTCCTCCTTGAGGATCCGCTGCCGGATCTCGAAGGTCTTCCCCGCGCCGTAGAAGAGCTCGCAGCTGACGCGCACCCTGTCCCCGCCCCGCAGCTCCCGCAGGTACTTCACCGTCACTTCCAGCTGCACCGGGCCGATTCCATGGGCGAGCAGCTTCTCCTGGGCCACCCCCGCGTCCCGCAGGAGCTCCCACCGGGCATGTTCGGCGTACTGGAGATAGACCGCCTGATTGAGGTGGCCCTGGGTGTCGAGCTCGTATCCGCGCACCGTGACATCGACGAAGAAGGTCATGAACAGCGGAACACGCGCGTCCCCCTCCCTCATTCCTCTCCGTCACGGAGTGTGCAGCCCCTTTACGGACCTGTCATGCCCCGGTAACTTCCTGGATGCAAGAGATTGCAGAAAGGTTCTGACGGAGATTGCCGTCAGAAGCACTGCTCGCCCGAACCCCGAGGCGCGTCCGGGTTCTCCGGCGGGATCCTGGCAGCCGCTCGCGGAGCGGCTGTGCTGTCGGCAGCCGCGGTCCACCCGCCCGCGGCCCTCCCCTGGAGACACACGAATGAGACGCACCCCTGTCCGGCTGCTCGGACGCCCCGCGGCGGCCGCAGCCGTCGCGGCGACGGTGATGCTGGGGCTCCTGACCCCGGCGCCCGGCCCTTCCGGACCGGAGTCGGCCGTGCCGGCGGCCGCCTCGGAGTCCACCGCCACCGTCTTCTACTACACGAAGACCAAGAACTGGTCCGCCTACCGGCTGCATTACGCGCCCGACGGCGGCTCCTGGACCACCGTTCCCGGGGTGGGCATGGAAGCCGCGTGCACGGACTGGGTGAAGAAGACCGTCCCACTGGGCAGCGCGTCCGGCCTGGCCGCGACGTTCAACAACGGCGCCGGCGTCTGGGACAACAACGCCGGGAAGAACTACGCCCTGGGCACCGGCGCCATCACCGTCAAGGACGGCGTGGTGGCCCACAGCGACCCCTGCGCCGGCACCGGTACGGAGCCCGAGGAGGAGGCCCGCACCGCCGCGGTCTACTACTCGACCGCGACAGTCGGCTGGACGACCACCAATCTCCACTACCGGCCGACGGGCGGGTCCTGGACCACCGTGCCCGGCGTGGGGATGGAACCCGCGTGTACCGGCTGGGTGAAGAAGTCGGTGGACCTCGGCACCGCCTCGTCCATGCAGGCCGCCTTCAACAACGGCAACGGCGTCTGGGACAACAACAACGGCGCCGATTACACGGTCCCCGCCGGTCTCACCACGGTGAAGGACAAGAAGGTCACGGCCGGCGCGGGGGACCCGTGCGCCGCCGCGACACCTGACACCCAGGCCCCGACCGCCCCCGCGAAGGTGTCGGCGAGAGCGGACGGAGTGTCCGTCGTGCTGACCTGGGACCCGTCCACCGACGACCGCGGCGTGACGAAGTACCAGGTGACACGGACAGGTGGCACCAAGGGCACGGCAGTGACCGATGTCGGCTCCACGGTGTACTCCGACACCGGGCTGGAGGCGAATACGGCTTACAGCTACACCGTCAGGGCGGTCGACCTGGCGGGGAACGTCTCGGCGGCCTCCGCCACGGCCACCGCGACCACCGGGGAGAAGCCCACCGCCCCGGCCTCCGGGAAGCCGCTCGGCACCGATCCCCGCAAGGATCCGATCTACTTCGTCCTCACCGCCCGTTTCAACGACGGTGACACGGCGAACAACCGGGGCGGCAGCCAACACGGGAAGTCGGGCAACGCGGCCAACGACGACCCCATGTTCCGGGGCGACTTCAAGGGCCTGGTCGACAAGCTCGACTACATCAAGGGCCTCGGCATGTCGGCCGTCTGGATCACCCCCGTGGTCCTCAACCGGTCCGACTACGACTACCACGGCTACCACGGCTACGACTTCTACGAGGTCGACTCCCGGCTCGAATCCGCCGGGGCCTCGTACCAGGACCTCATCGACGCGGCCCACGCCAAGGGCATGAAGATCTACCAGGACGTCGTCTACAACCACTCCTCGCGCTGGGGTGCCAAGGGCCTGTTCACCCCGAAGACGTACGGGGTCCGCGACACCCAGTGGAGCTGGTACTACGACGAGAAGAACGACGGCTTCGAGTACGACGGCCTCACCGTCGAGCCGAAGTCCGGGAAGTCGTACTACAACGGCGACCTGTGGTCCACCGCCGAACCCTCCGGCAACACCTGCGTCAATTGGGGAACCCCCACCCAGTACACCTCTCCGGAGGGCTACCGGATCTACAACTGCCAGTGGCCGAACCCCACTTCGGGCATGTTCCCCAAGGCGTACTACCACAACTGCTGGATCGGGAACTGGGAGGGCGAGGACTCCCGCAGCTGCTGGCTGCACGACGACCTCGCCGACTTCAACACCGAGAGCGCACCCGTGCAGAACTACCTGATCGGCGCCTACGACAAGTACATCGACATGGGCGTCGACGGATTCCGGGTCGACACGGCCGTCCACATCCCCCGCACCACATGGAACCGCCGCTTCCTCCCGGCCATCCAGGAGCGCGTCACCCAGCAGTTCGGCACCGAGGCCGCGAAGAACTTCTTCGTCTTCGGTGAGGTCGCGGCCTTCGTCAACGACAAGTGGAACCGCGGCTCCGTCAACCACTCCGCCCAGTTCTACACCTGGAAGGAGCGCAAGGAGTACAGCGCGGACGACGGGAAGGCCGCCCTGGAGATGTACGACTACGAGCAGCAGCAAGGCACCGGTTCCCAGCCGACCTCCACCAACGCGTTCCTGAACGGCAACACGTACCACGCACCGGACCACAGCCGGTTCTCCGGGATGAACGTCATCGACATGCGCATGCACATGAACTTCGGTGACGCCGGCAACGCGTACAACAACGGCAAGGACTCCGACGACAGTTACAACGACGCCACCTACAACGTCGTCTACGTCGACAGCCACGACTACGGTCCCAACAAGAGCAGCGAACGGTACGCGGGCGGCACGGACGCCTGGGCCGAGAACATGTCGCTGATGTGGACCTTCCGGGGCATCCCCACGCTGTACTACGGCTCGGAGATCGAGTTCCAGGCCGGCAAGAAGATCGACTGCGGGCCCACCTGCCCGCTGGAGACGACCGGCCGGGCGTACTACGGCGCCCATCTCGCGGGCGACGTCGAGGCGTCGGACTTCGGCACGGTCGGATCGGCGACCGGTGCGGTCGCGGACACCCTGGCGAGGCCACTGGTCAAGCACGTCCAGCGGCTCAACCAGATCCGCCGTGCGGTGCCCGCCCTGCAGATGGGGCAGTACTCCACGGAGGGCATCACCGGCTCGATGGCGTACAAGCGCCGCTACACCGACACCGCGAGCGGCACGGACAGCTTCGCGCTCGTGACGGTCTCGGGCGGCGCCACGTACACGGGTGTCCCCAACGGCACGTACAAGGACGCCGTGACCGGCGACACCCAGGTGGTGACGGGAGGCACGCTCGCCGTCCCGGCGCCGGGCAAGGGCAATCTGCGGGTGTACGTCCTCGATCTCGGCGGGAAGAACGCTGCCCCGGGGAAGATCGGTGCGGCAGGTCCCTATCTGAAGTGAGCCAGGGTGTGACGGACGCGCGGGGGCACGCGTCCGTCACACCGGCCCTGCTCTCACCGGCCGGAGTCCACCCGGCGCAGGGTGCGCAGGAGGTACTCCTTGCGGTTCAGCGGGTCGCGGTCGGTCCTGGGCCTGCGCGGCACTGGTCCGTCGACCGGCCTGTAGTCCTCGAACGCCGACTCCAGCACCCCCTCGCCGCGTGTCATCCCCGGGAGCAGCTGCTGCAGCTCGTGCACCCGGGCGGCGGGGATCACCCCCTCCACCGTGCAGACGCCGTCCTGCGTCTCCGGGGGCCCGGGGACGGCGCGCAGCCGCGCGAGGACCGGCACGAGCGGACCGAGGGCGTCGGCCGGGAGCTCGGCCCGGAAGCGGTGCATGGGCTCGTACACCGTGGTCCCGGCCTGCTTCAGCGCGTCCATCAGCACCAGTGGCGTCAGGTTGCGGAAGTCGCCCGCCGTGCTGGACATGCTCTTGTCGAACACCGCGTGAGAATGGCTCTGCCGGGGCCAGTATCCGGAGTGGGTCATGGTGACCGTGCAGTCGGTGACCTGCCATCCGTGAATTCCCTGGCCGAGTGTGTCCAGCACGGTCTCCTCCACCGCCCGCATCAGGGAGTACGGCATGGAGCCGAGCTCCACCTCCCGGCGGAATTCCACCCCGCTGCCGAAAGCGGCGGGCTCCACCCGGAGGCCGACGGTGGCGAGAAAGGGGTTCGGCTCCTTGTCGATGAACTCGACGGCCTCGCCCGTACCGGACGGCCGTTCCAGACAGATGGTCGTCGTCTCCCTGAAGCTGACCTCGATGCCGTACTCGTCCGCGAGAGTCGCCTGGATGACCTCCTTCTGCACCTCGCCGTAGAGCGACAGGGACACCTCCTGCCGAAGGTCGTCGGTGCGTACGCCGATCAGCGGATCCTGCTCCGCCAGGTGCCCGAGCGCGATGTGCAGCGCTCCCCTGTCCTGACGGCGGCGAGGGGTGACGACGGTCTCCAGGGTCGGCGGAGCGAAGTGGGCGCGCGCCGGCCGCGCGGTCCCCGGTTCGCCGATCCTGTCCCCGATCCGGACGGTGTGGAGTCCTCGCAGCCTGCCGATCCGGCCGGCGGGGAGCGAGGACCCGCGGACATCCTCCCCCTGGTCGAAGACGGTGATGGCCGAGATCTTGCCCTCGCGGCCCTCCTTCTCGCCGTCGCCCCGCAGCCGGACGCGTTCACGGGTGCGTACCGTCCCCGAGAACATGCGGGCGTACGCGATCTTCTCTCCCGCCGGGCCGCGTTCGACCTTGAAGACCGCTCCCGAGGCCGGGCCTTCGGTGTCCTGGTCCGTCACCGGCAGGAACTCCGCGATACCGGCTGTCAGTTCGGCTACGCCCGCGCCGGTGGCGGCGGAGCCGAAGTAGACGGGGTGCACCAGCGCCTGCCGGGTCTGCGCCGCCAGCCGGTCACGCAGCCGGTCGTACGGCACGCCGGCCACGCCTTCGACGTACGCCGCCAGGAGTTCGTCGTCGTGCGTGGTGAGCAGGTCGGTCAGGGCGGTGGTGAAGTCCCGGTCCGCGGCGGTGAACGGCCTGGTGCGGGCCCGCCTGGTCCCCAGGCCGTCGGCCGGGCCCATGGCGACGACCGCGGGTGACAGCCGGCGTGCGATGTCGGACAGGACGCCTTCGTACCGGGCACCGGCACGGTCGGTCTTGTTCACGAACACGAGCGTGGGGATCCGCAGGCGGCGCAGCGCCCTCATCAGGATCCGGGTCTGCGCCTGGACGCCCTCGACGGCGGACACGACGAGTACAGCGCCGTCGAGCACGCCGAGGACCCGTTCCACCTCGGCGATGAAGTCGGGGTGTCCGGGGGTGTCGATGAGATTGACCGTGACGCCGTCGACGGCGAAGGACACCACGGCGGATTTGATGGTGATGCCGCGCTGCCGCTCCAGGGCGAGGGTGTCGGTCTGTGTGCTGCCGTCGTCGACGCTGCCGACCGCGTCGATGACTCCGGCGGTGTGGAGCAGCCGCTCGGTCAGGCTCGTCTTACCGGCGTCGACATGCGCCAGAATTCCCAGGTTCAATGTGTGCACTGAGCTTCGGGTCCTTGAGATAGGTGTGAATTCCTGTCTGGGTGGACACAGAAGCTCGGCGCATGGACATCTCCCTGTTCGGTCGTTCGGTGCCGGGATTACAGCAGGGCGCCTCGCCGAGGGGCAATCGATTAATTCAGCAGGTGCGGGAAGCGCAGTTCGGTGCGGCTGCGCGCGGTGTCGCCTGGGCGCAGCACGGTGGTGGGCAGGTCCGGCCGGTTGGGTGAGTCGGGCAGGTGCTGGGTCTCCAGGCAGATCGCGCCGTGCCGTTCGTGGCGGCGGCCGGTGCCGTCGGTGAAGGATCCGTCGAGCTGGTTGGCGGTGTAGACCTGGATGCCGGGCTCCGTGGTCCACACCTCCAGGACCCTGGCCGCGTCCGGAGCGGTGAGGCGTGCTGCGCGTCGCAGGCCGCCGCCGGCGTCCCGGAGCACCCAGCAGTGGTCGAAGCCGCCCGCGGCGCGCAGCTGTGCGTCCTCGGTGCCGAGGCGTTCCCCGAGGAGCCGGGGCACGGTGAGGTCGAACGGTGTTCCGCGGACCTCGGCCGGCGGTCCCAGGGGGATGCCGTCGTCGTCCACCGGCAGATAGGAGTCGGCGTCGACCTCCAGGTGGTGGCCGAGCACGTCGCCCTGGCCGGCCAGGTCGAAGTAGGCGTGGTTGGTGAGGTTGACGACCGTGGGGCGGTCGGTGACCGAGGCGTAGTCGACGGCCAGGGTGCCCGCGGTGTCGAGGGTGTACGTGACCGTGGCGTCCAGGGCCCCGGGGAAGCCCATGTCACCGTCGGGGCTGTGCAGGGTGAGCCGGACGGAGACGGTGTCGCCGGTCCGGTCCGGGGCCGCTTCCCACACCTTGGTGTGGAAGCCCTCGGGCCCGCCGTGCAGGGCGTGGCCACGGTCGTTGGCGGGGATGTGGTGTTCGGTCCCGTCCAGGACGAAGCGGCCATGGGCGATGCGGTTGGCGTAACGGCCTACGACGGCACCGAAGTAGGGGTGCTTGGCCGTGTAGTCGTCGAGCGTCGCGAGCGACCGGACGACGGAGGCGGCGGCGCCCGTGGTGTCCGGCACGGCGAGGCGGTGCAGGGACGCGCCGTAGGTCAGGACCTCGGCTCGGACTCCCGTACCGCTGTCGAGGGTGTACAGGTCGGTCCGGGTCCCTTGGACGGAGCCGAACGGGGTGCGGTGCACGGTGGGGCGCGGCATCAGAGATCCTCGGTGTGGCCGGAGTGGGGGCCGGCCGTGGTGGATTCGCGGACGACGAGGCGGTAGCCGGGGCGTGGCCTGCGCGGTTCGGCGACGGGCTTCCCCGAGAGCTGTTCGACGAGGCTGTCGACGGCGAGCCTGGCGATGGCTTCCTTGTCCGGAGCGATGGTGGTGAGCGAGGTGGTGGTGTAGCGGCTCTCCTCGATGTCGTCGAAGCCGACGACGGCGATGTCGTCCGGGATCCGCAGGCCGCGTGCGGTGATGGTCCGCATCGCGCCGATGGCGATGAGGTCGTTGTACGCGAACACGGCGTCGGGCCGGTGCCCCTGGTCGAGGAGCTGCGCCATGCCGGTGGCACCGTCCTCGCGGCCGTAGCCGTCGGTGACCACGACGAGGGATTCGTCGGGGGTGACGCCGGCGGCCTCGAGTTCCTCGCGCCAGCCCCTCAGGCGCAGGTGCGCCGGCTGGCGCTCCTGGCCGGTGCGCGACCCGAGGAAGGCGATGCGCCGGTTGCCCTGGTCGACGAGGTGGCGCACGGCCGCGCGGGCCGCCGCCACGTTGTCGATGGCGATGTGGTCGTACGGCGCCTCGTACTCGCGCTCGCCCAGCAGGACCAGTGGCGCCGTCTCGGTGCGCGCCATGAGGTCCTCGGTCTCCAGATGGATGGGGCTGAGGATGAGACCGTCGATCACATGCGACCTGAATCCCTGGCTGACCAGGAGTTCCTTCTCCCTGAGGCCGGCGGTGTGGTCGACCAGGACGGTGTAGTCGTGCCGGGCGGCCGCGTCGATGACCGCTCCGGCGAGCTCCGCGAAGTACGGGTTGCCGAATTCGGGGACGGCGAGGGCGATGATGCCCGTGCGGCCCTTGCGCAGGTGGCGGGCGGTGAGGTTTGGCCGGTAGCCGAGCTCGTCGATCGCCTGTTGCACCTTGGCGCGCATGGCGGGTGTGACGTGCTGATAGTTGTTCACCACGTTCGACACGGTCTTGATGGACACGCCCGCCCGTTGTGCAACGTCCTTGAGGCTGACGCCCACGGCACTCCTTGGTTCGGCTCGGCTTGGCTGTTGATCCGGCCTCAACGGCCGGCTCGTCGTCAGGTGCTTCTGCGACTGCGCGCGAGATAGCGCTGGGCCACCACGACAACGATAAGGAAGCCGCCGCTGACGACCGACTGGTAGGAGGAGTTGAGCGAGCCGATCTGGTTGATCAGGTTCTGGATGACGGCCAGCAGCAGGACGCCCCAGAGGGTTCCGCTGATGGATCCCGCGCCGCCGATGAGCAGGGTGCCGCCGATGACGACGGCGGAGATCGCGTCGAGTTCCATGCCCACGCCGACGATGGTGACGCCGGAGGACAGCCTGGCCGCGTTGAGGGCGCCGGCGAGTCCTGCGAGCAGACCGCTGAGCGTGTAGACGAGGATCTTCGTACGTGCGACGGGGAGACCCATCAGGGTGGCGGCGTCGCTGCTGCCGCCCACGGCGAAGAGGGTCTGCCCGAACGAGGTGCGCTGCAGGACGAGTCCGCCTGCGCCGAAGAGCACCAGGGCGATGATGATCGGGTAGCCGAAGCCCCAGACGCTGCCCTGGCCGAGTTCGCCGAAGGCGGAGTCCTTGGGCACCAGATAGGTGGTGGCGCCCTCGTCGGTGAGGGCGAGCAGCAGGCCGCGGGCGCCCAGCAGCGTGGCGAGGGTGACGATGAAAGGCGCCATGTTGCCCCGGGCGATCAGGAAGCCGTTGAGCAGGCCTGTCCCGCCGCAGACGACGAGGGGGAGCAGTAGCGCGGCGAGGAATCCGTACTGCGAGGCCCAGGCGGCGAGGACTCCCCCGAGGGCGAAGACCGAGCCGACGGACAGGTCGATCCCGCCGGTGATGATGACCATCGTCATGCCGAGTGCGACCACGGCGAGGAACGAGGCCTGGATGGTGACACCGCGGGCGTTGTCCAGGGACGCGAACGTCGGGTAGATGAACGAGGCGGCGATCACGACGGCGAGCAGGACCGCGAGTACGCCCTGGCGTTGCAGGAGTTCCGCGGCGCGCTGCCGGCCGGTCTGCCCGGGGCCTGCGGCGGGAGGGGCCTTGGGCGTTTTCGGCGCGGCCGGGGCCGGGGCGGCGGTGACGGGCTTGGTTTCGTTCATCGGGACCGACGCTCCCGGGCGACGTAGACGGCGGCGATGATGATGGCCGCCTGGGCGATCTGTGCGGTGGAGTCGGGCAGGTCGTGCTTGACGAGCGTGGCGCGCAGGAGCTGCATGAGCAGGGCGCCGGCCACGGTGCCGAGCACCCGGACGGAGCCCCCGTTGAGGGGGGTGCCGCCGACCACGACCGCCGTGATGGCGGAGAGTTCCATGAGGGTGCCGAGCGAGGACGGGTCACTCGCGGTCAGCCTGGCCGTGGCGAGGATGCCGGCGAGAGCCGCGAGCACTCCGCAGAGCACGTACACGCCGATGAGGACCCGCTTGACGGGCAGCCCGGCGAGCGCTGCGGCGGAGCGGTTTCCGCCGACGGCGACGATCTGCCGGCCGAAGGTGGTGCGCTGCACCAGGAAGGCGACGGCGAGAGCCAGCACCCCGGCGATCAGGACGACCAGCGGAATGCCGAGGAAGGAGCCGGTGCCCAGCGACAGCAGGTCGGGGTTGACGATCTGCTTGAGCTGGCCGTCGGCCATGACCAGGGCGAGCCCGCGACCTCCGACGAAGAGCGCGAGCGTGGCCACGATGGGCTGCAGTCCGACGAGGGAGACGAGGGCCCCGTTGACGGATCCGACGACCGCGCCTGCCAGGAGGGCGACGACGAGCGCGGGGACGAGCCCGTAGCCGAGGTAGAGCGGGAGGAAGGCGGCGGCGAGCGCCATGGTCGAGCCGACGGACAGGTCGACGCCCTCGGTGCCGATGACCAGGGCCATGCTTAGGGCGACGATGATGATGGGGGCGACCTGGACGAGCTGGGTGCGGAAGTTGTCGGCGGTCATGAAGTGGTCGGTGAACAGGGCGTTGAAGAGCAGCACCACGGCCACGGCCACGTAGACGCCATAGCGCTGGTACCAGGCGGGGTCACGCAGCCGGGCCAGTGGGCTCACGGACTTCCGGGGCTTGTCGCTCTTCGCGGGCGGGGCGACGGCGGTCTGGGTCATCGGGGGTCCTCCTGGGCGGCCGGGGCCCGGTCCGCCGGCTCCGGTGCGTGGTCGGCGAGCACTTCGAGCAGCCGGTCCTCGGCCACGTCGTCGCCCGACAGCTCACCCGCGACCGCTCCGCCGCGCAGGACGACGATCCGGTCGGCGCCTTCGATGAGCTCCTCGATGTCGGAGGAGATGAGCAGGACGGCGAGGCCTTCGCGGGCGAGGTCGTCGATGAGGCTCTGGACCTCGGCCTTGGCTCCGACGTCGATGCCCCGGGTGGGTTCGTCGAGCAGCAGGACCTTGGGCTCCAGGCAGAGCCAGCGGGCCAGCAGGACCTTCTGCTGGTTGCCGCCGGAGAGTTCCCCGACCTGCTGCTCGGGGCTCGACGCCTTGATCCGCAGGCGCTTCATGAAGATGTCGACGATCCGGTCCTGCTTGGCGCGCGACACGACACCGGCCCGGGAGAGGCGGGGCATGGCCGCCAGGACGATGTTCTCGCGGACGGAGAGGCCGGGCACGATGCCTTCGGCCTTGCGGTCCTCGGGCAGCAGGCTGATGCCGGCGCGGATGGCGGCGGCCGGGGTGAGGCGCTTCAGCCTGGTGCCGTCGACGGTGAGTTCGCCGGCGTCCAGGGGCAGGGCGCCGGACAGCGCCTTGGCCGTCTCACTGCGGCCGGAGCCGAGGAGGCCTCCGAGGCCGAGCACCTCGCCCGCGTAGAGAGACACGGATATGTCGTGGAGCTGGAGGCGGCTGGAGAGGCCGGTCGCGGTGAGTACGGGGGTGCGGGCCGCCTCGTGGCCCTCCGCCGCGAAGTTGGTGACGCCGGAGCGGCGCACCTCGGAGAGGTCGCGGCCGAGCATCATGGACACCAGTTGCATCCGGTCGAGGCCGGCGAGCTCGCCGGTGTGGATGTGGCGCCCGTCGCGCAGGACGGTGACGCGGTCGCAGATCCGGTAGAGCTCGTCCATGCGGTGGCTGACGTAGAGGACGGCGATGCCTTTGTCCCGCAGGTTGCCGATGACCCGGAAGAGGGTCTCCACCTCGCGTGGTTCGAGCGAGGAGGTGGGCTCGTCCATGATGACGACCTGCGCGTTGACGGACACCGCCCGTGCGAGGGCGACCATCTGCTGGGTGCCTACGCCGAGGGTGTGCAGGGGGCGCCGGGCGTCGACGCGTACGCCGAATCCGTCGAGCAGTTCGCTCGTCTCCCGGTGCATGCGGGAGAAGTCGATGAGGCCGAACCGGTTCCGCGGTTCCCGGCCCAGGAAGATGTTCCGCGCCACGCTCATCAGCGGGACGAGGTTGACCTCCTGGTAGATCGTGGAGATACCGGCCTGCTGCGCTTCGAACGGCCGGGCGAACCGGACCGGTTCACCGGTCATCCGCAGTTCACCGCCGTCCGGCCGGTACACACCGGTCAGCACCTTGATGAGGGTGGACTTGCCCGCGCCGTTCTCCCCGACGAGCGCGTGGGTCTCCCCCGCACGCAGGGAGAAGCTGACGTCGTCGAGGGCGACGACACCGGGGAACCGTTTGCTCACCGAGCGGGCTTCGAGCACGGTGGAGGAGGTGTCTCCGGCCGCCTCCTGTACCTGCGGTACTGCTTCGGGTGGTGCCATGGGTCTTCTTGGCCTTCCGCTGTCCAAGGGGGAGGGCCCGGGAGCCGCCGTGGCCTGGTGCGAGCGCCACGGCGGCCGGGGGCCGATGCGTTCGGGAGCGGATCAGTACGCCCCGCCGAGCGATTCCGTGGCGTTGGTCTCGTCGTAGGCGCGGTCGGTGATGATGACGTTCTCGGGGATCTCCTCGCCGCCGTAGAACTTCTGGGCGGTCGCGAAGGCCAGCGGGCCGAAGCGGGGGTTGGACTCGATGACGGCGTTGTACTCGCCGTTGACGAGGGCCTGCACGGCGTTGCGGGTGCCGTCGACCGAGACAATCTTGACGTCCTTGCCGGGCTTCTTGCCGGCGGCCTTCAGCGCCGTGACGGCGCCGAGGCCCATCTCGTCGTTCTCCGCGTACACGGCGGTGATGTCGGGCTTGGACTGGATGAGCTGCTCCATGACCTGCTGGCCCTTGTCACGGGCGAACTCGCCGGTCTGCTGGGCGACGATCTCGATGCCGGGCGCCTCGGCCTTGATCTGGTCGACGAAGCCCTTGGTCCGGTCCGTGGTCACGTTGTTGCCGGAGGCGCCGAGGAGGATCGCCACCTTGCCCTTACCGTCCGTCGCCTTGATCATCGCGTCGGCCGCCCGCTTGCCCTGCTCGACGAAGTCGGAGCCGAGGAAGGCCACATAGTCCTTGCAGGCCGTGGAGTTGACCTTGCGGTCGATGGTGAGGACGGGGACCTTCTTCGCCGCGGCCGCCTTGAGTGCCGGCTCCAGACCGTCGGAGTTCAGCGGCGCGATGATGAGGAACTGGGCGCCCTGCGAGAGCATGTCCTGGATGTCGCTGATCTGCTTGGACAGCTGCGACTGCGCGTTGGTGGTGAGCAGCTTCTTGACGCCGATCTTCGCCGCCTCGTCCTTGATCGACTGGGTCTCGGCGATACGGAACGGGTTGGCCTCCTTCTCCGACTGGGAGAAGCCGACCACGGCGTTCTTGAGGTCGATCTTGGGTGCGCCGTAGCTCTGCAGCGAGCAACCGGGGCCGGAGGCGGCCTCGGGGGACTTGGCCGCCTGCGCTCCCTGGCTGCTGTCACCGCCCGCGCTGTCCGAGGTCTCCGACTTGGAGCAGCCGGAAACGGCCAGCGTGGCGGTGGCGGCGATCAGGCAGGCCGCGGCGAGAGTACGGGATCGACGCTGGATCATCATGCGCGGGACGCTCCTTGGCGAGGTGACGGCACACCGTTCGGCGTGCGGTCGGGCATGGCGGGACGATGCGTCAACCGCTCGGCGGCGGATGACGCTGTATCCCTCACGACCCGTTCCGAGCTGCGAAAACTGTGGTCGTGAGGGCTTGTGCGGCCTCTCGGCGGCTCGGTTTACAACGTTATATAGGCGAGGCGCGGCAGGCGGCAAGAGAGTTGTCGATGCGTTTCCAAAATGTGTCGCCCCGGGGTGCGCCCTCACACCCGCCGATCACCGGGCCGGTTCCGCGCCAGGCGCCGCACCAGGTGCTGCGCCACCTCTGGACACCGGCTTGACCGCGTGCTGTCATACCGCCGACATCAATTTTCCAACGTTGCACATGAGGTGTCGTTCCGTCAGCTGCGGACGCGGTGCTGGGCGTGGACCTCATGTCCACCGCCGACAGCGCCCACGTCGTCCGGTACGACGACAACGGGACCGCGGACCATCTCTGGCAGCTGCTCTGAGCGGCGGTCCGCCGACGTGCCACCCCCCGCGCCGGCCGGCGCGGGGGGCTCCTCCTCCTGAAGGAGTACCTGGAATGCGATCCGCACCCGCACCGCGCCGCAGTACCTGGTGGAGACGGTTGACCGCCGGCAGCGGCCTGCTGGCACTGCTCGCCACCGCACTCGTCGGAGCCGGTACCGCCCCGGCCGCCGCCGCACCCACGGCCTGGGCACCGAAGCCGGCACCGATGACGACGCCCTGGACCGGCCAGGTGTCCGTCGACAATCCGCTCCCCGAGTATCCGCGCCCGCAGCTGACCCGCCCCGACTGGGCCAATCTCAACGGCATCTGGGACTTCGCAGTGACCGGCCGCGACGCCGGGCAGCCCGCGGCGTTCTCCGAGCAGATCAGGGTCCCGTTCGTCGCGGAGTCCTCGCTCTCCGGCATCAAGCGCAAGATCACGGAGAACGACAAGCTCTGGTACAAGCGCACCTTCACCGTGCCTTCGGACTGGAACGGCCGCCGCACCGTGCTCAACTTCGGCGCCTCCGACTGGCAGAGCACCCTCTGGGTCAACGGCACCCGGGTCGGCGTCCACAAGGGCGGCTTCGACTCGTTCTCGTACGACATCACTCCCCAGCTCAACGGCGGTACGAACACCGTCGTGGTCTCCGTGTACGACCCGACGCAGACCGGTGGCCAGGCCGTCGGCAAGCAGCGGATCAACGACGTGAACCCGCACCCGGGCGGCGGGATCTTCTACACCGCGGCCTCGGGGATCTGGCAGACGGTCTGGCTGGAGCCCGTCGCCGCGTCGCACGTCACACGCCTGGACATGACCCCGAACCTCGGGAACAGCACCCTGCGGGTGAAGGTGCAGGCGGCAGCAGCCGCCGGCCGGAGCGCGAGGGTCACCGTCACCAGCGGTGGCACAGTCGTGGGTACGGCGACGGGTGCCCCCGGCGCGGACATCTCCGTACCGGTGCCGAACCCCCGGCTGTGGAGCCCGGACGACCCGTTCCTCTACGACGTACGCGCCGAACTGCTCGACGGGGCAGCCGTGGTGGACACGGTGGGCAGCTACGCGGGCATGCGGTCCGTCGGCACCGCGAGGGTCGACAACATCCTGCGCCCGGTCCTCAACGGGAAGTTCGTCTTCCAGACCGGCACGCTCGATCAGGGCTACTGGCCCGACGGCATCTACACGGCGCCCACCGACGCCGCTCTGAAGTCCGATCTCCAGGCACACAAGGACCTCGGCTTCAACATGGTCCGCAAGCACATCAAGGTCGAACCCCAGCGCTGGTTCTACTGGGCGGACAAGCTGGGTCTCCTCGTCTGGCAGGACATGCCCGCTATGGACACCGGGAAGACCCCCGACGCCGCGGCACGGACCCAGTGGGAGGCCGAGTACCACGCGGTCATCGACCAGCACCGCAGCTCGCCCTCGGTGGTCATGTGGGTGAACCAGAACGAGGGCTGGGGACAGTACGACCAGGCCAGGATCGCCGACGAGGTGAAGGCGTACGACCCGTCGCGGCTCGTCAACAACATGAGCGGGGTCAACTGCTGCGGTTCGGTGGACGGCGGCAACGGCGACGTGATCGACAACCACATCTACGTCGGCCCCGGGAACACCGCGCCGACAGCGACCCGGGCCGCTGTCCTCGGCGAGTTCGGCGGACTGGGCTACAAGGTGCCGGGCCACGAGTGGTATCCGGGCGGCGGATTCAGCTACGAGGACCAGGCCAGCCTCTCCGCCCTCGACAACCGCTTCGTGGGCCTCCTCGACGCCATCCGCGTCGGCCAGCTGCCCGCCGGGCTGTCCGCTTCGGTCTACACGGAGATCACGGACGTCGAGAACGAGGCGAACGGGCTGCTCACCTACGACCGCCAGGTGGTCAAGGTGGACACCGCCCGGGTGAAGGCCGCCAACCAGGCCCTGATCCAGGCGTCGAGGACTCCCCCGCCGCCGGTCACCCTGCCCACCGGGAACAGGTCGCTCCGGGTCACCACTCCGGGGCACACGAACAAGTACCTGCGCCATTCCCAGGAGCTCGCCTACACGGCCGTCGTCGACAGCGGCAGCACCGCGCTGCTGAAGAACGACGCCACGTGGAAGGTCGTCACCGGCCTGGCGAACAGCAACTGCTATTCGTTCGAGTCCCGCAACTACCCCGGTGAGTACCTGCGCCACCGGGACTTCCGGGTCCGCCGCGACGCGAGCGACGGCTCGGCCCTCTTCAAGGCCGACGCCACCTGGTGCGCGGTGGCGGGTCAGGGCGGCGTACGGCTGTCGAGCGCCAATCTGCCCGGCAGCTATCTGCGCCACATCGACTCGGAGGTGTGGCTGGCCACTCCGGGCGGCGGTCACGCATGGGACAACGCGGCGACCTTCACCGAGGACACGACGTGGGCGGTGGACGCCCCCTGGGCACCCTGAGGTGAGCCGCCGGGCCCGGCGGGCCGGCCGCCGGGCCCGGTGGTGTCACGCGTCGCCCATGAGAACGGGCCGAGATGTCCCCACGCCTCGGGTACTTGCGCTCGGCGAGGGAGACACAGCGCGGGTAGGAGTCGCGGGGCGGGAACATGCCGTGCCCGCGGAGCTCCCGGCAGCGCGGCCTGTGCGCCCACTGCCGGGAGCGGTTCCGCGGGGTTGCTCCCTACGGCTGTTCGCCGTCGTGGAGCGCGGTCACCTCCTGGTCGGTGAGCGCCTTGTCGTACACCTTCACCTGGTCGACGGAGCCGTTCCAGAAGTCGGTGTTGCCGCCGGACCACTTGGCGCGGCCCACGGACAGCGCGCCGGTGCTGACGTCGGCGGTGCCGGCCGCCGCGGTGGAGGCGAGCCTGCCGTCGACGTACAGCTTGATCTCGTCACCGCTGCGTACGCCGACCAGGTGGTACCACCGGCCGAGCTCGGGCTTGATCTCCAGCCGCGCGCGGTGGGCACCCGGGGTGGAGAACGCGAACCCGCCCTGTCCGTACTGGAGGTAGAACGGGTTCTCCTGACGCCGGCCGTCCTGGCTGACGACGGTGCCGTAGTTGCCCGGAAGCGCGTCCAGCGACGCCCAGGCCGACACGGTGTAGTCACCGGTGGTGTCGACGACCGGGCCGTCGGTCTGCGCGTACTGGCCTTCGCCGTTGAACTTCAGCGCCGAGCCCTGCACTCCCGGTGTCCAGGACGCGCCCTCGGAGAGGGTGAGGTCCTTGTGGTTCGGGCCGCTGTCGGCGGCCTTGGTGCCCTTGTTCTCGTCGAGGGACCAGGCACCGCCGCCCTTGACCTCGTCCCGCTCGCCCGCTGCCGCGCCGGCGGCGATGACCTCCTGGTTGATCTTCCGCACCTTGGCGGCGTCGACCTTGATCTCCCGGCGGTCGTACGTCCAGAGGCCGTTGAGCTCGTTCTCCAGGTCGGTCACCTGGGTGTAGATGGAGCCGGAGAGTTCGGCGCCGGCCGCCTCCAGGTAGTACGTACGGGTGTTGTCGACGTACTTGGCGGTCAGGGCGTCCTTGTCCGCGACACCGCTGTAGATCGCGGTGGGGGCACCGGGCCACATGCGGCCGGGGATCCGCAGGGTGAAGCCGCCGTGCTCACCGTCCATCGCGGCACGCGTCTCGTCGGGGAAGGCCGGGTCGGTGTTGTTGTAGTCGTGGTGGTCGATGATGTCGCCCTTGCCGGAGTCGCCCTTGGAGTTGCAGCAGTTGACACCGCTGTGGGCGCTGACGACGCGCGAGGGGTCGGCGGCCTGGACCTTCTCGGTGATCTTGCCGGTCTCGGTACGGTCCCACTCACCCCAGCCCTCGTTGAAGACGATCCACGCACCGATCGAGGGGTAGTTGTGCAGCTGCTCCATCATCTCGGCGCCCTGGTCGAGGAAGGCCTTGCGGCCCTTCTCGCCGGTGAGGTTGCCGGAGACGAAGTCCTGCCACACCAGGAGGCCCAGTTGGTCGGCGTGGTAGTACCAGCGCGCCGGCTCGACCTTGATGTGCTTGCGGACGGAGTTGAAGCCGAGGTCCTTCTGCGCCTTCAGGTCGAAGACCAGGGCGTCGTCGCTGGGCGCCGTGTTCAGACCGTCGGGGTAGAAGCCCTGGTCGAGCTGGGCGAGGGAGAAGAACGGCTTTCCGTTGAGCACCAGCTTCTGGTAGCCGCCGACCTCGGCGACGCCGAAGGAGCGCATGCCGAAGTAGCTGTCGACGACGTCCTTGGAGCGGCCGTCCTTGAGGGTGACCTCAAGGTCGTACAGGTACGGGTCGTCCGGGGTCCACAGGTGCTGCTCGGCGACCGGCAGGCTGAGCTCGCTGTTGGCACGGCCGGTGACGGCGCCGACGACCTTGCCCTTCGTGTCGCGGGCGACAGCGGTGACACGGGCGGACTTCGAGGCGTCCTCGGAGTTGACCGTCAGGGCGAGGCGGCCCTTGTCGATGTCCGGCGTGGTCGTCAGGGAGTCGACGGCGGCCGGAGCGACGGGCTCCATCCAGACGGTCTGCCAGATACCGGAGGAGGCGGTGTAGAAGATGCCGCTGGGATTCGCGGACTGCTTGCCCGTGGGCTGGTCGGCCCCGGTGGTGTCGGTGACCGCGACGACGATCTCCTGGGGGCCGCTGCCCTTGACGGCGTCGGTGATGTCGGCGCTGAAGGCGGTGTAGCCGCCGGTGTGCTCGGTGACCTGCTTGCCGTTGACCCAGACCCGTGCCTGGTAGTCGACGGCGCCGAAGTTGAGCTTCAGGCGCTCGCCCTTGCCCCGCTTGCCGACCGACCAGCTCTTGGGCACCGTGACGAGCTTGCGGTAGAACATGTGGTCTTCGTGGCGCTCGAGTCCGGAGAGCTGTGACTCGACGGGGTAGGGCACGGTGATGCGCTCGTCCAGGGCCTTGCCGAAGACCGGCTTCTCACCGGCTGAGGCTCCCGCGAACTCCCACTGCCCGTTGAGGTTCTTCCAGTCGTCGCGCACCTGCTGCGGACGGGGGTACTCGGGCATCGGGTTCTTGGGGTCGACCTTGTCACCCCACGGCGTGGTCAGCCGGTGCGTGGAGAGGTTCTTCGCCCTCCGGCTGATCTCAGGGACGGTCTCGTCGCCGTTCTTCAGGCCGCCCTCACCGTCGTAGACGACCTTGACCTGCTGGCCCTTCTGGACTGCCGCGTCCAGGGTGACGACGAGCGCGTTGCTGTCGTCCGACGCCTTCACGACCGACTTCACCGGCATCGGCGTCGTGTCCGCCTCGATGGCGAGGTGGTCCTTGACGTCCGTGATGCCGCTGACCTCGTGGTCGAAGGTCGCCTGCACCGTGAGGCCGTCTTCGGCCACGGTGAGCCCGACCGGGTAGACCTCGAAGTCGGACGGCGGGGTGAAGGCCGACTCGGGCACGATCTGCTTGGCGAGCTTCGCGCTCGACCAGCGCAGGAACATGTTCGCCCCGCCGGTGTCCTGGAACATCTCCAGCCGGAACGTGTGCGGCTCACCGGCCTTCAGCGCGACCGGAGCGCTGGTCTGCTCCTTGTCCCAGTCCGGCTCCCAGTGGTCGATGACCGCCTTGTCGTCGATGAGGAGCCGGAAGCCGTTGTCCCCGATGGCGGAGAAGGTGTAGTCACCCGTCTCCGGGGCCTCGATCTGCCCCGTCCAGCGGGCGGTGGTGTGCTCGGTCCTGCCGGTGGCCGACTCGAAGGCACCGGTCAGCCCGGGGAAGTTGATGTCCGGGTCGAGCGCGGTCGCGCCGAGCTTCGCGAAGTCACGGGCGCCCGGGGCGGACATGGCGAAGTACTCGCCCTTGAGACCGTGAACCTCGGTGGAGGGGTCCTCCTTGGTGAACGCCGAGGCGGTGGCGGCGTCCGCCGCGGGAGCCACGGCGGCGGCCGGGACCAGGGTGGCCCCGAGCGGGAGCAGCAGCGCCGCCGTACAGACGAGTGATCTGAAAAGCGTGCGGGGGCGGGCTAGTTGTCGTATCAAGGCGTCGTCCTCGTCGAAGAAGCCGGAGTGCCCCGAACCGTGGAGCACTGCACATAGTCGAACATTGAGCCACAGCCTCAAACAGCTGACAACGGTCGTGCACGGAGAATTTTCAACGATAGAAATGGGGGACCCCTCCCGCCCTCCGCGCCGGGCAGGCGAAGCCCGGCGGGCGGCGTCGCGCCGCCCACCGGGCTCCGGGCCAGGGCCGGTTGGTGTGCTACTGCGGAAGACCCGCAGGTCCTGTGGCCCAGGACGTGTTCGGCCGTTCGGCGAGCCGGTAGGTCAGCGACCCCCCACGGGTGACCAGCCGGGCGTCCGTCCACGACCTGTCGGCCGTCCGCCCGTCGACCTTCACCGCGTCGATGTACGGATGTGTCGCATCGGCCTCCGGGGCGCTGATCCGGATGTCACCGCCCTGCGGCCGGTCCAGCACCGCGGTCGGGAACAGCGGCGCTCCCAGCAGCATGGTGGCGCTGCCGGGCGTCTGCGGGTAGAGGCCGAGGGCCGAGAAGACGTACCAGGCCGACATGGTGCCGAGGTCGTCGTTGCCGGGCAGGCCTCGCGGGCCGGTCCCGTAGACCGTGTTCACGATCTCCCGTACGGTCTCCTGGGTCTTCCACGGCTGCCCCAGCGCGTTGTAGAGCCAAGGGGCGTGGATGCCCGGCTCGTTGGTCGGGTCGTAGCGCAGCGCGTCGCCGCCCTTGACCGACCAGGAGCCGTCCGCCTTGTGGAAGAAGCCGTCCAGCCGCTCGGCCGCCACGTCCCGGCCGCCCATGGCCTCGGCCAGCCCCTGCACGTCCTGCGGGACCATCCAGGTGTACGTGGCACTGGTGCCCTGCGCGAAGCCCCGGTCGCTGCCCGGACTGAAGGGGGTCACCCAGGAGCCGTCGAGGTTGCGTGCCTGGATGTAGCCGGTGGTCCCGGCGCCGTCGCCGGCCCCGGGGTTGAAGACGTTGCGCCACCAGAGGCCGCGCTCGTCGAAGGCGTCGGCCTCCTCGTCGCGCCCGAGCAGCCGGGCCCACCGGCCGAGTGCCGCGTCGGCGACCGCGTCCTCCAGTGTCTCGGCGGCACCGCCCCAGCAGTGGCAGACGTCCTGGGCCGCGTAACGGGACTTCAGGTACTGGGCGAGATTGGGCCGCTGGCCGGTGCACTGGCCGGGGCATCCCGCGTCGGAGAGGCCGTCCGGGTGGGGCACTGTGGCCTGCAGTGCCAGGGATTCGAAGGCACCCTCGTAGTCGAAGTTGCGCACGCCCATCGCGTAGAACGTGGCGAGGGTGGCGGCCGTGGGATCGCCCGTCATCACGTGTGTGGCGCCGTTGATGTGCACCCAGCGGTCCCAGACGCCGCCGTTCTGCCGGGCGAAGTTGTAGAGCGACTGGGCGAAGTCGCCCGCGATCCTCGGTTTGAGGAGGGCGAGGAGCTGGATCTGGGCGCGGTACTGGTCCCAGCCGGAGAAGTTGCTGTACTGGGCCTTCTGACCGCGCGTCACGCGGTGCGGCTTCCCGTCCATGCCCGGGTAGCGGCCGTCCCTGTCGCTGATCAGGTTCGGCTGCATCAGCGAGTGGTACAGCGCCGTGTAGAACGCGGTGCGCTGCGCGTCGCTGCCGCCGCCGATGCGCGCGGAGCCGAGCTCGCGGTCCCAGGCGGCGGATCCCGCACGGGCCACGTCGTCGACGCTCGCCCTCGGGGCGATCTCCTGGCGGAGGTTGGCCTCGGCGCCGGCCTGGCTGACGTAGGAGATCCCGATTCTCATGCGGACGTCGTCGTCGGCCGCCGTGTCGAAGCCGACCCAGCCGCCGGAACCGCGCCCGGCGCGGTCGGCTCCGGTGGCGTATCCCTCGCCGCCGCTTCCGCTGGTGGCGCCCGGAGCGAGGGTGCCGTCACGCCAGGTGCCCGTGGTGGAGAAGGCGCGGTCGAAGGAGGCGCTGAAGTAGAGCCGGTAGTAGCTCTTGCGGTTGTTGGTACCGCCGTTGGCGCGCCTGCCGCAGAACGCCCCGGTGAGCACCGAACCGGTCACCTTGCGGTGGGCGGTGTCGATCTCGATCTCGGCGTCCTCGCTGCCGTTCAGCGAGTTGGACACCCGGAACAGCAGATTGGCGGGCTTATCCGCCGGGAAGCTGAAGTCGGCCACTCCGGCACGCTCGCTGACGGCGAGGTCGGCGGTGGCGCCGGAGTCCAGCCCGACGGTGTAGCGGCCGGGAACGGCGCGCTCGTTGTCGTGCGAGAAGCCGGACGCGTAGACGGCGTCCTTCGTGTCGGCGGACGGCGAGGAGGTGACGTCGCCGACGAACGGCATGATCGGCACGTCACCCGCGGCGCCGGGGTTGCACCCGGCCCCGTTGACATGGGTGAGGCTCAGCCCGCGTGTCCGGGTCACCCCGTACTCGTAACCGTTGGCCGCCCCGGTGCTCGTCTGGTCGCCCGTGGTGCTGGTCGGGGACCAGGCGATCATGCCGTACGGGCGGACCGCGCCGGGATAGGTGTTGCCGCCGTTCGCCGTGCCGATCATCGGGTCCACGAAGGCGGTGGGGCGCGCGACCAGCGCGTCGGCCTCGGCGGCCGGCGGCATGAAGGCGCCGGCGAGCGCGCCGGTCAGGGCGATCGCGGCGGCCCGTGCGGCGAGACGCCGGGCCGGGGACGGTCTGGAGGGCATGTTCTCGGGTACCTCCATCAGAGGGGGACAACGTTGTCAACACCGTCCGTACCGCGGCGCTGCAGCGTTGATCGATTCGCGGCCGAGCGTAGGTGCCCGGGACGCGTCAGGGAATGCCGCGGACGGATCCGGTCGGTGAACGAGTGATGAACGGGGCCCCGGGGCCACGCTTTGACACGATGGAGACCGCTGGAGAGGCACTGAACCGCAGCAGAGGAGCACCGTGATCCGCTGGACGTACGCCTTCATCGACCGGCCCGCAGCCGTCGCCGGCCGCGCCGAGGCCTTCTGGAGCGCGGCCACCGGCACCCAGGTCTCCACGCCGTGGGGGGCGCGGGGCGAATTCACCACCCTGCTCCCGGACGGAGCCGACGCCTGCCTTGCGGTGCAGGCGGTGGGAGGTGAAGGCGGGGCCCATCCCGATCTGGCGGTGGACGACATGGCCGCCTTCACCGCACAGGCCCTTCGACTGGGCGCCCTGGCGGAGGCCCGCCACCCGGAACTGACCGTCCTGCGCTCCCCCGGCGGCCAGCCCTTCTGCGTCGTGCCCTGGCGGGGCCAGCGGGCGCGGCCGCCGGTCCTCACCGGTCCCGGCGGTGCCACGAGCAGGCTGGACCAGATCTGCCTCGACGTGTCACCGGCCGTGTTCGACGCGGAGATCGCGTTCTGGGCGGCGCTGACCGGCTGGGACGCGCGCCCGGGCGTCCACCGGGAGTTCCATGTGCTCCGCCCGTCACAGGACCTGCCCGTCCACCTGCTTGTCCAGCGCCTGGACGAGCCCCGCCCCGCCTCGGCGCATCTGGATCTCGCCTGCGCGGACCTGGCGGCCGGCCGGGCGCAACACGAAGGGCTGGGCGCCGAGTTCGTGCGCGACGGCGACGGCTGGACGGTGATGCGGGACCCGGCGGGCGGGGTCTACTGCCTCACCGGGCGTGATCCCGTGACCGGCGAGTAGGGCCGGGCGGCGCCGCCCGGCCCCTCGGGCGGGGCCGCAGCGTCCGCCCTTCACTCCACGTAGACCGTCAGGTAGCCTGACGTTTTAATCGGAGCCGATCCCGGAGGTTCGCCATGACCATGGAGTTCGCCACCCAGTACCGCACCCGCTCCCACATCCCCCCGGAGCCGGGAAAGCCCTATTTCATCGAGAAGGGCATGGGCGACCGGGCCCATCTCTTCACGGACATGTTCACCATCTACGCCGGTGGCGAGCAGACCGAGAACACTTTCAATTTCTTCACCTGCGACGGACCCAAGGGCGACATCATCCCCGCCCACTCCCACCCGGACACCTACGAGGTCTTCTACATCGTCGACGGCGCCGTGCGCCTGTTCGTGGAGGACCTGGAGGGTGAGCAGCACGAAAAGCTGCTGACGGTGGGGGACTTCGGCTTCGTGCCGAAGAACTGCCCGCACGCCTACCGCATCGAGCGCCACCACAGCCGGATCGTCGGCGTGGCCGCCGGCCCGGGCGGCACCTTCGAGCGGTTCTTCGAGAACCTGGGCACGCCCACCGACGAACTCGCCATGCCGCAGCAGCCGTACATCCCCGCAGGGGAGAAGTTCGCGACCGTGCCGCGGAAGTACGACGTGAACTTCCTGCCCGACCACAAGTGGCGCACCCAGGACTGACCGGCCACGCCGTCGCCGATCAGCCGGACCCGCCCCGTCTCCCGTCCTGAGGCCCCCCGCCCGCACGCACCGAAAGTCAGGTCCATGCCACCGCCCTCCGATCCTCCGTCCGTCCCCTTCGTTCCTCCCGCCCCGCCGGACCCGGCCACGCTTCCGCTGCCGTCCCCCTCACGCCCGGCGCCCGGCGTGAGGCTGCTGCGCGGAGCGGTCTACCAACTGCTGGAGGGACGCAGGGCGCTGGAGCTGGACGTATGGCTGCCGGAGGAGGCCGGTGCTCACGTCCCCCTCATCGTGTTCGTGCACGGAGGCGGCTGGCACACCGGTCTGCGGGACAACATGGGGCCCCGCTTCCGCTCCTGGCGGCCGGGGCCGTTCGCCCGTCTCGTCGAGGCCGGCTTCGCCGTCGCGTGCCTCGACTACCGGCTCAGCGGCGAAGCCCACTTCCCCGCGCAACGGGACGACGTCACCGCCGCTCTGCGCTGGCTGCGCACCCGCGCGGACGAACTGGGCGTGGACGCGTCCCGCAGCGTCCTGTGGGGGGAGTCGGCGGGCGCGCACCTGGCAGCCCACGCCGCTCTCTCTGCGCCGGCCGAGGGAATCGATCCGGTCCGCGGCTGCGTGTGCTGGTACGTCCCCAGCGATCTGGTCGCCCTCGCCGGGGACCATGGGGGCGGCTACGACGCCCACGACCCGGCCACCTACGAGGCGCGCCTCCTCGGAGCGGCGGCCGGTGCCGACCCGGAGAGGGCGAGGGCGGCGAGTCCGGTGGCCCATGTCACCGCGCATGCCCCTCCCTTCCTCCTCCTGCACGGGACGGCCGACACCGCCGTCCCCACCCGGCAGAGCGTCCGGCTGGCCGACGCGCTGCGGGAGGCGGGGGCGTCTGTGGAGCTGCGCCTGATCGAGGGGGCCCAGCACCTGTGGATGGGTGTTCCCGACGAGCGGGTCACCGAGTGTTTCGAACGTTCGGTGGAGTTCACCCGCGCGCGTACGCGCTGATCACGGGCGCGCGGAGGCGGACGCGGGGGTGCCGGGCGGGCGCAGCCGGTCGTTATGCTCGGAGCCCCCGCCTGCCCATCGAGGAACCATGACCGCCGACGCCGCACCGAACATGCCCCAGCTCCTCAGCGAGGCCAAACGCTGGTTCGACGACGCCCTGCTGGCCGGCATGACGGCCGCCGGTGAGCAGCCCGTGACCGCCGCGCAGGCCGCGGTCTTCGCGACGCTCGATCCGGACGGCACGTCGATCTCCGAGCTGGCGCGGCGGATGGGCGTCACCCGTCAGACGACGCACCAGGCGGTACACAGCCTGATCGGCCTGGGCCTGCTGGAGCAGACGCCCGATCCCTCCTCAGCCCGGTCGCGGATCGTCCGCACCACCCCGGAAGGTGCCCGGGCGCACGAGCGGGCACAGATCATGCTCGCCCGCATAGAAGCCGTCCTGGCCGAGCGCATCGGTCCGCAGGCCGGTCTCCTGCGCGACATCCTCACGCGGTCCTGGGGCGAACCGCCCCTGCTGTCGACGGGCCCCTGAGCCGCGGGCCGGCGGGCCGTTCCCCTGAACAAAGGCGCGGCCCGCCGGTACGTCACGGAGTGGTGATGCTCGGCCGCGGCGCGGTCGCCATCCCGCTGCCGATGGCGAAGCTGGGGTGCGGCGGCTGGTTGTACGCGGTGTTCTGCCAGGCCAGCGCGGTCCGGTACATGGTGTCGTGGAGCAGAGTGGTGATCTTCGTACCGGTCTCGTACGGCGTGGAGTAGATCCGCAGCGCGGTGTTGTTGGTGGTCGGCCAGACGACTTCCTCGCGCCAGTCGCCGAAGAGGTCGCCGGAGATCGCGGGCGTGGCCTTGGTGCCGTTGCCGGAGTGGACGGAGGCCCCGGTCATCAGGCGGGTGTCGGCCGAGGTGCCGTACTTGTCGATGTGGGTGGCGTCGAGGAGTTCACGGGTCGTGTCGCCGTCCCACCAGGACAGAAAGTTGGAGCTGGACGGCTTACGGCTGGTGACCACGTCGCCCTTCGGTCCGCGTACGCCGGAGACGGCGGAGGACCAGGACTCGGCGCCCGCGCTGCCGGACCAGATGTCACCGGACACGCCGCGTCCGTTGTCCCCGCTCGCCGGGGTGGACCAGAGGATCTGGCCGGACTTGGCGTCCGCCATCCATGAGGACGGCTTGGAGCTGTCCTCGTCGACCTTGAACTCCTCCAGGCCCGCCCTGGAGGGGTCGAGGTCCCCCACGTGCATGGCGTCGCCGTGGCCGTTCTTCGTGGTCCACAGTCCGCTGCCGTTGTCGTCCACGGCCATGGCGCCGTAGATGATCTCGTCCTTGCCGTCACCGTCGGCGTCGGCGATGGACAGCTGGTGGTTGCCCTGGCCGTCGTATCCCTTGCCGGAGTTGGTCGAGCTGTTCGTGTCGAAGGTCCAGCGCCGGGTGAAGGCGCCGCCCCGCCAGTCCCAGGCGGCGATGACGCTGCGCGTGTAGTAGCCGCGCGCCATGATCAGGGACGGCCTGGCGCCGTCCAGGTAGGCCGTGCCGGCGAGGAAGCGGTCGACCCGGTTGCCGTAGGAGTCGCCCCACGAGGACACCGTGCCGCGTGCGGGGACGTAGTCGACGGTGCCCATCGCCGCCCCGGTCCTCCCGTTGAACATCGTCAGGAACTCGGGGCCGGACAGGATGTATCCGGAGGAGTTGCGGTGATCGGCGGAGGAACTGCCGATCACCTTGCCGGCACCGTCGACGCTGCCGTCGGCGGTCTTCATGGCCACCTCGGCCTGGCCGTCACCGTCGTAGTCGTACACCTGGAACTGGGTGTAGTGCGCGCCCGAGCGGATGTTGCGTCCTAGGTCGATCCGCCAGAGCCGGGTGCCGTCGAGGCGGATCCCGTCGATGATCGTGTTGCCCGTGTAGCCGGACTGGGAGTTGTCCTTGGCGTTGGTGGGCTGCCACTTCAGTACGAAGTCGAGGGCGCCGTCGCCGTCCAGGTCACCGACGGACGCGTCGTTGGCCTCGTAGGTGTAGGCGACCCCGTCGGGTGTCGTCCCGCCGGCGGGCGGGCTGATGGGCACGTCCTTGTATCCGGTGCGGAACTGGATCGCGTGAACGGAGTCGCTCTGCTCCACGCCGTCGACGACCGCGCGCACCGTGTAGTCGGCGGTGGCGGGCGCACCGGAGTGGAAGTAGTTCGTCGAGGCGGTGACCGGCGAGGCGTTCACCTTGGTGCCCGCCCGGTAGACGTTGAACGACACGTTGTCGGGGTCGGTACCGAGCCAGCGCCAGCTGACGAGGTTCCCGCTGTCGGTGTGCACGCTGACGACGCCGCGGTCGAGCGCCTCGGCCTGCCGCGCGGTGGCGGCCTGCGAGGCGGGGCCGAGTGCTACGAGCGCGCCGGCGGCGAGCAGCCCGGCCGCCAGGGCGCCGACCAGTGCGCGCGTACGGGTGATGCGGCGTCTGCGGCGGGGGCGGGAAGCGGTGTGGGGAAGCAGAGGCTCCACGGGAGGCACCTTCTGGCAGGGGATGGCTTACGCCCCCTCAGTTGCTCCCGGATGCCGAAAGGTTGCCGCCTGTCTCCTTCTCCGTCATGGCAGGCCGCCCCCGCACCGCACCGGCCGCGGCGTGCAGTGAGCGCAGGGCGAGCAGCAGGAACCCGATGTCGTCGAGGTAGACGGGGTCCGGCAGAAGGTCCACGGGCGACACCGTGTAGATCACGGCCGCCCAGACGAGCGCCTTGTTCCGCAGGGGGACACCGGCGTCGATGAGAAGCCTTCTGGCCCGGATCACCCGTACCAGCAGGACGAGGGCGGCACCTGCCATGAGCAGGAGTACGAGCGCGCCGATGATGAGCCAGACCGAGGTGTCCATGGCTCATCGTCTCCCGGCCGGGCGGCCGGAGCGCGGAGGCTTCACCCGTGGCTCCTGGCCTGTTGACGGGCGCGACGGCGCTTCAGGGCACGGCGCTCGTTCTCGTCCGTGCCTCCCCACACACCCGAGTCCTGTCCGTACTCGAGCGCCCACTCCAGGCACTGTTCCCGCACGGGGCAGGTCCCACAGACGGCCTTGGCCTCCTGGGCCTGCACGAGTGCGGGCCCGGTGCTGCCGATGGGGAAGAACAGATCGGGGTCCTCTTCGCGGCATGCCGCGTGCATGCGCCAGTTGTCCATGTCTCTCACTCCTTCTCGCTGGGAACGGTCCGTCGGTCTCTGCTGGATCGCGCCTGGTTTTCGGGTACCGCACTGTGCGCGTGACCGCCATACGGCGATCGAAACCCCAACAGGCCCGGCCTTCAGGGGTTTCCGGAACCCGGTCCGCCTTCCGGCAGCGGCGAACCCGGGTGCGGGGCAGCCGCGCACGCGCTGTCCAGCCGGATGCGGTAGTGCATGACGACGGCCGGTTCGTCGATGATGTCCACCCGCGCACCCGCGGTCTCCATGACCGCGCGGTCGCCGATCTCCGGAGCCGGTACGCGCAGCAGGTGCAGCGGTGGCACACCGGTCATCGGGTGCGGCGGGGCGTCGAGGGGCATCACCTGCACCGTGAGGTGCCGGCGGTGGGCCGCCTCCTCCAGCACCGCCCGTTGTCCGGCCATCACGGAGGGTCCGCCGACCGTCGTATGGAGGGCGGCGGCGGGGAGCAGGGCCCAGAGGGCCGCGCCACGCGCCTCGAGACGGCGCTGCCGCTCCGCCAGCAGTTCGATGTGCCGGTCGCGCCGTGGGAGCGGATCGGCGGTCAGGCTGCGGCACAGGGCCGCCTCGTAGGCCGGGGTGCGCAGGAGCTCGGGGACCAGAGCGGGGTGCCAGGTCCGGACGAGCGCGGCGGAGGACTCGATGCCGATGACCTCCTGCTGCCACGGGTCCATCGCGTCCCGCCACGCATGCCACCAGCCCGGCAGGTTCGCGGCCGCGATGCCCGCCATGATCGGCTCGGCCTCCTCGGCGGACACGGCGTAACGCTCGAGGAGGACCCGGACCTGATAGGCGTCGAGCCCGGTCTCGGCACGCTCGATGCGCCGGACGGTGGCGGGGTGGGCACCGAGTGCCACCGAAGCCGCCTGGAGGCTGACGCCCGCTCGTTCCCGGAGCATCCGCAGTCGCGCCGCCAGGACACGGTGTTCAACGGTGGGGCCGGACCGGGGCCTCATCCACGTCCCTTCCTGGCAAGCTCCGACGGGGGGCGGTCACAGCGGCCCCGGCGCCGATTCGGAATCATCCTGACATTCCGCCTCTTGCAAAGTATGCACTTTGCACGGAGAGTACGTACATGTCGGAAATAGTTGCGTGCGCGCGTTCCGCCCCGGAGGAACCGGGCGGGCGGAGCGCACAGAGCTGGTGGATTCCCCGCCTTCCCCGGGCCGTCCCGATGGCGAGGCACCGCGTGCAGGAAGCCATGCAGAGCTGGGGAGAACCCGACGAACGCGTCGAGACGGCTGCCCTGGTCGTGACCGAGCTGGTCACGAACGCGGTGGAGCACACCGCGGGCCGGCGGATCCGGTGCCGCCTCCTGCGGACGCCCGGCCGGGTGCGCATCTGCGTGTGGAACCGCGGCCGGCGGCACGTGCCGAAACTGCCCGGTCCACGGAACCGGCCGTCCGGCCCCCCGGCGGAGAGCCCGCGCGGCGCGGATGGTCCCGGTCCGGTGGCTTTCGGGGGGCCGGACGGCACGGACGACGGCTTCAGTCTCGCGTCGGTGTCCGAGGACGGCCGGGGCCTGATGCTCGTGGACGCGCTCGCGGCGCGATGGGGCACGCGCAGCAGCGTGTCCGGCCGACTCGTCTGGGCCGATGTCTGAAGCTTCGGGACGCGGATCCGGTGGTCCACGCGCGATGGGCGGCTTCAGCCGCGTGAGGGCCGAAGATCGGGACCTGCGGCCGGAGCACCAGGTCCTGTCCGGCGGATCATCCCGGCCCGTCGGCGCTGAATCGCTGCATCGGCCCGTCGGACCAGGAGTTGGGTGAGGCAGGTCGGGCCCGGCGATAAATACCTCGACACGGGTCGCGGTGATCAGGGACGCTTCGCGCGATGACCAGAATCGATGACACGCCACCCGCGTGGGACGAGCGCACCCAGCTCACCACGTTTCTCGACTACACACGTGACACCGCACGCGCCAAGTGCCAGGGCGTCTCCGCTGAGAACGCCCGCAAGGTGCTCCTGCCGGGTTCTCCGCTCATGACCATGAGCGGAGTGGTCAACCACCTCCGCTGGGTCGAGTACTACTGGTTCCAGGTGGTCTTCCTCGGCGAGGAGGACCGGGGCCCCTGGACCGAGGATGACCCCGACCGCGAGATGCGTATCGCCGTCGACTTCCCGCTTACGCAGTTGCTCGACGAGTACGCCGAACAGAGTGCCCTCTACCGCGAACTGGTCGCCGGGAACGACCTGGACAAGCAGGCCCAGGGGGCCGTCCGCAGCGGCCTGCACGTCGACCTGCGCTGGATCCTGCACCACCTCACCGAGGAGACAGCCCGCCACAACGGCCACCTGGACATTCTGCGCGAGATGCTCGACGGCACGACCGGCGACCAATGAGGGGGTGAGGACCGGACGGCGGGGTGGGCCCCGCGGACCTCGCCCGCCCGCTCCAGCAGGGCCGAAGACGGGGGCGTCGGCCCCGTACGTGTCCGCATCGCGCGTACGCGGTGCCTCGGTCGCCGTCAGCGCGACGGTGTGCAGGGCGGGACGCGAGTGCAGGAAGTCTCCGGCGCGGGAGTGAAAGCTGTCGAGTCTTCGGTGAGGTGCCGGTCGTCCGGACTCATGCCTCATGATCCCGTGCGCTGCCCGCGTGCGCGTGTGGTTTTCCGCCGGCCGGCTTCGGCCTCGCGATGGAGCCGCCATCGAGGAGGGCCGGGGCCTGTCCTCGATGGCGGCAGCCTGGCCATGACCGGCTAACGTCCGCCGGCGGCCCGGCGGCCCGGCCTCACCTCAGGTGCCGGCCGAAGAACCGGTCCCCGTCCTCCACCTCGAACCACGGGGTGCCGGTGTGCCCGCCCGCATTGGCGTGCAGGGTCTTCTCCTTGCTGCCGAAGGCGTCGAACAGGTCCAGGGCCCGCTGCCGCGGGTTCCCCTCGTCGTCCCACTGCAGCAGCATCAGCAGCGGAATGGTGACCTGACGCGCCTCCTCGCGCTGGGCGCGGGGCACGAAACCCCCGGCGAAGAAACCGGCGGCCGAGATGCGCGGCTCGACCGCCGCCAGCCGGACGCCGAGGGCCATCCACCCCGAGTACCCGACCGGGCCGCCGATCTCGGGCAGCGAAAGGAGGGCGTCCAGGGTGGTCCGCCACTCCGGGGCCGCGTTCTCGACCAGCGGGCCGACGAAGGACTCGAAGATGTCGTCGACCGGCTCGCCGGCCCGCATCGCCCGCCGGAGTTCGGCGCGAGCCTGCTCGTCGGCGGCGGAGCGGGGCCGGTCACCGCACCCGGCGGCGTCGATGGAGGCCACCGCGTAGCCGCACGCCGCGGAGTACCGGGCCCTGGCCACCAGCCGGGGCTCCCCCTTGGGCAGGCCGTTGTTGTGGGCCATGAGGATCAGCGGGGCCGGTTCGGCGGACTCGGGCGTCCACAGGGTGCCGGGAATCCCGCCGAGGGTGAACGCGCGCTCGATGACCCCGTCGTCGAGGCGCTGTTCGGAAGTGAAGCGCATGGTCGTGCCTTTCGGGAGTGCGTTTGATCGGCGCTCCCGGACGACCTATCGCCCGACCGTGACCCCGGAGGGGAGCACCCATGTCGAAACTGCGTCCACGGGTACCACCTCCTCGTTCTCTCGCACGGCCTCGGGGAGGCTAGCAGCCGGTCGCCGTGGTTCGCCATCGGGTTTCGCGCGGGCTCCGTGGCCCGGATGCCACGGAGCCACTCCCCCGGCCGGGACCGCTCAGGCCGGCGCGGTCCGGCACTCCGGGTGACCCCAGCCGTTGGGGTTCTTGGCGATCATGTCCTTGGCCGCGTACGGCTTCCCGCAGTGGCACCGGCCCGCGAACTTCGCCCGGATCGTGGCGGCGGAGCGCGCCCGGCCCGTGGAGCCACCGGTGGACCCACTCGTGGACCCGCCCTTGGCGGCGCCCGCCGTGCGGCTCTTCGTCGAGCGGGCGGGCGCGGGCACCGGCATGTCCGCCGTGCCGTACGCGGTCCCCGCCGCCTGCTGGGAGACGGCCACCTCGCTCGCGGCCTGGTCGGCCAGAGCGTTGAGCGGGTCGCCGTCCACCTGGTGCGCCGGCACGTAGCGGAAGGAAACCGCGCGGCTGCTCAGCAGCTCGTCGATGCCGACCACCAGCTCCCGGTTGGCGACCGGCTTGCCCGCCGACGTCTTCCAGCCGTTGCGCTTCCACCCCGGCAGCCACTTGGTCACCGCGTTCATCGCGTACTGCGAGTCCATGCGCACCTCGACGGGCACGGCCGGATCGGTCGACCTCAGAAGTTCCAGCAGGGCGGTGAGCTCGGCGACGTTGTTGGTGGCGGTGCCCAGCGGGCCCGCTTCCCACCGCTGGGGGTTCCCCTGGTCATCGGCCACGACCCACGCCCAGGCGGCAGGTCCCGGATTGCCCTTCGATGCCCCGTCACACGCGGCGATGATGCGCTCGTCCATGCCCCTGATCATGCCAGCCCGGAAGCTCAGGGCACGATCGAGTCGATGTAGCCGCCGTCCACCCGCATGGCCGCGCCCGTGGTGGCCGATGCCTGCGGGGAGCTGAGGTGGACGACGAGGTTCGCGAGCTCGTGGACGAATTCCTCGACACCACCGGTGTGCGTGGGCGCAGGCCCGGTGGCCATGGCGCGGCTCGGGGCTCCCGGCCCGTGAAAACGGCCGGGAGCCCCGTCGGGTGACTCAGAGAACGCCGGACTCGGAGACGGCGATCTTCGCCTTGGTCTTGCCGGTCGAGGAGCCGTACGACTCGATCTTGCGGACGAGCTCCATGCTCGCCTCGTCGGCGACCTCGCCGAAGACGACGTGCTTGCCGTCCAGCCACGGGGTGACGACGGTGGTGATGAAGAACTGCGAACCGTTGCTGTTCGGGCCCGCGTTGGCCATCGAGAGCAGGCCCGGCTTGTTGTGCTTCAGCGTGAAGTTCTCGTCGGCGAACTTCTCGCCGTAGATGCTCTTGCCGCCGGTGCCGTTGCCGTTGGTGAAGTCACCGCCCTGGAGCATGAAGTCCGGGATGACGCGGTGGAACGGCGAGCCCGCGTAGCCGAAGCCCTGCTCACCGGTGGCCAGCGCGCGGAAGTTCTCCGCGGTCTTGGGGGCCACGTCGTCGAAGAGGTTGAACACAATCCGCCCAGCGGGCTGGTCGTCGATGGTGATGTCGAAAAACGCCTTGATGGTCATGAGTCCATCCTGACATCATCCGGCACCTCTCGATGCACAGGCCCCGCCCTGCGGCGGCCGCACGCCGCACGCGTACGGCGTACCACGGGGGTGAGCCGTGGTACGCCGTTTCAGTCAGGGAGAACGCCGCTTCCCCCTACCGGTGCCGCTCAGCGGTTGCCGCGGTGGCCGCCGCCTCGGTGGTGCCGGCCCCAGGACTCGGAGTCGACCCTGTGCCCGCGGTTGTCGCGGAGCGTGGCGGTGTCCCTGCTGTCCCACACGTAGTGGCGGCGGTCCTGGTACACGTCGTGCCGGGTGTCACGGCCGACACCGGTGTGGACGCGGACGGAGGAGCGGCCGGCCAGCCGCAGGTCGAACGTGTACGAACGGCGGCTCTCGTCGGTGAGCGTCCAGCCGCGGAGGTTGACGGAGTGGCGGCTGGTGTTGGTCACGGTGACCCACTCGGCGTTCAGGCTCCGGTTGGAGCCGTTGTCGCGGCCGGGGCCGTCGTGCTGGATCTCGCCCAGGACGACCGCCGAGCGCTGGGCCGGCCGGTTGTGACCGTGGTCCCGGCCATCGGCCGTTGCCGGAAGGGCGGCTGCGGCGAGCAGGGCGCCTGAGGCGAGGACGGTGGCGGTGATCCGTCGTGCGGAACGGGACATGGAAACCCCTCATCATGCGGGCCCGGAATGGAGCGCCGGGCGTTTTTCCGACCCCGGCGTCGTGCCGGGAACGCAAACTTTGTCCCGCTTTCGACGTGACCGAAAGGCGCCCCGGTTCGTGTGACAAAGTACGGACATTTCCGTCACACACGACTGCACCCGGCACGGATTCCGGCAGTCGTAGACCTGTCAACCGTTGATCGCTGCACCGACCCTTTCGGGGGGCCGTTCACCTGGTCATGGCGCCCCGTTCACCCCGGCCCCGCTCCCCCGGGCGCCCCTGTCGGGAGCTCGCCGATCCGTGTAACAGGAGCGACAGCGCTTACCTGAACAGACATTCCATTACCGACGGGAAAGGAGCTCGTGCGTTCGAGCCTTCAGCATCCATCGCGAAGGGGCGAGCCGGACGCGTTGACCTCCACCGGTGACGAAAGCGTTGACGGGTGTCATCGGATCCAGCGCCATCGTCCTGGCCAGCAGGACGCCGACGGCCAGCGGGAGCAGGGTCACGGCCAGCGCCGTGCCGGCGCTGGTCAGGTTCTGGATGCGGGGGCGCGTCGGCGCTTCGGGGAGCATGGCCCCATTCGACCAGCGGCGGCACGTGCCGGGATCGGGTCACATACTCAGACGTCCCCCTCCCCGTACTCAGTGCGGCCCGTGTCCGCGCCGGGGCGGAGCGGGTTTCAGCCGTCCGGTCCCCGCCTGCCCGAGGCGTCGGCCCGGCCACCGGCCCCGAGGAGGCCCGTGGGCTCGAACCGAGCCGTCCGCGCCAGTCCGGGGAGCTCGCGCTTCGAGAGCGCCGTGACGACCGGAGGCATCGCGGCGCGCACCAGCTGTGCGGCGCGGAGCCACGCCGGCAGGTACGCGGCGGCACTGCGGCGCTCGACCGCCCGCGCCATGCGGCGCGCCACGGTCTCCGCCGGGTAGACCTTGCGCGCTGGCCTGGGCATGTGTCCTCTCAGCTCGCGCAGTACGGGGTGCTGGTCGGCATCGCGGATCATGTCGGTGTCGGTCCAGTTCAGGTAGCCGATGCCCACCCCGACGTGCTCATGGGCGAGCTCGGCACGCAGCGAGTGCGCGAACGACTCCACGCCGGCCTTGGAGGCGCAGTACGCGCTCATCATGGGCGCAGCGCCGATGGAGGCCAGCGAGGCGATCTGGAGGTAGTAACCCCGTGTGACGCGCAGCTGGGGCAGGAAGACCCGTGCGGTGATCGCGCTGCCGATCAGGTTCACCTCGATCACGCGCCGCCAGGTCGCCGGGTCGGACTCCGCGAAGGGGCCGCCCTCGGCCAGGCCCGCGTTGGCGACCACGACCGAGGCGGGACCGAGCCGCTCCCGTACGTCGTCGGCCACCCGCGCCATTCCCGCCTCGTCGGCGATATCGGCCTCCCAGCACCGCGCCGGGCCCGGAAGCGAGTCCCGCACCGCGGCCAGACCGGCTTCCTCCCGGCCGAGCAGGGCCAGCGTGGCGCCGCGGTCCGCCAGCTCGCGTGCGATGGCCGCGCCGAGGCCCCGTGCGGCGCCGGTCACGACGGCGACGCGGCCTTCCAGAGGACCAGGTGTGCCCGTCATACGCGTCTCCTCGGAATCGACCGCGTCGGCGCCGTCCCGTCGGCTCGCGGACGGTGTGTCCACCCAAGCACTCCTCTCGGCCGGGCGCTCGGCGAGACGAACCGGGCCTGCCTCTACTCCGGCGGGGAGGGCGGGCCCCAGTGGGAGAACCGGGGCAGCCACTTCACCCGGTAGCCGGGGTGCCCGGCGTGCTCGGCGGCCATCTGCCGGACGACGAAACCCAGGCCGACGGCGCGGCCCGAGGTGAAGTCCTGGGCAGGGCGGTCGGTGTCCAGGACCGCGATCTCCTCGTACTCGTCCAGGAGGACCCTGGTGGTCTCGATGCGTCGCAGGGTGCGTGCCGGGTCCTGGAAGGCGATGTGCCGGTCGTAGGCTCGCGAGCGTACGACGAACGCGATGCCGCTCGTGCGGTCGTGCACCTCACCGGGTGCCTCGGCCGGAGTCCGCCAGCCGCCGCCGCCCGCTTCCCGCGCGATCTGCTCCTCCTCGGCGAGGCGTGCCCGCACGAAGGCCAACAGGTCCGAGTTGTCTGCCATCTGGTTCCGAATCCTTCTCCGTCACAGACCGTGGCGGAGATCCACTCACCGCCGCGGACCCGTTCTGCCCGACCAGCAGAGGATGCCTCACCCGCGTGCCCGGGGCGCAGTCGGCACGGGGCGCGTTCCGCATGACGGACACCGCCCGGGGCTGTGACCGGCCTGATTCAGCGGGACGGATCCCGCCGGGCGGCCATGAGCAGCGCGATGTCGTCGGGCCGGTCCTCGTCCTGCCGGGCCTGTCCGATGACGCGGTCGGCCGTCTCGGCGAGCGGCATGTGGCCCACCGCCTCCAGGGTGCTGCGCAGCCGCTCGATGCCCTCGTCGATGTCCGTGCCCGCCTTCTCCACGAGCCCGTCCGTGAAGAGGGCGAGAACGGCT
Source organism: Streptomyces sp. NPDC051064 (assembly GCF_044455985.1). Taxonomy (NCBI): domain Bacteria; kingdom Bacillati; phylum Actinomycetota; class Actinomycetes; order Kitasatosporales; family Streptomycetaceae; genus Streptomyces; species Streptomyces sp. NPDC051064. Next base: position 349,243 of record NZ_JBITFK010000009.1, read on the forward strand.
CCCGGGTCGAGACGCAGTTCCGTGACGGGGTACGAGGCGTCCGGGGCGACGCCGAGCACCACACCTCCGGGGAGGTCCAGGACCTCGGTCCTGCCGTCCGGGTGCCGCAGGACGGGCTGGGGGTGACCGGCGCGTACGGCCCGGGTGACACCGGTCGCGGGGTCCAGCAGCACGTAGCAGCAGCTGGCGAACTGCCCGGGATCGAGGCCGATGAGCAGCCGGTTGGTGGCGCTCATGATCTCCTGCGGTTCGTGCCCGATGAGCGCGAAGGCCCGTACGGCGCTGCGCAGTTGCCCCATGGTGGCCGCTGCCGCGACACCGTGCCCCTGGACGTCCCCGATGACGAGGGCGAGTCCGCTGCTCGTCTCGATGACGTCGTACCAGTCGCCCCCGATCTCGATGTCCTGGGTGCCCGAGAGGTAGCGCCCGACGGTGTCGACGTGGTCGACGACGGGCAGCCGGTGGGGCAGGAAGGCGTCCTGGAGGCCCCGGGCGAGCGCGGCCTCGGTGTCGTAGCGCTGGGCGCGCTGGAGTGCCTGGGCGATGAGCCCCGCCAGCGCGGTGAGCACGGTGCGTTCCTCGGGGCTGAAGCCGCGGGGCTGGTCGAATCCGAGGATGCACGAACCCACGGCCCGGCCCGACGCGATGAGCGGCAGGAAGGCGCGGGCGCCGACGCTGGCGTCCATGGGTGTACCGGGGTAGGCCTCGGCCAGCTGCTCCATGGACTCGAAGAACAGCGGCCTGCCCGTCGTGAGCGTCTCCACCCCGGGGATGCGGGCGTCGAGACCGACTCCGTCGAACTGGTCCAGGAACCCCTTGGGGAAGCCGGTCTCCCAGGCCAGGTAGAGGCGCCGCTCGTTCTGGAGGTAGATGGCCAGCTGTCTGCCGCCGAAGGCCGGCAGAAGCTCCTCCGTGACCACGGCCGAGACCTGACGCGCCGTGACTGCCTCCGTCAGCGCGATGGCCAGGGCGACAGGCCGGTACAGGACGGCCGAGCGGTCGGCCGGGGAGCCGAGCTCCCCTCCCGGGGTGGCGCCGGACTCCGGTGTGCGGCCGGGCCGGCCCGAGGGGCTGAAGGTGACCGTGACCCCGTCACGGCCGGGGAACATCGCGACGGACAGCCAGTCCTCCGGGGTGCGCCGGGCGAGGAAGTACACGGGGTCGTCCGAGAAGAGCGCGGCGCGCCGCTGGTCCTCGTAGGCAGGGTTCGCGAGCCAGGGCAGCGCCTCGCCGAGGGGCCGGCCGGTCAGTTCGGCCCGGGCGTGGCCGAGGAGCTGCTCCGCAGAGCGGTTGACGTAGGTGATCCGTCCGAGCCGGTCGTACGTGAGCATGCCGCGCGGGATCCGGTCGGCCGCGTCCGGTACGACCGGTCCGGCCCCCTGGTCGAACAGGACGCCGGTCAGCCGGCCCGTCCGGCCGTCCAGGTCCCCGGTGCCGGAGAGCTCGACCAGGAGCGGACGGCCGTCGGGGCTCCAGAGCCGCATCCGGCGCACATGGGGCTCCGCCGACCGCGCGGCTCTGCTCGCCAGCGTCCACAGCCCGTACACGTCCTCGGGCAGCAGCCCGGCCGTGAGCGCCTCCATGGAGCGCACCGGCCCGTCCGTGGGCTTCTGGCCCAGGATCGTGTGCGTACGCTCGTCCGCGGTGACCGTCCCGCTGTCCATGTCCCACGCGAAGTGCCCGACGCGCATCTGCCGCGCCGTGTCCGAGGGAAGCCGCAGGGGCATGGGCTCGCCGTCCCACTCGGCCGGCCTGTCCTGCGCGGCGATCTCGGCGCCGAGCTGCCGGGCCAGTGCCTCCAGCCGACGGCGGTCCGCGCCGCCGACCGGCACGCCCCGGGTGGCGTAGCGCAGCACCACGAGCACGCCCACGGGTGTGGTCCCGCCCGGCACGGGCACGTAGAGGGACCCGAACGGGAACGGGAGGCCGGCCATCAGCTGCGGGAACCGGCGCATGGCCTCCTCGGCGTCGCCCAGATACACCGGCCGGTTCGACCGGTAGGCCTCGGCGACCGGGAAGGGCCGGTTCACGTGCATCCGCCACCAGGGGCGCATCAGCGGGACGGGCAGTCCCGCGAGCACCGCCATCAGCAGGAGCCCCGGGGTCCGGGAGCGCAGATAGACGCCGCCCGCGTACCCCCCGACGGCGTCGACGGCGCTCACCACGGCCTGGGCGAGCACCAGCGACAGTCCGTCGGGCGTTCGGCTGCCATCGGGGCTCCAGGTCACACAGCCAGGATGCGCACCCGTGCGCGGGTGCGCATGTCCACCCCGGCGGCGCTCCCCGTCAGATACCGGCGGGGGCCCAGGGCTCCGTGCCCGCCCGTGCGCACACCGAGGCGGCCGTCTCGGAGGCGAACGACAGCATGTCCCTCACCTCCTCCGGGTACGGCGTCGCCGTGAAGGAGCCCAGGGCCCCCATGCGGCTCAGCAGGCCCGCGGTGAACGCGTCCCCCGCGCCGATCGTGTTGACCACCTCGACCGGGGTGGCCGCGACGGAGACGGGCGGTGCGGTCGCCGTGTACGCCGTGCTGCCCCGGGCGCCCCGGGTGAGGACCACCAGCCGCCCTCCTGCCGCCAGTTCCCGGCAGGTCTCCTCCGGATCGGCTCCGGGCCACAGCGTCTCCAGGTCCGCGTCGCTGACCTTCACGACGTGGGCCAGTCCGCACAGTTCGCGCAGCGCCGCCGAGCCGTGGTCCGCACCCAGGGTGCGGTCCCGGCGGACGTTGGGGTCCACGACGAGCAGGGAGTGCTCGGCGGCCGCGGCGGCGGTGTCCCGCACGGCCGATGCCGCGGGCCCGACGACGGCCGCGAGCCCGCCCGCGTACACGGCCCCGAATCCGGCGGCCCGCGTGGACAGGTCAGGCAGCCGGAACGTGGCCGTGTCCTGGAGGTGGAAGTGGTAGCCCGTTTCCCCGGCCCCCGGCTCGGCGACGGCCAGTGCCGTCGGCAGGCCGGAGCGTTCACAGAGGGTGAGGTCCACCCCGGCCGCCCGCAGCCGCTCCTCGATCATGCGGGCGAAGCCGTCGCCGCCCAGCCCCCCGGCGAACGACACCGGGGAGCCGAGCGTGGCCAGCCCGACGGCGACGTTGGCCGGGGCCCCGCCGAACTGGGCGGCCCGCAGGCCGCCGTCCCCGGCCACGGGCACGAGGTCGACGAGGGCCTCTCCGAGTACGAGGACGGCGCCGGGCCCGCCCGTCACGGCTCGACCACGATCTTGCGGCCGATGCCCGCCTTGAAGCGGTCGACGGCCTGCGGGTACCGGTCGAGCGGCAGCCGGTCGCTGATGAAGACGGCAGGGTCGAGGACCCCGGTGGCGAAGAGCGCGGCGGCGCGTTCGTAGCTGTGCAGGACGGCCATCGAGCCGGTGATGGTGATCTCCTGGTTGTAGATGCGGTACGGCTCGATGACGGCCGTCGTCGCGTAGTCGGCGACCCCGAACTGGAGGAAGGTGCCGCCCTTGGCGACCCGTCCCAGGCCGTCCTGGATGGCGGCCGCGTTGCCCGTGGCGTCGATGACGACGTCCCAGCCGCCGGGCCGCTCCAGTTCGTCGGCCCCGGCCGCCGACCGGGAGCAGCCGAGGAGGCCTGCCGTGGCGAGGCGCTCCGGGTTGACGTCCAGGATGTCCACGCCCGCCGCGCCGGTGCGCTTGGCGAGCTCCAGCATCATCAGGCCCATGGTCCCGGAGCCGTAGATCAGCACGTCGGCTCCGAGGGTGCTGCTCAGTACGTCGTAGCCCCGGACGGCGCAGGACAGCGGTTCGATGAGGGCCGCGTCCTTCACGTCGACGTGCTCGGGCAGCCGGACGCAGTTGGCGACGGGGGCCACCGCGTACTCGGCGGCGCCGCCGGAGACGGTGACGCCGATGGCGGCCCAGCGTTCGCAGAGGTTGCCGCGTCCGCTGCGGCAGTAGCGGCACTCGTGGCAGTGCAGCGAGGGGTCGACGGCGACGCGGTCGCCGATGGCGAGCTCCGTGACGTCACGTCCGACGCCCACGATCTCCCCGGCGAACTCGTGGCCGGGGACGAGCGGCAGGGAGGGCGCGAACTCGCCCTGCAGGATGTGCAGATCGGTGCCGCACAGCCCGCAGGAGGCGACGGACACGACGACCTCGCGGGGGCCGGGCGTGGGGTCGGGGACGGTGGTGACGGAGATCTTCCCGGGTGCTTCGACGATGGCTGCCCGCATTATTTCACTGCTCCGAGAGACAGGCCCTGGACGAGTTTGTCCTGGGCGGCGTAGCCGGCGGCGAGCACCGGCAGGGACACGACGACGGACGCGGCGCACAGCTGGGCCAGGAAGAGGCCCTGGCTGGTGACGAATCCGGTGAGGAAGACGGGTGCCGTCTGGGCGACGACGCCGGTGAGCACCCGTGCGAAGAGCAGTTCGTTCCAGCTGAAGATGAAGCAGATCAGCGCGGTGGCCGCGATCCCGGGGGCGGCCATCGGTGCGACGACCCGGGCCAGGACGGTCGGCAGCCTCGCGCCGTCGACCTGGGCGGCCTCGATGACCGACACCGGCACGTCCGCGAGGAAGGACTGCATCATCCAGACCGCGATCGGCAGGTTCATCGAGGTGTAGAGCAGGACGAGGAGCCAGATGTTGTCCAGCATCCCGGCGTTCTTGGCGAACAGGTAGACGGGGAGGAGCCCGGCGACGACGGGCAGCATCTTCGTGGACAGGAAGAAGAACATCACGTCCGTCCACTTGCGCACCCGCCGGATGGAGAGGGCGTACGCCGCCGGGAGCGCCAGCAGGAGCACCAGGACCGTGGAGAAGAAGGAGGCGCCCAGGGAGTTGAGCAGGGGCGGCCACGGGGTCACACCGGTGTCGGCGCCGAAGAAGGCGCGGTAGCCGTCGAGGGTGAGCGGCGCGAAGAGGGAGGGCGGGTTGGTGGCGGCGTCGGACTCCGCGTGCAGCGAGGTCAGCAGCATCCAGAGCGCGGGCAGGCAGAAGGCGAGTCCGGCCGCCCAGGCCAGCAGGCCGAGTGCGGCGGAGCGCCGTCGGGCCCGTCGCAGGACGCGTCGCGCGGACGGGGTGGGCGCGGGGACGGTGGCGGTGGTCATGCGCGGTTCGCCTCCTCACTGAAGAGGGACGAGACGGTCCGGAGCGCGAAGGTGGCGATGATGATCGTGCCGATCACCACCACGACTCCCGCGGCGGACGCCAGTCCGTATTCGTGGGCCTGGTAGAAGGTCTGGTAGATCGTGTAGGGAAGGTTGGCGGTGTCGAGTCCGCCCGCGGTGATCGTGAACACCGCGTCGAAGTTCTGCACGATGTAGACGGCCCCGAGCAGGACACCGAGTTCGAGGTACCTGCGCAGGTGCGGCAGCGTCAGATAGCGGAAGGTCTGCCAGGCGCTCGCACCGTCCAGGCGCGCGGCCTCGACGACCTCCGCGGGCCGGCTCTGGAGGCCGGCGAGCAGGATCAGCATCATGAACGGCGTCCACTGCCAGACCAGCGCCGCGATGACGGCGAGGAGCGGCATGTCCGCGATCCAGTCCGGCTGGCTCGGGCTGGTGTCGCCGAAGAGGTCTCCCACCCAGCTGAGCGCGCCGTTGAGGAGGCCGTACTCCGGGTTGTACAGCGCGTGCTTCCACAGGAGCGCGGCGGAGACGGGCACGATCAGGAACGGCGTGATGAGCAGGGTACGGACCATGCCCCGGCCGAAGAACGTACGGTCCAGGAGCAGGGCGAGGGCCAGTCCGATGACGACGGTGGCGAGGACGACGCCCACGGTCAGCAGGATCGTGGTGAGGACCGAGTCGCGGAGCGCGGCGTCGGTGAAGACGGACGCGTAGTTGTCGAGCCCGTTGAAGGCGCGTTTGTCGGGGCTGAGGGAGTTCCAGTCGAAGAGCGAGATCACCAGGGTCGCCACGAACGGCAGTTGGGTGACGACGATCAGGAAGACCAGCGCGGGGAGCAGCGGAGCCCTGGTGGCCCAGGCCCGGGCGCCGCTCCTCCTGCGGGCCGGGGCCGCGGGTGGCCGGGGTGGTGACTGGGGTGTGGTGCCGACTGCTGTGGTCATCGGTACTCCTTGGCAACCTGTTCGGCCAGCTTCTGGGAAGCGGCCAGCGCCTTGTCGACGGACTGGCGGCCGGCGATGGCCGCGCTGATCTCCTGCGCGACCCTGGTGCCGAGATCGGTGAACTCGGGGATGCCGACGAACTGGATCCCCGGCACGGGGCGCGGCTGGGTGCCCGGGTTCTTCGGGTCGGCCCCGGAGATGGCCTGCTCGGTGACGTCCGCGAAGGCGCCTGCCGCCTTGCGGTATTCGGGGTTCTCGTAGGTGGAGGCGCGTTTGCCGGCCGGGGCGTTGGACCAGCCGCTGCTCTCACCGACGAGCGACTCGTACTCCTTGCTGGAGGCCCAGGAGACGAACTTCCACGCGTCGTCCGCCTTCTTGGACGCCTTCTGGATGCCCCAGGCCCAGGTGTAGAGCCACCCGGAGCTCTTGGTCTCCTCGACCGGCGCGGGCACGTAGCCGATCTTCCCCTTGACCGGGGATCCCGCCGCCTCCAGCGAACCGGCGCCCGCAGTGGCGTCGTACCACATGGCGGTCTTGCCCTGCGTCATGTTGTTGAGGCACTCGGCGTATCCGGACTGGGAGGCGCCGCGCTCGCCGTGCTTGCGCACGAGGTCCACGTAGAACTCGGTGGCCTTCTTGAACTCGGGTGAGGTGAGCTGGGGTTTCCAGTCCTCGGTGAACCAGGTTCCGCCCATGGTGTTGACGACGGTGGTCAGCGGGGCGATGAGCTCGCCCCAGCCGGGCAGTCCGCGCAGGCAGATGCCCTTCATGCCGGACTCGGCGCCGTCCGCCCGCGCCGCGAGTTCCGCCACCTCGGTCCAGGTGGGGTGCGCGGGCATCGTCAGCCCCTTCGCGTCGAAGACGTCCTTGCGGTACATGAGGAAGGACGACTCGCCGTAGAAGGGTTCGGCGTAGAGCTTGCCCTCGGCGGTGAGTGACTCCCTCAGGGGTTCGAGGATGTCGTCCTGGTCGAAGGCGGTGTCCTCGGCGGCGTAGGTGTCGAGGGGGTGCAGCCACTCGTTCTTCGCGAAGAACGGCACTTCGAAGTTGCTGATGGTGCCGACGTCGTACTGGCCCGCCTGGTTGGAGAAGTCCTGACTGATCTTGTCGCGGACGTCGTTCTCCGGGAGCACCGTGAAGTGGACCTTGATACCGGTCTCCTCGGTGAAGTGCTCGGCGGTGAGCTTCTGCAGCTCCAGCATCTGGGGGTTGTTCACCATCAGTACGTTCAGTGCGTCACCCCCTCCGAACGCGGTGCCGCCTGCTCCGGCGCACCCGGCGGCGAGGAAGGCCATGACTGCCGTGCCCGCGACCGCACGCACGCGGGTCCCACGGCGTCGTTGCTGGTGGGGCATAGATTCTCCTGATCGGTCGTAGCGGCTCGCGGATCGGTGCCGTGCCATCCGGCTCTTTTCTTTCCTGACGGTTCCGGGCATGGCGGGGCTGCCCTCCGGCTCTCCTCGACGAAGACGAAGACGAAGGCGACGACGACGCGAGGACGGGGGTGGGAGCGGGGGACGATGAACGGGGTACGGGGACGAAGGGGTCGGGGGCGGCGGGGCGGTCCCGCCGTCGTGTCAGACGCGGATGACGTTCGGGCCGAGCAGGGAGTAGCGCTGGGCCTCCGCCGAGGGCAGACCGGTGTCGGTGACGACGGCCTCGAAGTCGCCGACACCGGCGAAGCGGCAGAAGCTCACCGCTCCGAACTTCGAGTGGACGCCGGCGAAGACACGGCGGCGGGCGCTGCGCATGGCCTGCGCCTTGACCTCGCCGACCGCCGGGTCCGGGGTCGTCAGCCCGTACTGGCGGGAGATGCCGTTCGCACCGACGTACGCCAGGTCGATGACGAAGTCGGCGAGCATACGGGTCGCCCAGTGGTCGACGGTCGCCATGGTGCTGCCGCGCACCCGCCCGCCGAGGAGGAGCACGGCGGTCTTCTCCGAGTCCGCCAGGACCGTGGCGACGGCCAGGGACGCCGTGACCACCGTCAGCGGCCGGTCGCGGGGAAACGCTTCAGCGATGAGCTGCGGGGTGAAGCCCTCGTCGACGAAGACGGTCTCGGCGTCACCGAGCAGCTCGGCGGCGGCCGTCGCGATCCGTGACTTCTGCGGTACGTGGTGCGTGGTGCGCATCGCCAGGGTGGTTTCGAACCCGGCGCTCTCGACCGGGTACGCGCCACCGTGCGTACGCCGAACGAGCCCGTGCTCCTCCAAGGTGTGCAGATCGCGCCTGATGGTCTCCTTGGCCACCTCGAACCGTTCGGCCAGCCGGTTCACGTCGACCGAACCGTCCCGTCGGGCCGTCTCGAGAATTCCCCGGCGGCGTTCCTCGGTGCCCACGACACATCCCTGCGCTAGTGCGAATCAGCCGTGGGCCCGGCGTCCGTTCGGGCCCACGCACTGTTTGTACAAGCAGAAACGGCTGTACGACCAGCTTCTTCGCGCCACGGCCTCTGCCCGTTCATGCCCGTTTCCCCACGGGCCCCCACGCTGGTAGTGCGCGCTCCGGCGGTAACGGGGTGCCCGTACAACGCCCGCTTCGCCCGTGATGGCGCCCGTTTCGTGCCCGTCAGCGGTCACACAGGCGTGGGGGCCACTAGCACAGCCCTCCCGTGGTCGCGGCGAGAACAGCTGAGAAATGTCTGGTTGCACACCTCAAGGCGCGATTTCGGCCAACATTCCGGGCCTCGGGAGTACGCGGACAACCTCCGGCCGTGTTCGCCCTCTCTCATGGGCAAAGCGACTCCACCGCCCCGACGGGGCACCCGGACATCGGAGAACGATGAGCAGCAGAACCCCCCGCAACCGCCTGTGGCGTCCGGCTGTCGCCGCAGCCGCGGCGATCACCGTGACCGCCGGCGTCGTCGCCGCGGCCCCCGACAGCAAGCGGGCGACGTCCGCCCCCCAGCTCGGTCTGGTCGCCGCCTCGAAGTCGGTGACGCTCGACTCGTGGAAGGAGGACCCGGGCGTCTACCTGGACCTCGGGACGTATCTCACCGCTTCCGGAGCCCCGCTGGAGCTGCGGGTGACCCGTAAGAGCTACAAGGACCCGGTCGTCGCCACCCAGGTCATCCACGAGGGGAACAAGACCCGGACCAAGGCCCTGCCCAAGGGCCTGGTGAAGGACTTCTCGGGGCTTCCGGACTTCGTCCGGATCACGGTCCGGAACGCCGCGGGCAAGGCCGTGGTGAACCGTACGGAGTCGTTCTGCCCGAACAACGCGTCGGGCCGGATCCTGCCCGACGCCCCGTCCACGTCGAAGTATCCCGAGAGCTGCCCGACGAATCCCTTCACGCTCGGATCGGTGTGGGGCGTCGAGAAGGGCTGGGCGTCCAACACCTACGCGGGCTACTACGCGGCGCCGGTCGCCCTGCCGGCCGGGACGTACACCGCGGAGGTGGCCGTCACCCAGCGCTACCGCGATCTGTTCAAGATCGCTGACAAACCGCAGACCGTCAAGGTGACCGTGCGCGAGCGCAGCTGGGAGGAGGAGAGCCCCGCGGGCGCGCGTTCCGCGTCGGAGCACGCCGCCCATGGGGCCGGGCACTCGGGCCACGCCGGCCACACCGCAGCACGCACTCCCGCCCCGGTGACCGCGACCACCGGTGCGGGCCCCTCGTACAACGTGGGCCACGGCCCCCTCCCGCCGGCGCCCGCCGCCGTGCCATGGGCCGCCAAGCGCGAAGGTCTCCGGTCGGCGCAGGGTGACGGGCCGGGGCGGACGGACGGCTCCCGTCAGGCGCCCGCGGCACAGCCGAACGCGCAGCGTCCGACGGGCAGGGCGGCCGTTCCGGACGTCCCCAAACCCGACCTGCGCTCCCTGCCCGCCTACGGGATCACCATCGGACAGGGCGACGCTGACGCGCCGGGCAAGGACTATCTGGCCTTCAGCGCCAACGTGTGGAACGCGGGCCCCGCACAGCTGGTCGTGGACGGCTTCCGCAAGCCGGGCAACGAGCTGATGGACGCCTACCAGTACTTCTACGACGCCTCGGGCAAGCAGGTCGGCTACACCCCGACCGGCACCATGGAATGGGACCCCCGTCCGGGTCATGAGCACTGGCACTTCACCGACTTCGCGAGCTACCGGTTGCTGAAGGCGGACCAGAAGGAGACCGTCCGCAGCGGCAAGGAGGCCTTCTGCCTGGCCAACACCGACGCGGTCGACTACACGGTGAAGAACGCCAACTGGCACCCGGACAACACCGATCTGTCCACGGCGTGCGGCCAGGAGAACTCCATCTCCGTACGGGAGGTGCTCGACGTGGGTTCCGGTGACACGTACACCCAGGACCTTCCGGGCCAGTCCTTCGACATCACCGGCCTGGCGAACGGCACGTACTACATCCAGGTGCTGGCGAACCCGGAGAAACGGCTCAAGGAGACCGACCTCGGCAACAACAGCGCCCTGCGGAAGGTGGTCCTGGGCGGCAAGCCCGGTGCCCGCACGGTGACCGTGCCCAAGCACCACCTGGTCGACGCACCCTGAGACCCGGCCTGTGCGCGGCCCCCGGGACATGTTCCCGGGGGCCGCAGCCGTCGCCCGTGGGAGGTCAACCGCAGCCTCCCACCCGTGAGTTGCTGTGGCAGACTTCGCAGGCGGAGCGGTTCACCTCATCTGCGACGGAGCGCGTCATGACGACTGGGACACCCCGGCCCCCGATCGACACCAGCAGGCCTCACTCGGCTCGCGTGTACGACTCGCTGCTCGGTGGCAAGGACAACTACCCGGTGGACCAGGCGGTGGCACGGCACCTGCCGGCCGAGGCGAAGGCCGGCGCGTTCCAGAACCGTGCCTTCATGAACCGCGCGACGGCCTGGCTGGCCGGCGAGGGGATCAGCCAGTTCCTCGACATCGGCACGGGGATCCCGACCGCGCCGAATCTGCACCAGATCGCCCAGGAGATCGATCCGCGGTCGCGGGTCGTCTACTGCGACAACGACCCGCTCGTCCTGCGCCACGCGGAGGCACTCCTGATCGGCAGTCCGGAAGGGGCCACGGACTACGTTCACGCGGACGTGCTCGAACCGGCCACGATCATCGAGGCGGCCCGCGAGGTCCTGGACCTCGACCGGCCCATCGCCCTCTCGCTCCTGGGTCTTCTCCACTTCCTCCCGGACGACCAGGACCCGCGGGCCATCGTGCGCACACTGGCTTCCGCCCTGGCGCCGGGCAGTTACGTGGTGCTGTCGCAGGGAGCCTCGGACGTGAATCCCGAGCGCGGCGAACAGGGTGCGGCCGAGTACGGCAAGGGGGGTATCCGGCTCGCTCTGCGCACCCGCGCCGAGTTCGCCGGCTTCTTCGAGGGCCTGGACATCGTCGAGCCGGGTCTGGTGACGGCTCCCGAGTGGTTCCGCGGCACGTCGGCCCCCGAGCAGGAGTTCAGCGGCGTCTACGTCGCGGTCGCGCGTATCCCGTAGTCACGGTCCGGAAGGGGACGTATCCATGACCGAGGACCCCCAGCACGCGGCAGCCGAGGCGTTCGACGCCATCGGAGCCGACTACGAGACGGCCTTCGCCGGCTCGGCCGCGCACCACGACTCGCTGAACCGGCTGCTGGAGCGGCTGGCGCCGCACAGCAGGATTCTGGACGTCGGCAGCGGGACGGGCCGGCCGACCGCCCACACCCTGGCGGTCGCCGGGCACGAGGTGCTGGGTGTCGATGTCTCGCCCGTCATGGTGGACCTGGCGTCCCGCCGGGTTCCCGGGGCGTCGTTCCGCCGGGCGGACATCCGGGAGGTCCCCCTGGAGAAGGAGAGCTTCGACGCCGTCTGCGTCTACTTCTCGCTCCTGCAGATGTCGCGCGACGAGCAGCGTGCGCTCGTGCACCGTCTGGCGGAAGCGCTCAGGCCGGGCGGTCATCTGGTTCTGGCGACCGTGCCGCTGGATGTGGAGGGCGTGAGCACCGTCTTCATGGGCCAGGAGGTGCGGGTGACCAGCTTCGGGCCCGACGCGCTCAGGACGCTCGCGACCGATGCCGGGCTGACCGTCGTGCACGAGACCGGAACGGTCTTCACTCCGGACCGTCCTGGGGCGGTGCCCGAGCCCCATCTGTTCCTGGACTGCCGTCGGTGACCCGCCGGTGTTCCGTCACCCGGGGCCGTTGATCTCCGGCTGCAGCAGCTGTTCCGTCCAGATGACCTTGCCGTCGTCGGTGTAGCGGGTGCCCCAGCGTTCGGCCAGCTGGGCGACGAGGAACAGGCCCCTTCCCCCCTCGTCCATGCTGGCCGCCTGGCGCAGATGGGGCGAGGTGCTGCTGCGGTCGGACACCTCGCAGATCAGCGTCTTGTCGCGGATCAGCCGAACGCCGATCGGGCCGTTGGCGTAGCGGATGGAGTTGGTGACCAGTTCGCTGAGGATCAGCTCGGTCGTGAAGGCCTCCTCAACCAGATCCCACTCGTTCAGCTTGCGGGACACCTCGGAGCGCACGCGCGCGACCGCGGAGGGAGCGGAGGGCACGTCCCACTCGGCCACGTTCTCGGGGGCGAGACGGCGGGTGCGTCCGACGAGCAGCGCGATGTCGTCGCGGGCCTTGGCGGGCACCAGGACGCGGAGGACGGCCTGACAGGTCTCCTCCGGTGTCCGGTCGGGGTGTCCGGCCAGGGTCTCGCGCAGCATTCCCAGCCCTTCGTCGATGTCGCGGTGCCGGTCCTCGACGAGCCCGTCCGTGTAGAGCACCAGACGGCTGTTCTCCGGAAGCTCCAGGTCGAGGGTCTCGAAGGGCATGCCGCCGAGCCCCAGCGGCGGGCCGCCGGGGACGTCGGCGAACACTGCCTCGCCCTCGGGGCTGACGATCACCGGCTGGAGGTGGCCGGCGCGGGCCATGGTGCAGCGTCCGGACGCAGGGTCGTAGATCGCGTAGAGGCAGGTGGCCCCGGTGACGCCGCCTCCCTCCGAGCCCTCGGCCGACTCGTCCTGGTCGATGCGGGCGACGAGCTCGTCCAGGTGCCACAGCAGCTCGTCCGGAGGCAGGTCCAGGGTGGAGAAGTTGTGGACCGCCGTGCGCAGACGGCCCATGGTGGCGGCTGCGTGCAGCCCGTGCCCGACCACGTCCCCCACCACGAGGGCGACCCGGGCGCCGGGCAGCGGGATGATGTCGAACCAGTCGCCGCCGACACCGCCGAGCCCGCCGAGCCCCGCCTGCGCGGGGAGGTACCGGTAGGCGGCGTCGATGGCGCTCTGGTCGGGGAGCCCTTGCGGCAGCAGGCTGCGCTGCAGGGTGACCGCCACGTTGTGCTCACGGGAGTAGCGGCGCGCGTTGTCTATGCTCACCGCGGCGCGGGCGACGAGCTCCTCCGCGACGGACAGGTCCTCGTCCTCGAACGGCTCGGGGGTCTGGGATCGCCAGAACAGGGCCGCGCCGAGAAGCACGCCCCTTGCCCGCATCGGGACGGCCATCATCGAGTGGAATCCGCTCTCCACGATGCGCTCGGCGCGTTCCGGGTTCTGCTCCTGCCAGCCGGCACGCCGCGCCAGATCGGTGTCGAGGACGGCTTCACCCCTGAGCAGGCCGGCCCCGAGGTCCGTGGTCTCGAGGAAACGGACCACCGAGCCCAGCGGGTGGAGCCCCGTGTCGTCGCGGGGGCCGCTGAAGGCCGATCGGCGCAGGCCGTCGGTGGTGGCCCGGGCGGTCGTGGGTTCCTCGCCGCGCAGCACGCCCTCGGCCAGATCGACGGTGGCGTAGTCGGCGAACCGCGCCGTGGCGAACTCCGTCAGCTCCTCGCACGTCCGTACGACATCCAGGGCGGTGCCGATCTCCGTGCCCGCGTCGTAGAGGAGCTTCAGCCTGCCGCGCGCCACGGCGGCTCTGCCCGTGAGCGCCTGCAGCTCCGTGGTGTCACGCAGGGTCGTCACGCTCCCGGGCGGCCCGCCGTGCCTGTCCGTGGCCCGCTGGCTGATGGCCAGGATGCGGTCGCCCACGGAGTGCACCTCGTCGGTCGCGCTGCGCCCCGAAGTCAGCAGTCCGGTGGTGACCGGGTCGAGCCCGAGCTCCGCCACGGGGGTGCCCTGGATGTCCGGGGGCAGGTGCAGGAGCCTTCGCGCCTCGTCGTTGGCCAGCAGAAGCCGCCCGCCGCCGCCGACGATGAGCACGCCCTCCCGCACGGCGTGCAGAACGGCGTCGTGGTGCTCGTACATCTGGGTCATCTCGGTCGGGCCGAGCCCATGGGTCTGGCGTTTCAGGCGTCTGGTGACGAGTGCGGTGCCTCCCATGGTGAGCAGCAGAATTCCCGCGGCCGAGCCGAACAGGAGGGGGAACTGGTCCTCGGCGGCCCCGCTGACGCTCTTGATGGTGATGCCCGCGGACACCAGGCCCAGGACCTGGCCTTTGGCACCCTTCACCGGCACGACGGCCTGGATGAGCGGTCCGATGGTTCCGTGGACCTTCTCGGTGACGACACGGCCCTCCAGGGCGGGTCCCACGGTGCCGACGAACTTCTTGCCGATCCTGTCGGGCAGCGGATGCGTGTAGCGGACGGAATCGAGGTTCATGACGACGATGAAGTCGACCCCCGAGCCCTTGCGCGCCGCCTCTGCCTTGGGCTGGAGTACGGCGGTGGGATCGGGGGTCCGCAGAGCGGCCTCCATGCCGGGGGCGTTCGCGAAGGTCTCGGCCACGGCGACCGAGCGATTACGGGCTTCCCGTTCGCTGTCGGCCCGCGACTGCAGCACGAGCGCGGCCACGGATGCAGCGACGATCAGCACCACGATCGCCACCTGCAGGAGAAAGACCTGACCAGCGAGGCTTCTCATCCGGAGAAACGAACGCGGGCGGCCGTAGCGTCCGGCCATGTCCCCCTTTCTACACGGCTTCCCGCTTCCTCGCCGCCCCGCCGTACGCGCGGGGCGGCGAGGGAGGTGACCGTGGAACCAGGGCGGGGCGGCACCCGGACAGAGTGGCAGGGGGCGGCCGGAGGCCCGTCAGGGACAGCGGCTACTGCAGGGCGCGCACCGCGGCGGCGAACAGCCGGGGCATCCGGTGGGCGGCGGGCACGATCAGCCCGGCGGTCCAGGGGTGTCCCGCGGCACCCAGCAGCGCACCGGTGAGCAGGCGGTGCCGTCGCGTCAGCCGCGCCCACTGCGCGGGGTACGCCTCGGGCCGGCCCGCGGCGAGGCAGTCGACGGCCGCCGAGGCGGTCGCCGCGGCCAGGGCGATGCCCTCGCCGGTGAGCGCGTCGACGTAGCCCGCCGCGTCACCGGCCAGCAGGACCCGGCCGGCCCTCGGTGCGCTCGCGCTCCGGCGCAGCGGGCCGGCGCCACGTACGGGGCCCGCCTCCAGTCCGCGGAGCCTGCGGGCCAGGGCGGGGAAGGCGGAGAGGTGCTGCTCGTGGGAACCCTGGTGGCGGCTGAGCACGGCGACGCCCACGAGTCCCTCCCCCACCGGTGTCACATAGGCCTCGCCCGACCGCGACCAGTGGACTTCCACGAGGTCCGTCCAGGGGGCGGTCCGGTAGTGCCGGCGCAGCCCGTATCTGCGGGGTGCCGAGCAGGGGCGTTCCAGGCCGAGCGCACGGCGCAGCGGTGAGTGCAGGCCGTCGGCGACGATCAGCCAGCGGGCGGTCAGCCCCGCCGCCGTGACGCTGTCGGGCCCCTGGCGTACCTCCGCCGCCCGGCCGGCGACCACGCGTACCCCGAGATCCTGGGCGCGCCGGTGCAGGGCGGCGTGGAGCTCTGTGCGCCGGACGCCGAGCCCGGGGCTGCCCCGGAAGGCCGCCTCGGCCTGTCGGGGACCCTCGACGTACCGGATCCCCCGGAGTTCGCTGCCGGCCGGAGTGACCCCCAGGGCGCGCAGCGCCGCCACTCCGCTGGGCATGATTCCCTCACCGCAGGCCTTGTCCACGGGCATGGGCCGGGGTTCGACCACCACGGCCTCCAGGCCTGCCGCGGCGGCCCGGATCGCCGCCGCGAGGCCTGCCGGTCCGCCGCCCGCCACCAGGATGTCGATCACGCGCGTGCGTCCGCTCCGACGAGACGGGCCAGCGCGCCGTCCTCGCACCGGATGCGTACGGTCATGAGCGCCGCGTTGCCCACGGTGAACAGGACGGCGGTCACCCAGGCGCCGTGGACCAGCGGCAGGGCGGCTCCCTCGGCGGCCACCGCCACGTAGTTCGGATGGCGCAGCCACCGGTAGGGCCCGCCGGTCACCAGGGGCAGACCGGGGACGACGATCACCCGGGTGTTCCAGCGGCGTCCCAGCGTGCGGACGCACCACCAGCGCAGTCCCTGCGCGGCGGCCACCACCGCGACCATGGCCCAGCCGGACCAGGGCACGAACGGGCGGCCGGCCAGCCATGTCTCGGCGAGACACGCGGCGAGCAGCCCGGTGTGCAGGGCCACCATCACCGGGTAGTGTCCACGCCCCGCTTCGGTGCCGCCCCGGGCCAGGCTCCAGCGGGCGTTGCGCAGCGCCACCGCGAGCTCGGCCAGTCGTTCGGCCGCGACGGCCAGCACGAGGGCCGTGTACCAGATCATGTGTTCCTCCGGACTACCAGCGCAGCAGCACCAGTTCGCAGCAGAAGCCGGGGCCCATGGCCATCAGCAGACCGGGCGTTCCGGGCTCGGGTCTCCGCTGCTCCATCGTGTCCCGCAGGACGTGCAGGACCGAGGACGACGACAGGTTGCCGACCTCTGCCAGTGAACGCCAGGTGACGTCCAGGGCGCCCTCGGGCAGGGACAGGACGTCGGTGACGGCATCCAGGACCTTGGGGCCGCCGGGATGGCAGACCCAGCGGGCGACGTCCTTCGGTTTCAGCCCGTGCTCCTGCAGGAAGCCGCTGACGTCCTCGGCCAGATATCGGCGTACGACGTCGGGGACGGCCGGGTCGAGGACCACCCTGAAGCCGGAGCCGCGGATGTCCCAGCCCATGACGTGCCCGGTGTCCGGGTACAGGCGGCTGCGGGTGTCCACCACCTCCGGGCCGTCCACCGGCGTCCGGTGGCCGTCGCCGACGAGGACCGCCGCCGCGGCGCCGTCGCCGAACAGCGCGGTGGCCACCAGGTTGGCGGGACTCGCGTCGTCCCGCTGGAAGGTCAGGGAGCAGAGCTCGACCGAGAGCAGCACCGCCACCTGGCCGGGCCGGCCGTGCAGGTAGTCGTGCAACCGCGCCACCCCGGCGGCTCCGGCGACGCAGCCCAGCCCGAAGACCGGGAGCCGCTTCACGTCGGGGCGAAGACCGAGACGCCCGACGAGCCGTGCGTCGACGGAGGGGGCGGCGATCCCCGTGACCGAGGTGAACAGCAGCAGGTCCACATCGGCGGGGCGCAGTCCGGCCTTGCGCAGCGCGCCTCGGACGGCTTCGGCTCCGAGGTCGACCGCCGCTCCGATGAACACGTCGTTCGCGGCCCCGAAGCCGTCCAGTTCGCCGTAGCGCTCCAGGGGCAGCACCGTGTTCCGGGCGCGCACGCCCGCGTTGGCGTGGATCCGGTCCAGCACGCGGCGGTCGGTGCCGGTGGGCAGACAGGTGCGCGCCACCATGTCGGTGACGTCGCCCTGGGTGTGGCGGTGCGGTGGCAGGACTCCGTGCACGGCCGCGATCCGGGTCACCCTGGCCACCGCTTGGGAAAGGTCATGCCCCACATCCTGCCTACAGAACGGGGCAAATCGGAGCACATGCCACGCGCGGCTGCCGTGTTCCTACGCCTCGGTGTCCTTACGATCGCCCCGTGGACACCACGGACCGGCCCTCGGCGCACGCGCCCGCCCTCCGCCCGTACGGCCCGTGGGCGGGGCTCGCGCTGTCCTGCCATCCGGGCCCGGTGGTGGCGGTGACCGTGCTCGTCTCCGCGCTGGCCGTCAGCTCGGGTCCGGGGAGCGGCCGTAGGGTGCTGGTCTTCGCCGCCGTGCTGACCGGGCAGCTCTCCGTGGGGTGGTGCAACGACGCGATCGACGCCCTGCGCGACGCCGAGGCCGCGCGGCCGGGTAAGCCGGTGGCCCGGGGCGCCGTGAGCCGGAGTGCCGTGTGGGGCGCGGCGTTCACCGCGCTGCTCCTGTGCGCGCTGCTCTCGCTCGCGTGCGGTGGAGCGGCGGGTGCGGCGCATCTGACCGGGGTCGTCGCGGCGTGGGCGTACAACCTGAGGCTCAAGGGGACGGTGGTGTCCTGGCTTCCGTACGCGATCGGCTTCGGCGCCCTTCCGTGTCTGGTCACCCTGAGCCTTCCGGGGAGCCCCTGGCCCGCTTGGTGGGCGGTGACGGCGGGTGCGCTGCTCGGTGTCGCGGCCCATCTGGGCGACGTGCTGCCGGACATCGAGGAGGACCTGCGGGCGGGCATCCGCGGTCTGCCCCAGCGGCTGGGCCCGGCCCGCACCCGGTTCCTGCTGCCCCTTCCGTTGGTGGCGGCCACCGCGGTGCTGGTCCTGGGCCCCGCGGGGACGCCGAGCGGACGGGGTGTCGCCGTTCTCTCCGGTGTGGCTCTCTGCACCGTGGCGGCGACGACGGCGTACGCAGGTCCACGGCCGGTCAGGGCGTGGCGCAAGGCCGCGCTCGCGGGGACGGTGCTGGTGGCCGCGGCGGATGTGGCGCTGCTGCTCGCGCGGGGCACGGAGATCGCCTGACGGCCCGGACGGACGTGGTGCCGTCCGTACGGGCCGTCAGCTGTGGCGCGACCGTTACTGGCCGGCGAGACCGGTGTGCGCGATCCCGCGCACGATCTGCCGCTGGAAGAAGGCGAAGACGATCAGGAGCGGCATCCCCGCGATCACGAGCGAGGCCATGATCTGCGCGTATCGCACACCGAAGGTCGACTGGACGTTGACGAGGCCCACGGGCAGGGTCATGCCGCCCGGATCGGTGGTCACGAGGAACGGCCAGAGGAAGTTGTTCCAGGTGGAGATGAAGGTGAAGATCGCCACGGCCGCCAGCACGGGCCGGGACAGCGGGATGACGATCGTCCAGAACACCCTCCACCGGCCGGCGCCGTCGCAGAAGGCGGCCTCCTCCAGTTCCCGGGGCACGCCCTCGAAGAACTTCACCAGGATGAACACCATGGCGGGTACGGCGACCTGGGGCAGGATCACGCCCCAGTAGGTGTCGACGAGGCCGAGCTGGACCATCTCCCGGAACAGGGGCGCGATGAGCACCTGCGGGGGCACCATGATGCCGGCGAGCACCAGACCGTAGATCAGCCGTCGGCCGCGGAAGTCGGTGCGGGTGAATCCGTAGGCGGCCATCGCGCAGGTCACGACGGTCAGCAGCGTGGTCATCACGGAGATGTACGCCGAGTTCATGAGCCAGACCATCAGGTCGCCGGACTCCCAGACCTTGGTGTACGCGTCGAAGGTGACGCGCGAGCCGATCCAGGACAGCGGTGTCTTCGTCGTGTCGCCCTCCGGCTTCAGGGAGGTGGCGACGGCCCAGGCGAGCGGCAGGAGCCAGGCCGCGGTGAGAAACAGGGCGATGACGAGGAGGACGATCCTGCCGGGCGTCCAGCGCGGGCGGCGGCCCCCGGCATCGGCGGACCGCTCCCGCCGTGGGGTGGGGCGGGTGGTGACGGTGGTGGAACCGCTCACTTCGCGGCCTCCTCAGCTCGGCGCCGGGACAGCAGCGGCTGCACCAGGGAGACGGTCAGGATCAGGGCGAAGAAGATGTACGAGACGGCGGAGGCGTAGCCGATGCGGTAGCCCGTGAAGCCCTGCTGGTAGACGTACTGGAGGATCGGCCGGGTGGAGTCGTCGGGACCGCCGCCGGTCATGAGGTAGACCTGGTCGAAGATCTTCAGCGAGGCCAGCACCTGGAGAACCACTACCAGTCCGGTGGTGCGGCGGAGCATCGGCAGGGTGATGTGCCAGAGCTGCTTCCCCGCGCCCGCCCCGTCCAGTTCGGCGGCCTCGTACAGATGCGCCGGAATGGCCTGCAGGGCGGCGAGATACAGCAGGAAATTGAAGCCGACGGTCCACCAGACGGTGGTGGCCACGATACTGAGCATGGCGTACCGCTCGTCGGTCAGCCAGCCGATCTCCGGCTTCAGCCCGACGGCGGCGAGCATCTGGTCGGCGAGGCCGAAGTCGGACGGCAGGATCATGTAGAAGAACAGCAGGCAGACGACCCCGGACGGCAGCAGGAACGGTGCGAACCAGCTGAGCCGCCACAGCCACTGCACGACGCGCAGCTGATGGGCGAGCAGCGCCAGGACGAGACCGACGACGACGAGCGGGACGGTGGACAGGACCGTGAACCAGACGGTGTTCCACAGCGAGGACCACACCTCGGGGTCGCGCACGGCCTCGGCGTAGTTGTCGAGGCCGACGAACTCCCCTTCGGCGCCTGTGATGTTCTCGCTGGTCAGGCTCATGCCCAGGCCTGATATCAGCGGCCAGAGCAGGAACATGGCGTACACGAGGAGGAAGGGCGCGATGAACACCAGGCCGTGTTCGGTCCACTTCCTGTGCACGGCACGGGCCGGACGCCCGGCCGCACCCTCGGCGGGCTTCGCCACAGGTGCCGGCGCCGCCGCGGTGGTGGAGGTCATGACGCGGCTCCCGGGAGGGGGTTACGGGTGTCGAGGAGTGTCCGCAGCCGGGCCTTGGCCTCGGTCAGGGCGTTGCGCGGGCTCCTGGAGCCGGTGAGGACCCCGGAGAACACGGCTCCGAGCTCGATCCACAGCCGGGAGGCGGAGCCGGTGAACCACGCGGGCTCGTCCAGCGCCACGTCGTCGATCACGGTGCGGTACTCGGACTGCGGCTTCAGGGCGAGGTAGGCCGGATCGTCGAGCACCGGCAGATAGGCGGGCACGTGCCCGCCCTCGGCCCAGGCCACGGAGTGCTTCAGCATCCAGGCGACGAGGGTATGGGCCGCCTCGTTCGGGGCTCCCCCGCGGTCCGCCTGGTGCGGCAGGACGAAGGCGTGGCAGTCGGCCTGCGTGGCCGCGGTGCCGAAGAGCGCGGGTATGCGGGTCATGGAGAACGGGAGCCCGGTGGTCTTGAAGGTGCTGATCTCCCATTCACCGTTGAGGTGGAAGGCGGTCTTCCCGCCGTTGAAGACGCCGATGGATCCCACGTAGTCGACGCGGCGCACCATCAGCCCCTCCTCGATGAGCCGGGCCAGGTACTCCAGTACCCGCAGCGCCTTGGCGTCGTCGAGCGCGAGGCGCTTCCCGTCCGCGGAGAGCACCTTGCCGCCGGTCTGGGCGTAGAAGCTGGAGAAGAGACGCCAGGGGGTGATGCAGTCGGGCCCGAGCGTCTCGGTCACGAGCCCCGGCTGCCCGGTCGCCTTCTTCGCGGCGCGCAGTGCGTCGGCGAAATCCTCCGCGCCGCTGATCGGCTTGAGCCGGCCGCCCGACATGAGTCCGGCCTTCTCGCAGACCTCGGTCTGGTAGTAGAGGACGAAGGGGTGGGTGTCGAGCGGTACCGCGTACTGCTCGCCGCCCACCTGGCCCCGGCGCCAGATGTCCGGCGGGAAGTCCTCCTCCCGTATGCCGCGTTCGGCCAGGAGGTCGAGGTCGAACGGGTCGAGGAGCCTGCCGGGGGCGAAGCCCGCGAGCCGGGCGAGGTGCAGGGCGGCGAGTTCCGGGGCCCGTCCCCCTGCGCCGGCCATGCCGAGCTTGGTGTAGTACGGGGCGCCCCACTGCAGGGTCGAGGACTCCAGGGCGATCTCCGGGTGCCCGGACCGGAAGTCGTCCAGCATCCCCTGCATGTTGACGCCGTCGCCGCCGCCGAACAGGTGCCAGTACCGCAGCAGGGTCTGTCCCGGACCCGCGGCGGTCGCCGGTGCGGCGCATCCGGACAGGGAGCCCAGGGCTCCGGCGGCGGCCAGGGCACCGGCACCGCCCGCGAGGGCTCGGCGCCGGCTGAGGAGGGGTGGTTGCATGGCGGCTCGTCTCGGCTCGTCTCTGAGGTGCGGGGACGCGTGAAGGGAGGCGGTACGTTCGATATTTCGACGTGTGACCGCCACTTCGGACGGGACCGTAGGCCCGGGGAAACGTCGCGTCAATGACTCGCGCTGAAATCGCGAACGATGTTCGACATCACGAACAGACACCTCTTCCCCGCCCGTGGCGCCGGCGGACAGGAACGCGTGCGCACGGGCACGCGAGAGGAGATGTCGCGGGGATGCGCACACATTTCTTACCGGGGGGTAGGCCCACCCGGCCGCCTTGCTATACCTTCCGTCTAACAAGGAGGGCGGAAGGCCGTCCGGCCGGGCCCGGCGCCGGTCCCTTGCTCACGGCTGCCGCCATCTCCGGTCGGCAGTCCGGCATATGACGGCCCGTCACCGGCATCGCACATGTGACAGCGCCAAGGAACATCACTGACGAACCGAGGAGCCGCACCATGGCAAGCAGCACTGTTCGGCCGGATGCCGAAGACCGGCCGCCCGAGGACCATCTCACCCGGCGCCTGCTCGACTCGGCGGCCACGCTGGCGTACGACCCCGCCACGGAGGTCGACTGGGACACACCGCTGGACAAGGACTTCCACGGTGCGAGCCCCGAGTGGAGCACCCTGTACGGCACCGCGTACTGGGGCGAGCTGACCGAGGACCAGCGCAAGGAACTGACGCGCCAGGAAGCCGCCTCGGTGGCCAGCACCGGCATCTGGTTCGAGATGATCCTCCAGCAGATGGTCCTGCGCGACGTCTACGCGAAGGACCCCACCAGCGCGGACGTCCAGTGGGCACTGACCGAGATAGCCGAGGAGTGCCGGCACTCGATCATGTTCGCCCGCGGCGCGCAGAAGCTGGGCGCCCCGCCCTACCGGCCGCACCGGCTCGCGGTGGAGCTCGGGCGGGCGTTCAAGACGCTCGCGTTCGGCGAGGCGGCGTACGCGGCGATCCTCGTCGCCGAGGAGGTCCTCGACGTCATGCAGCGCGACTGGATGCGGGACGAGCGGGTCGTGCCCTTCGTGCGCACCATCAACAACATCCATGTCGTCGAGGAATCCCGGCACATGAAGTTCGCCCGCGCGGAGACCCGCAAGCACCTCAGCGGCGCGGGCCCGGTGCGACGGCGGATCAACGCACTGGTCATCGCGATCGCGTCGTACGTGATCGTCACCAGCATGGTGAACAAGGACGTCTACGCCAACGCCGGACTCGACGGCAAGCGCGCCCTCGGCGAGGCGAAGGCCAACGAGCACCACAAGTCGATGATGCGCTCGAGCTGTTCGGGCCTCATGGAGTTCCTGGCCTCGGCCCGGCTGCTCACCAAGCCCGCCCTGGCGTTCTACAAGCGTGCCCATCTGATCTGAGCGGACGAGATGACCTACGCCATCACCCAGACGTGCTGCGGCGACGCCACCTGTGTCTCGGTGTGTCCCGTGAACTGCATCCACCCGACCCCGGAGGAACCGGACTTCGGCCGGACGGAGATGCTGTACATCGACCCGAAGTCCTGCATCGACTGCGGCGCCTGCGCCGACGCCTGCCCCGTGGAGGCCGTCTTCCCGGTGGACAGTCTCCCCTCCTCGCAGAAGGAGTACGGCCCTCTCAACGCGGCGTACTTCGCGGACCGGGAGCCCGCGCCGGCCCCCGGGGGGCCGAACTTCCACGTGTGGGGGGAGCCGTCCTTCGACCGCAGCCTGCCGTCGGACTTCGGGCCGCTCCGGGTCGCGGTCGTGGGCACGGGACCGGCGGGGATGTACGCCGCCGAGGACCTGCTGCTGCACACGGGCGCCGAGGTCACGCTGATCGACCGGCTGCCGGTCGCGGGCGGGCTCATCCGCTACGGTGTGGCGCCCGACCACCTGTCCACGAAGAAGGCCGGAGACACGTTCGCCAGGTTCCACACGCATCCGAGGGTGCGTATGTGCCTCGGCCTCGAGGTGGGCAAGGACATCACTCCGGAGGAACTCGCCGCACACCACGACGCGGTGATCTACGCCGTCGGCGCGTCGGCCGGCCGCCGGCTCGGGATACCCGGCGAGGACCTGCCCGGCAGCATCTGCGCGACGACGTTCGTCTCCTGGTACAACGCCCACCCCGAGGTCGCTCCGGACGCCGTGGACCTGTCCGCGGAGCGGGTCGTCGTGGTCGGCAACGGAAACGTGGCCCTCGACGCGGCGCGGATCCTGGTCTCGGACCCCGACGCGCTGGCGGCCGGGGACATCGCCGGCCACGCGCTGGAGGCCCTGCGCGCGGGCTCGGTGCGCGAGGTGGTGCTGCTCGGGCGGCGGGGACCCGAGGGCGCGGCGTACACCAGGTCGGAGCTCCTCGCGCTCAAGCACCTGCCCGGTGTGGAGCTGGTCGTCGACGGCCACGACCCGAGGACCGGTGCGGCGATCGACGCGGCGAAGCCCGGTGAAAGGGCCGCGCTGCTGGCGGACGTCGCCCGCGAGGAGGTGGACTGGTCGCGCCCGCCGCCCGCGGGGCGCCGTATCGTGTTCCGCTTCCACTCCGCGCCGGTGGAGGCGCTCGGTGACGGCGGTGTCCGCGCGGTGCGGGTGAGCGGCGACGACGGCCGGGAGATACCGGCCGGGCTGCTCCTGCGGGCCGTCGGTCAGCGTGGACTGCCGGTCGCCGGGCTGCCGTTCGACGAGGCGACGGGCACCGTTCCGCATGACGGCGGCCGGGTGACGGGCCGGCCGGGGACGTACGTCGTGGGATGGATCAAGCGCGGCCCCTCGGGCGGCATCGGGGCCAACCGGACCTGCGCCGCCGAGACCGTGGGCACGCTGCTCGACGATGCTGTCGGCGGCTCTCTGCCCACGCCGAAGCAGGGGGCCAAGGCGTTCCAGCGCCTCGTGCGGCGCCGTAACCGGCGGATCGTGGACGCCCGTGGCCTGGCGGAGATCGAGCGTGCCGAGCTCGCCCGGGGGCGCCGCGACGGCCGTCCCCGGGTCAAGCTGGCGACGCTGCCCGAACTGGTGGCCGCGGCGCGGGGCGGCCGGTCGCGGATCCCGGGCTGAACACCCGTCCCGGCCCGTCGGCTTCACCGGCGGGCCGGGTGGCG
Source organism: Streptomyces sp. NPDC051064 (assembly GCF_044455985.1). NCBI lineage: Bacteria > Bacillati > Actinomycetota > Actinomycetes > Kitasatosporales > Streptomycetaceae > Streptomyces > Streptomyces sp. NPDC051064. Next base: position 374,148 of record NZ_JBITFK010000009.1, read on the forward strand.
GGGACGTAAGGCCGGCGCGAACGGCCGGGGCGGAGGACCGTACCCGCCCCGGAGGACCAGCCCGGGAGGAGCCCGCCTCAGAGAGGAGCGCCCACCCCTCCGACCGCGTCGTGAGGCCGGCCGGGCGCGTCCCTCTGCCCTCGCTCCACGACCGAGTCGAGGATCTCGCCGACCCTGATCGCGGTGTTCGACAGCAGGGACGACGTGATGCCGTGGGTGTGCTCCGTGCCGCCCTGCAGATAGACGCCGCACCGCAGTCCGGGATCGGTCGCCACGCGGTAGTCGCGCTCGACACGGACCCTCCCCTGGTCGTCGAGCAGGCAGTGCTCCGCGATGTCGCCGAGCAGGCCGAGCGCGTCGGCGGGCAGATAGCCGGTGGCGTAGACGACCACATCGGCGTCCAGCGTCGTCCGTTCCCCGGTGACCAGCGATTCGACCGTGGTGCGGACCGCGTCGGGTGTCTCGACGGCGTCGACGACCCGGGAGACGTTGAGGAAGCGCAGCCGCTCGGTCCCGAGGACCTTCTCCTGGTAGGCCGTGCGGTAGAGGTCGTCGATGAGGTCGATGTCCACCACGGCGTAGTTGGTGTTGCCGTGATAGCCCATCAGTCTGCGTTTGGTCTCGTCCGGGGCGGTGAAGTACTCGTCGACCGCGTCCGGGTCGAAGATCCGGTTGGCGAAACCGCTGTCGTCGGCGGGGCTGTAGCCGTAGCGCGAGAAGACCGCGCAGACCTCGGCCTCCGGGAAGCGGCGGTGCAGATAGGCCACGTTCTCGGCCGCGCTCTGACCCGCCCCGACGACGACGAAGCGGGACGGCGGCTCGGCCCCGTCCAGGCCGTCCACCCGGGCCAGCAGGTCGGAGGTGTGCCAGATCCGGTCCGTACGCTTGATCCCGTCGGGCATCTGCGGCCGCAGGCCCGTGCCGATCACGAGGTTCCGCGCCCGGTGGACCACGGTCTCCGACCCCGAACGGGAGGTCACGTCCACGTACTCCACGACACCTTCGTGCACGACCGGCCGGACATCGGTGACCTCGTGCCCGTAGGACACCATGTCGTCCACCCGGGCGGCGGCCCATTCGAAGTAGGCGTGGAACTCGACCCGCAGCGGGAAGAGGCTCTTGCCGTTCACGAAGTCGACCAGACGCCCCTGGCTCTGCAGGTAGCAGAGGAAGCTGAACTCGCTCGACGGGTTCCGCAGCGTCACCAAGTCCTTGAGGAAGGACACCTGCATCGTGGCGTCGTCGATCAGCATCCCGCGATGCCAGCCGAACCGCGGCTGCTTCTCGAAGAAGTGAGCGGTGACGGCCTGCTGCCTGCCGACGCGTTCGTTGCGCTCCGTGAGCGCTATCGCCATGGCCACATTGGACGGTCCGAAGCCGATTCCTATGAGGTCGTGGACCGGTGGTGCGTCGTCGGGTGAAGCCTGTGACATGTCACTCCCATCGGGCGGGGGCAGCCGCTTTGGCGGACGTGGGGAAAGCGGAACACAGCACACCGACTGAGCGGCAGCCGGGGTGAAACTTAGGTAAAGCTAACCTCATCATTGCACTCTGTCGACAGGGCAATCCGGACGGACACCGGGTGATCCGCAGTCAACTCGCCCTGAAGCGATAGGCATTGCATGCTTAGGTTAGCCTTGCTTTACTAAGCGTCATCGTCGTTCCGAGGAGGAACCTGTGCGGGTCGTCATGTTCGGCTATCAGACCTGGGGGCACCGGACCCTGCGAGCTCTCCTGGACTCCGCACATGACGTGGCGCTGGTGGTGACGCATCCCAGGAGCGAGCACGCGTACGAGAAGATCTGGAGCGACTCGGTCGCCGACCTCGCCGAGGAGAACGGCGTGCCCGTCCTGATCCGCAACCGGCCCGACGACGAGGAGCTGTTCACCCGTCTCAAGGAGGCGGAGCCGGACATCATCGTGGCCAACAACTGGCGTACGTGGATTCCCCCGCACATCTACGGGCTCCCCCGGCACGGCACACTCAACGTGCACGATTCGCTGCTCCCGAAGTACGCGGGTTTCTCGCCCCTGATCTGGGCACTGATCAACGGTGAGCGCGAGGTGGGCGTGACCGCGCACATGATGGACGCCGAACTCGACGCCGGCGACATCGTGGTGCAGCGCGCGGTGGAGGTCGGACCTGCCGACACGGCGACGGACCTGTTCCACAGGACCGTCGAACTCATCGCCCCCGTCACCACGGAGGCACTCGACCTCATCGCCTCCGGACACACGGAATTCACCCGGCAGGACCGGTCCCTGGCGAGCTTCTTCCACAAGCGCGCCGAGGAGGACATCCGCATCGACTGGAACTGGCCGGCCGAGGACCTCGCGCGGCTCGTGCGTGCGCAGTCCGCCCCGTACCCCAGCGCGTTCACCCACCACAGGGGCAGGCGTCTGGAGATCGTGACGGCGGTCGTGTCCGAGGGTCGCTACGGCGGCACGCCCGGAAGGATCTTCTACCGCGAGGGCGACGGAATGGTGATCGTCGCCGGGGCGGACGCCCGGACCGGCCGCAACCGCGGTCTGGCCGTCACCCGGGTGCGTACGGAGGACGGCCAGGAGCTTCCCGCGGCCGAGTACTTCACCTCGATGGGCGGCTACCTCACCGGCCGGCCCTGACCTCCCGGTCTCCTGCCGGCCGTCGTCACGTCAGGACGAACCATGCACCAGCCGAGCGTGCCGGGGACGGCGCACGGGCCCCGGGCCGCGGGCGTGACGCCGACGGGCGTGCTGAGCCTCAACGCCTATCTCATGTACGCGGCGGGCAAGGCCGCACGCCGCAGCCTCACCGCCACGCTGACGGCTCACGGGCTGCGGCTGTGGCACCTGACCATCCTGGCCATGCTGGACGAGACCGGCAGGCTGTCCAAGGGCGATCTCGCCTCACGACTGGACATGAACCAGAGCGATCTGACCAGGACCGTCACGGACCTGGACGCGGCCGGATACGTCGTGTGCGCCCGCGACCCCTCGGACCGCCGCCGGATCGAGGTCGCCCTGACAGCGGCGGGCAGACGCGCACTGGCACGGCTCGACGCCGAGGTGTCCGCCACCGAGGCGGACCTGCTCGCCCCGCTGAGCCCCGAGGAACGCGAACTGTTCGCCTCCCTGCTGCGCCGCGTCCACTCGCACCTGGAACGGGACCGGGCGGCCGACGGCCCCACGGACACCGTCGCCGGACCGCGGGGATCGGGGGAGGACGGCGGGCATGACACGCATCCCGGCACCCTTCGGCACATGGGCTCCCGCCCCCCTCGGTGAGGTGGACGCCCTGTTCCCTGATCCAGGACGAGCAGGACTTCGCCGCGGCGCTGCCCGTGCGCACGTGACCGCAGCGGCGGTGGCGCTCGCCGCTGCGGTCACGGGGACGTACGGGCGGTCCCTCAGGCTCCGGCCGTCGACTGCGCCTCGGCCGCCGCGCGGTAGAGGCGGCGCAGCCGCACCACGCCCAGGTCGTGCTGGTAGAGGTTCTCCTGCTGGTCGGCGTCCGCCGGCATGGCCTCCAGCATGACGCGGTCCTGTTCCAGGACGTCCCAGTGGCGCTGCTCGATCAGCGTCCGGTACAGGAAGCGCCAGGAGGCGCGCTGCCAGTCCTCGACACGGCGGTAGCGCCAGAAGAAGACGCCGCTGCGCCGCTCGTCCACCGGGCAGACCATGCCGACGATGCCGAAGGGACCACCGGGACCGGCCGACGGCGGGTACGGGATCGAGAGGTCGACCCAGTCCACTCCGGTGCGGCAGAGCTCCACCCAGTCGAAGTTGACGCCGCGCTGGTCGGTCTTCTCGAAGAAGTAGCCGCGGTCGGTCTCCCGGATGCGGAACCTGGCCGTCGTGTCGCCGTCGAACATGGTGTGCGAGTCGTGGTGCAGGAACGCGCCGTGCATGGGGTCGAGCAGGTTCTCCACGGCGTACCGCCAGGGCGCGTCCCATTCCGCGTAGCAGAGGAACGCGTCCACGCCGGGGTCGGTCAGCGGCTCCGGCAGGGTCAGCTCGACGGGCTCGGGGTGCTCCTCGTCCCCGAAGTAGGCGAGGATCGCGCCCGCGACCTCGCGCACCGGCAGCGAGGTCACCAGCTTCTTGCCCTCCAGGCTGCAACCGGGCAGCCCGGGCACGGAGGAGACGGTGCCGTCGGACTCGACCTCGACGCCGTGGTACCAACAGGCGACCCGGTCACCGAGGTGCTTGCCGAGCGAGAGCGGGGCACCGCGGTGCGGGCAGCGGTCGGCGAGCATCGACAGGATGCCGTCGGAGCGCCGGAACAGCAGCCACTGCTCGCCGAGCGCGGTCACCTTGCGCATCGCACCGGGGGCCACGAAGTGCGAGGGGACGACCGGGTGCCACTGGTTGCGCAGACCGGTGGCGTAGATGTGGTCCGCGGTGGCGGAGGACGACAGCGTCATGGTCAGGCTCCCAGTCGGTTCATCTCGGCGCGGAAGGATTCCTCGGTCCACGGGCTGCCGTCGGCGGCGTGGACCTGGCGGGCGTTGAGCCCGCGCACGACGTCGGCGAGCTCGTGGCCCTCGCGGGTGTAGACCTCTTCGAGGGTGGCGGCGAGTGTGCACTCGTAGGGGGTCGGCTCGTGCGTACGGGACTGGTGGACGTCCAGGTAGGGCCAGGTGTCGGTCACGGTGTCTCCTGAAAGTGCGGGGGAAGTGTCAGAGGTCGAGGACGAGCCGGCCGGAGGCGCACCGCGAGACGCAGATCATCATCGTGGTGTTCGCGGCCCGTTCGGCCTCGCTGAGGAGGAAGTCACGGTGGTCCGGCGTGCCTTCGAGCACCCGGGTCTCGCAGGAACCGCAGATGCCGTCGCGGCACGAGTTGTTCACGGTGAGGCCGGCGCTCTCGGCGGCCTCCAGGACGGAGGTCCCGGCACCGACGGTGAGCGTCGTCCCGGAGGTGCGGCACTCGACCTCGAACGCCTCGTCGTCGCCGGTGCGTTCCACCGTCGGCGCGGCGAACCGCTCCAGGCGCAGCCGGTCCGCGGGGCAGCGCTGTTCGACGGCCGCGAGCAGAGGCTCGGGCCCGCAGGAGTACACCAGGGCGTCCTCGGGCAGCCCGGCGAGCGCGGAGTCCAGGTCGATGTGACCCTGTTCGTCCTGCGGGACGAGCGTGACATCGCCGCCCAGCGCGGCGAGTTCGCCGGTGAACGCCATGGAGGCCCTGCTCCTGCCGCCGTAGACCATGCGCCACCGGGCTCCCCTGTGGGCAGCCTCCCGGGCCATCGCCAGCAGTGGGGTGATGCCGATTCCGCCGGCGACGAACACGTAGGAGTCAACGTCTTCCAGCACGAAGTGGTTACGCGGCCCGGAGACCGTGATCTCCTGGCCCGGCCGCAGCTGGGTGTGCACGAAACGTGAACCGCCTCGCGAAGCGAGTTCGTTGAGTACACCGATGCGGTAGACGTCCGGGGTGTGCGGGTCGCCGCACAGGCTGTACTGGCGGACCTGGCCGCCGGCGTGGACGTCGAGGTGCGCGCCGGGGGTCCAGGCGGGCAGGGGTTTGCCGTCACGGTGGGTCAGTTCGACGGACAGGACGCCTTCGGCCTCCCAGGTCATACGACGGACGGTCAGCCGCAGCGAATCCTCGCTCATGGTCTGTTGCCTCCTTGCCGGCGGTTCGGTCGGCCGGGTTACTGGCCCGGGATCCTGACGGGCGGGGTGAACGGGTTCTTCATCGGGCCGAGGGTGTCGAGGTCGACCTCGACGAGCGTGGGGCCGTCCGAGGCGATGGCTTCGTCGAGCACCGGGCCCGCGTGCTCCTCGGCGGAGATGCGGGCGTACGGCAGGCCGCAGGCGCGGGCCAGGAGCTCGAAGTCGGGGGTGGTGAGGTCGACCCCCGAGCGGCGCTCGCTGTGGTGGTCCTGCATGTTGCGGAGGACTCCGTAGCCGCCGTCGTTGAAGACGATCAGGGTCAGACGGGGCCGTTCCTGGGCGAGGGTGAGGAGTTCGCCGAGGTGGACGGCGAGTCCGCCGTCGCCCGCGATCACGACGGTGGGCGTGCCGGGCCGCGCGAGCGCCGCGCCGATGCCCATGCCCAGTCCCTGGCCGATGCCTCCGCCTCGTGGGAAGACGTTGTCCTTCGGGTCGTACATCTCCAGGAGCCGGTTGCCCCAGCTGCTGGAGGGGATGGTGACGTCGCGGGCGACGACGGCCTCGCGGGGAAGAGCGGCGCGGATCGCGTCGCAGATCGCGGCCTGCGGGCCGATGTTGTCGTGCAGGATCGCGCGTACCTCGGTACGTACGGCTCCGACGCGGTCCGTCCAGCCGGGCTCGGCGGTCACGGCGTGCGGAACCAGGGCCGTCAGGGCGCCCGCCGCGTCACCGTGCAGCGCGTGGGTGACCGGGTGGACCCTGCCGAGGGCAGCCGCGTCGACGTCGATCTGGATGTGGGCCCCGGGGAGTTCCAGGGTGTAGTCCGCGGTCTCGTTCGACCGGAAGTGCGTGCCGATGGTCAGGAGGACGTCCGCGTCCTTGAGGAGGGCGCGCACCGCCGGTGTGGTGGCGAAGTTCCCGATGACCTGCGGGTGGTCCTCGGGGACGCTGCCGCGGCCGGAGTTCGAGGTGATCAGTCCGGCGCCGGTCGCCTCCAGCAGCCGGGCCAGCTCGCCGCGGGCGGTGTTCGCGCCGCCGCCGGCCCAGACGAGCGGGCGGCGGGCGGAGGCCAGGAGGACTCCCGCGGCAGCGAGTTCGCCCTTCATGGGAGCCACCGGGGCGCTCTCCGCGTACTCGGCGGGTTCGTCGGTCTGCGCGGCGTACTGGAGGTCGATCGGCCACTCCACGCTGGCGGGGCCGCCGGGCGCGGTCAGGGCCGAGCGGGCCGCCTCGCGCAGGATCCGGCCCGCCTGTGTGGCGTCCGGCACGCTCGCGGCGTACGCGGAGACGGCCTGGAGCATGCCGAGCTGGTCCTTGGTCTCGTGGATGAATCCCCGGCCGCTCCCCAGGAACTCGCTCTCCACCTGACCGGTGACGTGCAGCACGGAGCTGCCCGCGCTGAGCGCCTCGATCAGCGATCCGGCGGCGTTGCCCGCGCCGGTGCCGGTGGAGGTCAGGGCGCAGCCGAGGGAGCCCCGGACGCGGCCGTAGGCGTCGGCGGCGTTGACGGCTGATGCCTCGTGCCGCACGGGCACGAAGCGCAGCTCGCGGTCGACGGCTTCGACGAGCGGCAGGTTGTGGACGCTGACGATGCCGAAGACGGTGTCGATGCCGAGTTCGCGCAGGACGGTGACGAGGAGATCGCCTCCGTTGTCGTGACGCATGGTGGTCTCCTCAGAGGATGGAGCGGCCGACGCCGCCGCAGACGTCGATGCTGGTGCCGGTGATGTAGGAGGCGCGGGGCGAGAGCAGGGCGACGACCGCGTACGCGACCTCCTCGGCCCGGCCGAGGCGGCCCAGCGCGATGCCCCGGTCCTCGGCGAGTTCCGTCTGCCATTCCTCGTACGACAGGCCGGAGTCCGCGGCCGCGTGGCGGCGGGTCCACTGGCCGGTGTCGACGAGCCCGAGGCAGACGGAGTTGACCCGGATGCCGTCGGCGGCGAGTTCGACGGACAGGGACTTGGAGAGGTTGAGGATGCCGGCGCGTGCGGCGCTCGTCGTGATCAGCCGGGTCTCGGGCTGCTTGGCCAGGACCGCGTTGATGTTGACGACACTCGCCGCTCCGGACGCGGCCAGATGGGGGCGCGCCGCCTGGAGGGGGTTCAGCACCCCGGCGAACTTGAGCTCCAGTTCGTCGCGCCAGTCCTCGGCGGTGGAGTCGTCGAGTCCCTTCATGCGGGACTGTCCGGCGTTGTTGACCAGCCCGTCGATCCCGCCGAACTCCTCGGCGGCACGGCGGACGAAGCCGCACACCGCGTCGGCGTCCCGTACGTCGCAGACGCCGGTCAGCAGGCGGCCGTTCGCGGCGCCGAGGCCGGCGGCCGCCTCGGCGAGCCGGCCGGCGTCGCGGCCGCAGGTGGCGACGCGGGCGCCCTCGTCGAGCAGGGCGCGGACCGTGGCCAGGCCGACGCCCGAGCTGCCGCCGGTGACCACGATGGTGCGGTCGGCGAGGCCCAGATCCATAACTCGTGTCTCCTGCGGTTCAGTTCATGGTGAAGCCGCCGTTGACGGCGATCACCTGTCCGGTCAGATAGCGGGATTCCTCGCCGAGCAGGAAGGAGACGATCCCGGTGAGGTCGTCCGGCTGCTGCGGGCGGGAGATGGCCCGGTTCATGCGGTAGAGGTCGTGCCGTTCGGCGGGCACGGTCTCGGTCGCCTCGCACTCGGTGAGGCCGGGGGCCACCGCGTTCACGGTGATCCCCCTGTCTCCGACTTCGCGTGCCATGGCGCGGGTCAGCGCGATGACGGCGCCCTTGGAGGCGATGTAGTGGGCGAGGCGCGGGGAGCCGTAGAGCGCGGCGTCCGAGGCGAGGTTGACGATCCGGCCCGGCTCGGTGAAGAGCGGGTACAGGGCCTTCGACACCAGCCAGGGGCTGCGGGCGTTGACCGCCATCAGCCGGTCCCACACCTCGATGTCGATGTCCTGGAACTCCTTGCCGCCCACGCCGTTGGCGAGCGCCGCGTTGTTGACCAGGCCGTACAGCGGGCCGAGCTCGCGAACGGCGTCGGCGAGCGCCTCCACGGAGGCGGGGTCGGCTACGTCGCAGCGTACGAAGTGGGCGTCGATCCCCTCGGCGCGCAGGCCGGCCGCGGCGTGCTCGCCCCGCTCGTGTTCCAGCTCGGCGAGGACGACCCGGAAGCCGTCGGTGCCCGCCCGGCGGGCCATGGCCAGTCCGAGGCCACGGCCCGCTCCGGTGACGACGACGGTGCGCCGGCCTGCCGGGGGCTGGTCAGCCACGGGTGACGCCGTGCATCGGCGAGTACTCGGGGTAGGTCGGCACCTGCGGCTTCCGGGTACCGATGACGACGCAGAACAGGGCGTCGGTGTCGCCCTCGTTCTTGAGCGACCGGGTGACACCGGCGGGGACGACGATCATGTCGCGGTAGCCCAGGGTGCGGTACTCGGCCTCGTCGGCGCCGCGGTGGATGCCGACCTTGACCTCGCCCTCCAGGACGAAGAAGGCCTCCTCGACGTCGTGGTGGGTGTGGGCCGGGCCCTCGGCGCCGGGCGGCAGCAGCATGTTGGAGAAGGTGAAGCCGCCGGAGGGGAGGATCCGGCTGTCGCTCTCGTGGTTGCCGGTGGCGCCGGAGCCGACGTAGCGGATCTGTCCGCGGCGGAACTGCGGGCCCGCCTTCTCCTGGAAGGACAGGGTGTCGAAGTCGGCGACCCGGGAGGCCTTGGTGGCGATGAGGGAGTCGGTGTACGCGGAGAGGTCGTCGCCGTTGTCGTACGCGTCGGTGGTCAGGGGCATGGTGAAGGCTCCTATTCGGGGATGGCCGCGGTGATGCGGAGGTGGGAGAGCACCCAGGCGTCGAAGTGGCCCGGCTGCTCCTGGTTGGCCAGGTGACCGGCGTCCTTGACGATCACGTAGGCGGTCCTGTGGATGGCCCCGGCGACGGCCTGGCTCGCCTCGATTCCGGTGACCCGGTCCTGTTCGCCGCAGAGCACGAGGGTGGGGGCGGCGATCGAGGGGAGTTCGGCGCGCAGGTCGGCGGAGGCCATGGACTCGGCGGCGTAGGCGTAGCCCGGCAGGCGTACCGAGGCGGCCATGGTGTCGACGACGCGGGCCACCAGTTCGTCCGGCGCGTCGGGCGACACCAGCCGTGGGCCACGTGCTTCGGCGAAGGCGCGGGGGCCCAGCTCGGCGAGGTCGGCGGCCCTGGCGCGCATGCCGGCCGCCTTGGCCTCGTCGGTGCCCGAGCCGGGGCTGGAGTCGGCGATGATCAGTGAGGCGACGAGCTCCGGGTGCCGGGTGGCGAGGCGCAGCGCGATCACACCGCCCCAGGAGACGCCGAGGACGTGGGCGGTGGTGGCGCGCTCCCGGATGAGGGCTGCCGCCGCGTCCGCGTAGTCGTCGAGGCTCATCGGCGCGGCGGGGTCGGGTGACTTGGCGTACCCGGGGGCGTCCCAGGCCACGACCCGTACGTATGCGGAGAGTTCGGCGACCTGCGGGGCGAAGGCGGCCGAGGACGATCCGATGCCGTGCAGGCACAGCAGCAGCGGTCCGTGGTCGCCCGCCTCCTCGACGTGGACGTGGGCGGCGCTCACAGGATCTGCCCGGTCCGGCCGGCGAGGGCGGCGAGGCTGCGCAGCACGGCGTACGGCACCACCTGGCTGGTGGCCGGGTTGACGGGGTCGGGCAGGTGCGCGACCTCGAAACGGTAGGAGCCGTGGCCGCCGGACGCCTCGATCACATGCCGCGTGTGGTGCGCCGCCGGGTCGGCGACGACCTGGACCCGCACAGCGTCCAGGTCGCCGACGGCCAGCGCGACCGAGGCGGCCACGTTCGTCGACTTGGGGAATTTGACCGGGACGTCGCGGGCGGTCCCGGACATGACCTCGACCGGGCCGGTCGCCGACCGCATGCGTTCCAGCAACTCCTCGTCCATCCAAGGCTGTTCGAGGGTGGAGGGCAGCTTGGTGGTGGTCAGCCGGACCTCGTCGAGCGGGCCGAGGGTGCGCACCGCCTGGAGCAGGTCGAGTCCTCCGACGGCGCCGCCCGTGAAGTACACCCGGCCGGGGCCGGCCGCCAGCAGCCGCTTGGTGAGCTCGTCGTCGGTCAGTGCGCCGGTGGAGGCGATGAGCAGGTCGGTGCCGGAGGCGAGGACCCGCTCGCCCCATTCGCGTACGACGCCCTGTCCCGCGGCCTCGACGACGAGGTCGCAGGACTCCATCGCCTCCTCGAAGGTGGCCTGCCGCACGGGGGCGGCCTCGCCGAGCGGGCGGTTGTCGACGACGCAGACCAGCTCGGCGCCGGGCACACGCCCTTCGGCGAGCGCGGTGCCGACGACGCGGCCGATGGCGCCCCAGCCGACGACGGCGACCTTGCGTACGGTGCTCATGCGGTGGCCTCCTGGGCGTCTACGGGAACGAGCGGCCCGGCGCCCTGGGCGTCGGGGGTGGCGAGAGGGCCGGGGTCCGGGGAGCCGGCCATGCTGCAGCGGATCTCCTTCGACGGCGCGCCGGCCGTCCCCCACAGGTCGGAGAGCTCGGGGACCCGCCGCCACACCCGGGCGATCCAGGCGTCCTCGACGATCTGGGCGACCTCGGAGGTGTATTCGCAGACCAGACCGGAGGGGTCGGTGAAGTAGGAGAAGGTGTTGTTCCCCGGGCCGTGCCGGCCGGGGCCCCACCGGGGGGTGATGCCGTGGTGCCGCAGCCGTCCGAGACCCCGCATGAAGTGGTCGACCGAGGTCATCTCGTAGGCCACGTGGTTGAGCGAGGTCCACTCCGCCTGGTTGAAGGCGATGCAGTGGTGGTCGCTGTTGCAGCGGAGGAACGCCATCTGGTGCTCGGACCAGTCGGAGACGCGCAGCCCGAGCACGTCGCAGTAGAAGGCGACCGCGGCGTCGATGTCGGTCGTGTTGAGCACGGCGTGCGTCACTCCGACGGGGACGGCGCCGTCCCTGCCGCGCGGCACGACGGCGTCGACCTGGGCGCTGATCTCAATGAGGCGGCCCTCGGGGTCGGTGAACCGCAGTCCGTAGCCGCCGCCGGCCTGGTCCAGCGGGCCGGGTCCGGTGACGGGCACCAGAGAGCGGGCTTCGAGGCGGCGCGCCGCCTCGTCGACCTCGGCGGGTGTGGCGACGGCGAAGGCGATCCTGCCGAGGCCGACCCGGTCCCGCTCGGTCAGGTGCAGGACGTGGTGCTCGTCGCTCGTGCCCCGGAGCCAGCGGGCGCCGGTGTCGGACTCGACGGTCTCGAGGCCCCAGACGTCCTCGTAGAAGTCGGCGGCCTCGGTGAAGGCCGGGGTGTGCAGCTCGACGTAGCGGAGCGAGCGGAGCCGGGCGATCGGACCGGGCGGTATCGGGTGCATGGGGTCCCTCCAGGACTGGCAGGTGTGCCGGGTCAGTTGGCCCACGGAAGCGGGTGGTCCGAGATGCCCCAGTACAGGGACTTCTGGCGCTGGTAGGCGCGGATCGCGTCGCGGCCCTTCTCCGTGCCGAGGCCGCTGTCCTTCCACCCGCTGAAGGGGGTGGAGGCGCTGAACTGCTTGTAGGTGTTGATCCAGACGGTTCCGGCCTCGATCCGGCGCGCCAGCGCCCCGGCGGCGCGCAGATCGCGGGTCCAGATCCCGCAGGCCAGGCCGTAGACGGAGTCGTTGGCCTGGCGGACCAGGTCGTCCTCGTCGTCGTAGGGCAGGGCGACCAGGACCGGACCGAAGATCTCCTCCTGGCAGGTGCGCGAGGTGTTCGGGAGGCCGTCGAGGACGGTGGGCAGGTAGTACGCCCCGTCCTCGTACAGCTCTCCCTCGGGGGCCGCACCGCCGCACAGCACGCGGGCCCCTTCGGACCGGGCGAGGTCGACGTAGGCGGCGACGGAGTCGCGGTGGCGGTGGTGCACCAGGGGGCCCACCTGGGTGGCCGGATCGGTGCCGGGGCCGACGCGCAGCTTGCGTACGCTCTCGACGAGTTCACCGACGAAGGAGTCGTAGATCTCGCGTGCCACGAAGAGCCGGGATCCGGCGATGCAGGACTGGCCGCTGGACGAGAAGATCCCGAACAGCACGCCGGCCAGGGCCTGTTCGATGTCGGCGTCGGCGCGCACGATCGTCGGCGACTTGCCGCCCAGCTCCAGTGAGGCGGGGATCAGCCTCCGGGCGGCGGTCTCGGCGATGGACCGCCCGGTCTCCGTGCCCCCGGTGAACCCGATGCGGCCGACGAGGGGGTGGCGCACCAGGGCGTCGCCGACCACCCGGCCGCTGCCGGGCAGCACGGAGAGCAGTGCGGCAGGCAGCCGGAACTCGTCGAGCGCCTGGAAGACGATCCGCCCGAGCGCCAGGGAGACCAGGGGGGTCCAGGCCGCGGGCTTGAGGATCACCGCGTTGCCGGCGGCGAGCGCGGGAGCGATCTTCTGCGCGTCACTGGCGACCGGGGAGTTCCAGGGGTTGATCGCGCCGACGACGCCGATCGGCTCGTGCGTGCTCACCGTGACGTACGGGCCCCGGGACGGGGTCACCGACTCCTCGGCCGTCTCCAGGACGGCCGCCATGTAGCGGAAGGTGCCTGCCGCGCTGAGCGCGAGGGCCCTGGTCTCGGTGAGGGTCTTGCCGGTGTCGGCGGTCTGCAGGGCGGAGAGCTCGTCGGCGGCCCGCTCGGTGAGCTCGCCGATCCGGTGCAGCAGCCGGGCCCGCTCATGGGCGGGCAGGTCGCGCCAGGCCGGGTCCGCCACGGCCTGCGCCGCGGCTTCGGCCGCTTCGGCGACCTCGTCCGCGGAGGCGGAGCGGACGGTGGCGAGTACGCGGCCGGTCGCCGGGTCGACCGTGTCGACGGGCTCGCCCGCACCGCGCCGCCACTGGCCCGCGATCAGGATTTCGGTGGGGAACTGCATCACGGGTGGACCTCCGGACGAGGCGGAAAGGGGGTGGACTCCGGGTGCGGACAGGCTCGTTGGGTTGCCGCCACCGGACTGCCGAAGCGCTAGAAATCTAAGCGCTTAAGTTTCTCGACACAAGACCCTGAGGTGAAATCGTTGCCCGGGAGGTCTTGAGCACCACTTCCATGCGATCGATGATGGTGGCCGAGTCGCGGGGAGCAATCTTCCTAAGCTCTTAACTATTGACCGCTTAGGTATAGCCCCCTACTGTCTCCGCAACTCATCTGCCCGCGGAAGGACCCCTCCATGACGACTGTGGCCGGCAAGCCCGCTCTCGGCTCGATCGCCGCGAGACTCGAACGACTGCCGCACTCGCGCTGGCACATCAAGGTCCGGTTCCTGATCGGCGCCGTCACCTTCTTCGAGGCGTTCGACCAGCTGCTGGCCGCGTCCGCACTGCCCGTCCTGATGAAGGAATGGCACCTGTCCACCGGGCAGGCCACCTTCGCCGTCACCTCCGCCTCCATCGGCATGCTGCTCGGCGCCCTCGCCGCCGGCTGGCTTGGCGACCGCATCGGACGCGTGCGCACCGTCGCCCTGGGGGTAGGGGTCACGGGCCTCGCCAGCCTCGCCGTGGCCTTCTCCGGCAACATCGAGACGTTCTCGCTCTTCCGCTTCCTCCAGGGCCTCGGGATCGGCGGCGTCGTACCGGTCGCGGCGACGTACATCAACGAGATCGCCCGGTCCGACAAGCGGGGCCGCTTCGTCCTGCTGTACGAGATGATCTTCCCGGCCGGACTGGCGGCCGCCACCCTGCTCGCCGTCTGGGTGGTCCCGGCCTTCGGCTGGCGCGCGATGTTCCTCGTGGGCGCGCTTCCCGTGGTGATCGCCGCGATGCTGCCGCGCCACGTCGAGGAGTCCCCGCGCTGGCTGCTGTCCCGTGGACGTACGGCCGAGGCCGAGGCCGCGATCTCACGGATCGAGGCGGAGGTCGCCCGCGCGACCTCCGAGGAGCTCCCCGCGCCGACTCCGTCCGTGGACACGCCGGACGAGCCCAAGGGCACCCTCATGGACCTGTTCCGGGGACGCTATCTGCGGCGTACGGCGGTCCTGTCGGGGCTTTGGTTCGTGGCGTACTACGTGAACCACGGCATCTCCACCTGGCTGCCCTCCCTCTACACGAAGGAGTTCGGCCTGGACCTCACCACGGCGCTCGTCTACACCCTGGTCAGCAACGTCACCGGCCTGCTGGGCACCTTCGTGGTGGCCATGCTGATCGACCGAATCGGCCGCAGGCCCGCTCTGATCGGCGCTTTCGTCGGCACCGTGCTCTCACTCGCCGTACTGGCGCTCGCCGGCGCGACCTCGGGCGGCCAGGTGGCCCTCTTCGCCTCCTGCACGACGTTCTTCCTGTACGCGATCAACGCGGGGCTCTACCTCTACTCCCCCGAGCTGTACCCCACGTCCAACCGGGCCAAGGGCGCGGCGTTCGGTGGCCTGTGGAACCGGTGCGGCGTCATCCTCGGCCCGGTGGCCGTCGGCGCGGTCATGGGGGCGGGCGGCGGACTGGGGCTGGTCTTCGCGCAGCTCGCCGTCGTGGGCGCGGTGGGCGCCGTGATCGCGTGGTTCGCGGTCGAGACCAAGGGCAGGACGCTGGAGGAACTCAACTCCTGATCACACCGGTTCGGGGCCGGTGGCCCGGAGCAGCGCTCACTGCTACAGGACCGGCACCTACATGGACTACCTGGTGCCCACCTCCTCGAAGATCCCCGACCTCGACATGGACGAACTCTTCACCGCGAGCCCGATGAACGACCTCGGGGTCACGCGAGGGCACCGTCACGCGCGACGAGACCGCTCGCTCGATGCACCTCGACCTCAGCGGCAGCGAGACCCGGGGCGCGGGAACCGCGTCCGCGACGGTGACCGCGACCCTGACCGAGGGCCCCGACGGCACCCGGGTGCACGTGCGGACCGACCTCGACATCCCGCCGTACCCGCGGCCGCCGTGCTCTTCGCCGTCGTGCTGGTCAGGGCGGCGAGGCGGCGGTCCCGCGGCTGATCCTCCCATCACCTCAGCGGTAAGATTCTCAGTGCCGTGAGAAGCCGGGGGGGACGCCGGCCGACGCCGTACGAGGGGATGAGATGGCAGCATCAAGGCCTGGGGACCAGGACGCCGTGGCGAAGGTGGTCGAGGACTGGGCGCGGGAGCGGCCGGAGCTGGACACGAGCCCGCTCGAGGTCCTCGCCCGGCTCCACCGCTCCTTCCTGCGCTACAGCACCGGACTCACCGAATCCATCGAGCGGCACGGCCTGTCCGTCGCGGGCTTCGACGTCCTCACCGCGCTGCGCAGGTCCGGGGAGCCCTACCGGCTGACAGCCGGGCAGCTCGCCGACTCCGGGCTGGTGTCGTCGGCGGGGGTGACCCTGCGGATCGACCGCCTGGAGAAGGACGGCCTCATCGTCCGCGAGCGGGACACCCAGGACCGCAGGGTCGTCTACTCCCGGCTGACGGAGAAGGGCCTCGCGACCGTGGACACGGCGTTCACCGAGCACCTGGACAACGAGAACCGGATGCTCGGAGGGCTCTCCCCCTCCGAGCGCCGGCAGCTCGCGCGGCTGCTCCGCAAGCTGGAGATCTCGATCCTCGACGCCGACGAGGAGCGGGCCGGCGCGGCGGAATGACCTCCGGGCCGGCATGGCTCTCCCTCCCCGCCCGAACGTCGCCGTCCGGGCCTTCAGCCCTTCAGCCGCTCGCACAGCTCGTCGTCGTCGGCGACGAACCAGGTCTGGGTCCCCCGGTTGCACTCGCGGACGAAGTCCCGGAGTGAGGAGCTCTCCTCCGTACGGCCGGAGACATCGCCGAGCACCACCAGTCCCACGCCGTACTGCACGAACTTCTGGACGATGTCGCCCGCGACGCGGGTCTCCAGCCGGAAGAATCTCTCGTCGAGACGCCCGACGGGGATGACGGCCCACCGGGCGCCCTGGTAGCCCGCGTCACCGATGAGATCCAGGGCCTCCCTCTCCCCGCGGATGGTCTCGCCCTGGGCGGGGCATATCAGGACGGGCACGTCATGGATGGTCTGCAAGGTGCTCATGGGCGACCAGACTAGACGTGTCGGGACGAGCAGCGGGCGACGCCGGAGCCGTTGCTGCGACGGGCGAGACCGGCAGACCCGCGCCAGGTGTCCGAGTGGCGCGGAGACGGCGCTCGCTCGGCGCGGAAGGGGGCTCGTCGGGCCCGCGATGAGCCGGGGCCGGCCGTCAGTCGTTCGCGTGGGAGCACCGGCTGCCCTCGGCCCGCCTCGGCACCCGCATCCGGCGCATGAGGTCGCGCGTCCCGCGTCGGTCGAGCGTGGTGCGCCAGACGACTCCCGGATACCGGGCTCGCAGGTGGGAGAGCGCCCTGGTGGCCAGCCCGCTGCGATGGAACTGCTTCTCGATGAGCACATCGGTGATGACCGCCTCCGCGCAGGAAGCGCAGAGGCGGAAATCCACGTGGCCCACCACCTTGCGCACGTGTACCAGGAGCAGACACTGCGTGTCACCGGCGCCCCACCCGGGCGACTGCACCAGCTCGACCTCGCTGTAGGCGAGCATGCGCCGGTGCCAGTCGCCCTTGCGGTGCCTGAGCAGTCGGTGGCGGCCCCCGCCACCGTGGTGCGCGGGGTGTTCCACGTCGTCCGGCCCACGGAGGGGCGCGCCGTGGAGCGTGTCCGTCTTGGCCTGTGCGTCGCTTCCCTGCATGACTCGCGCCTGCCCCGCCTGCCGCGACCGATGCGTCCGGCGGGCGCCGGACACGAAGGGGCTCCGGCCGGACGGCCTTCAGGTGCCGGGACCGGGGTCCGGCCGGACGGGCTCGGTGATACCCGCTCTGGCGGCCTCCAGTTGGGCCGCGAACGCGATCCCGAGGAACAGGACGATGCCGGTCAGGTTGGCCCACAGCAGCAGCGCCACGAATGCGGTCAGTGGCCCGTAGACGGCACCGAACGAACCACTTTTGCCCACGTAGAACGTGAGCAGCCAGGTGGCCGCGACCCACAGGACCAGATGCACGGCGGAGCCGAAGACCAGCCACGTGTAGCCGGGCTGCACACGCCGGGGTGACCAGCGGAAGATCACGGCGGAGGCCAGTGCGGCGCAGACCGTTCCGGCCGGTATCTCGAGGACATCCCACCAGCCGAGCCAGGACCGCGACCAGCCGAGGGCCTCCACCACCGAGTCCCCGACGGCTTCGCCGGCGACCAGCACGAGGAACCCCAGCATCAGCGGCAGCCCCGCGGCGACTGCCAGCAGCAGCCCGCGACCGTACTTGGCGAGGAAGGGGCGATCGCGCTCGATGCCGTAGATGCGGTTGCAGCCTCGTTCGATCTGGCCCATCGCGGAGGCGAGATTGAGCACGGCGAAGCCGAGGCCGAGCCACATCGCCAGCGCGCCTGCCGTCGTGGAATCCGCGCTCCGGCGGGTGTCCCGCAACGCTCCTTGCACGAGTTCCACGCTGGCGCCGGGCACGATCCTTCCGAGCGTCAGCTCGATCACGCGGCCGATGCTCTCGGTGTGCACTGTCGTGGCCACGCCCACCAGCGCGATCACGAAGGGCACCATGCCCACGACCACCTGAAATCCGAGGGACCTCGCGAAGCTGAATCCGTCGGCGTACCGGAACCGTGCGAAGGCGTCGAGGAGCAGCTTGCGCCCGCCGTAATGGCGCAGCGCGCTGAGAGCTTCGTCCCCCGAGAGCTCCTCCCCGATCATGTCCCGCGTCTGCGGCACATGGACGACTGTCCCCATGAGACCTCTCCTCCGACTGTCGGTTCTGCTGTCCGACCCGCCCGCACAGTAGTTCGTGCAGAGACAGCAGAGCCATCAGCCCCTGGACCTGCGAACCTCGTGGGCGGACGGCAGAGGCGGGGTGGTCATCGTCGGACGGCTCCGTGGTCCGTCCGCCGCGGGAAGAGACGGGCCAGTTCCTCGGCCAGGGCGGTGAGCTGGGCGCGCCCGGGGTGTCCGGCGAAGGCCGCGATCTGGAGAAGGGATCCGCCCCCGCGCACGGTCAGCAGCTCGGTGTCGAGCAGCCCTGGGACGATCCGGCGGATCGCGTCGGTGGCGGCGGGTTCGGCGAGCAGCTCCGCCAGAGGCGTACGGAGATTGAGGGCTCCTTCGGGGAACTCGTCGGAGCGGGCGGCCGGTTCACGGGTCGCCTCGGCGCGCTCGCGCTGGGCGGCCACCAGCAGGTGGGCCTCGGTCACCTCGTCGGGGTCCTGCGGCAGGCCGAGACGCTCGTACTGGTCGTGCGGTGCCTCGCTCGCCTTCAGCCGCTCCACCAGCAGCCTGATCATGCGCAGTTCGGCAGCGTCGTCGACGAGGGGCTTCTCCTGCTGAGGGTCCGTGGCCAGGTCGAAGAGGAGACTGCCGAAGCGCTGCGGCCCCAGCAGTGGTGAGGGGTTGGCTGCGATCCTGAGGGTGCGCACGCCCTTGGTGAAGCCGAACGGTTCGGCGAGGGTCAGATCGGACAGCTCTCCGGGGGTGAAGCGGCCCCGGATGCGGGTGGGCATCAGGGTGTGTTCGTACAGCGGCTGGTTGGTGTCGTCATGGCAGGCCCGCATGTAGACGTACCGCCCGTCGGTGACGTTCACGTGTCCGCCGAACATTCCGAACAGCGCCGATTCGCGCGGCTGTCGGGCGTCGGGAGCTTCGCGCAGCGGCCGTCCCTGCATGTCGGGGGTCCGTTCGACGCCGAAGAAGTCGAGGAGGGTCGGCGCGAGGTCGATCGTCTGGACGAGCGCGCCGTCGCGGCTGCCGGCACGGTCCGGGCGGCGCGGGTCGTGGACGAAGAGCGGGGTGTGGACCAGTTCGTCGTACCAGGGGGTGACGACCTTGGCCCACCAGCCCTTCTCGCCCAGCAGATAGCCGTGGTCGGTGCAGACGACGAGCATCGTGTCGTCCCACAGGCCGTGGGCGTCCATGGCGTCCAGGACCCGGCCCAGCGAGTGGTCGCACATGGAGAGCAGCGCGGCGTACTCGTAGCGGGCGTGTTGCACCTGGTCGTCCGTCTCGGTGACCCGGTTGTAGTCGGGCCAGTCGAAGTGCGGGCCCTCGTAGTCGTGCGGGTAGAGGTCCTTGTAGTGGTCCTGGGTGAAGAAGGGTTCGTGCGGGTCGAAGGTCTCGATCTGGACGAACCAGTCGTCCTCGGCGTGGTTGGTCCGCAGGAATTCGAGCCCGGCGTCGAAGGTCAGGGTCTGCGGCTGCTTCGCCTCGCTGTCCAGGTGCTGCCGGTTGACCCAGTCCTGGCGCCAGAGGTCGTTGCGGGTGGTGCGCAGGTCCTCGGGGATCTCCGGCTCGGCGACCTGTCCCTTCCAGGCGTCGCCCTCCTGTCCGCGGAAGAACTCCCAGGAGTTGTAGCGGCCGTGGTAGGTGGCGCCGCCGTCCTCCCAGTAGTGCTGGTGGTCGCTGACGAGGTGGGTGTAGACGCCGTGCCGCTTCAGGATCTCGGGCATCGAGTCGTCGAACGGCTCCAGCGGGCCCCAGCCGCGGTGCAGGAAGTTGTGGCGGCCGGTGTGCAGTTCGCGGCGGGCCGGCATACAGGGCATCGAGCCCGCGTAGCAGGTGTCGAACGTGACCGTGCGCTCGGCGAGGCGACGGAAGTTCGGGGCGTGGATCCAGTCGGCGCCGTAGGGCGGCAGCAGGTGCCGGTTGAGGCTGTCGAACATCACCATGATTGCCTTCACGAAGGGGTACGTCCTTCCGCGGCGGGGGCGGGTGCGAGGTCGCGGGCACAGCGGAAGCCACCGTGGCCCGTCGAGGAGTCGGGGGTGTTGTGGGAGCGTGCGGCGACCCTGTAGCGGTTGCAGTACGAGGCGTGGCACAGGTAGGAGCCACCGCGGATGACGCGTTCGCCCGGCCCGAAGGCGTCGGCGCACCACTCCCAGACGTTGCCCGAGGTGTTGTGGAGGCCGTAGCCGTTGGGGTCGTACGCCGTGACGGGCACGGTTCCCGTGCGGCCGCCGGGCCGCTCCGAGCGGTGCGGGAAGCGGCCCTGCCAGGTGTTGCACATCTCGCGGCCACCGGGGGTGAGTTCGTCACCCCACGGGTAGCGCGCGCCCTCCAGGCCGCCGCGCGCGGCGTACTCCCATTCGGCTTCGGTCGGGAGCCGGACACCGGCCCAGGCGCAGTAGGCCAGTGCGTCGTCGTGGGAGATGTGGACCACCGGGTGGTCCGTCCGTCCGGCGAGATCGGAGCCGGGCCCCTCGGGGGCGTCCCAGGACGCCCCCGAGACCCCGAGCCACCACGGGGCCCCGGCCACCCGGCCGAGGACGCTGCCTGCGGCGGCCGGGTGGACGAGCAGGTGGAACACGTAGGAGCTGCCGTAGCGCTCGGCGTCGGTGCGGTAGCCGGTGGCCTCGGTGAAAGCCGCCCAGTCGGCGTTGCTGACGGCGGCGGTGTCGATCGCGAAGGGCTCCACGCGCACCTCGCGCACAGGGCCCTCCCGGTCGGCGCGGTAGCCCTCGCCGAACGCGTCGCCCATCCGGAAGACGCCGCCGGGGAGTTCGGCCATCGCCCGGTGGGCCGCCGGTGCGCGGCGTGCCGACGGCAGGGGCAGCAGGGCCGTTCCCCGCCCGCCCGTACAGGGGCGTCCCGGGGTGCAGCAGGCGCTCACGCGAGGACCTCCGTCCGGTGGGATCGCGGTGCCCGGGGCACGGGTTCGGGCGCGGCGGCCAGGAGCGCGCGGGTGTACGGGTCGCCCGGGTTCTCGCAGATCTCGTCGGCGCTGCCGCTCTCCACGATCCGGCCCCGGTGCATGACGGCGATGCGGTGGCTGACCTGCCGGACCACGGCGAGGTCGTGCGCGATGAAGACCAGTGCGAGGCCCAGGTCGCGCTGAAGGTCGGTGAGGAGGCCGACGATCTGCGCCTGCACCGAGACGTCGAGCGCGGACACGGGTTCGTCGCAGATGAGGACGGACGGTGCGGGGGCGAGCGCCCGGGCGATGCCGATGCGCTGGCGCTGGCCGCCGGAGAAGGAGCGCGGGTGCCGGTCGGCGACGGCCGGGTCGAGGCCCGCGAGCCGCAGGAGTTCCGCGACCCGTGCATCCCGTTCGTCCCGCTCGCCGATCCCGAAGGCGAGCAGGGGTTCTGCGACGATCTGCCCGACCGTCATCCGGGGGTTGAGCGAGGCGTAGGGGTCCCGGAACACCATCTGGACCTGGCGGCGCACCGCGTGGAGCTCGCGGCGCGAGGGCCGGGTGACGTCCTCGCCACCCAGAAGTAGCCGTCCGCCGTCCGCGGGATGGGCGTGCGCCAGTACGCGGGCCAGGGTGGACTTCCCGGAGCCGGACTCGCCGACGATGCCGAGGGTTTCCCCGGCGGAGCGGGTGAGCGACACCCCGTCGAGTGCGGTGAACCCCCTACGTCCCCGTATCCCGCGCCCCTTATACGTCTTGCGCAGTCCCTCGGCCTCCAGGACGACGGCTCCCGGTGCGGGGCAGTCGATCCGGGAGGGGTGGGCGGGTGCGGGCAGGGATTCGGTGCGCCCGGCGGCGGGCGGACAGGCTGCCCGCACCCCGTCCGCCAGCTCGACGAGCGGGGGTGCCGTGGTGCGGCAGCGGTCCTCGACGAGCGCGCAGCGGTCGGCGAAGGCGCAGCCCTCACCGAGCAGGGCAAGGTCGGGCGGGCTGCCGGGGATGCCGGTGAGCCGGGTGCCCGAGGGGGCGGAGAGGCGGGGCACGGCGGCGAGCAGGCCGGCGGTGTACGGGTGACGGGGCCGGGTGAGCACCTCGGCGGTGGGCCCGTCCTCGACGACTCCGCCGCCGTACATGACGAGGACGCGTTCGCAGGAGCGGGCGACGACGCCCATGTTGTGGGTGATGAGGACCAGCGCGGTGCCGGTCTCCCGGTTGAGGTCGGCGAGCAGGGTGAGGATCTGGTCCTGGACGGTGGCGTCCAGCGCGGTGGTGGGCTCGTCGGCGACGAGGATGTCCGGCTCGCCGGCCAGCGCCATGGCGATGAGGATCCGCTGGCGCTGACCGCCGGAGAACTGGTGCGGGTGGTCGTCCACGCGGCGGTGCGGTTCGGGGATGCCGACCCGGTCCAGGAGTTCGACCGCGCGGTCCCTGCGGGAGGACCGGTCGTGGTGGCCGTGGGCGCGGAGCACCTCGTCGAGGTGGCGGCCGGCCGTCATCACGGGGTTGAGGGCCGTCATGGGGTCCTGGAAGATCATGCCGATGCGGGCGCCACGCACGGCACGCATTTCGGCGTCCGTGGCGTCGGCCAGGTCCTGGCCGTCCAGCAGGACCGAACCGGTGGTGATGCGGCCGGTGCCGGGCAGCATCCGGGTCAGGGCGAGTGCGGTGGTGGACTTGCCGGATCCGGACTCGCCGACGACGGCCAGTGTCCCGCCACGGCGCAGGCTGAAGGAGACGCCGCGCACGGCACGCAGGGCCGTACCGTCGTCGGCCGTGAACTCGACGCCGAGGTCGTGGACTTCGAGCAGATGCCGGTCGGTCATCGGCGTACCTCCCGGTTGAGCGCCTCGGCGACGAGCGACAGTCCGAGGACGAGCGCGGTCACGGTGATCAGGGGGCCTGCCGCGAAGTGGGGGGCCTCGGCGAGGTAGGGCAGGGACTGGCTCAGTACGGCCCCGAGGGTGGGTTCCGGCGGCCGTACGCCCACGCCGAGGAAGCTCATCGCACCCTCGATGAACACGGCGACGGTCAGTGAGACGGCGATCTGGACGATCAACGGGTCCGCAGCGTTCGGCAGGATGTGACGGAACAGCACCCGTCGCCCGGAGCTCCCGCCGACCCGGGCGGCGGTGACGTACTCCCGCTCCCGCTGGACCAGGACCGAGCTGCGCAGCAGCCGGCCGAAGACCGGGATCTCGGCGAGGGCTATGACCAGGATGACGGGGGTACGGCCGGGGCCCAGGATCGCGGTGACGGCGAGGGCCAGGATCAGCCCCGGGAAGGCGAGTACGAGGTCGAAGACGCGCTGTACGACCGTGTCCGCCACCGGATGCGAGGCGGCGAGGAGCGCGGCCAGGCAGCCGAGTACGGCACCGAGCGGCACGGCGACCGAGATGATGCCGAGGTCGGCACGGATGCCGTGGAGGACCCGGCTGAGCAGGTCCCGGCCGAGGTCGTCGGTGCCCAGGGGATGCCCGGAGGTGCCGAACGCGGCGAGGCTCTGTGCGCTCTGCTCGGTGGGCCCGTGCCCCGCGAGCAGTGGTGCGAGCAGGCCGGCGAGGACGACCGCGCCGACGAGGACGAGGCCGGTGCGGGCACGTGCGGTGGACAGCGCGACGCGGTACGGGTGGCGTGGACGGGTCCGGCGGCCGGGCTTACGGGTGGCGGCGGGAGGGGGCGGTCCGGTGAGGACGGGGTCGGTCGTTGTGGTCATGGGTCACTCCCACCTGATCCGGGGGTCGAGCCAGGCGTAGACGAGGTCGGTGAAAAGCTGGACGAGGACGAACACGGCGACGAGGAGGAGCAGGAGGTCCTGGACGACGGGGTAGTCACGGCGGACGAGCCCCTGTTCGGCGAGCTGGCCGAGGCCCGGCCAGGCGAAGATCGCCTCGACGAGCACGGCTCCGCCGAGCAGGTGCCCGGTCTGCATGCCGAGGAGGGTGACGACGGGCGGGAGCGCGTTCGGCAGGGCGTGCCGCCACAGCAGCCTGCGCGGCGCGACACCCGCGGCAGTAGCGGTGCGGATGTACTCCTCGGCCAGCGCGTGCTCGATCCCGTCCTTGAGGTAGCGGCCGAGGACGGCGGCGCTGGGGAGGGCGAGGCAGAGCGCGGGCAGCAGGAGGTACTGCACCGCGAGGTCGGGGGCGGTGAAGAAGGCGATCCGACCGCCCGGGGGGAGCACGCCCAGGATCACGGCGAACAGGAGTACGAGGACGACACCGCTGATGAAGGGCGGCACGGCGAGTGCCGCTGTCGTGGTCACCCGGATCGCGGAGCGGACCCAGCGGCTACGGGAGGTGGCCCCCAGGACGCCGAAGGCCGTGCCGAGCAGGACCACGAACAGCAGGCCTGCCAGGGTGAGTTCGACGGTGGCGCCGAGCCCGTCCCGGATCAGGTCGGACGTCTGTCCGCCGATCGCGTACGAGGGGCCGAGGTCGCCCGTCACCAGCGAGCCGATCCAGTGCGTGTACTGCGTGAGGAGCGGCGCGTCGAGGCCGAGCCGGTCCCTGATCGCGGCGACGGTCGCCGCGTCCGCGTCGGGCCCCGCGAGGGTGCTGGCGGGGTCGCCGGGGACGAGCCGCAGGATGGTGAAGATCAGGAAGGAGGCGACGAGCAGGACGAGGAGGGCGGAGGGAAGTCTCCGGAGCAGGTAGCCGCGCATGTCACACCAGGTAGGCGTTGTCGAGGTTGAGGTAGGAGAACTTGTTGAGCGTGACGCCGTGCAGCCCGGCGGCGGAGACCTGGACCTGGCCCCGTACGACGAGGTCGATGATGAAGGCCTCGTCGAGCAGGATGCCGGAGATCTTCTCGTGCAGGGCGTTCGCCGCCGCCGCGCTCGTCTCGGGCTTCGTCCAGGCCTCCCGCACCACCGTGGTGTACGCGTCGGACCGGTAACGGGAGGTGTTCTTGGCCTCGTTGAACGGATAGGCGCTCACCGCGAGCGTGGAGGGCTGGATCTGGGCGAAGCCGTGCCCCATGGTCCACAGGGCGGGCATGTCCTGGGAGATCAGCTTCTTCTGCCCGGTGGCGGGGTCGGTGGGCTGGAGCGTGACGTGGACGCCCACCTGTTCGAGGTCGTACTGGAGGGACTCGGCGATCGCGGTCTCGCTCGGCAGCGCGAGGTGCAGCAGGGGGAGTTCGAGCTTGGTGTGCCCCGTGGACCGGAGCAGCTCCCTGGCCTTGCCGGGGTTGTGGGAGTAGTGGGTGCGGTGGGCCTCGGTGAAGGCGGGCGAGGACTTGGGCCAGGGGGCGGCGGAGGCGAGACCGTAGCCGCCGAGGGTCTGCGCGAGGAGCCGGTCGCGGTCGACGGCCCAGGCGAGGGCATGCCGGACCGCCCGGTCGTCCAGCGGCGCGACGGTCGTGTTGACGCCGAGGTAGATGGCTCCGGCGCCCGTGTCGTAGTCGGTGACGGAGAGCCGCTTGTCGCTCTTGACGGTGCCGAGGTTCTTGCCGGGCACGTTGAAGGAGAGCTGGGACTGGCCGGAGCGCAGGGACGAGATCAGCGCGTCGGCCTGCGGTATCACGCGCAGTTCCACGCCGTCGAGATAGGGGCGGCCCGGCTGCCAGTAACTGTCGTTCCGCGTCAGGCTCAGCCCGGAGCCGGGGCTCCACTTCTTGAGCCTGAACGGCCCGGTGCCGATGAGCTTCCTGCCGGTGACGGCGTCCTCGACCGTCTCCGAGTCAGCGATGATCATGAACTCGAAGAGGTCGAAGAGGTTGTTCACGGGGTGCGCCAGCTTGAGCACCAGCTCGTGGTCACCCCGTTTCTCGAATCCGGTGATCGTCCCGGCGGTGCTGCGCAACTGCGCCGCGCGCACCGGGTTCTGGAGGTTCTTCACCGCGAAGACGACGTCGTCGGCCGTGAACTTCCGGCCGTTGTGGAAGGTGACGTCGTCGCGCAGCCGCAGCGTGATGCTGCGCCCGTCCTCGGCGTACGTCCAGGAGGCGGCCAGCTCCGGCTGCGGGCTCAGCCGGTCGTCGTAGCGGGTCAGCGTGTTGAAGATCAGCCGGTGCTGCAGGGACTGCTGACTCTGCGAGAAGAGCAGGGCGGGCGCGAAGTCGGCGTTGACGGCGACGTCGAGAATGCCGCCTCGTTCGGGTGAGGCACCCGCGCTCCGGGCGTCGGACGAGGCCTCCGAGACCGCCGAGCGGCAGCCCGCCAGGCCCAGTCCGAGAAGCAGGGTGCCGCCGCCCGCGGCGCGCAGCGTGGAGCGCCGGGACGGTCCGGTGGACGTGGACGGGTACAGCTCGGTCATCGAAGCCTGCCTGTGATGGTGAGAGAGAGGGCGGTGGAGCGGGGCACGCGGGCGCTTTGCTTCCGCTGCAGCACGAATTGAGGGTGCGGGGGCCCGGCTCGTAGGAGGCGCGTTCCCGTACGGGGACACCAGGCCGCTGATCAGGCCTTGAAGGATCGGTCGAGCCCGGGACAGCCGCGTCGGCCGGGAGCATCGCCGAGCCGGTGCGACGGCGTCAGCGGCGCCCGTTGCGGGCCGGAGAGGAGAGGGTGGTGATCAGTCGCGGACAGCACAGACCGCGCTGGCCTGTCGACAGAGGTCGACGTGCCTGCGGGAGACAAGGCGCATATCCGGGTTCACGGGAGCAATATGACAGTGGCTCCGCCGGACGGTCAACCCGCCATGTCCGCATCCTGGTACGCGTCCCCTCCCCCGCCCCTCACCCCCTGAGCTCACGCTCGACTGCCGCCAAAGGGCTTCTGAACAGCGGGTTCAGCAGGATCGTGCCTGCCGCCACAGGCAATGCGGCCGTCCCGGCATGCGGACTGACGATGCGTTCGGGGTCCCCGCAGACATGGGAGAGATCGACCGCAGCACCCCGGATCTCCTCCAGGTAGTCCGGGTTGAGGAGGCTGGAGTGTTCGGTGACCACGACCAGGTCGGGGTTGAGGACGTCGAGCAGCAGGGCCGCCGCCCGGCCGACCGCACGGGCCCGCTCACGGAGCAGCCGGTCCGCCCGCCGGTCCCCCGCCGCTGCCGCGTCCACCACCAGGAACGCGTCCGGTTCGGGCACGATGCCCCGGCGCACGGCGGTCAGCGCGATCGCGGTGTTGGACGCCGTCGCCTCCAGACATCCGGTTCTCCCGCATGTGCAGGGGGTCGTGGAGTCGGGTACGGGCAGGTGGGCCACGTCGCCCGCGCCGGATCCGGGTCCCTGGTGGACCACCCCGGCGATCCCCAGGGCGGCGTCGACCACGTTGCCGACGAAGAGATGGACCAGGCTGCGGCGGGCCGCAGGCCGGCCGAAGAGGATCTCCGACTGGGCGATGGCCCGGGCGTGGTTGTCGAGCCGCACATCGACTCCGCCCAGACCACGGGCGAGTTCGGCCGCCAGCGGACGCTGGTGCCAGCCGAGCGCGTCGTGCCGGACCGCCGTCCCCAGGGCGGGGTCCACCCAGCCGCCGAGCGCCGCCCCCACGCCCAGCATGGGCCGTCCCTGGACCGTGTCGTCGAGGAATCCGCGCATGGCGTGGATGATCCGGCGCGACAGGTCCCCGGGAGCGATGCCATCGTGCGGGAGGTAGCGCCGCGCGAGGAGCCGGCCGCGCAGGTCCATGAGGCCGAACGTCGAGGCGGGCACGCCGATATGGATGCCGCCGGCCACCGGGCCCGCTGTTCCGTGGGGCTCCCCGGCCATCCCGGTGTGCAGGTCGATCGGGATCTGGGGCCGGCCCACGCCGCTGCTCTCCACCAGCTCGGGCAGTTCCCTCACCAGGCCGAGGCGGACGAGGTCGGTGCACTGGCGCGAGACGGCGGCCGGGCTGAGCCCGCAGAGATCGGCGATCGTCCGGCGGGCGACGGGCCCGTGATCGAGCACCGTGCGCAACACCGTGGCGGCGTTGGTCTCGCGGCGGCCGTCGCCGGTCGCCCTGGTCTGCTGGGCGGCTGCCATGGGGCTTCCTTCGATCCTGCGACGCCAGGGCGTCGCAACATTACGGCGGCGTGAAATCAGTCCGGGCCTTGTGCCCGGTTCTCCGGCGGGCTGCGCACCACGTACGCGACCGGAGGAAGGACCGCAGGTCGGACACGGTTTGACGGGGCTTCACCGGAGGCCGTGCGTGCGTTGTGGGAGTGCTGATTCAACCATCGCCGGACGGCCTCCGGGGCACCGGCCGGTGCTTGACGCCCGCCGTGCGGCGCTGCGAGTCTCCGGGACATGTCCGCGACGGCCGTTCCCGATGCGCGGCCCGCCCACGCCGGCCGCCCCACCACGCCGATGGCGTGTCCGGGCCGCTGTAAGGCTGCCTGAACCTGCCCCTCCGGTCCGTCCGTACGGCCGGGACGACCGCGCCCCGCACCACGGTCCAGCCACACTCCTAGCGCCCACACATCTCGCGCCCAGCGCTCGGCCGATTACTTCCTCTCCAAGATTAATCAATGACCGGTCTTGGACGATCTCGAAAACCGAAGGGAATCCCGTCATGTCCTCAGCAACCACCGCCCCCGCCTCCACCCTCACCGTCCAGAAGATCGGCGGCCGGCTCGGCGCGGTCATCTCCGGGGTGCGCCTCGGCGGGGACCTGGACCCGGCGACGGTCGCCGGGATCCGGGCCGCACTGCTGGCCCACAAGGTCGTCTTCTTCCGTGGCCAGGACCATCTGGACGAGGAGAGCCACGAGGCGTTCGGTCGACTGCTGGGCACGCCGATCGCCCACCCCACCGTGCCCTCCGCCGACGGCCGTTACTCGCTCGGCATCGACTCCGACCACGGCGGCCGGGCCAACCAGTGGCACACGGATGTGACCTTCGTGCCGGCCTATCCGGCCTTCTCGATCCTGCGTGCCGTCGTCATCCCTCCGTACGGCGGCAACACCCTCTGGTCCAACACGGGTGCCGCGTACGCCGAACTGCCCCAGCCGCTGCGCGTGCTCGCCGACAGCCTGCGCGCGGTCCACTCCAACGACTACGACTACGTGGCCGTGCGTCCCGAGGCCCGCCCGGAGGCCCTCGCCCAGTACCGCAAGGTGTTCACCTCGACGAAGTTCCAGACCGAACACCCGGTGGTCCGCGTCCACCCCGAGACCGGCGAACGCGTCCTGCTCCTCGGCAACTTCGTCCAGCGCATCAGCGGGCTGACCGGCCGTGACTCCCGCGCCCTCCTCGACCTGTTCCAGTCCCACATCGAGCGTCCGGAGAACACCGTGCGCTGGCAGTGGCAGACCGGCGACGTCGCCATCTGGGACAACCGCGCCACGCAGCACTACGGCGTGGACGACTCGGACGCCCACGAGCGCAAGCTCCGCCGCGTCACCATCGACGGCGACATCCCGGTCGGCACCGACGGCCGCTCCTCGACGCTGATCAGCCCCGAGGAGGTGCCCGACCCCTCGTTCGGCATCGCCTCCGGAGCCTCGACCGCCGAGGCCGCCGGAGCCCCGGAGAAGACGCACGCATGAGCGGGCACGGTGACCCACCCGCCCCGGCGGACGGTGCCCCGGCACCCTCCGCCGGGGCGCCCCCGCAGGTGATCGTGATCCTCACGGACCAGCAGCGCTGGGACACGGCCGGAGTGCACGGCAACCGCGCGGGGGTGACGCCCGAGTTCGACAGGATCGCCCGCGAGGGAACCCTGTTCGAGCAGGCGATCACACCCAACCCCGTCTGCGCGCCGGCGCGTTCGGCCCTGCAGACCGGGCGATACCCCACCGCGTCCGGCGTCTTCCGCAACGGGCTGCCGCTCCCCGAGGACGTACCCACCCTCGCCGGGGCGTTCGCCGAGGCCGGGTACACGACGGGCTACATCGGCAAGTGGCACCTGGCGGGCGAGGACGGTCCGGACGGCCCCGTACCGCCCGGGCGACGGGGTGGTTACGAGAAGTGGCTCGCCTCGGACCGCCTGGAGTTCACCTCGGACGCCTACCGCACGGTGGTGCACGACGAGGACGGAGAGCCGGTCCGGCTTCCCGGGTACCGCTCGGACGCCCTGATCGACGCCGCCATCCGCTTCGTGGCCGACCACCACGACCGCCCCTATCTGCTCTTCGTCTCCCTGCTGGAGCCCCATCACCAGAACCCCACCGACGACTACCCGGCGCCCGCGGGCTACCGCGAGCGCTATGAGGGCGCCTGGCTCCCGCCGGACCTGGCGGCACTCGCGCCGGGCGCTCCGCAGGGCGGCGCGCACCGTCATCTCGCCGGATACCTCGGCCAGATCAAGCGGGTCGACGAGGGGGTGGGCCGGCTGCGCGACACGCTCAGGAGCCTGGGCACGGAGGACCGCACGGTGCTGGCGTGGACCGCGGACCACGGCTCCCACTTCCGTACGCGCAACAGCGAGTACAAGCGCTCGGCCCATGAGTCGTCCGTGCGGGTGCCCCTGGCACTCACCGGTCCCGGATTCACCGGCGGCGGGCTCGTCCGGCATCCGGTCGGCACGGTGGACCTGATGCCAACGCTGCTGGAGGCCGCGGACATCGCCGTACCGGACGGCGTCCAGGGGCGGTCCCTGCTGCCGCTGACCGGCGGCGGCCATGACCCCGGCCGGGCGGGGTCCGTCCTCGTCCAGATCAGCGAGGACCGGGTCGGCCGTGCGGTGCGCACCTCACGGTGGAAGTACGCGGTGGACGCGCCAGGGGCGGACGCCTGGAACGAGCCGGACGCGAGGCTCTACACGGAGACCGAGCTGTACGACCTGGCGGCCGACCCCTACGAGCTGGACAACCTCGCCGGGCTCGCCTCGCACCGAGGAGTCGCCGACGGGCTGCTGGCGGAACTGCTGGAGTGGCTGGAGCGGATCGAGGGTGTGAAGCCCGTGATCGAGCTGGCCCCTGCCCGGCCGGCCGGGCAGCGTCGCGCGGAGCCGTTCCCGGCCGAGGTGCCCTGGGAGGGGGTGAGGTTCGGTCACCGCCCCAGTCCCTGAAGGGGGCGCTCTCCTGGCCAGGGCACATCAATTCGAGCGGGCCGAGCCCACGGGCGGCACCGATTGCGTGATCAAAATCCGGTGCGGTTAACATATGAGCACCGCCTAGCTCGAAAGATGGACTTGTGACTGCCACCGAGGACTCGTTCACCAATTGGAAGACCCGTGAGGAGATCGCGGAGTCGATGATCCCGATCATCGGGAAGCTGCACCGGGAGCGGGACGTCACGATCCTGCTCCACAGCCGCTCCCTGGTGAACAAGTCGGTGGTCAGCATCCTCAAGACCCACCGTTTCGCCCGGCAGATAGCCGGCGAGGAGCTCTCGGTCACCGAGACGCTGCCGTTCCTGCACGCCCTCGCGGCGCTCGACCTCGGCCCGTCGCAGATCGACCTGGGCATGCTGGCCTCGACGTACCGGTCGGACGACCGCGGCCTGTCGGTCGGCGACTTCACCGCCGAGGCCGTGGCCGGCGCCACGGGCGCCAACAAGACGGAGCGCCGAGAGGCGCGTGACGTGGTGCTCTACGGGTTCGGCCGTATCGGCCGCCTCCTGGCCCGCCTGCTCATCGAGAAGACCGGCTCCGGCAACGGCCTGCGGCTGCGCGCCATCGTCGTACGCCAGGGCGCCGGGCAGGACATCGTGAAGCGCGCCTCGCTGCTGCGCCGGGACTCCATCCACGGCCAGTTCCAGGGCACGATCACCGTCGACGAGGCGAACAGCCGGATCATCGCCAACGGCAACGAGATCCAGGTGATCTACTCCGACGACCCGACGGCGGTGGACTACACGGCGCACGGCATCAAGGACGCCATCCTCATCGACAACACGGGTCGCTGGCGCGACCGCGAGGGGCTGTCCAAGCACCTGCGCCCCGGCATCGCGAAGGTCGTCCTGACGGCGCCCGGCAAGGGCGACGTCCCCAACATCGTGCACGGGGTGAACCACGACACGATCAAGCCGGACGAGCAGATCATCTCCTGCGCCTCCTGCACCACCAACGCGATCGTCCCGCCGCTGAAGGCGATGGCGGACGAGTACGGCGTGCTGCGCGGTCATGTGGAGACGGTCCACTCGTTCACCAACGACCAGAACCTGCTGGACAATTACCACAACTCCGACCGCCGGGGCCGCTCGGCGCCGCTCAACATGGTCATCACCGAGACGGGCGCCGCCTCCGCCGTCACCAAGGCGCTGCCCGACCTCGACGCGAAGATCACCGGCAGCTCGATCCGGGTCCCGGTGCCGGACGTCTCGATCGCGATCCTGAACCTGCAGCTCGCGCGCGGCACCAACCGCCAGGAGGTCCTCGACTACCTCCGTAACGTGTCGCTGACCTCGCCGCTCAGGCGCCAGATCGACTTCATCACCGCCCCCGACGCGGTCTCGAGCGACTTCATCGGCTCGCGCCACGCCTCGATCGTCGACGCCGGAGCCACCAAGGTCGAGGGCGACAACGCGATCCTCTACCTCTGGTACGACAACGAGTTCGGCTACTCCTCCCAGGTCGTCCGGGTCGTCCAGCACGTCTCCGGGGTCGAGTACCCGACCTACCCGGCACCGGCGGTCTGATCCGAGCGGAAGACCCTACGGCTCCCGGTGCCACGAGGCGGCACCGGGAGCCGTCGCCACGGCCCGGTCAGGCGGTCCCGCTGCGGTCGGCGGTGACCGCCACAGTGGTGGAGGACATCGTGAGGATCGCCTCGTACGCATCCCCGGTCCGCTCGGCCGCCGGCCGGCTGAACGGTGAGCCGGGAACCTCCCGCCGGCAGGCCGTCACGAAGGCGTCGCTTCGCCGGATCACGGGGCGCGCCGCATCACGGCTTCACGAAGGGGCAGCGCTGAGCCGGCATCCGCGCGCGTGGCGGGCCGGTCTCAGACCAGGTCCTCCGCCTCCGGCAGCGGCTGTTCGGCCCAGATGGTCTTGCCGGTGCTCGTGTAGCGGGTGCCCCAGCGCTCGGTGAGACTCGCGACGAGCAGGAGCCCGCGTCCGCCTTCGTCGAAGATCCGGGCGCGGCGCAGATGGGGGGCGGTGCTGCTGCCGTCGAAGACCTCGCAGATGAGCGCGGTGTCCCGGATGAGGCGGAGCCGGATCGGTTCGGCGCCGTAGCGGATGGCGTTGGTGACCAGTTCGCTGACGACCAGCTCGGTGGTGAACACCGCGTCGTCCAGGCCCCACGCCGTGAGCTGGGCGGCGGCACGCTTACGGGCGTCCGAGACGACGGACGGGTCGGCGGGGAGGTCCCACGCGGCGTAGTGGCCCGCGTCGAGTCGCCGGGTACGGGCCATCAGCAGGGCGACGTCGTCGTTCAGCTGCTCGGGAACCAGCGCGTCCATCACGGTGTCGCAGGCTTCTTCGAGGGAGTACGTGGAGCGGCCGAGCAGGTCGCGGAGCTCGGCGAGGGCGTGATCGACGTCCCGGCCGGCCGTCTCGATCAGGCCGTCCGTGTACAGGGCGAGCCGGCTGCCCTCGGGCAGCTCGAACTCGGTCCCCTCGAAGGTCAGGCCGCCCACGCCGAGCGGTGACCCGGAGGGCAGCGGCAGCTGTCTGACGGTGCCGTCCGGGCAGGCCAGCATCGGCTCGGGGTGGCCCGCCCTGGCCATCGTGCAGAGCCCCGTCGAGGGGTCGTAGACGGCGTAGAGGCAGGTGGCACCGGCTACCTGCGCGCCCTCGGAGCTGTCCGCCGGCTGTTCACGGTCGAGCGTGAGCACCAGGTCGTCGAGCTGGGTGAGGAGTTCCTCGGGTGCGAGGTCGACATCGGCGAGGGTCCGTACCGCGGTGCGGAGCCTGCCCATGGTGGCCGAGGCGTGGAGACCGTGGCCGACGACGTCGCCGACCACCAGCGCGACCCGCGCCCCCGACAGCGGGATCACGTCGAACCAGTCCCCTCCGATGCCCGCCCCGGTGGTGTTCGGGAGATAGCGTGCCGTGACCTCGACCGCCTGCTGCCGGGCGGCCCGGCGCGGCAGCAGGCTGCGCTGCAGGGCGAGCGCCGTGGCCCGCTCGCGGGTGTAGCGACGGGCGTTGTCCACGCAAACGGCCGCACGCGAGACGAGTTCGGCGGCGAGCTGCAGATCCGCGGCACCGAACCCGCCGGGGGTCCGGTGCCGGCAGAACATGGACGTACCGAGAGTGATGCCACGGGCCCGCAGCGGAACCAGCAGAATCGAGTGGATCTTGTTCTCACGGAGGCTCCGCGCCCGCGCGGGATCGACCATTCTCCAGCGCCGCAGCGCCTCCTCGTCGACGGTGAAGCGCGCCGGTTCCCCGAGGACCAGTGCGCGGCCCACCTCGGAGTCCCGGTCGTACGCATGGATCTCACCGAGCGGGATGACCGACTCGGGGCACCCTTCGAGCACGGACTGCTGAGCCACGCGGTGGAAGCTGATCGTGTCCCTGTGGAGCACCGAACGCGCCTCGTCGCCCGTCAGCACCTCGGAGAGCAGGTCGACGGTCACGAAGTCGGCGAAGTCCTCGACGGCGAGCTCCGCCAGCTCCTCGGCGGTGCGCCCCACATCGAGCGTGCTGCCGATGCGCCGGCTGGCCTTGTTCAGCACGGCCAGCCGCCTGCGCGCCAGGAACTGCTCGGTCGTATCGAGTGTCACGACGGACACTCCCTGGACCTCGCCGGCGGCATCCCGAACGGGCGACATCGCCGCCTGCAAGATGTGCTCGCTGCCCGCCACCACGAGATGCGTCTCGTACGGCTCGCCCTCGCCCGTCCTCAGCACCCGGTCGATGGCTTCGGTGAGCCCTTTCCCGCCTTCGAGGAACAGTCCGGGCTCGACCTCCCCGGGCAGGAGCCCGATCAGCGACGCTTCGGTCTTGCTGACCGAAGCGGCCGCTGCCGCATTGGCCATGGCGAGCACTTGGTCCCGCCCGAAGTAGGCCACGGGCACCGGCAGCTGTTCCAGGATCTGACAGCGCACCTCGTCGGACGGCACGCAGGTGGGCCTCCTCTCACCCACGGCCTCCGGTGTGGGCTCACCACTGCCGGCCGACGGGCCCGCGCGGCCCGTCTCGTCCATGCTCATGGGCTCATCACTCGTCCTCCCCGCCTAGGCAGGTCGCCCACGAACACCCATATGCGACCTTTGTTCAAGAATGCCTTTGCGGGTTCCCGCTCTCAACCGCCGACTCCCCCGACGCAGCCGATTGGCTCAGCGGCCTTCGACGGCGAGCGGGCCGCCCGCGTGGAACGCCAGCTTCGCGAAGCGTTCGCCGATGCGACGGTGCGTGGCGGCGTCGGGGTGCAGGGCGTCGGGGAGCGGCAGCTCCGCGGAATCGGCCTCGCCGTAGAGTTCGCGGCCGTCCAGGTGGTGCAGATGCGGGTCCTCGGCCGCCCGCTGCTCGACGATGCGGGCGAGTTCCTCCCTGATGACGGTGAGCGTGAGCTTTCCGGAAGCCGTTTCGGCCGGGTCTCCCGTGGCTCTGAACTTCAGCTTCCCCTCGCTGAGGGCGCTGAGGTCAGGTGTGCTGGGGCCGGGGGTCTCCTCGTGGATGGGACAGAGGATGGGCGAGACGACCAGCAGCGGGGTGGTGGGGTGTCCTTCGCGGATCGTGTCGAGAAAGCCGTGGACGGCCGGGGTGAAGGCGCGCAGGCGCATCACGTCCGTGTTGACCAGGTTGATGCCGACCTTGACGCTGATCCGGTCGGCGGGTGTGTCACGCAGGGCGCGGGCGGTGAACGGGTCGAGCAGGGCACCGCCGCCGAACCCCAGGTTGACCAGCTCCACCCCGCCATGGGCGGCGGCCAGCGCGGGCCAGGTGGTGGTGGGGCTCGCGACATCGGAGCCCTGACTGATGGAGCTGCCGTGATGGAGCCAGACCGTCCGGCCCCGGTGCGGGACCGGCTCGACCGGGGCGTCGGTGCGCAGGGCGACCAGCTCGGTGGTCTCGTTGTGCGGCAGCCAGATCTCGAGGTCCTTCAGGTCTGCGGACAGACCGCTGAAGCGGAGGGTGCCCACCGGCCCGGGCCGGACCCCGGCCGATCCGGTGGCCATGTCGATGGTCAGGGTGTTGCCACCCGTCACAGTGGCCTGGTCCGCGAGGCGGCCGTCGACCAGCAGGTCGTAGACGCCGTCCGGCCGGGGCGGGGCTCCCACGTACACCCTCTTGGTGGGCAGGGTGTCCAGCTCCAC
Source organism: Streptomyces sp. NPDC051064 (assembly GCF_044455985.1). Taxonomy (NCBI): domain Bacteria; kingdom Bacillati; phylum Actinomycetota; class Actinomycetes; order Kitasatosporales; family Streptomycetaceae; genus Streptomyces; species Streptomyces sp. NPDC051064. Next base: position 410,259 of record NZ_JBITFK010000009.1, read on the forward strand.
GACGGTCGCCCGCGTACGCACGACGAGGCGCACGCCGGAGGGCTGGGCCTCCGCCATGGCCAGCTGGCCGTCGGTGTTCTGGACGCGCGCACGGGCGGGCAGCCGGTGCGGCAGCAGACCGCGCTCGGTGCGCTCCAGGTCGAGGGCGCCGCGTAGGAGGTCCTCGGTGAGGTCCGTCGTCATCAGCTGGGGCCGGGTGCTCATTGTTCGTACCTGTTCCGTTGTGCGTCGGCTCGGCCGGGAGGGGCCGGCCGGATTCAGGGCGCGGGCCAGTTGCGCAGCAGGGCGTCGAGGGCATCCAGGACCCGTGACCAGGTCTCCTGCGTGCCGGGGGCGCTGTGGCTGAAGCTTCCGCCCGATTCCAGGCTGATGTAGCCGTGGAAGACGCTGCCCAGCAGCCGGACCGCATGTGTCTGGTCGGGCTCCGTGAGGTCGTAGCCACGCAGGATCGCCCGCGTCATCTGGGCGTGCCTCGCACCGGCACTGGCGGCGGCCGCCTCCGGGTCGAGCCTGAGCTGCGCGGCGGCGTAGCGGCCGGGGTGCTCCCGGGCGTAGTCGCGGTAGGCGTTCGCGAACGCCTCCAGCGCGTCCTTGCCGGCTCGCCCGGCCAGAGCGGCGGCGACGCGGTCGGCGAGTTCCGCCAGGGCCAGCAGGGCGATCCGCGTCCTGAGGTCCTGTGAGTTCTTCAGATGCGAGTAGAGGCTCGCGTCCTTGACGCCGAACTGCCGGGCGAGTGCCGCGACGGTCACGTTGTCGAAGCCGACCTCGTCGGCCATGTCCGCTCCGGCCTGCGTCAGACGTTCTGCGGTCAGTCCTGCTCGTGCCATGGTCACCCTTCCTCCGCCGGATTCGATTATGCATTTACCTAGGGGCATTAGGCAAATCATCGAAGCGCCTAGGAATCAATCCCACAGCGGGGGCGTGTGCGCACCCCCGCGACGTAGCGCTCCGGGTCCGCGCCGAGGACGAGGTTCTGGACGATCACGAGCGCGGAGAGCCGTTGGCGGAGCTCCAGTTGGAGAGCGCACCCGTCCGGGGAGAGGCCACCCCCCAGGTCGCCGACCGGGGATCCGTCCGGCTTTCCGAGGCCGGGGGCGACGATTCCCGCAGCCGGGACGGCGGTGAGCGGGGCGCGGCCCGGAATTTCAGCCCGCGAAGCCGCCCACCCTCGCGTACGGACCACGTCAAGAAATGCACCCCGCCCGTATGGAGCCCGTCAAAGGCGCTCAACACCCGGCAGGCCGTGCAGTTTGCTTTTCTTCGGCCGCACCGGCCGATTCCATTCCTTTCACTTCATACAGGAGCTCACGATGGCCGATCCGGCCTTCGTCGCCACCACGATCGCGGTTTTCGCACTGGTGGCTCTCATAGCAAGGGGGGTGACGAAACTGTGACCGCCGAGAACATCGCCGGCCTGGTCGTGGCCGTCTCTCTGCTGGTGTACCTCGTCCTTGCGCTCGTGTACCCGGAGAGGTTCTGAAGCTCGATATGAGCCCTGTAACAGCTGGTGTGCTTCAGTTGCTCGCGCTGATTTCCGCGCTCGCCCTCGCATACCGTCCGCTCGGTGACCACATGGCCCGGGTCTACTCCTCGGAAAAGCATTACCGGCCGGAAAAGTGGATTTACCGTGCCGTCGGAGCCGATCCGTCGGCCTCGATGCGCTGGCCCGCCTATCTGCGCGGCGTACTCGCTTTCTCCGCGGTGAGCGTCCTCTTCCTCTACGCGCTTCAGCGTCTGCAGGGGGCTCTGCCCGGTTCGCTCGGCTTCGTGTCGATCGACCCGGACCAGGCGTTCAACACCGCGGCGTCCTTCGTGGCGAACACCGACTGGCAGTCGCACTACGGCGAACAGGCCATGGGCCACGTCGTGCAGACCGGCGGTCTCGCGGTGCAGAACTTCGTCTCGGCCGCTGTCGGTATGGCCGTGGCCGTGGCCCTCGTACGCGGGTTCTCGCGCTCCCGCACCGGCGAGCTCGGAAACTTCTGGACGGACCTGGTGCGCGGCACCGTACGCATCCTGCTGCCGATCGCCGTGATCGGCGCGGTCGTCCTGGTGGCGTGCGGTGTCATCCAGAACTTCTCCGGCATCCACGAGGTCGGGCAGTTCACGGGCGGCACGCAGCAGTGGAACGGGGGCGCGGTCGCCTCGCAGGAGGTCATCAAGGAGCTGGGGACGAACGGTGGCGGCTACTTCAACGCCAACTCCGCCCACCCCTTCGAGAATCCGAGCCCCTTCTCCAACCTGTTCGAGATCTTCCTGATCCTCCTGATCCCGTTCGCGCTGACCCGCACCTTCGGCCGCATGGTCGGCAACCTGCGGCAGGGCTACGCGATCCTCGCCACGATGGCCACCATCTGGATCGGCTTCACGGCCCTGATGATGTGGACGGAGTTCGCCCACCACGGCCCGGCTCTTGACATCGCCGGCGGTTCGATGGAGGGCAAGGAGACACGGTTCGGTATCGGCGGATCGTCGATCTTCGCCGTGGCGACCACCCTCACGTCGACCGGTGCGGTGAACTCCTCCCACTCCTCGTACACGGGGCTGGGAGGCGGCATCACCATGCTCGGCATGCAGTTGGGAGAGATAGCGCCCGGCGGTGTCGGTTCCGGTCTCTACGGCATGCTGGTCATGGCGGTCATCGCCGTGTTCATCGCCGGCCTCATGGTCGGCCGTACACCCGAGTACCTCGGAAAGAAGATCGGCACCCGGCAGATCAAGCTCGCGGCGTGCTACATCCTGATCACGCCGGCGCTGGTGCTCTGCTTCACCGCTGTGGCGATGGCTCTGCCGACTCCGGCCGACTCGATGACCAACAGCGGTGCGCACGGGTTCTCCGAGATCCTCTACGCCTACACCTCCGGCGCCAACAACAACGGCTCCGCCTTCGCCGGGCTCAACGCCGACACCCAGTGGTTCAACACCACCATCGGCATCGCGATGCTGCTCGGGCGTTTCCTGCCCATCGTGTTCGTCCTGGCACTGGCCGGCTCGCTCGCCGAGCAGCACCCCGTCCCCGCCACAGTGGGCACCCTGCGGACCGACAAGCCCCTCTACGCGGGCCTGCTGGTCGGCACGATCCTCATCCTCACCGGTCTGACCTACTTCCCGGCCCTGGCGCTGGGGCCGCTCGCCGAAGGACTCGCCTCATGAGTGCCGTCACCCCCACCCGTGCCCCGCACGAAGACCTGTCCGGCGACGGCGCCGCGTCCGGCCGTGTCGGCGGGGGGCTCTTCGACCCGAAGCAGCTGATCAGGTCCTTCCCGGACGCCGTGAGGAAGCTCGACCCGCGCGTCATGGTCAAGTCCCCGGTCATGTTCGTGGTGTTCGTCGGCTCGGTGGTCACCACCCTGCTGGCGCTCCAGGATCCGGGGGACTGGTTCGGCTGGGCCATCACGGCCTGGCTGTGGCTGACCACCGTCTTCGCCAACCTCGCCGAGGCCGTCGCCGAGGGGCGCGGCAAGGCCCAGGCCGACACCCTGCGCAAGGCGAAGACCTACACGGTCGCCCGCCGGCTGAACGGCCGTGACGAGGTGGAGGTGCCCGGCACCGAGCTGCGCGTCGGCGACCTGGTCGTCTGCGAGGCCGGTGACATCATCCCCGGCGACGGTGACGTCGTCGCGGGCGTGGCGTCCGTCGACGAGTCGCCCGTCACCGGCGAATCCGCCCCGGTGATCCGGGAGTCGGGCGGCGACCGCAGTGCCGTCACCGGTGGCACGAAGGTGCTCTCCGACCGGATCGTCGTGAGGATCACCACCGAACCGGGGAAGACCTTCATCGACCGGATGATCGCCTTGGTCGAGGGCGCCGCCCGGCAGAAGACCCCCAACGAGATCGCGCTCAACATCCTGCTCGCCTCGCTGACCATCGTCTTCCTGCTCGCCGTCGTGACCCTCCAGCCGTTCGCGATCTACGCCGGCGCCAGGCAGTCCATGATCGTGCTGGCCGCGCTGCTGGTCTGCCTGATCCCGACGACCATCGGCGCCCTCCTCTCCGCGATCGGCATCGCGGGCATGGACCGTCTCGTCCAGCGCAATGTGCTGGCCATGTCGGGGCGAGCGGTGGAGGCGGCGGGTGACGTCTCGACGCTGCTGCTCGACAAGACCGGCACGATCACACTCGGGAACCGGCAGGCGGCAAAGTTCGTGCCGGTGAGGGGTGCGGCCGAGGCGGAGCTGGCCGATGCGGCGCAGCTGTCCTCGCTGGCCGACGAGACTCCCGAAGGCCGCTCGATCGTGGTCCTCGCGAAGGAGAAGTACGGTCTTCGCGAACGCCACCAGGGCGAGCTCACCCACGCCGCATGGGTCGCCTTCACGGCTCAGACCCGTATGTCCGGGGTGGACGTGGACGGTCTCAAGGCCCGTAAGGGGGCGGCCGGTTCGGTCGTCGCGTGGGTACGGGAGCGGGGCGGCCACCTCGCCGACGACGCCGGTGCGCTCGCCGGCCGGATCTCGGAGGCCGGCGGCACCCCGCTGCTCGTCGCCGTCGAGGATGCGAAGGGCGCCCGGATCCTGGGCGTCATCCATCTGAAGGACGTCGTCAAGGACGGCATGCGGGAGCGGTTCGACGAACTGCGGCGGATGGGCATCAGGACCGTCATGATCACGGGTGACAACCCGCTGACCGCCAAGGCGATCGCCGACGAGGCGGGAGTCGACGACTTCCTCGCCGAGGCCACCCCCGAGGACAAGATGGCCCTCATCAAGCGGGAGCAGGCGGGCGGCAGGCTCGTCGCGATGACGGGGGACGGCACCAACGACGCCCCGGCGCTCGCCCAGGCGGATGTCGGCGTGGCGATGAACACCGGTACCTCGGCCGCCAAGGAGGCCGGGAACATGGTGGACCTGGACTCCGACCCCACCAAGCTCATCGAGATCGTCGCGATCGGGAAGCAGCTCCTCATCACGCGGGGCGCCCTGACCACCTTCTCCATCGCCAACGATGTCGCGAAGTACTTCGCGATCATCCCGGCCATGTTCGCGGTGGTCCACCCGGGCCTGGAAAAACTGAACATCATGGGCCTCGCGTCACCCGAGTCCGCGATCCTGTCCGCCGTCATCTTCAACGCGCTGATCATCATCGCCCTCGTACCGCTGGCCCTCAAGGGGGTCAGGTACCGGCCGGCCGGCGCCGACGGGATGCTGCGCCGCAACCTCGGGATCTACGGACTCGGCGGCCTGGTCGCACCGTTCATCGGCATCAAGATCATCGACCTGCTCCTCTCCCTCGTTCCCGGGCTCTCCTGAACCAGAAACGGCTGATCAGCCATGAACACCTCTCTCAAGAACACCGCCCGCCTCGTAGGGGCGGGGCTGCGCGCCCTGCTCGTCCTCAGCGTCATCTGCGGCGTCCTCTACCCGCTCGCCGTGACAGGCGTCGCCCAGGCACTCTTCAGCGAAAAGGCCAACGGTTCCGAGATCAGTGACGGGAACGGCCGGACCGTCGGGTCGTCCCTGATCGGGCAGACGTACAACCTGCCGAAGCAGAACCCCGACGACGCGGACGAGGTGGCGAAGCCGGACCTGAAGTGGTTCCAGCCCCGCCCGTCGAACGGTCTGGGCAGCAACAGCGTGAACCTTCAGTACTCACTGATCCTCTCAGGTGCCACCAACCGCTCGGCGGACAACGCCGCCCTGGTCACGTGGGTCACCGAGGCGAAGGCGGCGGTCGTCGCGGACAACTCCACCCCGTCCTACAAGGTGCGGCCCCAGGACGTGCCGGCCGACGCGGTCACCTCCTCCGGCTCGGGGCTCGACCCGGGCATCTCCCCGGCGTACGCGAAACTCCAGGTCCACCGGGTCGCCGAGAAGAACAACCTCCCCGTCGAACAGGTCGCGAAGCTGGTGGCCGATCACACCGAGGGCCGCACCCTCGGGTTCATGGGCGAGCCCCGGGTCAACGTCCTGGAGCTCAACACCGCGCTCAAGGACGTGAGCGAGGGCTGACACAGCTCGGCGGCCAGCGGCGGCGGGTGCGGCCCGGACCCCCCCCCCGCGCGGGGCCCCCCCCCCCCCCGGGCGCCAAGCCCGGGCGGGTAGGGCGCGCCCCCCATAACCCCCCCGCCCCACCCA
>NZ_JBITFK010000010.1:0-357862 GCF_044455985.1 Streptomyces sp. NPDC051064
TACTGCAGGGGGGACCCTGTGGGAGAGTAGGACGCCGCCGAACAATTATTCCGGGAAAGCCCCGTGCCCTTGTGGCACGGGGCTTTTCTGCGTTCTGAGCGTCTAGGGTCGAACCATGCGCTACGAACTGGTCATCTTCGACAACGACGGCGTGCTCGTCGACAGTGAGCCGATCTCCAACACGGTCCTGGCCGGCTACCTCACGGAGCTCGGTCACCCCACCTCGTACGAGGAGTCCCTCCGCGACTACATGGGGGCCGCCATCCACCGGGTGCACGACCTGGTGGACGAGCGGACAAGCCAGAAGCTCCCCGCGGACTTCGACGAGGAGCTGCACCGCCGCACCCTCGCGGCGTTCGAGGCGGAGCAGCTGACAGCGGTGGACGGGGTCCCGGAGCTGCTCGGCGAGCTCGTCGCCGACGGGGTGGCGTACTGCGTCGCCTCGTCCGGAAGCCACCAGAAGATCGCGGCCGGGCACCGTAAGACCGGGCTCGACCAGTGGTTCGAGGAGGAGTGGATCTTCAGCTCCGAGGACGTGGGGCGGGGGAAGCCGGCCCCGGACCTGTTCCTCCACGCCGCCGAACGGATGGGCGTCGCCCCCGAGCGGTGTGTCGTGATCGAGGACAGCCCGCTCGGCGTCGAGGCGGCCCGTGCGGCCGGGATGGAGGTGTACGGGTTCACCTCGATGATGCCGGCCGACCGGCTCGTCGGGGTCACCGGGCACTTCTCCGACATGTCGCAGCTCCCGAAACTGCTCGCCTGACCGATCTACCCAGCGGTAGACCGGGGCTCTACGCTCGCGGCCATGACGGATGCGCGGTTGCGGTACGGCAGAGCCTCCCTGGCGCTCAGCTTCCTGGTGCAGGGGGTGGCCTTCGCCCTGCTCGTGACGCGCATCCCCGCCATCCAGGACCGGTACGGGATATCCGACGGGCTGCTGCCCGCCTTCCTGGCCGCGGTCCCTGTCCTGGCGGGGGTCGCCAGCGTGGCCACGGAGAAGGTGGTCGCGCGGGTGCGGCCCGGGGTCGTGCTCAGGTGGGCGCAGCCCGTCGTGCTGCTCGCCCTGCTCGGCGTGGGTGCCGGCCGCGAGGTCTGGCAGGCGGTCGTCGCGCTCGGAGTCTTCGGGCTGGCGGTCGGGGCGCTGGACGCCTCGATGAACATGATGGGTGTCAGTCTTCAACGGGCCTACGGGCGCAGCATCATGCTGGGCTTCCACGCCGCGTACAGCCTGGGCGGCATCGCCGGGGCGTCGATGGCCTGGGCGGGTGCGCACTGGGACCTGTCGCTGCTCGTGTCCTATCTGCCCGTGGTGGTCGTCCTGCTGCCCGTGGCTCTGATCGGCAGCAGGTGGTACGCGGAGGGCGGGACCGGCGGGGATCCGGGGGAGGCGAAGCCCGGGCAGGGTGGATCCGTGCCGTTCAGGCTGCTGCTGCCGCTCTGCCTGGTGATGGCGTTCGCGTACATCGGGGACTCGACGGTCTCCAACTGGAGCGCGAAGTATCTGCAGGACGTGCTGGGCAGCTCGGAGCAGCTGGCGACGGTTCCCTACAACGTCTACATGGTGACGACGCTGCTGGGGCGGGCCGTGGGGGACCTCGGGGTGCGGCGGTTCGGGGCGGTGTCCGTGGTGCGGGGCGGCAGTGTGCTGGCCGCCGCCGGCTTCGCGGTGGTGGCGGTGGCGCCCGGTGCCTGGTGGGGGATGCTCGGCTTCACGCTGCTGGGGCTGGGGCTCTGTGTGATCGTGCCGCAGACCTTCGCGGCGGCGGGGAGGATGTTCCCCGGGGCGAGTGATGTGGCCGTCGCCCGGCTGAACGTCTTCAACTACGTGGGCTTCCTCGTCGGCTCGCCTCTCGTGGGGGCGCTCGGCGACGCGTGGAGCTACCGCGGCGCGATGCTCGTGCCCATGGTCCTGGTCCTCGCGACGCTCGTGTACGCCCGGTCGTTCGGCGCGGAGCCCGCCCGATACGGTGGCGGGCATGAGCGGGCGCGCGCGGCTGATGTGGGATGAGGCAGTAACGGGATACGACTTCGGGTCCAGTCACCCCATGGATCCGGTCAGACTCGCCCTGACGATGGGACTGGTGAGGGCGTTCGGGCTGGACGGGTCGGTGGATGTCAGGGCGGCCAAGTCGGCCGGGGACTCCACGTTGCGGCTCGTGCACCGTGAGGACTACGTGGCGGCAGTCCGGGCGGCGTCCGCGGATCCGAGGGCCGCCGATCAGGCGTACGGGCTCGGGACGGTCGACGATCCCGCCTTCGAGGGGATGCACGAGGCGTCCGCGCTGATCGCCGGGCTCTCGGTGGGAGCCGCGGAGGCCGTCTGGCGCGGGGAGACCGCGCACGCCGTGAACTTCACCGGCGGGCTGCACCACGCGATGCCCGGGGCGGCTTCGGGCTTCTGCGTGTACAACGACCCGGCGCTCGCCATCGCCCGGCTGCTGGAGCTGGGCGCGGAGCGGGTGGCGTACGTCGATGTGGACGTCCACCACGGGGACGGGGTGCAGGCGGCGTTCTGGGAGGACCCCAGGGTGCTGACCGTGTCGCTCCACGAGCATCCGCGCACACTGTTCCCGCAGACCGGCTGGCCGGAGGAGACCGGTTCCGGGGCGGGTGAGGGCGGTGCGGTGAATGTGGCGCTGCCGGCGGGTACGGGTGACGCGGGGTGGCTGCGCGCGTTCCACGCGGTGGTGCCCGAGCTGCTGGAGGACTTCCGGCCCCAGGTGCTGGTGACCCAGCACGGGGCGGACACGCACTTCGAGGACCCGCTGGCCCACCTCGCGGTGTCGCTGGACGCCCAGCGGGCCGTCATGGAGGCCTGTCACGATCTCGCCCACACCTACGCGGAGGACGGGCGCTGGGTGGCGCTGGGCGGGGGAGGTTACGCGGTGGTGGATGTGGTGCCGCGCTCCTGGACCCATCTCGTGGGGATCGCCGCTCACGCGCCGGTGGCCCCGGAGTCGGTCATCCCGTCGTCGTGGCGGGACGAGGTCTACGCCCGTACGCGGCAGTTGGGCCCGGCCCGGATGACGGACGGCCGTACGCCGTCGTGGAAGTCCTGGGAGGACGGGTACGACCCGGCGGACCGGCTGGACCAGGCGGTGCTGGCGACGAGGCGGTCGGCGTTCCCGCTGCGGGGACTGCTGGCCTGAGGGAGGGTCACGGCCCCGCCCGCGAGGTCGTTACGCCAACGGTGGTGCGGTATCCGGGTTCCGGCCCGGGGGTGCTCGCGGTGCGGGAGCATCAGGAGGGTGTTGAGCACCGGAGCGCTGCGCGCTCATCTGCTGGCGGCCCGGCTCGCCGGGCCCGTGGCCACGCCGCGGGAGACGAGTCTGCGGAGCTATCGGCTCTTCGCGGCGAGAGACCCTCGTGTGCTGCTCGGGCTCGATCCGGACCGGGCGTGGGGTGAGCGTGACCTGCTTCGGCTGATGGCCGACAAGTGCGGGGTCTCGGACGATCCTGATCATGTGTCAGGTCCGGACGTCATCGACCCGGAGCGGACCCTGGCCGCGCTGGACGCGTTCGCGGAACGGCTCGCCGGGGCTGCGGGGAGAGGGGCTCCGGTGCTGTTCGGCACCGGGCATCCACACCGGCTGCTCGGGTTCTACGCCGGGCTGGCAGACGCTTTGTCGGCGGCGGGGTGCGCGGTGCTCACTCCCGCGCAGGGGCGATGTGTCGACATAACGACCCGATTCGGCGTACGCACGTACAACCTCGACTACGTACGAGGCGTCGCGCTGGTGCGCGAACCGGGCGTGCGGGCTCCCGGGAGTGCCACCGGCGCACACACCCACTCGCCGCTCCCGGTCCGGGCCGTGCTGGAGGAGGCCGTGAACGCCCGGGGAGCGCTGCCCGAGCTGGTGGTGGGGGACCACGGATGGGTCTGCGGGGCAGGTCAGCTGGGCATCGAGGCCATCGGGCTGGCGGATACGGACGACCCCGCGCTGTTCGTGGGTGAGGCGGAGGGGCGGGTGTCCGTCGCCGTTCCGGTTGATGACGGCGTGCGGTCGGACTACTACCGGCCTCTTACTCGGTATGTACTCAATCGGGCGTGTCTGTCACAGTAGGCGGCCGATCGTCTCACCTCTTCCCCACTCGCATCACCCGCCCCTAATCTGGGGAGTGAGCGCACAACGACGAAGAGTCACCGGAGGGGAAGCCGGTGCGCGTCTCGTGCGGAAGGTACAGGTGGGTCATGGCTGCTGGCAGCGAGAGGCCTCTCAACGAGGTCAAGTTTCTGACTGTGGCGGAAGTCGCCTCGGTCATGAGGGTGTCGAAGATGACCGTGTACCGCTTGGTGCACAGTGGTCATCTGCCGGCGATCAGGGTGGGAAGGTCCTTCCGGGTCCCGGAGCAAGCGGTTCACGAGTATCTCCGAGAGTCCTTCGTGGGGGTGGAGTCGGCCTGACGTCGCCCTCGGATTACGCCCCTCACCCGGTGGCGGGTAGGCTAGGCCGACGTAGGTCGTGTGGGCCCAGACGCCCCGCACCAGTGAAGAAGAAGTGAGCGAGGGTAGTCGTGGGCTCTGTTATCAAGAAGCGGCGCAAGCGGATGGCCAAGAAGAAGCACCGCAAGCTGCTCAAGCGCACGCGCGTTCAGCGTCGCAACAAGAAGTAAGCGAACGCAGTTCGTGAGTTCGAGGCCCTCCCGCCGTCCTGGCGGGAGGGCCTCGGCGCGTTTCCGGGCGGGTGTTCCGGGCCCCGGTGGTGTGCGGCGGATCCGGTGGTATTCCCGCCACAGCTTCGGTAAAGCCCGCCCGGGGTCATCACAGGGCAACATCCACCGACTACGGTGACGGCCAGGGGAAGACCCCGCTCGGTGAACGATCGACGGAAGGCGCTGATCTTGGGGAAGATCGTGCTCGTCACAGGCGCGGCCCGGCAGCTGGGGGGCCGTTTCGTGCGGCGCATCCAGCGGGATCCCGGTGTGGACCGGGTGATCGCCGTGGACGCGGTCGCGCCGGGGCATGAGCTGGGCGACGCCGAATTCGTCCGGGCGGACATCCGGCAGTCGGCGATCGCCAGGGTCCTCGCGGAGCATTCCGTCGACACGGTCGTCCATCTGGACGTGTCCGCGAAGGCGCTCGGCGCGGGCGGCCGGACGACGGTCAAGGAGACCAACGTCATCGGCACGATGCAGCTGCTGGGTGCCTGCCAGAAGTCTCCGACCGTCCAGCGGCTCGTGGTCAAGTCCAGCACCAACGTGTACGGCTCCGCCCCGCGCGACCCCGCGGTCTTCACCGAGACGACGCCCCCCAAGTCCCTGCCCAGCGGCGGCTTCGCCAAGGACGCCGTTGAGGTCGAGGGCTATGTCCGCGGCTTCGCGCGCCGCAGGCCGGACGTGGCCGTGTGCGTGCTGAGGTTCGCGAACATCCTGGGCCCCGAGCCGGATTCGCCGCTCGCCGACTACCTGGCGCTGCCGGTCCTGCCGACGGTCCTCGGGTACGACCCCCGGCTGCAGTTCGTGCATGAGGACGACGTCGTCGACGTACTGGAGATCGCGGCCCGCGAACCCCGGCGCGGCACGCTGAACAGCGGCACGTTCAACATCGCGGGCGCCGGGGTGCTGCTGCTCTCGCAGTGCTCGCGCAGGCTGGGGCGGCCGACCGTGCCGGTGCTGCTGCCGGCCGTCACCTGGGTGGGGTCGGCGCTCCGTGCGATCGGCATGACGGACTTCTCGCCGGAGCAGATCCGGCTGCTCACGCACGGCCGGGTGGTCTCGACCGTCCAGATGCGCGAGACGCTGGGTTTCCGGCCGAGGTTCACCACGGCCGAGACGTTCGCGGAGTTCGCCCGGAGCCGGGGGCCGGGGCTGCTGCCTCCCGAGCGGGTGGGCAGGGCGGTCGGGAGGCTCGCCGAGCTGCCGCTCGGCGGGGGGCCGGCAGGCAGGACACATTCGACTCACGGCGCCAGGTAGAGGAGCGCGACCGACGATGGCGGACGCCAAGGTCATTCCCTTCGACGACGACCGTTCGCGCTCCGGCGCGGGGCGGCGCAGAGGAGCGCTGCCGGGGGCCGGAAGGGCCCAGCAGCCCGCGTCGGCCGGTCCCGCGCCCGTGAGCGCCCTGCCGGGCGGCCAGGTGCCTGAAGGGGCCGCTGAGGCCACGGGTGCTGCCTCCCAGGACGGCGGGGAGGGCCCCGGGAGCGGCTGGGACCGGCGGATCGCGGGCGGGCTCGCCTTTCTGCGGCGCCGGCTCACGGGGGATTACGAGGTCGACGAGTTCGGCTACGACAAGGAGCTGACCGACCAGGTCCTCATGTCGATGCTGCGGCCCCTCGCGGACAAGTACTTCCGGGTCGAGGTGAAGGGCATCGAGAACATCCCGTCCGACGGCGGGGCGCTCATCGTGGCCAACCACTCCGGGACGCTGCCGCTGGACGGGCTGATGCTCCAGGTCGCGGTCCACGACAACCACCCGGCCGAGCGGCATCTGCGGCTGCTCGCGGCCGATCTCGTCTTCATGCTCCCGGTGGTCAACGAGCTGGCGAGGAAGGCAGGGCACACCCTCGCGTGCGCGGAGGACGCGGAGCGGCTGCTGCAGGGCGGTGAGGTCGTCGGGGTGATGCCGGAGGGCTTCAAGGGCATCGGGAAGCCGTTCGGCGAGCGGTACAAGCTGCAGCGCTTCGGGCGGGGCGGCTTCGTGTCGACGGCGCTGCGGGCCGGGGTTCCGATCGTGCCGTGCTCGATCGTGGGCGCCGAGGAGATCTACCCGATGATCGGCAACTCGAAGACGCTGGCACGGGTCCTGGGGGTCCCGTACTTCCCGATCACGCCGACGTTTCCGTGGCTGGGACCGCTCGGTGCGGTGCCGTTGCCGACGAAGTGGACGATCCAGTTCGGGGAGCCGATCCCCACGGACGGGTATCCGCCGGAGGCCGCGGAGGACCCGATGTTGATGTTCAACCTGACGGACCAGGTGCGGGAGCAGATCCAGCACACGCTCTACAAGCTGCTGGTGCAGCGCCGGTCGGTCTTCTTCTGACCGCACGCCGACCGCATGGCCGCAGGGCCGCAGGGTCGACGTGAGGAGGGCGCCGTCCGGACCGGACGGCGCCCTCCTCACGTGCGGTGGTCCCTACGGCTCGACGTCCTCGCTGTCGATGCCCAGGCCGGGCAGCAGGCCCGGGAGCAGCGGCGGCAGGGTGACGTCGGGCGCGGGGGACGCGCCGGGTGCGCCGCCCGGGGACGACGGGGTGGTGCCGTCCGTCGGGAGGTCGTCCAGCAGGCCGTCGGAGCCGCCGCCGAGCAGGCCGTCGGCGGGAGTGGAGCCGGAGCCCGAGGGCTTCGGCTCGGTGCTGCTGGTGGACGCACTGCCGTCCGGGGCCGCGGAGGAGGAAGGAGCCTTCTCCGGAGCCCTGGAGTCCCGGCCCTCCTGCGTGGTACCGGCGGGCGGCGTCTCCTCTTCGGTGCCCGGTGTTCGGGGCAGCAGGGACTTCAGCGGTGCGACTTCCTGGTCCATGGCCTCGAAGACGGAGCTGACCTTGTCGCGGATGTCGGTCAGCTGGACGGGCAGCCGGTCGCGGAGGCTGCTCCAGCTCGCGCGGTGCGAGCGGGAGAAGGTGTCCAGCGTCTGGATGGGCCCGATGGCGCCGTCGCGCTCGTAGGCGGTGTGGAGCAGGCGGTGGCCCTCGGTGGCGTCGTGCGTCATGCCGTCGAGCGCGCGCCTGACCTCTCCGATCGACTCGTGGTCCAGCTCGCCGGAGCGGGCCCGCTCCATCAGCCGGCGGGCTTCGCCGAGGCGGGTCGACGCCTGGTCGAGGTAGGCCTCACCACGGTCGGCGTCGCCGTTGGCCATGCCGAGACTGATGTCCTCCATGCCGCGCTTGAGCGGATAGAGGGAGTCACCCGGAAGGGCGTCGGAACTGGCAGCGGCCACTCCGCCGAAGGCTCCCGCGGCCACACCGACGGTGAGTCCGCCGGCGGTGAGGCCCTTCGCCCAGCGGGAGCGGGGACGCAGCTTCCGGATAGGGGAGGCCCGGTGGGCTCCCTTGCTCCGTTGTTCGGGCACTGTAGGGCCCGTGGACGCACCGCCTTCGGCGAACATGGTCTCCATGGCCGCGAGGAGCTGGGCTCGCTGCACCACTTTGACTTCGGGATCGAATTCCGGCGCCGGTAGCTCACCGAGGCCGTTCGCCAGGGCCAACAGCGTTCCGTGGTCGGCCGGTTGGGCCGGGTCCTCGGGCTGTACGGCCGCCGCACCCTGGGGGGACTGCTCCTCCAGGGCCTGGGCGAAGGCGTTCGCCCGCCGGTGTGCCGGAACGTTTGCGATCACTGGCGGCACCTCCTCTCGTCATGACGGTCGACTCCCCTGATGGTCCGGAAGGTTGCCCACCGGAGACGTTTCCACACGAACGAGCGAGTGGAAACGGTCAGGTGTGGCGACAGGGGGCCTGCATCCGGCACAACGAGTGGCGCGGCAGTTGGGTTACGGACGGCGGATGATCCGATCGGTGTGTCACGGACACGTCACGGATGGTGACGTCAGCGGGCGTCGTCCGGCAGAAGTCGTGCGAGCGTTCGCACGGCTCGGTACTGCAAGGTTTTGATCGCGCCCTCGTTCTTTCCCATGACCCGGGCGGTCTCGGCGACCGAGAGACCCTGCAGGAATCTCAGGGTCACGCACTCCTGCTGCTGCGGGTTGAGCCGGCGTACGGCTTGCAGTAGTGCGGCGTTGGAGAGGGACTCCAGGACGGAGTCCTCCGGGCTCCGTGCGACCTCGTTGGCGTCGAGCATTTCGCCGGTGGTCACTTCCAGCCGGAAACGACTGGATTTGAAGTGGTCGGCGACCAGGTTCCGAGCGATCGTGACCAGCCAGGCGCCGAAATCGCGGCCCTGCCAGGTGAAGGTGGAGATGCGGCGAAGTGCGCGCAGGAACGTCTCGCTGGTGAGGTCCTCCGCTGTCGCCTTGCCTCCCACGCGGTAGTAGATGTACCGGTACACGGTGTCGCTGTACTGGTCGTACAGGCGGCCGAAGGCCTCGGCCTCGCCGGCCTGCGCGCGCTCGACGAGATCCATCATGCGCGCGCTGTCGCTGTCGGCTGTCGGCCGTCGGACGGGAGCCGACGACGCAGTAGCCGCAGCGCCGCGGTTACTGCGTCTTCCGACGGCCGCGCTGCGTTCGGCCAGCGCATAGCAAGGGCCGGCAGGTACAGGGGTGGCAAATTGGGGGACGGCGTACGCGGTGGGGACGAAGCCGCGCAAGCGGTCGAGGACCGTTGCGCGCAGCGTAGCCAGGCCCGAGGTGTCAACCCCGACGTGTGGGTACACGGGACTCCCAGAGGCAGAGCTTCCATCACGTGCAGTTGGAGAACCATCACTCGTGGTAGCGGATGACGGGTTCCTTGTGCGTCTGAGGAGAATAACGCTTCGTACAGGCCGTGCTACACCCAGTTGCTCAAATCACCGATTAGGTCGCTTCCGTAACCTCTAAGTGACGGTTCGAGGGGCACATCGTGACCGGTTATTGATCGAATAGCTTCGGGATCTGCCTACGGCGGCGACGGGTTGTGGTCGCCCGTACGTAACGCGACTGGCCGGAGCGATGGGTGTCCGCGCCGTTGTTCCGCTCCCGATTGGGCGTACGCACCCGGGCGTGCCGCTGCCGGGCCGTGAAGGGCGCCGCAGGGAAGCGGCCTCCGTGGAGGAGGCCGTCGTGAAGAAGGGGTCAGCGGCGGCGGCGGTGGATCGCCACGGCGGCGGCCGTGCCGCCGGCCAGCGCGCCGACGCCCGCCGCGGCGGGGATGCCGACCTTGGCCGCCTTGCGGCCGGTGCGGTAGTCGCGGAGCCGCCAGTCCAGGGAGCGGGCGTGCTTGCGCAGCTTGGAGTCCGGGTTGATCGCGTACGGGTGGCCGACCAGGGACAGCATGGGGATGTCGTTGTGCGAGTCGCTGTAAGCGGCGCAGCGCTCCAGGTCCAGGCCCTCGGCGGCCGCCAGCGCGCGTACCGCTTCGGCCTTCGCCGGGCCGTGCAGGGGCTCGCCGACCAGCCGGCCGGTGTAGACGCCGTCGACCGACTCGGCGACCGTGCCCAGGGCGCCGGTGAGTCCGAGGCGGCGGGCGATGATCGTGGCGGTCTCCACCGGCGCGGCGGTGACCAGCCAGACCTTCTGGCCCGCGTCGAGGTGGGCCTGGGCCAGGGCGCGGGTGCCGGGCCAGATGCGGTCGGCCATGTACTCGTCGTAGATCTCCTCGCCGATGGACATCAGCTCGGAGACGCGGTGGCCCTTGACGATGGACAGGGCGCTGTCGCGGGCGTCCTGCATGTGCTCCGGGTCCTCGACGCCGGCCAGCCTGAACCAGGCCTGCTGCCAGGCGAACCTGGTGAGTTCACGCCGCTGGAAGAACTTCCGCTTGTACAGGCCGCGGCCGAAGTGGAAGATCGCGGCGCCCTGCATGACGGTGTTGTCCAGGTCGAAGAAGGCTGCGGCGCGGGTGTCCCCGGCCACCGGGAAGACGGGCTCCCGGGCCTCTTCGGGGGTGGTGAGCAACTCTTCGGAGCCGGACGGCAGTGCCGACTTCTGCGCGGCCTCGGCCGCGGCCTCGCCTGCGAGCACGCTGCGTGCCGTGGCGGGGCGCCTACGGGGGGTGAGCCATCCAAGAGCGGCCATGTCGTGAGCATAGCCATTCTGTTCGGCTCTTCCCGGCCTGGCGGGATGCGGCGGCGTGAACTCTCCGGGGCCGGGGCGTTAAACGGGTGATTCCGCGTCCCCGGGAGGCCCGGAAGGGCCCGCCGGGGGGAGCAGAATGAAGGTATGAGTGCTCTGCTGCGTCGTACGAGGAAGAACCCCGCGGACCGGGTGGTGACCCTGGTGGGGAAGCCCGGCTGTCATCTCTGTGACGATGCGCGGCTGGTGGTGAGTGAGGTCTGCGAGGAGACCGGCGCGTCCTGGGTGGAGAAGGACATCACGCGGGACGAGGCGCTGTACAAGGAGTACTGGGAGCAGATCCCGGTGGTCCTGATCGATGACGAGCAGCACACCTTCTGGCGGGTGGATCCGGCGCGGCTGCGCACCGCACTGCGTACGTGAGGGGGCTTCCTGGGCGAAACCTGGTTAACATCATGGGCGTTTTGAGTGGTCTCGGGGGCGTGGACATGAGGAGTGTGTACCGCCTTGCCCCCTTCGGGCCTGCAACGGGCTGATGCCGTCCCGGGTTCCGGGACCGCGCAGGGAATATGCGTGACCCCGGTCACTTTGACCAGACAAAACGGACACTATCTTTGTGCACGCGTTCACAAAGACATAGCCTGCTGTCGACGGGGCGGTCATAGGACATACGACCGCCTGCAGCCCCGCTCATCCCGCAGGAGCACCGTGGCAACTGGCCGAACTCACCGACCGGCGACCCGTAGCCGAGGAATTCCCGAGGCCACCGTCGCCCGGCTTCCGCTGTATCTCCGCGCACTGACAGCGCTCTCCGAGCGCTCGGTTCCCACGGTTTCGTCCGAGGAACTCGCCGCTGCGGCGGGGGTCAATTCCGCCAAGCTGCGTAAGGACTTCAGCTACCTGGGCTCCTACGGCACGCGTGGTGTCGGGTACGACGTCGAGTATCTCGTCTACCAGATCTCGCGCGAACTGGGGCTCACCCAGGACTGGCCGGTCGCGATCGTCGGCATCGGTAACCTCGGCGCCGCGCTCGCCAACTACGGCGGTTTCGCCTCCCGCGGGTTCCGGGTCGCCGCGCTGATCGACGCCGACCCCGCCATGGCGGGTACACCCGTGGCCGGGATCGCCGTCCAGCACACCGATGACCTGGACCGGATCATCAGCGACAACGGTGTGTCCATCGGCGTCATCACCACTCCGCCCGGCGCGGCCCAGCAGGTCTGCGACCGGCTCGTCGCCGCGGGTGTGACCTCCATCCTGAACTTCGCGCCGACGGTGCTCTCCGTGCCCGACGGCGTCGACGTGCGCAAGGTCGATCTCTCGATCGAGCTGCAGATCCTCGCCTTCCACGAGCAGCGCAAGGCCGGCGAGGAGGCCGCTGCCGACGGCAGGGCGGGCGACGAGGACGCCGACGAGGCGCCGCCGATGCGTGCCACGCCCTCCGGCCGGAAGGGACCTGACGGGGACATGCCCGCCGTGATGCCGGCATGAGTCTTCTGGTCGTAGGGCTGAGTCACCGCAGCGCCCCCGTCTCCGTGCTGGAGCGGGCGTCCCTGGCGGCCGAGGCCCAGACGAAGCTGCTTCAGGACACCCTCGCCGCGGAGCCCGCGACCGAGGCCGCGGTCCTGGCCACCTGCAACCGCATCGAGCTGTACGCGGACGTGGACAAGTTCCACGCGGGTGTCGCCGAGCTGTCCACCCTCCTCGCGCAGCACAGCGGGGTCGGGCTGGACGAGCTCACTCCCTATCTTTATGTGCACTACGAGGACCGAGCCGTCCACCACCTCTTCTCGGTGGCGTGCGGGCTTGACTCGATGGTCGTCGGTGAGGGCCAGATCCTCGGCCAGATCAAGGACGCGCTCGCGCTGGGGCAGGAGCTCCACACCGCCGGCCGTCTGCTGAACGACCTCTTCCAGCAGGCTCTGCGGGTCGGCAAGCGCGCCCACAGCGAGACGGGGATCGACCGTGCCGGGCAGTCGCTCGTCACCTTCGGTCTCGAGCAGCTGGCCGACGGCGCCGAGGTCACCGAGTGGGCGGCCGGCAAGCGCGCCCTGGTGATAGGCGCGGGCTCGATGTCCTCCCTCGCCGCCGCGACCCTGGCCCGTGCGGGCGTCGACGAGATCGTCGTCGCCAACCGGACCCGGGCGCGTGCCGACCGGCTCGTCGAGATCCTCGGCCAGGCCGGTGTCCCGACGGCGCGCGCCGTGGAGATGGACGGCGTCGCGGGTGAACTGACACGTGCCGATGTCGTGGTGTCCTGTACGGGCGCGACCGGTCTCGTGCTGACCGCGGAGGCCGTCGCCGGTGCGCTCGGCGTCGAGTTCGACACCGCGGAGCGGGCGGCCGAGGCCCCCGCCGCCGTGGCCGACGCGCTGGACCAGCACGCCGCGTGGGTGGAGAACGGTTCCGCCACCGCTGCCGCTCAGGACCGGGCCGTGCGCCGGGTGCCCGTACGTCCGGCCTTCACCGGCCCCGCCCGGCTCCACCTGCTCGACCTCGCGATGCCGCGTGACATCGACGGAGCGGCGCACCGCGTCGCCGGTGTGCGCCTCGTCGACATCGAGTCGCTCGCCGAGGCGTCCGCGGACGCCCCGATGGCCGCCGATGTGGACCAGGTGCGCACCATCGTCGCCGACGAGGTCGCCGCCTTCGGAGCCGCCCAGCGCGCCGCGCACATCACCCCGACCGTCGTCGCCCTGCGCACCATGGCCGCCGATGTGGTGGCCGGCGAGATCGCGCGGCTCGACGGACGCCTCCCCGACCTGGACGAGAAGCAGCGCGCCGAGATCACGCAGACCGTGCGCCGCGTCGTCGACAAGCTCCTGCACGCGCCCACCGTGCGGGTCAAGCAGCTCGCCAGCGAGCCCGGCGGTGCCGGGTACGCCGATGCGCTGCGGGAACTCTTCGACCTCGACCCGCAGACGGTGGCCGCCGTCTCACGGGCAGACCTGAACGACCCGAATAGAGGGCGGTCATGACCGACAACTCACCCCTGGGCGGGGAGACCACAACACCGCTCCGGCTAGGCACCCGGCGCAGCAAGCTCGCCATGGCGCAGTCCGGCATGGTCGCTGATGCGGTCCGCGAGGTGACCGGGCGTGCCGTCGAGCTCGTCGAGATCACCACGTACGGGGATGTCTCCCGGGAGCACCTGGCGCAGATCGGCGGGACGGGTGTGTTCGTCGCGGCTCTGCGCGAAGCGGTGCTGAGCGGCGAGGTGGACTTCGCCGTCCACTCGCTCAAGGACCTGCCGACCACGCAGCCCGAGGGCCTCGTGCTGGCCGCCGTGCCGGTGCGCGAGGACCCGCGCGACGCGCTGGTGGCGCGGGACGGGCTGACCTTCGAGCAGCTGCCGGCCGGCGCCCGCATCGGCACCGGTTCGCCGCGCCGCATGGCGCAGCTCAACGCGTACGCCCGCTCGCACGGCCTCGAGATAGAGACCGTCGCGATCCGCGGCAACGTCGATACGCGCATCGGTTTTGTACGAAGCGGGGAGCTGGACGCGGTGGTACTCGCCGCCGCCGGGCTCAGCCGCCTCGGACGCACGGACGAGGTCACCGGCTTCCTGCCGGTCGACACCGTCCTGCCCGCTCCCGGCCAGGGAGCACTGGCGATCGAATGCGCTGAAAGCAGCGCGGACCTCGCCGCAGCCCTCGCCGAGCTCGACGACCCGTACACCCGGGTCGCCGTGACCGCCGAGCGCGCCCTGCTCAACGCCCTGGAGGCCGGCTGTTCCGCACCTGTGGGTGCGCTTGCCGACCTCCTGGCCGACGGGCAGGTTGTCAACGAACTGCGCCTGCGCGGTGTCGTCGGTTCAACCGACGGTACTTCCCTGGTGCAGCTGTCCATCACCGGTCCCGTCCCCACGTCGCACGACGACGCGGCGGCCCTCGGTCGCGAGCTCGCGGCCGAGATGCTTGCCAAGGGTGCGGCCGGTCTTATGGGGGAGCGAGCACTTTGAGCCCCACCGGCCCTGTCGTATCCGACTTCCCTGTCCTGTCCTCAGGGCATGTCACCTTCCTCGGCGCCGGTCCCGGCGACCCGGGACTGCTGACTCTGCGCGCTGTCGAGGCGCTCGCGAGCGCGGACGTCCTTGTAGCCGAACCGGACGTCCTCGACGTCGTTCGCTGCCACGCGCGGGCAGGGGTAAGCACGCCTGAGATGACGGTTGTTGACGTGGCGTCAACACCCGCTGGAGTGCCCGTCCTCAGGGATGCCGCCAATCTTGTCATGGAGGCAGCGAAGGGCGGCAGGCGGGTGGTGCGCGCCGTCACGGGCGACCCCGGCCTGGACGGCAACACGGGTGCCGAGATGCTCGCCTGCGCTGCCGCGGGCGTGCCTTTCGAGGTCGTGCCCGGCATCGCGAACGCGGTCGGTGTGCCCGCGTACGCCGGTGTTCCGCTGCGTGACGCGCAGGGCGCCGATGTCCGCTTCGTCGACGCCCGTACCGCGTCGGACCGCTGCTGGTCCGAGGTCGGTGCGAGCGACGCGACGGCCGTCGTGTCCGCGTCGCTCGACTCAGTGGCCGCGGCCGCCGGTGAGCTGGTCTCGGCGGGCCGCAAGCCCGACACCCCGCTCACGGTCACGATCGCCGGGACGACGACGCGCCAGCGGACCTGGACGGCGACCCTCGGGACGATCGCCCAGGTCCTGAAGCAGGCCAAGGTGCTCCCGTCGCCGGACGGACACCTGCCCGTCATAGCCGTGGTCGGGGAGCGCAGCTCCGCCGCCCAGCGCGACCAGCTCGCGTGGTTCGAGTCCAAGCCGCTGTTCGGCTGGAAGGTGCTCGTGCCGCGTACGAAGGAGCAGGCGGCGTCGCTCTCCGACCAGCTGCGTTCGTACGGTGCCGTGCCGCACGAGGTCCCGACGATCGCCGTCGAGCCGCCGCGTACGCCCCAGCAGATGGAGCGCGCGGTCAAGGGCCTGGTCACGGGCCGCTACGAGTGGATCGCCTTCACCTCGGTCAACGCGGTGAAGGCGGTGCGGGAGAAGTTCGAGGAGTACGGGCTCGACGCCCGTGCCTTCGCCGGGATCAAGGTCGCGGCCGTCGGTGAGCAGACCGGCGCCGCGCTGGTCGACTTCGGTGTGAAGCCGGACCTGATGCCGTCCGGCGAGCAGTCGGCGGCGGGTCTGCTGGAGGACTGGCCTCCGTACGACCCGGTCTTCGACCCGATCGACCGGGTGTTCCTGCCGCGTGCCGACATCGCCACGGAGACGCTGGTGGCCGGGCTCATCGAGCTGGGCTGGGAGGTCGACGACGTCACCGCGTACCGCACGGTCCGCGCCTCGCCGCCGCCGGCCGACACCCGTGAGGCGATCAAGGGCGGCGGTTTCGACGCGGTGCTCTTCACCTCGTCCTCGACCGTCCGCAACCTGGTCGGTATCGCGGGCAAGCCGCACAACGTCACGGTGATCGCGTGCATCGGTCCCGCCACGGCGAAGACCGCCGAGGAGCACGGCCTGCGGGTTGACGTGCTGTCCCCGGAGCCGTCGGTCCACAAGCTGGCCCAGGCGCTGGCGGACTTCGGCGCGCAGCGCCGGGACGCGGCCAAGGAGGCCGGTGACCCGGTGACCCGGCCGAGTGAGCGGCGCCCGGGTGCGCGCCGTCGCAGGTCGACGACCTGAGAGGTCGGAACGGATGTACGGGCCCGGCTGCTTCCTCGCGGAGCGGCCGGGCCCGTCCTGTTTCCGGTCCGCGGGTCTGCGCGTCGCGTACGATCCCGGGCGGGACGGGGCTCGTAGCGCAGTGGTCGTCGCGCCTTCACCGCATGTGGGAGGACGCCGGTCCGAATCCGGCCGGCCCTGTTCCACCTCCCGAGGGCACGCTTTTTTCCGGCTCGGGTGTCGGTAAATCGGTGATCTGTGCGGGTCTAGTCTCGAAGGATGACCGATTACGGAAACTTCCCCGGCTCGCGGCCCCGCCGGCTGCGGACGACCCCTGTCATGCGGCGCATGGTCGCCGAGACCCGGCTCGACCCGGCGAATCTGATCCTGCCCGCGTTCGTACGCGAGGGCATCGACGCCCCGGTCGCCATCTCGGCCATGCCCGGCGTGCAGCAGCACACCCT
The DNA here is from genome assembly GCF_044455985.1 of Streptomyces sp. NPDC051064. NCBI lineage: Bacteria > Bacillati > Actinomycetota > Actinomycetes > Kitasatosporales > Streptomycetaceae > Streptomyces > Streptomyces sp. NPDC051064. The sequence goes on from NZ_JBITFK010000010.1 coordinate 16,669, forward strand.
GGACACGCTGCGGAAGGCCGCTGTCGACGCGGTGGCGGCCGGTGTCTCGGGGATCATGCTCTTCGGTGTCCCGCTGGACGAGAAGAAGGACGCGCGGGGCACGGCGGGGACGGACCCGGAGGGCATTCTCCAGGTCGGCCTGCGGGCGGTGCGGGAAGAGGTCGGGGACGACCTGGTGATCATGTCGGACCTCTGTCTGGACGAGTACACCGACCACGGCCACTGCGGGGTGCTGACCGGCGACGGCCGTGTCGACAACGACGCCACGCTGGAGCGGTACGCCGAGATGGCCCAGGTCCAGGCGGACGCGGGCGCGCATGTGGTCGGCCCGAGCGGCATGATGGACGGTCAGGTCGGCGTGATCCGTGACGCGCTGGACCAGACGGGCCACGAGGACGTGTCGATCCTCGCCTACACCGCGAAGTACTCCTCGGCCTTCTACGGCCCGTTCCGTGAGGCCGTGGGCTCCTCGCTCAGGGGCGACCGCAAGACGTACCAGCAGGACCCGGCGAACATCCGGGAGTCGCTGCGGGAGCTGGCGCTCGACCTGCAGGAGGGCGCCGACATGGTCATGGTCAAGCCGGCCGGCCCGTACCTCGACATCCTCGCCAAGGTCGCCGACGCGGTGGACGTGCCGGTCGCGGCGTACCAGATCAGCGGCGAGTACGCGATGATCGAGGCCGCCGCGGAGAAGGGCTGGATCGACCGGGACGCGGCGATCCTGGAGAGCCTGACGGGCATCCGTCGCGCGGGTGCGCGGATGATCCTGACGTACTGGGCGACGGAGGTCGCGCAGCGGCTGGGCCGCTGACGCCTCGCGGAGGGTCCTGGAGCGGGTCACGACAGGTCGTGGCCCGCTTTTCATGACATTGAAAACTCTGCCACGGTTAGTGAGAACCCCGCTTCTCACAAGTGGCGTGCTGTCGAGGCTCCCATCGGAGAGGCGCTAGGTTTGACTCATCGCGGTGAGGGGGCGTCAGCTCGACTCTCACGGCAGGAACAGTGACGCCCTGCACTGCCTAATTGCGGTGGGCAGTACAGGGCGTATCACCAGGCTCTGCCCTGGGCTGTGTGCTATGCGGCGAAGCAAGCGGTGACAGGACTCCAAGGCATACTCGGGAACCGTAACACGGTGAACGGTCGCATCATGGACCTTTTCCCAGGTCCGGTGACGTGCGCGAGCTTTGCGCGATTCCTGAGGGTGGACCCTGCGATTGCCGACTCCAGTTTCGTCTACTGGTTCTTCAGCAGCTTCATCTGTCGGGTGCTATGTGGAATCACCAGGTACAACACACCGGTGTTGCTCGCTTTCAATACACGCGCTTTTGCCGAGATCCAAGATGTTCCCCTCCCGACACTGAGCCTTTTCAACCTCACTCCCGGTGACGATGTGGGGCGGTGATGGACTCGATGTGTTTTTGGCAGAGCTGGCGGAAGATTTTCGTGGGTGAACGGTGCCCGAACCTGGTGTTCCTTGGAACGAGATCTGACGGTCTCAGCCAAGCGTGTGGGATCCCATGTCCAACGGACATGGGGCTGCACCATCCATCCCCCGGCGACGGGTGGCACTTCGAAGGCAGGACTGATCACGCTCCCGGAGAGGACATGCGACCTCGCCTTGGAGCTGCGCGGCTTAACCCATGCCCACCAACACACCGATGGCACAGCAGAGTTGGAAAGTGGTTATTGTCGCGGGCATGGATCATCAGGGAGAGTTTCGTCGGGCAGCGCTTGAGTTGGGCATCCCGGACGACGAGATCAGCAGGTTCAGCCAGCATCTTCGTTTGGCGATCGGATTGTTCGGGGGTGGCGATGGTTCTCCGGTCGGGCACTTCGGCGGGTTGCCCCGGCTGCCGGTGGGCATGAAGTGGCCGTCCGCCGGGGACATCCCGTTGCCGTTGCTCCTTTCCGTCGATTGTGGGGCGCTGCCGAGGGTCGACGGCTTCGACCTGCCGGCGGACGGGACGCTGCTCTTCTTCGTTCACCAAGAGATGGACTTCGGCGAATTGCGGGCCGATCCGGGGCAGTACGCGCGAGTCGTGTATGTACCGGACGGCACCGAAACCGCGGTCGCGGACCCCCCCGACTCCGCGTGTGTCGGCGAGCGTATCGACGTCTGCGCCGAGCTCAGAGCCGGTCTACCCCTTTGGCTCGAGGAGGGCGACGAGGACTGGCACGAGTTCTGGGAGGATCTCGAGTGGGACGACATGTCATCCTTCCAGCAGCAGTTGGCCCGGTACATGGAGCGTGAACTGCCGCACCTGGACGAACTTCGGTCTCTGGCCTACGGCCTCTGGTCGTCCGGCGCCTACCTCGTCATCGGCGGATACGCCGATGACGAGGGGACGGTCGGCGGCATCACGGCGAAGACCCTCGCGAAGGGAGAACAGTTTGCCTATCTTCTGGAAGAGGACGCGCTCCGGCTAGCGAGCGAATGGATACCGCTCGCCAATGAAGGACGGGCCTACGAGGAGTACTACACGAAATTCATGATCCGCCACGACGACCTGGCCGCCGCTCGGTGGGACAAGGCAATTACCGTGACCAGGTTCGACACGTGACCAGGTTCGACGCACCTCTACCCCGGGGGAGCGAAGGCTGTTCACAAAGGCTGTCCAGGCGTCCGCGCCAATGGTCACGACCGGGCCGGTAGGGTTCTTGCTGTCGCGGACGGGAACGGTGGGGCAGGCGTCTCTCTGGGCTACCTCGACACACTGAGCCATTGAGCGTTTTCCAACCTCAGTGCCTGTGCCTCTGTCCCAGGGCTCCTCCGATGGCTGTGAATACATCTGGGTCAGAGCCAGGACCGCAGCGTGTGGAGTGCCAGGAAGACGCAGAGCGTCAGCTGTACCGCCCCGATAACTCGGTGCCCGATCCGCAGCAGCACGAGGGCCGTTACGCCGACCGCCAGGCCCAGAGCGCCGAAGCCCAGTACTGGCGCCCAGTCCAGGGGCGGTACGCCGGTCGCTGTCTGTCCGGAGCTGGCGTCCATCCGGCCCAGCCCCCGGACGGCGAGCACGATGACGACCAACAGTGCGGCCGCCACGTCCGCCACCAGTACGAGAAGCAGGAGACAACCTGCGGTGAGGGCACCCTCTCTGCCGGAGGGCTGCTTGTCGGCAAGTTCGGGCATGGCTTAACGATCGCCCGGAATTCATCCTTCCGAACGGTCCGTCGCCGACTCGCAGCCGGCAGCGATCGAGCGGGTGCTGAAGCAGGCGGAAGACCTGGCGGAGGCCATGGCCTGAACCGGTGCTCGAAGCTCGGGCTTCGAGCACCGGGGTTCGAGGGACGAGCTTCGGGAAGGGTGCGATCACTCTTCCGGGGGACGTCTGCGGAGCGCGGGTCCGATGCTTGAGCGTCGGGATTCGGGGGCCGGGATGCGGACTTCGGGATTCGAGCGCCTTCTTTACCCGGTAGGTAGAAGAGGGTTTGGGTAAACCTCCCCGACCTCCCTGACCCGTCACGATCAGCAAGTATGACTAATCGTGACCGACTTGCAGCGGAGTGTGGCGACTGCTTACGGTGCGGAAACCAGAACGACCCCGACGCGGTGCTAGCAACACCAGGCCGGGGTCTCACCCCAAGATCGAAAGCACCGATCCCGTGGCTATCCAGCACCTTAGCTCCGCCCCGAGCGCCCCCGCCTCCTCGCGCCCGTATCCGATGGCCAATCCCGGCTACGGCAAGCGATCCGCGCCGGACCAACAGACGCGCTGCGCCGAAGACTTCATGCTGCTGCCGCTGCGGGAGCGGAACATCGCCGGGTTCATCGACCAGCTTCCCGAGGGCGCGGCGATGGACGTCAAGGGGCTGGCGAAGCAGTTGCCGCTCTACGGTCAGCAGGCGGTCGGTTCGGCCCTCAAAGCCCTGTCCGTCGCCGGGTACCTGCGCCGTGTGCGCTGTCTGGTGACCGGCGAGGGCGGCCAAGTGCGCTGGGTCTTCCGCACGTTCTGGTCCCGCACCGCGCGCGACAACGAGTGGTGGGGTGCGCTGATGGCTACCGAGGTTCGGCGGGCAACCGTGCCCGAGCCTGTGGTGACCGTCGCTCATACGGCCCCCGTGGTGCCGGAGCAGAGGACGCGGGAAGCGGAGCCGGTGGCAGAAGGGCCCTCGCCCGCGTACGCGGCCCTGGCGCAGCTCGGCCGCGTTGATGCCCGGCTGGCGCTCTCCGCCGCCGACTGTGCGGTCCTGGAGCCGTTGGCCGCCGAGTGGTTCACGCGTGGAGTGGGCGCCGACTACCTCGTGCAGGCTCTGGTTGCCGGGCTTCCCTCCGGGGTCGGCTCACCGGTCGGCCTCGTCCGCCGCCGCCTCACGGACAAGATCCCACCCCAGGTGCCCGCCGCGCCGGTGCCGCCCGCGCCCGGTACGCCGGTCCGGCGGGCGATGATGGAGTGCACCAAGTGCGGTGTGCCCGGCCGCGCGGAGGCCCTTCCTGATGGCCTCTGCCGTGCCTGTCGGGAGCCCGGTCAGGGTGCGCCGGAGGGCACAGCTGAACTGCCCGCCGAACGGGACGTGCGTGTCTACGTCGCCGAGCTTCGCGATCTGCTCAAAGCGCCCTGACCGCCTGCTGCTCGTCCGGTCAGCTCCGGGCCACGAACGCGGCGAACGCCCACCACGCGGTGGGAGCGACGGTAAAGGTGGGGCCTTCGGGGTTCTTGGAGTCGCGGACGTGGATGGCGGTGGGGTGCGCGGCGACTTCTAGGCACTCGCCGCCGTCGCTGCCGCTGTAGCTGGACTTGCGCCATTCGTAGGCGACTTCGAGGCACTGGCCGCCTTCGCTGCCGCTGTAGCTCGACTTGAACCAGTGCAATGTGGTGCTCATCATTCTCCCAGCAGACGGTCCAGCATGCCCAGGGTGCCTTCGGGGCTGTGTGCCTGAGCTCGCAGCATCGCATATTTCTGCGACAGGATGCTGACCTCATTAGGGTCGGAAACGAGCTGGCTCCCCCGCTGGGTTTCGGAGTATGCGACGTACTGGTGGTCGGGGGTCTCCAGCAGGGTGAACGGGCCATCGAGGCCCGCGTGGCTCCTGCTGTTGAGGGGCAGGATCTGGAGGCAGACGCCTGGAAGGTCAGCGCAGCGGCGCAGGTGCCGGAGTTGGTCGGTGTGGTCCTGTTCCGGGAGGAGGCGCAGCAGGAGTGCCGCTTCCCAGACCACCATGCTGATCGTCGGAGGAGTCTCCCGTCGCAGAATTGCCTGCCGATCGAGACGGGCGGCGACTTGCGCTTCGATCTCGTCCTGGCTGAACGCGGGAACCCGGTTACGGAAGACGGCCTTCGCGTACGCCTCCGTCTGGAGCAGGCCCGGGATGACCTGGCTGTCGTACCAGGACAGCGCCAGAGCCTCCCGCTCCAGGTCCATGTACTGCTCCGCCCACGCCGGGATCAGGTCCACCTCCGGCATGTTGTCCACCGCCGTCTCCAGCGCACCCTTCGTGTCCAGCAGGGTGTCCAGGCGCCGGGCCAGGTCGGGGAGCAGCGCGCGGCGGCCCTGTTCGATGGAGGCGATCGTCTCCAGCTGTACGGCTGCCCGGTCCGCGAGCTGGGCCTGGGTCAGGTCCGCCGCGACGCGGAACAGGCCGACCAGCTTGCCGACGAGCTTCATGGCGGACGCGTTCCTGCGCTGCCGCTTCCTGGGGTGCATACGGTTCGGCCTCCCCGCCCTGGTGCGTACTTCACACGTCGGCGACCCGTACAAGAGATCTGTACGTGCTCACCTACTGCTGAACGATAGGCACACAGAGTGACACTCGTCTCATGAACGAGACGATGCAACTCTCGCTGCTCCGTGAGCGCTTCTGCCGGCGGGAACGCCGATCGGTCGCCGCGGTACGGGAGTTCACACGCGAGGCCGTGACCGACTGGGGGTTCGGGGCGCGGCTCGACGACGTGCTGGTGTGCGTGAGTGAGCTGGCCACCAACGCGCTGCTGCACGGCGTGCCGCCGGGGCGTGGGTATCTGGTCCGGCTGCGACTGGAGGCGGAGGAATGCGCGCTGTCCGTGGAGGTGCACGACAGCGAGGGCGGGGTGCCTGCGGTGCGGCGGCCCGACGGTGAGTCGGGGCGTGGGCTGCTGCTCGTCGACGCGCTCGCCGATCGGTGGGGCGTGGGGGAACGGGATCCCGGCAAGGTCGTGTGGTGCGCGTTCACGCGGCCTCGTCGGCCGAGCGTGTCCTGATGGTTCAGGACACCAGGCCCTGGCGGTAGGCGTAGACGACGGCCTGGACGCGGTCGCGCAGTCCGAGCTTGGTGAGGATACGGGAGACGAAGGTCTTGACCGTCTCCCGGCTGATCACGAGGGACGCGGCGATCTCGTTGTTGGAGAGGCCGTCCGCGATGAGGCGCAGGACCTCCAGTTCCCGCGGCGTCAGGGGGATGTCGGGCCCTTTGCCGTCCGTGGGGCGGATCCGGGCGGCGTACCGGCCGACGAGCTGGCGGGTGACGTCCGGGTCCAGGAGTGCCGCGCCGGCGGCCACGGTCCGGATGCCGTGGAGCAGCCGGTCCGGCGGGGCGTCCTTGAGGAGGAATCCGCTCGCGCCGGCGCGCAGCGCCTCGTAGACGTACTCGTCCAGGTTGAACGTCGTCACCACGAGCACCTTGACGGGGTGGGGCACTCCCGCGCCGGCCAGCAGGCGGGTGGCCGCGATGCCGTCGAGCACCGGCATGCGGATGTCCATGACCACGACGTCCGGGCGCAGTCTCCCGGCGAGGGTGACCGCGGTCCGCCCGTCCCCGCACTCGCCGGCGACCTCGAGGTCGGGCTGCGCGTCGATGATCGTCGCCAGCCCGGTGCGGATCAGTACCTGGTCGTCGCAGATCAGGACACGGATCGGCTCGGTCACGAGGGGCTCCCGGCGGGTATGCGGACCCGGACGACGAAGCCGCCGTCCGGCTGCCGGCCCGCGCTGAAGTCGCCGCCCAGCACGTCGACGCGCTCGCGGAGACCGGCCAGGCCCCGCCCGCTTCCGCCGGTGGGCGCGGCCTTCGAACTGGAGCCGTCCGTGCTGACCTCCACGGAGATCTCCTTTTCGCAGTGGCGCACCCGGACCGAAGTGGCGCTGCCATGAGCGTACTTGAGGGCGTTCGTCAGGGACTCCTGCACCACCCGGTAGGCGACGAGGTCGGCGCTGCCGGTCGACTCGGCGGGTGCGCCCTCCTCCGTGAACTCCACCGGCTGCCCCGCCCGCCGTGTCTGTTCGACGAGTGTGAGGAGCCCCCCGACGGGCGGCGGTGTGGCCTGGGCGCCGTGGTCGGGGTTGAGCAGGTCGAGCAGGTGCCGCAGGTCCGTGATGGCCCGTCGGCCGGTGTCCGTGACGGCCGTCAGGCTCTGGTCGAGCCGGTCAGGTGCGGCGGTCAGATAGCGTGCCGCCTCGGCCTGTACGACCATCGCCGTCACGTGGTGGGTCACGACGTCGTGGAGTTCGCGGGCGATGCGCGCCCGTTCGGCGGTGCGGCTGTCCTCGGCGACGCGGCGGCGGCGCTCGGCCTCCATGGCCCGGGTGCTGCGCAGCCATACCCCGATGCCCCAGGAGAGTGCCACGGCCAGGTAGAACGTCACGAACTCGCTCGGCGGGTCGCCCGGGCCGATCCGGTGGAGCGCGACCGCGAGCGGGACGTACGCGGCGGAGAAGGCGATCGCGGTGGTTCGTCGGTGGTGTTCCACGAGGGACGCCACGCTGATCAGCGCGATGGGCAGCGCGGTGCCCGCGAGCGTGTGGTACCCGCGGAGCTGGTCGAGGGCGAAGCCGAGCGAGACCGCGGTGAAGCAGATGACCGGCCACCGCCGGCGTCCGGCGAGCGGGAGGCACTGGAGGGCGATCGCCACGACGGCCAGGGCGTCGAAGGGGCGGTTCGGCAGGCCGCCGAGCTCCGTACCGTTGTTGCGGAACCCCGGCAGGAACGACGCGGCGAGGAGCAGCAGTGCCAGCGGGCCGTACCAGAGCGCGGCGTCCGGCCGGCGCCACCGTTCCGGGATCCGCGGAAGTCCGGTCATCGGGGGAGTGTAGTGGCGGCGGCGGCCTTGTCGGTGCCGCGGCGGCGGGGCACCAGATTGCCGCGCCGGTGGGCCAGCCACAGGAACGCCGAGGTGATCAGGGCTCCGAACACCACCGAGTACACGCTTCCTTCCGGGCCGAAGTCGCCGCCGGTGACCCATGCCGGGCCCGACGTGACGGTGTCCAGCAGTCCCTGCGGGGTGTTGTTGCCGGAGACCTCGGTGCTGAAGATGCCGGCCGCCGCGAAGTTCCAGCCGAAGTGCAGGCCGATCGGCACCCACAGGTTGCGGGTCGCGGCGTAGGCGGCGGCGAGCATCCCGCCGGCCTCGATCGCGATGGCGACGGCGCCCCACAGGTCGGCGTTCGGGTTCAGCAGGTGCGAGGCGCCGAACAGCACTCCGGTCAGGGTCAGCGCGATCCAGGTGCCGGTGCGCTCCTCGATGATCCGGAACAGGACGCCGCGGAACATCACTTCCTCGGTCACGGCCGCGGCCGCCATGAAGCCGACCAGTCCGACGGCGCCGGTGGGGGAGCCCAGGCCGTTGATCTCGTAGTGCGCGTTGAAGTAGATGTTCGTGATGACGGCGCCGAACATCGCGACGCCGATCAGCAGCCCCCGGCCGAACGCGGACCCGGCACCCTCGCGGGCCACCTCGGTGGACGGGCGGTGCTCCGTCCTCCGCACCACCCATCCGTAGACGAGTACGGCGGCCACGGCGGTCAGGAGCCCCAGGACGAGCTGGAGCCACGGACTTTCCTCGACAGCGCCGACGGCCTGACCGCCGATCATGGCGACCAGCACGACAGCCAGCAGTTGCCAGACGAATCTCATGAACGCTCCTTCGACGGATCCGCGGCCTGGGTGCCGCGGCGCCTCGAACGCTACGGATCCGGCGGTCCGCGATCGTCACCTCACGGTGGACACCTGCGCGTAGCTCGCACGGGGGACAGGCGCCACGGGGCGATCAATTCGGTTGAGGGCGTTCCCGGCTACGGGGAGGATCGCCCGCATGTTCTCGCGCAGGAATCGCCGCCCCACATCGCCCGAACTCGCCGCGGCCTGGGAGTGCCTCGACGAAGGTGACGTACCGGGCGCGCTGCGCCGACTGCGGCAGGCACCGTCGGCGCCGCTGGGGGAGGTCGCCACCGTGGTCGGCCGGGCCGCCGGGGCGGCCGGGTTCGACGACCTCCGGCAGGCTGCCGCCGCGCTGGCCGCGCACCCCGACCGGGTGCGGCCCCTCCACGACTACGGGTACGCGTGCGTGGAACGCGGCGTGCCCTACCTGGCGATACCCGCGCTGCGGGAGGCGCTGCGCCGGGCGCCGGGTTCCTCCGGCACGCTGCGGGAACTGGTCTCGGCGTACGAGGACGAGGGCCGGCACCGTGAGGCGGCCGACGCACTGCTCGCACACGAGGACGGCCTCGCCGACTGGCCCGATCGCTACCTCCTGGTCTTCAACGCCGTCCTGGCCGGAGACCTGGAGCTGGCCCGCCGTCAGCACGCCCGTCTGCCCGGCCCGGCCGAGGACGTCTGGCTCGGCGCGCGGGACCGGCAGAACCGTGTGATGGAGCGTGCCGCGACCGCGGGGCCGGTGAGCCCGCTGGACCACTCGGACCTCCGCGGCTGGCAGTACGTCATGGGCGGCACCGTGCTGGGCACGCTGTCCCCGCACGGATACGACGCCGGGATGACCGGCCGGTACGCCTGGTTCCAGGACTCCCACGACCAGTGCCTTCAGGGCCTGTTGCGGCTCAAGGCCGTGCTTGAGGCCGCCGGGGCGCGGCCGGCCTCGGTGTCCCTGCTGCCGGACCGGGGGAGCAGGATCCTGGGCCTGGCGGCGGCAGAGGTGCTGGGCCTGCCGGCGGAGCCCTTCGTGGCCGGACGGGAGGACACCGTCGTCATCGCCTACGACCTCGACGGCGCCGCGCGCGCCGCCCAGGGCCCCGATGTGATCCGGCAGCTCCTCCACCGGGTGCCGGGCCAGGTGCTGCACGAGCACGCGAGTTGCTGGACCGACCCGCCCGGCGTCGCCGCCGACAGTGTCACGCTGCTCCATCAGTCGGTCGTGCCCCCGTGGGGGGAGACCCTTCGGATGGGCGACGACGGCGAGGCGGAGCGCAGCGAGGCCGACGGGAGGCCGGAGGCGGAGATCGCCGCCGACATCGTGGGCGCCGATCGGACGCCGGACGGCGGGGACGGGGAGACGCCTGCCGACCCCGTCGAGAAGCTGACGGACTTCGTCTCGGCCGTGCGCGGCACGTGGCTCCGGGGAGACCGGGCAGGACTCAGGTCACCGGGCCCGGTGACCAGCTCCCGCTTCCTCTGACCCGGCCGGTGCCCCACGCGGTGTCATGGGGAGACGGCGGACAGTCCAGCACCCTCCACAGGGCCGACTCCTGTCCGTGATCTCCCGTCGACGAGGCGCGCGGGCGCGAGCCTGCGGCGTCAGCGTGCTTCCGTGAGGCGTTTGAGTGTCGTGAGGTCGGCTGTCACCGCGGCCTCGTCGCGCCGGAATTCGTCGGCGCTCATGCCCGGCCGGCGGCGCAGGGTGAACACGACCTCGCACCCGGCGCCGTCGGCGATCACCCGCACCGGGTTGTGGACGGTTTCGCCCGACGGCAGGGTGACGTGGTGGTCGAGTACGCCGTAGTCGTTCCTGGGCGCGAAGTCGACCACGACCCGCCCCATGGGCGAGTCGGCGATCCAGCCGCCGTCGGTCCTCTCGATCGACCTGCCCAGGCCCGCCGCCCACTCGGGCAGGTGGGCCGGGTTCGAGGCGTAGTCGTAGACCTCGTCGGCGGGGCGGTCGATGCGGATGCTGAGGTGACGGGTTTCGGTGTCCGAAGTGCTCATGGCAGCGACGCTACCCAGGCGCGGACGCCGTCGTCTTGAACGGATCGGACACCGGGGCCGTCCGGCCGCCCTGGTCGGGGGCGGTCGATCAGAGCCATGAACGCGACGTAGTGCGGTGAGGACGACGACGGGTGCGGCCATGGAGAGGAGCACCGGCCTGTCGTTGACGCCAGGGCAGGCACCAGCTCGCCACGACGGTCAGGTCGCCGGTGTGTGGCGCGCTGCCGGGGCGGCGGCCTCGAGCTGACCGCCTTCCGCGCGCTCGACAGGGCGGAGTGGCAGGGCCTGACCGAGGAGGCGGAGAAGCTGTCCGCGCTGCTCGCCGGCCGTGATCCGGCGGTCTACGGGCGTTACGGGCACTGGTGGGACAAGGGGGTACCGGGTACGGAGAGCGTGATCGTCAAGGGCTGACGGCCCGGCCGATGGATGCGTACGCACGCCACAGCGGCCACGCGGGCCCCTGAGCACGGATAGCCTGCGTCTTCATGATGCGCGCGTGGATATTGCCGATACTGCTGGTGCTCTGCGGCTCGGTCGTTGCGACTGCCTCGATCTTTCAGGGGAGCCCGGGCGAAGCCACGGCATACCTGCTGGGCTTCGTACTTCTCGCAGGCGTGAACTCGCCTCTGATCTTCCCCAGGTCCATCGGGGCGCTGGAGGCGCAACGCCGCAGCGCGGTCGACGGCAGGCCGGTGATCTTCTGGCGGTCGGGATGCACGTACTGCATGCGGCTGCGCATCCGGTTGGGGCGTGAGGCCGACCGGTTTTACTGGGTCGATATCTGGCGGGACCCGGCCGGAGCGGCGGCGGTGCGAGAGGTCAACCACGGCAACGAGACCGTGCCGACCGTCTTCGTGGCGGGCCGGGCGCACGTCAACCCTGACCATGCGTGGCTCCGCGAACAGCTCTCCTCCTCCGGGAGCTGAACAGACGAACAGGCGGCGTACTCCGGCGCGGTGCCGGTGTACGCCGCCTTGGGCGGGACGCTGTGCGGGAAGGGGCCCGCGCTGTCATGCGGTTACTTCGGGTCGCGGTCGAACTGAGCCTTCGACCAGCGGTAGCCGAGGACGGTGAGGCCCAGGCACCAGGCGATGGTGATCCACCCGCTGTTGCCGATCTCGGTGCCGAGGAGGAGTCCTCGCAGGGTCTCGATGGCCGGGGTGAAGGGCTGGTACTCGGCGATCGGCTGGAACCAGCCGGGCATCGACTCGACCGGGGTGAAGGCGCTCGAGATGAGCGGCAGGAGGATCAGCGGCATGGCGTTGTTGCTGGCCGCCTCGGCGTTGGGGCTGCCCATGCCCATCCCGACCGCGATCCAGGTGAAGGCCAGGGAGACCAGCGCCAGCAGCCCGAACGCCGCCAGCCATTCCAGGACGGTGGCGTCCGTGGACCGGAAGCCCATGGCGACGCCGACGGCACCGACGAGCACGACACTGGTGACCGCTTGCAGGACGCTCCCGGCGACGTGCCCGAAGAGCACGGAGCCGCGGTGGATGGCCATGGTGCGGAAGCGGGCGATGATGCCCTCGTTCATGTCGGTGGACACGGATACCGCGGTGCCGACGACGGTGGAGCCGATGGTCATCAGCAGGATGCCGGGGACGATGTAGGCGATGTAGTCGGAGCGGTCTCCGCCGCCGATGCCCGCGCTCATCGTGTCGCCGAAGATGTACACGAAGAGCAGGAGCAGCATGACCGGGGTGAGCAGCAGGTTCAGGGTGAGCGACGGGTAGCGCCGGGCGTGCAGCAGGTTGCGGCGCAGCATGGTGGACGAGTCGCGTACGGCGAGGGAGAGGGAGCTCATCGGACAGTCTCCTTGGGCTGGTTGGGGACGCTGGTGCTACTGGTCAGGGCGAAGAAGACGTCGTCGAGGTCGGGGGTGTGCACGGTCAGTTCGTCCGCCTCGATGCCGGCCGCGTCGAGCCGGTCGAGGATGGAGCGCAGCTCGCGCTGGCTGCCGTCACTCGGGATCTGCAGGGACAGCGCCTCGTCGTCCTGGCTGACCTCACCCAGGCCGGAGGCGGCGGACCGGTATGCGGCCGGGTCGGTGAAGCGGAGCCGGATGTGTCCGCCGGGGATCATCCGCTTGAGTTCGTCGGCGGTGCCCTCGGCGGCGAGTTTGCCGTCGTGGAGTACGGCGATGCGGTCGGCGAGTTCGTCCGCCTCCTCCAGGTACTGGGTGGTGAGGAAGACGGTGACGCCGTCGGCGACGAGTTCGCGGATGATGCCCCACATGGTGTGGCGGCTGCGGGGGTCGAGGCCGGTGGTCGGCTCGTCGAGGAAGATGATCCTCGGGCCGCCGACCAGGGTCATGGCGATGTCCAGGCGGCGCTTCATGCCGCCGGAGTAGGTGGAGGCGGGCTTCTTCGCGGCCTCGACCAGGTCGAAGCGCTCCAGCAGTTCGGCGGTGGTGCGCCGGGCCTCGCTGCGGGAGAGGTGGTGCAGGTCGGCCATGAGGAGCATGTTCTCCTCGCCGGTGATCAGACCGTCGACCGCCGAGAACTGCCCGGTGACACCGATCGCGGCCCGCACCGCCTGAGGGTCCGTCGCCAGGTCGTGGCCGCCGATGTGGATGTCGCCGGTGCCCGGGCCGGCGCCGATCAGGGTGGAGAGGATCTTCACGGCGGTGGTCTTGCCGGCGCCGTTCGGGCCGAGCAGTGCGAACACGGACCCTGCGGGGACGGCCAGGTCGATGCCGTCGAGGACGGTCTTGTCGCCGTAGGACTTACGCAGCCCGTTCGCTGCGATGGCCAGGTCGGTCATGGGGAACTCCTCAGAGGCTGCGGGCGGTGATGTCGCCGTGGGCGGTGGTCGCGTGGATGGTGAGGGCGGCGTCGGCGCCGTCCGCGTTCTTGAGCGTGTTGTGGATCCGGCCGTAGCCGCTGCCGGCGTCGAGGGAGGCGGAGACCCCGCGGGCGGCGCCGATCGAGATCTCGCCGGCCTCCGTGCGCAGCGTGACCGTGCCGCGTACGGCCTCGGTGATGCGGAGGTCGCCCTTCAGGGTGCTGATCCGTGCGGGACCGCCCAGGCGTCCGACGGTGATGTCGCCGGCCTGGAGGGCGAGATGGGCGACATCGGTCTCGTCGAGCTTGACCGAGCCCTGCGCGCTCTCGAAGGTGACGTCGCCGAGGCGTCCGACGCCCCGGAGATCGGCGCTGGCCGCCTTCGCCTCGACGCGGGAGCCGGCGGGAAGCTGGACGGTGACCTCGACGAACCCGGAGCTGCCGAGAATCCGGTTCGACGCCTCCGGGGCCTCGATGCGCAGAACTCCATCGCTCCAGGCGACTTCGGTCTGCTCGGCGGCCTTCACGTCCCGGCTCTTCGAGGCGTTCGCGGGCAGGATCTCGACCGTGGTGTCCACCCGGTCCGCGGCGATGAACTGGATGCGTCCCGCAGGGATGTCGAGGATGACCGCGACCGGGGCGGGGGTGGTGAACGTCTGCATCGTGCTCTCCTTCGGTTCGTGTTTCCGATGAGAGAAACGCTACGTTGCATTCACTACTTCGGCAATCGCGTAGTGGTGAACAACCCTTATTGTTGCAGGTAGATGAGAGATTTCATTGCAATGGGCTTAAGGGTAATGCAACGGGCTGGCCGCGATCCGTTGCAATGAGGTGAGGGTGAACGCTATGCTGGGGCTCTCACGGACGACCATGGGAGGGAGATCGGATGCCCGGGGGCAGACTCACCCAGCAGGAACGCCAGCAGATCGCGCTGGGACTGGCCGACGGCCTCGCCTACGCGGAGATCGCCAGAGGCCTCGACCGGCCGACCTCGACGATCACGCGCGAGGTGATGCGTAACGGCGGGCCCACCGCCTACCGTGCCGATCTCGCCCAGCGGGCCACCGGCCACCGCGCCGCCCGGAACGTTCAAGCCGCTCCCCGGGGGCCGGCGGCACCCCGGCAGGCCGATGGGCGCGACGCCGAGGCGGTGCGCGCGTTCGAGGAGGTGCTCACCACCGCCCTCGTGCAATCGGGCATGCCCAAGATGATGTCCAGGGTGCTGGCCTGTCTCATCGTCACCGACTCGGGCAGTCTCACCGCGTCCGAGCTCGCCCGGCACCTCCAGGTCAGCCCGGCCTCCGTCTCCAAGGCGGTCGCGTACCTGGAGGAGCAGGTCTTCATCCGGCGGGAGCGGGACGAACGCCGCCGCGACCGCTACATCGTCGACAACGACGTCTGGTACCAGTCGATGGTCGCCAGCGCCCGGTCGAGCACCCAGATAGTGGAGACCGCGCAGCAGGGCGTCGGGGTCCTCGGCGCCGGGACCCCGGCCGCCGTCCGCCTCCAGAACATCGCCCGCTTCATGGAGTTCGTCACCGAGAGCATCACACGTGCCGCGGACCAGGCCCGCGACGTCCTGCACACCGGACCGGACACGTCCGGTCAGTAGACGCGGGTGGTGGGGCCGTCGATCACGAGGGCCTGACCGTCGCGGAGGGTCCGGCAGGGGACGCCTTCGGCGCGGTACCGGTCGGCCACGGTGCCGAGGATCTCCGTCTCGGGGTGCCCGGGCGAGTCGATGTGGGGCACCACGACGTGGTCGAGAAGGGCCAGCCCGTCCCAGCGGGCCTCGTCGCCGTACGCGGTGCCCACCGCCTCCGGGGCGTCGCACTCCTCCAGGCCCCGCAGATCGGGTGCCAGGACGCAGACGCCGGCGCTGTAGCCCGCGTAGACGAAGGCGTCCTGCCGCAGCAGGTCCACCAGGGCCCGGTCGGCCCCGCTGCGGGCCATGGCCTGGCGCAGGACGAACACATTGCCGCCACGGACCCAGACCAGGGGGAACCGGGCGAGAGCGGCCGCGACCTGCGCCCCGGGGCGCTCGAAGAACGTACGCAGGTCGAGCTCGACCGGCCGCAGCCCGAGCCCGGAAAGCGCTGCGAGCTCCCGCTCCACCGCCGCTTCGCGCTCGCTGTCCGGCAGGGCGTCGACCGCGTTGGCTATGACCGCGACTGTGACGTCGGAGGCGGGCGGCCGGTGCAGCAGGGCCAGCATCCGCTCCGGGTGGTCCCCTGTTCGGAAGGACGAAAGATACATACGCATCCGTGGACCGTAGCGGCCCGAGAGGCCTGACACGCCCGAACGGGCGTGACACCGATCCTTCGGTGTCACGCCCGTCGCGGAGGCCGCGGACTGTCAGTGCATGAACGGTCAGTACATGAGGGCGTCGTCCATCTCGGTCTGCCAGTAGGTGACGGTCAGCGTGCTGTCGACGTACACGTCCTTGGACAGCGGGACGTTCACCATGTCGCCCGCGGACTTCGATTCCGCGTCCAGGAAGCCAACGGTCAGATCCTGGGTGGAGTAGCCGCCCGTGCCGCTGCCGTCGGCGGACGAGGTCATGACTCCGGCGTAGGCGGACTGGCCGGGCGCGACGGTGACGACGGCCTGCGGCTTGCTGTCCTCGACGACCGGGGGGACGGACTGCGCCTCACCGAAGCGCAGGACCGGGTGGTAGAAGGCGTTGCACGCCTTCGAGCCGGTGTTGGTCACGGTGAGCAGCATGTGGTTGACGGGGCGCTGGACGCCGGTGATCGTCAGCTTGGTGTTCTCGCCGGTGCAGGTGGGCAGGGTCGCGCTGCTGCGCTGCTGCTTCGCACTCTCGGAACCGGAACCCTTGGCACTCTCGGAACCGGAACCGGAGGTGCCGGTGTCTCCGGCCGTCTCCTTGCCGTTGCCCGTGTCCGAGGCCGGGGCCGCCGAAGCGCCGTCGGCCGGCTTCTGGGGCGCCGGGGCCTCGGCGTCGTACGCCGCCGGGGCCGGGCTGTCGCTCTGGCAGGCCGTCAGGGACAGGGCGGCGATCAGCGCCGCGGTGCCCAGGACGGAGGCGCGGGCGGCACGGCGGAAGTGAAGGTTACGCATGAGTGGTTCTCCCCGTTCGAAGGTGGCATGTGCCCGGGGCGCCGTTTGGCGCCCTGATGTGCGGGCGGGTCTACTGGTCGGTGACGCGTGATCAGAGGTTCTGCAGGAGTGCGATGACGACTGCGATGCAGACGATCAGCACTGCTGCGGCGACTGCGTCGGTCAGGCTGAGTGCAGGTCGAGTACGCATGGCGGCTCCCGGGACGGACGTAGGTGGGATGTACGGGTCGAGGGGAACGCCGCGGTGTGTCCACATCTTGTCCAGGCCCGGATTCCCTCGGCAACGGCTGGCGGGGCATGCGGGACGCTGGAACGTTCGCACGTACTCTGACCTGCGCGGACACCACGTCCCTGGAACGCGCTCCGGGAACGCATGGAAGGGGAACGGCCGAGGTGGGCACAGAGATCCAGGACTTCGCGGTGCTGCTCAGGGAGCTGAAGGAGAGGTCCGGGCTCAGCTACGGGGCGCTCGCCCAGAAGCTGCACATGAGCACCTCGACCGTGCACCGGTACTGCAACGGTGACGCCGTTCCCCATGACTACGCGCCCGTCGAGCGCTTCGCGCGGGTGTGCCGGGCGTCCTCCGACGAGTTGATGGCCCTTCACCGGAAATGGATCCTGGCCGACGAGGCGAAGCGGCGGGTGCCTCGGAAGCCGCAAGCGGCCGGGACCGCCGACGGGTCCCCTGACGAGCCCGACGTGGCCGACCTGCCCGACGCGTCCGCTCCCGCGATCGCGGACTCCGAGCCCGCCGCGTCCGAGCCGGCGGCCCCCGGACCCGCACGTGCCGACGGCACCGCTCCCCAGACAGAAGCGGAACCGCCGTCGCGGCCCGAACCGGAATCCGTATCGGAGGACGTGACGCCCCAGGGGCCCGGCCCCGGCGGCGTACCCGCTCCGCGTCGCCGCACCAGCAGGAAGCTGCGCGTCCTGTTCACCGCGGTGGCGGTCGTCGCCCTCACCGTTTCCGCCGCCTTCGCCGTCCGCGGCCTCGGGAGCGACGAGCCCTCGGACGACGGACGGGCGGACGTGGGGCTCAGCCTCTCGCCGGTCGTGCCCACCGGCAGGGCGAGCGGGAGCGTGAAGCCCAGCAAGAGCGCCAGCCCGTCCGCCGAGCCCCGCCGAAGCGCTTCCTCTCCGGCGGGCGAAAAGAGCGCCACGCCTTCGCCGTCCTCGCGCCGGCCGGAGAACGGCGGTGGCGTACCCGTGCACGCGACCATCAGTTCGTACAACTGGGAATCGCCCTGCGGGCAGTACTACTTGTTCGACCAGGCGCCCGACGACCTGCCGCCGGCGCCTCCGCCTCAGGACACCCGTAGCTGGGCGCGGGTCCTCGACGGTGTGGACGGGGGTGACATGAAGCTCGAACTCACCCTCCAGGGAACGTCCGGCGAGGCGGTCGTGCTGAACGGGCTGCACGTACGGGTGCTGGGGCGCAACGCGCCGCTCGCCTGGGGCGCGTACTCGATGGGCAACGGCTGTGGAGGAGGCATCACGCCGCAGACCTTCGACATCGACCTGGACGACAGCCGGCCGCGTACGAAGCCCGTCGCGGGCGAGGACGCCGGCGTGGTCGTCCCCGCGAAGGACTTCCCGTACCGGGTGAGCTCCACCGACGTCGAGGTCTTCCACGTCGATGCGCATGTGGAGGGGCACGACGTGACCTGGTACCTGGAGCTGGAGTGGACCAGCGGCGGCAGGAGCGGGATGCTGCGCATCGACGACGGGGGCAAGCCCTTCCGTACGAGCAGCCTCACGGCCCGGCCGTCGTACTACTACCGCTCGGACACGGCGCAGTGGGTGCCGGAGGAGCAGTGACGGCCGGGGCCCGGGTTCAGCGGCGCAGGGTGGTCTCCTGCTGCATGTGCGACAGCTTCTCGGGGTTGCGCACGGCATAGAGCCCGGTGATGAGCCCGTCGTCGATGCGTACCGCCATGACGGTCTCGATCTCGTCGTCGACCCTGATGACGAGCGCCGGGCGGGCATTGACCTGTGCCGTCCGCAGCGACAGACCGGTGACCCTGCTCAGGCCGCCGATCAGCAGCCGGGCCACCTTGCCCGCGCCCACGACCGGCCTGAGGATCGCCTGCTTGACTCCGCCGCCGTCGCCCAGGAGGACGGCGTCCGGGGCGAGGATGTCGAGCAGGCCCTGCACGTCACCTGTCGCGACCGCCCTTCGGAAGGCGTCGAGCGCTTCCCGGGTCTCGGTCGCGGACACCGCCCCGCGCGGTCGGCGTGCGGCGACGTGGGACCGTGCCCGGTGGGCGATCTGGCGGACCGCGGCGGGGCTCTTGCCGACGGCGTCGGCGATCTCGTCGTAGTCGAAGGCGAACACGTCGCGCAGCACGAACACCGCCCGCTCGCTCGGCGTGAGTGTCTCCATCACCATCAGCATCGCCATCGAGACGCTGTCGGCCAGTTCGACGTCCTCGGCCACGTCGGGCGCGGTCAACAGCGGCTCGGGGAGCCAGGTGCCGACGTACGACTCCTTGCGGCGGCCGAGCGTACGCAACCGGGTCAGCGTCTGCCGAGTGGTGATGCGGACCAGGTACGCACGCGGGTCCCGCACCGTGCCGAGGTCGACGTCCGCCCACCGCAGCCAGGTCTCCTGCAGGACGTCCTCCGCGTCGGCGGCCGAGCCGAGCATCTCGTACGCGACGGTGAACAGCAGGTTGCGGTGGGCGACGAACGCCTCGGTGGCGGGGTCGGCGCGTCCCCCGTCGGTGCGCTGCCCGGCCGTGTCCTGGGTGTGCGTGCGCTCACTGCGGTCGCTGTCCACCGGCTGCTCCTGCCTGTTAACCCTCGACGGTGTCACGCACACGAGACGCCGGCCACCGCTGATCTGTGACACCTGGAAGGAGTGGCGCAGGTCACATGCCGTCCTGTCACACGGTGCCGCCGGCCGGCGTCTTGTGTCCGTCCACCGCAACACCACGAGTGAGGACCAGATCATGGACGCACGGTTCAACCTGTTCGAGAACGAGATCGGTATGAAGTTCGCCAAGCGGTTCGCCGGCACGGGCCTGGTGGTCCAGCAGTCCACGCTGTCGAAGGCCACGCAGGAGCTGGTGTCGCTGCGTGTCAGCCAGATCAACGGCTGCGGGCACTGCATCGACATGCACGTCAAGGAGGCGGCGGCCGCCGGGGAGACCGCGATCCGGCTCCATCTGGTCGCCGCCTGGCGCGAGTCCACCGTGTTCACCGAGGCCGAGCAGGCGGCGCTGGCGCTCGCCGAGGAGGGCACGCGGCTCGCCGACGCGCAGCCGGGTGTGTCCGACGAGACCTGGGCCCAGGTGCGCAAGCACTACGACGACGACCAGGTCGCCGGGCTGATCTCCCTCGTCGCCCTGATGAACGCGGCCAACCGGCTCGCCGTGATCACGCACCAGAAGGGAGGCTCCTACGAGCCCGGCGCCTTCGCCGCCGCGTTCGGCTGACCGGCGGGAACGCGCACGGGCCCGGCCGGGATCGAGTGATCCCGCCGGGCCCGTGCGGCAGCCGGAAGGGTCAGAGGCGCTCGGGCGTCCTGATGCCGAGCAGCTTCATGCCCTGGTGCAGGGTGCGGGCGGTGAGCTCCACGAGGAACAGCCGGTTCTCGACGACCTCCGGGGCGTTCTCGTCGCTGAGGACCTGGCACTGGTCGTAGAAGGTGGTGAGGTGCGAGGCCAGCTGGTAGAGGTACGCGGCCAGCTTGTGCGGCTCGTACCCTTCGGCCACCTCGTCCAGGACCGCGCCGAACTGATCCAGGTGCAGGCCCAGCGCGCGCTCGGCAGGCGCCAGGTCCAGCTCCGGGTGCGCGGCGGGCTTGGCGTCGCCCGCCTTGCGCAGGATGGAGCGGATCCGGGCGTAGGCGTACTGGAGGTACACCGAGGTGTCGCCGTTGAGCGACACCATCTGGTCCAGGTCGAACTTGTAGTCCCGCACGGCGGAGGTCGACAGGTCCGCGTACTTCACGGCGCCGACGCCGACGTACCGGCCGTTCTCGACGATCTCCTCCTCGGACAGGCCGACCTTCTCGGCCTTCTCCCGGACCACCGCGGTGGCCCGCTCGACGGCCTCGTCGAGGAGGTCCTCCAGCCGGACGGTGGTGCCCTCACGGGTCTTGAACGGCTTGCCGTCCTTGCCGAGGACCGTGCCGAAGGCGAGCTGGTGGGCCTTGACGTCCTCGTTCAGCCAGCCGGCGCGGCGGGCCGTCTCGAAGACCATCTTGAAGTGCAGGGACTGCCGGGCGTCCACGACGTAGAGCAGGGTGTCGGCCTTGAGGTCCTGCACCCGGTTGCGGATCGCGGAGAGGTCGGTGGCCGCGTAGCCGTAGCCGCCGTTGGTCTTCTTGACGATCAGCGGGACCGGGTTGCCGTCCGGACCCTTCACGTCGTCGAAGAACACGCACAGCGCGCCCTCGGAGCGGACGGCGACGCCCGTCTCCTCCAGGATCCGGCAGGTCTCCTCGAGCATGTCGTTGTAACCGGACTCGCCGACGATGTCGGGGTCGTCGATCTCCATGTCGAGCTTGTCGAAGACGGAGTAGAAGTAGATCTTCGACTCGTCGACGAAGCGCTGCCAGTGCGCCAGCGTCTCCGGGTCACCTGCCTGGAGGGCCACCACCCGGTCGCGTGAGCGCGCCTTGAACTCCTCGTCGGAGTCGAACAGGACCCGAGACGCCTTGTAGACGCGGTTCAGCGACGACATCGCCGCCTCGCCCTCCGCCTTGTCACCCTCGTGCTGCAGCTCGTCCGGGTGCTCGAAGAGGTACTGGATGAGCATGCCGAACTGGGTGCCCCAGTCGCCGATGTGGTGGCGCCGGACGACGTTCTCGCCGGTGAACTCGAGGATCTGGACCATCGCGTCACCGATGACCGCCGACCGCAGGTGGCCGACGTGCATCTCCTTCGCCACGTTCGGCTGGGCGTAGTCGATCACGGTCGTGCCAGCGTCGGCCTTCGGCGGGACGCCGAGCCGGTCGCCGTCCGCGGCCCGCGCGGCGAGCGTGCTGATGATCGCCCGGTCGGTGAGCGTGACGTTGAGGAAGCCGGGGCCGGACACCTCGATGTCCTTGATCAGCTCACCCGCCGGGAGGGCCGCGGTGACCTTGGAGGCCAGCTCACGCGGGTTGCCCTTGAGCTTCTTGGCGAGCGCGAGGATCCCGTTGGCCTGGAAGTCGGCCCGGTCGCTTCGGCGCAGCAGCGGGTCCGCGGTGCCGGCATCCGGCAGCGCTGCCGTCAGGGCGTCCGCCAGCTGCTGCTGGAGCGTGGAAGCGAGGGAAGGGACCGAAGCCATGAGCCGGCTGCCGTTTCCGTAGGAGACAAAGGATCACCCCAGTATCCCACGGGGTGTAAAGCCGTTTTCGCGCTGCGGGTGGTACCTGGGAGAATGGGTGTGCCCCTGCTGGGGGTCGCCCCTACGAGTCCTACACGAGAGAAGGACGTGCCGACCGTGGCTTCGAGTCAGAGCAGCACAGAGACCGACTGGGTCTCCCGCTTCGCGGACGATGTCATCGCCGAATCGGAGCGACGTGCGCCTGGCAAACCGGTCGTCGTCGCTTCCGGGCTCTCCCCGTCGGGCCCGATCCACCTGGGCAACCTCCGCGAGGTCATGACCCCGCACCTGGTCGCCGACGAGATCCGCCGCCGCGGTCACACCGTGCGCCACCTGATCTCGTGGGACGACTACGACCGCTACCGCAAGGTGCCGAACGGTGTCGAGGGGGTCGACGACTCCTGGCAGGCACACATCGGCAAGCCGCTGACCTCGGTGCCCGCCCCGGCCGGGTCCGCGTACCCGAACTGGGCCGAGCACTTCAAGGCCGCGATGACCCAGGCACTCGACGAGCTGGGCGTCGAGTACGACGGGATCAGCCAGACCGAGCAGTATCTGGCGGGCACCTATCGCGAGCAGGTCCTGCACGCGATGAAGCACCGGGCCGACATCGACGCCGTCCTGGACCGCTACCGCACCAAGAAGGACGGCGCGGCGGGCGCCAAGGGCGGCAAGAAGCCGCAGCAGAAGAAGGTCGACGAGGCCGAGCTGGAGGCCGCCGAGGGCTCCGGCGCGGCGGACGAGGACGACGGCAGCTCGAACGCCGCCGGCTACTTCCCGTACAAGCCCTACTGCGGCAACTGCGAGAAGGACCTCACCGTCGTCACGTCCTACGACGACGACACGACCGAGCTGAACTACACCTGCTCGGACTGTGGCTTCGCCGAGACGGTCCGGCTCAACGAGTTCAACCGCGGCAAGCTGGTCTGGAAGGTCGACTGGCCGATGCGCTGGGCCTACGAGGGCGTGATCTTCGAGCCCAGCGGTGTGGACCACTCCTCGCCGGGCTCCTCCTTCGTCGTGGGCGGCCAGATCGTGCGTGAGGTCTTCGACGGCGTCCAGCCGATCGGGCCGATGTACGCGTTCGTCGGGATCTCCGGCATGGCGAAGATGTCCTCCAGCAAGGGCGGCGTGCCGACCCCGGCCGACGCGCTGAAGATCATGGAGGCGCCGCTGCTGCGCTGGCTGTACGCGCGCCGCCGGCCGAACCAGTCCTTCAAGATCGCCTTCGACCAGGAGATCCAGCGTCTGTACGACGAGTGGGACTCGCTGGCCCGCAAGGTGGCCGACGGCACGGTGCTGCCCGCCGACGCCGCCGCCTACGCCCGGGCCATCGGCACGGCCGCCGGGGAGCTGCCCAGCACCCCCCGCCCGCTGCCGTACCGCACGCTCGCCTCGGTCGCGGACATCACCGCCGGCGCGGAGGACCAGACGCTGCGCATCCTCAGCGAACTCGACCCGGAGAACCCGCTGACCTCGCTCGACGAGGCACGGCCCCGGCTCGACCGCGCCGAGAACTGGATCACGACCCAGGTGCCGGCCGAGGCCCGCACCATCGTGCGTGACGAGCCGGACAAGGAGCTGCTGGGCTCCCTCGACGAGCAGGGCCGCGAGTCGCTGCGGCTGCTGCTGGAAGGGCTCGACTCGCACTGGTCGCTGGACGGCCTGACCACCCTCGTCTACGGGGTGCCGAAGGTGCTGGAGGGTCTGGCGCCGGACGCCAAGCCGACGCCCGAACTGAAGGTCGCCCAGCGCTCCTTCTTCGCGCTGCTGTACCGGCTGCTCGTCGGCCGGGACACCGGGCCTCGCCTGCCCACGCTCCTCCTGGCGGTGGGAGCGGACCGGGTGCGGACGCTGCTCGGCGCGTGACGCCGTAGGTAAGAAAAAGGGCCGCCGCCCGGACATCCCGGGTGGCGGCCCTTTTCCGCAGGGTCTCGGCGCCGGCAGCAGTGGGCCGGGACGGCAGGCTCTCAGGCGCTCTGGTCGGCCGTCGACTGCGCCGGGACGTACGCCTGCTTGAAGTCCGGCATCAGGCGCAGGAGCAGCTCCCGCGAGCGGGGGTGGCGGACGTTGCGCGTGTCGGAGAGGTGTATGTCCAGGATCTCCGCGGTCGGGAACTGGCCCTCCTGGTCCGTGTACGCGCTGTACACCTCGAAGGCCAGGTCGGCGAACTCGGCGTCTTCCTGGGACCACTCCTCCAGCTGCGGAGCGTCCTCGGGGTCGAGAACCTCGGCCGCATCGACGGCCTGGGTCTGCGGGGCCGCCTGAGGCCGGCCCTCGGGGGCTTCCTCGCGGCGCGGGTGCGGCACGGCGCCGATGGTGCCCACGTTGCCGAGCGGGCGGGTGCGGCCGGGGCCCGAGGGAATCATCACCGGGCTGGACTCCGTGCCGTCTTCGTACGCGGGGTCGTACGCACCCTCGTACGCCTCGTCCGGCACCTTGGGGGCCGCGAACCACGGGCTGTCGTGCGAGCCGGGGCCCTCCTGGAGGTACTGCTGCTGGTCGAACTCGTCCTGCTGGACGAAGCGTTCCTGCTCGTCGTACCGGTCGTACTCGTCCGGCCGGCTGTGCTGGTCCTGCCGGGGGCCGTGCTGCTGTTCCCCACGTGCCTGCGGGGCGTACGGGAGTTGGGGGTGCTGCTGCTCGGTCTCCACGGCTGCCGGGGCGGGCGGCAGCAGGGCCGGTTCGATGCCCGCGGCGGCGAGGCCGGCCGGGGCGGTCTCGGCGAGCGGGACGCCGTACTTCGCCAGGCGCAGCGGCATCATCGACTCGACGGGTGCCTTGCGCCGCCAGTTGCGGCCGAAGCGGGCCTGGAGGCGGGCCTGGTAGATCAGCCGGTCCTGTTCGAGCTTGATGACCTGCTCGTAACTGCGCAGTTCCCACAGCTTCATCCGGCGCCACAGCTTGAAGGTGGGGACGGGGGAGAGCAGCCAGCGGGTGAGGCGGACGCCCTCCATGTGCTTGTCGGCCGTGATGTCCGCGATCCGGCCGACCGCGTGCCGTGCGGCCTCGACGGCGACGACGAACAGGATGGGAATCACCGCGTGCATGCCGGTGCCCAGCGGGTCGGGCCAGGCCGCGGCGCCGTTGAAGGCGATCGTCGCCGCGGTCAGCAGCCAGGCGGTCTGACGCAGCAGCGGGAAGGGGATGCGCATCCACGTCAGCAGCAGGTCCAGCGCGAGCAGGACGCAGATGCCCGCGTCTATGCCGATCGGGAAGACGACCGAGAAGTCGCCGAAGCCCTTCTCCTCCGCGAGTTCGCGCACGGCGGCGTACGAGCCCGCGAAACCGATCGCGGCGATGAGCACGGCCCCGGCGACGACGACCCCGATGAGCACGCGGTGTGTGCGTGTCAGCTGCATGGCGGCCACCCGCGAATCCCCTCCCGACTTCGATGAACCGGTTCCACTTCGGCACCCCGGCGCGCGCACAGCCTGGCACATGCCGGCCGGGCGTGTTGCGTGGGGAGGGGCCGAAGCCCGGTACTCGCGGGAGTACCGGGCTACGTCAACGTGCCTCTGGGCAGGGGAGTCGGCGCTCCTGCCGGGCTCAGGTCACGACTTGTCGACGGCCTTGGAGGACGACTTCGCGGACGACTTCGCCGACGACTTGGACGACGGGGAGGACGATGCCTTGGCGGAGGGGGAGGCGGAGGACTTCCCCGCTCCGGCGTCGTCGCCGACCGCGGCGACGGCCTCCTTGGCGGCCTTCTGGGCGTCCTTGAGGATGTCGGCCGCGGAGGGCGACTTGGCGCCGGCGAACCCGGCCCCGTTGTAGGTGACGCTCACGACGACGTTCCCCGTGCGGGCCACGATCGTCGCGTACTCGAAGTCCTCGCTCGACTTGCTCAGCCCGTACGTGACGGAGGTGGCCTGCTCACCGAGGCCGGTGGCGGGCTTGGCCGAGGCCTTCTTGGCGCCCTCGGTCGCCTGCGCCTTGGAGACCTGCTTCGTGTACTCGTCCGTCGCGCGCTTGGCGCCGCTGCCCAGGGACTGGTCCGAGTCGAAGCGGGTGAAACCGACGTCGAGCCAGCGGTACTGCGAGCCCTTGACGCCGTTGTCGTCCAGGCCGTTCCAGGAGCAGCCGCCACGGCTCGCGGTGTCGCTGGACCTGCCCGGGGTGCCGCCCTTGGTCTTGGCCTTCGGAACCAGGTCCTCGATCGTCTTCTTACCGATCGAGGTGCAGGCGTCGGGCAGCGTGCTGAACTTCGCGGGCTCGACGGTGGGCTCGGACTTCTTCGCGCTCGGAGAGGCCGAGGAGGCGGAGCCCTTCGCGTCGTCGGAGTCCGACGAGCAGCCGGCGACGACGAGCATCACCGGAACGGCGGCGCAGGCGAGTATGCGGGACAGTCGCGGGGCTGATCGGTGCATGGTTCCTTCACTCGGACGGCACGGCGGTCTCGGTCGTGCGGGTGGTCGGGCGGTACGCCGGTCGCTGCGTCGGTTCGCTACGTCGGGCGGTGTGTCGCGCGGTATGTCGGTCGGTGCGTCGGTCGGGGGCCACGGTACGACGGACGGCGACCGGATGCCGCCTTCGGCCGGAGGCCCGGGGGTGCGCCCCGAGCCCCGGCCGGAGGCCGTCGGGGCCCGGTCAGTCGCTGAGGGCCTCGTCCAGATTCCGCGCCAGGGCCTGGGCCTTCTCCTGCAGTTCCCTGCTGTCGGGAACCTCGGTGACGCGGGCCGGCTGCTCCATGTAGTGGACGGTCACGATGACGTTCGATGTGCGGAATACCACGCTCACGGTGCGGTGCTGCGCGGTGGAACCGGCCCGGGTGAGAGTGTCGTCCAGGAACGCGGCGTCCCCGAGCTCGTCGAGCAGCCGCGGCCGGAGGTCCTCGTCGGGGTCGGCGTCGGTGGTGTTGCCCGACGGGTCGGCGGAGGGCGAGGCGGACGACGAGCCGCCCGGGGAGCCGGACGGTGTGCTGCCGGCCGACGCGGAGGCCGATCCGCCGGTCGTCTCGCTGGGGGTGGCACCTGCCGAGGTGGTGGGGAGAGCGGCGGCGTCCTGCTTCTTCGCGTACACGTCCCGGGCGCGGTCGTCGTCGCTCACCGCGGGGTCGTACGACACGACGCGCTCGAAGTCGATGGACAGATTCCGGGAGGCGTCCGGGGCGTCCGACTTCCAGCGGCAGCCGACCTTGCGGTCGGTGTCGTAGGTGACGGCGGCCGTGCCCTCGTACACCTTCTCCTGCTGGTCCTCGGGCAGTCCGGCGGCGCCGGGCAGCAGGTCCTTGAGCGTGGAGAGCGGTACGGCACGGCAGGATTCGGGCAGCGTCCGGTACTTCCCGGGAGGCGCGGCCGTGACCGTCGGGCTGCCGGGCTTGCTGTCGGCGGCGGGGTCGTCGGCGTCGGAGCCGGCGCTGCAGCCGGCGACGAGCGCCACGAGAAGCGCGACGCCGGGTACGTACGCCATGTGTCGCACGGTCCCAGGCTCCCTTCGGTACGAAAACGGGTTGCCGCTCGATAGCGGCCGATGGACACAATGTGTATCGCACGCGCCGCTGTGAATGCCGGTCGGCCGACCTGTATGCCGACCTAGGCACCGGTTTTGCGTTTTCAGTCTTTTTCGGGGGAATCGAGGAGTTATGTCGTATGTAGAGGTACCGGGTGCGCAGGTTCCCATCCGCATGTGGGCGGATCCGGCGTCGGTGGAGGAGGTCGCGATGCAGCAGCTGCGGAACGTGTCCACGCTGCCCTGGATCAAGGGCCTCGCGGTCATGCCGGACGTCCACTTCGGCAAGGGCGCGACCGTCGGCTCGGTGATCGCGATGCAGGGCGCGGTCTGCCCCGCCGCGGTGGGCGTGGACATCGGCTGCGGGATGTCGGCGGTGAAGACGTCGCTCACCGCCAACGACCTGCCGGGAGACCTCTCGCGACTGCGGTCGAAGATCGAGCAGGCGATCCCGGTCGGCCGTGGGATGCACGACGACACGGTCGACCCGGGCAAGCTCCACGGCTTCGCGACGAGCGGCTGGGACGACTTCTGGTCGCGGTTCGACGGGATCGCCGAGGCGGTCAAATTCCGTCACGAGCGCGCCACGAAGCAGATGGGAACGCTCGGCTCAGGCAACCACATGATCGAATTCTGCCTCGATGAGGCAGGCGTGGTCTGGCTGATGCTGCACTCCGGCTCCCGGAACATCGGCAAGGAGCTGGCCGAGCATCACATCGGGATTGCCCAGAGGCTGACGCACAACCAGGGCCTGGTGGACCGGGATCTCGCAGTCTTCATCTCGGACACCCCGCAGATGGCCGAGTACCGGAACGACTTGTACTGGGCCCAGGAATACGCCAAGTACAACCGCGCGATCATGATGGCGCTCTTCAAGGACGTGGTCCGCAAGGAGTTCAAGAAGGCGAAGCCGGTCTTCGAGCGCGAGATCTCCTGCCACCACAATTACGTGGCGGAGGAGCGGTACGAAGGGATGGATCTGCTTGTCACGCGTAAGGGCGCGATTCGAGCGGGCACCGGCGAGTACGGGATCATCCCCGGCTCCATGGGGACGAGTTCCTACATCGTGAAGGGCTTGGGCAACGAGAAGGCGTTCAACTCGGCCTCCCACGGCGCCGGCCGGAGGATGAGCCGGAACGCCGCCAAGCGCCGTTTCACGACGCGCGACCTGGAGGAGCAGACGCGGGGCGTGGAGTGCCGCAAGGACTCCGGTGTCTTGGACGAGATCCCGGCCGCATACAAGCCGATCGAGCAGGTCATGGAACAGCAGCGGGATCTGGTCGAGGTCGTCGCGAAGATCAAGCAGATCGTGTGTGTGAAGGGCTGAGACGGGGCCGGTCGTGCGCCGGCCCCGTACCGCCGGGCCGAGAGGCGTTCACGGGGTCCGGTGGACCTTGGAGTTGGAGGCCTGGGCCCGGGGGCGGACCACCAAGAGGTCGATGTTGACGTGGCTGGGCCGGGTGACGGCCCAGGTGATCGTGTCGGCCACGTCGTCGGCGGAGAGCGGGGCGTCGACGCCCGCGTAGACCTTGGCGGCCTTCTCGGTGTCGCCGCGGAAGCGGGTGGTGGCGAACTCCTCGGTCTTGACCATGCCGGGAGCGACCTCGATCACCCGGACCGGGGTGCCGACGATCTCCAGCCGGAGGGTCTCCGCCAGCACGTGCTCCCCGTGCTTGGCCGCGACGTAACCGCCACCGCCCTCGTACGTGGAGAGACCGGCCGTCGACGAGAGGATCACGACGGTGCCGTCGCCGCTCGCGGTGAGGGCGGGGAGCAGGGCCTGGGTGACGTTGAGCGTGCCGATGACATTGGTCTCGTACATCTGGCGCCAGTCGGCGGGGTCACCCGTGGCGACGGGGTCGGCCCCCAGTGCTCCGCCGGCGTTGTTGACCAGGACGGCCAGGGACCGGAACGCGGTGGCGAACTCGTCGACCGCCGCGCGGTCGGTGACGTCCAGGGCGTAGGCCGTCGCCTGGTGGCCCGCTTCGGTGAGCTCGGCGGCCAGCGCCTCTATGCGGTCCTTGCGGCGGGCGGTGAGCACCACACGGTATCCGGCCGCGGCCAGCTGCCTGGCGGTCGCGGCGCCGATGCCGCTGCTCGCGCCGGTGATGACGGCAATGGGGGTGGCGGCCATGGGAACTCCTCGGGCAGCTGATCGATACGGGGCCAGGATAGGCGTGGGCGTCCGGCCGGGGCTCAGCGGTTTGCGGGTTCAGTGGTTGCGGGGGGCGTACATGATCAATGCCATGCCGGCCAGGCAGATCAGTGCGCCGGTCACGTCCCAGCGGTCCGGGCGGTAGCCGTCGGCGACCATGCCCCAGGCGATCGAACCGGCGACGAACACTCCGCCGTACGCCGCGAGGATCCGGCCGAAGTCCCCGTCCGGCTGGAGCGTGGCCACGAAACCGTAGGCGCCGAGGGCGATGACACCCGCGCCGATCCAGATCCAGCCGCGGTGCTCACGCACGCCCTGCCAGACGAGCCAGGCGCCCCCGATCTCGAAGAGCGCGGCTACGACGAAGAGGGCGACGGAACGGGCGACGAGCATGGGGTCAGCGTGTCATGCGAGGACGAGGCCGTGTGCGTGGAGGCCCGGCCGGCGGTGTCGGCGCGTGAGGGCGGCGGTGAGCGGGCCGTGAGGGTGGGCCGTGCGAGTGGGGCGGGCGCGGCGAACGGGTCGGTGGACAGGGGTGATGAGCGGCCTGTCGGTATGTTCGGCGGATGCGAGTGACGCGTAGAGCGGTGCTGAACGTGCCCGCCGTGACGGCGATGGTGGCGGCTGTGGTGCTGGGGCCGGGGCTCTCCGCCGTGGCCGAGCCGGCGCCGCGAGGGATCGCGCCGGAGGCGGACGTGTCCCACCACGGACGGGTCTCTCTCCAGGAGGAGCGCATCGGGGTCCAGCTGCGGACCGGGAACCGGGGGCCGTCGCCACTCGACGACGCGACCGTGCGGCTGCGCTTCTCCGTGCCGCTCGCGCCCTGGCAGAGGCTGCCCCAAGGCTGTCTGCGCAGTGACAGCCGGACGGTGCTGTGCGGGACCGGTCCGCTGCGTGTGGCCGCGGATGCGAGGCGCACCGCCCTCGGCCTGCGCCTCGCGAGCAGGCCGGCCGAGGTCGTGGTGCGGGTGGACACCCTGTGGAACGGCGGCGCCAGCGACCGGAACCGGCGGAACGATACGCATGAGGTGCTGGCCCTTTCCACAGGTGACGTGTACGCCTTCTGAGGCGGGGGCGGGGCCGGACCGCCCGGGGCCGGTCATCGGCCCAGGGCCCGTCGCAGGGGGTCGGCGCGCGGCGCTCGTGGCCTCGCAGGTCCTGGGCATGGCGCTCGCCCGGTACGTCCTGCGGTTCGAGCCCGCCGTCGCGACGTCGCGGGAGGAGGTCGTCTCCTGGCTCGCGCCCACGGTCCGGCGCTACCTGACGGCCCCGCAGCCCTGAGGGCGGCGCCCGGGCCCCTCAGGACGTCGGCGCCTGGCTCCCCGCCCCGCCGAATTCGCGCACGGATTCCGTCACGATGGCTTCCAGGCGGGCGTGGTGGGCGCCCCGCCAGTACACCCGGCCGCAGGCGGTGCACTCCGCGAACACGTCGTAACCCGCCTGCGTGCCCTTCTCCAGCCTGGAGCTCACGGAGTCCTTGTCGGCTGCAGTGAGCTGCCCGTTGCAGGCGGTGCAGCGGGTCCACGGCGCCAGTACGGGGGCGAAGCGGCCCAGGACGTCGCGGAGCTGCTCCTCCGGCCGGTCGCTGTAGACGTAAGCCCCCGCCCAGATCTCCCTGCGCCGGAGCAGCCCGCGGTCGCGCGAGAGCATGACACGTCGCTGCTCCGCCGAGAGGGCGGCGAGCGCCGGGTCGCCGATGTCCTCGCTCTCGTACGCGGCGTCCACGCCCAGGAGCCGCAACCGCCGGGCGAGCGTGCCGAGATGGACGTCGAGCAGGAAGCGCAGCGGTGCGCCCGGGACCTGCTGGGGGCGTCGCACCGCCCGCACCTCGACCAGTTCGCCGGCTCCGGGGATGTGGGACACGGGCACGGGGCGGCCGTCGACGAGGAGCTGCCCGGCCTCGGTGAGCGGGACGCCGAGGGACTCCACGACATGCCCGAGGGTCGACGAGCCGTCCGTGGTGACGGCCGTGCGTCCGCGTCGGCGGTCGTGGGCGACGAAGAGCCGCAGTTCCGGGGCTACTTCGAGGGTGATCTCAGGTCCGTTCACCTGGTCAGGATGCCACTGCGCGAGGCGCGGCGGCGAGAGCTTTCCGGTCGCCGCGTCAGAGCGGGTCCACGGGCGGCGGGCCGTCCGCCGGCCCTGGCTGGAGCACCGTCAGGTCCAGCCGCCAGTCGTTCG
This sequence comes from Streptomyces sp. NPDC051064, assembly GCF_044455985.1. Lineage (NCBI taxonomy): Bacteria > Bacillati > Actinomycetota > Actinomycetes > Kitasatosporales > Streptomycetaceae > Streptomyces > Streptomyces sp. NPDC051064. The sequence continues at coordinate 48,485 of NZ_JBITFK010000010.1, forward strand.
CCGACATCGGGTGGCCGGGCGGGTATTCGACCTCGCGGGTGCAGAGCAGGACGAAGCCGCCCTTGCGGCACACCGCGTTCGACGCGCCGTTCTCCACGGACGGGTAGGCGTGCAGATAGCGGTGTCTGCCCGCCTCCCGGGCTCGTGCGGCGACGGCCGCGGTGGCGGCCGACGCGATGCCGAGGCCCTGGAAACCGGCGAGTACCGCCCACCCCGTCTCGTACACCTCGTCGCCCTGCCGCGTCTGCTCCCAGAAGCCGATCGTGCCCACCGGCTCCCCGGTCGCGGTCAGGGCGATCCGGAACATCCTGCCCCGGCCCGTCCGGTCCGCGCTCAGCGCGACATACCGGCCGTGGCGGACCAGGAGGACGCCGCACCGACAACGGGCGGCTGTCAGCGCTGGGCGAAGGCCGTCGGGGGGACGCCGACGGTGGCCGTGAAGTCCCTGACCAGGTGGGCCTGGTCGCTGTAGCCGAGATCGGCGGCGAGTTCCGCCCAGTCGGGCTCCGGGTCCGTCCCGGCGCGCTGCAGCGCCTCGTGGATGCGGTGGCGGAGGATGACCCACTTGGGCCCGACCCCCACATAGGCGGAGAACAGCCGCTGCAGCGAGCGGACGGACAGGCCCCCCGCGCGGGCGAGGGCGTCGACCCGCAGCAGCGAGCGGTCCGTGCGTACGAGCTCGGCGAGCTCCGTGGCGAGTTCCGCCTGGGGGTCCGGCGCGGGGAGGAGCGACAGGGCGTACGTGTCCAGAGCCGCGACCCGGGCGTCCTCGTCGGCCGGGTCGAGTACCGTCCGGGCCGTCGCGGAGGCGGGCTGCCCGTGTTCCGGGACGGTCAGCACCTCGTCGGCGGGGACCCGGCGTCCGGTCCACTCCGACACGGGCCGCTGCGGGGCGAACGGCCGGAAGGCTCCCGGCCGGAACTTCACGCCGCACACCCGTCCCCTGCCCTCCAGCCGCCGGCTGAACAGGCCCTGCGCGATGCCGTAGACCTCGGCCGAGTCCTCCTGCTCCGCCTCGCCGCCCGACTCCGTCCGCTGGAAGACCAGGTGGACGCTCGGGTGCGGCACCACGTGCGAGGTGTACGGCTCCGGGAGGTCCCAGTCGATCAGCCAGTAGTGCTCCAGATGAGGACGCAGCGCGGGTGCGGGGTCGCGGAGGCGGAAACGCACGCGGGTGAACAGGTCAGGGGCGTCTACGATGCCCCGCGTCTCACGTCCGGGTCCGGCCATGGCCGGATCCTATGGGGTGTCACTGTCGTGTTTCTTCAAGACGCCGTGGCCCGCCGGGTGCATCGTCGGAGACATGAAGACGATCAGTGAACTCCTCGCGAGGGCAGCCGCGCAGGCGGTCCCCGTCGTGCGGGGAATCGACGACGGCCGGATGGCTGACGGCACGCCGTGCAGTGAGTACGACGTCCGGGCCCTGCTGAACCATCTCTTCCTCGTGATCGACAACTTCCGGATCCTGGCGGCCAAGGGAACTCCCGACTTCAGCGGCACCGATGACGTCGTCACGGGGGACTGGCGCGGCCGGTTCGACGACGAGACGGCGCAGCTGGTGAAGGCATGGGCCGAGCCGGGTGCGGAGGAAGGAGAGGCCGGAGGCATGGCGATGCCGGCCAGAACGGTGGGGCTCATGGTGCTGGGGGACCTGACCGTGCACGCCTGGGACCTGGCCCGGGCCACGGGCCAGGACTTCGTGCCGGACCCGGCCGTGGTGACGGAACTGCAGCCGGGACTGGCGGCTATGGCCCCGCAGGCGCGGGAGATGAAGGTGTTCGGTGAGCCGTTCCCCGTGGCACCCGGAGCTACCGCTTTCGAGCAGGTGCTGGCCGTGACGGGCCGCGATCCCGGCTGGCGTCCGGCCGGCCACTGACGGCCGGGGCACTCCCGGCCGGATGGGGGCCGGCCGGGTCGGCGTAGAGCCTGCCGAGGCCGGCGTACGCGCTGCAGACGACGGCCTCGGCCCGGACCAGCACGTCGCGTGCCGCGAGACGGGCCGCCCGGCGTGTGTACGGCGGCGAGGGCTTCCGGCGCTGCCGCCGGCAGTCGCAGACGGCGTACACCCCGCTGGCGACGACCACCGCCGGGACGGCCAGGGTCAGCAGCAGGTCGTCCATGCAGGGCCTCCTCGGGGGTGTGCTCCTTGCATCGGCAGACCCTGCGGTGCGGCTGGAGACCATTCTTCGGCCAATGAATGGCCGAAGAATGATCTCTGCGGCCCCGAGGACGACAACCCGGCAGCACCTCCAGGCCGGAAGGGGCCCCAGGGGTCACGCGTCCGACGGCCTCATCCGGCCCTTCGGCCCGACGCCTGCCGTCCCCCAGCACTTCTCGTTCCCCGTCCATTACTCTCTGCGCCTGCCCGAACGGCCTCCGGCCACACTCCCGGCCGGGGGACCGGCCGATGGACGGCGCCTCCCGCAGGCGCTCAGCATGTCGGCGCCGCGTCCACCGTGTCGGCGAACGTGAGGACTCCGCCGGTGCCCGAGACCTCGAGAGCCTGCGTACGCCCGTCCCGAGCGGCCCGGCCAGGACCAGCGGCACCCCAGCCGCGGCGTGGCGGTGCTGTGCGTCGAGCAAGGCGTTCAGGGCCGCCGGGTCCGCGCACTCCAGTCCGGAAGAGCCCCCACCACCCCGTCCGGGTTTCCCAGGACACGGATCAGGACGACACCGTCCGTGGTTCCACGACCACGCGCAGTTCATCCGCGGTCACGGGTCGCATATTCCTGCACCGGAGAAACCGGAGAAACCGGCTGCCGCGTCAGGGCCACACCAGGCAGTACGCCTGGTGGCCCGCGTCGTGCAGCCGGTAGGAGAAGTCCTGCCACTCATGGAGCAGCTGGTAGACGTTGAACGCGTCGCGCGGGCCGCCGCGGTCCGGGACCGTGGACCAGATGAAGGCCGCCGCGCCGACCGATTCCTCACCGACGTCCCGCAGCGGGTCGACCACCGTCATCGGCAGCTTGACCACGGCGTAGTCGGGATGGAGCACGACCAGCTCCAGCGGGGGCACCTTGTTCAGGGGTATGCCCTGTATGCCGGTGAGGACCATGGCCGCCACCGTCTCGGGCTTGATCTTGCTGAACATGCCGCCCATGCCCAGCTCGTCGCCGCCCAGCTCCTCGGGACGCATGGAGATGGGCACACGTGCGGCGGTGGCCCCGTCAGGGGCACCGAAGTACTTGTAGGTCACCCCCACCCGTCCACTGCTCCTGCTCCCCGAACCGTCGACGCCGCCCGCCTGGACGTCCCGTACGCGCTCGGCCTCGCGCTCGGCCTTACGCCGGTGCCGCCCTCGCCGGGCAGGCTCGGGCCCCAGGTCGTCGGTCCCTTCGCCCACTCCGCCACCGCGATGCATATCTCATCCACCCGACTACTTCTTAGGAGACACAGCCCCGCCGCGCAACCCGATCATCGTCAGTGACCTCCCCCACGGGCGTGCGGTGAAACACCTGTCCGCAAGACCGTCGACGCCTCTGACACCATGGCATGTGTGAGCTTTCCCTATGACGCCCCAGTTTCGCAGACGCGAGGAGACTGACGCCCTTTCGTTGTACGAGCCTCGTACGGGGAGAGCGCGCTCCCTGCTCACCGGCGGCCGGGAATTCCGGCCAGGCCCCCTGAAACCCGAATCGCAGATCAGGACCAAAGTGGCGTATTCATACGAAGCCCCAGTTTCGCAGACGCTTTTCGACCGTGCGTCCCTCGTGACGCCCGGCGGCGTGAACTCTCCCGTGCGTGCCTTCCGGGCCGTGGGCGGTACGCCCCGGTTCATGGTGTCCGGTACGGGTCCGTACCTCACCGACGCCGACGGCCGTGAGTATGTCGACCTCGTGTGTTCGTGGGGGCCGATGATCCTCGGCCACGCGCACCCGGAAGTCATCGCGGCCGTCCAGGACGCGGTGGCCCGGGGCACCTCCTTCGGTACGCCGGGGGAGGGCGAGGTCGCGCTCGCCGAGGAGATCGTGGCCCGGATCGAGCCCGTGGAGCAGGTGCGGCTGGTGTCGTCCGGCACCGAGGCGACCATGTCCGCGATCCGGCTCGCCCGCGGATTCACCGGGCGCGCCAAGGTCGTGAAGTTCGCCGGGTGCTACCACGGGCACGTCGACGCGCTGCTGGCCTCGGCCGGCTCCGGGGTCGCCACCTTCGGCCTTCCCGACACGCCCGGCGTGACCGGCGCCCAGGCGGGCGACACGATCGTGCTGCCGTACAACGACCTGGAGGCCGTGCGCGCCGCGTTCGCCGCGCAGCCGGGTGAGATCGCCTGTGTGATCACCGAGGCGTCGCCGGGCAACATGGGCGTCGTGCCGCCCATGGACGGCTTCAACGCCGGGCTGAAGGAGATCTGCGCGGCCGACGGCGCGCTGTACATCTCCGACGAGGTGATGACCGGATTCCGTACGTCCAAGGCCGGCTGGTACGGCATCGACGGTGTGCGGCCCGACCTGATGACCTTCGGCAAGGTCATGGGCGGCGGCTTCCCCGCCGCGGCCTTCGGCGGCCGTGCCGACGTGATGGCGCATCTGGCGCCCGCGGGCCCCGTCTACCAGGCGGGCACCCTCTCCGGGAACCCGGTCGCCACCGCCGCCGGCCTCGCCCAGCTGCGGCTGCTGGACGACGTGGCGTACGCGAAGGTCGACGCGGTCTCCGCGGAGCTGCGCTCCCTGGTCGGCGAGGCGTTCACCAAGGAGGGCGTCGCGCACACGGTGTCGGCGGCGAGCAACATGTTCTCCGTCTTCTTCACCGACGAGCCGGTCCGCGACTACGAGGACGCGAAGAAGCAGGAAGCCTTCCGCTTCACCGCGTTCTTCCACTCGATGCTGGAGCAGGGCGTCTATCTGCCGCCGTCCGCCTTCGAGTCCTGGTTCGTCTCCACCGCCCACGACGCGCGGGCGCTCGAGCGGATCGCCGCGGCGCTGCCCGCCGCCGCCCGTGCCGCATCGGAGGCCACCGCATGAGCGAGTACAGCGCGAAGGACATCACCGTCGTCCACCTGATGCGCCACGGTGAGGTGCACAACCCGGACGGCGTGCTCTACGGGCGCCGCGCCGGCTACAGCCTGTCCGAGCTCGGCCGCAAGATGGCCGACCGGGTCGCCGAGCACCTGGAGAAGCGCGACATCACCTATGTCGTGGCCTCCCCGCTGGAGCGCGCCCAGGAGACGGCCACGCCGATCGCCAAGTCGCAGGGCGTGGACCTGGCGACCGACCGGCGTCTCATCGAGGCCGCCAACGTCTTCGAGGGCAAGACCTTCGGCGTCGGCGACGGCGCGCTGCGCAAGCCCGAGAACTGGAAGCACCTCACCAACCCCTTCAAGCCGTCCTGGGGTGAGCCGTACATCGAGCAGGTCGTACGGATGATGGGCGCCCTGGACGCGGCGCGTGACGCCGCCCGGGGGCACGAGGCGGTCTGCGTCAGCCACCAGCTGCCGATCTGGATCGTGCGGAGCTTCGTGGAGCGGCGCCGGCTGTGGCACGACCCGCGCAAGCGGCAGTGCACCCTGGCCTCGCTGACGACCTTCACGTACCAGGGCGACGAGATCGTGTCGGTCGGATACACCGAGCCCGCACGGGACCTGGTGCCGGCGCATCTCCTCGCGGGTGCGAAACCGGTCAAGGGGAAGTCCAAGGCGTTCGGGGCGTAGCCGCCCGTATGCGTAGCTCGCGTTTCCCGCCGTTCCGTATGCCGTGTGCAGCACCTGTAAGGGTCTGTTCACGTAACAACTTTTGTGATTATCGGTGGAACCGTCGTGTTGGTTTCCTCATCTAAGCCATCGCCAGTTTGTATGGCCTTGAGGTAATACGACCGCAGATGGGGACGCTATGCGTGAAATCAACCGAAGGGGCCTGCTCGGGGCAGGGCTCGGAGCCGCAGCCGCACTGTCGATGGCCGGCTGCGGCTCCTCCGGGTCGTCGGGCAGCCGGGCGGATCCGGAGAAGAGTTCCGACGTCGGCAAAGGGACGCCCGGGAATGGTGGAGGCGCCCCCGGAAAACAGGTGAGACTGATCGGTGACGGCTCCACTGCGGACACCGGAAAGCAACCGAATCAGCCCGTCGCCCCCGTCCCGCTCGAACCGGGCCAGAAGCCGCCGCAGTTCGTGATCTTCTCCTGGGACGGAGCGGGCGAGGTCGGCAACGGACTCTTCCCGCGCTTTCTCGAACTCGCCAAGGAACACGACGCGGCGATGACCTTCTTCCTCTCCGGGCTCTATGTGCTGCCCGAGTCGAAGAAGTCGCTCTACCGCCCGCCCAACAACCCCCGGGGCGCCTCCGACATCGGCTATCTCACCGATGACCACGTCAAGCAGACCCTGAAGTACGTCCGCCAGGCCTGGCTCGACGGGCACGAGATCGGCACCCATTTCAACGGGCATTTCTGCGGCGGTTCCGGATCGGTGGGCAACTGGACGCCCGCACAATGGCAGAGCGAGATCGATCAGGCGGTGTCGTTCGTCACCGAATGGCGGACCAACACCGGGTGGGAGGATGTCGAACCGCTGCCGTTCGACTACCGGAAGGAACTGGTCGGGGGCCGCACGCCCTGTCTGCTCGGCCAGGACAATCTCCTCCCCACCGCGAAGCAGCTCGGCTGGCGGTACGACGCGAGTTCGCCGGGCGGCAGCCAGATGTGGCCCGAGAAGCGCCAGGGCGTCTGGGACCTCCCGCTTCAGGGCATTCCCTTCCCCGGCCACACCTTCGAAGTCCTCTCCATGGACTACAACATCCTCGCCAACCAGTCGAAGAATTCGACCAATGGCATGCCCTCCCGCTATCCGGGATGGCGCACCCAGGCCACCGACGCGTATATCGCCGGATTCGACCGCGCCTACGAGACGAACCGTGCGCCCTTCTACATCGGAAACCACTTCGAGGAGTGGAACGGCGGCATCTACATGGACGCCGTGGAGGCGGCGCTCAAACACATCGCGGGCAAGCCGGATGTGCGCCTCGTCTCCTTCCGGCAGTACGTCGACTGGCTCGACGCACAGGACCCGGCGGTGCTCGCGAAGCTCCGTACGCTCCAGGTGGGACAGGCCCCCGAAGGCGGCTGGAACGCCTTCTTTAAACAGGCTTGACAAGGGGCTTTACGGTCACCGAGGGGGGTGCCCAAGATCCCCGGAACTGCCATGCGAAACTTTTCACATGAGCTCTGGCCGCGTACCCCGACGCCGCTTCACCCTGCTCGCCGCAACCGCGGTGGCCGGCGCCCTGACCCTGTCCGCATGCAGTGGTGACGGCGCCAAGGCGGGCGGCGGCGGCAACACGAACTTCGTCACCGGCAGTGGAGGGATCTCCACCGTCGCCAAGGGCGAACGCACCGACGCGCCGAAGCTGGACGGCACGACCCTGGACGGCAAGGACCTCGCCGTCGCCGACTACAAGGGCAAGATCGTCGTCCTGAACTTCTGGGGATCCTGGTGCGGCCCCTGCCGCGCCGAGGCCAAGCACTTCGAGAAGGTGGCGAAGGCGACCGAGGACCAGGGCGTCCAGTTCGTCGGCATCAACACCAGGGACCCGCAGAAGTCCCTCGCGGTCAGCTTCGAGCAGGACTTCGGGGTCACCTACCCGAGCATCTACGACCCGACCGGGAAGCTGCTCCTGCGCTTCCCGAAGGGCACGCTGAACCCGCAGGCCATCCCCTCGACCGTGGTCATCGACCGGGACGGGAAGCTCGCCGCCCGCTCGCTCGCCGCGCTCGACGCCACGAAACTGCGCGAGATGATCGACCCGCTGGTCGCGGAGAAGTGACTCCGGTGCTCGAACTGGCCGCGGTCACCGGCGGAAACGAGACGGTCCTGAGCGGGGCCCTCATAGTGGCGCTGCCCATCGCCCTGCTCGGCGGTCTCGTCTCCTTCTTCTCGCCGTGCGTCCTGCCGCTGGTGCCCGGCTACCTCAGCTACGTCACCGGGGTCAGCGGCGCAGACCTGGCCGAGCGGCGGCGCGGCAGGACCGTCGCCGGGGCCTCGCTCTTCGTGCTCGGCTTCACCGTCGTGTTCGTGTCCGGCGGCGCGCTCTTCGGCTTCTTCGGCCAGACGCTCCAGGAGTACAGCGGGACGCTCTCCAAGGTCCTCGGCGTACTGATGATCCTCATGGGGATCTTCTTCATGGGCCTGATGCCCTGGATGACGCAGCGCGAGTTCCGCATCCACAAGCGACCGGTGACCGGCCTGGTGGGAGCGCCGCTGCTCGGCGCCCTCTTCGGGATCGGCTGGACGCCGTGCCTCGGCCCGACGCTCGCCTCCGTCAACGCGCTCGCGTTCGAGCAGGCGACGGCCGGACGGGGGGCGGTGCTGTCCGTGGCGTACTGTCTCGGACTCGGTGTCCCCTTCGTCCTGGCCGCGGTCGCCTTCCGCCGGGCACTCGGCGCGTTCGGCTGGGTCAAGCGCCACTACGCGTGGGTCATGCGGATCGGCGGCGGCATGATGATCGTGACCGGAGTGCTCCTGCTGACGGGCGCGTGGGACGTGCTCATCCAGGAGATGCAGGTCTGGTCCAACGGCTTCACTGTGGGGATCTGAGTCCATGAGCAACACGAACACCACGGACGAGCGCGACCTCGGCAAGGCCGGGGAACAGCTCTCCACCGCCCCGCGCGAAGAGTCCGCCTCCTCCGTACCGGCCATGGGCGTCATCGGCTGGGCCCGATGGTTCTGGCGCCAGCTCACCTCGATGCGGGTCGCGCTGATCCTGCTCTTCCTGCTGTCGCTGGGCGCGATCCCCGGCTCACTGATCCCGCAGAACAGCGTGGACGAACTGAAGGTGCAGACCTTCAAGGAAGCCCACACCACCGTCACGCCGATCTACGAGAAGCTCCAGTTCTTCGACGTCTACAGCTCCGTGTGGTTCTCCGCGATCTACATCCTGCTGTTCGTCTCCCTCATCGGCTGCATCGTCCCGCGCACCGGCCAGTTCGTCGGCCAGCTGCGCGGCCGTCCGCCGGGCGCCCCGAAGAAGCTGACCCGGCTGCCCGCGTACACCACCTGGCGCACCGACGCCGAACCCGAGCAGGTCCGCGAGGCCGCCCTCTCCATCCTGCGCAAGCGGCGCTTCCGCTCGCACACGGCGGGCGACGCGGTGGCCGCGGAGAAGGGCTATCTCCGCGAGACCGGGAACCTGCTCTTCCACATCGCGCTGATCGTCATGCTCGTCGCGTTCGCCGGCGGGCAGCTCTTCAAGTCCGAGGGCGGCAAGCTGATCGTGGAGGGCGACGGCTTCGCCAACACGATCACGCAGTACGACGACTTCAAGTCCGGCTCGCTCTTCGACACCGACGACCTCACCCCCTTCAGCTTCGACCTGGAGGACTTCGTCGGCACGTACGAGCGGAGCGGCCCGCAGCGCGGCACGCCCAGGACCTACGAGGCCCGCGTGACGTACGCCGAGGGCGCCGACGGTGAGCCGAAGAAGAAGGTCATCGAGGTCAACAAGCCGCTCGTCGTCGACGGCACGAAGGTCTACCTGAACGCCCACGGCTACGCCCCCGTCATCTCCGTCAAGGACGGCAAGGGCAAGGAGGTCTACCGGTCCGCCGTGCCCCTGCTGCCCATCGACAACAACGTCACCTCGACCGGCGCGGTCAAGGTGATGGACGGGTACAAGGGGACCGACGGCAAGAAGACCCAGCTGGGCTTCCAGGCCTTCTTCGTACCGACGTTCGCGGGCGACGGCCAGGGCACGATGTTCTCCCAGTACCCCGGGCTCGACTACCCGGTCCTCGCGCTCAACGGCTACTACGGCAGCCTCGGCGTCGACTCCGGACTGCCGCAGAACGTCTACCAGCTCGACACGTCCAAGATGAAGGAATTCAAGGACAGCAACGGCGACAAGCTCAAGAAGCGACTGCGTCCCGGCGAGACCATGAAGCTCCCCGACGGCGCGGGCTCGGTCACCTTCGAGAGCGTCGAGGAGTGGGCCAGCTTCCAGATCTCGCGCCAGCCCGCCAGCGGCTGGGCGCTCACCGGCGCCGTCGCCGCCATCATCGGGCTCGCCGGTTCGCTCTTCATCCAGCGCCGCCGTGTGTGGGTGCGGGCCGTGAAGGGGCCGGACGGGGTCACCGTCGTCGAGATGGCGGGCCTGGGCCGCAGCGAGTCCGCGAAGCTGCCCGAGGAGCTGGCCGACCTCGCGCTCGCGCTCAACACCGTGGCGCCCACCGCGCCCGATCTCGAACCCGAGACCGAACAACTCTCCGAAGAACCTGCCGAAGGGGCTGAGAAGTGAATCTCGCCGCCGCAACCAACGAGAATCTGGCGAACATCAGCAACACGCTGATCTACTCCTCGATGGCCGTCTACACCCTGGCGTTCTTCGCGCACATCGCGGAGTGGGTGTTCGGCAGCCGCAGCAAGGTGGGCCGTACGGCCGCCGCGCTGAAGAAGGACTCGGCCACCGGCGGTTCCACGGTGAAGGTGCAGGTCGCGCAGCAGGGCGGCACCGCCGTGCTGGAGCGCCCCAAGGTCGTCACGCGTTCCGCCGCGGGCACCCGTGACGTCCCGGACGGCCCTGGCGCCGCGGGCGGCACCTTCAAGGGCGATCTGTGGGGGCGGATCGCGGTCTCCCTGACCGTGGTCGCCTTCGCCGTCCAGGCGGGCGGAGTCGTCGCACGCGCCCTGTCGGTGCAGCGGGCCCCCTGGGGCAACATGTACGAGTTCTCGATCACCTTCTCCACCGTGGCGGTCGGCGCGTACCTGATCCTGCTCGCACTGAGGAAGAACGTCCGCTGGATCGGCCTGCTGCTGGTCACCACGGTCCTGCTGGACCTCGGCATCGCGACCACCACGCTGTACACCGACAGCGACCAGCTGGTCCCCGCGCTGCACTCCTACTGGCTGTGGATCCACGTCTCCACCGCCATCATCTGCGGTGCCGTCTTCTACCTGGGCGCCGTCGGCACGCTGCTCTACCTGTTCCGCGACAGCTACGAGAACAAGATCGCCAACGGCGGCACGCCCGGGAAGTTCGCGTCCTCCGTCCTGGAACGGCTCCCCGCCGCGAAGACCCTGGACACCTTCTCGTACCGCATCAACGCGGCCGTCTTCCCGCTGTGGACGTTCACGATCATCGCGGGCGCGATCTGGGCGGGCGACGCCTGGGGCCGCTACTGGGGCTGGGACCCCAAGGAGGTCTGGTCCTTCATCACCTGGGTCGCGTACGCCGCCTACCTGCACGCCCGCGCGACGGCCGGCTGGAAGGGCCGCAAGGCCGCCTACCTGGCGCTCGTCGCCTTCGGCTGCTGGCTCTTCAACTACTACGGCGTGAACATCTTCGTCACCGGCAAGCACTCCTACGCCGGAGTCTGACCGGCACAGCCGCGAGGGCGCGACCGCTTCGGTGCGGTCGCGCCCTCGCGGCATGTACGGGCATCAGCCGAGCGGGGTGTCCAGGACCGCCTTGCGGTGGCTGAAGGTCTCCAGGGAGTACCGGCCGTGGTAGTTGCCCATGCCGCTCTCGCCGACCCCGCCGAACGGCAGGTCCGACACGGTCAGATGGGCCAGCGGCAGACCGATGCCGACCCCGCCCGAGGACGTCTCGGCCAGCAGCCGCTCCCGTACGGCGGGGGACTCCGTGAACGCGTACAGCGCCAGGGGCTTGTCCCGGTCGTTGATGAAATCGATGGCCTCGTCGAGGCCGTCCACGGTGAGGACCGGCAGGACCGGGCCGAAGATCTCCTCCCGCATCACGGGGGAGTCCGGGGCGACATCGGCCAGCACGGTCGGGGCGATGTACTTCGTGTCCCGGTCGTGGGCGCCGCCCGTCACCGTACGGCCGGAGTCCAGGAGGCCCACCAGCCGGTCGAAGTGGCGCTCGTTGACGATCCTGCCGTACTCCGGGCTGGTGGACGGGTCCTGCCCGAAGCGCCCCTCGACCGCCGCGGCGAGCGCGTCCGCCAGGGCCGGGGCGGTCTCCGGGTCGGTGAGGACGTAGTCGGGGGCGACGCACGTCTGGCCGGTGTTGAGGAACTTCCCGGAGACCAGCCGGGAGGCCACGGTCTTCAGGTCGGTGCCGCGGTCCACGAACGCGGGCGACTTGCCGCCCAGTTCGAGCGTCACCGGCGTGAGGTGCTTCGCCGCCGCGGCCATCACGATGCGGCCGACCGTGCCGTTGCCCGTGTAGAAGATGTGGTCGAAGCGCTCGGTGAGCAGCGCGGTGGTCTCCGGGACCCCGCCCTCCACCACGGCCAGCGTGTCGGCGTCCAGATACTCCGGCAGCAGCCGGGCCAGGGCGGCGGAGGTGGCGGGCGCCAGCTCGCTGGGCTTCGCCACGACGGTGTTGCCCGCGGCCAGCGCGCCGGCGACCGGTGCGAGCAGCAGCTGCACCGGGTAGTTCCAGGGCGCGATGACGAGGACGACGCCGAGCGGGTCCTGCACGGTGTGGGCGGTGGCCCCGGCGAGGACGGCCGGTACGGGAGCGGGCTCGGGCTCCAGCCAGCCGGCCAGGCGCTCCAGGGTGTGGTCGATCTCGCGGACCGTGAAGTCGATCTCGGTCCGGTAGGCCTCCTTGCGGCTCTTGCCGAGGTCGGCCCGGAGCGCCTCGGCCAGTTCGTCACCGCGCTCGGTGAGCAGGGCGCGCAGCCGCGTCAGCCGGTCCGTGCGCCAGGCGAGGTCCCTGGTGCGGCCGGTACGGAAGGCTCCACGGAGCCGGGCCACGACATCGGCCGGGGCCTCTCGCGCGGTCTCGGCGGCGCTCACAGGGCGGCCAGGATCTCGCGGGCCAGCTGCTCGGAGGAGGCCGGGTTCTGGCCGGTGTGCAGGTTGCGGTCGTGCACGGTGTGCACCGACCACGCGTCGGCGGCGGTGTAGTCGGCGCCGAGCTCGACGAGGCGGTCCTCCAGCAGCCAGGGCGCCTTGTCGGCCAGGCCGGCCTGTGTCTCCTCGGCGTTGCTGAAGCCGGTCATGCGGTAGCCGGCGAACGGCCAGCTGCCGTCCTCGCGGCGCGCGGGCAGCAGGGCCGCGGGGGCGTGGCACAGGACGGCGACCTGGGTGCCGGAGTCGAGGGCCGAGGTGAGCAGCCGGCCGGACGTCTCGTCGACGGCCAGGTCCTCCATCGGGCCGTGGCCACCGGGGTAGAAGACGACGTCGTACGACGTGGGGACGACGTCCTCGAGCCTGGCGGGGATGCGGAGCGTCTCGTCGATGGCGGCGAGGTACGAGGCCACGGCGTCGGCCTGGTCCTGGCCGCCGTTGTACTCGGCGGTGAGGCTGACGCTGTCCACGGTGGGGGCGACCCCGCCGGGGGTGGCGATGGTGATGTCGAAGCAGGCCTGGGAGAAGACGCGGTGGGGGGCGGCGAGTTCCTCCGCCCAGAAGCCGGTGGGGTGGGCGGTGCCGTCGTTGAGTGTCCAGTGGTCGGCACCGGTGAGGACGAAGAGTACGGAGGACATGGGGTGCTCCCTACGAGACGCGAGACGCGTGAAACATGAAGCTTGATATGCTCAAGCAATACCCTTCATGTAACGGGTCAAAGTTGAGCATGTCAAATGAATGCGGGTGCGTGGCGGACAGCGTCCGGGCCACCGGACCACGCGCACCGATCGAAGGATGACCGACCATGACGACGGAACCGGCACCCCGCGCCGTCCCTACTCCGGACGAACTGCTCGAACCCCTCGCAGTCGTCGTCCGTGGCCACCACGACGACCTCACCGCCGTCGCCGGCCGCCACGGTCTCAGCACCTCGCAGGCGCGGGCGCTGATCGCCCTCAACGAACCCATGCCCATGAGCGCGCTGGCCAGTCATCTGGTGTGCGACGCGTCCAACGCGACCGGTCTCATCGGCCGTATGGAGGCCCGCGGCCTGGTGACGCGCACCCCGGCGCCGGGTGACCGCCGCTCCAAGGTGGCCTCCCGCACAGCGGAGGGCACCGAGCTGGCCCATCGCATCCGCGCCGAGATGCGTGTGGTGCACGGCGCGCTGGAGGCACTCACCCCCGAGGAGCGCACGGCGCTGCTGCCCCTGCTCGACCGGCTGGGGCGGCTCCTGTCCTCATGAACTCATGAACCCGCGAGGACAGGGCTCATGAAGTGGCGGGCGGAGCCGAGTCGTCGGGGCCGGCGCCGCCCTCACGGCGCTTCAGGTCCTCCTCGCGGCGGCGCAGGTCGGCCTCCCGCTCGTCGAGGCGCGCCTCGTCGCTCCTGGCCCCGTCCCTCGGCGACTTCTCGTCCTTCAGCGACTTCTCGTCCTTCAGCGACTTGAGGAAGTCCGGGTTGTCGTCGGGCGCCACCCACGTCGTGCGGCGGCCCCTGCGCCATTCGGAAGACGTACGGCCCCCGGCGGGCGCGTGGCGCGGTTTGCCCGCGGCCAGCCAGACGATCGGCCCGACGATCCAGAACAGCAGGATGATGAAGACCCAGGCGATCTTCGGCAGGTGCTTCGCCTCGTCCTCCGGGGTGTTCAGGCAGTCGATGAACGCGTAGATCGTCAGTGCCAGCGGCAGGAGATAGATCAAGGCCCTGAGCATGGTGGAAGGTCCCCCGAGGTGAGGTGGGGAGGCGCACGGACCGCCCCCGGTGACGGGCCCAGGGTAGCGGGTGTCCGATACTTGGCCTCATGGCTTACGACGATCTTCGCTCCCTGCTCCGGGCTCTGGAGCGCGAGGGCGATCTCAAGCGCATCAAGGCCGAGGTCGACCCGTATCTGGAGGTCGGCGAGATCGTCGACCGGGTGAACAAGGCGGGCGGGCCCGCGCTGCTGTTCGAGAACGTCAAGGGGGCGTCCATGCCCCTGGCCATGAACGTCTTCGGGACCGACCGGCGGCTGCTCAAGGCGCTCGGGCTGAAGTCCTACGCCGAGATCGGCGACAAGATCGGCGGACTCCTCAAACCGGAGCTGCCGCAGGGCTTCGTCGGGATCCGCGAGGCCTTCGGGAAGCTCGGCGCGGTGACCCACCTGCCGCCGAAGAAGGTGAAGTCCGACAGCGCCCCCGTCCAGGAGGTCGTCCTCACCGGCGACGACGTGGACCTGGACCAGCTGCCCGCGCTCTTCACCTGGCCCGAGGACGGCGGCTCCTTCTTCAACCTGGGCCTCACCCACACCAAGGACCCCGAGACGGGGATCCGCAACCTCGGGCTCTACCGGCTGCAGCGCCACGACAAGCGCACCATCGGGATGCACTGGCAGATCCACAAGGACAGCCGCAACCACTACCAGGTCGCCGCCAGGCGTGGTGAGAAGCTGCCCGTCGCCATCGCGTTCGGTGCGCCGCCCGCGGTCACGTACGCCTCCACGGCACCGCTGCCCGGCGACATCGACGAGTACCTCTTCGCCGGCTTCGTCCAGGGCAAGCGGATCGAGATGGTCGACTGCAAGACCGTCCCGCTCCAGGTCCCGGCGCAGGCCGAGGTCGTCATCGAGGGGTGGCTGGAGCCGGGCGAGATGCTCCCCGAGGGGCCGTTCGGCGACCACACGGGCTTCTACACCCCCCAGGAGCCCTTCCCCGCGCTGAAGATCGACTGCGTGACGATGCGGAAGCGCCCGCTGCTGCAGTCGATCGTCGTGGGCCGGCCGCCCACCGAGGACGGTCCGCTGGCCCGGGCCACCGAGCGGTTCTTCCTGCCCCTGCTCAAGATCATCGTCCCGGACATCGTGGACTACCACCTGCCGGAGTCGGGCGGCTTCCACAACTGCGCGATCGTCTCGATCGACAAGAAGTACCCGAAGCACGCCCAGAAGGTGATGAGCGCCGTCTGGGGTGCCCACATGATGTCGCTGACCAAGCTGATCGTGGTCGTGGACTCCGACTGCGACGTCCACGACCTGCACGAGGTCTCCTGGCGGGCGCTGGGCAACACGGACTACGCCCGCGACCTCACCGTCGTCGAGGGCCCGGTCGACCATCTCGACCACGCCTCCTACCAGCAGTTCTGGGGCGGCAAGGCCGGGATCGACGCGACGAGGAAATGGCCCGAGGAGGGCTACACCCGGGACGGCGGCTGGCCGGCCATGGTCGAGTCCGACCCGGATACGGCGGCGAAGGTCGACCGCCGATGGAAGGAGTACGGACTGTGAGCGCCTCAGCCGCTGCGGTGCCGCAGCCCCGCAGCAAGCCCCGCGCGTTCCTGCGGCTGGTGATGATCGAGCACTCGGTCTTCGCGTTGCCCTTCGCCTACATCGCCGCGCTGACCGCGATGTTCCAGCTGGACGGCACGTTCCACTGGGGCACGCTGCTGCTCGTGACCGTCGCGATGGTCGGGCTGCGTACGTTCGCGATGGCCGCCAACCGGATCATCGACCGGGAGATCGACGCCCGTAATCCGCGCACGGAGGGCCGGGAGCTGGTGACCGGTGCCGTCACGGTGAGGTCCGCGTGGACCGGCGCGATCGTGGCCGTCGTCGTCTTCCTGGGCGCCGCGGCCCTGCTGAACCCCCTCTGTCTGGCGCTGGCTCCAGTCGCCGTCGTGCCGATGGTCGTCTATCCGTACGGCAAGCGGTTCACGAACTTCCCGCACGCGATCCTGGGGATCGCCCAGGCCATGGGGCCGATCGGCGCCTGGCTGGCGGTGACCGGGAGCTGGTCGTGGGACGCGGTGATCCTGGGGCTTGCCGTCGGCATCTGGATCGGCGGCTTCGACCTGATCTTCGCCTGCCAGGACGTGCAGGCGGACCGGGCCCACGGAGTGCTCTCCTTCCCCGCACGCTTCGGGATCCCGGCCGCCCTCTGGGGCGCACGGGTCTGCCATGTGGCGACGACCGGGCTGCTGGTGTGGTTCGGACTGGCGACGGACGCGGAGATCTTCTACTGGATCGGCATGGTCGTCGTCGCCGTGGCCTTCGTGTACGAGCACCGGGTCGTGCGGCCGCACGACCTGTCACGGCTGAACCGGGCCTTCTTCTCGGTCAACGGCTTCATCGGGATAGCTCTCTTCGCGTGTGCGCTGCTCGATCTGCTGGTGCGGGGTCTCACGCCCTGACCCTCATACTGTGATGTAGCCCTTGGGCTCCTGCGGGCGGCGGGGGCGGCGGAAGAAGAACGCCGACGCCACCCCGCCTATGAGGCCGAAGAGGTGGCCCTGCCAGCTGATGCCGGAGTCCGTCGGCAGCACGCCCCAGAGCAGGGAGCCGTAGACCGCGGCGATGATCACGCCGACGACGATGTCCAGCGGGCGCCGGTCCACGAAGCCGCGGACCAGCAGATAGCCGAAGAGGCCGAAGACCACGCCGGACGCGCCGAGCGTCACCGTGTTCGGCGGCGCGGTGAGCCAGACGCCGACGCCGGCCGTCACGATCACGACGAGCACCACGGCGGCGAACCTGCGTATCCCGCCGAGCGCTGCGATGAAGCCGAGGACCAGCAGCGGGACGCTGTTGGACGCCACGTGCTCCCAGCCGCTGTGCAGAAACGCGGACGGGACGACGTCGGCCAGCTCGGCGGGTTCGCGCGGGCTGACGCCGTGGCTGTCGAGGGAATTGCCCGTCGCCATGTCGATGCCTTCCAGCAGCCACAGCAGCGCGACCCAGGCGAGCATGACCGCGCCGGCCGTGACGGCCCGTGCGGTGGCGGTGGTGCGTGTTCCCGTCATGGTCACCCCCTGTCCATGGCTGTTCCCTCATCCGTTGCAACGTCCGGAGCCCCTGGCTCAGTTCCTGGGACGGGGTGCCGGATAGGCTCGACGGTGTGAGAGCCGGGACTTCGATGAGTCAGCAGGAGCGCAGGCCTTGGATCGTCGGGGTATCGGGCGCATCGGGCACGCCGTTCGCGGCCTCGGTGCTGCGCGGACTGCTGGCGGCCGGGGAGAGCGTCGATCTGGTGGTCAGCCGTGCCTCGCGGCTGACGCTCCTGGACGAGACGGGGATCGCCTTCCGTGACGCCCACTGGCAGGAGGACCTGCGGAGCTGGCTGGCGCGTGGCGCGGACGGGAAGCCGGACACCTTCCGGCCCGACCTTGACGGCGTACGCCACTGGGCGGCCGGCGATCTGGCGGCAGGGCCGTCCTCGGGGTCGTATCCGGCGAAGGGGATGCTGATCGTCCCGGCGTCGACGGCGTGTGTGGCCGGGGTGGCGCTCGGGCTCTCGAAGGATCTGCTCCAGCGGGCCGCGAGCGTGACGCTCAAGGAGCGGCGGAAGCTGGTCGTGGCGGTGCGCGAGACGCCGCTCAGCGGCCAGACGCTCAAGCAGATGGTCGCGCTCGACGAGGCGGGCGCCGTGGTGCTGCCCGCCTCCCCGGCGTTCTACGCGGGGGCGACGCACATCCAGGACCTGGTGGACTTCGTCGCCGGGCGGGTGCTGGACGCGGCGGGAGTGCCGCATCAGCTGTACCGCCGGTGGGAGGGGGAGCTCGGTGGCGCCTCCCGGAGCTGAACCGGTGGGGTCAGCGCTTCTTCCTGCTCATGCGCGGGGCGCGGGCGCGGTCGACGCGGTGGGCGGCGGCGGGCTGGTGGGCACGCGAGCGGTTGGCCAGGTCCTGCAGCTCGCGCATCCGGGCGTAGGCCATCTCGATCGAGTACACGGTGACGTTCACTCCTGAAGATTCGAAAGCATTTCTTGAATACTGGGAAAGATTTACAGGGCCTGACCCTGTTGCGCCTTAGATTCTACACGTAAACTCGCGGTACTGCTGAACAATGGAAGGTTTCAGTCACATGGACGCGGTGGACAGGCAGCTCATCCAGGCCCTCAGAGAGAACGGCAGGGCCTCGTATGCCGAGCTGGGACGGCTCGTCGGGCTCTCCGGGCCCAGCGTCACCGACCGCATCAACCGGCTGGAAACCGCCGGTGTCATCACCGGATACCGCGCGACCGTCGACGCCGCGTCGCTCGGGCTCGGCGTCACCGCACTGATCGGGATCTCCCTCTCCGACGCCGCCGACCATGAGGACGTCGCGCACCGGCTGAAGGACCTCGCCGAGATCGAGGACTGCTGGTTCATCGCGGGCGACGACTCGTTCATGCTCAAGGTGCGGGTCGGCGACGTGGACGGCCTGGAGAAGACCATCCGGCGGCTCAGCGGCACCAGGGGGGTCTCCCGGACCCGTACGACGGTCGTGCTCTCCACCAAGTGGGAGAACCGGGTCGGGGAGCTCCCCGAGGAGGAGTGACGCCGAGAGCGGTGACGGGGGTGCCTGCGCCCGGAGGGCGGGGGAGTACCGTGGGCTGCCGGAACGGCTACAGAGAGACATGGAGGCGCCCTAGTGGACGCGGGACTCAAGCGCGAGCTGGAGGAGAAGGTCCGGGCCGGCGAGCGGCTGACCCGCGAGGACGGGATCGCGCTCTACGAGTCCGACGACCTGGCATGGCTCGGCGGGCTGGCCCACGAGGTGCGTACGAGGAAGAACGGCGACGTCGTCCACTTCAACGTCAACCGTCACCTCAACATGACCAACGTGTGCACCGCGTCCTGCGCGTACTGCTCGTTCCAGCGCAAGCCGGGCGAGAAGGACGCGTACACGATGCGCATCGAGGAGGCCGTCCGCCTCGCCAAGGCGATGCAGGGCGAGAACCTCACCGAGCTGCACATCGTCAACGGGCTGCACCCCACCCTGCCGTGGCGCTACTACCCGCGCTCGCTCAGCGCGCTCAAGGAAGCCCTGCCGGAGGTGGCGCTCAAGGCGTTCACGGCGACGGAGATCCACCACTTCGAGACGATCTCGGGGCTCTCGGCCTCCGAGATCCTCGACGAGCTGATCGAGGCAGGTCTGGAGTCGCTGACCGGCGGTGGCGCGGAGATCTTCGACTGGGAGGTCCGCCAGCACATCGTCGACCACAACACCCACTGGGAGGACTGGTCGCGCATCCACCGCCTCGCGCACGAGAAGGGTCTCAAGACCCCGGCGACGATGCTGTACGGGCACATCGAGGAGCCCCGTCACCGCGTCGACCACGTGCTGCGGCTGCGGGAGATGCAGGACGAGACCGGCGGCTTCCAGGTCTTCATCCCGCTGCGCTACCAGCACGACTTCGTGGACATGAAGGACGGCAAGGTCCGCAACACCCTCCAGGCGCGGACGTCGATGGCGACCGGCGCGGAGGCGCTCAAGACCTTCGCGGTCTCGCGGCTGCTCTTCGACAACGTCCCGCACGTCAAGGTCTTCTGGGTCATGCACGGCGTGCAGACCGCGCAGCTCGCGCTCCAGCACGGTGCGGACGACATGGACGGCTCGGTCGTCGAGTACAAGATCACGCACGACGCGGACGACTACGGCACGCCGAACAAGCTCGGCCGCGAGGACCTGCTGGACCTCATCCGGGACGCGGGCTTCCGGCCCGTGGAGCGCAACACGCGGTACGAGATCCTGCGCGAGTACCCGGGCCCGGAGGCGGGCCGGCGCGAGACGCCGCAGCCGATGCGCGTCTGAGGCCTCACGCCCGCCCGACGACCCGCGCCCGTTGCGGGTGTCCCGCTGTACGAAAGCCCCGGCCTGCCGTCCCCCGGCCGGGGCTTTCTCGCGTCCGGCCGGGGCTTTCTCGCGTGGTGGACGCGGGTTGAAGGAGACTCCTGGTAATAGCTAATCTGCTTAAATGGCGCTTACATTTGAAGTGGATCCCGCATTCGACCGGGCCCTGCGGGACGGCATCGCCGCGCTCTGGGCCGACGTCAGCAACGCCGGCGGAGCCGTCGGCTTCGTGCCCCCCGTCACCGACGAGGAGGTCCGGCCGGAGCTGGTCAAGCACCTCGCCGGGATGGCTGAGGGCCGTACCCACCTGGTCGTCGGGCGCGACGAGGACGGCACGGTGGCCGCCACCGCCTTCCTCACCCACAATACCCACCGGCTCATGCGGCACTGGATCGGCGCGTACACGGTGATGGTCCACCCGCGCCACCAGGGCAAGGGCTTCGGGCGCGCGCTGATGGCGGCCACGGCCGACGCCGCCCTGGAACTCGAGGGCATCGACGCCATCCGCCTCACCTGCCGGGGCGGGACCGGAGCCGACCGCTTCTACGCCTCCTGCGGATACAAGGAGGTGGGCCGGGTCCCGAACGCCATCCGGGTCGCCGAGGACGACTACCGCGACGACGTCATCATGCTGCTCCCGCTCTTCCGCTGAGGACTGCCGGGCACTGCATCGCGGCCGCGCCGGGGCAACCCTGCGAACTGATCGAATTCGGGGCATGCTTCACTGGTCGGGCACGACCTCAGACTGCACGACCGCAGGAACGTCGGACGTAGAGAGAAGGCCAGCCGTGTCCGCTGCCAAGCCGAGCGCAACGATCCGGTACACCGCCATGCGCCTGCTGATTTTCGTCGGCTGCTTCTTCGTCGCCGGTGTCGCGGTCCACTTCGGTGTGCTCCCCTCCGGTGTCGGCGGCTCCAACGTCGTCTGGGTCATCCTCCTCGGCCTGCTGCTCTCAGCCCCCCTGAGCTTCATCCTGCTGCGCAAGCAGCGGGACGAGATGTCCGAGCAGCTCATCTCGACGGTCGACCGGACCAAGGCCAGGCTCGAGGCGAACCGCACCCGCGAGGACAGCGTCACCCAGTAGGCGCCGCGTAAGGTTCCTCACACCGCACGCACGTACAGACGAAGCCCCGGACCGGAGCAGCCGCTCCCGTACCGGGGCTTTCGCGTGCACGGGCGAGCTCCCTCCCGAGATGATCAAGAAGCGTATCTTTGAGGTTCTCAAAGTTGCAGTGTTAACGTATTCGACATGATTGCCGCAGTGCGCACCCATCACGCTCTGAGCGTCCCGCTCGTGGCGCGCCTGCATGTCGATCTCTGCCGCTGTATGTCCGCGGTCTGTTGCCGCAACGTCTGAACCGGCATCATGCAGCGGCGCCGCCCCTGACGCGGGCGCCGCACCCCCGTCCCCCTGTTCGACCGCACGACCGTACGTCTGTCCCTCGTACGTCCCGATGCGTCACATCTGGAGTGTGTCCGTGTCCGCGAATCCCGCGCCCACCGCCGAGACCGAAGCCGGCAAGCCGTCCGGTTCCGGCTTCCGCCTGCCCAGAATCCCGTTCTGGATACAGATAGTCGCCGGTCTCGTCCTCGGTGTCCTGCTCGGCTGGATCACCCGCAGCTACGAGATCGGCTGGCTCTACACCACGCTCGACCAGGTCGGCCACATCTTCGTCCAGCTGCTGAAGCTGGCCGTCGCGCCCCTCGTCTTCTTCGCGATCCTGGTGTCGATCACCAACCTGCGCAAGGTCAACAACGCCGCCAGGCTGGCCACCCGCACTCTGCTCTGGTTCATGATCACGTCGCTGATCGCGGTCGCCATCGGCCTCGCGATCGGTCTGATCACCAACCCGGGCTCCGGTACCGGCCTCACCCCGAAGGACGGCGCCAAGCCCGAGAGCGCGGGCTCCTGGCTGGACTTCCTCACCGGCATCATCCCGACGGACGTCATCACGCCGTTCACCGAGCTGAACGTCCTCCAGATCGTCTTCATGGCCGCCGTCGCCGGTATCGCCGCGCTCCAGCTCGGCGAGAAGGCCAAGCCGATCCTCTCCCTCAGCGAGTCGATCCTCGAGCTCCTCCAGAAGGCCCTGTGGTGGGTCATCCGCCTCGCCCCGATCGGCACCGTCGGCCTCATCGGCTACGCCATCGCCGACTACGGCTGGGACCTGATCGGCAAGTACGCCACCTTCACCGCGGACGTCTACATCGGCTGCGCCCTGGTGATGTTCGGCGTCTACCCGCTGCTGCTCGCCACGGTCGCCAAGGTCAGCCCGCTGCAGTTCTTCAAGGGCGCCTGGCCCGCGATCCAGCTGGCCTTCGTCTCCCGCTCCTCGGTCGGCACCATGCCGGTCACCCAGCAGGTCACGGAGCGCCTCGGCGTCCCGAAGGAGTACGCCTCCTTCGCCGTGCCGTTCGGTGCCACGACCAAGATGGACGGCTGCGCCGCGATCTACCCGGCGCTGGCGGCGATCTTCATCGCGCAGATCTTCGACGTCCAGCTGGGCATCGGTGACTACATCCTGATCGCGTTCGTCTCGGTCATCGGCTCGGCGGCCACCGCCGGCCTCACCGGCGCCACGGTCATGCTGACCCTCACCCTGTCGACGCTGGGCCTCCCGCTGGAGGGCGTGGGCCTGCTCCTCGCCATCGACCCGATCCTGGACATGATGCGCACCGCCACGAACGTGGCGGGACAGGCTCTGATCCCGGTGATCGTCGCGGCCCGCGAGAAGATCCTCGACCACGACGCGTACAACTCGGCGTCGGCCTCCCCGGTCGAGGAGCCCGAGGTGCACGAGGTGGAGACGAAGGGCGTCCCCGTCACGGCGTGACCCGCACACGCACGAGCGCCCCCGGACCTCTGTTTCCGGGGGCGCTCCTGTGTGCCCGGGCCGCGTCAGGGGCGCTGGAAGACGACCTCCGGGTTGCCGGGTGTCGGGCCGTCCAGCAGTCGCTGGGGCCGTCCGCGCAGGTGCTGGTCGAGGAAGGCGCCGACGTAGTCGCGGGTGATACGGACCTGCCGGTCGGTGGAGAGCGTGACCGAGGGGTCCAGCGTCACACCCATCCGGTCCTCCAGGACGGGTACGTCCGTGAAGCTGGAGTGGCCGGAGCCCTCGACGCCGAGCCAGCGCTTCCAGCCGTCCAGTCGCTGATAGCCCTCGTCCCAGGACTTGTCCTCGCCGCCGGGGAAATGGAAGGACGCGGTGCCCAGCATCATGAAGGGGCGCGCGTCGAGGCCGGACGCGGGAACGCGCTCCTGGAACGTGCCGTCCATGTTGATCCCCGCGTCGAAGCGCGGGTCGGTGAGCATCGCGGAGGCGGCGGCGCTGCCCCCGATGGAGTGGCCGGCCACGGCGACCCGGCCCGGGTCGATCACGCGGGAGTTCTTCCAGGCGGGGCGGTGGCCGGTCAGCCGGTCCAGCACGAAGGAGAGGTCCGATGCCCGTCCGGTGGAGAGGAGCCTGCCCAGCTCCGCCTGGGCTTCCTCGGAAGGCGCGGCCTTCATCTTGTCGCAGGCCACGCAGGTGAGGAGCCGCCCATCGGGCATTTCGGTCCCGAGGGACTCGTAGGCGTGGTCGACGCTCGCCACGACATAGCCGCGGCTCGCCAGGTCCTCCGCGAGCGAGGTCATCGTCGCCCGGGGGTTGCCGAATCCGGGGGAGAGCAGCACCAGGGGGAAGCGCCCGTGGGCTGTCCGGGCGCCGGTGCGGGCGTGGGTGGCGAGTGAGCTGACCTTGGCAGGGGCGTCGTCCTCCAGCCCGCGGCCCGCGAGCACGGCCTCGGCTTCCCTCGTGCTCATGTACGGAGCGGTGGCGCCCGGCCGACCGAGGCGGGCGGGGTAGTACAGGGACACCATCAGCTCGCGGTCCCCTGCCTCGGGTACCCATGGGTCGGTGCGGTCGTGGTCGGTGAGGTGCAGGACATCGGTGCCGACGGCGTACGGGCCGGTCGGGCGGGGCAGCTCGTCGACCGTGGTGGCGGCGGACGCGCCTTGTGCGGGCGCCGGACCGGATAAGGCCTGGGCGGTGGCGACGGGCGTGGCCAGCAGGAGCGTGGCTGCGAGGGCGGCGACGGCCGTCCGTCTGCGGAGTCTCATCGTCATGCCGGGAACGCTAGGCGGCGGACCCGGGCGGAAGCATCGGACCGCGGGGTGATCCTCGGGGGGTACCAGAGATGTACGCGGTGCTACGCCGGAGGTGGTGGACGACTACCGGCCATCGTGGCCGGGCCGTGCTCCGTCCGTACGACGGCGGGCTGGGCCGCGCCGTAGTCTTACCGAGGAGTAGCACAGTGGGGGCGGGAGGGATGTCTGACGTGAGTGCTGTGAAGAGCAAACGGATGCCGCGCGCGGTGCGTGAGCAGCAGATGATGGACGCGGCCGTGCGGACCTTCGCGCAGCGCGGGTACCGGGCCGCCTCGATGGACGAGATCGCGGAACTGGCCGGTGTGTCCAAGCCCTTGGTCTATCTGTACCTGAATTCCAAGGAGGAGCTCTTCACCGCGTGCATCCGCCGCGAGTCGAAAGCGCTGGTGGAAGCCGTGCAGGCCGCGGTGGAGCCGGGGATTCCGGCTGACCGGCAACTGTGGTCGGGGCTGCGGGGGTTCTTCACGCACACCGCGGAGAACCCGGACGGATGGGCGGTGCTCCACCAGCAGGCGAGCTCGCACGGGGAGCCGTTCGTCAGCGAGGTGGGGGCGATGCGTGAGGAGATCGTTGCGTTCGTGACGGGTCTGATCGGCGCGGCGGCACGTGAGGCGCACAGCGATCCCGCGCTCCCCGACCGGGATGTGGCGGGGCTCGCGCAGGCGCTTGTGGGGGCGGCGGAGGCGCTCGCCGGGTGGGCGAACGCCACTCCCGGCGTCTCGGCCAAGGAGGCCGCCTCCACTCTGATGAACTTCTCGTGGGCGGGCCTGGAGAACCTCATGCACGGGCGCGGCTGGCAGGCCCGGGGGGACTGAGCGGAGGTTTCTCAGCCCTCCCGGACCACACTGCCGGCGAGGTGGACGCGGCTGCCGCCGCGCACCTGGAAGGCGGTGCCGTCGGCGGCGTACGTGACGGTGGAGGGCAGCAGGACGGGCGCCTTGAAGTCCGCCCGCACGGACCGGATCCGGCCCGTGCCGCTCCCGCCCTCGGCCTCCGTCAGGCAGCGGGCGACGGTCCACATGCCGTGCGCGATGTGCCGGGGGAAGCCGAAGAGCCGTGCTGTCACAGGGTGGAGATGGATGGGGTTCCGGTCGCCCGAAGCGGCCCCGTACCGCCGCCCGAGGTCGGCGGGCAGCCGCCATTCGGCCACGGCGGGCAGCTCCGGGGACGAGGCATGGGAAGGGGGCGGGGCTGCCTCCGCTCCGGTCGCGTGCCGGGACAGGTAGCCGCTGCGTGACTCCCAGACGAGCGCGCCGGCGAGCCGCGCCTCGGTGACCATCGTGACCTCCGTGCCGCGCTGGTGCGGCGTGAGTCCGTCGGCGTACACGGTGAGTTCGAGCGCGTCCGTCGGCTGCAGCGCCCGGTGTGCGGTGATCTCGATCCAGGTGTGGACCAGTCCGAGCACCGGCAGGGGGAAGCCGCGGCCCGTCATCAGCCGCATGGCCAGGGGGAAGCCCAGGACATGCGGGTAGGTGAGCGGCAGCGGGCCCGATTCGGCGAAGCCGCAGATCCTGCTGTACGCGGCGAGGGGTCCTGGGGCGATGCGTCCGGGCGGGATCACCTCACGGGCGGGGGGCAGGGTGGCGCCGGGGCGCCCGGCCCGCTTGAAGGGTGAGGTGAGTGCTCCGCGGACGAGCGAGAGGCTCAGGCCGGTCATGGGTCACGCCCCCAGCAGGCTCTGGCCGCAGACCCGTACGACCTGGCCGTTGACCGCTCCGGACGCGGGCTGGGCGAACCAGGCGGTGGTCTCCGCGACATCGACCGGAAGGCCGCCCTGGGACAGGGAGTTCATTCGGCGCCCGGCCTCCCGGATGAAGAGGGGCACGGCGGCCGTCATCTTCGTCTCGATGAAGCCCGGCGCGACGGCGTTGACGGTGATGCCGTGCTCGGCGGCGGCGCGCGGGGCAAGGGAGCGGACCAGGCCGATGATTCCGGCCTTGCTGGCCGCGTAGTTGGTCTGGCCGTCGTTGCCCGCGATCCCGGCGATGGACGCGGTGGCGACGATCCGGCCGCCGCGGCGCAGGGTGCCCGACCCGATGAGGGCGTCCGTGGTGCGCAGGACGCTGTCGAGGTTGACATCGATGACCGAGGCCCAGCGGTCGGCCGGCATGTTGGCGAGCCTGCGGTCCCGGGTGATGCCCGCGTTGTGGACGAGGATGTCGAGGCCGTCGGGGACGGCGGCGGCGATCAGTTCGGCGGCATCCGGTGCGGTGATGTCCAGCGGCAGGGCGGTGGCGCCGAGGCGGTCCGCGGTGCGGACGAGCTCCTCCTGGGCCTGCGGGACGTCCAGGCAGATCACCTGGGCGCCGTCCCGGGCGAGGACGGAGGCGACGGACGCGCCGATGCCGCGCGCCGAGCCGGTGACCAGGGCGGTGCGCCCGGACAGCGGTGCCGCCCAGTCGGCGACCTCGCCGGGTGTGTCGGCGGTGAGTTCGACGACCTGGCCGCTGACGTACGCGGAGCGGGGGGAGAGCAGGAAGCGGAGGGTGGACTCGGCGGAGGCGGCGTCCGCCCCGGGCGCGAGCCGCAGCAGCTGCGCCGTGGCGCCCCGGCCGATCTCCTTGCCGAGCGAGCGTACGAACCCTTCGAGGGCCTGCTGCGCCGCCGCCTGGTGGTGGTCGTCGGGGGACGGCGTGGTCCCGAGGACGACGACGCGGCCACCGCCGGCCAGCGACCGGACGACGGGGTGGAGAGCGGCGTGTACGTCGGCGAGTCCCGCGGCCGTGGTGACGCCGGTGGCGTCCAGGACGACGGCGGCCGGGCGTTCGGCCCGGCCGGTGACCTCCAGGCCGGTCGCGGCGAGTACCGGACCGAGCGTGCCGGAGTGGGCGGAGCTACCTGCGGTGAGGTGGAGCAACGGCCCGTCGAGGGACGGGGTTTCCAGTGTCCAGCGGCGCAGCGGGGCGGGCTGTGGCAGGCCGAGCCTGCGGGTCAGGAAGCGGCCGGGTGCCGTGCCGGTGAAGTGCAGATAGCGGTCGGCCATTGTCTGGACTCCTGCTCGGTCGTAGATTTACTCCAGAGTAAGGTTACTCAAGGGTCAGGAGTTGTCGAGATGAGCTGGTCGAGTTGATTCCCCTCGCACTTCCGCAGCCGCGCCGGGTCGCGGTCATCGGTGGCAGTCGTATCCCGTTCGCACGCTCCGACGGCCCGTACGCGCAGGCGTCGAACCAGGACATGCTGACCGCCGCGCTGGACGGACTGGTCGAGCGCTTCGGCCTGCGAGGACAGCAGGTCGGCGAGTTCGTCGCCGGCGCGGTCCTCAAGCACAGCCGGGACTTCAACCTGGCCCGCGAGACCGTCCTGGGTTCCGTACTGGACCCGCGCACGCCCGCGTACGACATCCAGCAGGCGTGCGGCACCGGTCTGCAGGCCGTCGTCGCCGCGGCCAACAAGATCGCGCTCGGTGCGGTCGACTCGGCGATCGCGGGCGGCGCGGACACCACCAGCGACGCGCCCCTCGGGGTCAACGACCGGCTGCGCAGGATCCTGCTGGAGGCGCGCCGCGCCAGGTCGACGGGGGCCAGGATCAAGGCGCTCGCCGCCGTCCGTCCCGGGCACCTCGTCCCGGACATCCCGCGCAACGCCGAGCCCCGCACCGGCCTTTCGATGGGTGAGCACGCGGCTGTCACCGCCCGGAAGTGGGGGGTGGCCCGCCAGGACCAGGACCTGCTGGCCGCCACCAGCCACCAGCGGCTCGCCGCGGCCTACGAACGCGGCTTCCTGGACGACCTCGTCGTCCCGTATCTCGGCCTGGACCGCGACCAGAACCTGCGCCCCGGCTCCACGGTGGAGAAACTCGCCACGCTGAAGCCGGTGTTCGGCGCAGATCACCCCGACGCGACGATGACCGCGGGCAATTCGACCCCGCTCACCGACGGCGCGGCCACCGTCCTGCTGGCGAGCGAGGAGTGGGCCGAGGCGCACGGCCTGGAACCGCTGGCGTATCTGTCGCTGTACGAGACGGCCGCCGTGGACTACGTGAACGGCGAGGACGGGCTGCTGATGGCGCCCGCGTACGCCGTGCCGCGCATGCTGGAGCGCGCCGGGCTCACGATGGAGGACTTCGACCTCTTCGAGATCCACGAGGCCTTCGCCTCCCAGGTGCTCGCCACCCTGGCGTCCTGGGAGAAGCAGGGGCTCGCGCCCGTCGACAGGGACAAGCTGAATGTGGTCGGATCGTCCCTCGCCACCGGCCACCCCTTCGCCGCGACCGGCGCCCGGATCGTGGCGACCCTGGCCAAGCTCCTCGCGGAGCGGGAGGCGCCCGGCCGGGGCCTGATCTCGATCTGCGCGGCGGGCGGCCAGGGGGTCACCGCCGTCCTGGAACGCCCCTGACCGCAACCGCGGCCCCCGCAGCCGCCATCCGTAATGAACGACCCCACGCACCCAGCAGCCGCCTCGGCGCCGGACCCCAGGACGGGGCCCGGCGCCGGCCCCCACGTCGAGGAGCCGCTCGTGACCCCGCCCGCCCCCGCCGCCGTACCCGCCGCGCCCACCGTTCCGGCCCTGGTCGAGCCGACCAAGGTCAGGGCGGCCGACGGCTCCGTACGGGAAGTCTCGGTGCCGCCGCTCGCGCCGGCCGTGCGACGTGGCTCGCTCGCCGAGATCCCCTTCGACAACGCCCAGGAGGCTCCGTCCGAGGCGGTCCTCAGCCGCAAGCAGGCCGACGACAGCTGGCAGGACGTGACCGCCGCCGAGTTCGCCGCCGAGGTCCTGGCCGTCGCCAAGGGCCTGGTGGCGGAGGGCCTGCAGAGCGGTGACCGGGTCGCGATCATGGCCCGTACGACCTACGAGTGGACGCTGCTCGACTTCGCGTCCTGGGCGGCCGGGCTGGTCACCGTGCCCATCTACCCCACCTCGTCGGCCTTCCAGACGCGCTGGATCCTCCAGGACTCCGGCGCCGTCGCCTGCGCCGTGGAGACGAAGGAGCAGGGACGGCTGGTCAGCCAGGAGCGGCAGCAGCTCGGGGACCTCGCCCATCTGTGGCAGTTCGACACGGGTGCGATCGGCCGGCTGAAGACGCTCGGCAAGGACATACCCGACGCGGCCGTCACCGCCCGGCGGAGCGCCCTGGAACCGGACAGCCCCGCCACCCTCATCTACACCTCCGGGACCACGGGCCGGCCCAAGGGCTGCGTCCTGACCCACGGGAACTTCTTCGCCGAGGTCGACAACGCCATCGAGCTGCTCCACCCGGTCTTCAAGTCGGTCTCCAAGTACCCCGCGTCCACCCTCCTGTTCCTTCCCCTCTCGCATGTCTTCGGCCGGATGGTCGCGATCGGCTGCATGCGCGCACGCGTACGGCTCGGGCACGCGCCGTCCATCCGGACCGACGACCTGCTCGCGGACCTGGCCGGCTTCAAGCCGTCGTTCCTGCTGGCCATCCCCTACGTCCTGGAGAAGGTCTTCAACACCGGCCGGGCCACCGCCGAGAAGATGGGCCGCGCCTCGTCCTTCGACCGTGCGGCCCGGATCGCGCGGCGTTACGGCGAGGCGGTCGAGGCCGCCGAACACGGCACGGGCCCCGGCCCCGGCCTGGGGCTCCGCGCCGCCCGCGCCCTCTACGACCCGCTGGTCTACCGGCGCATCCGGGCCGCGCTGGGCGGTCACGTCCGGTACGCGATCTGCGGCGGCTCCCCGCTGGGACGCAGTCTCGCCGCGTTCTACGCGGGGGCCGGCATGCAGATCTTCGAGGGCTACGGCCTGACCGAGACCACCGCGGCCGCCACGGTCACCCCGCCGCTCAAGCCCCGCCTGGGCACGGTGGGATGGCCGCTGCCGGGCACCGCCGTGCGCATCGCGGACGACGGGGAGGTGCTGCTCAGCGGGGGCCAGGTCTTCCGGGGCTACTGGGACACCGAGCGCGGCGAGGCCGTGCCGCATCTGGAGGACGGCTGGTTCGCGACGGGCGACCTGGGGGCTCTGGACGAGGACGGCTACCTCACGATCACCGGCCGCAAGAAGGACATCATCATCACGTCCGGCGGCAAGAACGTCATCCCCGCCCCGCTGGAGGACTGGCTGCGCGCCCACCCGCTGGTCAGCCAGTGCATGGTCGTGGGGGACAACCGGTCGTTCATCAGCGCCCTGATCACCCTGGAGCCGGACGGCCTCGCGCACTGGTGCCGGATGCGGAAGAAGGAGGGCGTCCCCCTGCGCGAGCTCGTCGAGGACGAGGAGCTGCGCGCGGCGCTGCAGCGTGCGGTGGACGAGGCCAACCGGCTGGTCTCGCGCGCGGAGTCCATCCGTAAGTTCACGGTCCTGCCCAAGGACTTCACCGAGGAGAGCGGTCACCTCACGCCGTCGCTGAAGCTGAAGCGCGACGCGATCATCCGGGACTTCGACGCGGAGATCGAGGAGCTGTACCGCAAGCAGTAGCGAGGAAGGCGCCGCCACCGCTCTCCGGCTGGACCTCGCCGCGCCCGGTGCCGTCGAGGAGCTGCGCCTGGGGCAGCCGGAGGACGTGGCGGACGTCATCGCCGTCCTCGCCGGCCCGGACGGACGCCGGGTCACCGGCCAGAACATCCGCGCCGACGGGGGCGTCCTCCAGGGCCCGGGCAGACGACGGACAAATTTTGAATCACCACAAAAAGGACAGGGGTGCGATTCCCGTACGCCCGCTCGTCCTCTTCCGGGCAGGTGAATGCAAGGTCATGTTCGCCTGAAGCTTTCGATGTGTGTGTTCAAGTCCCGTTCACGCTTGGCTAATCAAGGATGAGACGTCGGAGTCTCATCCTCCGGATGTGGAAATCGCAGCGCATAGCGTCCTCTCCATGACTGAGCTGGATGCGCGGCCACAGGCCGGAGACACGGTACGGGGAAGCGCCCCGGCCGACGGCGGCGTACGCGAGAAGGGGCTCGGCGGGAACTCCGTCGGCCTGATGGGCAGCGCCGTGCTCGGTATCTCCACCGTCGCCCCGGTGTACTGCCTGACCTCCACCCTCGGCTCCACCGCCGGTGAGGTCGGCGTGCAGATGCCCGCCGTGTTCCTGGCCGGGTTCCTCCCGATGCTGCTGGTCGCCTTCGCGTACCGGGAGCTCAACAAGGCCGTGCCGGACTGCGGCACCTCGTTCACCTGGACGGTGAAGGCCTTCGGGCCGCGCCTGGGCTGGATGTGCGGCTGGGGCCTGGTGATCGCCACGGTCATCGTCCTGTCGAACCTCGCGGGCGTCGCCACCTCCTACTTCTGGCTACTGGCCGGCGAGATCACCGGAAGCGACTCGGTGGCCGCCCTGGACGACAGCAAGCCGGTCCACATCCTCACGTGCCTCCTCCTGATCGCCGTGGCGACGGCGATCAGCTACCGGGGGATGACGGCCACCAAGGGCCTCCAGTACACCCTCGTGGCCCTCCAGCTCGTGGTCCTCGCGATGTTCGTCGCGATGGCCGTGCGGAAGGCGGCCGACGGCGACTTCGCCACGACCTCGACGGACTTCTCCTGGTCCTGGCTGAACCCGTTCGCCGTCCAGTCCTTCGGCGCCTTCACTGCGGGGCTGTCCCTCTCCATCTTCATGTTCTGGGGCTGGGACACCTGTCTCACCGCCAACGAGGAGACCACCGGAGCTGAGAAGACCCCCGGCCGCGCCGCACTCATCGCGATGGTCGTCCTGGTCGGCTCCTACCTCGCCACCGGCATCGCCGCCCAGATGGCCGTCGGCACCGGCGGCTCGGGGCTGGGCCTCGCGAACCCGGACACGTCCGACAACGTCTTCGCCGCCCTGGCCGGCCCGGTCATGGGCCCCGGCCTCGGCATCCTGCTCTTCGTCGCGGTGCTGGCCTCGGCCGCCGCGAGCCTGCAGACCACCTTCATCCCGGTGGCGCGCACGGTCCTGGCGATGGCGGCGTACGAGGCCCTGCCCGCCTCGTACGCCAAGGTCCACCCCCGCTTCCGTACGCCCGGCAGGGCCACGGTCGTCGCGGGTGTCGCGACCGGGGTGTTCTACACGGTGATGACCCTGGTCAGCGAGCACGTCCTGGTCGACACGATCTACGCGCTCGGCCTGATGATCTGCTTCTACTACGCGCTCACGGCCTTCGCCTGCGCCTGGTACTTCCGCGCCGACCTCACCCGGTCCACCCGCGACCTCCTCTTCAAGGGCCTGTTCCCGGTCGTCGGCGGCATCCTGCTCACGGCGGTCTTCGGCAAGACCCTGTACGACATGTGGGACCCGGCGTACGGCTCCGGTTCCTCCGTGTTCGGCATCGGCTCCGTCTTCGTCATCGGTGTCGGGCTGCTGCTGCTCGGTGTGGTGCTGATGGAGGCCATGCGGCGCCGAGGCCCGGCCTTCTTCCGGGGTGAGGTGCTGACGAAGGAGACCCAGGCGCTTGTCGTGCAGGACTGAATCACCTGGCGAGGCTCCGATTCACCCGCCGCACGGCATACGTTGGGACCGTCACGGACGACGACGGAGGTGCTCGCATGCGGATCGCCACAACGATCTTCCTCACCGACGAGACGATCACGCCGGTCCGGCTCGCTCGCGAGTTGGAACAGCGGGGGTTCGCCGGGCTGTATCTGCCCGAGCACACCCACATCCCCGTCAGCCGGGAGACCCCGTATCCGGCAGGCGGCGAACTGCCGCCCGAATACGGCCGCACGCTCGACCCCTTCGTCGCCCTGGGACAGGCCGCCGCCGTCACGGAGCGGCTGGCCCTCGGCACCGGCATCACGCTGATCGCCCAGCACGACCCCATCGACCTGGCGAAGCAGGCCGCCACGCTCGACCACCTCTCCGGCGGCCGGTTCACACTCGGCATCGGCTTCGGCTGGAATGTGGAGGAGGCCGCCGACCACGGCGTGGAGTGGTCGACCCGGCGCGCCCTCGGCAGCGACCGGCTGGCCCTGATGCGTGCACTCTGGGCGGAGGAACCGACGGCGTACGCGGGTGAGTTCGGCTCCGTCCGGGCGAGTCACGCCTACCCGAAGCCGGTGCGGGCGCCGCGCGGCCGGGTGAACGGCCCGCGCACCCTCATCGGCGGGGCGGCGGGACCGAAGCTGTTCGCGCAGATCGCCCAGGACGCGGACGGCTGGCTGCCGATCGGCGGGCGCGGCCTGTCGGAGTCCGTGCCGAAGCTGCGCGCCGCCTGGGAGGAGGCCGGCCGCGACCCGGAGCAGCTCCAGGTGGTGCCCTACGCCGTCCGGCCCTCCCCGGGAAAGCTGGCGTACTACGCGGATCTCGGTGTCGACGAGGTCGTCCTCCAACTGCCCCCGGCCGGGGAGGCGGAGGTGCTGCGTGCTCTGGACGCGTACGCCGCCCATTTGTGAGGGAACTGTGGCCCGGTAGCCATCGGCCGTGGCCTTCCCATGCAACCATCGACGCTAAAATCGCATCTATCACCTCCGGACATCGATGGTGCGGCCCGTGTGCGTGTGTGCTCGGCTGCCTGGGAGCGGGAGCACGATGAACAGGCCGTTGCGGCACATAGCCATCTTCTGCGGGCTGCTGATGCTTGCTCTGCTGATACGGACCAACTGGCTCCAGTACGCGCAGAGCGAGGAGCTGGCCACCCACGAGCACAACCGGCGGGTCAAGATCACCCAGTTCGCCACTCCGCGTGGGGACATCATCGTGGGCGGCAAGGCGATCACGGGGTCGAAGGAGGTCGAGGGGACCGACTTCAAGTACCAGCGGACGTTCAAGCAGGGTCCGATGTACGCCCCCGTCACCGGCTACGCCTCCCAGGCTCAGGGCATGTCCCTCCTGGAGAAGACGTACGACAGCATCCTCAGCGGCCAGGACGAGCGCTTCGCCTTCCAGCAGGCCAAGGACATCCTCACCGGTGAGGAGCGGCGTGGCGGCAACGTGGTCACCACCATCGACCCGAAGGCGCAGGAGGCGGGCTACAAGGGCCTGACCGACCTCGACGCCCGGGGTGCGGTCGTCGCCCTCGAACCGTCGACCGGCAAGGTCCTCGCCCTGGTCTCGACACCCTCCTACGACCCCTCGGTCTTCGCCGGCAACTCCTTCAAGGAGGGCGACAAGTTCCAGGCGCTGGTCGACGAGAAGAGCAAGCCGCTGGCCAACCGGCCGCTGCGTGAGACCTTCCCGCCCGGCTCCACCTTCAAGATCCTCACGGCCGCCGCGGCTCTGGAACACGGCGTCGTCACGGACGTCGACGCCCCTACCGGCGCGGTCTCCCCGTACCCGCTGCCGCTCTCGTCGAGCAAGATCAGCAGTGAGGCCGGCGACGCGGTCTGCAACAAGGCGTCGATGAAGACGGCCATGCAGCACTCCTGCAACAACGTCTTCCTGGACGCCGCCCTCAAGGTGGGCGACCAGGGGATGCGCGAGACGGCCGAGAAGTTCGGCTTCAACGCGGACGTCTACTCCGACGCCTTCGGCGACATGCTCGCCACCAAGAGCCTCTACCCCGAGAAGCTCGACAAGCCCGGTACCGCCCTCACGGGCATGGGCCAGGGCAGCCTCACGAGCACCCCGATGCAGATGGCCATGGTCACGGCGGCCCTCGCCAACGACGGCAAGCTGATGCAGCCGTACATCGTGGAGAAGCTGGACGGCCCGGACCTCTCCACGCTGGAGGAGCACGAGCCGCAGCTCAAGAGCGAGGCGGTCTCCGAGGAGACGGCGAAGAAGGTCCAGGAGATGATGGAGTTCACCGCCAGGGAGGGCAGCGCGAAGCGCGCCCTGATCGACGGTGTGACGGTGGGCGGCAAGACGGGTACGGCCCAGCGCGGCAACGACGTCAGCAAGGAAGTCCCGTACGGCTGGTTCGTCTCGTACGGCAAGAACTCCGACGGCCGGTCCGTCGCGGTCGCGGTGTTCATCGACCCGACGGCGATGGACATCTCCCGCTCGGACATCTCCGGCGGCGGCCTGGGCGGCCCGATCGCCAGGGAAGTGATGAAGGCGGTGCTCGGCAAGTAGGCCGGGCCTCCGGCACACCGTGGCCCCCGCCCGGCGACGAGCCGGACGGGGGCCACGGTCATACGGCGGGCCGGGTCAGCCGACGTGGCCCAGGTGGATCACGACGACCCGTCCGGATCGTGTCCTTGAGGAAACGGGCGGCCTGATCGATCGCGTGCTCGTCCCAGGTGATCAGGTGCGTCACCGCTGCTGCAGGCCGAGTCGTGCGCGTACCTCGTCATGCGGAACGGTCGCGAGGGTGCCCGAGGCCTGGCGGGCCCGGTACTGCGCGAGGGCGAGGGCATCCTCGATTTCGGCCAGCTCCTGGGCGCTGATGAGGATGGCTGCGGGCTGGCCGTGGTCGGTGATGGTGATGCGCTCGCGTGTGTTCGAGGCTCTCCGGACGAGGGAACCGAAGCGGGCTCAGGCCATTACCTGCTCCGACGGAGTGGAATCCTCGGGGCGGACGGGCTCCTCGCGCCGGCCCGGGGCTGTCCTGCGCCGCGCGGTTCCGCCCAGCAGCCCCGGCAGTTCGGTCAGGGCGCTGATGTGCCAGTCCGCCGTCTCCAGCACGTCCGGGTGGTCCGCCCACCAATGTCCGTACGGGCCACGGCGGATGTGGGCCGCCCGCAGTCCGGACGACTTCGCCGGGAAGAGGTCGTCGGCGGGGTGGTCCCCCACGTACAGGGTGGCCTCCGGTGAGGCGCCCGACACCTCCAGCACGCGGGCGAAGAACTCCCGGTCCGGTTTGGTGACACCCCACTCCTCCGAGGTGACGACCAGGTCGGCCGGCAGGTCCATGGCCCGCAGCAGTTCTCCCGCCCTGGCCGTCCGGTCGCCCGCGACGACGACCCGCAGACCGAGCGCGCGCAGTTCGGCCAGGGCCGGGCGGACGTCGGGGTAGAGGTCCGTCTCGTCCAGGTGCTCGCCGCGCCCGGCCGCCGCCCGGGCGTGGTACGCCTCGTCGACGTCCATGCCGGGGCGCAGGATGCGCAACGCGTCGGTGCCGTCGCGGCCCTGTGCGACGGCGGCGCCGACCAAGGCGCTGACGGTGTGCGGCGGGACCCCGAGCCAGTCGGCCCACGAGGCCCAGTGGCGGTCGTCGCGGACGAGGGTTTCTCCGATGTCGAAGACGATCGTTTCCATCACCTCTCCGAGCCTACGGGGCAAGCGGGACATAACGGCCAAGGCGCCAGTGCCGAGGGGGCGGTTACGCAGGGAAGAGTCCCTGGTCCGGAAGGAGCGACGCGCTCGTATGCTCGGATCATGACCGTTCCTCAGCGCCCCACGACCAACGCCATGCGGCGTGCCCTCCGGCGGGCCCGCGACGGTGTCGCCCTCGACGTGGCCGAGGCCGCCGTCCTACTCCAGGCACGGGGGGAGGACCTGACCGATCTCGCCGCGTCCGCCGCCCGGGTCCGGGACGCGGGTCTCGAAGCCGCGGGCCGGCCGGGAGTGATCACCTACTCCCGCAAGGTCTTCATCCCGCTGACCCGGCTCTGCCGTGACACCTGCCACTACTGCACCTTCGTCACCGTGCCCGGGAAGCTCAAGCGGGCGGGCCACGGGATGTTCCTGTCGCCGGACGAGATCCTCGACATCGCCCGGAAGGGCGCCGAAATGGGCTGCAAGGAGGCCCTGTTCACGCTCGGTGACCGGCCCGAGGACCGATGGCCCGAGGCGCGGGAGTGGCTGGAGGCCGAGGGTTACGACGACACCCTGGCGTATGTGCGGGCCATGGCGGTGCGGGTGCTGGAGGAGACGGGGCTGCTGCCGCACCTGAACCCCGGTGTGATGACGTGGACGGACCTGCAGCGGCTTAAGCCCGTCGCGCCGTCCATGGGCATGATGCTGGAGACGACGGCGACCCGGCTGTGGTCCGAGAAGGGCGGCCCGCACTACGGCTCCCCCGACAAGGAGCCGGCTGTCCGGCTGCGCGTGCTGGAGGACGCCGGCCGGTCCAACGTGCCGTTCACCACGGGCATCCTGATCGGGATCGGCGAGTCGTACGAGGAGCGCGCCGACTCCCTCTTCGAGCTGCGCAAGACGGCCCGTGCCTATCACGGGATCCAGGAAGTCATCGTCCAGAACTTCCGCGCCAAGCCGGACACCGCCATGCGCGGGATGCCGGACGCGGAGCTGGAGGAGCTGGCCGCGGCCATCGCCGTCGCCCGCCACATCCTGGGCCCTTCGGCGCGTATCCAGGCCCCGCCGAATCTCGTCGACGCCGAGTACGCCCTGCTGATCGGCGCGGGCATCGACGACTGGGGCGGCGTCTCGCCCCTCACCCCGGACCATGTGAACCCCGAGCGCCCCTGGCCCCACATCGACGAACTCGCGGACCGCACCGCCGAGTCCGGCTTTCAGCTGCGTGAACGCCTCACCATCTACCCGGAGTTCATCCAGCGCGGCGAGCCCTGGCTCGACCCCCGCCTGCTGCCGCACGTACGCGCGCTCGCCGACCCGGAGACGGGCCTGGCGAAGGAGGGCGCCATCCCGGCCGGGCTGGCGTGGCAGGAGCCCGACGAGGAGTTCGGCTCGTCCGGCCGTACCGACCTGCACCGCACCATCGACACCGAGGGCCGCACCGGCGACCGGCGCGACGACTTCGACGAGGTGTACGGCGACTGGGAGGCCCTGCGGGAGGCCGCCGCCCCCGGCATGGTGCCGTCCCGCATCGACACGGACGTACGTCAGGCCCTGAGCCAGGCCGCCGACGATCCCACGAAGCTCACCGACGACCAGGCCCTCGCCCTGCTCCACGCGGACGGGCCGGCGCTGGACGAGCTGTGCCGGATCGCGGACACCCTGCGCCGTGACGTGGTCGGTGACGACGTCACCTACATCGTCACCAGGAACATCAACTTCACCAACGTCTGCTACACCGGATGCCGTTTCTGCGCCTTCGCCCAGCGGCGTACGGACGCCGACGCCTACACCCTCTCCCTGGACCAGGTCGCCGACCGTGCGGCACAGGCCTGGGACGTCGGCGCGGTCGAGGTCTGCATGCAGGGCGGCATCCACCCGGACCTGCCCGGCACCGCGTACTTCGACATCGCGCGGGCGGTGAAGGAACGCGTACCCGGCATGCACGTCCACGCGTTCTCGCCGATGGAGGTCGTCAACGGCGCGACCCGCACCGGCATGTCCATCCGCGACTGGCTGACCGCGGCCAAGGAGGCCGGCCTCGGCTCGATCCCCGGCACCGCCGCGGAGATCCTCGACGACGAGGTCCGCTGGATCCTCACCAAGGGCAAGCTGCCGACGGCCGACTGGCTGGAGGTCATCAGGACGGCGCACGAGACGGGCCTGCGCTCCTCGTCCACGATGATGTACGGCCACGTCGACCAGCCCCGGCACTGGCTCGGCCACTTCAGGACGCTGGCCCGCCTCCAGCAGGAGACCGGCGGCTTCACGGAATTCGTGACGCTGCCCTTCATCCACACCAACGCCCCGGTCTACCTGGCGGGCATCGCGCGCCCGGGCCCCACCGACCGCGACAACCGGGCCGTCACCGCGATGGCCCGCCTCCTGCTCCACCCGCACATCACCAACATCCAGACCAGCTGGGTGAAGCTCGGTGCGGAGGGGGCCGCCGAGATGCTGCGCTCGGGCGCGAACGACCTCGGCGGGACGCTGATGGAGGAGACCATCTCCCGTATGGCGGGGTCCAGTTACGGCTCGTACCGCTCGATCCAGGACCTCGTCGCCATCGCCGACCTGGCGGGCCGGCCGGCGAAGCCGCGTACGACGCTGTACGGCGAGGTCCCGGAGGAGCGCGTCACGGCCGCGGCGGCGTCGGACGGGCATCTGCCGGAGCTGCTGCCGGTGCTGCCGCAGTAGCGGAGCACCGGCCGCTTCCGGAGCCGCGTGATCGGGCTCCGGAAGCGGGTGCTCGCAACCGTCTTTCCGGCTACGTCACTCACATGGGTGGTCCGACCCATCGGAGGGGGTCCGGCAAGAAGGACACGGACAAGCCGGCGAGCTGGGCTTATTACCTGTCCTATCTGTACGCTCCCACCTCTGCTGCTGATCGTCTGCCAGGATCGTGCGACCGCAGAATCGCCGAGTAGTAGGCGGCTCCTCAACCGAAGCGACTTCCCGAACGGCCCGACCTGAAGGTCAGCGGTACCCCGTCGCGTCGGCCGGCTTGCCCGGGCCCTCGACCTCGACCAGGTAGCGCCAGCAGTCGGGGCGGGAACCGTCGAGGTCGGTGAAGCCGTACTCCCGGGCGAGCTGCCCGCTGGACAGCGACCGGCCGTTCCGGCGCGCGAGGTCGGGGTCCCCGGCCAGAGCGGCGACCGCGCGGCCCACGTACGCCGGGCTTTCCGAGATGCAGAAGTGCGGCACGTCGGTCAGCGCGTCGCGCCAGTTCTCCTCGGCCACGCCGAAGGCGTCGAGCATCATCTCCGAGCGCATCCAGCCCGGGGTGAGCGCCACCGCCGTCCCGCCGTGCGGTTCCAGCTCGTGGGCGAGCACGAACGCCATGCGGAGGACGCTGTTCTTGACCAGGTCGTAGAAGTAGGAGTTGCGGTAGTTCGCCCCGTTGTACGCAGCTGTCCCGTCGGTCATCTCGACCACGAGCCCGCCCGGCCGCCGCACCAGCAGGGGAAGCGTGAAGTGGCTGGTGATCGCGTGGGTCTCCACGCCCAGCCGGAGCAGCCGCAGCCCGTCGTCGAGGTCGTGTTCCCAGACCGGTTTGTCGAACGCGAACAGCCGCTCGCCGCCCCAGACGTCGTTGACGAGTACGTCGAGCCGCCCCTGCTCGGCGTCGATGCGCTCGGCCAGCGCACGGACCTGCTCGGGCACCAGATGGTCGGTCGGCACCGCGATGCCGGTACCGCCCGCGGCGGTGACGAGCTCCGCCGTCTCCTCGATCGTCTCGGGCCTGTCGTACTCCGAGCGCCGGTCCCGAGTCGTGCGGCCGGTGACGTAGACAGTCGCCCCCGCCGCACCGAGCTGCACCGCGATGCCACGGCCGGCGCCCCGGGTGGCGCCTGCGACCAGGGCGATCTTTCCGTGGAGTGCCGGTTTCGATGTGTCGGACATGAATCTCCTCGAGTCCTGTCTGGCTGTACGAGCCGGTCCATGAATGTCATCGCCGAGGACCGGTGAAACCATGCTCGACGCAATACCCGACACCATGTGTCCGCTTTTTCAGCAGAATTCGCGGCCCGGACCGTCGGCGAGGGCGGCGCCGAGCCACAGGGGCGCGCGCAGGCCGAAGTGGCCGACGAGCGCGCCGCCCCCCGACCCGATGATGACGCCGAGGGTGATGAAGGAGGAGTGCGCTGTGTTCACGAGCGGCCCGGCGTTGCCGGCCCGCTGGACCCGGGTGGCCATGGCCGGGTTCATCGTGACGCCGACCAGGCCGATGCCCGTCATGAGGATCACGGCGGCGGCTCCGAC
Organism: Streptomyces sp. NPDC051064; assembly: GCF_044455985.1. Lineage (NCBI taxonomy): Bacteria > Bacillati > Actinomycetota > Actinomycetes > Kitasatosporales > Streptomycetaceae > Streptomyces > Streptomyces sp. NPDC051064. The sequence goes on from NZ_JBITFK010000010.1 coordinate 89,235, forward strand.
GTCGGCCAGGAGGGCGAAACCGGCCAGGAACAGGCTCGGCCCGCTTTGTACTGGGCGATTCAGAACGCCTGGCGCACGGTTCAGCGTCGGCTCGGGGTCTCGCCCGCCGCCGTGGCGATCACGTCGTCCAGCACCTCCCGGGAGCGCCGCAGCTCGTCGATCTTCCGGTCGATGCGGTCGCGCTCCACGGAGAGGTCGCTGACCAGGCGCGGGGTGGCGATCTCGGAGGGCCCGCCGTCCGCGTCCCGTACGCAGGGCAGCAACTCGGCGATCTTCGAGCTGCACAGCCCGGCGGCGTAGAACTCCTGGATGCGGATCACGCGGTCGACCGCGCTCTCGGCGTAGTCGCGGTGGCCTCCGGGGGTGCGGTCGGCCGCCAGCAGATGCTGGGTCTCGTAGTAGCGCAGGGAGCGCTCGCTCACGCCCGTACGTGTGGCCAGCTCGCCGATCCGCATGGTTTCCTCGCCTCCGGGACTTGAACCTGACACCAGTGTCAATTCTTACCGTTCCGGCATGACGAACGCAGCCACTTCCTCAGCCAAGCTCTTCGAGCCGGTCGCACTCGGCCCCCTCACCCTTCCCCACCGCCTCGTGATGGCTCCGCTGACCCGGAACCGCGCCACCGCCGACGGTGTCCCGATCCCGCTCATGGCCACGTACTACGCGCAGCGCGCCTCGGCGGGGCTGATCATCGCGGAGGCGTCCACGCCGAACGCCGTGGGGCAGACGTACCCGAACATCACCGCGATCCACAGCCCGGCCCACATCGAGGGATGGCGCGGGGTCACCGACGCGGTCCGTGCGGAGGGCGGGCGGATGTTCCTCCAGATCCAGCACGGCGGGCGCGCCGGCCATCCCGACACCAGTGGACTGACCCCCGTCGCCCCCTCGCCGATCGCGCTGCCGGAGACGATCCACACCCCGGCCGGGCGCGTGCCCTCGGTCGTACCCCGCGAGATGACCACCGACGACATCGTCTCCACCGTCGCCGACTTCGCCTCAGCGGCCCGCAACGCCATCGAGGCCGGCTTCGAGGGCGTCGAGGTGCACAGCGCCAACGGCCACCTGCTCCACCAGTTTCTGGGCCAGGGGACCAACCGGCGGACCGACGCCTACGGCGGATCCGTGGCGCACCGCATCCGGTTCGTCGTGGAGGTGGTCGAGGCCGTGGCGGCGGAGATCGGTCCCGAGCGGGTGGGGCTGCGCGTCTCGCCGTGGAGCACGGTGAACGGCATGGTGGAGGGCGACACCGAGGAGATCTACCCGGCGCTCCTCGCGGCCCTGACGGGGACCGGCCTGGCCTATCTGCACGTGGGGTACGCCGATCCTGAGGACCCGGTCTTCCAGCGGATCCGGAAGGACTGGCAGGGCACGCTGATCGCCAACCCCGTCCTGCCGAAGGACCGCATCCCGGAGGACGGCGGCATCGCCCACGCCGAGCGGCTGCTGGCCGCCGGAGCGGACGTGATCGCGCTCGGCCGCCCCTTCCTCGCAAACCCCGACCTGATCCGCCGTATGCGTACGGGCGCCCCGGTGAACCAGGTCCGGGACGCGTACCTGATGTACGTGGGCGGGGAGACGGGCTACACGGACTACCCGACGCTGGACGCCGTGGGGTGAGCCACGTGGGCGACGAAGGCGGTCCAGGAGGGCGCGGTGATGATGAGGGTGGGGCCGTCAGGGACCTTGCTGTCGCGGACGGGGACGAGTCCGGGGAAGCCGTCGGCGACTTCGAGGCAGTTGGTGCCGCCGCCGTCGCTGTAGCTGGACTTGCGCCAGGTTGCGGCGTAGAGGTCGAGCGCAGGAATCATGGTTGGTGCTCCTTCGAGACGCCCTGGACGAATGCCAGCGAGTCTGACGGGGAAAGCGCCAGATCTCGAATGCGATCGTAGGACAGCCTGTAGTCCGTGATCTTGTCAGCGTCGTCGATCAACTCGCCGAATCCGTTGCCCTCGACGTAGGCAACGGGACTGCCGTTCGGCTCCCACATCAGCCAGAGGTGGCTGCCCATCAACCCGTGAACGCCCGCGCTGAAGGGCAGTACTTGCATGACCACGGATGGCAGGCGGGCGACGTCGAGCAGATGGGTCAACTGGTCGGTCCAGGCTTTCGGATCGGCTGTCTGTCTGCGGAGCGCGACCTCATCGAGGATGACCCGGATCTGCGGTGCCGGGTTGCGGTGGAGGATTTCCTGTCGACTCATGCGTGCTGCGACCTGCTCCTCGACCAGGTCGCCGTTCGCTTCGGTGGTCTGCGCCGCAGACAACACCTCACGGGCGTACTCCTCGGTCTGCAGCAAGCCCGGCACGGCGAGCTGGTACATCCACATGATGCGGGCCTGGTTCTCCAGCCGCATGAACTCCTTGTACCGGTCCTTGAAGACCTCCCGGCGGGCCACCTTCCACAGCTGCACCAGCAGGCCGCCCGATTCGTAGTGCCGGTCAAGGTCCTCCATCACCGCCAGTTTGGAGAGGCGCTGGCCGACTTCCAGCCGGTACAGGTAGCTCTTGTCGTACCGCGTCTCCCCGGCGAGCTCGCTCAGCGACTTCCCCGAGCGCTCCCGGAGATACCGCAGGGCCCGCCCGAGCGCGGCGCGCCCCGATTCCTCGTCCACGTCGGCCGGTGGTTCGGTCATCGTGGCCCTCCCGTTGTCCTGTGCGCCGGCAATCAGGCACCTCTTCCGAGGCTACGGGCGGACGGTGATCATCGGAGTACGAACGGTGAGCATCACCCGATGGAAGACACCCACACTGCGAGGCGCCCCCATGGCCGAATCCCCACGTCGCCTGCTGCCCTGGAACTCCCCCGAGGGGAGGCCCTGTTACCTGAGTACGGACGATCCCGGCAGCAGGCTGTCGCGCCTGGCCGACGAGGTGGAGGCCGAGCTGATCGCCTGCGGCGAGGAGGTGCTCGGCGGGGCCGAGTCCGTGCTCGCCGACCAGGCCGCGGGGGAGCGGGCCGTGCGGTTCGCGCTCGTACGGACGACGGAGTCGCTGCGGGACGTGCTGCGGGTCGCGGAGTGCAGGGAACGCCAGGGGTGAGACCCGCGTGAGATCCAGGTCACATGGGGCCATGTCACATTCCGCCGGGGCCGATCCGTCGAGGGGGTGTAAGCGATGGCAACAGCTCAGGAGCTGATCATGAACGCTCGTCTCGACCTCTTCGGCAACAAGGCCGCCGCCACCTTCCTGAAGCACATCAACTCGGCCGGGAAGGTGGTCACCGACTCGGGGCTGCCCGCCGCGACCCAGGAGCTGGTCAAGATCCGCGCCAGCCAGATCAACGGGTGCGGATTCTGCACCGACATGCACACCAAGGAGGCCACGGAGGCGGGTGAGACGGCGCTCCGGCTCAACCTGATCGCGGTGTGGCGCGAGGCCACCGTCTTCACCGAGGCCGAGCGCGCCGCCCTGGAGCTGGCGGAGCAGGGGACCCGCATCGCCGACGCGGCCGGCGGCGTGCCGGACGACGTGTGGGCGAACGCCGCCAAGCACTTCGACGAGGACCAACTCATCGCCCTGGTGGCCCTGATCGCCGTGATCAACGCGTACAACCGGTTGAACGTCATCGTCCAGCAGCCTGCGGGCGACTACCGGCCCGGCATGTTCGGCTGACCTCGCCCCCCGCGGCCGGGAGCGCTCTCCCGGCCGCGGGGGTACGGGCCAGAAACCATGAGGAATGCCGCGCGGAAGTGCTCTCGCGTACCAGTCCGTACATTCCGTTCCGCCCCTGAACCGCTCCTTCCCGTTCGATTACAGTGCTTGCGCAGTCGCAGCGGCGGGCCGGACGGAAGGGGCACGGTGAGCACAGGGACCACAGCTGTCTGGGGCCGTGCCCAGCAGCAGGACTTCCGCGGCCGGGTACGGGGATCCCTGCTCGGCGGGGCCATCGGGGACGCGCTCGGGGCGGGTGTTTCGGGGCTCACCCTGGAGGCGATACGCGCCGCCCACGGGGTGGACGGGGTGGCCGACTTCGTCCCCGCGCACGGCAGACGCGGCGCCGTCACCGCCGTCACCCAGCTCACCCTCTTCACCGTCGACGGGCTCATCCGGGCCCAGGTCCGCCGGGACACCGGGGCCTGGCATCCGCCGACCGACGTGCACCGCGCCCATCTGCGCTGGGCGGCCACCCAGAGCGCCTGGGGGCCCGACGAACGCCGCAAGGACAACGGCTGGCTGGCCAGGGAGGAGTGGCTGTACACCCGCCGCGCCCCGACCCGGGAGTGCCTCGTCGGCTTCGGTGACGCCACGATGGGCACCCTCGCCGTGCCCAAGAACCCCGCGGCGCGGGACTCGGCCGCGCTCACCCGCTCCGCGCCCTTCGGGCTGCTCGTCGGCTGGGAGCCCCAGCTCGTCCTCCAGCTGGCCGTCGAGTGCGCCGCCCACACCCACGGCCACGCCACCGCTCAGCTCGCCGCCGGAGCCCTCGCCGTCATGGTGCACGGGCTGGCCCGCGGCGAGACCCTGGACGGCTCGGTCCAGCACGCGCTCGCCCTGCTCGCCGAGCGTCCGGGCAACGAGCAGGTCACCGAGGCGCTCCGGCAGGCCCTCGGCTCCGTACGCCAGGGGATACCCGGGCCGGCCCTCATCGAGGCGCTGGGCGACACCGACTCCGCGGAGGAGGTCCTCGCCGTGGGGCTGTACTGCGCGCTGGTGGGCGAGGACGTACGTCATGGCTTGCGACTCGCCGTGAACCACTCCGGGCCGTCCGCTGCCACCGGGGCCGTCTGCGGGGCCCTTCTCGGGGCGTTGCACGGGGAGACGGCGCTGCCGCCTGCCTGGCTGGCGGAGCTGGAGGGGCGCTCGACGCTTCTCGAACTCTCCGACGACTTCGCGATGGAGATGACCCAGGGGCCCGCCCTGCACAGCCCGACCGCGGTCGCCCCGGGCTGGCTGGCCCGCTACCCGCGGGACTGAGCGAAGGCCCCTGGAGGGCCGGGAAGACAGAAGTGGGCGGGCGCCGCCGCGCCCGCCCACCGTTCAGGTGCCCCCGCGTGAGGGGCGGTCAGTCCTTCACGCCCTCCGGAACTCCCGTGCTCTCCGGGCCGGGCTTCTGCAGGGGGACAGCCGCCGCGGCGGCACCGCCGGCGGAGCCGCCGTCGTCCGCGTTGATCATTTCGATGATCGCGTCGCGCTCCGGAGTGTCCTCGGGCTTGATGAACCCGATGACGATGTAGAGCACCAGTGAGATCGCGAGCGGCAGCGCCACCTGGTACTGCAGGGCGACATCCGTCTTCACGGAACCGTCGAAGTTGTAGTTGGTCAAGTAGAACGCGAGCAGCCCCGCCGCCCAGCTCGTGAGGGCCGCCGTCGGGCCGGACCGGCGGAACCTGCGCAGCAGGCCCAGCATGAACGGGATCGCGATCGGGCCCATCAGGCCGGCCACCCACTTGATGACGACCGAGATGATGTCCTTGAACGTCGGCGAGTTGATCTGGGTCGCCAGCGCCATCGACAGTCCGAGGAAGGCGAGCGTGGACAGCCGTGCGGCCAGCAGGCCGCTGCGGTTGCTCCACGTCCGGGCCGCCTTGGAGAAGACCGGTGCGATGTCCCGGGTGAAGACCGCCGAGATGGCGTTGGCGTCGGAGGAGCACATGGCCATCGTGTGCGAGAAGAAGCCGACGACGACCAGGCCGAGCAGACCGTGCGGCAGCAGCTGCTCGGTCATCAGGGCGTAACTGTCCGACGCGTCAGGCTTCTTGGCCTCGACGAGCAGGGGAGCGACCCACATCGGGAAGAAGAGTACGGTCGGCCAGACCAGCCACAGGATCGCGGAGAGGCGGGCCGAACGGGTAGCGGACCGTGCGGAGTCCGTGGCCATGTAGCGCTGGGCCTGGTTCCACATGCCGCCGTTGTACTCGAAGGTCTTGATGAAGAGGTACGCGAGCAGGAACGTCACCGTGTACGGGCCGGCCGTCGGGCTCGTGTGGCCCTCGGGCAGCTTGTCCCAGACCGTCCACAGCGAGCTGAAGCCGCCCAGCTTGCTCATCGCGATGAACAGCATGGCCAGACCGGCGAAGAGCTGGATGATGAACTGCCCGAGCTCCGTGAGCGCGTCGGCCCACAGCCCGCCGACCGTGCAGTACACGGCGGTGATGGCGCCCGTGATGAAGATGCCCTGGGTCAGGGTGATGCCCGTGAAGACGGAGAGCAGCGTGGCGATGGCCGCCCACTTGGCACCGACGTCCACGATCTTCAGCAGCAGACCGGACCAGGCGAGGGCCTGCTGGGTCTGGATGTTGTAGCGGTTCTTGAGGTATTCGAGCGGCGAGGCCACGTGCAGCCGCGAACGCAGCCTGTTGAGCCGGGGCGCGAAGAGCTTGGCACCGATGCCGATGCCGATCGCGATCGGCAGTGACCAGGTCACGAAGGACGTGACGCCGTACTGGTACGCGATACCCGCGTAACCGGTGAACATCACCGCGCTGTAACCGGACATGTGGTGCGAGATGCCCGACAGCCACCACGGCATCTTGCCGCCGGCTGTGAAGAAGTCGCTGACATTGTCCACGCGCTTGTGCGACCAGAGTCCGATCGCGACCATCACACCGAAGTAGCCGATGAGCACGGCCCAGTCGAGACTGTTCATGTGCCCCCTCCAGGGGTCCGCCTTGTGAACGGGAACGCACTTCGTCAGTACGGCCGTTCAGCGGGCCCCGTGCGGGAACGGGGACTTCGGGGATTGAACCGCCTGTCCGGGTCCTCGGTCAAGGTTTTCTCGATCAGGGATGTGAACGCGGATCAGTAAGTCGAACGATTTTACTCGTTCTTGGCCTATCGGAGCGTTGTCGTGAACGTGAGTGCGGCCACACGATGAGCGGGCACTTCGTCAGGCTGTGCAGAGACCGACGCAAGGCAGGAACGCCCGAGAACGCAGAACGACCGCACGGGATGCGGGTCCCGTGCGGCCGGAGAAGGGGGAAAGCTGTACGTGACGCTTGCGCACCGATGGCACGGAGCGTGCTGTCGGTTCCGAATGCTGACGTGGTGATGTGTGCGGTACGTCCATCGGTGGCGCCGGCTCCGATGGCGGGTCGAGCCCCCTCGGCCAGGACGGCGGGCCAGTCGAGAGGGCTCCTGGCGGTCGTGTTCGGTGACCGGCCATGGTGGGGCGCGTGAGGACCGGCGTACCGGTCAGGCGTTGATCGAACCCGACGCGACGTCGCGCACGAAGGTGTTCCACGCTCCGGACACGAAGGAGAGCGAGGGGCCTTCGGGGGCCTTCGAGTCGCGCACGGCGATGGCCTGCGTGATGGGTGACTTCACTTCGACGCACGCGCCGTTGCCGCCGGAGTACGAGGACTTCGTCCAGTTATCCGTAGCACCCTGAAGAATGGCCATGTTCACTCCGGTTCAGAGAGTTGATGTGAGTGGCACCAACTTCGTTCCTGTTGGCGTGATCGACGCTACTCGCCAACATCGCGTGGTGGTGGGGCCGTTCACTCGACCGGATGGCATATTCCATGGGGGTCTTCCGCTGCGAGGTGGTGGCGGTGTATCGTCCCGCCCCCACCTCGCTTACATCACAGCATTTCCCGCACAAAGGGTCTTGTCGGGCAGGCCTGTTCCGGCGGGTCCCGGAGACTCTCAGCGGGTGTAGCTCTTGGCGATGTCGCCGATGAACTGGCGGGTCTGGTCCACGTTCAGCGCCTGCGCCCTCAGGTGCTCGTACATGACGCTGTAGCGCTGTACGTCGTTCGCCTTCTCCAGGTAGAGGTCGCTGGTGACCCCCTCGATGTACACGACGCTGGAGTCCGCGGCGTCGGGGAATTCCAGGATGGCGTACTGCCCGTTGATGCCGGGGTGTGCCCCCATGTCGAAGGGCAGCACCTGCACGGTCACATGGGGCAGCTGGGACTGCTCGATGAGGTGCTCCAGCTGCTGGATCATGACCTGCTTGCCGCCGACGAGTCGGCGCAGGGCGGACTCGTCGATGACGGCCCACAGGCGCAAGGGGTGCTCTGGGGCGTTGACGCGGTCCTGGCGGCGCGCCCGGACGTTCACGCGCTTCTCGATGTCGGACGGCGGTGTCTCGGGCAGGGCGCCGTTGATCAGAGCCTCCGCGTAACCCCTGGTCTGCAACAGTCCGGGGACCACCTGGGGTTCGTACACCCGGAGGGACTCGGCGTCGGTCTCCAGCCCGATGTACACGCTGTACGGGATGTCGCCGAAGGCGTGCCACCAGCCCTGCTGGCGGGAGTCCTTGGCCATCTGCATCAGCGAGTCGACGACGCGGTGGTCCTCGACCTCGTAGACCCCGCAGAGATCGCGTACGTCGCGCTGGCTGATCGAGCGGCGGCCGTTCTCCAGCCGGCTGATCTTCGACTGCGAGACCAGCAGCCGCTCCGCCACCTCCTCGGCAGTCATGCCCTTGATCTCGCGGAGGCGGCGCAGTTCCTGGCCGAGCCGGCGTCGCCTGACAGTGGGATTGACGTTGGTCGGCACGGGAACGGCACCTCCGGCTATGCAGCTGTTGTAGCTGTGCGTATCTGCTTGCTCAGCAGATTGCCACCCGGGGCCCCGGCCGCGCTGGGAAACGGCCACACGCGGTCAGCGCACGCAAAAGCGCGGGGCAGCCGGTGGATCCGGCTGCCCCGCGCCTGGTGCGGCTCCCGAACCGGGTCATGGGGACGTCGGTGCGGCGGTATTCGGTACTCCGCGCCACGTGTCCGCGCGGTCGTGCTGTCAGTGGACGGAGGTGTGAGCCATGCTGCCGCGACGCGCTTGTGCTTGCGGCTGCAACGGCACGCCCGCCGTCTGCTGATTACGGCGTGGCTGGACGGCCACGCCGTTCTGGACGTCCATCACGGCATGCGCCACGAGACCGCCCATCGGGTCGTGTCTGATCAGGTCCCGGAGCCGGGAGCGCGATGAGCGCCCCTCGTTCCCGGGGTACAGATGCTTGCCGAGTCCGACCGCGTGGGCCAGTGCGGCGAGCGCCGCGGTCCGCGGGTCCGGCGGTACGCCGGTGCGGATCGCGTTGTCCAGCCGGGCTCTGATGTCCCGGCTGATTGCCGTGTCCGTCGCCTGGTAGCGAGTCGTCGGCAGCACTCCGCACATCTGGCCCGCCACGGCATGAACCATGCCGCACCGCTCCAGATGAGCGAGGTAGATCTGGCGAAGTCCCAGCCGGGGTCCGCCGATCCAGTGGACCGCCCGAACCGGACTGCCACGACGGCGCAGCAGTTCCAGTGCGGAGTCCAGAGTCGGATCTCCTGTCGGCCGTGGCATCACCACGGCGATACGATCCCCGTCAGGGGCTATCCGTCCTGCCAGAGCCAGCTCCACTAGCTGTGCCCCGGCCAGGCCGAGGTCGAGCGACTGCGGCTGCGCTGTGGTACCCGTGGTCGGGTCCAGAGCGAGCAGCAGAAGCTCCTCCGGAATTGTTCTGCGGCTCCTGCCCATCCATGCCTCCCCGCGTGGATGTCTGACAGGGTGACCCCTCTCACATTGGTCTGTCGAGGGTGCCTGGGTGCTTTGTGAGGGAACCGTTAGGTATGTCGTTCTCGTCTAGCGGCTCGGTCAAGGGTTCACACAGGACACTGGTAGATGGTTCGGACAGTGCGGGCATGTCCCCGCGGCTCATCAAGGAGGTATCGGTGGCGGGCGAGTCCCCCGACAAGTCGGAGCAGCGGAAGTCGTCGGGGACGGCTGAGGAACGCGATCCGCGTCTCGCCGTGTTCCGTGAACCGGACACTGTGGCGGACGGGAGCACGGCGGACGGGGCGACAGGCACCGGGAAGGACAGCGAGACGGCTGTCTTCCGCCTGCCGCACTCCGCGGAGGCCGGCGCCTCCGGCGCCTCGGAGGGCACAGAGGGCCCTGAGAGGGCCTCTACGCCCCGTAAGGCGGCAGGGGAGGCCGAGAAGGCGGAGGGCGCGGCCGGGGAGGCCACGGCGGCGCCTGATGCCCCCGCGTCGATTTCCTCGGAGGAGGCGCGGCCGGACTCCGGCACCGAGGCCGAAGCCGAGGTCGAGTCCGGTTCCGGCCGTTCCGACGCCGAGGCGGACTCCGGCTCCGAGCGCGAGGAGGCCCCCGGGCCCGCTTCGGAGGCCCCGTCCGCACCGGACGCGGCACCGGGCACCGACGCCGACGGTGCCGACGGCGCAGATTCGGATGGCGGGTCCGAGGCCGGATCGACGCCCACCGACGCCCGGCTGCGTGCCGCTGTCGCGGCATGGGTGGCGACCGGGCCCGACGAGGAAGCCGCAGGTCGCAGCAGTGCGGCCGAGGGTGCGGGCAAGCAGTCCGAGGACAACGACAAGGTGTCCGCGAGCAGCGGCGAGGCTCCGGCCGTCACCGAGGAGAAGGCGGAGAGCGCCGACGACGAGACGCCGGCGGACGCCGACGTGACCCCGACCGCCGGGGCCCGGGCCGGCGAAGACGCCGAAGCCCCGGTCGGCGGCGGCGCCAAGGCCCCGGCCGGCAGCGACGCCGAGGAGTCCGACGACGCCGGGGAGTCCGCACAGGCCGAGGCATCCGACGGCACCGCCGAGTCCGCGGACCCCGAGGCGGAAGCCGAGGACGACGCACCGGCCACCCGCGCCTCCGGCGACGCCCCCCGGGTCCCGAAGACCCGCGAGGAGGCCTCCCCCGCGGAGCACGCGCCCGACGGGCGAGGAATTGATCATCCGACGGCCGTCTTCAAGGCGCCGCGGGCCGAGCAGATCGACCACCCGACGACCGCGCTGAAACTCCCGCCGAAGGAGAGGACGGCCGCGCGGAAGCCCGCCTCCTGGGCCGCCAAGGCCTCCGGAGCCTCCGAGGTTCCCGAGGCTCCCGCCGAGCGGACCAGCAAGTTCGTGCCGCTGCGCTCGGACGACGTACGCCGAGCGCCCGTGGTCGGTCCCACGGTCACCCCGGACGTCGCGGCCGGGCCCGGCACCCCCGCGAGCCCCGGGGCGGGTTTCGCCGAGGCCGAGCGGACCAGGCAGCAGCCCATGCCGCCCAGGCCGCCGCTCGACCTGCTCGCCGAGCTGACGAACACCCCGCCGCCCCCGGAGACCCCGGTCCGCACCGCGGTCCGGCGGGTGAAGATCTGGACGCCGCTCCTCCTGCTCGTCCTGGTCATCTTTGCGATCGCGCAGGCGATGCGTCCGCTGCCCGACCCCACGCTGACCCTCTCCGCCTCGCCCACGTACACCTTCGGCAGCGAGAAGCTGGACATGCCGTGGCCGGAGGACGGACAGGGTGCCGTCGAGGTCGAGGGCGTCGGCACCATCGGCACGTACGGCAAGGAGAAGTCCGCGCCGATCGCGAGCGTCGCGAAGATCATGACGGCGTACGTGATCCTCCAGGGCCACCCGATCACCGGCAAGCAGGCGGGCGACCAGATCGTGGTCGACGCGAAGGCCGGTGAGGAGGCGAACCGGCCGGACGAGTCGACGGCGCCCATCAAGGAGGGCCAGAAGTACACGGAGCGTCAGATGCTCCAGCTCCTGATGATCCCGTCCGGCAACAACGTGGCGCGGCTCCTGGCCCGCTGGGACGCCGACACCGAGAAGGCGTTCGTCGAGAAGATGAACGCGGCGGCCGAGGACCTCGGGATGACGAACTCGGTGTACACGGACCCCAGCGGTCTCGAGGCCACCACCCGGTCCACGCCCGCGGACCAGCTCAAGCTGGCCAAGGCGGTCATGCAGAACGACGTCTTCCGCGAGATCGTGAACATGCCGCAGGCCGAGATCCCGGGCATCGGCAAGATGATCTACAACAACAACAACATCCTGCTGGAGCCCGGCGTCAGCGGCATCAAGACCGGTTCGTCGACCCCCGCCGGCGGCAACCTCATCTGGACGGCCGACACGGTCATCGACGGCAAGACCCGGCGGATCATCGGCGCGGTGATGGGTGCCGATGTCGACGGGACCCTGGACGCCAAGCTGCAGCGTGCCCTGCAGAGCAGTCTGGCGCTGATCCAGACCGCCCAGGAGGGCGTCGACTCCGCCACCGTCGTCAAGAAGGGTCAGGTCGTCGGCTACGTCGACAACGGCTTCGGCGGGCAGACGCCCGTGGTCGCGACCAAGGACCTCAAGGCCGTCGGCTGGGGCGGGCTCGAGGTGGATCTCAAGCTGACCGACGGCGGCAAGGTACCCGCCCACACGGCGAAGGCGGGCACCGTCGTCGGCGAGGTGACGGTCGGCACCGGGACGGGCGAGGTCTCCGCCCCGGTCGCCCTGCAGAGCGAGATGACGGAACCGGGCTTCGGCGACAAGCTCACCCGCATCACCTGACGGCCGCCCCCCTGTCCTCGCCCTCGCGGGGACAGGGGCGTGTCCCCAATAGGGCAGCGCGGCGAAAATGCCGCGTGCTAGCGTCCCAAAGGCAACGGTCGGGCGCCGGGACGCGACCTTCCGAGTACGGATGAGGCCGTGCAGTACATGGACGGTTCGGCAGGCCCGGGCGAGGACGGGGAGAGTCGCAGTGACCACCGCTGAGCCGACACGGGCCGACGCCGGCCCGCCCGCCGAGAGCAGCCCGGTCCCGGTCCGGATCCCGGCCCAGGCCACCGGTGGCGGCGACGGTGCCGACAGCTCGATACGGAGCCGTCTCCTGCGCCACCCCGTCCTGCTGACCACCGCGGTCGCCGCGGCCGTGCACCTCCTCTGGTTCTTCTTCTTCGCGAACAGCGGCGGTGACATCGCCGCCCAGGACGCCTGGTCCGAGTTCGTCGGCCGCCACCCCGGGACGGCGTACAACCTCGCCTGGTACGGGGGCATGCACCCGGTCTCGTACAGCGTGGTGTCGCCCTACCTGATGTCGGTGCTCGGCGTCCGGTCGACGATGATGGTCGCCGGCACGGTGTCCTCGGCGCTCACCGCCCTGATCCTGGTGCGGGTGCCCGCGGTCCGTAACCCCGTCGCGTGCGCGCTCGCCGGGGTCTTCGCGTACCTGTGCAACGCCCTGTCCGGCCGGGTGACGTTCGGGCTCGGCATGATGTTCGCGCTCGGTGCCGTCGCCGCCGTCTTCTGCTGGCCCCACCGCTGGCGCTACAAGCGGTGGGCGAAGGCCGGAATCGCCGCGCCGCTGGCCGGGCTCGCCACGGCGGGCAGCCCGGTCGCCGGGCTCTTCCTCGGGGTGGTCGCCGCGGCGCTCTTCCTGAACAAACGGCGCCCCGGGGCGTACGCGCTGGGTCTGGCCCCCGTCGCGGTGGTGGTCCTGTCCTCGTGGCTGTTCCCGTTCTCGGGCACTCAGCCGATGGCCCTGGGCACCCTGTCACTGCCGTTCCTCTACTCGGTCTTCGTCTTCTTCCTGGTGCCCCGGGACTGGCGCACCGTACGGACGGCCGCCGCGGTCTACGGCGCCGGGACGCTGCTGACCTATGTGGTCGACTCGCAGATCGGCTCGAACGTCTCGCGCATGGCGATGCTGTTCGCCGGTGTCGTCCTGCTGGCCGCGCTCCCGTACACGGCTCCGCGCACCCGGCGCTGGTACGCGCTGCTTGTCGTCTTCGCGGGGCTGAACTTCTGGATCGGTTTCAAGGGCGTCGACGACATCGTGCGCACCGCCCCCGACGCGTCCTGGAACCGTTCACTGGCCCCGCTGGTCAACCAGCTCCAGAGGGTGGGGGCGGAGCGGGGCAGGGTCGAGGTCGTACCCCCCAGCAGCCACCGTGAGGCCTCGGCACTCGTGCCGTACGTGAATCTGGCGCGCGGCTGGAACCGGCAGGCCGACATGAAGCGCAATCCGCTCTTCTACGACGACACCCTGAACGCCGTGAACTACCGCGAGTGGCTGGACCGCTGGGCCGTGCACTACGTGGTGCTGCCCACCGGGAAGCCGGACTCGGGGGCCGAGCAGGAGACCGCGCTCGTCGAGAAGGGACTGCCGTATCTGGAGGCGGTCTGGAGCGACGCCAACTGGAAGGTGTTCCGGGTCCTGGACCCGGTGCCGCTCGCCGATCCGCCCGCGACGGTGGAGCGGGCCGGCGACGACAGGCTGACGATCCGTGTGCAGTCGGCGGGCCGGGTCCTGATCCGGATCCCGTACTCCCGGTGGCTGGCCGTCGTCGACGAGGAGGGCAAGGGAGTGGAGCGGCCGCAGGAGACGGAGGCGTCCAAGAAGCGTTCGGAGGAGGACGGGAACGCTCCGAAGGAGTTCACCAACGATCACGGCTGCCTGATCAAGGTGGAGGAGGACGCGGACGGCGACGAGTGGACCGAGCTGCTCGCACCGCGCCCGGGGGTCTACCGCCTGGCGGGGCCGTACCAGTTCCAGCCGGGCACGCCCTGCCCCGAGGAACTGCGCCAATAAGTGCGGGAACTCTCCCTCCGGGCGTGCCGCACTGGCATGGTGTGCTGCCATGAGGTGCCAACATCGCGGCGGCGAACACATCGGTCCGCTGCCGGGCATGGTCTGCCCCCGGTGCGGTTCCGTGGAGCGCTCGCCTCGCGGCAGCGGTTCCTGGATCGCCCAGGAGACGCTGACGGGCCGGTTCTCCACGCTGCCCCGGCGGCGGAAGGCGCTGCTCGTGGCGGGAGTCGTGGTGGCCGCGGGCAGTCTGGCGACCGCTGTGTCGCTGATCGCCACGGGTGCCGGAGGCGCGCGCCCGGAGACGGCCGGCCGGGCCGGCGCCGTACCGGCACCGATCGGCGGCGGGGCTCCGACCCGGATCGGGCCGGGCGGGCCCGGGGACGGCATACCGGAGCCCTCTGCCGATACGGGCCGCTACCGCTACACGGAGTGGGCCGGGCCCGGCTGCACCACGGGCGACTACGCGGAGCGCGGGCGCTTCGAGAACGGCGACGCGGGCTGGTACACCGTCGAGTCGGGAGGCTTCGCGGGCGGCCCGTGCGACGGCCGGTTCAGCGCCGTCCCGATGTCGGGGAGCCCGGGCCAGGACCGGGGGAGCAGCGCCGTCTGGTCCTGGCACCTCGGTGACGGCTTCCGTGAGTGCGCCCTGACGGTCTTCGTGCCGAGCAGCGTCCGTGACCGGGACGTGGCGGGCGATCCGACCGTCTACAGGGTCCTGTCCGACCCGCACAACACGGACTCGGCCTATACGGGCTTCGCCGTGCACCAGCCGGAGCACCGGGGCACCGCCGTCGACGTACGGAGCTACCCGGTCAAGGGGGACACCTTCGCGGTGCAGATGGTCGACCGGGGCCGGGACTGGGGTGACGCGGAGCTGGTGGGCGCGCACCACGCGGCGGCCCAGCTGAAGGCCTCCTGCCGCTGACGCGGTTCACCGGACGAACGGGGCGTCCCGTTCCGCCAGGTGTGCGGCAGGACCGGCGGCCCTGAGCACCACTTCCAGTGCGCGGTCCGGGTCGGAGGCGTAACAGCCGCTGGCCCAGGCGGCGTTGGCCTCGACGACCGCCCAGTGGCCACCATCGGTGACTCCCACGTCGACGACGATCGCGGACGGCAGGGTGTGCCCCGCCGCGGCGAGCAGTTCGGCGCCGAACGCGAGGGCGGCGGCGGACAGCGGCGCCAGGTGCAGCCGCCCCGAGACGGCGTAGCGGCTGCCGGTGTGAACCTGCCCGTCGAGCAGATACAGCCGGTACTCCGCGTCGAACGCGACGACATCGCTCACCAGCACCACCGTCTCCGGATCGACCGCGTCCGGCCCCGGCAGCCGGGAGCCGTCCGCGTATACCAGCGCCGGGATGCCCTTGTCGTTCGGCGACTTGACGAAGACCGGGCGGCGCAGCCCGTATGTCTCACGGATGGGCACGGCCCGGATCTCGCGCCGGACGAACGCGGCGGGCAGCCGGGCCAGCCAGTCGGCGGGAGCCTCGAGCGGTGCGACACCCAGCGCGGAGGCCACGGCGTCGGCGAAGGAAGGACCGGCGTGCAGATACGCGCTCCCGCCGCGCAGGCCCTCGGGGACCTCGTGGTCCGGCAGCCGCACGGTGCGCAGCCCCCGCCGCCGGGCGCTGTCGCGGAGGGTCCGGGCGGACGCGGTGAGACGGGGCGGGAGTACGAGGGTCATGGGCAGGGATCCTGCCGCAGCGAGGGGGAGCGGCCCACCGGATTTCGTTCGACAGCCCCCGCCCGGTTCGGCTTGCATGGGCGGATGCACGCCGATGAGACCAGGACCGACGCAGCGCTCGTACGGCGCCTGCTCGCCGCGCAGTTCCCCGCGTGGGCGGATCTTCCCGTCGACCCGGTCGGCTCCCACGGGACGGTCAACGCCATCTACCGGCTGGGCAGGGACCTGGCCGTACGGCTGCCCCGTATCGAGGGCGGTTCGAAGGACGTGGCGACGGAGAGCCGCTGGCTGCCCCGCCTCGCCCCGCACCTCCCCTTCGCCGTCCCCACACCCCTGGCCGAGGGGGTGCCGGCCGAGGGCTACCCCTGGTCCTGGTCGGTCTGCCGCTGGCTCGACGGCACCAATCCGGCCCCCGGTGCGGGCAGTGCCGAATTCGCCGCCGACATGGCGGAGTTCGTCCTCGCGCTGCGTCGTGTGGACACCGCCGACGCCCCTCCGGCCTACCGCAGCGAAACGCTGGCCTCGCGGGACACGGCCACCCGGGGCGCTCTGGACGCGCTGCACGGCGTCATCGACACGGGAGCAGCGGCCACCGCGTGGACGGACGCCCTGCGGGCCCCCGCACCGCAGGGGCCGGCCGTATGGGTCCACGGGGACCTCCAGCCGGGCAACGTCCTGGTCTCGGGCGGCCGGCTGAGCGCGGTCATCGACTTCGGCTGCATGGGCCTGGCCGACCCCGCGGTCGACCTGATCCCCGGCTGGTACCTGCTGCGGGCCGGGGCGAGGCGGGTCTTCCGTACGCGGATGGGGGCGGACGCGGCGACGTGGGCGCGGGGGCGGGGCTGGGCGCTGTCGATCGCGCTCATGGAGCTCTCGTACTACCGGACGTCGAACCCGGTGATGGCGGAGACGGCCCGGCGGGTGATCGGCGAGGTTCTGGGGGACGCGGGGCGGGGCGGCATCGCAGGGTGACTCGGTACGGCGCGCGGCCGTGACCGGCCTCCTGTTCCGGTCACGGCCTGCGGCGTCCGTGGCGGTCAGGGGCAGCAGCCGGCCTCGGCCGGTCCGGGCGGGCCTGCCTCGGTGGCGGCCGGGCCCGTGCTGTTCGTCCGCTCGGCCATGGGACCGGCGTCTGCCTTGACGACGTAGACCTCCCACGGTTCCTGGCCGGGGCCGTGGACCCAGACCTTGTCCTGGAGGGCGTAGCAGCAGGTGGTGTCGTTCTCGACGTCGGTCGTCAGCCCTTCGTCCGTGAGGCGGGCGGTGGCGGCCCGGACTGCCTCGGTGGTGTCGACTTCGACGCCGAGGCGGTCCATGCGTGTGTCCATGTCCGGCGCGCCCTGGACGAGGACGAGCTTGAGCGGCGGATCGGCGATGGCGAAGTTGGCGTATCCGTCGCGCAGTTTGGCCGGCTCGGTCGCGAAGAGCTTGCTGTAGAAGGCGATCGAAGCGGGGAGGTCGGGGACGCGCAGGGCGAGTTGTACTCGTGACATGACGATCCTCCTGACAGGGGGTGGACGTACCCCGGCCGGCACCGGCCGGGACACGGGGTTCAGGACCCGCAGCAGCCGCCGGAGGCCGGGCCCTCTGCGGTTGGGGCCGGCAGGGCGGCGCCGACGCCGAGCTGCACGAGAGCGGGGGCCGGAGCGCAGCAGCCACCTTCGTCGGCTTGACCGGCGGCCGGGTCGTCGAAGAGCCCGGCGCCGCCGCACACTCCGGTCTCCGGGAGGGTGAGTTCGACGCGGTCGGCGGACTCCGTGTCGCCGGCGATGGCGGCGGTGACGGAGCGGGCCTGTTCGTAGCCGGTCATGGCGAGGAAGGTCGGGGCGCGGCCGTAGGACTTCATGCCGACGAGGTAGACGCCCTGTTCGGGGTGGGACAGCTCCCGGTGGCCGTGGGGGTGGACGGTGCCGCAGGAGTGCTGGTTCGGGTCGATGAGCGGTGCGAGTTCCACCGGTGCCTGAAGGCGCTCGTCAAGGGCCAGGCGGAGCTCCGACAGGAACGACAGGTCGGGGCGCAGCCCCGTCAGGACGATGATCTCGTCCACGGGGTCGAGGCGTCGGCCGTCCTCACCGGCCAGGACCAGTCGGTCGTCGCCGGTGGGCTCGATGACTTCGGTGCGGAAGCCGGTGACGGCGTCGGCGTACCCGTGGTCGACGGCGGCCTTGGCGGCCAGGCCCAGGGCGCCGCGAGCGGGGAGCTGGTCGGCACTGCCGCCGCCGAAGGTGGAGCCGCTGATGCCGCGGCGCAGGATCCACACCGAGCGCGTCCCGGGTTCATCCTTCGCCACGTCGGCGAGGGCGGCCAGGGCGGTGAACGCGGAGGCACCGGAGCCGATGACGGCGGTGCGCTTTCCCGCGTACCGGGCCCGGACTGCGGGGTCCTTGAGGTCGGGGATGCGGTAGGAGATGCGGGCGGAGGCGGCTTGTTCGCCCAGAGCGGGGAGGCCGTCGGCGCCGACAGGGCTGGGGGTGGACCAGGTGCCGGACGCGTCGATCACGGCACGGCCCAGGATCCGCTCCTCGGCGCCGTCGGCGAGCTTGACGCGGATGGTGAAGGGCTGCTGCTCGCGGTCCGCGTCGACGATCCGGTCGCGGCCGAGGAGGGAGACGCCGGTGACGCTCGCGCCGTAACGGACCTTGTCCCCGAGGGCATCAGCGAGTGGCTGGAGGTACTGCGCGGTCCAGTCGGCGCCCGTGGGGCAGGCGTCCGCATCGGGCTTGGCCCAGCCGGTCGGTGCCAGGAGCTTTTCAGCGGCCGGGTCGGTCAGTTCGCTCCAGGTGGAGAACAGCCTCACGTGCGACCAGCCGCGTACCGCGGTGGCGGCGGTGGGTCCGGCTTCCAGGACCAGCGGTTCGATGCCCCGCTCGACGAGGTGCGCGGCGGCCGCCAGTCCGGCGGGGCCGGCGCCGATGACGACAACCGGCAGGTCTGCAGTGGTGGTCATGGCGGTGATGTCCTCCGGAGTGGGCGACCATGCCGGGTCGCTGTATCGATTGCTGTCTATATCTGCACCTTGCCACTCGCATCGATGAGTGTCAATATAGACGCATGTCGAATTCAGAGGTTGTGGAGCTGCCGGTCCTGGACGCTGATGCTGTGGTGCCGTGCTGCCCCCCGATCACTGCCGGAGAGCTGTCACAGGGCGACGCGGAGAAAATGGCCGTGATGTTCAAGGCGCTGTCCGACCCGGTGCGGCTTCGGCTGTTCTCCAGGGTCGCCTCACATCCCAGTGGCGAGGCGTGCGTGTGCGACATCCAGGACGTCGGCGTCTCCCAGCCGACCGTGTCCCACCATCTGAAGAAGCTGCGTGAGGCCGGGCTGCTGACCTCGGAACGGCGTGGTACCTGGGTTTACTACCAGGTCGCCCCGTCCGTCGTGGCGGCCATGTCCGCCATGCTCGACCTGCGCAGCTGACCTCCGGTCCGCGGCTGTAGGTCAGTCGGTGCATTCGGGCGGGCGGCAGCGCGCCAGGTACGCCTGGCTGCTGCATCATTTTCTGGCGGGTTTCGCCGGCCAGGGCCTTGAGGAAGTCGGCCGTCGCCGGGTCCACCGGGGGCGTCTCAACGCCACTCTCTGTCACAGCTTCCTGCCGTCGGCACCCCGGTGCCCGCAGCGGCGGGCGACTTTCGCCACCTCGTCAACCGGCGTGCCGAGATGCTGCTCTCTGAGGAGCGGGCCGAGGGTGGCGCGGACGAGGTCGGCCACAGCCTGGGCGGTCGCGGGCCGATACGCGGTGGATGAGGAAGTCTGCGGTCTCCAGGACCGGCATGTCGAGACCGAGCCGCGCCGCGAGACCGAGGGTGTTTCCCGCGTCACGGCCGTCACCGGCCCCGACGGCACCAGCGCGGTATACGCCGTGACAGGCGAGTTGTTCTTGCCTTCCTCCAACGACCTCGTCGGCCAGTTCAACTACGCCGGCGACCCCGACAAGATCGTCATCGACCTGTCCGCCGCCCTGGACGCCATCGAGACCAAGTACGCCCAGCGCGGTAAGACGGTGGAGATCATCGGCTTGAACGACTCCAGTGCCGACCTCCACGGCAGACTCACAGGCGAACTGACCAGCCACTGAACCCACAGGGCGAAATCGCAGCGGAGGACCCAGGCCCCACTTCCGGGGTCCTCCGCCTTCCCATGGGCCCCCTCGCCGGGTGTGCTGTGCCCGGTGCGTGCCGCAGCCGAGGCGCCGGGCGCGGCGGTCCTGACACCGTGACCAGGCAGACAGATGCAGCTCCGATTTCACCTGGAGCTCCCAGCGGGCTGCCGAGCCGCACACTCCGGGGTGCGATGCGGGCGTGTAGCGCGCAGACCCCGGCTCCGCATTCCTGGCAGACGCCGATGGTGGGACTGTTCGTCCCTGCGGTGCGGCAGTCGAGGCAGTGCATCAGGATTCTTCCCCTGATGTGGTGAGGGCTGCAGGGGTGAACTTCTTGCGCCAGGCCAGCGCCACGTACACGAGCCCGATCAGGACGGGCACCTCGATCAGCGGACCGACCACGCCGGACAGCGCCTGCCCGGAGGTGACGCCGAAGGTGGCGATGGCAACGGCGATGGCCAGCTCGAAGTTGTTACCCGCCGCGGTGAACGCGAGGGTGCTCGTACGGTCGTAGGCGAGGCCCAGGCCCTTACCGAGGAGGAAGGAGCCGAAGAACATGACCGCGAAGTACACCAGCAGGGGGAGGGCGATGCGTACGACGTCCAGGGGCTGCGAGGTGATCGTCTTTCCCTGGAGCGCGAACAGGATGACGATCGTGAACAGCAGCCCGTACAGCGCCCAGGGACCGATCTTCGGCAGGAACTTCGTCTCGTAGGACTCGCGGCCCATCTTCTTCTCGCCGATGCGGCGGGTGAGGAAGCCGGCCAGGAGCGGGATGCCGAGGAAGACGATGACGTTCAGCGCGATGTGCCACACGGGGACCTCGAGGCCCTGTCCGTTGCCCAGGCCCAGCCACTGCGGCAGCAGGTCCAGGTAGAACCAGCCCAGCACACCGAACATGATGACCTGGAACACGGAGTTCAATGCGACGAGGACGGCAGCAGCTTCGCGGTCGCCGCAGGCGAGGTCGTTCCAGATGATGACCATCGCGATGCAGCGGGCGAGACCGACGATGATCAGTCCCGTGCGGTACTCGGGCAGGTCGGGCAGGAAGATCCACGCCAGGGCGAACATGACGGCGGGGCCGACGGCCCAGTTGATGACCAGCGAGGACACCATCAGCGTGCGGTCGCTGGTCACGCGGTCGAGCTTGTCGTAGCGGACCTTGGCCAGCACCGGGTACATCATCACGAGCAGGCCGATTGCGATCGGCAGGGAAATCCCGCCGATCTCGATCTTCGCCAGCGCGTCGTTCATGCCCGGGACGAGGCGCCCCAGGCCCAGACCGACAGCCATGGCGATGAGGATCCACACCGCGAGGTAGCGGTCGAGAGTGGAGAGTTTCTTGACGACCGAGTCGTCCGCTCCGGCCTCCGGTGATGTGCCCGTGGGGGCCGTGGTGGGCTCGGCGGAGGTCACGGGCAGGCCCTCTTGTTCTCTGAAGCGGTGCGAGCGGACTCGGCGAGGGCCGCGAACTGGTCGGAGAGGCGGGCGAGGATCTCGGGGCGCAGCTTGTAGTAGGTGAAGCGGCCGCACGGCTCGGTCTCCACCACGCCGGCTTCGCGCAGGACCTTCATGTGGTTGGACAGGTTGGTCTGCTTCGCGCCGGTCTCCTCGACCAGGTGCGTCGTACAGAGCGTCTCGCGCGCCAGCAGGGTCACGATCCGGAGGCGGAGCGGATCGCCCAGCACCCGGATCAGATCAGGATCGGCTGAAGTCAGCATGCGCTGATACTGTCACATCATCACTCGCTGATACCAGCGGGGACTGAGGTCATAGGCGGTTGGTCCCGCCGTGCGACGAGAGAAACGATCATCATGGCCGAGTCTTCCGGCAAGTCGTCCGTCCTGTTCGTCTGTGTCCACAACGCCGGCCGCTCCCAGATGGCGGCCGCCTGGCTGACTCACCTGGCCGGGGACCGCGTCGAGGTCCGCTCCGCCGGCTCGAACCCCGGCGACGCCGTGAACCCCGCCGCCGTCGAAGCGATGGCCGAGGTCGGCATCGACATCTCGGCCGAGACTCCGAAGATCCTCACCATCGACGCGGTCCGTGAGTCCGACGTGTGCATCACGATGGGGTGCGGCGACACCTGCCCCGTTTTCCCGGGCAAGCGCTACCTCGACTGGAAGCTGGAAGACCCGGCCGGTCAGGGCGTGGAAGCCGTCCGCCCCATCCGCGACGAGATCAAGGCACTGGTCGAGGGCCTGATCGAGGAGATCGCTCCGGAGGCCACGGCGTGAGCGAGATACATGACGCCTGATCATCGGCTCCGGCCCGCCGACTGTACCGCCGCCCTCTACACCGCCCGCGCCCAGCTGAGGCGGCCGCCGGCGCTGGACCCTGCACTGGTCCAGCGCCGGCCACCCACCGCCCCTCGTCCTGCTGCCTGACGGCACCACGCGCTACCTCGACGCGGATCCCGGGTTGCCCCTCGGGGTGGACGCCACGCTGCCACGGCCTGACCATTCCTTCGCGCTACCGGCGAACAGCACCGTCATCCTCTACACCGACGGCGTCGTCGAGCACCACGACGAGCCGCTGGAACAAGGGCTGAACTCACTCGCCGCGACCGCCAACCGCCACGCTCGGGCTTCGGTCCACGAACTGTGTGCCGCCCTGGCCGATCATCACCCGAGTGACGGCCACGACGACATGGCGGTGCTCGTTCTGCGTACGCCGCCGGCCTCGGCCGACGTGCGAGCGGATGATCGAGGTCAGGTAGGGAAACCGAACCTCTCGCAATGGCTGCCCTGAGCCGTTTCCTTCGCTACGGCACGCCCCCGAGGGGTCCAGCCTCTCCGAGTGGCTGCCCTATCGGTTGGCCAATGTGGTGAAGCCTCGGCGGAAGCTCAGCACGTACGACAAGTACGAAGCGCACGTCCGGCTGTACCTGGTGACCTCCTGATCCCTAGCTCTACAGAGATCGGCCATTGAAGGTCATGTAGGCCGGTGCGGGTTAAGGCGGACGGTGCGAGGTGCTGTCGGTTTCTGGTGGGTGTTGCCGAGGACCTGCTCGCACTGGGTGAGCGTGGTCTCGCACAGCGGGATGGCCTTCCCCAGGTCCCCGGCCGTCTCGTAGGCGCCAGCGAGGTTGTTGCGGCTGTCCACCGTGGCCGAGCCGCGAGCGATGACCACAGGGGCCTGTGGCTGCCAACGGTCGGCGAGGTTGCTGTACTTCGCTGCTGTACCGACGCCCGTCGGCCAGCCGTGCTGCTGCCCGCCCAAACTGCTTTGTCTTCGGCAGTGCATGTCGCCTGAATCGAAGGCAGCTTGTGCGCGTGTCGGAGTTGAGTGTGGTCATGTCCGCGGTGTGGATCCGAGGAACTGTAGGAGCGCATGCGCGACGTCGTGTGGGTTGTCCTCGGTGAGGAAGTGTCCCGCTTGGACGATGGCGGCTTGGCAGGCACCGGGTATTGCGGCGGTGAGTTCGTCCCCGGTGGCCGGCGCGAGCCACTCATCGTTTTCACCCCAGAGGACGAGGGTGGGAGTGGAGATCCTGTCCAGTTGGTCGACGACGTCAATGGTGTCGCTGAAGGTGACGGCGGACACTTGGTCGAGCCAGCGCGCCTGTCCGGTTTCGCCGGCCCACGGGGCGAGGTAGGCGGTTGCGGTGGCGTCGTCCATGGGTTGGTGGACGGCGGTATGCAGGCGTGCGGAGATGATGTCGCTGAAGATGTGGGCCGGCATGGTGCGGTAGGCGTCCTCGTATCGCTGCTGGTGTTCGGTGAACGGTGTGTTCCACGGGCCGAGTACGGCGGCGTCCAGGAGCGCGAGGCTGTGGACGGGGATCCGTTCGATCAGATGGGTTCGCAGCACGATGCCCCCGCCGATGTCATGTCCGACCAGGCTGGGCGCGTGAAGGCCCCAGTGTTCGATGAGTTCGGCCAGGGTGTGGGCCTGCTGGGCGATTGAGGGGGCGATACCTGGGGCGGCTCGGGAGTCGCCGAAGCCAAGTAGGTCCCAGACGTAGACGGTGTGTTGGCGAGTTAGGACCGGTACGACCTTGCGCCACAGGTACGACCAGGCCGGCGTGCCGTGGACGAGGACGACCGGTGGCCCCTCTCCGAAGGTTCTGGCCGCTACCTCGCCGCCGGATACGCGGATCCGGTCGGGTAGTCCCCAATGCTCGGCCTCTATGGATGTGCGCACCGTCGATCCCTCCAGCGTAATGGGTATAATTTCTTACTCCGGTTACCGTAGCAGAGGAGTAAGGTGTGTACGTCGATTTCTCCGATTACAAGCTGGGGGCGGGGATGGCGACCGACCTCGTCAATACCTCGCCCCAAGTGCGAAAGAGCACCGGAGAGGCACTTCCGAGCCCCGATGCCCTGGGGCGGTTCCTCAACGATCACGGCATGGATGCAGATGAAGCGGCGCACGAACGAGAGCTGGCCGACAGCGACGTGGACCAGGTGCACGTCCTCCGCCAGGAGGTACGAGACGTCCTGGAACTAGCCACACCTGCCGAGATGGTCGATGCCGCAACTGCACTCGTCCGGAGAGCAGGGAGCGGCCCGACCCTCTGCCGTGACGCTGCAAACCGCTGGCAATGGTGCGTTGCCGTGCCATCCAACGCCTCGATCGCGGACCGGATGGCCGCCGTCATCGGCACGGGACTGCTCGGCACGTTGCAATCCCTGAACCATGACCGCTTCCGGCCCTGTAGCTCACCCGACTGCGAGGGCGTCTTCGTGGACACGAGCAAGGCCGGACGCCGGCGGTACTGCATGCCCGAGGTATGCGGCAATCGTCTCAACGTCGCCAGCCACCGGGCCCGTCTGCGAGCAACCCCGCCGAAAGACGGGACCTAGCCTGCTCCTCGGCATGGCCACAACCTCAGGGGACCGGGATGCTACCGAGGAGCGTGAAACGCGGCGGCTCGTGCCCCGGAGAGCCCCACTGCCGTGCCGTTCGTGGACACCGCACAGGGACTGGACCGCTTCGTCCCGAAGCAACTTGGGGGAGTGCTCGACCTCGGGCCCGCCCCCCTGTGAGCTGCTGCGATCGTCCTTCGGCGTGCGCTGGCGTCCGCCTCCGTCCGACTGCGTTGTCACGCAGTTGGGCACTCACCTGGCACGACCCGCGTTCGGTTATGGCATGCGTCCAAAGCCCGGCGGAGCGCCAAGTCGGCCCCATCAGGCGCACTACCGGCACCGCCAAGAACCTCCTACAGTCCATGCGTATGGGCGGGTTATGGGACTTCTTAAAGAAGCATTGGGGAGTCGTGATCCTCGTATTGGGGATCTTGGCTTGGGCTGCGAACGTCATCGGGCCGGTGGTGTTCGTCGTGGTAGCAGGAGCATCGGTCCTCTACTTTCTGCTATCCGCGCCGTTGAGGTGCATAGCCATGGGCCGCCAGGGGAGATGCCGCAACAACGCTCACGGCCTGTTGCGCGGCTGCTGGATCCGGGAGCACAAGTGGCAGGGCTTGAAGGCAATGCGTGGAGCAGGCGAGGAGGGGCAGGGGCCAAGCACCGTACTTACGCAGGACAGGCAGCAGATGAGTGCATCCCTGGGTGTCGCAGTAGGGGTGCTGTCCGCGATCGTCGCTTGTGCGGATTTCATCTTTAAGTGATCTTGGGAACCGGTGCGTCAGGAGATGTCACCGGGGGGTTCACATCCGCCACCCACCGCAGATGAGCGGCCCTTGGCCAGGTGAATCAGGGCCGTTCTCTTGCGTGCAGCCCAGACAGCCCGCAGGGTGCATGAACGGTCGAGCTGGTTGCTGTACTCCACTGCTGTACAGCACGCCCTCTGAGCTTGTTCCGCTTTGACGGACACCTTTGGTGTGGTGGTCAGGCTGCGAGTGCGGTCTCGTACTCGGCGGGGCTGAGGTAGCCGAGGCTGCTGTGCAATCGGTGCAAGTTGTACCAGCCCTCGATGAAATCGAAGATCGCGGTGCGGGCGGTGGCCCGGCTGGGCCAGGCGGAGGTGCCGAGCAGTTCGCGTTTGATGGTCGAGAAGAATGACTCCGCGAGCGCGTTGTCCCAGCACTGACCAGTGCGGCCGACCGACAGTCGGACCTCGAACTAGGCTGCCAGAACGGCGAATTGCTGGCTCGTGTATTGACAGCCGCGATCCGAATGGAAGATCACGGAATGGGTGGGGCGACGCTGCCGGCAGGCGGCTGTCAGCGCCTCGGCCACCAGCTCGGTTCGCAGGTGATCGGCGGTTGCCCAGCCGACTACGCGCAGGGAGGCGATGTCGATGACCGTCCCGTTGACGACGAACTGATCCGCCGCAATCCCTGCCGGGTCAAGGGCGCAGACCGCTACGACGTGCCCGAGCGGCCTGTGTTGTACCCAGGCGCGAAGGTTCTCCCCGCGTCGGAAGCGACCCGCCGCTGGACGCAAGCCGTCGGGATCGACTTCCATGAGGTTCGCATCGAGACCAACGCACACCGTCTCACCCTGCTGTTCTCGGACTTGCAAGTCAGCGAGGTGCCAGACGGCTACGCCCCCTTCGTCACGGAGTAGCGATCAACCCCCGAACACAACGAAGGGCCAGCCTGGGAGGAAACCCTCCTGAGCTGGCCCTTTTCCTGTGCCCCGGCAGGATTGGAACCTGCGACACCCGCTTTAGGAGCGTGGTGGGGCGGGTTGGGGTTTGACCTGCGGGATATCGACTTCGGCGTCTGCCGGCTGTGGCCCTCGCCAGTAGCCGCACTTCCCCGTAAGTCCCCGCTCCTTCTGGCACGTCTGTGGCACGGACCGACCTCTCGATATGAACTCGCCCGCGGCCGCCCTCGAGCGCTTATAGGAGCGGTCCGGTCCGGGTTGCTGTGCGTGATCGCCCGTTATGACTGCACCATCACCGATTCCGCATGACCACGCTGCTGTCGACCAGCCGGTCGTGCAGGCCCTGCTTCTTCGGGCTGAGGTTGGTCACGTTCGGTGTGGCGTCAGACTTGGAACCACACCGAAACCCGCGTTTCAGATCAGGAACCGTCGATCAGTTTCTGTACCTCGGGTGGGAGCTCCGAGTCGGAGGAAACGGCGAAGAACGTGGCTGTCTCCGGCGTGTCCCCAACGGCGATGGCGACCTTGGGAGAGATGCCGTCCACTTCGTAGGCAGTCTCCGTCAAACCGGCCGGCTCCTCGCTCTTGCCCCGGCCGCCGGTGTCTTCGCAGGGTGGTTCGGTGGCGACTCCGAGCTTCTTCCCGAGTGTGAATTCCACGTTCCCCACGTCTTGATACGTTATGCCCTGGTAGGTGTACTGAGCGACGCAGGAGGCTCCACCGCCACCGCTGTCGGCCGTGCACGCGGCTACTGACGTCACCATGGCCGCCGCCACTAGCAAGCCGCCGGATCGCCTGGTCCAGCTCATGTGTGTCCCCCTCAGTAGATGCTGCAAAGAAGAGGAGTGCCTCCTCTTTGCCGAGTGACCTCGCCATCACTCAGCACGGGAATGAGATCGCGCCCGTGGTGAGGCTCTCGTGTTCCGACCTTCGACGTCGGCACCTCGGATCAGGTTCCCCTGCCGCGCGTTTTTCAAGGTCAACTACGCCGGGGCCATGGGTGGTACGTCAGGCCGTGTATTCGTCGTGCTGTGATGATGGGCGGGTGAAAGAAGAGTCGCCCGCACCGACGCCCGTCATCCTTGGCATTGACGACCTCCGGTCGCTGCCCTGGGCCACGCAGATCGCGCGCACCAGCGGCGAAGGTGTCAAGCTCCTGCAAGAGCATCGCGGCAGCTTCATCGACCAACTCTGGCTCGACCACGACCTCGGCGGCGACGACAGCATCTTGCCCGTGGTGACCCTCATGGAAGAAGCCGCTTTCAACGGACGGCCTTTCCGAATCGGAACGGTCTTTGTGCACAGCGCCAACCCCATTGGCGCCGAGACCGTAGTCCGGTCGCTCACACGCTGGAATTACCAGGTCCGGCGGGCGACGGCCTAGGAATCTGATTTTGAGGTCTGGCCTCATCCTTATCAGGTCGATCATGGGGAGTCGCCGACGTCGGCCAACCCGCCTTGTTGCTCGGCCGACTGTCCGCTGAGGTTCGACATCGACCGCGGCGGTCCGCCCCTGTTGGTGTCAGGCATCCGACCCTGGCTGTCAGTGCTGCATGGCACTGTGCCGCCATGACGACAACGACAGAACTCACCCTCTTCGCCGACTACTTCCAGATACACGTATCCGACGCGGATTCGGACCGTGATCTGAGCGACGCGTGGACTGAACAGGCCGTTGCCGATCACCTCGCGGTTGCACCGGATGCGCTTGGCATCGGCACAGTGGTCAATGTCAACGTATCCGTCACTGTCGTCGTCCTTCCTCAGGAGCCGAGTGATGACAGCTCGGAATTCGATCACGTTGTTGAGGCCGGCCTCGATGTGTCGTTGGGTCACCTGGCGGTTCTGGGCTGCACGGACTATGCCCCCGAGGCGGCGACATTCGAGGTCCCGCCAGGCTGGAACCGCGTCCGCGTGTCCCAGAGCAACTTGGCTCGGGCGTCTAAGGCCGACGTCGACTCTCACGAGAGCCCCGAGACCACTGAGAAGATCCGTATCCAGGTATGGGCGGCCCCGGAAAGCCCAGCAAAGATCATCAAGCGGTGGTCTTAGCTCGACGGAGACTGCGATGGCTGCCTCATGTGCCCGTCCTTCGAGCCGAAGTTTCACCACCATCCGTTACCCGCCACTCACCCCAGCTCCCATCCCGTCCGCCTTCGACCCACACACCGTGGAGCGGGCGTGGTTCAGGGCGTCAAGGTGGAGCGCTCCACTGTACGAACGACCTTGACGCCCTGGGCCGGGGCTGCTCGGCTCTGCCTGGGTCAGAGGTGGTCGGGATGGGAGCCCACCACGCTCACCACGAATCCGCCGGCACCCGCGAACGGCGCCCCTCCCGTCCCGGAGTCTGAGCACCCCCGCCGGAGGCATGTCTTGAAGCCGCGGGCTTGGTTCTCGTCTCATGCCCTCGGGCCTACCCACTGCGGGCGCGCGTCGGCGGCGGCGGCAGCGCCGAGCGGGCCGAAGGCAGGAGCGCGGGCGCAGCCGAAGCCTCGGCGCAGGCTCAGCACCTACGACACATACGAAGCACATGTCCGGCTGTACTCGGTGCCCATGGTCGGAGGGAAGCGGCTGGAGTCGCTCGGTGTCGCTGATGTCCGGCGCTTCCTCGTCCACCTGGAGAACAAGACCACCGCGGCTACTGCCAAAGAATCGCACCGGGTGCTACGTACGCAGCGTTCGTCCTCGCCATCACGATGGGCCTGCGGCGCGGGGAACTGGTCGGGCTTCGTTGGACTGACGTGGACCTCGAGAACCGAGTCCTCTACGTCCGCCAGCAGACTCAGCGCCGGCGCGGCGTTCTCTACGACGACGATCCCAAGGGGCGCCGCCGCCGGGCTCTTCCGCTGCCACGATGGACGTCTACACCCACGTCGTCCACGACACGCAGCGTGAGGCGATCAGCCACATGGACCGCCTGCTCAAGCGCCGTCTGCCGGGCGCCTGAAGCACGACTGCCGTCAAACGGTGCCGTCAAAAAGGCCCGGACCATGATCGGTCCGGGCCCTTTCCTGGTGCCCCCGGCAGGATTCGAACCTGCGACACCCGCTTTAGGAGAGCGGTGCTCTATCCCCTGAGCTACGAAGGCGAAGGCGCGGCTCCGAAAACGTGTGTCCGGGTCCAGTTGGGCCCGGGCATTCGGTTCCGGTGAGCCGTGCGGTGCGGGGCCGTGGCCCTGCACCGGGATCAGTGTAGCGGGTGGGTGCGTTCCGCGACGGGGCGCTTCTCCGTCCTGGGCGGCTCGGGCGGCGGCTGTGCCCAGCTGCGGCCGGCGCTCCTGCCCGGCGCGGCTGTCGAACGCCGGGCGCCGGTGTTCCCGTCGGCGCGCCCCGCCCACCCGGCCGCTGCGCAGGGGAGCGGGCGGAGGCGGTCTACTCGGCCTGGTCGAAATCCTGCCGCGCCTTCTCGACACGCGGCAGGTTCTCCGCGGACCAGTCCGCGAGGTGGGCGAAGAGCGGCGCCAGGCTGCTGCCGAGCTCGCTGATCTCGTACTCGACCCTGGGGGGCACCTCCGGGTGGTACGTGCGCACCACGAGCCCGTCGCGCTCCATCTGCCGCAGGCGCTGGGTGAGCACCTTCGGAGTGATGGTGCCGATGGTGCGCTGCAGCACGACGAAGCGCTGGCGCCCGAAGGTATGGAGCGTCCAGAGGATCGGCGTCGTCCACCGGCTGAAGACGATGTCGAGCACCGGGGCGATCGGGCACGCCTGCTCCGAGGTCACTTCCTGAGCGGGGGCGGTCCGGGCGCCCGGCCGTGCGGTGCTGGTGTTCATACGAACCTCCGGGTAGTCACTTTCTTCTAGGTACCTACTTTATTCAGGATGCTAGCTTCCCGGAAGACGCCACAGAGCACCGCCGTTACCGGCCGTCAGCCATGCCGTTCTCCCCGCTCCACGGGGCTTCGCCGCGTCCCCTCATCCGTTCCGCGTTCTCCGAGGAGTTGTCATGTCAGTTCAAGAGTCCCTGAGCCCATCCGCAGCGAAGCCGGACGCCGGGCCCGCCCGTCGCCCCGGCCTCATCCTGGCCTTCCTCTGCCTCGCCGGCTTCATGACGTTCCTCGACGTGTCGATCGTGAACGTCGCCCTTCCCACCATCGAGGACGATCTCCACATCTCACAGACGGCTCTGCAGTACGTCGTCACCACGTACGGCATGCTGCTCGGCGGATTCCTGCTGCTGACCGGCCGGCTCGCCGACACCCTCGGCCGTCGCCGGATGCTCCGGACCGGTCTGGTCCTCTTCGCCGTGTCCTCGCTGTTCGCGGGGCTGGCGCAGAACTCCGCCATGCTGATCGGCGCGCGTGGTGCCCAGGGCCTGGCCGCCGCGTTCATGGCCACCGCCGCACTCAGCCTGCTGACCGGCAACTTCGAGGAGGGCCCGGCGCGCAACAAGGCGCTCGGCGTGTGGGGCGCCCTCAGCGGGGTCGCCGCCGTCGCCGGTGTCACCCTGGGCGGGCTGCTCACCGACGGGCCGGGCTGGCGCTGGATCTTCTTCGTCAATGTGCCGATC
Source organism: Streptomyces sp. NPDC051064 (assembly GCF_044455985.1). Taxonomy (NCBI): domain Bacteria; kingdom Bacillati; phylum Actinomycetota; class Actinomycetes; order Kitasatosporales; family Streptomycetaceae; genus Streptomyces; species Streptomyces sp. NPDC051064. The sequence goes on from NZ_JBITFK010000010.1 coordinate 120,294, forward strand.
GGTCTCATCGGCGCCCTGGTCGCCCCGATGGTCGTCGGTGAGAGCCGCGCCGCCGAGCGCCCCCGCGGCTTCGACATCGCGGGGGCCGTCGTCCTCACCGCCGGCCTGATCCTGCTGATCTTCACCCTCGGCCAGACCGTCGACGACTCCGACGTCCCCATGACCCGTATCTACGGCGGGTTCGCCCTCTCCGCCCTGCTGCTGGCCGGCTTTTTCTTCATCGAGCGCCGCGCGGCGGCCCCGCTGGTGCCGCTCGGCGTCTTCCGCCGCCCGTCCCTGCGCGCCGCCAACGTCATCGCGATCCTGCTCCTGGGCACCTGCGTCAGCCTGTTCTTCTTCGCCAGCCTCTTCATGCAGCAGGTGCTCGACTACTCGGCCGTCACCACCGGTCTCGCGTACGTCCCGCTCGCCCTGACCACCGCCGTCGGTGCGGGCGTCGCCTCGCAGGTCATCACCAAGGTCGCCGCCAAGCCGGTCCTGATGACCGGGCTCACCCTGGTCGGCACCGGCATGCTGCTGCTGTGGAGGGCGCCGTCCGTCGCGGCCTACCCCGTCGACCTGCTGCCCGCGTTCATCATCTGCGGACTCGGTTTGGGCGCCTCCTTCGTGCCACTCCAGATCTCCGCGTTCGCAGGCTCCGAGGAGCACGAGTCGGGTCTGGCCGCCGGCCTCATCAACACCTCCCAGGAAATCGGCGGAGCCCTCGGCCTCGCCGTCGCCGCCACCTACGCCTTCCGCCGGGTCGACGAACTGGAGGCGCGGAGCAAGGGTGTGCCCGAACTGGTCGACCAGGCCCGCACCACGGTCTTCCACGACGCCTTCCTCATCAGCGCGGGCTTCGCGGCCGCCGCCCTCCTGGTCACCCTGGTGATGCTGCCCCTGACCAAGGCCAAGCCGGTGGTGGCCGGTTGACGCGGGCAGGGTGCGGGCATAGCGTCGCCGGGTCGCTGAGTCCGTACGTGGAGAGGCCGTTCGTGTCGCACACAGACGACCCCGGCCGCTCGCCGGACCTGGACGCCTCCGCCCGTATCGAGGCGTTGACCGGTCCCGGGGCGCCGTTCGCCGTGGTGCGCGCCGAGCACGGGCCCCTGGTCTACGCGAACGGCCCGCGCACACTGCGGGAGTTCGTGGAGACCACCTGGGCCTTCGGTGACCAGCCGTTCCTGATCTCCGGCGAACGGATGTGCTCGTACGGCGAGTTCTTCGCGGCCGCCTCCTCGCTCGCCCGGCGGCTCACCGAGTCGTACGGGCTCCGCCCCGGTGACCGGGCCGTGGTGGCGATGCGGAATCACCCCGAGTGGCAGATCGCGTTCTGGGCCGCGCAGCTCGCCGGTCTCGTCGCCGTACCGCTCAACACCTGGTGGACCGAGGCGGAGTTCGGCTACGCCCTCGACGACTGCGAGCCGGCGGTGCTGCTGGTCGACGGGGAGCAGGTGCCGAAGGTGGCGGACCGGTGCCGGAGGACGGGGGCGCCCCTCGTCGTCTTCCACGGCGAGGGGGAGCTGCCGCCCGGGGCCGAGAGGTACGCGGATCTGCCGGAGCCCGATCCGTACGCCGCGCCGCCCGAGGTGGAGATCAGGCCCGAGGACGACTCCACGATCATCTACACCTCCGGCACCACCGGGCGGCCCAAGGGGGCCGTGGCCACCCACCTCGCGCAGGCGGGAGCGGCCCTCAACCCGCGCTACCAGGCGGCAGCCTCGGCGCTGCGGCGTGGAGTGGTCCCGGGGCAGGGGCCGGCGCCGGTCACGCTGATGACGTTCCCGTTCTTCCACGTCGCCGCGTTCACCGGCCTGTACGCGGCGATGGCGGCGGGCGGCACCCTCGTCCTGATGGAGAAGTGGGATGCCGAGGAGGCCCTGCGGTTGATCCGCCGGCACGGGGTCACCCACTACGCGGGCGTCCCGGCCACCGCGCTCCAGCTGCTCGCGGCGGCGGACCGCGCGGGCGACGGTCTGGAGAGCCTGAAGGGGCTGAACACCGGAGGCGCCGCGGCTCCGCCGGATCTGGTCGCCCGGCTCACGGCCCGGCACGGCGAGCGGATCGAGCCGCGCAACGGCTACGGCCTGACCGAGACCAGCGGCGGCGTGCTGGCCGTCTTCGGCGCCGCCTACCGGGCGCACCCGGACTCCGTCGGAACCCCGACGCCGGTCACCGAGGTGCGGATCGCCGGACCCGCGGGCGAGGCGCTCCCGGACGGCGAGACCGGCGAGCTGTGGCTGCGCGGCCAGTCCCTGGTCCGTGGCTACTGGCGTGACGAGGCGGCGACGGCCGAGGCGTTCACCGGCGGCTGGTTCCGTACGGGGGACCTCGCCGTCGTCCGGGACGGGCGGGTGTCCGTCGTGGACCGGATCAAGGACATGGTGATCAGGGGCGGCGAGAACGTGTACTGCGTGGAGGTCGAGGCCGCACTGCACGATCACCCCGACGTCGAGGACGCGGCGGTGCTCGGCGTCCCGCACCCGGTCCTGGGCGAGGAGGTCGCGGCGGTCGTCCGGGTGAGCCCGGCCTCCGCCGTCACGGGACGCGCTGCGGGAGCACGTGGGCCGGAGCCTGGCGGCATTCAAGGTCCCCGCCCATGTGCTGGTGACGAGGGAGCCGCTGCCGCGGAACGCCACGGGGAAGATCCTCAAGCGGGAGCTGCGCGGCGTGGTCCAGGAGCACGCGCGGCAGGGCTTCTAGGGCCGTCTACGGCCGGGTGATCCGTATCCGGTAGTTCCCGTCGGGGTCCTTCTCCCGTACGGATATGCGTATGCCGTCCGCCCGGTCGGTGAACGTCTCGCCGGGTTCGAACGGGGCGTCGGAGAGCTCGGCGTGGACATTGGGCCGCCGGGTGCAGCCGCCGCTGTCCTCGGTGCTGTCCTCGACGGAGACCGGGCCCTGGCCGGTGTCGACGTCGGAGCTCACCTTGTAGACGAGGACGCCGGGCCGGCAGACCGCTTCGTCGTTGCCCTCCGCGGTCCGCACCTCCACCGCGTAGCCGGACTCCGCGCTCACCGGCACGAAGACCAGCTTGGGGCCGCCCGTCGTGGCCAGCGGTCCGAGGACGTGCTCGCTGGTGCCGGGCATGGCGGCGCAGCTGATCTGGTCGTCGGCCAGCCAGCCGAGCTTCCACTTGTGCCAGCCCAGGAGGTCGTTGTTGGCCCCCCAGTCCTCGGACATGATGTCCCAGTGCCCCACGGAGCCCCCGCCCTCCATCGTGTAGAGGTCGGGCAGCCCGAAGACGTGGCCGTTCTCGTGGGGCAGCACCCGGTAACCGGTCTCCGCGTACGAGCCCGAGCCGTCGTCCTGGCGGCTGTAGACGAAGGACGTGTTGGCGAGCGGGGTGCCGTCGGCGAACGGGGCGTCGTCGTTGCCGGAGAAGGTCACCGAGAGGACGGTGTCCAGCGCCGAAGGGCCGGCGTTGGGGGTGACCAGTACGTTGACCAGGTCGTACGCCGAGAAGTCGACCTTCGGATCGGCGACGGTCACCAGGTCCTTGACCATCTTGCGGTAGCCCGGTTCGTACGGTGAGCCGCGCTCGATGCCGTACTCGGAGAACGGCAGCGGCATCCGCAGCCAGTCCTTCACGGGTGTTTCGGGCAGGTAGGTGAGCCGGCCGTAGGAGCTGGTGCGGAACCAGTCGGAGGTCTGCGGGAAGAATTCCGCGAGCCGGTCCCCGGCCGGTTCCGTCGCCTGCGCGTCGGGGAAGTCGATCATCAGGTTGAGTGCTTTGATCCGGCCGGTGGAGCGTGCGTAGCCGGGGGCCGTCGGCATGCCCTCCGACATCTGCACGCCCATGGCCGTGGGTATTCGGCACGGTGCGAGGCCGGTGCCCCGAGGGGTGGCGGCCGGTCCGGCGGAGGCGCGGCTGGCGATGGGGAGGGTGGAGCTGGCCGATGCCATCGTGGCGATGACCAGGGCCGTCGCTCCGGCGAGCGCGAGGGGGCGGCGGTGTCCGCGTATCCGGTGGCGGGGCTGCTGCATAGGGCGTCGCCTTCGGTCCGCGGCAGCCAGCCGGTCCTGCACTGCGCTCTGGCGATCAGCCTCTGCCGGGTCGTGGGGGACCGCTCGCTGGGTGCGCCGATGGAGGGTTTCCGGCACGGCATCCATGTGATGCAGGTCACATGAGGCCGGGAAATAACCGGGGATCCTCTCCCCGTTTGCACCTGTGTCCCCGCGAAACGGGGAAACGGTCCCCGGTTGACGCGAGGGCCGGTCATCCACCGGAAAGGGAAGCCGTGAAGTCCGTCGCCTCCGTCGCCACCTGCGCCGCACAGCGCCGTACGTCCCGCCCGCGGGCCGACGCGCTGCGCAACCGGGAGCGGATCGTGGCGGCCGCGCGCGAGATGTTCGTCGAGTTCGGCCCGGATGTGCCGCTGGACGAGGTCGCGCGGAGGGCAGGAGTCGGCAACGCCACGCTCTACCGGAACTTCCCCGACCGGGCGGCCCTGATCCACGAGGTCGTCCTCGCCGTCACCTCCCGCACCACCGACCGGGTGGAGGAGGCCGTCGCGGCCGAGTCCGACCCTTTCGCCGCCCTCAGCCGCTTCGTGCACGCGGCGGCCGACGAACGGATCGGCGCCCTGTGCCCGATGCTGTCCGGCGGCTTCGACACCGACCATCCCGAACTGCTCGCCGAGCGCCGACGCCTCGAAGAGGCCGTCGAAGGGCTCGTGGAGCGTGCCATGTCCGCAGGGAGGCTGCGCGCCGACATCGCCGTCGGTGACGTACTCGTCGCCCTCTCCCAGCTCACCCGGCCGCTGCCCGGCATCGCCTGCCTGGACATAGACCGGTTCACCCACCGCCATCTGCAGCTGTTCCTGGACGGTCTGGAAGCCCCGGCCCGCTCCGAGCTGCCCGGATCGGCGGCGACCTTGGAGGACCTGCGCAGCGGGTGCTGACACCCGCGCACCGGAGAACCCCGACCCACAGCCCTCGGTAAGCAGCCCTCGGCGGCCGCACCCGCCCTGAAAGCCGGCCCGGACCTCATGGTCCGGCCGTCGGCCCCGTTCGCCCTTTTCCGGTTTCGTACGCGGTCCGTTCGCGGCCCGTGCGCCGGACCCGGAACTCTTCGTGTCCTTAGGTGGCTACTCCCATGTCGAAAACAGCCGGCACCCTTCCGGATCCCAGCCGCTGGAAAGCGCTGGCCTTCATCGCCCTCGCCCAGCTGATGGTCGTGCTCGACGCGACCATCGTGAACATCGCCCTGCCCTCCGCCCAGACCGACCTGGGCATCTCCGAGGGCAACAAGCAGTGGGTCATCACGGCCTACGCCCTCGCGTTCGGCGGACTCCTCCTCTTCGGCGGACGCATCGCCGACCTGTGGGGCCGTAAGCGCACCTTCGTCGTGGGCCTGCTCGGATTCGCCGCGGCCTCCGCGCTCGGCGGCGCGGCCCAGGGCGAGGCGATGATGTTCGGCTCCCGCGCACTGCAGGGTGTCTTCGGCGCCCTGCTCGCCCCCGCGGCCCTCTCCCTGCTCGCCGTGATGTTCACGGACGCCAAGGAGCGCGCCAAGGCCTTCGGTATCTACGGGGCCATCGCCGGTGGCGGTGGCGCGGTCGGCCTGATCCTGGGCGGCTTCCTGACCGAGTACCTGAACTGGCGCTGGACCTTCTTCGTCAACATCCCGTTCGCGATCGTCGCCGCCGCGGGTGCCTACTTCGTCATCCGTGAGCCGGCCGGCGGCCGCAACCGCTCGGCGCTCGACATCCCCGGCGTCGTCCTGTCCACGCTGGGCCTGGTCTCGCTGGTGTACGGCTTCACCCGTGCCGAGTCGGCCGGCTGGTCGGACTCGCTGACCATCGGCATGTTCGTCGCGGCCGCGGTGCTGCTGCTGGCCTTCGTCATCACCGAGTCGCGTGTGAAGTCGCCGCTGCTGCCGCTGCGCGTCCTGACCGAGCGCAACCGTGGAGGGGTCTACCTCTCGCTGGGCCTCGCCATCATCGCGATGTTCGGGCTCTTCCTCTTCCTGACGTACTACCTGCAGGTGGTCAAGGGATACTCGCCGGTCAAGACCGGCTTCGCGTTCATGCCGATGATCGTCGGCATGATCACCGGTTCCACGCAGATCGGGGCCCGGCTGATGACCCGGGTCCCGCCGAGGCTGCTGATGGGCCCCGGGTTCCTGGTGGCGGCCGTCGGCATGCTGCTGCTGACCCAGCTGGACATCGACACCTCGTACGCGGCCGTCATCCTGCCGGGCCAGCTGCTGCTCGGCCTGGGCATGGGCACGGCGTTCATGCCGGCCATGTCGCTGGCCACGCACGGCATTGAGCCGCGTGACGCGGGTGTGGCCTCCGCGATGGTGAACACCTCGCAGCAGGTCGGCGGGGCCATCGGTACGGCGCTGCTCAACACCATCGCCGCCGGTGCCACCACCGCGTACATCGCCGATCACGCCGCCGGTGCGGGCGACCCGAAGCTGCTCCAGCTGCAGGCCATGGTCGCCGGCTTCGCGAGCGCCATCTGGTGGGCGGTCGGCATCCTGGCCGCCGCCTCGGCGATCGCGGTGGTCCTGATCAACACCGGGCGTCCGGGCACCGGCGCCGCGAGCGGCTCGGGGGACCTGGCGGACGGGATCGATGACGAGTTCAAGATCCCGGTCGTCGCGCACTGAGCGCACGGCCCCGTGCGTCTGCCCTGGTTCCGCTCAGCGGAGCCAGGGCAGATCCGCGTCCGTGCCCTCCGGCTGCAGGCCGGTGGCGATGACCTGCATGATCTCGCCGAGGCTCTGCACCTGCTGAGGGCTGAGCCGGGCGAACATCGCCTGGCGTACGGCTTCGACGTGCCCCGGCGCGGACCGCGCCAGCATGGCGTAGCCCTCGTCGGTGAGGATCGCGTTCTGGCCGCGCTTGTCGGAGGGGCAGTCCTCGCGGCGGACCCAGCCGTTCTTCTCCAGCCGGGCGACGGCGTGCGAGAGGCGGGACCGGGTGATCTTGGCGTCCTTGGCCAGCTCGGTCATGCGCTTCCGCCGCCGGGGCGCCTGGGAGAGGTGGACGAGCAGTCCGTAGTAGACGTGCGGCATGCCGGCGTCGCGCTGCAACTGGCGGTCGAGATGGTCCTCCATGAGCGTGGTGGCGTGGAGATAGGCGCGCCACACGCTCTGTTCTTCGTCGGTGAGCCACCGAGGCCCGCCGGGGGATGCCGTGGTCATGTACTCCACTGTACGACCTTTTCTTGAAAGTTGAACTAGATAAGGCTAAGGTCTCCGGTAGTTGGAACTTGAAGATTCAAAGACTCGGTTCCCAAGAGCCGGTCGCGAATCCCCGGTGCTCGCGCAGATGCCAGTTCCCGGTACCTGTAGTGAACACACATACCTTGATCAGCAGAGGAATGGGAGCGTCATGACAACCGCCGCGGAACGTATGCCCGCTCTCTACCTCTCCCACGGTGCGCCGCCGCTCGCCGACGACCCGGTCTGGCCCGGCGAGCTCGCCGCCTGGTCGGCGGGGCTGCCGCGGCCCAAGGCGATCCTGATGGTCTCCGCGCACTGGGAGGAGGCCCCGCTCGCTCTCGGCGCCACCCGGGCCGTCCCGCTGGTCTACGACTTCTGGGGCTTCCCCGAGCACTACTACCAGGTGAGGTACGCCGCCCCGGGGGCCCCGAAGCTCGCGGACGACGTCCGCAAGCTGCTGCGCGGCGCCGGGACCCCGGTCCAGGACATCCCCGACCGGGGCCTCGACCACGGGGCGTACGTGCCGCTGGTCGAGATGTTCCCGGGCGCCGACATCCCCGTTCTCCAGATCTCGATGCCGACGCTCGACCCGCAGAAGCTGATGGCCATCGGGCGCAAGCTCGCGCCGCTGCGCGACGAGGGTGTGCTGATCGTCGGGAGCGGCTTCTTCACGCACAACCTGGCGGCGCTGCGGCACTCCGGGGGCTCCACGCCCGGCTGGTCGGCGGAGTTCGACGACTGGGGGCACCGTGCGCTCCAGGCGCAGGACGTCGACTCCCTGCTGGACTTCGAGCACGCGTCGCCGGCGGGCCGGCTGGCCCATCCCCGCACCGAGCACTTCGCTCCGCTGTTCGTCACCCTCGGCGCGGCCGAGGGTGAACTCGATCAGGGGCGCAGTGTCATCGACGGCTTCTGGATGGGTCTGGCGAAGCGCTCCGTGCAGTTCGGCTGAGCAGCGGCTTCTCGTACCAGGCCACGTCCCAGTACCGGCCGAACTTCCGGCCCACCTCCGTGTAGGTGCCGATGTGCCGGAAGCCGAAGGCGTGGTGCAGCCGGGCCGAGGCCTCGTTCGGCTGTGCGATCCCGGCGTACGCGCGGTGGATGTCCTCGTCGGCCAGAGCCTCGAACAGCGCCTTGTACAGGAGCGTGCCGATGCCGCGGCCCGTCGCGTCGGGGGCGCAGTACACGCTCACCTCGACCGAGGTGCTGTAGGCGGCCTTGGGGCGGAACGGGCCGCTGGTGGCATAGCCGAGGACATGCGGAGCGTTGTGCCGGGTACTCGGGTCCAGAGCAACCAGGAGCCGGTGGGGGCCGTCTTCCGGATGGGAGCGCAACCACGGCAGGCGCTCCTCCGGGGTGAAGGCAACCGTGTCGAAAGTGAGCGCGGTCTCACGGACGTAATGGTTGTAGATGTCCGTCAGGGCCTCCAGGTCGGCTTCCATACCGGGCCTGACCTGCACTTCTGTGGGTATCTGCACCTTGTGTCCTTGCATTGGGGGCGACAGGGTACTGCATGATCTCGAAAGCGAATGGCCCCCGTGGGAATTCTGTCCGGATTCCAGTCGTTGTTTCCATCGGATGCAGGGCACCCGGGAGGGTGTCGCGACCTACTCAGCAAGGGAGCACGCATGGCAACCCGTGCCGTCGCCCGTCGTTCGTCCGCCAGCACCGGCGGGACCGACCGGGCAAGCAGTGTTCGCGCCGTGGGCGGGGAGATCGCCGATCGCGACCTGGTCGGCATGTACCTGGACGAGATCGCTCGCACACCGCTGCTCGACGCCGCCAAGGAGGTCGAGCTCTCGCAGACGATCGAGGCGGGCGTCTACGCCCAGCAGATCCTCGGCGGAGTGGTGGAGAGCGAGGCCGGCGGAGCGAAGCGTGAGGAGCTGGAGGCGCTGGTCGCCGAGAGCGAGCGCGCCAAGGACATATTCATCCGCTCCAACCTCCGGCTCGTCGTTGCCGTGGCCAGGCGCTACCCCAGGGCGGGTCTGCCCCTGCTCGACCTGATCCAGGAGGGGAACGCGGGCCTGGTGCGCGCGGTCGAGAAGTTCGACTACGCCAAGGGCTTCAAGTTCTCGACGTACGCCACATGGTGGATCCGGCAGGCCATCACGCGTTCCATCGCCGACCAGTCCCGCACGATCCGGCTCCCCGTCCACCTCGTGGAGGAGCTCGGCAGGATCCGACGTGTGCAGCGTGAGTTCAACCGTGAGCACGGGCGCGACCCGGAGCACGCGGAGATCGCCGCCGAGCTCGACTCCACCACCGAGCGCGTGGGCAACGTCCTGGACTGGGCCCGTGACCCCGTCAGCCTGAACATGTCCGTGGACGACGACGGCGACACGCAGTTCGGGGATCTGCTGGAGGACACCTCCGCCGTGTCGCCCGAGCAGTCCGTGATGACGCTGCTGCGCAGCGAGGAGCTCGAGGACCTGATCTCCAAGCTCGACAACCGCACCGCCTCCATCATCAAGATGCGGTACGGCATCGAGGACGGCCGCGAGCGGACCCTCACCGAGGTGGGCAAGCAGCACGGTCTGACGCGGGAGCGGATCCGCCAGATCGAGAAGCACGCATTGCTCGAATTGAAGCGAATGGCTCACGACACGGGCTTTGACGCTGCGGCGTGAGCCGATAACCCGTAATCTCCCCATCAAGCCGGTTCGCACCGGCCCGACGACCGGTCTCCTTTCCGGTCCCCTGAGCTGAGTCCCGGCGCCCACCCCCCCCGGCGCCGGGGCTCATTCATGTCCGCCCCGCAGCGTTCACGTCCTCCCCGCCGCCGGCCGGGGTGACGCGGCGCGGGTCAGGCGGGCACCCAGGACGCTGAGGTGCTCCACGAGGTGCGGGGGCCCGTGCACCTCGAACTCGCATTCCACGAGTGCCAGCCGCAGCGCCACCCACTCCATCGAGTCGGAGGAGGCCGTGCGCAGCCGGCAGCTCTGCTCGCCCGTCGGCTCCACCGGGCCGAGCGTCGAGGGCAGCCGTGCCGTCACGAAGCCCGCCGGGGCCCGGAAGGTCACGTCGAGGTGCAGCTCGGGCTGTGTGCGCGACATCGACGCGGCGAAGAACTCCGCCGCGTCCCCGCTGCTGGTGGGCAGCTCGCGCGGGGTGAATCGGGATCCGGTGGCGAAGGGCTCGCTCACCCGGTCCACCCGGAAGGTGCGCCAGTCCTCGCGGTCCAGGTCGTACGCGACGAGGTACCAGCGGCTGCCGGTACTCACCAGCCGGTACGGCTCGGCCTGCCGCCTGGACGCGGTGCCGTCCCCCGAGCGGTACGCGAAGCGCAGCCGTTCCCGCCCGGTGACCGCCGAGGCGATCGCCGTGAGCGTGCGGGGGTCGATGGTCGAACCGTCGCCGCGGGTGAGGGGCACGGTGGCGTTCTGCAGGGAGGAGACCCGGTGCCGCAGCCGCGACGGAAGCACCTGCTCCAGCTTGGCCAGAGCCCGTACGGACGCCTCGTCGACGCCTTCGATGGCGTGACCGGCCCCGGCCCGCAGGCCCACCGCGATGGCCACCGCCTCCTCGTCGTCCAGGAGGAGCGGCGGCATGGCGGTGCCCGCGACCAGGCGGTAGCCGCCGACCGAACCCCGCGACGCCTCGACCGGATAGCCGAGGTCGCGGAGACGGTCGATGTCGCGGCGGATGGTGCGCGCGGTGACGTCGAGCCGCTCGGCCAGCTCGCTGCCTGGCCACTCGCGAGGTGTCTGGAGGAGCGACAGCAGTTTCAGCAGTCGTGCCGGGGTGTCGGTCATGGGTACAGCATGCCCATCCATTAGGTCACTCTCTGACCTGTTGCACCTCTAGCTTCCTCTCATGACTTCATCCGAATCTCTGCCGGTCACGGCAGCCGCCCGCACGGCGTCGACAGGGCCGGCCACGCCGCAGGACCCGGCGGACAGGCGCCGCTGGTTCGCGCTCGCGATCGTGATGACCGCGGCCTTCATGGACCTGGTGGACGTCACGATCGTCAACATCGCCATCCCGAGCATCACGCGGGACACCGGCGCCTCGTTCACATCGATCCAGTGGATCACCGCCGGTTACGCGCTGGCCTTCGCGGCCGGTCTGATCACGGGCGGCCGGCTCGGTGACGTCTACGGCCGCAAGCGGCTCTTCCTCGTCGGCATAGGGGGCTTCACGATCGCCTCGGCCCTCTGCGGCTTCGCCGTGAACCCGGAGATGCTGGTCGCCTCGCGCATCCTGCAGGGCGGTATGGCCGCGCTGATGGTGCCGCAGGTGCTGTCGATCGTGCACGCCACCTTCCCGGCGCACGAGCGCGGCAAGGTCTTCGGGCTGTTCGGCGCGATCGTGGGTCTGGGCGCCGTGTCCGGGCCGCTGCTGGGCGCCCTGCTCACCGAGTGGAACTTCTTCGGCCTGGAGTGGCGGCCGATCTTCCTGATCAACCTGCCCGTCGGCATCGCCGGACTGGTGCTCGGGCGGAAGTTCATCAGCGAGTCCAAGGCGCCGAAGGCACTCCGGCTGGACCTGACCGGCGTCGCCCTGGTGACGCTCGGCCTCCTCATGCTGCTGTACCCGCTGACCCGGGGGCGCGAGCTGGGCTGGCCGCTGTGGGGCCATCTGTCGATGGCCGCCAGCCTCCTGGTGTTCACGGCGCTCATCGTGTTCGAGCGCAGGAAGGCGGACCGGGACCGCTCGCCGCTCATCGAACTCTCGCTGTTCCGGGTGAAGAGCTTCGCCGCGGGCACCGCCGTGCAGCTGACCTTCGGGATCGCCCTGGGCATCTTCTTCCTGGTCTGGACGCTCTACCTGCAGATGGGACTCGGCTGGAGCGCCCTGCGCGCCGGTTCGACCGGGATCCCGTTCTCGGTCGCCGTCTCGGCCGCGGCGGGGATCTCCGTGCAGAAGCTGGTGCCCCGCTTCGGCCGCAAGGTGCTGCAGGCCGGCGCCCTGCTGATGATCGCCGGGCTGCTGCTCTACATCTGGGAGGCCGGGCGCTACGGACTGGCCATCAGCCCCTGGCAGATGGCGCTCCCGCTGGTGGTCATGGGCGTGGGCATGGGGCTGATCGTGGCCCCGCTGACGGACGCGGTGCTCTCCGGAGTGCCGAAGGCGCACTCCGGCTCGGCATCCGGGCTGATCAACACGGTGCAGCAGATGGGCACAGCGCTCGGGCTCGGCCTCGTCTCGGTCGTCTTCTTCGGCTCGATCAGTGACCGGCTGCCGCCGGAAGCGATGGGTGCGGCGTTCGTGGACGCGTTCCAGCAGTCGCTGTGGTGGGTGGCCGGGGTACTCGCGGTGATCTTCCTCGTGATGTTCGCCCTGCCTGCCAGGCCCCAGGTGCATCTGGAGGGCGGCGTCGCCGAGGACACGGGCCCCGGAGAGCCGCAGGACGGCGAGGTCCGGAAGGAGCCCGTGCTGACGAGCTGAACCGGACGGCCGGGTCAACAGATCCGGGTGCGGTTCTCCATGGCCATGCGGGCGCTCTGCTCGTCGTCGTACACCTCGCACATGTGCCGGCCGTCGGGCGTGGCCGTGTGCTCGACCTCCCACAGGCTCGTCTCGCTGCCGTCCAGGAGGAGGAAGGCGTGCTCGTAGAGCGTGAAACCGGCATCCCGTCCGTCGACGTGGTACTGGCGGCCGAAGACCTGCGTGATGTGGTGGGCGAAGGCGGCCCGGAGGAGTCCGGCCGTCGCGGCGCCCGGCCGGTCGCCGTTCTCCGCGCGGCGCAGGACGCGGCGGGCGTGGTCCGCCGAATTGTCCGGGGCGTACATGCGGGGCAGGGGGGCCGGGGGGACGCTCATGAGCAGGGTGAGCGCATCCAGGTCCTCCCGCAGGCTGTCGTCACCGAGGGCGGGGGTGTCCCAGAAGCTGCCGGCGAGGCGTGCGGCGGCGAGCTGGGCGTCGCCCTCGTCGTCGTACAGCTCGTGGCTGCGAGGGGCCGGGATGTCCCTGCCGCCGCCGTGGACCAGCTCCCACAGGGTGAGCGTGGTGCCGTCGGAGAGCAGATACGTGTGCCGGTAGGTTTCGCGGTGGAGTACGGAACTGTGGTGGGAAGAGTGCAGGGAACTGCTGTGTGCCAGCGCTGTCCCGAGCCGGTCGACCGTCGTGTCGGACAGGTCGAAGGAGTTGAGGGCGCATCGCAGGAGTCGCTCGAGGTGCTGCTCGGTTGTCTCGTACGGATCGCTCAAGGTGCTGTCTCCAGGCCGTCGCCGCGTGTTACCCGATGCGTGCATAACGTAGTCCCTGGGTCTGACATCGTGACCGGGGTTCGCAAAAAACGTACCGCGCACGCAGAAAGTTCCTGCTGTTCGGGATACCGCGCAAGAGGTTCCCGGCAGCTTCAGGATGTGCCGTAGAGCTGGCTGTACGAGGGGAATGTGCCTCCGGGGCCGTCGGCGCCCCGCGCCGCCCTGACGGCCTTCACGATGGCGCGGGCCAGGGCGTCCGCCCCCGCCGCCAGGATGTCGTTGAGCGCGGCGACGGGTTCCTGGGGCAACGGCAGGCGGCCGGTGGAGAGGGCGAAGACGGTGTCCCCGTCGGTGAGCAGATGGACCGGCCGGACGGCGCGCGCCAGCCCGTCGTGCGCCGTGCCCGCGAGCTTCTGCGCCTGGGCCCGGGTGAGGACGGCGTCGGTCGCGACGACGGCGATCGTGGTGTTGAAGGCGCCGCCGGTCACCTCCGTCCGGTCCGCCCGCGCGTCCCGGATCTCCGCCAGCCGCCGGCGCGCGGCTTCGTGCACCGCGGGCGCGGGGTGCGCGGTCGGCTCTCCCGCGCCGTACTCCCCGTACAGCACCCCGGTCCGTGGATCCAGGACGGAGCCCGCCGCGTTGACGACGGCGAGAGCGGCGACCGTGGCCCCGGAGGGCAGGCGCACGCTCGCCGTGCCGACACCCCCTTTGAGCTGCCCGGCCACCGCTCCCGTACCTGCGCCCACCGAGCCCTCGGGCACCCGCGTGCCCGGCTCGGAGGCGGCGGCGGCCTCCACGGCGGCGCGGCCGGTCGACGCGTCGGGGCGGGCCCGCCACTCCCCGCCCCGCCCCAGGTCGAAGAGGCAGGCCGCCGGCACCACCGGGACCACCTGGGAGGGGTCCGGGCCGACCCGGACGCCGCGCCCCTGCTCCTCGAGCCAGGCCATTACGCCGGACGCGGCGTCGAGCCCGTACGCGCTGCCGCCGGTCAGGACGACCGCGTCGATCCGCTGCACCAGGTTGCGCGGATCGAGGGCGTCCGTCTCCCTGGTGCCGGGGCCGCCGCCGCGTACGTCGACGGCCGCCACCGCTCCCCCCTCGGGGGCCAGGACGACGGTGGTCCCGCTCAGCGCGCCCTCGCCCGGCACCCCGGCGTGGCCGACGCGGATGCCGGCCACGTCCGTCAGCGCGTCCAGCGGGCCCTGGCCGGGCTGTTCCTCGGTCATGGAGAGCTCCTCGAGAGTGCGGGGTCGCCGTGCAGGGGCGAACGTACAGGCGGCGGACGGGGGAGCGGGGGTATTTACGAGGCCTTCTTCGCCCCCCGTTCGCGCGCCGTTCGCGTTCGAGGAGCCGCGGCGATCGCGATGACGCCGTTGCCGGAGTCGCTGCTGACCCACCGTCCCGCGCGGATCTCTACGCGGCGGGGCCCGAACGGCAGCGGGAAGTCCACGCTGCTGCGCGCGCTGTCGCGGCTGCACCGGGTCGACGGCGGCCGGGTGAGGCTCGGCGCCCCCGGCGGTTCCTCGGACGAACCGGCGCCGACGAGTAACCCCCTCGGCTGCCGCGTTGCGACCGGTGATGGGCTCGCGCGGGGATCCGGGAAGAGCCGGGGCTCGGGCCACCTGGGCGACGCGCTCACACCATCGGGGCATATAACGGGACCAAACGCCCATTGCGGCCCTACGGTGGCCGGGTGACCGAGCCACCAGAACCCGTCGCAGCCGAGCAGCCCGAGACCGGTGTCCGCACCGCCACGTCCGGTGGGACGGACGGCCGGCACCCCGGCAAGGGGCCCTCCGTCGCCGCGAGGGCGGCCCGGAACCTTCCGCGATCCGTCTCCGGCCGCGCGGCGCTGGCCGGAGCCGTGGTCTCCTGCCTGCTGATCCTCGCGATCGTGTTCGGCAGCCGCCTGCTGCACGACTTCGACTCGGCGCTGCTCCCGTACGCCGTCGCCACCGTCTTCCTCGCCTTCGGGGTCACCTACCGCTACACGGTCTGGGTGTCCGCCCCCGGCGCCCGACGGCTCTTCAAGAACGGCTGGCGCAGCCTGTTCTCGGCCGAGAACTTCCGCAAGGCGCCCACCGCCCTGCCGAAGATGATCGCGACCTACCTGGGCTTCCAGAAATTCCTCGGCGCCCGCTCCCACGCACGCTGGGCAGCCCACCAGCTGATCTTCTGGGGCTGCATCCTCGCCGCACTGATCACCTTCCCGCTGACCTGGGGCTGGTTCACCTTCACCTCCGACACCGGGTCGGGGCCCGGCTACGAGATGCGCATCTGGGGCCTCAAGGTCCTCGGCTTCGACTCCCTGAACATCATCGGCTGGCTGATGTTCCACGGCCTGGACATCGCCGCGGTGCTCGTCATCCCCGGCGCGGGGTACTTCCTCTGGCGCCGTATGAAGGACCGGGGGGCCATCACCGGTCAGCGGTTCGCCTACGACATGGTGCCGCTGCTCGCTCTGATCATCATCTCCGTGACGGGTCTGCTGCTCACCTTCTCCTCGATCTTCCTGCACGGCGGAGGCTACGAGTTCCTGGCGATTCTCCACATGGTGTCGGTGGTCTTCACCCTCATCTACATCCCGTTCGGGAAGTTCTTCCACATCGTGCAGCGCCCGGCAGCGGTCGGCATGCAGCTCTTCAAGTACACCGGGCGCCAGGACGACGAGGTCTTCGCCTGCCGCCGCTGCGGAGAGGCCATCGACACCGGCCCGTACGTCGAGAATCTGCGCGCCACCATGCGTGACCTCGAACTCGGCTTCGACGCATGGGCCGAATACTGCCCGCGCTGCAAGCGGGTACTGCGCGGCAACGCCTATCTCACCCAGGTCAAGAAGGGCTTCAAGTGACCGCGGACCCACGCGCAGCCGACAGCCGCACGACCGTCCCCCTCGACCCCTCCCTCGCCCCGCCCGGCACCCGTGGCTTCCGCGACGCGGGCGGCATCCCGGCCGACCAGTGGCACGCCGACCAGAACGGCGAGACGCTCGTCCCCACCCACTGCTGCTTCTGCGGTGTCCAGTGCGGGATGTATCTCCGCGTGGACCGCGGCGGCAAGGTCTTCGGCGTGGAGCCCCGCAACCACGACATCAACCGCATGCGGCTCTGCCCCAAGGGCATCAACGCCTACCAGCAGGTCAACCACCCGGACCGGCTCACCGCACCTCTCATGCGCCGCTCCCGCGACGAGGAACTGCGGGAGGTCTCCTGGGACGAGGCGCTCGACTTCACCGTCTCCGAGATCAGGCGCATCCAGCAGGAGCACGGGCGGGACGCCTTCGGCGTCCTCGGCGGGGCCAGCCTCTTCTCCGAGAAGACGTATCTGGTCGGCAAATTCGCCCGGGTGGCGCTGAAGACCAAGCACGTCGACTACAACGGCCGGCTCTGCATGGTGAGCGCCGCCGGTGCCAACAAGCTCGCCTTCAACATCGACCGGGCCGGCAACCCCTTCTCCGACATCCTGCTCACCGACTGCCTCCTGCTCGCCGGGGCCAACGTCGGTGAGTGCTTCCCCGTGCTGACCCAGTACGTCTGGGGGGCCCGGGACCGCGGCGCCACTCTGATCGTGGTCGACCCGCGTGAGACGGCGGTCGCGCGCACCGCCGACATCCATGTCGCACTCAAGTCGGGGACCGACTCGGCCTTCTTCAACGCCGTCCTGAACGTGGTCATCGAGGAGGGGCTCACCGACGAGGCCTACCTCGCGGCCCATGCCACCGGCTGGGAGGAGGTCAAGGCCAACGTCGCCCAGTACCCCCCGTCCCGCGCCGCCGAGATCTGCGGGATCCCCGCCGAGCAGGTCGTCCAGGTCGCCCGTGCCTTCGCCCGCGCGCCCAAGGCCATGGCCTTCCACGCCCGGGGCATCGAACATCACACGCAGGGCGTCGAGAACTGTCTCAGCGTGATCAACCTCTGCACCGCCACCGGCCACATCGGCAAGCCCGGCGCCGGATACGGCACCCTCACCGGGCAGGGGAACGGCCAGGGCGGCCGGGAACACGGTCAGAAGGCCGACCTCCTTCCCGGCGGCCGCTCGATCCTCAACGAGGAGCACCGTCGGCAGATCTGCGAGGTCTGGGGCATCGAGGAGTCCGAACTCCCGGCCGCCGGAACCTCGATGATGGAAATGGTCTGGCAGATGCAGCGCCAGGAGATCCGCGGTCTCATCGGCATCTGCAACAACCCCTTCGTGTCGCTCCCCAACTACGCCGTGGTCAAGGAGGGGTACGACACCACCGAATTCCACGCCCAGTTCGACTTCTTCCTCTCCGAGACCGCCGCCAACGCGCACGTCGTCTTCCCCGTCACCATCTGGGCCGAGGACGAAGGGGTGATGGCCAACGCGGAGGCACGCGTCGTCAAGCACAACAAGGCGCAGGAACCGCCGTCCGGCGTGCGGACCGACACCTGGGTGATGTGCGAGATCGCCCGCCGCCTCGGAGAAGGCGACAAGTTCGCCTTCGGCAGCTCCCGCGAGGTCTTCGACGAACTGCGCAGGGCCTCCGCGGGCACGATCATCGACTACTCCGGAATCACCTACGAACGGCTCGAGGAGACGGGCGGAATCTCCTGGCCCTGCCCGTCCACCGACCACCCCGGCACCCCCCGGCTGTTCGAGGACGGCACGACCTACCACGCCGACGGCAAGATCCACATGCAGGTCGTCGAGTGGCACCCGCCGGCGGACCCGTACGACGCCGAGCACCCGATGACGCTGACGACCGGGCGCACCGTCGCCCACTACCTCTCCGGCAACCAGACCCGTCGGCTGGGGGCCCTCGTGGAGCAGACCCCGCGGCCCTGGGCCGAGGTGCACCCCTCCCACGGATTCCACAACGGCGAACCCGTCCGCGTCGTCACCCGGCGCGGCAGCGAGGTCTTCCCCGCGCTGGTCACCGAGGCGATCCGTCCCGACACGGTGTTCATCCCCTACCACTGGCCCGTCCCCACGGCTGCCAACGCCCTGACCATCGACGCCCTCGACCCCCGCTCCAAGATCCCCGAGTACAAGGTCTGCGCCTGCCGCATCGAGCACGCCGAGGCGATCGACGAGGTCCCCGCGCCCCCCGTCGCACCCGGCCATGTCGCCTATCCCGAGACCCAGGTCTCCCGCACCGACCCGCTGCCGCCCACGGCCCCGCAGGGCCGCGGCACCTCGGAAAGGAGCTGATGCCCGGATGATGGGCAGAACGATGTTCATCGACCCGGGGCGCTGCATCGGCTGCCAGGCCTGTGTCTCCGCCTGCCGGGAATGCGACTCGCACCGAGGCAAGTCGATGATCCACCTCGACTACACCGACGAGGGTTCATCCGTCGCCTCCCTCCCCACGGTCTGCATGCACTGCGAGGACCCGGTGGCCCCCTGCGCCGAGGTCTGCCCGGCCGACGCGATCCTGGTCACCGCGGACGGCGTCGTGCAGCAGGCCGACACCACCCGCTGCATCGGCTGCGCCAACTGCGTCAACGCCTGCCCCTTCGGTGTCCCGAAGATCGACCTCCAGGCGAAGCTGCAGATGAAGTGCAACCTCTGCTACGACCGCACCGCCTACGGACTCGCCCCCATGTGCGCCACCGTCTGCCCCACCGGTGCCCTCTATTACGGCACCGTCGAGGAACTCCAGGCGGAGCGCCCCGGTGTGCAGGTCGCCGACACGTTCGTCTTCGGCGAGAGCGAGGTCCGCACCGGCGTGGCCATGGTCGTGCCCGCGGAGCGGGTCCAGTGGCCGGTACCCGGCGGACTCCCCGTCGTCGAGATCAACGGGAAGGACGTCCGCCGATGAGCGTCACCGAACAGCAGCAGCCGGGCCCCGACCACGGCTCTGGGAGCGACCCCCGCGAAGCCCTGCACGACCGGATCGCCGCCGACTCGCTGACCACCCGCCGCGACTACCTCCGGATCGTCGCCACCGTGTCCGGCGGCCTCGCCGTGGGCGGTCTGGCCGTGGCGGGCGGCATCCTCCACCGGCACGGCGAGACGGAGGACGGGAAGGCACCGTCCCCGAAGAGGATCGCCGCGCAGCTGCCGCCCGGCGAGTCCCTCGCCTTCCGCTACCCCGGCGACGAGGACCGGGCGGTCGCCGTGCGGATGGACGACGGCACCCTCGTCGGCTACTCCGCCGTCTGCACCCATCTGGCCTGCGGCGTGCTCTGGCGCAAGGACCGGGGCACGGACGGCGAGCTCTACTGCCCCTGCCACGAGGGAGTCTTCGACGCCCGCACCGGTGAGGTCACGGCCGGCCCGCCGCCCCGCGGGCTGCCCAAGGTGGTGCTGACCGAGCTGGAGGACGGCAGTATCTGGGCCGTCGGGACCACCCGCTCCGGGGAGAGCGCCGAAGCAGGGCTGTGCCGCCAGCTCGGCGAGGACCGCCCCGACCTCGCCGCACGGATCGGCTGCCCCGGCACCGGAGGCGGGGCGGAGGCGCCACCCGCGCCGGCTCCGTCCGACGCCGCCCCCACGGGGAGACAGTCATGACCGAACCCCTGGACCCGATCGAGCCGCCGCGGGCCCCCAGCCCCGCCGGCACGCGGTATCCCGACTACCACCCCGGCAGCGAGCGGGCCGAGCTGAACCGCCCCCTCCATGAGCGCTACCCCCAGATCCGGCCCACCAGTGGCTATGCCGACCCCCGGGTCCGCCACACCGGTCCGGGGCCGGGAGCGGGCTCCGAGCAGGAACCCGAGCGCTCCGCGAAGCTGACGGCCCGGCTGGTGCTGGCGATGAGCGTCGTCATCGGCCAGCTGTGGGCTCTGACGGAGGTCGTCAACGTGTGGATGGAGGGCGACACGGGCACGGCCTGGTGGGGCGCCGGCTTTCTGTGCCTGTCGTTCCTCGTCGTGCTGGGACTGTGGCTGCTCGATCCCAAGGATCGCTGAGCCCGGCCGTATCCTGGAGGCATGAGTACCGCCCCCGCCCCCGGACCGCGAGAGTCGAAGCCGCCGCAGCCCCAGCAGCGGCCCCCGCAGGAGTCCGGGCCCAAGCCGTCGGCTCTGGTCTTCGACGATCCGCTGGACCGGCAGTCCGCGGACGACACGGACCAGGGGTGGGGTGAGCGGGCTCCGGCCGGCGGCGGCGCGGCCGACCTCGCCCGCTTCCTCGACGAGAAGCCGCCCCACCACATCTGAGGCGGCCTGCCGGGCAGGGGGCCGGCCGTGCGGAGACGCCCTCAGGCCTGGCCCCGCGCAGGGCCCCTGGAGGCAGGATGTGTACTTCTCCAGGTCCTGGGTGCCGAACGCACCGACCACCGGATTGATGATTCCCTTCACGACCGCGTTCACCACGTTCGTGAAGGCGGCACCGATGACGACGGCGACCGCGAGGTCGATCACATTGCCGCGCGTCAGAAAGGCCTTGAAGCCCTCCAGAAGGCCGACCTTCTTCTCGCTCACAGGTGAGCCTTCCTCTGTGCGTGCCGTAGAGGGAGCGAACCGCCCCGCCACATAAGGCGGCAGAAGACCACACTGTCCAATCGGGTACGTCGCACGGGTGAGTTGACGCGGTACCAGTTCTATTCGGCATGGGACACCGCCACCGCGAGCCGCCCCGACGCACCGGCGCCCGCCAGAGCCGCCGCGGTCTCCCGCTCCACGGACAGGACCACCAGGGCGCCATGTCCCACGCCCGCCCCGCCGTCGGCCGCAGGGAAAGGCGCCTCCGCGTCGCCCGCACCGTGCGGGACCTCCGCCACGCGCACGTCCCGTGCCACCACTCTGGCCCGGGGCTCCCCGTCGGCCGCGGCGATCACGTCGACGCGGTCGCCCCGCCGCAGCAGCCCCACCGTCGCCGCGTCGGCGATCCGCACCGGAGCGGACACCAGACGTACGGCCGGCCGGTCGGGCCCCGGCGGTGCGTCCCCGCCGACGGCAGCCGCCCCTCTCTCCCCGCCCAGCCCTGAGGCGGCGAGCACGGCCGAGGCCAGCGCGAAGCCCGCGGCCAGCGCCCGGCGCTGCCCCCGCAGCGCCCGCCGGAGACGCCGCCCGCCGCCGCCCCGCACGCGCAGGGGCCCGAAGGACGGGACCCCGCACGGTGCGGGAGGCGCGGGACGTGTATCGGGCACCGACGGGAACATGGCCAACACCACCTGCCGTGAGGGGAGTCCCGCGGGAGGCCCCGCCGGACCCCCTCACGATCCACCCTCCGCGGAAATCCCGCCCGGCCCTGTGGACAGCCCTCACGATGTGGATAACCCGGCCACCCGTACGGGGCAGGAAGCGGGCAGAGCGCGAGCTGGGCGCCCGTGACGTGCCGGGCTACGGCAGCTCGATCCCCGTATCGATCCCGTCCAGCGCGTGCGCGCACACGCAGTCACGGCCCTCGTTCGCGGGCAGAGCGGCCACCGCGTCGAAGAGCACCGACCGCAGCCGGTCCACATTGGCCGCGAACACCTCGAGCACCTCGGCGTGGTTGACACCCTCACCGGCCTCGGCCCCCGCGTCGAGGTCCGTCACCAGCGTCAGCGTCGTGTAGCAGAGGTTCAGTTCACGGGCGAGCACCGCCTCCGGATGTCCCGTCATCCCGACGACCGACCAGCCCATCGCGGCGTGCCAGCGCGACTCGGCGCGGGTCGAGAAACGCGGGCCCTCGACCACGACCAGGGTTCCGCCGTCCACCGGCTCCCAGTCCCGACCGCGGGCCGCGGCCAGGGCCGCCTTGCGGCCCTGGGGGCAATACGGGTCGGCGAAGCCGAGGTGCACCACGTTCGGCTCGGTGCCGTCAGCCAGGGGCTCACCGTCGTAATACGTCTGCGTGCGGGCCTTCGTACGGTCGACCATCTGGTCCGGTACGAGCAGGGTGCCGGGGCCGTACTCCGGACGCAGACCGCCGACCGCGCACGGGCCGAGCACCTGGCGTACGCCGACGGAACGCAGGGCCCAGAGGTTGGCGCGGTAGTTGATCCGGTGCGGCGGGAGGTGGTGGCCGCGGCCGTGTCGCGGGAGGAAGGCCACCCGGCGGCCCGCGAGTTCACCCAGGAAGAGGGAGTCGCTCGGCGCTCCGTACGGGGTGTCCACCTGGATCTCGGTGACGTCCTCCAGGAAGGAGTAGAAGCCCGATCCGCCGATGACACCGATTTCCGCTGTAGCCGTCTCTGCGTTCACCATGCGGTCACACTAACCGGGCGCGCACGACCGGGACCCCGCCGAGTCGATCAGCGGGGTCCGGGGTGGAACATGTGGTGTGCGGGTGCCTCAGGCGGCCGACGTACCGCTCGACGAGGAAGAAGCCGAGGAGGAGGTCGAGGACGCGGCCGAGGCGGCCGGCTTCGCGTCCGACTTCGCCGAGGAGGACCCGGAGGCCGACCCGGCAGAAGAATCGGATGTCTTCGCGGACGACGACGTGGCCGGCGTGCTGCTCGACGAGGAGCCGCGGCTGTCGTTCCGGTAGAAACCGGATCCCTTGAAGACGATGCCGACGGCCGAGAACACCTTCTTGAGGCGTCCCTCGCAGTTCGGGCACACGGTCAGGGCATCATCGGTGAACTTCTGCACCGCTTCGAGGCCCTCGCCGCATTCGGTGCACTGGTACTGATAGGTCGGCACTTGCTCCTCCTGGCACTCTCACTCAATGAGTGCTAACGACGCTCCATACTGACCTATTCCGAGCGATCAGTCCACCGTGACCGGCTCGCGGTGACCGATCCCACGTGCCACCGTCCGTCCTCCGGCCCTCGGCATCAGCCGTGAACGCAGGGCCAGCAGGGTCGCCAGGGCCAGCGCCGTGCCGGCCAGTGGGACCACGAAACCCGTGCTCGCGCCATGGGCGTCCGCGAGCTGTCCGGCCACCGTGACGGCCGCCGCCTGACCCAGCGCCACGGCGCCCGTCAGCCAGGTGAAGGCCTCGGTCCTGGCGGACGCGGGCACCAGGGCTTCGACCAGGGTGTAGCCGCTGATCAGTGCGGGTGCGATGCACAGTCCGACCAGCAGTCCGAGCCCCGCCAGCAGCGGTACGGAGTGCACGGCCCAGAGACCGGAAGCGGTCAGCGTCAGGGCCACGTAGCCGACGATCAGCCGGCGGCGCGGGCTGCTCTTCCAGGCGATGGCCCCGCAGGCGATACCTGCCAGCATGTTGCCGGCCGCGAAGATCCCGTACAGCAGCCCGTTCACGCCCGGCCGGCCGATCTCCTCGGAGAACGCCGTCAGGGAGACCTGCATACCGCCGAACACGGCGCCGATGCCCAGGAAGGTGATCGCGAGGACGCGCACTCCGGGCACGGAGAGCGCCGAGCGGTGCGGTCCGTCCGCCGTGGTGGCGCCCCGGGGAGCGGGCTGGGTGGAGCGCTGGGCGGCGAACAGGATGCCGCCCAGCAGTGTCAGCGCCGCCTCCGCGATCAGTCCGGCCGCAGGGTGCACGCCGGTGCACAGCGCGGTCGCGAGCACGGGCCCGACGACGAAGGTGAACTCGTCCGTCACGGACTCGAAGGCGGCGGCCGTGGTCATCAGCGGGGAGGCCGGACGCCCCGGGGCGGCACCGAGCCGGGCCGCCCAGCGCGCCCGCACCATCGGCCCGATCTGCGGGATGGACGCCCCGGTGGGCACCGCCGCCAGGAACAGCGCCCACAGCGGCGCGTCCGCCAGGGCGAGTGCCGTGAGGCCGCCGACGGAGACGGCGTGCATGAGGACGCCGGGCAGGAGCACGGCCTGCTGACCGAACCGGTCGGCGAGCCTGCCGCTCTGCGGCGCGACCAGCGCCATGGAGACGCCGGAGACGGCGGCCACGGCGCCCGCACTGCCGTACGAGCCGGTGGTGTGCTGAACCAGGAGCACGATCCCGATGGTCAGCATGGCGAAGGGCTGCCGGGCCGCGAAGCCCGGGAGGAGGAAGGTCCACGCACCCGGGGTGCGCAGCAACTGCCCGTAACCGGGGCGGTCGGAGACCGTGGACGCCACGGTCCATGCCTTTCTGCCGCCTGGTGGCCGTGTCCCGGGACGCCTCGCACCGGGGTGCGGGGAGCGTGCGGGAGCTGCCGAGAGCTGTCCTCTTCGCGCGGAACTGCGGTAGATGCCGGGCGCTCGCTCCAGAGGCGAAGGACGCCACGACCGCCATACGGTCGCGCCAGCTCTGCATCAGACAGAGTTGGTCGATCAGGGTTGGTCGATCACGTTCACATCGTGTGGATCAGAAGATCCAGTCCTTCATCTTACAGGCCTTGTCCCCGGCACACCTGCGATTGTGCGCGGGTGCCCCTCGCCGCCTCTCCTGTCAGTGAGGGGCCCGGCCGCTGTCCGCCTTGTCCGCCGGACGGCTCTCGCCGCCCTTGCCCAGCTTCCGGGCCAGCTTCGGGAGGTGCGGCATGCCCACCGTGGCCTCGTCGGACCGGTCCGCCCCACCCGTCCCCAGCCAGCCGGCCAGTTTGCCGCCCTGTCCGACCGCCCGCAGCCGGGCCTCCGCCGCGTCGCGCACCGGATCGGTCGCGACGACCAGCAGCTCGTCCCCGCGGCGCAGCACGGTCGAGGGTGCGGGGACGAAGCTCTTGCCGTCCCGTACGACGAGGGTGACGGCGGCCCCGGCGGGCAGCCGCAGCTCCGCGACCTCCACTCCGTGCATCCTGGACTTGCCTGGGACCGCGACGGACAGCAGATGGCCGCGCAGCCGTTCCAGGGGTGCCGACTCGATGCCGAGGTCGGCGGTCTCCGACGGGTCGTCGGAGATCTTCAGGGCCTTCGCCAGCCAGGGCAGGGTCGGTCCCTGGATCAGCGTGTAGACGATCACGAGCACGAAGACGATGTTGAAGACCCGGGTGCTCCCCTCGATCCCGGACACCATGGGGATGGTCGCCAGGATGATGGGGACGGCGCCACGCAGGCCCGCCCAGGACATCAGAGCCTTCTCGCGCCGTGGCAGCCGGAACGGCGCCAGGCTGATGAAGACGGACAACGGCCGGGCGACGGCGGTGAGGACCAGCCCCACGACCACGGCGGGCCAGAAGTCGTCGATCAGGTCGTGCGGGGTGACCAGCAGGCCGAGCAGGACGAACATGCCGATCTGCGCCAGCCAGCCGAGCCCGTCGGCGAAGCCCCGGGTCGCAGGCCAGTGCGGGAGCTTCGAGTTGCCGAGGACCATCGCGGCCAGGTAGACGGCCAGGAAGCCACTGCCGTGGGCCATGGCGCCCGCCGCGTACGCCGACACCGCGATGGCCATCACGGCGATCGGGTAGAGCCCGGAGGCGGGCAGTGCCACATGGCGGATCCCGTAGGAGCCCAGCCAGCCCACCGCGAGGCCGATCGCGGCACCGATGGCCAGCTCCAGGGCTATCTCGCCGACCAGGACGTACCAGTGCTCCACGGGGCCGACGGCGGAGAACGCCACCACGAGGATCACCACGGGGGCGTCGTTGAAGCCGGATTCGGCCTCCAGGACACCGGTGATGCGGGAAGGCAACGGGACCTTGCGCAGGACGGAGAAGACGGCCGCGGCGTCGGTGGAGGAGACGACGGCTCCGATGATCAGGGCCTGCCGCCAGTCGAGGCCGACGAGATAGTGCGCCGCGCTCGCGGTGACGCCCACGCTGATGCCCACGCCGATGGTCGACAGCATGGCTGCCGCCGGCAGCGCGGGTTTCACTTCTTTCCACTTCGTGCCTAGGCCGCCCTCGGCCAGGATGACGACCAGGGCGGCGTAACCGATCACCTGGGTCAGCTCGGCGTTGTCGAACTTGACGTCGAAGATGCCGTCCTGCCCCATGGCGATGCCGATGCCGAGGTACAGGAGCAGGCTGGGAAGCCCGCTGCGGGACGAAATGCGAACGGCCGCGACGGCGACCAGCAGGACGAGTGAGCAGACGAGCAGAAGTTCGTTGAGCGCGTGGACAGTCAGGGTCCGTTCCTTCCCTGCGTACGCCTTCCGGATCGTCCTCCGGTGGCCAGTACTTCGTTACCTTACCTAATCTTTAACGTCTTCTTGACGCCTTCGAGTGTTCGTGCGAACCGGTGCGCAAATGGATGCATCCCCATACCGCGTCCGAGTGGCTTCGGCGGGGCGCCTATGGTTGCTCCTGCACTCCCAGGACCACCCTGCCCCTCGAAGGACAGCGATGCCCGCCAACACAACCGCCCCTTCCGGGTCTTCCGATGCGAAGAAGACCGGCAGGAAGAAGGGGCGACGCGCCCGCCTGATCGTGATCGTCCTGGTGCTGGCGCTTGTCGCGGGTGTCGGATACGGCGCGTACTGGTCCGTTTCCACAGTCCGGGCCTCGTACCCGCAGACCACCGGCTCGCTCGAACTCAAGGGCCTTTCCGGCGACGTCGACGTCAAACGCGACGACTACGGGATCCCGCAGATCTACGCGGACACCGACAGCGACCTGTTCCGCGCCCAGGGCTTCGTCCAGGCCCAGGACCGCTTCTGGGAGATGGACGTACGCCGTCACATGACCTCGGGACGGCTCTCCGAGATGTTCGGCGCCGGCCAGGTCGGGACCGACTCCTTCCTGCGCACGCTGGGCTGGCGCAAGGTCGCGCAACAGGAGTACGACGAGGTCCTGGACGAGGACACCAAGAAGAACCTCCAGGCGTACGCGGAGGGGGTGAACGCGTATCTGGACGGCAAGGACGGCAAGGACATCTCCGTCGAGTACGCGGCGCTCGGCCTGACCAACGACTACAAGCCCACCGAGTGGACCCCGGTCGACTCGGTCGCCTGGCTGAAGGCGATGGCCTGGGACCTGCGCGGGAACATGCAGGACGAGATCGACCGCTCGCTGATGGCCAGCAGGCTCAGCGCGAAGCAGATCAAGGACCTCTACCCGGACTACCCGTACGAGAAGAACAAGCCGATCGTCGAGCAGGGCGCGGTCTCCCCGGTCACCGGTAAGTACGACCCCGAGGCCGAGCCGTCGGGCGGCATCGGTTCGGGGACCGTCGAGGGCGCGACCGAGGGCCTGAACACCCAGCTCTCCGCGCTCTCCGAGAGCCTCGACGAGATCCCGGCGCTGCTCGGCCCCAACGGCAACGGCATCGGATCGAACTCCTGGGTCGTCTCCGGCGAGTACACGACGACGGGCAAGCCGCTGCTGGCCAATGACCCGCACCTGGCGCCGCAACTGCCGTCGCTCTGGTACCAGATGGGGCTGCACTGCCGTCAGCTCTCGGAGTCGTGCCAGTACGACACGGCCGGCTACACGTTCTCCGGGATGCCCGGTGTGATCATCGGCCACAACCAGGACATCGCCTGGGGCTTCACCAACCTCGGCGCGGACGTCACCGACCTCTTCCTGGAGAAGGTCTCGGCCGACGGCTACCAGTACGACGGCAGGACCGAGCCCTTCATCACCCGCGAGGAGACCATCAAGGTCGCGGGCGGGAAGAGCAGGACGATCACCGTCCGTGAGACCAACAACGGCCCGCTGGTCTCCGACCGCAGTGCTGAGCTGGAGAAGGTCGGCAAGAAGGCTCCCGTCACCACCTCGGCGCCGGACCGGGGCGACGGGTACGGGGTCTCCCTGAAGTGGACGGCGCTGGACCCGGGGAAGTCCATGGACGCGGTCTTCGAGCTCAACCGGGCCAAGGACTTCACGAGCTTCCGCAAGGCAGCCGCGCACTTCGAGGTGCCGTCGCAGAACCTCATCTACGCGGACACCGAGGGCCACATCGGCTACCAGGCGCCCGGCAAGATCCCGGTCCGCCTCAAGGGTGACGGCACGACGCCGAGCCCCGGCTGGTCCGCCGCGTACGGCTGGGAGAAGGACCCCATCCCGTTCGACGAGCTGCCGTACGAGTACGACCCGGACCGCGGCTACATCGTCACCGCCAACCAGGCGGTCATCGGTGACGACTACGAGCACATGCTCACCAAGGACTGGGGTTACGGCACCCGCAGCCAGCGGATCAACGACCTGATCCAGAAGAAGATCGACGGCGGCGAGAAGATCTCGACCGACGACATGCAGACGATGCAGATGGACAACCAGAGCGCGATCGCCGCGAAGCTGGTGCCGGAGCTGAAGAAGATCGGCATCGCCGACAAGAACGTCCGCGAGGCGCAGAAGCTGCTGGAGGGCTGGGACTACACCCAGGAGTCCGACTCGGCCGCCGCCGCGTACTTCAACGGTGTCTGGCGCAACATCCTGAAGCTGGCGTTCGGCGACAAGCTCCCCAAGGAGATGCGGGCCGAGGGCGACTGCGTCTATGTGAAGCCGGTCCCCGGCACCGGGCCCGTGGACGAGCAGGACAAGCTCGTACGCGAATGCGGTCAGCGCGACCCGGACGCGGCGCAGCCGGACGGTGGCGACCGCTGGTACGAGGTGGTCGAGAGCATCCTGGACGACCAGGACAACGCGTGGTGGAAGGTCCCGGCCAAGGGGCGCGAGGAGGCCATCGACAGCCGTGACGAGCTCTTCGCCCGTGCCATGGAGGACGCGCGCTGGGAGCTGACCGCGGAGCTGGGCAAGGACATGTCCACCTGGAGCTGGGGCAGGCTGCACCAGCTGACCCTGCGCAACCAGACGCTGGGCACCGATGGGCCCGACCTTCTGCAGCGGGCCCTCAACCGGGGCCCCTGGGACCTCGGAGGCGGCGAGGCGGCGGTCAACGCGACCGGTTGGAACGCGGCGGGCGGCTACGAGGTCATCTGGGTCCCGTCGATGCGGATGGTCGTCAACGTCGGCGACTGGGACAAGTCCCGGTGGATCAACCTCACCGGATCCTCGGGGCACGCGTTCAGCGCGCACTACACCGATCAGACCGACAAGTGGGTCGAGGGCGAACTGCTCGACTGGTCCTTCGGGGCGGACGCCGTGAAGCAGTCCACCGTCGACAGCCTGACGCTCAAGAAACCCTAGGCCCGGTCCCTGGGCGGGAAGCGCCGCGCTCCGGCGGGTGTGACCACGGCATCCACGGGGTGGTCGTGCGGTTCATCAGGAACCCGTGCGACCACCTCGTCGTCGTACAGCAGGACGATCAGGGCGGGGTGCGCCCCGGCCGACGCGAGCCGGGCCAGTACCCGGTCGTAGCTGCCCCCGCCCCGTCCCAGCCGCATTCCGCGCCCGTCCACGGCCAGGCCGGGCAGCAGGACCGCGTCCGCGTCCAGGACCGCCTGCGGGCCGAGAGGCGTGCCGTCCGGCTCCAGCAGGCCCCGGCCGGCGGGCACCAGGTGCTCCGCGCCTTCGAACACGGCCCAGTCCAGGTCGTTGTCCGGCATGAGGACCGGGAGCAGTACGCGTACGCCCCGCGCCCGCAGGGCGTCCAGGAGTGCGTGCGTTCCCGGTTCGCGCCCCACGGACACATAGGCCGCGACGGTCCGGGCGCCGGTCAGCTCGGGGAGATCCGCGGCGGCCGAGGCGAGAACCGCGGCGGTCCTTCTGACGTCTTCCGAGGTGAGGAGCCTCCGCGCGGCGAGCAGTTCACGCCGCAGTGTTGTCTTTCGGGACATGTCATGGTTCAACGGGTGCTCACATAGTTCTTTTATGTGGATGTATGAGAACGAAGTTAACCGGACGCTCATCTTCCGCCCATACGTAACGGATACAGTTCTACGCATGACTCAGTCGCACCCCAGGATCAGCAAAGCTGTCATCCCAGCTGCAGGTCTCGGCACCCGGTTCCTGCCGGCCACCAAGGCCACTCCCAAGGAGATGCTGCCTGTCGTCGACAAGCCCGCCATCCAGTATGTCGTCGAGGAGGCCGTCGACGCGGGCCTCTCCGACGTACTGATGATCACCGGTCGCAACAAGCGTCCCCTGGAGGACCACTTCGACCGGAACTACGAGCTGGAGTCCGCGCTGACCCGCAAGGGAGACGCCGAACGCCTTTCCAAGGTCCAGGAGTCCAGCGACCTGGCCACCATGCACTACGTGCGCCAGGGCGACCCGCGGGGCCTCGGCCACGCCGTCCTCTGCGCCGCCCCCCATGTCGGTGACCAGCCGTTCGCCGTGCTCCTCGGTGACGACCTCATCGACCCGCGCGACCCTCTTCTGGCCAGGATGGTCGAGATCCAGGAGCGCGAGGGCGGCAGTGTCGTCGCCCTGATGGAGGTCGACCCGTCGCAGATCCACATGTACGGCTGCGCGGCCACGGAGGCGACCGACGACAGCGACGTCGTCCGGGTCACCGGGCTCGTGGAGAAGCCCGACGCGGCCGAGGCGCCCAGCAACCTCGCCGTCATCGGCCGCTACGTCCTGGACCCCGCGGTCTTCGACATACTGCGCCGGACCGAGCCCGGCCGAGGCGGCGAGATCCAGCTCACCGACGCCCTCCAGCTGCTGGCCGAGGACGAGAAGATCGGCGGCCCGGTGCACGGTGTCGTCTTCAAGGGCCGCCGCTACGACACCGGTGACCGCGGTGACTATCTCCGTGCCATTGTCAGACTCGCGTGCGAACGTGAAGACCTGGGCCCGGACTTCCGGACCTGGCTGCGCAGTTACGTCGACGAGGAGTTGTAACAGCTTGAGCAGCACGATCTGGTCGGTGGACGAGCACCTGGACGACATCCTCGCCGCGGTGAAGCCGCTCGAACCCATCGAGCTGCAACTGCCGGACGCCCAGGGCTGCGTCCTGGTCGAGGACGTCGTGGTGGAGGTCGCCCTGCCGCCCTTCGACAACAGCTCGATGGACGGATACGCCGTCCGGATCTCCGATGTCGAGGGCGCCAGCGAGGAGTTCCCCGCCGTCCTCACCGTCATCGGCGACGTCGCCGCTGGCGACGGCGGCCTGGCCGACGGCCGGTCCGTCGGCCCCGGCGAGGCCGCCCGCATCATGACCGGCGCTCCGCTGCCCGCGGGCGCCGAGGCGGTCGTCCCGGTCGAGTGGACCGACGGCGGCACGGGCGGCGGCCCCGCCTCCGCCATGCGCGCCCACAGCGACGCCCCGGAGGGGGCGAGCGGTGAGGTCCGCGTCCACCGCCCCGTCAAGCCGCGCGCCCATGTCCGGGCCAAGGGCAGCGACGTACAGCCTGGCGACCTGGCACTGCGCGCGGGTTCGGTCGTCGGACCGCCTCAGATCGGGCTGCTCGCCGCGATCGGCCGCTCGACGGTGCGGGTGCGGCCCCGTCCGCGCGTCGTCGTGCTGTCCACCGGCAGCGAACTGGCGCAGCCGGGCGAGGAGCTGACCGGCGGCCGGATCTACGACTCCAACAGCTTCGCGCTGACCGCAGCGGCCCGGGACGCCGGCGCCATCGCCTACCGCGTGCCCGCGGTCGCGGACGACGCCGAGACGCTGCGGGCCACGATCGAGGACCAGCTGATCCGCGCCGACATCGTCGTCACCACGGGCGGTGTGAGCGTCGGTGCGTACGACGTGGTCAAGGAGGCCCTGTCCTCCGTGGGCGACGAGGACGAGCCCGGCGGCGGCATCGACTTCCGCAAGCTGGCCATGCAGCCGGGCAAGCCGCAGGGCTTCGGCTCGATCGGCCCCGACCACACGCCGCTGCTGGCGCTGCCCGGCAACCCGGTCTCCTCGTACGTCTCCTTCGAGCTGTTCGTCCGGCCGGCGATCCTGACGCTGATGGGCCTCGACGACGTCCACCGCCCGAAGGTTCGGGCCACGCTCAGCACCGACGAGGCACTCGCCTCGCCGTCCGGCAAGCGCCAGTTCCTGCGCGGGACCTACGACGCCGAGGCGGGCACCGTGACTCCGGTCGGGGGGCCCGGATCGCATCTGATCGCCGCTCTCGCCCAGGCGGACGCGCTGATCGTGCTGCCCGAGGACGTCACCTCCGCCGAGCCCGGCACGGAGGCCGAGGTGATCCTCCTCCGCTGACTTCGGCGCGGTGGCGGTACGGTGTCTGGCGCTGTGCCTTACCGGGGGAAGCCCCCCGGTCCCCTCGGTCCGCGCCACGGTGCGGGACGGGCGGGCAACCGGCGCCCTACCGCTAGGCGGAGTGAGTTGAGTACGCAGAACAGGCTGACGCACATCGACGAGGCGGGTGCCGCCCGCATGGTCGACGTGTCGGAGAAGGACGTCACGGCACGTGTCGCCCGGGCGAGCGGCCGGGTCCTCGTGTCACCGCGTGTCGTCGAACTCCTCAGGGGCGAAGGCGTCCCCAAGGGCGACGCGCTCGCCACCGCGCGCATCGCCGGGATCATGGGGGCCAAGCGCACCCCGGACCTGATCCCGCTCTGCCACCCGCTCGCCGTCTCCGGTGTGAAGGTCGACCTGAGCGTCGCCGACGACGCGGTGGAGATCCTGGCCACCGTGAAGACCACGGACCGCACGGGCGTCGAGATGGAGGCCCTGACCGCCGTGTCGGTCGCCGCGCTCACGGTGATCGACATGATCAAGGCGGTCGACAAGAGCGCGGTGATCACGGACGTACGGGTCGAGGCGAAATCGGGCGGCAAGTCCGGCGACTACCGGCGCCCCGCACCGGAGGGGGCGGACGTATGACCGCGCCCGGCAGCGACCCTGCCACCGGCGGATACCGCGCCCTCGTCGTGACCGCCTCCAACCGTGCCTCCGCCGGTGTCTACGCCGACAAGGGCGGCCCCGTCATCGCCGAGGCCCTCACCGCTCTCGGGTTCGCCGTCGACGGCCCCCAGGTCGTGCCCGACGGAGATCCGGTGGAAGCGGCCCTCCGGGCCGGAGCGGCCGCGGGCTACGACGTGATCGTCACCACCGGCGGTACGGGCATCTCGCCCACCGACCGCACGCCCGAGGCCACCGGCCGCGTCCTGGACCGTGAGATCCCGGGCATCGCCGAGGCGATCCGGGCCGAGGGCCGCGACAAGGTCCCCACCGCGGCACTCTCCCGCGGCCTCGCGGGCATCGCGGACCGCACGCTCGTCGTGAACCTGCCCGGCTCGACCGGTGGCGTACGCGACGGACTCGCGGTCCTGAGCAGGCTCCTGGTGCACGCCGTCGACCAGCTGCGCGGCGGCGATCACCCCCGACCGGGGAGCCCGAGCTGAACGTCCGGACCTGGCCGGTGATCCTGACCGACGGCGCCGTCACCCTCCGCCCGATAAAGCTGCGTGACCAGAGCATGTGGCGCGAGGTCAACCGCCGTAACCGCGACTGGCTGCGCCCCTGGGAGGCGACCGTCCCGCCGCCCGCCCCCGGCGGCCCGGTGGCCCAGCGCCCCACCTACCGTCAGATGATCCGTCACCTGCGTGCCGAGGCGAACGCCGGGCGCATGCTGCCCTTCGCCATCGAGTACGAGGGGCGTCTCGTCGGGCAGTTGACGGTGGCGGGCATCACCTGGGGCTCGATGTGCTCGGGCCATGTCGGCTACTGGGTCGACCAGGACGTGGCGGGCCGCGGTGTGATGCCGACCGCGGTGGCTCTCGCCGTCGACCACTGTTTCCGTACAGTCGGGCTGCACCGGATCGAGGTGTGCATTCGGCCCGAGAACGCCCCCAGCCGAAGGGTCGTGGAGAAACTCGGATTCCGTGCGGAAGGACTACGTCCACGATATCTGCACATCGACGGTGCGTGGAGGGATCATCTGATCTTCGCCCTCACCGCCGAGGAAGTGCCCGACGGACTGCTGCGGCGTTGGCGCAGGATGCGGCCGGGTACTCCGGGAACGCCACGCACACCCAGGGAAATGAAATAAGTGTTCGAATTCGATCGCTCTCTGACGGTAATGAACCTCACTTTCGACGACTGTTGACCCGATCAATCGCAAAAAAAGTCCGTCATATCAGCCGGATCGTGCGACACACCGGGCCAATTGGCGGATGCCGCCGTGCAAACCCCTCTACGGTGTGAGCGTGAGCAGCAGCGGCCTCATCTACGCAGTCATCGTCGGTGCATGGGCCGCCTACTTGGTGCCGATGTGGCTCCGCAGGCAGGACGAGCTCAATGAAGCCCGTCCGACGGAACGCTTCAGCACCGCCATCCGGCTGCTGTCCGGACGGGCGGCCATGGAGCGCCGTTACGCCAAGGAGCTGCGGGAGCGGGATGCCGAGGAGGCGCCTGGCGACGTGGACCCGGATGCCGTCACGGACCGATTGGAGTCCGTCGACGTCCGGGCCTTTTCCGCGCCCCCGGCACATACGGAAGCGCGGTTGCGTCTCCCGGCCCCCGGCCGGCCGGACCATGAGCGCCCGCAGGACCGGGCCTCCCGTCCGGAGCCCGTCCGGCGGGAGGGGCGGCGGCCTTCCGGCGCCGAGTTCGAGCGCGAGCGCCGCCGGCGCTCGCAGGTCCTGGCGCGCCGTCGGCGTACCACCACGATCCTTTTCATGGCGTTCACGCTCGGCGCGGTCGTCGCGGCGGTGGGCGGGCTCCGCTTCCTCTGGGCGCCGGCCGTTCCGGCCGTGCTGCTGAGCACGTACATCGTGCATCTGCGGGCCCAGGAGCGCCGTCGGTTCGTCTTCACCATGGACCGGCGACGGGCCGAGGTGGCCGCGCAGCGGCTGCGCGAGAACCGGCCCCGCAGGCACCAGCCCGCGTCCTCGGCTCCCGCCGAGGCCGACGAGGAGCCCGAAGCGGCCGTCCCCGTCCCCACGGTCTCCCCCCAGGAGGCGGGCCGCCGCGCCCTCGTCGAGCAGACGGACCACGCCGAGTGGGTCGACCAGCAGCGCGAACGCGGACCCGCCCAGGGCGACAGCTGGGAGCCGGTGCCGGTCCCGCTTCCGACCTACGTCACCGCTCCGGTCGCCCCGCGCGCCACGGGCGGGGTCGAGGTCGGCGACCCGGAGACCTGGAGCGCGGCCCGCTCCAGCCCGGCGGAGCCGACCCGGACGGGCACGCAGGAGTCCGCCTCGCCCGACGCCGAACCGGCCCCCCGCCGCCGCGGCAACCCGGCCAAGCGCACCCGTGACCGCGGCCGTACGCCCCTCTTCGACCAGTACGACGACGAGGACCGGCCGCGCGCGGCCAACGAGTGAGTCCGGCGGGGAACCCGACTCGGTGACCTGCCGGGATACGGATTTCCGAGCACCCCGATGAGGGTGCTAGAGTTTCACTCGTTGCAAGGGCCTGTGGCGCAGTCTGGTAGCGCACCTCGTTCGCATCGAGGGGGTCTGGGGTTCAAATCCCCACAGGTCCACCGCAGCTCAGAGCCCCTACCGGGGAAATCCGGTGGGGGCTCTTTGGCGTCGTAGTGGTTGCCCAGCTTCTTGAGAGCATGGCGCGTGGCCTCGGACGGGATGTGGGTGCCGGGTGTCGTGCAGGCGGATCTTGCGATCAGCCGCAGCAGCCGACCGCGCGGCGAAGGACCGGTTGAAGTTCTGCGGCTCGATCGGGGTTCCGTACCGCGTCGTGAACACGAAGTCCGAATCGGCCCACAGTTCACCAGCCGCCCTTTTGGCGATCCCTGAGCCTGCCGGCGGAACGCAGAGCCCCACGACCATCGGGCCGACCGTCGTCATTCTGGCCTTCGTCTCGCGGTCGACCGCGATCTCGCCCGTCTCCTTGTTGATCACCTTGAGCTTCGGCTCCATCGCGACGAACACAACCGGCCGAGGGCGGTTCCACAAGGGTGGCTACGTTCCGCATGACCAGCTCTTCGTGGCAGGCAGCAGTCAGGGCGGTACGCAGGACACGGTGAGATTCCTTGGCGGTTCTGCGGTGGTCTCCTGCGGGCACGCCCTGGTCCACTTTGGCGAGCAGTTCACGGCGCTCGGTGTCGCACTCGGCCCAGGTCTTGCCATAGGCGAACTTGCGGGCCCGGGTGCCGCCCGGCTGGAGGACGTGGACAGCGGCCTGGTAGCGGCTGTCCTTGCGCTTGGTGATCGTGCCGGCGCCGTCGGGGTTGCGCTTGCGCCGGGTCAACGTGGATGTCGCACTGCTCCGTTGAGTCCTGCGGACCGTCGGTCGCCACGCCGGTACCGCAGCAATTGTGTGACGTCACCTGGACGGCGGCACGCCTCCGTCATGTTGTGGATTTCCTGTCGGTTGGGGGCAGAAATTACGCCTCCCGTGAGTCACGCGACCGACGCATCCGGGTGAATACTCGTATAGTCAATTGCATGTAATAAGGGTTTTCCTTTGTATCGGCATGTCAACATTCCGGTGGCTGTGAACATCCCTCGCTGAAGCGGGCAAGTGACTGCGTAATATACGGCGACAACGTGAAGGCTTCCCGGGCAATTCGGTAGAGCCCGGTATGCCACGGCTCCCTCCCATAGGAAATGGCCTCTCGATGAAGCTGAAGTATCCTCTAGCGGCACGACGTCGCTTTATGTCAGGCGCGCTGGCCTCGGCCGTCGCCGCAACGGCTGCCGCTGTGATGGTCGCCGTGACGCCGACGCCGGCGTCGGCCATCGCGCTGCCCGTACCCCTGGGCACGGCCGCCAGTTATTCTGTTCTGTCCGGTCAGGGAGTCACTAACACCGGTAACTCCGTGCTCGGCCAGAGCCTCGGAACGCACCCGAATCCAGCCATCACCGGGTTCCCGCCCGGCGTGGTGCAGGGTGCCGTGCACCCGGCGGACGCCCCGGCCCTCCAGGCCAAGAGCGATCTGCTCGTAGGATTCAACAACGCGGCCGGTCAAGCCCCGGACTTCGCGCTCGCGCCGGGAATCGGCGCAGGGCAAACGCTGGCTCCGGGGGTCCACCACGCCTCCGTCGGTCTCGGAATCACCGGGGACCTGATCCTGGACGCAGACGGCGACTCCAGCGCTGTATGGGTTTTCCAGGTTCCTGAGTCGCTGACGACGGCGTCCAACAGCCGGATCCTCCTCACGGACGGCGCTTCGGCGTGCAACGTGTACTGGCAGATCGGCGTGACGGCGACTCTCGGTACCACCTCCACCTTCGTGGGCACCCTCATGGCCGGGACCTCGATCACTGTGGACCAGGGGACGAACATCCAGGGGCGGGCGCTGGCCAGTAATGGCTCCGTGACCCTCAACAACAACAGGATCTCCCAGGGCAACTGCTCGCCCACGACCACTGGCGGAGCGACGAACGGTGGCCCGACCACGGGCGGCGCGATCGGGGGCGTGCTCGGCGGGGTTCTCGGCGGAGTCTCGACCGGGGGCGGCGTCCTCGGCGGGCCGATCGCCGGAACGGTGACGGGCGGTACGTCCGGCAACATCTCCGGCAATACCTCCGGGAACGTCGCGGGCAACACGACCGGCGGTGATACGGCAGGGAACGTCACCGGTGGTAACGGTGGCCAGCCCGGCGGGCCTGGCCACGGTGGGCCGGGCAACGGTGAAGGGCCTGGCCACGGCGGCGGGCCGGACAACGGCGAAGGGCCTGGCCACGGCGGCGGGCCGGACAACGGCGAAGGGCCTGGCCACGGCGGCGGGCCGGACCAGGGGCACGAGGGCAAGCCCGGGCATGGCCCTGAGGGCAAGCCCGGGCATGGCCCTGAGGGCAAGCCGGGCCACAGTCCTGACGAAAAGCCCGGAGAGCACCACGGCTACGGGGACAAGCCTGACGAGCAGGGTGGCCCCGAAGGTCACGCCGGCTAGGTCTCGGAACGCGCCGAGCGCGCTCAGGGAATGACGAAATGACGGAATGACGGCCTGACGGCATGCGGTGGAACCCAATTTCCGCCGCAGGCCGTCAGCGCCATTTCCGCCAATGGTATGGACGCGAGATTGACATGAGAAAAAGTGGGTGGGCGGTGTCGGGCGGAATTCAAGCAATGGACACGGAAGAAGCACGACGGCCCGATTCTGGCCCGCCCGGCGACGGCCGCAACGGAGAGACCGCCACGGGCAACCGTGCCCGGAGTGCGAGGATGCTGCACACGGGTTTGTCCGTCGTCGTATTCATGTGCATGGCAACAGCCTTGACCCATGTCGTCATGGTCTTCCTCCATGTCGCACCCGCGAACCCGATTTCGAAGCGGTACAGCCCTCAGGTAAATGCATGGGTGTACCCCCTGTTCGAGCAGAATTGGCGCCTGTTCGCCCCGGATCCCGACTCCGCCAACCGGCGGATTCTGGCGCGAACTTCACACACGGCCTCCGACGGATCGGTCCGGGTGAGTGACTGGTTCGACCTGGCTGCCGTGGATTCTTCGGCAGTCGAGCACAACGCGTTTCCGAGTCACACGACGCAGAACCTGTTGCGTCGTGCCTGGACCATCTACGTCGAACTGCACGGCGGAGACGACGAGGCGCGATCGGAACGCGCCGTGATGATGCAGGAGTACCTGCGCAATATCGCCGCGGCCCGCGTCGCGGACCACAACGGCGGCACGTTCGAGTTCATCCAGCTTCGAGTCATGACGCTGCCCATCGCCGCGCCCGGCACAGAGGCTGCCAACCGCCCGCCCGTCCCGGTCGAGAACCGACTCCTGCCCTGGTGGAAGGTGGCCCCCCATGGGAACTGATCAGGTCCCCCCGATTCCGTCCCCAGCAGTGACCCCGGAACGGCCGACCGGGCAGAAGGAGACGGCCACCGGACCGGTCCGGTGGCTCTCCGACCGGGCAGGTGCGTTCTGGGCGCTTGTGACTGATCGGCCTGTGTCCCTGTACGCGGCCGCGGTTCTGCGCATCGGTTACGGGGCGCTGTACCTTGTCTTCCTCCTGCGCGAGTTTCCGCATCGAGACGAGATCTGGGGCCCCGGCTCGCCGTGGACACCAGAGTTGGCAGAACAGCTCTTCGACCAGTCAGGCTGGAACAGCATCCTGACTCTGTCCGGCGGCCGTACCTACTTCGAGCTCTGCTACGTGACGGCTCTCCTCACGTCCGCCCTGTTCATGCTGGGCTGGCGGACCCGCGCGGTGTCCATCCTCTTCGCCCTGGTGGTGGTCTCGTTCCACGCGAGGGCGATTTTCATGACGGACGGGGGCGACAACCTGATCCTGCTGATGGCCGTCTATCTCGTCTTCACCGCCTGCGGTCGACGCTGGTCCTTGGACGCACGCAGAAGGCGGCGGGCCGCGGTGCGATCGGACCGGAGGCCGACACCAGGGAGGAGCTATTGGCTGCAGCAACTGATCGACACGCGAAGCACCTTGACGACTGTTACCCACAATTGCGGTCTCTTCGTCATCGCGGCACAGGTTTGTCTCCTCTACGGAGCAGCCGGCCTGTACAAAGTCCAGGGCCCGTCCTGGGGTGGGGGTACCGCCCTCCACTACGTTCTGAACCTCGAACTCTTCCAGCCCTGGCCGGCGCTCTCGCATCTGGTGGACCAGTACGCGACCCTGATCGCGATCGCCAGCTACGTCACGGTGCTCCTGCAGGTCGCCTTCCCGTTCGTGCTCTTCGGCAGGCTGAAGTACCCCGTTCTCGGGATGCTGTTGGGCATGCACATCGGTATCGCGGTGCTCATGGGGCTCCCCCTCTTCTCCGGGGCCATGATTGTGGCGGACGCTGCGTTCCTTCCTGACCGCTTCTACGTCTTCCTGGCTCGTTCGGGCCGGCAAGTGGCCGTGCGAATGGGTCTGCGACGGCCGGCTCCCCCAGGAGGGGCGGGGGCGGCATCAGTGCCTCCGCAGCTCAGGGGAGGCCTGCCCGGCACCGGGCAGCCGACCGCTCCGGGACGAGGGGGCCCGGATGATCCGTGCAGGGATCAGTTGGCGTCGGACCCGCGCTGAGTCTCCTGGTACTCAGGTGCCCCGCATAACAAGTCTCCGCGATTCTGGCGCCATCACGCAGGAGAGAGGCAGGCCGGGCGGCGTTTCCGGGCAGCCGGACCACGCCGGGACGGACCGCGGCTGCTTGTGGGCAGCCGGGGCTCTGTAGGGTCGGCCGCTGTGTCCGACGAAACCGGTGCCGCGCTCTTCCGTATCCCCGCAGAGTTCGTCCGGTACGCCGGCGCTCTGGAGCCGGCGGAGGTCGCGCACGGGTATGTGTCCGGGTGGCTGAGTGCGGAGGACGCCGTCCGGCTCGCCTTTCTGCGGCGGTGTGATCTGCGTGAGCGCGCAGGGGGCTTCGACCTCATCGCCGGGCTGGAGCCGGCAGCCCCCGAACTCGGTGTGCTGTGCCGTCGGCTGGCCGGCGAGGATGCGGGCGCCGGTCGGGTCTGGGCGTATCTGGCGGCGAGCTGGGCCCGTTCGCGTTCCGGTGAGGAGCGGGTCCGGCCGCTCGGGGAGTCGGATGGCGGTGGCTCTGTCGGGGAGGGCCTTGACGGGCGGGAGGAGTTCCTTCTCGGTCGTGCCGCTTCCGGGCAGGGCATGAACTGGCAGAGCGTCTCCGCGCTGCTGGGGACCGACCGGCCCGAGGAGGTCGACGCGGCCTTCGAGCGGGGCGAGGAGTTCCTCGGGGTCGCGGTGATCGGCCTGGCGTTGCAGCACCCCGACGCGGAAACCATCCTGCCCAGGGTGGCCAGGGCGCTGGAATCGCCGGACGCCGGACTGCGCCAGCAGGGCCGCGTCGCCCTGGCCCACGTCGCCCGGCTGCACCGCACCGTGGACCGCCGCTGCCTGGAACTCCTGCG
This sequence comes from Streptomyces sp. NPDC051064, assembly GCF_044455985.1. Lineage (NCBI taxonomy): Bacteria > Bacillati > Actinomycetota > Actinomycetes > Kitasatosporales > Streptomycetaceae > Streptomyces > Streptomyces sp. NPDC051064. The sequence goes on from NZ_JBITFK010000010.1 coordinate 160,817, forward strand.
ATCCCATCCGCGAGGCAACGAGGCCGACGACGATCTGTGGGCTTACGTTCCGCACCGCCGACTGCCGTGGTGGCTGTGGCGGCACCACCTGGGCGAGCGGCTGGCCTGGCACCTTCGCGACCGGTGGCGCGGCTGAGGCGCGCGATCCTTCGGGGCCCGAGTCCCGAAGCTCGGTACGCCGCAGCCCTGGAGAGCCTGGCCGCGGCCTGGTTCGCGCGCGGAGTGGACGCCGACTGCGTGATCCGGGCCTGGCGACCAGCCGGTAGCCTGGGCCTTCCTCGCTCACCCGCCCTGCCGGTGACCGCTGTTGAGAGCTGCGCGGGTCAGGTGGCGGGGGTGCCTGTTCGTGGTTCCGTATGGAGGGCGTCCTGTGACTGCCGGTATACCCAGCTCCCGTATCGACACCAGCAAGCCGCACCCGGCACGGGTCTACGACTGGCTGCTCGGCGGGAAGGACAACTACCCGGTCGACCAGGAGGTCGCGGAGAAGCTGCCCGCCGAGGCGCGGGCCAACGCGGCGCGTAACCGGGCGTTCATGCACCGGGTCTCCGCCTGGCTGGCCCGGCAGGGCGTCGGTCAGTTCCTGGACATCGGGACCGGCATCCCCACCTCGCCCAACCTCCATCAGATCGTCCAGGCCGTCACCCCGAGTTCCAGGGTCGTCTACGCGGACAACGACCCCATCGTGCTGCGTCACGCGGAAGCGCTGCTGGTGAGCCACCCCGAGGGCGCGACCGACTACATCCACGGGGACGTGCGGCAGCCGGAGGCGATTCTCGAACAGGCGGCGCGGTCGCTCGACTTCGCGAAGCCCGTCGCGCTGTCCCTCATCGCGCTGATGCACTTCCTGCCCGACGAGCAGGATCCGTACGGCATCACCCGCACGCTGGTCGAGGCGCTCCCGTCGGGGAGCTACCTGGTTCTGTCGCACGGGACCGCCGATCAGCACCCGGAGCTCAAGCAGGAGACGGAGTCCGCGTACAGGAAGGGTGAGATCTCGCTGCGTATGCGTACCCGCGCGGAGGTCGAGCCGTTCTTCGAGGGGCTGGAACTCATCGAGCCGGGGCTGGTCACGGCTCCCGAGTGGTACCAGGAGAGGCCCGCGCCGGTGTACGAGCGGAGCGGGTTCTACGTGGGTGTGGCGCGGGTTCCCTAGGAGGGCAGCCCCAGCGGCTTCGCCATGCAGATGCTGCTGTCGTACGTGCGGTAGTGCCCGAACTTCTCGCAGAGCGTGTAGCCGCTCGACGTGTACAGCGCGATCGCCTCGGGCTGCTGGTCGCCGGTCTCCAGGACCATACGTGTGCGGCCGGCCGCGCGGGCGTCGTCCTCCAGGGCGGCGAGGATACGGCGCGCGAGTCCCCGGCCACGGCCCTCGGGGATGACGAACATCCGCTTGATCTCGGCGTCACCGTCGGAGTAGCCCTCGTCGTTCTGCTCCTGGCTTCGCCAGCCGCCGGTGGCCACAGGACGGTTCTGCTCGTCGTAGGCGAGCAGATACAGTCCGCGAGGCGGATCGAACATGGTGGCGTCGAGCGGTGTGATGTCGCCCTCGTCGCCGTAGCGCTCGGCGTATTCGAGCTGCACCTGGTCGTTGAGTTTCACGGCGTCGGGGTGGTCGAAAGGCCGAGGGTGGATATTCATGCGCGCCATAGTACATGTATGCATCCGCTATGTGTAGGTACTGTACCCGGATGCTGACTGTTACCACCGTGAACGTGAACGGGCTCCGTGCTGCCGCGAAGAAGGGCTTCGTCGAGTGGCTGGGGCAGACCGAGGCCGATGTGATCTGCCTCCAGGAAGTCCGCGCCGAAGCGCAGCAGCTCCCTGAAGAGGTGCGTGAGCCCGAGGGCTGGCACGTCGTGTTCGCCCCGGCCGCAGCCAAGGGGCGCGCGGGGGTCGCCGTCTACACCCGGCACGCGCCGGAGCGCGTCCAGACCGGGTTCGGTGGGTTCGACGTGCCGGGGTGTGAGGAATTCGACACCTCCGGCCGCTATGTCGAGGTGGACCTGCCGGGCGTGACGGTCGCCAGCCTCTACCTGCCGTCCGGCGAGGTCGGCACGGAGAGGCAGGAGGAGAAGGAGCGCTTCATGGCGGCCTTTCTCCCCTATCTCCAGGGCCTGAAGGTGCGGGCGGCGGCGGAGGGGCGCGAGGTGGTCGTGTGCGGCGACTGGAACATCGCCCACCGCGAGGCCGACCTCAAGAACTGGAAGGCCAACAAGAAGAACTCCGGCTTCCTCCCCGAGGAGCGGGAGTGGCTGACCCGGGTGTTCGACGAGGCGACGTACGTCGATGTGGTCCGAGCGCTGCACCCGGAGGAGGAGGGGCCCTACTCCTGGTGGTCCTATCGAGGAAGGGCGTTCGACAACGACGCCGGCTGGCGCATCGACTACCAGGTGGCCACCCCCGGCCTCGCCGGGCGTGCGGCGAAGGCGTGGGTGGAGCGCGCCGCCACGCACGGAGAGCGGTGGAGTGACCACGCGCCGGTGACGGTCACGTACGAGCGCTGATCGTCCTCGCGCCGGCGGCCACGAGTGCTGGTCGTCCTCGGGTCGGCGGCCGTCGGCTACGAGTGCTGGTCGTCCTCGCGTCGTAGCCGCCGGTCCAGGGCCATCGACAGCTCGGCGTCCACCACCGCCTGGGCGAGCGTACGCAGTTGCTCCGGCTCGGTCTGTGATGTGTGGGTGCGCAGGACGCGTACGAAGAGGTCGGCGAGGGCGTCGGCGTGCTCGCGGACCTGGCGGCCCGCGGTGAGCACCGCGTCGAGCGGGACCCCGGCCCGCACCAGTTCGGAGGACGCCTCCAGCAGCCGGCGGCTGATGTGGACGATCTCGTCGCCGTCGATGCCGAGATAGCCCAGCTCCATGGCGGCGGCGAGGTTCTCCGCCGTCGCCTGGTCCTGGAAGTAGTCGGCGAGCTGCTCGGGCGTGAGCCGGACCGGGGTCTCCTCGGTCGGCTCGCCCAGGCCCAGCACCTCGGCGACATCGCGGCCGCTGTCGAAGGTGCTGGCGAGGTCGGCGATGCCGTTGAGGGTGTGGCCCCGCTCCAGCAGGCCCGTGACGGTGCGCAGCCGGGCCAGGTGGTGGTCGTCGTACCAGGCGATGCGCCCCTCGCGGCGAGGTGGCTGGATCAGGCCGCGCTCCCGGTAGAAGCGCAGGGTGCGCACGGTGATGCCGGCCTCCTTGGCCAGCTCCTCCATGCGGTACTCACGGTGCTCGCGTCCTTCAGCCACACCCGCACCCTATGTTGTACCGCCGGTAACTTTCCTTGGTACGCCCCCTACCCATCGGTACGGAGCTGCCCTACTCTCCCAACAGCGCCAGTGATTGCTGGCAGAGTTGTGCACGTACCGCGGGGAGGCGGCAGCATGGCCCAGCACGAGCACGTACGAGTGGCGGTGATCGGATCCGGATTCGGGGGCCTCGGAGCCGCGGTCCGGCTCCGCCGCGAAGGCATCACCGACTTCCTGGTCCTCGAACGCGCCGGTGCCGTCGGCGGCACCTGGCGGGACAACAGCTACCCGGGCTGCGCCTGCGACGTCCCGTCCCATCTGTACTCGTTCTCGTTCGCGCCCAACCCCGACTGGCCGCGCACCTTCTCCGGGCAGCGGCACATCCGCGCCTACCTGGATCACGTGGCCGACACCTTCGGGCTGCGCCCCCACATCAGGCTGAACCACGAAGTCACGGTCATGCGCTGGGACAACGACGAGCTGCACTGGGTGATCGAGGCGGCGAACGGCGCCACGATCACGGCCGACGCCGTCGTGTCCGCCACCGGCCCGCTCTCCGACCCGAAGCTGCCGGACATACCGGGGCTCGCCGCATTCCCCGGCAAGGTCTTCCACTCCGCGCAGTGGGACCACGACTACGACCTGAGCGGCAAGCGCGTCGCCGTCGTCGGCACCGGTGCCTCCGCGATCCAGATCGTCCCGGAGATCCAGCCGAAGGCCGGCCGGCTCACCCTCTTCCAGCGGACCCCGCCCTGGGTCATGCCCCGCATGGACCGCGCCATCAGCGGCGCCGAGAAGTGGCTGCACCGGGCGCTGCCCTTCACGGCCACCGCGCGGCGCGGCCTCCTCTGGGGCATCCGGGAGTTGCAGGTGGGCGCCTTCACCAAGCACCCGAACCAGCTCGGGCTGGTCGAGACGATAGCCAGGTCGAACATGGCGCGGGCCATCAAGGACCCCGCGCTGCGGGCCAAGCTGACCCCCTCGTACCGCATCGGGTGCAAGCGCATCCTGCTCTCCAACGCCTACTACCCGGCGCTCGCACAGCCGAATGTGGACGTGGTCGACTCCGGCCTCTCCGAGGTGCGGGGCTCCACGCTGGTCGGGTCGGACGGCACGGAGACCGAGGCCGACGTGATCATCCTCGGCACCGGCTTCCATGTGACGGACATGCCGATCGCGACCCGGGTCGTCGGCGCCGACGGCATCACCCTCGCCGAGTCCTGGAAGGACGAGATGCAGGCGCTGCGGGGTGCGACCGCCGCCGGCTTCCCGAACTGGATGACGATCATCGGCCCCAACACGGGGCTCGGGAACTCCTCGATGATCCTCATGATCGAGTCCCAGCTGAACTACATGGCCGACTTCATGCGCCAGCTGCACGTCCTGGGCGGGCGCGTCGCGCTCGACGCGCGGCCCGCCGCCGTGGGCGCCTGGAACCACCGGGTCCAGGAACGGATGAAGCGGACCGTCTGGAACACCGGCGGCTGTACCAGCTGGTACCTCGACGCCAACGGGCGCAACACCACGGTCTGGCCGGGCACCACGGCCGAATTCCGGCGGGCCACCCGATCGGTCGACCTGGGTGAGTACGACGTCATCCGTCCCCCCGTCATCCACTCCGCGGCGCAGGCCGTGACCGAGGAGGCCGCACGATGAGCAGGCTGACCCAGCGGGCGGAGACCCCGCTCATACCCGTGGCCGCACGCGAACTGAGCGTCGTCTCCGCCGACGGCTCGCGCATCCACGTCGAACTGCACGGACCCGAGGGCGCCCCCGCCGTGGTCCTGGTCCACGGCTGGACCTGCAACACCCGCTTCTGGGACGCCCAGGTGCGGGACCTCGCCGTGGACCACCGGGTCGTCGTCTACGACCAGCGGGGCCATGGGCGTACGCCCGAGCCCGGCCCCGGCGGGTACAGCACGCGGGCGCTGGCCGACGACCTGGAGGCGGTGCTGAAGGCCACGCTCGCCCCGGGGCAGAAGGCCGTGCTCGGCGGACACTCCATGGGCGGGATGACGCTGATGGCGGCGGCCGGACGCGCCGCCGTACGGGAGCACGGGGCGGCCGTGCTGCTGTGCAGCACCGGAAGCTCGCGCCTCACGGCGGAGTCGCTGGTGCTCCCGCTGCGGGCCGGCGCCCTCCGCACCCGTCTGACCGCCGCGGTCCTCGGTGCGCGCGCGCCGCTCGGTCCGGTCAACGCGGTGTCGAAAGCGATCCTCAAGTACGCCACGATGGGGCGTGGTTCTGCCCCGGAACGGGTGGAAGCCTGTGCCAGGATCGTCCACGCGTGTCCTCGCGGGGCACGCGTCGCCTGGGGGCACGTGCTCGCGGAGCTCGACCTCGAGGCGCGTCTACGGGAACTGCGGCTCCCGACCGCGGTGATCGCGGGCACGGAGGACCGGCTTACGCCGTCCGTGCACGCGAGGGCCGTCGAGGCCGCGCTGCCGCAGAGCCTCGGGCTCACCGAACTGGCGGGCATGGGCCACATGACGCCCGTGGAGGCGCCCGAGGCGGTCACGGCGAAGCTACGCGAGCTGGTGGCCTCGTACGTCACTGTGGACGGTGCGGGCAGTACGGCGGAAGCCGTGAGCGAGGAGGAGGTCGCATGAGCGGCAGGCGGAGTCTCGAAGGACAGGTCGTCGTCGTCACGGGTGCGGCGCGGGGCGTGGGTGAGCTGCTGGCCCGCAAGCTGTCGGCGCGTGGCGCCACGCTGGCGCTCGTCGGCCTGGAGCCGGACGAGCTGAAGAAGGTCTCGGAGCGGCTGCACTCCCCGAGCGACCACTGGCACGCGGACGTCACCGACCATGAGGCGATGGGCCGGGTCGCCGACGAGGTCAAGGCGCGCTTCGGGAAGATCGACGTCGTCGTCGCCAACGCGGGCGTCGCCACCGGAGGTCCTTTCGTGGGCTCCGACCCGGAGGCGTGGCGAAGGGTCATCGAGGTGAACCTGATAGGCGGCGCGGTGACGGCGCGGGCGTTCCTGCCGGTGCTCATCGAGAGCCGTGGCTACTTCCTCCAGATAGCGTCGCTGGCGGCCATCACCCCGGCGCCGATGATGAGCGCGTACTGCGCGTCCAAGTCGGGCGTGGAGGCGTTCGCGCACTGCCTGCGCGGCGAGGTCGGCTACCGGGGCGTGAAGGTCGGGGTCGGCTACCTGTCCTGGACCGACACGGACATGGTCCGCGGCGCCGACGAGGACGACGTCATGCGGGAGTTGAGGCAGCGGCTGCCGTGGCCGACGAACCGCACGTACCCCCTCGGCCCGGCGGTCGACCGCATCGTGGCCGGGATCGAACGGCGCTCCGCGCATGTGTACGCCCAGTGGTGGCTGCGGGGGATGCAGTCGGTCCGGGGGTACCTCCCGGCGGTGATCGGGACCGTCGGACAGCGCGAGATGAAGCGCTTCGGGTCCCGGCTGGACGGTGTCAGCAAGGGGCTCGTGGGGGCGGGCGGCGAGGCCGACCGGAAGGCGCGAGTGCAGCGCGGATGATCGAAATGCGGTGAATGTCCGGGTGTGTAAGTCTGATCGAGGCCCCACCGGGGCCGACCCCACGCACCCACATAGGAGTGAACAGCATGGGCATCGCAGACCAGTTCAAGGACAAGGCGCAGGAGCTCGCCGACCAGGCCAAGCAGCAGAAGGCGGGCGGCAAGCGGGACGAGGCGCGTGAGCGCTCCTCGGGCCGCCAGGACCGTGCCTCGGAGCAGGCGCAGGGCCGTCGGCCCGGCGCCCGGGACCGGGCGCAGGACGCGGCGGACCAGACGCGTGAGCGTTCTGAGCGCTGACGGCCGACGCGTCTAGCGTCTGTGGTCTGTTGGGGCGTACCCGGGTGCCGGGTACGCCCCTTCCGCGTGTGCGGTGCGTGCGGGCGAGCGCGGTGCTGGTTTTCGTGGCTCTGTCCCGGACCCCGCTCCTCAAGCGCAAGAGGGGCTGGATAGGGGCTCGGCAGGGGCTGGGTGCGGCCTGGCGGGGCGGATTATGGCGCAACTGGGGTGGAAAGTGGCCGGGAGCGCCCCGGGGTCACCTCGGGGGGAGTGGGGGCCTGCGTAGGTTCGGGGCCGTGTCGTAGGTGGGGGGCGTGGATGCCGGGTGGGCGGCCAGGAGGTCCAGGGCGACCCTCACCGCGTCGTCCAGCACCGCGTGGCGGCCCTCCGCCCAGTCCAGCGGGGTGCGCAGGGCCTCCAGGTCGGGCTCGACGCCGTAGTTCTCGACGGACCAGCCGTACGTGTCGAACCAGGCCGCGTTCATCGGCACCGTGATCACAGTCCCGTCGCCGAGCTTGTGCCGGCCGGTCATCCCGACCACGCCGCCCCAGGTGCGCTGGCCCACCACGGGCCCCATATTCAGCAGCCGGAACGCAGCCGTGATCATGTCCCCGTCGGAGGAGGTGGCCTCGTCGGCGAGGGCGACGACAGGCCCCCGGGGCGCGTTGGACGCGTACGAGACCGCCTGGGCGTTGCGGGTCAGGTCCCAGCCGAGGATGGTGCGGGTGAGCTTCTCGACGACCAGCTCGCTGATGTGGCCGCCCGCGTTGCCCCGTACGTCCACGATCAGCGCCGGGCGCGACACCTCGAGCCGCAGATCGCGGTTGAACTGGGCCCAGCCGGAGCCGCCCATGTCGGGGATGTGCAGATACCCGCACTTGCCGTGGCTCAACTCCCGTACGACCTCACGGCGTTTGGCCACCCAGTCCTGGTAGCGCAGCGGACGCTCGTCGACCAGGGGGACGATCGCGACACGACGCGACCGGCCGCCGCACTCGCCCCCGGCCGGGCGGAACGTCAGCTCCACCGTGGTGCCGCCCGCAGCCGTCAGCAGCGGGTACGGCCCCGCCACCGGGTCGACCGGCCGGCCGTCGACATGGGTGAGTACGGCGCCCTCCCGGACCCCCGTACCGGCCAGCGGTGAGCGGGCCTTGGAGTCGGAGGAGTCGCCGGGCAGGACCCGCTGCACCGTCCAGTCGCCGTCCCGGCACACGAGGTTGGCGCCCAGCAGCCCGATCGCGCGCTGGTAGTGCGGGGGCCCCTCGTTGCGGCGGGCCGGCGAGACGTACGCGTGGGAGGTGCCCAGCTCGCCCAGGACCTCGCGCAGCAGGTCGGCGAACTCGTCGGGGGAGGCGACCCGTTCGACCAGCGGGCGGTACTGCTCCAGTACGCCCTCCCAGTCGATGCCGCACATGTCCGGTTCCCAGAAGTAGGACCGGATGATGCGCCCCGCCTCCCCGTACGCCTGGCGCCATTCGGCCGCCGGGTCGACGTCGTGCAGGATGCGGCGCAGGTCGAGGAAGACCGTCGTGTCGTTGTCGCCGGGTTCGTTGGACGGCACGGCGCGCAGCTCGCCGTCGTCCATGACGACCAGCCGCGTCCCGTCCCCGCTGACCGCGAACCAGTCGAGGTGGCCGACCAGTTCGGTCTTGCGGGCCTTGGCGATGTTGAAGTGCTCCAGCGTGGGCCGGCCCGACATGTCCGCCGGGTTCGCGAAGGTCTCGCCCAGCGCGCCGGAGATCGGCCAGCGCAGCCAGACGAGGCCGCCGCCGCTGACCGGCTGGAGCCCCGAGTACTTCGACGCCGAGACGGGGAACGGGGTCACCCTGTTCTCCAGCCCCTCGAACTCCACCATGACCGTCGACCCCTCGACCGTGCCCTCGGGGATGTCCACCGGGTCCAGGCCGCCCGCCGCGGGCCTGCCGTCCGGGAGCAGGGCGAAGGGGGAGGGAGTGGCCGAGGTGAGGGGGACCAGATACGGGCGGCAGCCCAGCGGGAAGGAGAGGTCGCCGGTGTGGACGTCGTACACCGGGTCGAATCCGCGCCAGGAGAGGAAGGCGAGATAGCGGCCGTCGCCCGTGAAGACGGGGTTCTCGTCCTCGAAGCGGCCGTTGGTGACATCGACTATCACCGGGGCGTCCGGGCCGGTGATCCGGGCGAGCTTGATCTGCCGCAGCGACCGTCCGACACCGGGGTGCGACCAGGTCAGCCAGTGTCCGTCAGGGGAGAACGCCAGATCGCGAACGGGGCCGTTCACGGACCGGATGAGCTCGGTGACCCCCGCCCCGGAGCCCCCCGCCCTGGTGTCCGCGGCTCCGGTGTCCCCGGCTTTGGCCTCCACGATGCTGCCTTCGACGCGCCCGCTCTCGAGGTCCTCGATGACCTCGACGACTTCGACGACCCCGGCCTCCGCCTCCTCCGCCGTGTCCAGCAGCAGCAGCCGGCCGTCGTTCGACGCGATGGCCAGCCGTTCGCCCTCCGGGTCGGAGATCAGCTCGTGGACCCTGCCCAGCCGCCCGGCGGCCAGCCGGCGGGGCGGGCGGTCGCCGCTGGCCCGGGGGAGGTAGGCGATCTCGACCGCGTCCTCCCCCTCCGCGTCCGTGACGTACGCGACCTGGCCGCTGCTGCCGAGCATCTCCGGCAGCCGGACCCTCACCCCCGGGGTGTCGGCGATCGTACGGGCGGGGCCGTCACGGTGGGTGAGCCAGTACAGGCTGCCGCGCACGGAGACGGCACTGGCCCGGCCCGTCTCGTCGACGGACAGCGAGTCGACATGGCTGGACGCCGGCACCTGGTACGTACGCCGGCCCGTGCGGGGGCCTCCGAGCCGCACCTCCAGCTTCCTGGGGACCGCGTCCGGCGACTCCAGATCCTCGACCAGCCACAGATCACCGGCGCACTGGTAGACGACCCTGCTGCCGTCGCTGGAGGCGTGCCGGGCGTAGAACGCGTCGTGGTCCGTGTGCCGGCGCAGGTCGCTGCCGTCCATCAGGCAGGAGTACAGATTGCCGACGCCCTCGTGGTCGGAGAGGAAGGCGATCCGGCGCCCCACGAACATCGGCGCGTCCAGGTGCCCGCCGATGTCCGGCAACAGCCGCTCGCCGTGGAGCCAGAGCCGGCCGGTGGCACCACCCCGGTACCGCTTCCAGGCCGCCGGCTCGTGCGGCGGCTTCCCGGTGAGCAGGAGGGTGCGGCGCTCGCCGTCGATGTCGGCGACCGCGATGTCGGAGACGGGCCCCCAGGGGAGCTTGCCGCCGGGGCTGCCGTCGGTGGGGACGCTGTACGCCCATGAGAAGTACGAGAACGGCTGATTGTGCGAGGACACGGCGAGGATCTGGGACGAGTCCCCCGGATCGGGGCTCCAGCCGCAGACCCGGGCGTCGGTCGACCCCCAGTAGGTGAGTCTGCGGGCGGGCCCGCCGTCGACGGGGGCGAGGTGGATCTCCGGATCGAGCGTGCGCCAGGTCGTGTAGGCGATACGGCCCCCGTCGGGCGAGAAGCGCGGATGACTGACCCTGGTCCGGTCGACAGTCAGCCGCCACGCCCGGCCGGGCCGCTGCCCATGCGGGGCGAGAGGGGCGACCCAGAGGTCGTCCTCCGCCGCGAAGCAGAGCAAGTCCTTGTGGAGGTGCGGAAAACGGAGATACGCGACGTCGTCACTCACCCTCCAATGCTTTCGGTGTGACGGGCCCGCGGCAACTTGTGGTGCAGGACACAAGCGAAACTGTTTCGTTTCGCTTGAGGAGAGGAGTACGGTCAAGGTGTACGAAACAGTTTCGTTCCGTTAGTTGATCTTCGGCTGACGTACGATCCAGCGGACGCGAGGAAGAGGAGGTCGACCCATGGCACGCAGCCGGCTCACGCCCGAACGCGAGAGCGAGCTGTACTCCGCCGTGCTCGACCTGCTCGGCGAGGTCGGCTACGAAGCCCTGACCATGGACGCCGTTGCCGCCCGCACCCATTCCAGCAAGGCCACCCTCTACCGCCAGTGGGGGAGCAAGCCCGAGCTGGTCGTCAAGGCACTCCGGAACGACAAGCCGGTGCACCTCGCCGATGTCGACACCGGTTCGCTCCGCGGTGACTTCCTCGCCGTGATGGGGCAGACCGACGACTGCAAGATGGAGAAGAACTCCGCACTGCTGCGGGGTCTGAGCCATGCCATCCACAACAACCCCGATCTGTTCCAGGCGCTGCGCGAGCTGCTGATCGAGCCGGAGATCACCGGCCTCGGGGCGATGCTCCAGCGAGCCGTGGACAGAGGGGAAGTGCGTGCGGACCATCCGGCGCTTCCCTTTGTACCGCACATGATGATCGGCGCCTTCGCCGCTCGTGAGCTGGTCGAGGAACGGCCTGTCGATCAGGCATTCCTCACCGACTACGCGGAAGCCGTGGTGTTCCCCGCCCTCGGCGTCTGACGTCCCCTTTTCCCGTACGACCTGTCTCCCCGACGCTCCACCTGACACGCCGCTCTCGTCGTCGGGCTGGTTCCTCACGCCCTCTTCCACTCAACGACCTGACCGGGAGTACCCCTCCGTGGCTACATTCCTGTACAAACTGGGACGGCTCGCCTTCCGGCGCCGCCGTTACGTCGCCCTCATCTGGGTGGCTCTGCTGGCGCTGGCCGGATTCGGGGCCACCTCCGCGGCCACCGCCACCTCCAGCTCCTTCTCGATCCCCGGCACGGAGGCCCAGCGGGCCTTCGACCTGCTGGAGGAACGTTTTCCCGGAGGGAGCGCCGACGGCGCGACCGCCCGGGTCGTCTTCAAGGCACCCGAGAACGAGAAGGTCACCACGGCGGCCAACAAGGCCGAGATCCAGGGGATCGTCGGCGAGCTGAAGTCCGGCTCGGAACAGATCGCCTCGGTCGCCGACCCGTACACGGCGAACGCCGTCAGCAAGGACGGTTCGACCGCGTACATCTCCGTCTCCTACAAGGTCAGCTCCATGGAGCTCACCGACGGGACGCGTGAGGCGCTGGAGGACGCGGGTCACGACGCGCAGAGCAGCGGCATGCAGGTCGAGATCGGCGGTGACGCGCTCCAGGTGATGCCGGAGACGGGTGCCACCGAGATCATCGGCGTCGCCATCGCCGCCGTGGTCCTGGTCATCACCTTCGGCTCGCTGATCGCTGCCGGGCTGCCGCTGCTGACCGCCCTCATCGGGGTGGGCATCGGGGTCTCCTCGATCACCGCGCTGGCCAACGTCCTGGACCTGGGTTCCACCACTTCGACCCTCGCGATGATGATCGGCCTCGCGGTCGGCATCGACTACGCGCTCTTCATCGTCTCCCGCTACCGCGCCGAACTGGCCGAGGGCCGGGAGCGTGAGGAAGCGGCCGGGCGGGCCGTCGGAACGGCCGGGTCCGCGGTGGTCTTCGCGGGCCTCACCGTGGTCATCGCTCTGGTCGGCCTCGCCGTCGTGAACATTCCGATGCTGTCCAAGATGGGCTTCGCCGCCGCGGGCACCGTCGCCATCGCCGTCCTCATCGCGCTGACCCTCGTGCCGGCGATGCTGGGCTTCGCGGGCAAGCGGGTCATGGGGCGCAGGGCGCGCAAGGCCGCCGAGGCGGAGAACAAGCCCGAGGCGAAGCCGAACATGGGCACCCGCTGGGCACGGTTCGTGCTGCGCAGGCCGGTGTGGGTCCTGCTGGCCGGCGTCATCGGCCTCGGCGCCATCGCCGTACCGGCCGCCTCGCTGGAGATGGGTCTGCCGGACGACGGCGCCCAGCCGAAGTCGACCACGCAGCGCCAGGCGTACGACATGCTCTCCGACGGCTTCGGTCCCGGGTTCAACGGTCCGCTGATGGTCGTCGTCGACACCAGGAACAGCTCCGACGGCAAGGCCGCGGTGAACAGGGTCTCCGACGAGATCGAAGGCTCCGGCGGCGTCGCCGCCGTCACCCCGGCCACTTTCAACAAGGCCGGCGACACCGCGACCATCACGGTCATTCCCAAGGACCGGCCGAGCTCCGTCGAGACGGAGAACGTGGTCCACGCCATCCGTGACGCGGGTGAGACCGTCAAGAGCGACACCGGTGCCGAGGTGCTGGTCACCGGCGCCACGGCCATGAACATCGACTTCTCGCAGAAGATGAACGACGCGCTGCTGCCCTACCTGGCGCTCGTCGTCGGCCTGGCGTTCCTGCTGCTGATGGTGGTCTTCCGCTCGGTCCTCGTTCCGCTGAAGGCGGCCCTCGGCTTCCTGCTCTCGGTGGTCGCGGCTCTCGGTGCCGTCGTCGCCGTCTTCCAGTGGGGCTGGCTCGGCTCGCTCTTCGGGGTCGAGCAGACGGGTCCGATCATGAGCATGATGCCGATCTTCATGGTCGGTGTGGTCTTCGGCCTCGCGATGGACTACGAGGTCTTCCTGGTCACCCGGATGCGTGAGGCGTACGTCCACGGGGAGTCGCCCGGACAGGCGATCGTCACCGGCTTCAAGCACGGGGCCCGGGTGGTCACGGCAGCCGCCGTGATCATGATGGCCGTCTTCGCCGGCTTCATCGGCTCCTCGGAGCAGATGATCAAGATGATCGGCTTCTCGCTCGCCATCGCCGTCTTCTTCGACGCCTTCGTCGTGCGGATGGCCATCGTGCCGGCGGTGCTCGCCCTGCTCGGCAAGCGTGCCTGGTGGCTGCCGCGCTGGCTGGACCGTGCGCTGCCCAACGTGGACGTCGAGGGCGAGGGTCTGCGCAAGGACCTCTCCGACGGCGGCCCGGCCGAGGGCGGCGGGGAGCGGGAGCTGGTCCGCGTCTGACACACCGAGACCCCGGGGCGCGCGTCCGAGCGGAGCGCGGCCCCGGAGCGCCGGTTACCTGTGGGGACGGGGGGCCGGGGCGATGATGAGCCCCCGTGCACGCGGCACGGGGGCTCATCCCTGCTCAGGCGGGGGTGGTGGCGGCCGGCGGGCGCTTCGCCGTCTGTGCGCGGGTCCGCGACAGGAAGCGGATGACGGGGGCGATGTCGAACTGGAAGACGGCGACACCGTCCGGCGAGTGCAGTTCCAGGATCAACTGGGCCCGGCCGCACGGCCATATCCGTATGTCGCCGCGGGTGACGGGGGAGCGCAGCCCGCGTTCCAGCAGGTCGAGGCCGAAGGTCCAGTCGGCGCCGCCGGGGAGCCGGACGTGGACGGTCTTCGGCTCCTCCGGGTCGTAGCGCAGTTCGACGGGGACCCGCCGGGGGTCCGGGCCGTCGGTGATGAGCCGGGCTCGGGCGTGTTCTTGGATCACGAGGGACATGGCCGGCTCCTCCTGTGTGAAAATCTCTCCCCCTAATGTCCCATATATTCCCATTTGGGCATATTGAGGGTTGGCATAGTTGTCATCCCTGCGCTCTTGCGAACTATTTGCAACAGGGCTCTATCATGGAGCGTTTCCCGACCCCGCCAGCAGTAACGCCCGAAGCGGAGCCACTCCATGCATGTACCCGACGGTTTCATCAACGCACCCGTCTCCGCCGTCGCAGGTGTCGTCGCCGCAGGCGCGGTCGCCGTGGGTCTCCGCGGCGCCCGGCGTGAGCTGGACGAGAGGACGGCGCCGCTGGCAGGGCTCGTGGCCGCGTTCATCTTCGCCGTGCAGATGCTGAACTTCCCGGTCGCGGCCGGCACCAGCGGACACCTCCTGGGCGGGGCCCTTGCGGCGATCCTGGTCGGCCCCTACACCGGGCTGCTCTGCATAGCGGTCGTCCTGCTGATGCAGGGCATCCTCTTCGCCGACGGCGGCCTCACCGCGCTCGGCGTGAACATCACGGTGATGGGGGTCGTCACCACCGTCGTCGCCTACGCACTCTTCCGCGGACTGACCCGTGTGCTGCCCCGCACCCGCCGCTCGACGACCGCTGCCGCCTTCGTGGCCGCGCTCGTCTCCGTGCCGGCCGCCGCCGTCGCGTTCACCCTCATATACGCGATCGGCGGCACCACCGACGTACCCATCGGCAAGGTGCTCACCGCGATGGTCGGCGTCCATGTCCTGATCGGCATCGGGGAGGCGGCGATCACCGCGCTGACCGTCGGTGCCGTGATCGCTGTGCGTCCCGACCTGGTGCACGGGGCGCGCGGACTCGCCGCCCCGCTCAAGCTCCGTGTCGACGGCGAACTCGTCGACGCACCGGCCGCACCGGCCTCCTCGCCCCCACCCGCCGCCGCCCGCTCCACGCGCAGGGTCTGGGCCGCCGGCCTGGCCGCCGCGCTCGTCCTCGCGGGCTTCGTCTCCTTCTACGCCTCCGCCGACCCCGACGGCCTGGAGAAGGTCGCCGCCGACAAGGGCATCGACGAGAAGGTCCAGGAACACGACGCGGCGGGCTCCCCGCTCGCCGACTACGGCGTCAAGGAGATCAGCGACGCCCGCGTCTCCGGCGGCCTCGCCGGAGTGATCGGCGTCGGCGTCACCGTCGCCGTCGGCAGCGGCGTCTTCCGGGCCGTGCGCCGGCGCCGTACGCCGGAGGCCACCGAGTCCCGCACCACCGAGTCCGTCTGACATGGGCACAGGTCACGCGCACAAGCTCTACCGGCACGGGCACTCACCGGTCCACGCCCTGCCGCCGCACTGCAAGCTCGCCGCCGTCCTCTGTTTCGTCGTGGTCGTCGTCTCCACCCCGCGCGAGGCCGTCTGGGCCTTCGGCCTGTACGCCGTGCTGCTCGCCGCCGTCGTCGCGGTGGCCCGGATCCCCGCCGGGTTCCTGCTGAAGCGGCTGGTCATCGAGGTGCCGTTCGTGGCGTTCGCGCTGCTCATGCCGTTCGTCGTGCCGGGGGAGCAGACCGAGCTGCTCGGCGTCTCCGTCAGCGTCCCCGGCCTCTGGGGCGCCTGGAACGTCCTCGCGAAGGGCACCCTCGGCGTGGCCGCCTCGGTGATCCTCGCCTCGACCACCGAGCTGCGCTCCCTGCTGCTCGGCCTCCAGCGGCTCCGGCTGCCGCCGCTGCTCGTCCAGATCGCGTCCTTCATGATCCGGTACGGCGACGTCATCACCGACGAGCTGCGCCGGATGTCGATCGCACGGCGCTCCCGGGGCTTCGAGGCGAGCGGGGTGCGGCACTGGAGTGTCCTCGCCAAGACGGCGGGCGCCCTCTTCATCCGGTCCTACGAGCGGGGCGAGCGCGTCCACCTCGCGATGGTCAGCCGCGGCTACACCGGCACCATGCCGGTGATCGACGAGGTGACCGCCTCCCGCACCCAGTGGGCGCACGCCGCGGCACTCCCCGTGCTCGCCCTCGTCGTATGTCTGCTGGGATGGACCGTATGAGCCTGCCCACCGCCCCCGCCCCGTCCCTCGAGGTCAGCGGCCTCGCCTACGCCTACCCCGACGGCCACCAGGCCCTCTTCGGCGTCGATCTGACCGTGGCCCGCGGTGAACGCGTGGCACTGCTCGGCCCCAACGGCGCGGGCAAGACCACCCTCGTCCTCCACCTCAACGGCATTCTCGACGCGGGCGCCGGCACCGTCCGGGTCGCCGGGCTGCCGGTGGAGAAGCGGCACCTCGCCGAGATCCGCCGCCGTGTCGGCATCGTCTTCCAGGACCCCGACGACCAGCTCTTCATGCCGACCGTCCGCGAGGACGTCGCCTTCGGGCCCGCGGCGGCCGGACTGCGCGGCCCCGAGCTGGAGGAGCGGGTCATGACCGCGCTCAAGCAGGTCGGCATGGTGGAGTACGCCGCGCGGCCCCCGCACCACCTCTCCTTCGGCCAGCGCCGCCGGGTCGCCGTCGCCACCGTCCTCGCCATGGAGCCGGAGATCCTCGTCCTGGACGAGCCCTCCTCGAACCTGGACCCGGCCTCCCGGCGTGAACTCGCCGACATCCTGCGCTCCCTGGACGTCACCGTGCTGATGGTCACCCACGACCTGCCGTACGCCCTCGAACTCTGCCCGCGCGCCGTCATCCTCAGCGACGGGGTGATCGCCGCCGACGACCGCACGCACGACCTCCTGTGCGACGAAGGCCTCATGCGCAGGCACCGGCTGGAGCTGCCCTTCGGCTTCGACCCGCGTTCCGTGTCCGTACCGCGTTCGTGAACAGGTGGTGACCCGCCACCCGTTCCACCTGCGGCGCGATGCACCATGGGGGGATGAGCGGGAGCGCGGTAGCAGGTGTGGACGTACGGGGCACGGTGGCGCCGGGATTCGAGGCGGTACGGGACGCTTTCGTCCGTAACTTCGAACAGCGCGGCGAACGGGGGGCGGCCGTCGCCCTCTACCGGCACGGCCGCAAGGTCGTGGACCTGTGGGCCGGTACGAGAGACGTCGACGGCACCGAACCCTGGGCCGTGGACACCGTCCAGATCGTCCGCTCCGCCGGGAAGGGTGTCGCCGCCGCCGTGCCGCTGCTGCTGCACCAGCGCGGACAGGTGGACCTCGACGCCCCCGTCGGTACGTACTGGCCGGAGTTCAAGGCGAACGGCAAGGAGCGCGTCCTCGTACGCCACATCCTGGCCCACCGGGCCGGGCTGGCCGCCCTCGACCGGGCGCTGACGCCCCGGGAGGCGGCGGACGGCACCACCGGAGCCGCGGCCGTCGCCGCCCAGCGGCCCCAGTGGGTGCCCGGCACCGACCACGGGTACCACGCCCAGACCTACAGCTGGCTCGTCGGCGAACTGGTGCGCAGGGTCACCGGGCGGACCATCGGCCGCTGGGTCGCGGAGGAGATCGCGCGCCCGCTCGGCCTGGACTTCTGGTTCGGGCTCCCGGCCGACGAGGCGCACCGCATCGGGCGGATCGGTCCCGTCGAGCCCCCGCCGGCCGAGGGCAGCGGTGCACTGCGCATGCGCCCCAAGCGCTCCGTCGTCGACGCCTACGCCGATCCGGCCTCGTTGACCCGCCGCGCCTTCGGAGCGATCGACCCCTTCCCCGACGAGAACGCCCCGGACTACCGCGCGGCGGAACTCCCCGCTTCCAACGGCGTCGCCACCGCGCGCGGGCTCGCCCGCTGCTACGCCGCGATGATCGGCCAGGTCGACGGGGAGCGGCTGTTCGCCCCCGCCACCCTCACCCTGGCCCGCACCGAGGAGTCCGCGGGGCCGGACCGTGTGCTGGTCGTCAGCACCCGCTTCGGCCTCGGCTACATGCTGCACGGTCCGGCGGCACCGCTGCTCGGCCCGGGGTCGTTCGGGCACCCCGGCCGCGGCGGTTCGCTGGGCTTCGCCGACCCCGAAACGGGCATAGCGCTCGGCTATGTGACGAACGGTCTGCAGAAGGGAGTTACCGCCGATCCCCGTGCCCAGGCCCTGGTCCGGGCAGTACGGTCGGCGCTATGACTCCTCGCCTCGACGGATACGCCGCCCTCCTCACAGGCGCGGGGCAGGGCATCGGGGCGGCCACCGCCCGCCGGCTCGCCTCCGAGGGGGCGGCCGTCCTCGTCACCGACCTGGACGCCGGACGTGCCGAGCGCACGGCCGCCGGGATACGCGGGACGGGCGGCACCGCCGAAGCCCTGGCCTGCGACGTGGGCGACCGGGCGGCGGTCGAGGCGGCCGTGGCCCACGCGGTCGCCGTCCACGGGAGGCTCGACGTCCTGGTCAACAACGCCTACGCCGACCATGTGGACGCCCCGCTCTTCGAGGACGAGGCGGACGAACCCTGGGCCCGCAGCCTCGACATCACGCTCGGCGGCCCCTACCGCTGCTCCCGCGCCGCGCTGCCGCACCTGGTGGCCTCCGGCCGGGGCTCCGTCGTCAACATCGGCTCGGTCAACGGCGAACAGGACTTCGGCGGCCACGCCTACAGCGCCGCGAAAGCGGGGCTGGCCAGCCTGACCCGGACGCTCGCCGGCCACGCCGGACCCCGCGGCGTCCGCGTCAACCTCGTCGCGCCCGGCACGATCCGTACGGACGCCTGGGCGGGCCGCGAGGCCGAGCTGGAGCGCGCCGCCGCGCTCTACCCGCTCGGGCGGGTCGGCGAACCGGACGACATCGCGGCCGCCGTCGCCTTCCTCGCCTCGCGGGACGCGGCCTGGATCACCGGCACCACGCTGCGGGTCGACGGCGGCCTGCTCGCCGTCAACACGGCCTTCCGCGCGGCGATGAACGGGGACCGGGAGACCCGGTAGCCGGGTCCCCGGCCCGCTCAACTCGTGTGCAGCATCAGGCCGATGCCGACCACCATCAGCCCGGCCGCAGCGATCCGCGGAGCCCCGAACCGCTCCTTGAAGAACAGGGTCCCTATCGCGGCGCCCACGATGATCGAGGACTCGCGGAGGGCGGCGATCGGAGCGAGCGCCGCCTTCGTCTGCGCCCAGAGGACGAGACCGTAGGCGGCGACCGACAGGGCCGCGCCCAGCAGTCCCCGCGCGGCGAACGGGGTGAGCTGGGGGACCAGTTCACCCCGGCGGCGCCAGAACGCGTAGGCGGGGATGGCGATCCCCTCCAGGATCATCAGCCAGGCGATGTAGCCGATCGGTGTTCCCGAGGCGCGCACCCCCACACCGTCGACCGTCGTGTAGCCGGCGATGGCCAGACCCGTCGCGAGGGCCGCCAGGATCGCCGGCCGGTGGGGGCGCTTGCCGGAGCCCCGGATGCCCCACAGCGCCAGCCCGACGAGCCCCGCCGAGGCCACGGCGACACCCGCCGTCGCCCAGCCGTCCGGGCGCTCCCCGACGAACACGGCGGCCAGGACCGTCACGACGAGGGGGGCCGTGCCCCGGGCGATCGGATACATCTGGCCGAAGTCGCCCAGGGTGAACGAGCGCATCAGCAGCAGCATGTACGCCACGTGCAGACCCGCGGAGACGAGCAGGTACGGCCAGGCGCCGGCGGCCGGGAGCGGGGCGAAGCAGGCCAGCACGAGCCCGATCAGCGCGCCTCCGCCGGAGATCAGGGTGAAGGACACCAGCTGGTCACGTATGGCATGGGCGATGGCGTTCCAGCTGGCGTGCATGATCGCGGCGGCCAGGACGGCCACCGCCACCAGAGGGGTCACGCGGTTCGCTCGCGGACGTCCACGAGAGTGCCGCCCGAGAGTTCGACCACGCTCCCGGGATCGAGCGGGAAGACCGTGTGCGGGGTGCCCGCGGCCGCCCAGACCGTCGTGTGGTCCAGCAGGCCCCGGTCGGCCAGCACCCGGGTCTTCGTACGGTGCCCGAAGGGCGGGACCCCGCCGATCGCGTACCCGGTGGTCTCCCGGACCAGATCGGCTCCGGCCCGCTTGACCTTTCCGGCGCCGAGCTCGGCCCTCACGCGCTCGACGTCCACCCGGGACGAGCCGTCCATCAGGACCAGGACGGGCACACCGTCCGCCTCGAAGATCAGGGACTTGACGATCTGACTGAGCTCGCAGCCGATCGCCGCGGCGGCCTCGACCGCGGTGCGCGTGGCGTCGGGGAAGCGGCGTACCTCGACGTCGAGGCCCAGCTCCCGCAGTGCTTCGGCGAACCGGGGGTGGGCATCGGACGAGGTCGTGGAGGGGGTGGTCCCGGGAGTGCTCATATCCGCACGTTACTGAACGGTCGTGGTGGCGGACCACAGCGTTTCCCCCGGCTGTGCCGATCCTCACCCGTGCCGGACACGCGGCCGGAAAGTCTGGCAGCAGGCCGGGCCGGAGGCGTGACCCCGCCTCCGGCCCGGCCGTCCGGACGTCCGCTACGAACCCGCGCGCAGCACCGCCGCCACCACCGGGCCGGCCGCGTCGCCGCCGTGGCCGCCGGACTGGACGACCGCCGCTGCCGCGAGGTCGTTGCTGAAGCCGGTGAACCAGCTGTTGGACGTGCCTTGCCCGTCGACCTCGGCGGAGCCCGTCTTGGCGCCCTTGTCGCCGCCGACGGAGGCCATGGCCGCCTTGCCGGTGCCCCAGGATGCGGTGGCCCGCATCATGTCGTTCAGCTGCCCGGTGACGTTCTGCGAGAGCGAACGGGACGCGGTGGCGAGCTGGCGGTCGTCCAGGGACTGCGGGACGATCACGGGCTGGTGGAACGTTCCTGTGCGGGCGGTCGCCGTGATGGACGCGATGTTGAGCGCGTTCATCTGGACGGTGCCCTGGCCTATGTACTGCGCCGCCGCCTCGCCGCCGGTCTCCTCGGGCACGCTGCCGTCGTAGGAGACCACGCCGGTCTGCCAGTTCAGGCCGATTCCGAAGACGTCCCGGGCCTCCTTGGCGAGTGCGGCGTCGTCCTTGGTGTCGTCGATCAGTTTGATGAAAGCGGTGTTGCACGAGCGGGCGAAGCTGGTGGTGAAGCTGCTGGAGGCGGGAAGCTCGAAGTTCTTCAGGTTGTGGAACGTACGTCCCTGCCAGGTCGCTTTCTTCGGGCACTCCGTCGCCCCGCCCGCCGTGACCAGGCCCTTCTCCAGGAGCATCGCCGCAGTCATGATCTTCAGCGTGGAGCCGGGCGCCTGCTTGCCCTGCATCGCCGCGTTGAAGCCGGTCGCCGGGTTGTTGGCGACGGCGCGGATGGAGCCCGTGGACGGCTTCACGGCGACCACCGACGCCCCGCTGAACTGCGTGACCGCCTTCTCCGCCGCCGCCTGGGCGCCCGCGTCGAGCGTCGTCTGCAGTCTGCCGGGCCTCCCCTTGGCGAGCGTCAGCAGCGTGGTGTCCGGAAGCTGCTCGTCGGCAGGGTCGATCCAGGTCTCGATCCCCGGTGAACCGCCCGCCTTGTCGCCGTACTTCTCACGCAGGGTGTCCAGGATCGGCCCCAGCGACGGGTACGTCTCCTTGTCGAGCACCTTGCCGTTGTGGTCGACGGCCTCGATCGCCGCCGAGGAGGACTCGCCGGTCTTCAGCGACGCCCCCTCGGTCAGCTGCGGATGGATCACCGCGGGCTGCCAGTCGACGAGCGCCTTGCCGGTGGTCAGGCCGCGCACCACGGTCAGCTCGGAGGAGTACGACCAGGGCTTGGTCTTCCCGTCGTAGGAGACGGTCGCCTTGACCGTGTACGGCACCTTCGTGCCGACCGCGGCGCCCGGCGTGATCACCGCCTTCGTGACGTGGGCCCCGTCGGCGTAACCGGCCAGCAGCGGCTCGGCGACGGACTCGTTGTTCGTGAGCAGGGCGGCGGCCGACGCGTCACCCGACGCCCACGCCTCGAGGAAGTCCTTGGCGGTCTCCTCGATCTCCTCCTTGCCCGGCGGCCCCGTCTTCACCTCGGAGGACTCGGAGGTGTTCCCCAGACCCCCGGACTCGCTCCCTCCGAGCACCACCTCGTACACGCCGTAGCCGAGCCCTCCGGCCACCAGCACGAACACTCCGCCGACCACGGCGACCTTCGCTCCACTGCGCATCTGTGCAGTCCCCCTCCCCAGGAGCTCTTCTTGAACACGTTCAAGAAGAGCGTTCCCTCGGAACTTTACGGGACGGGAGTGAGCCCTGAGGGGGTTGTTACCGGACCGGGATGCGTCCCGGAGGCCTCGCCCCGGCGCCCTGACCTCGGTGTGGACGCGCGTCGCCGAGGTCCGGTCGCACGGTGTCGGTCACGACCATTGCCCACGGTGGAGCCCCTCGCTATGTTAATCGGGAATCACAATACTCGGCATGATCCGGAACGTGGTGGCAGTGCAACTCGCAAGCCAGAAAAGGTGCATAGCGCCGTCTGGCCCAGCTGGGAAGTGGGTAAGTGAATGCACGATCTCAACAGGCGAAGCATCCTGTCCCTCGGTGCCGCGCTCGGCCTCGTGGGTGTGGCGGCCCCCGCCAAGGCATGGGCGTGGGCGTCGGCGGACTCGGTGGCCGGAACCGGCTCGGGAGCCGATCCGGAGTACGTCTGGGACAGCGCGACGGACCCTCTCATGGTGTCGCTGCTCGAGAACGGCCAGATCCCTTCGGTCAACACCGCGATGGAGAAGTGGGTGAACAACGGTGACCCGCTGCCCAGCGGCCTGCCGGCCGCCCTCACCACGCACCTGCGGACCTTCAACAAGCTGCCCGCCTGGGCCGACACCGCGAAGCTGACCCGTGCCGCCGACTTCAACCGCCGCAAGGACACCTACCTGTTCATGCTCTACGGTCTCGGCAGCGGGATCATGAGCACCGTGATCCCGCGGGAGGCCAGAAGTGTCTACTGGTCCTTCGGCGGCGCCGACATGAAGGACCGCGCGGCCAAGACGTTCACCTTCGGCTACGACCTGTCCCAGCTGCACGCCTTCGAGCCGACCGGGCAGTTCATCGTCACCGCCAACAAGACACGGCTGGTGCACGGAGCGGTGCGTCACCTGCTGCCGCAGTCGCCGCACTGGAAGAACGGCGCCGACCAGACCATCCCGATCAGCGTCGCCGACATCCTGGTCACCTTCCACAGCCTGGGCACCTACGTGCACAGGAAGATGCGCGACTGGAAGATCCCGATGTCGGCCGCGGACGAGGAGGCGTTCCTGCACTCCTGGCAGGTCGCCACCTACCTGCTCGGGGTGCCGACCGAGTACATCCCGAAGACCTGGGCGGCCGCGGAAGCGCAGTCCGCGCAGGTGCTCACCCCGATCCTCGCCCCGACGCCCGAGGGCCTCGACCTGGCCGAGGTGCTGCTCGGCCTGACCGCGGAGATCGATCTCGGTGTCACGCGCGGCTTCCTGAACGAGTTCGTGCGCTACGCCCTGAGCAACGAGGTCGGCGACTGGCTGAAACTGCCGCGCGACTACGCGGCAGCGGCCCTGGTCCGCACCGCGTGGCCGGCCTTCATCCTGTTCCGTGAGGGGCTGTCGCCCGTCATGCCCGGCGCCTTCTACATGTTCGACCAGTTCCTGCGCGCCCTGGCCATGCTGTTCCTCAACAAGGGCGAGTCCGGGACGACCACCCCGATCACGATCCCGACCGGGAACAGGCCGACGAGCTGAACCGCCCCCGGCCCCACAGGTCTTCACCCCTCGGCGGCAGCGCCGAGGGGTGGGCGCCCCCGGGCGCCCACCGAGGTCCCCTCAGACGCCCAGGGCACCCAGGACCAGGGCGGTCACGGCGTCACGGCGGTCCTGACCGTCCCGCCACCGCAGCGCGCGCCCGGCCTCGACCGCAACCCCGAACCCCGCGTGCACCAGCACCCGGGCCTGGCGCGGGTCCAGCTCCGGACGGGCCAGCAGCAGCTGCTGCTCCCAGACGGCGATGTGTTCACGCTGTGCGAGGACCAAGGACCGCCGCAGTTCGTCCGGCAGGCCGACGAGCTCGGCCTCGGCGACGCTGTTGAGCGCGGTGTACTCGAAGCTGTAGGCCACGTACGTCGCCGCCAGCGCGGCTACGGCGTCGTGCGGGCCGGCCACCCCGTGAAGGCTCTGCTCCACACCCTGGGCCAGAAGTCCCGCCGCCTGGAGGCACGCCGCCGCCAGGATGCCGACCTTGCCGTCGTAGTGACGGTAGAGCGCCGACGGCGCCAGCCCCACCACCTCCGCGATCTGCCCGTTCGTGACGCTGGCGAACCCGTCCCGTGCGAACAGCGGGACGGCGGCCGCGAGAATCTCCGCGCGCCGCGTGCGCGGCACCGTCCGGGCGGGCAGTTCGACGGGGCGTGCGCCGCTCCTCCGGGCCTCCGCGGTGTCGGTCGCGGTCGCGGCGACACGCAGGGCGGACGCCGACAGCAGGTCCTCGGCCCGGCGTTGAGCGATCGAGGTGTGATGCATCGTGATGGACGCGATCGCACCGAGGGCCGCCATGGCCCGCAGGCGCCCGCCGGGCAGTGGGTACGCGCGCCGCACGGCCTCGTCGACCCGTCCGACGACGTGCCCGAACTTCGCCATGAGGCGCCGGCGGTCCTCGGCCTCGAGGTACCTGGCCTCCCACCGGTACACGCCGCCGGACGCGCGATGGGCGACAGTGACGCGGGTGACGGCGTGGACGACCTCCGCCAAGGGGGCCCCGGACGGCACCTCGTCGAGCGCGGCGACGAGCCGCCCCGCCGTGACGTCGGCGCACTCGGCGAACAGCGCGTACTTGTTCGGGAAGTGCCGGTACAGGGCCGCCGCGGTGATACCCACGCCGGCCGCGATCTTCTCCATGGACGCCGCGTGGTACCCGTGTTCGCTGAAGACCCGGCCGGCCGCCTCGACGATGAGCTGCTTGCGGTTGCGGGGCCGGGTGGCCGCGGCCGGATCGGTCACGGCCGGACCGGCGCAAGCGGAGACGGGGCCATGCGGAGGAGTCAATCACACGTGCACACGAGGACCGGGCTCCGTCGGCGCCGTACCGCAGGACCCCGGTCCGCAACGGCCCCGCTACACCCAGGTGTCCAGCCACATCCGGTCGCGCCAGGAGTGGTCCGGGATCGACGTGCCCGTGTAGATCGGCCAGAAATAGATGAAGTTCCAGACGATCAGCAGCACCAGGACGCCCGCCGCGATCGCGCCCAGCGTGCGTCTGCGCTCACCCGTGGGATCGGCGGTGTCCATGCCGAGACGGTGCTTGGTACCCGTGCCGGCCGCGGGGCCCAGGAGGGCGCCGATCATCATCGTGACCGCCAGGCACAGGAACGGCACGAACACGACCGCGTAGAAGAGGAAGATCGTCCGCTCCTGGTAGAAGAACCAGGGCACCCAGCCCGCCGCGACCCCGCACGCGATCGCTCCGGCCCGCCAGTCGCGGCGGAAGGCCCAGCGCCACAGCACGTACAGCAGGGCCACGCACGCCGCCCACCAGAGCAGCGGGGTACCGAGCGCCAGGACCTCGCGGGCGCACTTGCCGCTGCTGGACTCCAGGCAGCCCGTCTTCTCCTCGTAGAAGTACGAGACGGGGCGGCCCAGCACGATCCAGCTCCACGGATTGGACTGGTAGGTGTGGCCGGAGGTCAGGCCGACGTGGAACTCGTAGACCTGGTTCTCGTAGTGCCAGAGGCTGCGCAGCCAGTCCGGCAGCCACGTCCAGCGGCCGCCCTTGCCCTCGGTGGCCGCCCAGTTGCGGTAGTACCCCTTGTCCGTGACGATCCAGCCCGTCCACGAGACGAGGTACGTGCCGATCGCGACCGGCACCGTGGAGACGAACGCGGGCAGCAGGTCCCTGAGGACCACGGCACGGTACGGCTGCACGGCGCCCGCCGTGCGCCGTGCGCCGACGTCCCAGAGCACCGCCATCACACCGAACGCGGCCAGGATGTAGAGCCCGTTCCACTTCGTGGCGAAGGCCAGACCGAGCATCAGGCCGGCCGCGATCCGCCAAGGACGCCACCCGAGGCGGAGCGTCTCGGCGATGTGGGCGTCCGGACGCAGGACTCCCTCCTCGTCGACCGGGAGCGCCGCGGCCAGTCTGCGGCGGGACCGGTCGCGGTCGAGGAGGAAGCAGCCGAAGGCCGCCAGCACGAAGAACATCAGCACCAGGTCGAGCAGCGCGGTGCGGCTCATCACGAAGTGCAGCCCGTCCACGGCCAGCAGGGTGCCCGCCAGGCAGCCCAGGAACGTCGAGCGGAACAGCCGGCGGCCGATGCGGCACAGCATCAGGACCGAGAGGGTGCCGAGCAGCGCCACCATGAAGCGCCAGCCGAACGGGGTGAACCCGAACAGCTGCTCGCCGAACCCGATGATCCACTTGCCGACCGGCGGATGGACGACGTAACCCGGGTCCACCGGAATGTCCACCGAGGACGGGTCCCTGAGGATCAGCTTGTCGACGTCCTTGGGCCAGGAGCCCTCGTACCCCTGGTTGACCAGGGCCCAGGCGTCCTTGGCGTAGTACGTCTCGTCGAATATCACCGCCTTCGGGCTGCCCAGGTTCCAGAACCGCAGCACCCCGGCGACCAGGGCGACCAGCAGCGGCCCGCCCCAGGCGGACCAGCGCACCAGGTGGCCGGCGAGGGCCGGCGGCACGGCGAGCACCTTCCAGAACTGGCGGCCGGGGCGGGCGTAGGGCGGATCGAGGCGCTCGCGCAGCCCCGTCTCCGGCCGTGGGGAATGGCCGAAGCGGCGCAGCCGCTGTTGCCAGGAAGGCGGCTGGTCGCCGGTGTGATCCCCGGCGTCGTTGCCCTGCTGGGCTTCGGGCGCAGTACTCGTCACCGCGCCATCGTAGGGAACGCATCTGTGCGAGCGGTGCCGCCCGGGCTGGGAGGATGGCCGATGTGACTGGAACGACTGGAACGCTCGTACTCGCAGGGACCCCCATCGGCGACGTGGCGGACGCCCCGCCACGGCTCGCCGCCGAGCTGGAGACGGCCGATGTCGTGGCCGCCGAGGACACCCGCCGGCTGCGCCGGCTCACCCAGGCGCTCGGCATCCGCACGACGGGGCGTGTCGTGTCCTACTTCGAGGGCAACGAGTCGGCGCGTACGCCCGAACTCGTCGAGGCCCTGGTCGGCGGCGCGCGTGTCCTGCTGGTCACGGATGCCGGGATGCCGTCCGTCTCCGACCCCGGCTACCGGCTCGTCGCCGCCGCCGTGGAGCAGGACATCAAGGTCACCGCCGTACCGGGCCCGTCGGCCGTGCTGACCGCGCTCGCGCTGTCCGGGCTGCCCGTGGACCGCTTCTGCTTCGAGGGCTTCCTGCCGCGCAAGGCCGGCGAGCGGCTGGGGAAGCTGCGCGAGGTCGCGGACGAGCGCCGCACGATGGTCTTCTTCGAGGCCCCGCACCGGCTGGACGACACCCTGGCCGCGATGGCCGAGGCGTTCGGGGCGGACCGCAGGGCCGCCGTGTGCCGGGAGCTGACCAAGACGTACGAGGAAGTGAAGCGCGGCCCGCTGGGCGAGCTGGCGGTCTGGGCCGCGGAGGGCGTGCGCGGCGAGATCACCGTCGTGGTCGAGGGTGCGACGGACTCCGGGGACGAGGGACCGGACGCCGGCGAGCTGGTGCGCAGGGTGCAGGTGCGCGAGGAGGCGGGGGAGCGGCGCAAGGAGGCCATCGCCGCGGTCGCCGCCGAGGCGGGGCTGCCCAAGCGCGAGGTGTTCGATGCGGTGGTCGCGGCAAAGAACGCGGCTCGGACCGGCCAGGAGCAGGGCAAAGGACTAACCTGAAATGTAAAGCCTGAGCCGCGTACCGGGCCGTTCGGCCACGAATAGGCCAAAAGCGTTCCAACACTCGGCAGACCTGGTGCATCGCCGTCGGCGAAGGCGTCCACTTGAGGGTGGAACGCACCATCCGGAGTGCTTGTCCGGAGTGCTTGTCCAGCGGACAAGAGGAGCAGGCATGAGTGAGATCGCAGCAGGCACCGTGCACGAGGCGTACGCCTTCGCGTGCATGAGGTGCGGGCACGGCTGGGAACAGGCCTACGAGATAGAGCACCACGTCGACGGCTCGGGCAACGCGTTCGTGGTGTACAAGGCGGACGGGATGCGCGTGCCGTCGCCGCTGTCCACCCCGACCTGCGCGAACTGCGGCGGCCACGTGGTGCGGATCATGCGCGCCGGCCGGGTCTCCACCGTCCAGCAGCTGCTCAGGCCCCGGGAAGTGGCACGTCCCCTGATGGCGGGCGGGGACGAGGTCCCTGAGGAGATGTCCGTGGCCACCGCCGTCCCGGCGGCCGGCTCCGGATCGCACCACTGGCAGCTGTCCGATCTGCTCCGCCCCTTCCACCGGCGGTGAGAGAGGGTTCATGCCCTCGTAGAGTCGAGGCATGAGCCGTACCGAAGCCCCGCCGCTCCCCGAACCCCTCAGGGTTCCGGTCGCCGATTCGCACACCCATCTCGACATGCAGGACGGAACCGTCGAGGAGGGGCTGGCCCGGGCCGCGGCGGTCAACGTGACCACCGTCGTCCAGGTCGGCTGCGACGTGAAGGGCTCCCACTGGGCCGCCGAGACCGCCGCCGCGCACCCGTCCGTGCACGCCTCCGTCGCCCTGCACCCCAACGAGGCGCCGCGCATCGTGCACGGGGACCCGGACAACTGGTCCCGTCAGGGTGCGCGCGGGCCGGGCGGGAAGGCCGCGCTCGACGAGGCGCTCGCGGAGATCGACGCCCTGGCCGCCCTCGGCCACGTACGCGCGGTCGGCGAGACCGGCCTCGACCACTTCCGTACGGGCCCCGAGGGCATGGCCGCCCAGGAGGAGTCCTTCCGCGCCCACATCGAGATCGCCAAGCGGCACGGCAAGGCCCTGGTCATCCACGACCGCGAGGCCCACGCGGACGTGCTGCGGATCCTCGCCGAGGTGGGGGCGCCGGAGCGGACCGTCTTCCACTGCTACTCCGGGGACGCCGACATGGCCCGGATCTGCGCGGCGGCCGGATACTTCATGTCCTTCGCGGGCAACGTCACCTTCAAGAACGCGCAGCCGCTGCGCGACGCGCTGGCCGTCGCCCCCGCCGAGCTCGTGCTCGTCGAGACGGACGCCCCCTTCCTCACCCCCGCCCCGTACCGCGGACGGCCCAACGCGCCCTACCTGATTCCGGTCACGCTCCGTGCTATGGCCGAGGTGAGGGGCACCGACGAGGACACCCTGGCCGCCGCCGTCTACGACAACACCGCACGGGCGTTCGACTTCTGAGGGGCGCCGGGGGCTCCGGCCGGCACATCGGGTAATCGTACGATTTTGTACGGTTATGAGGGGTCCGCTATCGTGCCCGCGCAACGGGGACGGCAGGGCGGAACGTCTGGAGCGTCGTGGGCCATCCACAGGGCAGTCACCGCGCGGCGCGCGGCAGTCGGCGTACGAGGCAGGCCCCGGCGCGGCCCCCCTCCCCGCCCCCGGCGCCGCCGCGCTCCCTCCACGAGGAGCGGACGATCGTCGCCGGGCTCCGGACCGGACCCCCGCCGGTCCACGACCCCACCGTGCTGGACACCCCGCTGGTGCCCCGGCAGCCGGCCCCGCGGAGGGAGACCGGCGGACACCGGGGGGCCCGGCGCCACCGGCGCGCGGTGGGTGCCGGTGCTCCGGAGAGCCTGCGGCGGATCGTCCCGCGCGCACTGGTCGTCGCCGTCCTGGCGGGCGGCACCGCCGGATTCCTCGCCCAGGACAAGGCCGTCCGCGTCGACGTCGACGGGACATCACGCACCCTGCACACCTTCGCGGACGACGTCGGGGAGCTCCTGGAGGCCGAGGGCGTCACGGTCGGCACCCGTGACACCGTCGCCCCCGCCCCCGCCACGGCCCTGGACGACGGCGACGAGGTCGTCGTCCTCCGGGAGGCACGCGGCTTCGGCCCGGTGCCGGGCGGCGCCTCCTGGCTGCCGCGGCGGCCGTAGGCTTAACGGGTGAGCACCACAGAGCCCGACGCCCTCCTGGGCCCCGCAGACATCCGCGAGCTGGCCGCAGCGCTGGGCGTACGCCCCACCAAGCAGCGCGGTCAGAACTTCGTCATCGACGCCAACACGGTCCGCAGGATCGTACGGACCGCCGAGGTGCGGCCCGACGACGTGGTGGTCGAGGTCGGGCCCGGCCTGGGCTCGCTGACGCTCGCCCTGCTGGAGGCGGCCGACCGGGTCGTCGCCGTGGAGATCGACGACGTGCTCGCGGGCGCCCTGCCGGCCACGGTCGCCGCACGGCTGCCGGAGCGCGCCGACCGCTTCGCCCTGGTCCACTCGGACGCGATGCTGGTCACGGAGCTGCCCGGCCCCGCACCGACCGCGCTCGTCGCCAACCTGCCGTACAACGTCGCCGTGCCGGTCCTGCTCACCATGCTGGAGCGCTTCCCCACCATCGAGCGGACGCTCGTGATGGTGCAGGCCGAGGTCGCCGACCGGCTGGCCGCCCGGCCCGGCAACAAGGTCTACGGCGTGCCGTCGGTCAAGGCCAACTGGTACGCCGACGTCAAGCGCGCCGGGTCGATCGGCCGCACGGTGTTCTGGCCCGCGCCCAACGTCGACTCGGGCCTGGTGTCCCTCGTCCGGCGCACGGAACCGATCCGTACCACCGCCAGCAGGACCGAGGTCTTCGCCGTCGTGGACGCCGCCTTCGCCCAGCGCCGCAAGACGCTGCGCGCGGCCCTGGCGGGCTGGGCGGGCTCCGCACCGGCCGCCGAGGCCGCCCTGACCGCCGCGGGGATCTCGCCGCAGGCGCGGGGCGAGGCCCTGACCGTCGAGGAGTTCGCCGCCATCGCCGAGAACAAGCCGGAGCCCTCCGCATGACCCGCAGCGTCACCGTCCGCGTACCCGCCAAGGTCAACGCGCAGCTCGCGGTGGGCGCCCCCCGCCCCGACGGCTTCCACGACCTGGCCAACGTCTTCCTCGCCGTCGGCCTCTACGACGAGGTCACCGTCACGCCCGCCGACGCCCTGCGCGTCACCTGCTCCGGGCCGGACGCCCATCAGGTCCCGCTGGACGCCACGAACCTCGCGGCCCGCGCCGCGATCGCGCTGGGCGCCCGGCACGGCATCGCCCCCGATGTGCACATCCACATCGCCAAGGACATCCCCGTCGCCGGAGGCATGGCGGGCGGCAGCGCCGACGGCGCCGCCGCCCTGCTGGCCTGCGACGCGCTCTGGGCCACCGGCGCCACCCAGGGGGAACTCCTGGAGCTCTGCGCCGAGCTGGGCAGCGACGTGCCGTTCAGCCTGATCGGCGGGGCGGCACTCGGTGTCGGACGCGGTGAGCAGCTGACGCCCGTCGAGGTCGGCGGAAGCTTCCACTGGGTCTTCGCCGTCGCCGACGGCGGACTCTCCACCCCCGCGGTCTACGGCGAGTTCGACCGGCTCACCGCCGGCACCGACGTACCGGAGCCGGCCGCCTCCCCCGCACTCCTGGCCGCCCTGCGCAAGGGGGACACCAACGCACTCGCGGGCGCCCTCGGCAACGACCTCCAGGCCGCCGCCCTCTCCCTGCGCCCCTCGCTGGCCGACACCCTCGCGGCGGGCACCGCCGCCGGCGCCCTGGCCGCACTGGTCTCGGGGTCCGGGCCGACCACCGCGTTCCTGACCGCCGACGAGGAGTCGGCGCGGAAGGTGGCCGACGCGCTGCTGGCGTCCGGCACCTGCCGCAACGCGCGGGTGGCGGTGTCCCCGGCGGCGGGCGCCACCGTCGTCTGACAGCCGGTACTCAGACGGGAATTGAGTACGGTCGCGCTGCCGCGGCCACGCCGCTCGACGCGACCGTACTCCCATGGGATCAAGTGTTCGTGAACTGGCCGGGGCGACGCCCGCCACCCGGGACCGCTACATCGACCTGCTGCGGGTCGCCTCGCTGGGAACGGTCGTCCTCGGCCACTGGCTGATGGCCGCCGTCACCACCGACGGGGTCGGCAACCTCCTCGCCGTCGTCCCCAGCCTGCAACCGCTGACCTGGGTGCTCCAGGTCATGCCGGTCTTCTTCTTCGTCGGCGGCTTCTCCCACGCCCTGTCCTACCGTTCGCTGCTCCGTGAGCGGCCCGAGGGCTCCACGGACTCCGTCTACGCGGCGTTCCTGCGGGCCCGGCTGCAGCGGCTGCTGCGTCCCACCATGGTCTTCGTCCTGGTGTGGGGAGCCGCCGCGCTGCTCGTCCAACTGCTGGGCGGGGGCGGCGGGCTGACCGGTGTCACGCTCCGCCTGGTGACCCAGCCGCTCTGGTTCATCGGGATCTACCTGGCGATGGTGGCCTTCACCCCGCCCCTGCTGAAGCTGCACGACCGCTACGGCTGGGGCGCGTTCGCCGCGCTCGCGGGGGGAGCCGCCGTGGTGGACGTGCTGAGGTTCGCCGCCGGGGCGCCGTACCTCGAATTCCTCAACTTCGCGTTCGTCTGGCTCGCCGTGCACCAGCTCGGCTTCCTGCGCGCCGACGGCCGGATCCGCCGCCCCGCGCTCCTCGCCGGCGGCGGACTGGCCGCCGCGGCCGCGCTGGTGGCCCTCGGCCCGTATCCGCTGTCCATGGTCGGCATGCCCGGCGAGAAGATCAGCAACATGGCGCCGCCCACCCTCGCACTGCTCTGCCACGGTCTCTGGCTCGTCGGCGCGGTGGAGCTGCTGCGCGCTCCGGGGGCCCGGCTGGTGGCCCGGCCCCGGGTCTGGCGCGCGGTCGTGGCCGCCAACGGCGTCGCCATGAGCGCGTTCCTCTGGCACCTCACCGCGATGCTCGGCGTGTACGGGGCGATGCTCGCCCTCGGCGTCCCGCTGCCCGAGCCGGCCACCGGCGCCTGGTGGGCGCAGGTGCCGCTGCGGATGGTGGTCGCCGCCGGGGTCACCGCGGCCCTGGTCGCGGCCTTCCGTACGTTCGAGCGGCCGGTCCGCGTCGTCCCCGGCCGTGCCGCGATCGGCGCGGGAGCCGTCTCGGCGATCGGTGTGACCCTCGCACTGCTCGGTGTGCTGGGTCTGTCCATGGTGGGCTACGCGGGACTGCTGGAAGGGCACACCGCCCTGCTGATCGCCGTCCACGTCAGCGCCCCCGCGGCCGTCGCGATGGCGCTCGGCGGCTGGCTCCTGGTCGAACGGGCGGGGCGGTGACCGGCCCGTTTCCATCAGACCGGCTTCAGAGTCTTCCTCGCGAGCTCGTACGCCGGGAGCATCTCCCGGTGCTCCTGGGAGTCCAGCCCGCCCAGGTGCACCACGACCGGGCCGTCGGGCGTCGTGACCGCGAAGGCGCGCTCGGCCTTGGGCTCGTCCAGCAGCTCGCCGTCCACGGTGTAGCCGACCTCGGTCCCGGCCAGGGAGCCCGCGCGGAAATCGGTGTACGTGGCCTTGCCCGCGTTCGGGTCGGCCGTCACGAAGGCCTCCAGCACCGCGCGGGGGGCGTCGTCGGACGGCTTGCCCTGCCACACCCGGAGGTAGCCGATGTTCCCCGCCGGCTTCGCGTCCACCTCGCAGACCATCGTGACCGGGCCCTGCTCGCCCAGCGCGGCCAGGTCGGAGCCGGGCTCGACCTCGACGGCCGCCGGCTTCCAGTCCGCCGCCAGATCGAAGGTCACCGGAAGCTCGCAGGCCGAACCCGCGCCCCCGAGCGTGACGCCCTTCTCCGCGGCGGCGCTCCCCGCGGCCTTCGAGGGGGCGGTGTCCCCGTTCTTTCCCGTATCCGCGCCCGTTCCGCCGCCGCCGGACGACGACGAACAGCCGGCCAGCGCCACCGTCGCCACGACCGCCGAAACCAGGGTCCGCCCCGCACCACGCATCATGAAGTCCCCACCCCAGAGATGTTCCGAACCGCTCCGACCTGGGGTTACTCCCCATGATCGATCGCCGCACGCTATCGCACCCCGCGTGGCGACTACTCTGGGACATCGAGCGGTCCCCGACGCAAGGACCCCCGAGGCAGGAGTGAAATGGCCGTCAATCTGGTCAATGTCGAGCAGGTCAGCAAGGTGTACGGCACC
Organism: Streptomyces sp. NPDC051064; assembly: GCF_044455985.1. NCBI lineage: Bacteria > Bacillati > Actinomycetota > Actinomycetes > Kitasatosporales > Streptomycetaceae > Streptomyces > Streptomyces sp. NPDC051064. The sequence goes on from NZ_JBITFK010000010.1 coordinate 194,822, forward strand.
CGTGCCCTGCTCGACGGTGTATCCCTCGGGGTGTCCGAGGGCGACCGGATCGGCGTCGTCGGCCGCAACGGCGACGGCAAGACGACGCTCATCCGGATGCTCGCCAAGCTCGAGGAGGCGGACACCGGCCGGGTCACCCACAACGGCGGGCTGCGCCTCGGTGTCCTCACCCAGCACGACTCGCTGGACCCCGGGGCCACCATCCGGCACGAGGTGATCGGCGATCTCGAGGACCACGAGTGGGCCGGCAGCGCCAAGATCCGCGACGTGCTGACCGGGCTCTTCGGCGGCCTCGCCCTCCCCGGCTTCGAACACGGCCTGGACACCGTCATCGCCCCGCTCTCCGGCGGCGAGCGGCGCAGGATCGCGCTGGCGAAGCTGCTCATCGCCGAGCAGGACCTGGTCGTCCTTGACGAGCCCACCAACCACCTCGACGTCGAGGGCATCTCCTGGCTCGCCGGACACCTGCGGACCCGGCGCTCCGCGCTCGTCTGCGTCACCCACGACCGGTGGTTCCTGGACCAGGTCTGCACCCGCATGTGGGACGTCCAGCGGGGAGCCGTCCACGAGTACGAGGGCGGCTACAGCGACTACGTGTTCGCGCGGGCCGAGCGGGAGCGGATCGCCGCGACCGAGGAGTCCAAGCGGCAGAACCTGATGCGCAAGGAGCTGGCCTGGCTGCGACGGGGCGCCCCCGCCCGTACGTCCAAGCCGCGCTACCGCATCGAGGCCGCCAACGAGCTGATCGCCGATGTGCCGCCGCCGCGCGACACCAGCGAGCTGATGAAGTTCGCCAACGCCCGGCTCGGCAAGACCGTCTTCGACCTGGAGGACGTGACCGTCCAGGCCGGGCCCAAGACCCTGCTCACCCACCTCACCTGGCAGCTCGGCCCCGGTGACCGCATCGGCCTGGTCGGCGTGAACGGCGCGGGCAAGACCTCGCTGCTGCGGGCGCTCGCCGAGGCGGCCCGCAGCCAGGGCGACGTGCAGCCCGCGGACGGGAAGGTCGTCGTCGGCAAGACCGTGAAGCTCGCCTACCTCTCCCAGGAGGTCGCGGAGCTCAACCCGAACCTGCGCGTGCTCGAAGCCGTCCAGCAGGTGCGCGACCGGGTCGACCTCGGCAAGGGACGCGAGATGACGGCCGGCCAGCTCTGCGAGCAGTTCGGCTTCGCCAAGGAGAAGCAGTGGACACCCGTCGGCGACCTGTCCGGTGGTGAGCGGAGGCGGCTGCAGATCCTGCGGCTGCTGATGGACGAGCCCAACGTCCTCTTCCTCGACGAGCCCACCAACGACCTGGACATCGAGACGCTGACCCAGCTGGAGGACCTCCTCGACGGCTGGCCCGGGTCGATGATCGTGATCTCCCACGACCGGTTCTTCATCGAGCGGACCACGGACAAGGTGATGGCGCTCCTCGGCGACCGTGCGCTGCGGATGCTGCCGCGCGGCATCGACGAGTACATCGAGCGCAGGCAGCGCATGGAGGAGACGGCGACGCCGGCGTCCGCCGCCGGGTCCTCGGCGCCCAAGGCGGCGCCGGCCGAGGCCGTCTCGCCGCAGGCCGCGCGTGCCGCGAAGAAGGAGCTCCAGAAGGTCGAGCGGCAGCTCGACAAGATGTCGACCAGGGAGACGACGCTGCACGCGCAGATCGCCGACAACGCCACCGACTTCGAGAAGGTCGCCGCGCTCGACGCCGAGCTGCGTGAACTGGTCGCCGAGCGGGACGTGCTGGAGATGCGCTGGCTCGAACTGGCCGAGGACGCCTGACGGATGGTCCCGGTACGGCCCGGAGGCCGCGCCCGGGCGGGTGGTAGAAAGTAGGCCCGCCCGGGTTGGCGTGACCCCTGCGGAACCATGACCGTACGAGGGGGACTCCGCCGATGACTCAGCCTGCCGGCCGGCAACGCAGGAAGGCTTCAGCGCACCGTACGATCCGCCGCCGGGCGCCCCTGGATACGGCTACCCGCCGACCCCGTACGCCCCGCATCCCGGGCCGTACGGGCCGTCGTTGCAGGGGAGTTACGGCCATCCGCCGCAGCCGCCCGGCGTCACGGGACCGGCCGGGCCCGGCGGCGGTGGCCGCTTCAAGGGCAGGACCGGCGCGTTCGTCGGCGCCGTGCTCGCCCTGGTCCTGGTCGCCGGGGGCGGCGTCTGGTTCGCCCTGAGCGGTGACGACGACGGCAAGAAGCCGGCCGCCGGACCCGCGCCCACGGCCGGCCAGGGCGACGGGAAGAGCGACGGCAAGGGCGAGAGCGACGCGGAACTGGCGAAGCGGCTCGACGGCCTCCGCGAGCCGGGCGAGGCGAAGGTCCGCTGGGTCCAGAGCCTGGGCGTCGACCTCCCGGCCCGGGCCATGGGCGTGTACGGGCCGTGGAGGGCCGGCGACATCGTCGCCAGGGCCTTCTACCGCACCGTGTCGGGCTACTCGATGTCCGACGGAGCGGTGCGGTGGAGTCTGCGACTGCCTGAGGACATCTGCGGAGCGCCGACGCTGCCCACCACGGACGGCAAGATCGTCGTCGTGACCGAGGGGGAGAAGACCGACACCGGCGCGGACTGCTCGGTCATGCAGATGATCGACCTGCGGACAGGGAAGACGGGCTGGACGAAGTCCATGCCGGACAACCCTGATACCCAGAGGCGGCCCGCCGTGGCGGCGAACGGCGCCACGGTGACGTTCGCGCGTCCCGGACAGGTCCACACCTACCGGGCGGAGGACGGGCAGGAGCTGTTCGCCGCACAGCCACGCGGCTGCCAGTCCTACTCCTTCGTGAGCGGGCCCCGGATGGTGGCCCTCGCGAACTGCGCGGAGGGCCACGAGGTCCAGGAGTTCGACCCGGCGTCCGGGAAGCTGAAGTGGCGGTACGCCGTCGAGAAGGGCTGGTCCGTCGAACAGGTCTACTCGGTCAGCCCCTTGGTGGTGGCGATGGGGAAGGACGACGCATGGCGGCTCGTCGCCCTGCGGGACGACGGCACCTACCGTTCGGGGATCGATCTGGGTACCCGGGACGTCGACCTCGGTTTCGCCGGCTACGAGGTGAGGTGCGGCGGTTACCTGGTCGTCTCCCGGAACAGGGACGACTGCGAGGGCGTCGCCGCGGACGACGACACCTTCTACATCTCCACCAAGCGGAAGCACGTCGAGTTCGACATCGACAACCGGATCGTCGCGTTCGACCTCGATACCGGCCGGCAGAAGTGGGCGGCCGACGCCCCGCTCGGGCGGAGGATGGAACCGATGCGTGTGGACGGCGGGACACTGCTCGTCCACGTGGCCGCCACCAGGACACGGGGCGGCGAGATCGCCACGCTCGCACCCACCGGTGGTGAGCCGCGGACGCTGCTCACCCATCCGGCGTCGACGGCGGCCATCGAGGCGGGCATGACCGCCGCCGAGGTCGACTACGAGGACGGCCGTTCCCTCCTCACCCTGCCGCTGGTCGGCACCGCCGAGGACGACGAGGCCGAGATGAGCATGCAGACGATGCTTGCCTTCGGCGAGTGAGCGGGCAGCCCGCCCGTCGCGCGGCGGACGACGCAGAGAACTCCGCCCGGCCGTGTGAACGAGCCGGGCACCGGGCCGCACGAAGGGGGACGTGCTGATGACCCAGCCGCGGCCCGCAACCGCCGGAGGGAATCTTCGGGGCCACGTACGACCCTCCGCCGGGGGCTCATCAGCCGGCGGAGGCCGACAAGGTCGTCCCCTTCGACCTGGCCACCGGCAGGACCGTATGGATTCGCCGCCGCACCCGGCCTCCGGCTGGTATGGCCGCTGCGCATGGAGGGCACGGACGTGCTCGTCCACGTGGAGGCGTCCTACCGCAAGGCCGGTTCGATCCCCACGCTCGCGCCGACCGGTGGGGAGCTCCGGACACTGCTGAAGCATCCGGCGTCGGCGGCCGGGACCGAGAGCTCCCTCCTCGAGCCGGAAGTCGCCTGCGCGGGAGGCCGTTCCGTACTGCTGGCGACCCGCATCAGCGTGGACGACGAGGAGGAGACGACGACGACCGCGCTGCTGGTCTTCGGTGAAGAGGGCGTATCCGAGGGCGCACCTGCGCGGATCCTGTGAAAGCCACACCTGCCGGACGCAGTTGACGGAGCGTCGGGGGCAAGGGCCCCCGGGCGGCCGCCGCAGGCGCGTAACGGCGGCATCACGACCCGGTTCTCCCTTGGGAACAGGGGATGGACCGATCCGGTGCCCGGTGTGGTGCGGTGGTACAAAGAAGCCCCGCTCGACTGTCGTAACGCCGCGGAAGCCATGCCCGATTCGCTCCTTTCCGGGGGGAATTCAGAGATTTCTTGCACCTGATCCTCTGAGCCCAGCGGAATCGCGGGGGAGACCGGACCGGGCACCGGACCGCACGAAGGGGGACGTGCTGATGACCCAGCCGCCCAGCCAGCAACCGCCGCAGGGGGGCTTCGGGGCTCCGCAGGATCCGCAGGGCACTCCTCAGCCGACGCCACCCGCCACTCCGCCGCAGATGCCGCCCGCACCGCCGCAGACTCCGCCGCCGGGGGCACCGCAGACGTCTCCGCCCGCGCAGCCGGGCTACGGCTACCCGCAGGCCCCCGGGGCGCAGCCCGGCTACGGCTACCCCCAGGCACCCGGGCAGGCCCCCGGCCAGGCGGCTCCCGGCCCGTACGCCCAGCAGCCCGGCCCCTACGGCGCCCCGTCCGGCCCGTACGCCCAGCAGCCCGGCCCCTACGCCCAACAGCCCGGCCCCTACGGTCAGCAGCCCGGTTACGGCTACCCGCAGCAGCAGTACCCCGGCGCTCCCGCGCCCACGCCCGGCTCCGGCGGCAGTCCCTTCAAGGGCAAGCCCGCCGTCATCATCGGTGCGGCGCTCGCCGTGCTCCTCGTCGTCGGCGGCGGCATCTTCTTCGCCACGAGCGGTGGCGACGACGACCCGAAGAAGCCCGTCGCCAAGTCCAGCAGCGGCGCCCCGGACCCGAGCGGCTCGCCCAGCGTCGACCAGGGCGACGGCAAGGGGGACGGGCGTGAGGCGAACGACGACCTGAACGCCGGACGCAAGGACGGCGAGGCGAAGGTCCTCTGGACCACGGCGAACGACATCGACCTCCCGCGCAACGGCGCGGACGTGTACGGCCCGTGGATCGTCGGGGACACGCTCGTCAAGGGCATGTACCGCTCGGTCGTCGGCATTTCGGTGGGCGACGGCAAGCAGAAGTGGAGCCTCCCGCTGCCCGCGGACATCTGCTCGGCACCCGCGACGGCCACGGCCGACGGCAAGATCGTCGTCGGCGTGATGAGCGGCACCACCGACAAGGCGAACTGCTCGGTGCTCCAGATGATCGACCTCAACACCGGCAAGGCCGGGTGGAAGAAGACGGTCACCAAGAACGGCACCTGGGACCTGCTGACCAACATCGGTCTGGCGATCAGCGGCGACACCGTGACCGTCGGCCGTACGAGCAACTCCAGCGCCTATCGGGTCAGCGACGGCAAGGAACTGTTCGGCAACCCGGACGGCAACTGCAAGCCGTACGCGTTCGCCGGCGGCCCCAAGCTGATCGCCGCGGTCAACTGCAGCACCGGCGACGTGGAGAACCCGCAGCAGCAGGTCCAGGAGCTCGACCCGACCACCGGGAAGGCCAAGTGGACGTACCAGGTCAAGCGCGGCTGGGAGGTCGACAAGGTCTACTCGGTCAGCCCCCTCGTCGTCTCGCTGACCCAGTACGAGGAGAAGAAGTGGGCCATCGTCGCGATCGAGGAGAACGGGACGCTCCGCTCACAGCTGGCCGGTGACGACGAGGACAAGGTCACCGTCGAGTGCGGTGGCGGCATCGTCGACTTCGCCGACACGCTCGAAGGCTGCGGCGGCCTGGCCGCCGACGCGAACACCTTCTACATGATGACCAAGGACGACACCAGCGGTACCAGCCGTACCAACAAGGTCGTCGCGTTCGACCTGAACACCGGCAAGGTCAAGTGGAAGGCCCCCGCCCCCGCCGAGCGCACCATGAAGCCGCTCCGCATGGAGGGCGGCAACGTCCTCGTCTACATGGAGCCCTCGTACGAGGAGGGCGGGGCGATCGCGACGATCGCACCCACAGGAGGCGCGCCGAAGGTGCTGCTCCAGCACCTGGACTCGACCGCGCAGATCGAGAACTTCTACTCCTCCAAGACCGTCTACGCGGGCGGCCGTTCCTTCGTCGTCAGCGACCGTGTCAGCGGTAACGACGACTCGGAGGGCGAGACGACCATCATGGCCTTCGGCAAGTGACGGCCGACGACGGCATCCCCAGCCCTTCCTTCTCAGACTCCGCAGAGGTACGTACGCCATGACCCAGCCGCCCCAGCCGCCCAACGAACCGCCCCAGGGCGGGTTCGGCGCCCCGCAGGACCCGCCGCCCGGCGGATTCGGCGCGCCCACCCCGCCGCCGGCCGACCCGTTCGGCAAGCAGCCCCCGCCCGCGCCGCCCACCCCGCCCGCGGGCGGCTACGGCAGCCCGCCCCCGCCCGGGCAGCAGCCGCCCCAGAATCCCGCGTACGGCTACCCGCAGGCGCCGCCCCCCGGCCAGCCGCCGGCCCAGCCCGGCTACGGCTTCCCGCAGGGGCCCCCGCCCGGACAGCCCGGAATGCCTCCGCAGCAGGGGTACGGCTATCCGACCGCCCCGATGCAGCCGCAGTACGTCGCACCTCAGCCGGGCGGCGGCAAGAAGTTCAACACCCAGATGCAGATCATCGTCGCCGCGGTCGTGGCCGTGGTGCTCATCGTCGGCGGCGGGATCTTCTACGCCTCCAGCGGCAGTGACGACGGCAAGCAGGACGAGGCGTCCTCGGCCGGAACCGAGGGCAAGGGCGGCGAGGGCAAGGGCGGCGAAGGCGGCGGCCTGGCCGGCGGCACCGAGAAGGCCCCGGCCGACACCAAGTCCAAGGTCGGCTTCCAGCTTCCCCACCCGAAGGTCACCGACACCACGGTCGTCGCCGGCTCCTGGGTGACGGACAAGGTGTACGTGAAGACCGGCGTGTACGAGATCGTCGGTTACGACCTCGCCAAGGGCACCAAGCTCTGGACGATCCCGCTGACCGGCCAGGTCTGCGCCGCTTCCCGGCACATGAGCAAGGACTACAAGACGGCCATCGCCTTCGAGGAGGGCAAGCCGAGCGCCGAGGACAAGTACCCCTCCTGCACCCAGATCGGCGCGCTCGACCTGGCCACCGGCAAGCTGATGTGGAGCAAGTCCGTCACCTCCGCGTCCAGCGGTGACGAGGCCGTCAGGTTCAACGAGGTCACGCTCAGCGGAGCCACGGTCGCCGCGGGCGGCACCAGCGGCGGCGCCGCCTTCAACCTCGCGAACGGCGCCGAGCTCTGGAAGCCGAAGGCCGACACCAACAACTGCTACGACATGGGCTACGGCGGCGGCGAGGCCCTCGCCGTGGTCCGCAAGTGCGGCAGTTACGACGAACCGCAGCTGACCATCCAGGCGCTGAACCCGACCACCGGGGCACCGCTCTCCTCGTACAACATGCCGGCCGGCGTCGAGTACGCGAGCATCGTCTCCACCAAGCCGCTCGTCGTCGCGGCCGACGTCGGGGAAACCGCCGGCGACGGCAGCAGCATCTCGGACTTCTTCTCCATCGACGCGGCCACCGGCAAGCTCATCGTCCGGATCTCGGCCGACGCGGACAAGTACGCCGCGGACTGCGGTTCCACCGAGGTCGAGGAGTGCACCGCCCTGGCCGTCGGCAACAACAAGCTCTACGTGCCGACCGAGAGTCACGAGGGCGGTGGCGAGTACGGCGAAACCAACGAGATCGTCGCCTTCGATCTCACCACCGGCAAGCTCGTCGGCGGCAGGGCGGACGCGGGTGACCGCTACGCGCTGACCCCGCTGCGCATGGACGGCTCCAACGTCATCGCGTACAAGGCGCCCCCCTACGACAAGGGCGGCCAGATCGTCTCCATCAACGGCTCGACCTTCGAGCAGACCGTGCTGATGGTCAACCCGGACGAGGAGTCGGTCCGCGACGCGGAGACGAGCTTCTCCGTCGACTACGCCGAGTTCATCTACGAGAAGGGCCGGCTGTTCATCTCCGAGCAGATGGTCAGTGAGCCCAGCAAGTCCAGCTCGGTGGACGACAAGCAGTACCTCGTCGTCTCCTTCAGCACCAACTGACCCACCCGCCCGGCCCGTTCGCGGGGATGCGGCGACGGCCCTGCCGGTTGATCATCCGACCGGCAGGGCCGATCGTTTTCCACGGGCAAGCGGCCCCCGATGACACAGAATTCGGCATTCTGGGGGGCTTCTGCCCGGTAGGGGGCGCGCGGCGTCGAACAAGCGTGTAACTTGCCGGGTCAGAGGGGCCGGGGGGCCTGTTCAGGGTTACGCAGCGCCGGTGCGCTGCACACATGGGGGCTATCTCGATGGGCGTGCGGCTCATGGTGGTCGATGACCACCGACTGCTCGCCGAGGCACTGGCCTCGGCACTGAAACTGCGTGGGCACCGCGTGCTCGCGGCAGCCGCGCCGACGTCCGGGGCCGCGGAACTGGTCGTCAGCAGGGCGCCGGAGGTCTGCCTGTTCGGCACGGCGGCGCCCGCCGAACCCGGGGCCTTCGACCCGATCGTGCGGATCGGACGGGAGCGCCCGCAGGTGGCCGTGGTGGTGCTGGGCCCGGTGCCGAGCCCGCGGGGGATCGCTGCGGCCTTCGCGGCGGGAGCGGCCGGTTACGTCCGGCACGACGAGCGCATAGAGGGCGTCGAGCGCGCCATGATCAAGGCCCGGGCGGGAGAGGTCGCGGTCGCACCCCAGCTGCTGCGGGGCGCCTTCGCCGAGCTGCTGCATCCGGCGGCCCAGCCGGACGACGAGGGGCAGCGGCTGCTGCGGATGCTGACCCCGCGCGAGGTCGAGGTGCTGGTGCGGGTCGCCGAGGGCGAGGACACCCGGCTGATCGCGGCCGGGATGGGGATCGCGCCGAGCACCGCGCGGACCCATGTGCAGCGGGTGCTGATGAAGCTCGGCGTCGGGTCCCGGCTGGAGGCCGCCGCGCTCGCGGCCCGCACGGGGCTGCTCGAGCGGGCAGCGGCGGGAACGCCGCAGGGGCCGGACGGTCTCGCGTGAACGCGTGATCGTCCGGCCCCCGCGGGGTGCCGGGGTCAGCTCTCCGGCGTGCCGGGGGCCTCGTCGGGCACCTGGGTCGGGCGCAGCTTCATCCAGATCAGGAAGAACAGCCCGAGCGCCAGCATGGCGAGGCCGGTCCAGAGGTTGATGTGGACGCCCTCGGCCTTCTTCAGGTCGGCGTCGGAGGGGTTGATCCCGGCGATGGTGACGATCACTCCGTAGACCACGAAGAGACCGCCGATGATCCGCCGGATGTCGAACAGCCGGGCCGCGGTCGCGGACTTGCGCTCCAGCTCGGAGACTTCCTTGTGCAGGTCGGACATGGTGAGTGCCTCCGATCAGAGCGAGTAGGGCAGGTAGCAGAGGGCGGCGAGAACCATGGCGCCCCAGCCGAGCAGTGCGGGCTTGCGGTACCAGGCGCTGTCGCCCTCGTCCGGGACCTCGTCGGCGTCGGGGGACTCCGTCCCGTAGACCAGGCCGGCCAGTTCGGCCTCCGGCTTGGGGGCGGTGAAGAGGGTGACGGCGACCATGACGACCGCGCCGGCGACGAATCCGACGATGGCGGAGACGAAGTTGGCGCCCTGGTCGGACGGGATGTCGATGATGCCCTGCTTGTAGATGACGAAGTAGTTGACCATCGCGGCCGTGGTGCCCGCGACGAGGCCCCAGACACCCGACTTCATCGACGCACGCTTCCAGAACATGCCGATGATGAAGACGACGAACATCGGGACGTTGAAGAACGAGAACAGGGTCTGCAGGTACGTCATGATGTTGGAGAAGCTGGCGGCGATGAACGCCGTGCCGATCGAGGCGAGCACACCCACGGCGGTGATCAGCCGGCCGAATCGCAGGTAGTACGCGTCCGACTGGTCCTTCTTCACGTACCGCTGCCAGATGTCCGTGGTGAACACCGTGTTGAACGACGAGACGTTGGCGGCCATACCGGCCATGAAAGCGGCCAGCAGACCGGTCACCGCGATGCCGAGCACACCGTTGGGAAGCAGTTCCCGCATCAGCAGCGGGATGGCGTCGTTGTACGTGAGGCCCGAGGACTTCGACCCGATGTTCGGGACGACGACGGCGGCGACCAGGCCCGGGATCATCACCACGAAGACGATGAAGATCTTCGGGAAGGCGGCGATCAGCGGGGTGCGCTGGGCGGCCGAGAGGTTCTTCGCGGACAGGGCGCGCTGCACCTCGGCGAAGTTGGTGGTCCAGTAGCCGAAGGAGAGCACGAAGCCGAGGCCGAGGATGATCGTCAGCCAGTTGGCGCCGAGCGGGTTGGCGTCACCGATGCCGGTGCCGCCCCAGGCGGACAGGAAGTCCGCACCGTGTTGCTTCTCCAGCGAGCCGCTGAGGCCGTCCCAGCCGCCGACGCGCTTGAGGCCCAGCAGGGTGAGGGGTATCAGCGCGGCGAGGATGACGAAGAACTGCAGCACCTCGTTGTAGATCGCCGAGGAGAGGCCGCCGATGGTGATGTAGAGCAGGACGAACACGCCGGCGACGACGATCGCGACCCAGCGGTCCCAGCCCAGCAGGGCCTCCACGACGATCGAGAGGGCGTAGAGGTTCACGCCCGCGATCAGGATCGCCGCGAAGGCGAAGAGTATGGAGCTCAGCAGGTGCGCCGACTTGTCGAAGCGCTGGAGCAGGAACTCCGGTACGGAGCGGACCTTCGACCGGTAGTAGAAGGGCATCATCACCAGGCCGAGGAAGACCATGGCGGGGATGGCGCCGATCCAGTACCAGTGGACGACCGCGACGCCGTACTGCGCGCCGGTCGCCGCCATTCCCAGGATCTCGGTCGCCCCGAGATTCGCCGCGACGAAGGCCAGACCGGTCACCCAGGCAGGCAGGGACCGTCCGGACAGGAAGAAGTCGAGACTCGTCTTCACACTGGCCCGGGCGGCGAAGCCGATGCCGAGCACCACGACGAAGTAGATCGCCAGGATTGTGTAATCGAGCCCGTTCGTAGGGAGCCGGAGCCCTTCGGCCAGGTATTGCATGGGGGGTACTCGCTTCGTTGCGCGAACTGAACCCGTCGGAACCTACGCCTATGTGTTCAGAAAATGAACAGGTCACGTGACGTTCTTTGTTCGATCGTGATCGCACGGGATGAAATGTCCCGGTTTCGCCCGTCCCAACGCACACGCAGTCCACAGATCTCATCAGCATTGACTGTCGTGTTGAGTTGTGATTTGTTATGTGCGGTTATGTTTGGAGGGCGTTATATGGAGGAGCCTGGTGAAGAAGACGGTTACGACCCTCGCCGACGGCCGTGAGCTGATCTATTACGACTCCGCTGACGACACCGTCCGCGACGCCGCCGACCTGCGGCCGCTGGATGCCGTCTCGACGTCCTCGGAGGTCCGCCGCGACCCGCTGCTCGGTGACTCGGTCGCCATCGCCTCGCACCGGCAGGGGCGCACCTACCACCCGCCGGCCGACGAGTGCCCGCTCTGCCCCTCACGGGAGGGCAGGCTCAGCGAGATCCCCGACACCGACTACGACGTCGCCGTCTTCGAGAACCGCTTCCCCTCCCTCGCCGGCGACTCCGGCCGGTGCGAGGTCGTCTGCTTCACCTCCGACCACGACGTCTCCTTCGCCGGCCTCACCGAGGACCAGGCGGCCCTGGTCCTGGAGGCCTGGACCGACCGCACCGCCGACCTCGCCGAGCTCCCGCAGGTCACCCAGGTGTTCTGCTTCGAGAACCGGGGCGCCGAGATCGGCGTCACCCTCGGCCACCCGCACGGGCAGATCTACGGCTACCCCTTCGTCACCCCGCGCACCGAGCAGATGCTCCGCTCGATGGAGGCCCACCGCGCCGAAACCGGCCGCAACCTCTTCGACGACGTCGTCGCCCGCGAACTGGCCGACGGCGACCGGATCGTCCTGGAGGGCGAGCACTGGGTCGCCTTCGTGCCGTACGCCGCGCACTGGCCGTACGAGGTCCACCTCCACCCGCGCCGCCGCGTCCCCGACCTGCGGGAACTCGACGAGGCCGCACGCACGGAATTCCCACAGCTCTATCTGGAACTCTTGAGGCGATTCGACCGGATCTTCGGCCCCGGCGAGCCGCCGACCCCGTACATCTCGGCCTGGCACCAGGCACCCTTCAGGGTCCCCGGGCGTGAGGAGTTCGGGCTGCACCTCGAGCTTTTCACCATCAGGCGGACCACCGGCAAGCTGAAGTTCCTCGCGGGCTCCGAGTCCGGCATGGGCGTCTTCATCAACGACGTGCCGCCGGAGGCCGCGGCCCAGCGACTGCGAGAGGTAGCGAGCGAGTGAGCAACACCGGCAAGAAGTACCTGGTGACGGGGGGCGCGGGATACGTCGGCGGTGTCGTCGCCGCACACCTGCTGGAGGCCGGTCACACCGTGACCGTCCTCGACGACCTGTCGACCGGCTTCCGCGAGGGCGTCCCGCAGGGCGCCGAGTTCATCGAGGGCCGCATCCAGGACGCCGCGAAGTGGCTGGACGCCAGCTACGACGGAGTGCTGCACTTCGCGGCCTTCTCGCAGGTCGGCGAGTCCGTCGTCGACCCCGAGAAGTACTGGGTCAACAACGTCGGCGGCACCACCGCCCTCCTCGCCGCCATGCGCGACGCCGGGGTGCGCACGCTCGTCTTCTCCTCCACCGCGGCGACGTACGGGGAACCCGTCTCCAGCCCCATCACCGAGTCGGACCCCACCGCGCCCACCAACCCGTACGGCGCCTCCAAGCTCGCCGTCGACCACATGATCACCGGCGAGGCCGCCGCACACGGCCTGGCAGCGGTCTCCCTGCGCTACTTCAACGTCGCCGGGGCCTACGGCAGCCACGGCGAACGCCACGACCCCGAGTCGCACCTCATCCCGCTGGTCCTCCAGGTCGCCCTCGGGCGGCGCGAGTCGATCTCCGTCTACGGCGACGACTACCCGACCCCCGACGGCACCTGCGTACGCGACTACATCCACGTCGCCGACCTCGCCGAGGCCCACCTGCTGGCCCTCGAAGCGGCCACCGCGGGCGAACACCTCATCTGCAACCTCGGCAACGGCAACGGCTTCTCCGTACGCGAGGTGATCGAGACCGTCCGCCAGGTCACCGGCCACCCCGTCCCGGAGACCGCCGCACCCCGGCGCGGAGGCGACCCGGCCGTCCTCGTCGCCTCCGCCGCCACCGCCAGGGAGCGGCTCGGCTGGCAGCCGTCGCGCGCCGACCTGGCCGCCATCGTCGCCGACGCGTGGACGTTCGCCCGCCGAGAGGAGCCCACCGCACCATGACCGACAACGCCGAGCTCACCGCCTCCTTCACCGAGCTCTACGGGACCGCCCCCGAAGGGATCTGGGCAGCACCCGGACGGGTGAACCTGATCGGTGAGTACACCGACTTCAACGACGGTTTCGTCATGCCGCTCGCCCTCCCGCACACGGCACGCGCGGCCGTCGCCCGCCGCACCGACGGGCAGCTGCGCCTGCACTCCACCGACGTACCGGGCGGAGTCGTCTCCCTGCGCGTCGACGAACTGGCTCCGCACTCGGGCCACGGCTGGGCCGCCTACCCCGCCGGCGTCGTCTGGGCGCTCCGCGAGGCCGGCCACGACGTCACCGGCGCGGACATCCAGCTCACCTCCACCGTCCCGGTCGGCGCAGGCCTCTCCTCCTCGGCCGCCCTGGAGGTCGTCACCGCGCTCGCCCTGAACGACCTCTTCCAGCTGGGCCTGAGCGCCCCCGAGATCGCCGTGCTCGGCCAGCGGGCCGAGAACGCGTTCGTCGGTGTGCCCTGCGGCGTCATGGACCAGATGGCCTCCGCGTGCTGCACCGAGGGCCACGCGCTGCACCTCGACACCCGCGACCTCACCCTGCGCCAGGTCCCCTTCGACCTGGCCGCACACGGGCTGAAGCTGCTGGTCGTCGACACCCGCGTCAAGCACGCCCTGGGCGACGGCGCGTACGCGGAACGCCGGGCCGGCTGCGAGGCGGGAGCCCGCGCGCTCGGCATCGGCACCCTCCGTGACCTTCCGTACGAGGATCTGGACGCCGCGCTGGAGACCCTCGCGGCGGCCGGCGAGGACGAGTCGGTCGTGCGCTACGTCCGCCATGTGGTGAGCGACAACCACCGGGTGGAGCAGGTCATCGCGCTGCTCGACGCGGGTGAGGTGCGCGCGGCGGGCCCGGTCCTCAACGAGGGCCATGTCTCGCTCCGCGACGACCTGCGGGTCTCCTGCCCGGAGCTGGACCTCGTGGTCTCCGCGGCCAACGACGCCGGGGCGCTCGGAGCCAGGATGACCGGGGGCGGCTTCGGCGGCTCGGCGATCGTGCTGGTGGAGGAGGCGATGGAGGACACCGTCGCCAAGGCCGTCTCCGAGGCCTTCACCTCGGCCGGTCACGCCGCCCCGGGAATCTTCCCCGCGGTTCCCTCGGCGGGGGGCCGGCGGATCGCTCCGGCTGCTTGAGCAGGATGAAATCCGCGACACCCGCCGAGGCGCTCCGCCTCGGCGGGCAGCCGCGAGTCGAGGCCGAACCCAGCGGAATGCGACGTTCTCTGTCTACTTCGGTCTCAAGACGGAACATGAACAACACCCTGAACACCTAGGGCGGTCAGTTCTGCCAATCGCCTTCCGCCGCCCACCGCCCGCCGTAGGCTGATGCGCAGCACCGGTGGGGGCCGGTGCCGTTTCAGGGGACGAGACAGTCGGATACGGCGCCCGGAGCGGGTGGCCGGCCGGCACACGGCGGCGGCCGTGCGCCGACGGGTCCACCCGAGTGCTCCGGGCGCCGTATCCGCCGTGGTCCGTCCCCGTCGGGGTCGGCCATGAACGGGACGCCCCAGGAGCTCACACAGCATGGGGGTGTCTGTGGCTCGTATCCGGGTTCTGGTGGTCGACGACCACCGCATCTTTGCCGAGTCCCTCGCGGCGGCCCTCGCGGCCGAACCGGACGTCGACGTGTCCGCGGCGGGCAGTGGCCCCGCCGCGCTGCGGTGTCTGGAGCGTGCGTCCGCCGAGGGCCGCCGCTACGACGTGATGCTGGTCGACGCCGAACTGGGCGTCCTCGCCACAGGCGGCACCCGCACCGTCCCCGCGCCGCGCGGAGCGCCGGACGGCGCGCCCGCCGGTACGCCCGCCGCCGGTCCGGTGGACGGCATATCGCTGGTGGCGGGGGTGCGTTCGGGCCAGCCCCAGATCCGTACGGTGGTGCTCGCCGAGAGGGACGACCCGCGCCGGGCCGCGATGGCGCTGCAGGCCGGCGCCTCGGGCTGGGTCGCCAAGGACTGCTCGCTGCAGCGGCTGCTGACGGTCATACGGGGTGTGCTGCGCGACGAGACGCATCTGCCGGCCGCGCTGCTGACCGGTGTCCTGCGGGAGCTGACCGCCGCCCGTAAGCACCGCACCGAGAGCGAGCAGCTCGTCGAGTCGCTGACGCCGCGCGAGCGCGAGGTGCTGCGCTGCATGGTGGCGGGCCTGGGCCGCAAGGCGGTCGCGGAGCGGCTCTTCCTCTCCCCGCACACGGTGCGTACGCATATGCAGAACGTGCTGGGGAAGCTGGGCGTGCACTCGACGCTGGCGGCCGTGGCGCTGGCCCGGCGGGCCGGGGTGGGCCCCGCCGCGCTAACCGGGGATGTTGTCGAACGGGGCGGTCAACTGGCGTAGCAGTCCGGCCAGTTCGGACCGCTGCTGGCGGGAGAGCTCGCCCAGGATGGCCCGCTCCTGGTCCAGCAGCCCGGCCAGCGACTGGTCGGCCTTGTCGCGGCCGAGCTCCGTCAGCCGGACGAGGACACCACGGCGGTCGCTCGGGTCGGGCAGCCGCTCCACCAGATTCTTCTTGGTCAGCCGGTCGATGCGGTTCGTCATCGTGCCCGAGGTGACCAGGGTCTGGGTCAGGAGCTGGCCGGGGGAGAGCTGGTACGGGGCGCCGGCGCGGCGCAGGGACGTCAGTACGTCGAATTCCCAGGGCTCCAGCTGGTGCTCCGCGAAGGCGATCCTGCGGGCCCGGTCCAGATGCCTGGCCAGGCGGGAGACGCGGCTCAGAACCTCGAGTGGTTCCACGTCGAGGTCGGGGCGCTCGCGGCGCCATGCAGCGACCAGTCGGTCGACCTCGTCCTCCATGTCGATCAGTGTAGAGGGTCCCTCGACATGAAGTCTCTTGAATTCAAGTGTCTTGACATCAAGAGATTCTCCTGGTGATCCTGACCTCATGACAGCACCCACCTGGGACCCCCGGCAGTACCTCCGCCACGCGGACCACCGCACCCGCCCCTTCCACGACCTCCTGGCCCGGACCGGACCCCTCCCGCACGAACCCGCACCCCGGATCGCCGACCTCGGCTGCGGCGCCGGCAACGTCACGGCCCTCCTCGGCGACCGCTGGCCGGGCGCCCGCATCACCGGCTACGACAGCTCACCCCAGATGCTCGAACGCGCCCACACCCACGCCGGGCCCCACCTCGACTTCGCCCAAGCCGACGCCGCGACCTGGGAGCCCACCGAGACGTACGACCTCATCGTCTCCAACGCCCTGCTCCAGTGGGTCCCCGGCCATACCGCCCGCTTCCCTCACTGGCTGGACGCCCTCGCCCCCGGCGGCACCCTCGCCTTCCAGGTCCCCGGCAACTTCGACGCCCCCAGCCACACCCTCATGCGTGAACTCGCCGACTCACCCCGCTGGCACGACCGCCTCGGCGGCCTCCTGCGCCACTCGGACGCCGTGCACACCCCCGCCGACTACCTGGAGCACCTCACCGCACCCGGCCGGGCCGTCGACGTCTGGGAGACCACCTACCTGCATCTCCTCCAGGGCGAGGACCCCGTCCTCGACTGGGTCAAGGGCACCGGCCTGCGCCCCGTCCTCGACGCCCTCGCCGACGACCCCGAGGCCCACGACGCGTTCCTCACCGAATACCGCGACCTGCTGCGCACCGCCTACCCGGCCGGCCCGCACGGCACGGTCTTCCCGTTCCGCCGGATCTTCGCGGTGGCCAGGACCGCCGGATGACCGCTCAGAGCCGATCGAGAGCTTCCGGCGAGATGCCGAGGTCGACGGGGAACGGAACGCCGGTCTTGAGCCGGTCGTGGTGGATACCCGTCAGGGCGTACGTCTTGTTCACCGGGTCCAGCTCGTAGACCCGCACCACCGGGTGCCGGTCGCTGCCTGCCATCTCGACCAGCCAGAAGTTCGGGATGCCCGCCGAGGCGTACTTCTGCGGCTTGGTGTCGCGGTCGCGCGCCTCGGAGTCCGGGGAGACCACCTCGACGGCGAGGAGGACGTCCGCCGCCTCGAAACGGGTCAGTCGTTGCGGGCTCGCAAGGGCCAGGTCTCCGTCGAGCAACTCCGTGTGCGGCGGGAGATCGGGCAGCGTGAACAGGTCGTCCACGGCGTATCCGTCCTGGGGCGGCACCGGCCGGCGGCTGCTGCGCCCGGTGATCGGCTCGGCGGTCATGGTTCCTCCCACGGACGGGATTCTGGTCCTGCACCACCACAGTAAAGGCCGGTTCGCGACTCCGTCATCACAACGAGTGATCACGCGCTGACCGGTGCGATCAGCTCTTCCGGTGGCCTATCAACCGCGGCTTCGACTCCAGGTTCTCCAGCCCGTGCCACGCCAGATTCACCAGGTGGGCGGCGACCTCGGCCTTCTTCGGCTTCCGTACGTCCAGCCACCACTGGCCCGTCAGCGCCACCATCCCCACCAAGGCCTGCGCGTACAGCGGCGCCAGCTTCGGGTCGAAGCCCCGGGCCTTGAACTCCAGGCCGAGGATGTCCTCGACCTGCGTCGCGATGTCACTGATCAGCGACGCGAAGGTGCCCGTGGACTGCGCGACCGGCGAGTCACGGACCAGGATCCGGAAACCGTCCGTGTACGTCTCGATGTAGTCGAGCAGCGCGAACGCCGCCTGCTCCAGCAGCTCACGCGGATGACCCGCGGTGAGCGCCCCCGTCACCAGATCCAGCAACTGGCGCATCTCACGGTCGACCACGACGGCGTACAGGCCCTCCTTGCCGCCGAAGTGCTCGTACACCACCGGCTTGGAGACCCCGGCACGCGCCGCGATCTCCTCCACCGACGTGCCCTCGAAGCCCTTGTCGGCGAACAGGGTGCGGCCGATGTCCAGGAGCTGCTCGCGGCGCTCCTTGCCCGTCATCCGGACCCGCCGGGCTCTTCTCGTCGGGGCAGTCCTGCTCTTCTCGCCGCTGGTACTTCCGTCGGTCGCCACGTCGTCAATCATGCCGGGTCGGCGGCCGCGGCCTTGCGCCGGGAGGCGATACGCGAAGCATCCGGCCACCGGACGTCGTGCGCCCAGCCCAGCTTCTCGAACCAGCGGATCAGACGCGCACTCGAGTCGATCTGGCCCCGCATCACCCCGTGCCGCGCGCTCGTCGGGTCCGCGTGGTGCAGGTTGTGCCACGACTCACCGCACGAGAGCACCGCCAGCCACCACACGTTCCCCGACCTGTCGCGGGACTTGAAGGGCCGCTTCCCGACCGCGTGACAGATCGAGTTGATCGACCACGTCACGTGGTGCAGCAGCGCGACCCGGACCAGCGAGCCCCAGAAGAACGCGGTGAACGCACCCCACCACGACATCGTGACCAGACCGCCGACCAGCGGCGGAATCGCCAGCGAGAGAATGGTGAAGCTGAGGAAGTGACGCGAGATCGCACGGATCGCCGGGTCCCTGACCAGGTCCGGGGCGTACTTCTGCTGCGGCGTCTGCTCCTCGTTGAACATCCAGCCGATATGGGCCCACCACAGCCCCTTCAGCAGCGCCGGGAAGTTCTCACCGAACCGCCACGGCGAATGCGGGTCGCCCTCCGCGTCGGAGAACCGGTGGTGCTTGCGGTGGTCGGCCACCCAGCGCACCAGCGGACCCTCCACCGCCATCGAACCCGCGACGGCCAGGACGATACGGAGCGGACGCTTCGCCTTGAACGAACCGTGCGTGAAGTAACGGTGGAAACCGATCGTCACGCCGTGGCAGCCCCAGTAGTACATGACGACCAGCAGACCCAGATCGAGCCAGCTGACACCGCGGCCCCAGGCCAGCGGCACCGCCGCGACCAGGGCCGCGAACGGCACCACGATGAACAGCAGCAGCGCGATCTGCTCGACCGAACGCTTCTTGTCGCCGCCGAGCGTGGCGGAGGAGAGTGCGGAGTCGCCTGCCGCGGTCGGCAGGCCGTCGTCGATCACATCGGGGCTGGTGGGCATTGGGGAGTCCCCCGTGAGGTGAGGAAATATGACGGTATGAGCGGGCTACGCTTCCGTAACCTACGGCAACGTAAGTATGGCAGCGAAGAGGCCCGCAACACGAGGACACCACCGTGGCAACCCTTGTGCGAACCGGCCTCCGCCCTTCGTGTACCCCCGATCGGGACCACCCAGCAGGGCAGCGAGCACGCCGAACCCCCGGACACCTATCCTGGGAGCGTCGGACAGCGCGGTCCGCACTCCGCACAACCGGGGTGACCCGTCAGCACCGCGAGCGCCCCGGCCCCCCTGACAGACGTGCTCAACCACTGCAAGGAGCCGCACACTGTGAGCAGTGCCGACCAGACCCCTGCCGCCACCACCGAACTGCGGGCCGACATCCGCCGCCTCGGCGACCTCCTGGGCGAGACCCTCGTACGCCAGGAGGGCCAGCACCTCCTCGACCTCGTCGAACGCGTCCGCGCCCTGACCCGCACCGACGGCGAGGCAGCAGCCGAGCTCCTCGGCGACACGGACCTGGAGACCGCCGCACAGCTCGTGCGCGCCTTCTCCACCTACTTCCACCTCGCCAACGTCACCGAGCAGGTCCACCGCGCCCACGAGATGCGCGACCGCCGGGCCGCCGAAGGCGGGCTCCTCGCCCGCACCGCCGACCGCCTCAAGGACGCCGACCCCGAGCACCTGCGCCAGACGGTCAAGAACCTCAACGTCCGGCCCGTCTTCACCGCACACCCCACCGAAGCCGCACGGCGCTCCGTACTCAACAAGCTCCGCCGCATCGCCGCACTCCTCGAAACCCCCGTCATCGAGGCCGACCGGCGCCGCCAGGACATCCGGCTCGCCGAGAACATCGACCTCATCTGGCAGACCGACGAGCTCCGCGTCGTCCGCCCCGAGCCCGCCGACGAAGCCCGCAACGCCATCTACTACCTCGACGAGCTCCACGCCAACGCCGTGGGCGACGTCCTGGAAGACCTCGCCGCCGAGCTGGAGCGCGTCGGCGTCGAACTGCCCGCCGGCACCCGCCCCCTCACCTTCGGCACCTGGATCGGCGGCGACCGCGACGGCAACCCCAACGTGACGCCCGCCGTCACCTGGGACGTGCTCATCCTCCAGCACGAACACGGCATCACCGACGCCCTCGAACTCGTCGACGAACTGCGCGGACTCCTCTCCAACTCCATCCGCTACACCGGAGCCACCGACGAGCTCCTCACCTCCCTCCAGACCGACCTGGAACGACTCCCCGAGATCAGCCCCCGCTACAAGCGGCTCAACGCCGAAGAGCCCTACCGGCTCAAGGCCACCTGCATCCGGCAGAAGCTCGTCAACACCCGCGAGCGCCTCGCCTCCGGCACCCCGCACCGCCCCGGCTGCGACTACCTCGGCACCGCCGAGCTCACCGCCGACCTGGCCCTCATCCAGACCTCACTGCGCGAGCACAAGGGCGCCATCGTCGCCGACGGCCGGATGGACCGCACGATCCGCACGCTCTCCGCGTTCGGCCTGCAGCTCGCCACGATGGACGTACGCGAGCACGCCGACGCCCACCACCACGCACTCGGCCAGCTCTTCGACCGCCTCGGCGAAGAATCCTGGCGCTACAACGACATGCCCCGCGACTACCGGCAGAAGCTCCTCGCCAAGGAGCTCCGCTCCCGCCGCCCCCTCGCCCCCACCCCGGCCCCGCTCGACGCCGCCGGCGAGAAGACCCTCGGCGTCTTCCACACCATCAAGCAGGCCTTCGAGCGCTTCGGCCCCGAAGTCATCGAGTCCTACATCATCTCGATGTGCCAAGGCGCCGACGACGTCTTCGCCGCCGCCGTCCTCGCCCGCGAAGCCGGACTCCTCGACCTCCACGGCGGCTGGGCCAAGATCGGCATCGTCCCGCTCCTGGAGACCACCGACGAGCTCAAGGCCGCCGACGTCATCCTCGACGAGATGCTCGCCGACCCCTCCTACCGACGCCTCGTCTCCCTCCGCGGCGACGTCCAGGAGGTCATGCTCGGCTACTCCGACTCCTCCAAGTTCGGCGGCATCACCACCTCCCAATGGGAGATCCACCGAGCCCAGCGCCGCCTCCGCGACGTAGCCCACCGCTACGGCGTACGCCTGCGCCTCTTCCACGGCCGCGGCGGCACCGTCGGCCGCGGCGGCGGCCCCTCCCACGACGCGATCCTCGCGCAGCCCTGGGGCACCCTGGAAGGCGAGATCAAGGTCACCGAGCAGGGCGAGGTCATCTCCGACAAGTACCTCATCCCCGCCCTCGCCCGCGAAAACCTGGAACTGACCGTCGCGGCCACCCTCCAGGCCTCCGCACTGCACACCGCGCCCCGCCAGTCCGACGAAGCCCTCGCCCGCTGGGACGCGGCCATGGACACCGTCTCCGACGCCGCCCACGCCGCCTACCGCAAGCTCGTCGAGGACCCGGACCTGCCCGCGTACTTCCTCGCCTCCACCCCGGTGGACCAGCTCGCAGACCTGCACCTGGGCTCACGGCCCTCCCGCCGCCCCGGCTCGGGCGTCTCGCTCGACGGCCTGCGCGCCATCCCCTGGGTCTTCGGCTGGACCCAGTCGCGGCAGATCGTGCCCGGCTGGTACGGCGTCGGCTCCGGCCTCAAGGCC
Organism: Streptomyces sp. NPDC051064; assembly: GCF_044455985.1. Lineage (NCBI taxonomy): Bacteria > Bacillati > Actinomycetota > Actinomycetes > Kitasatosporales > Streptomycetaceae > Streptomyces > Streptomyces sp. NPDC051064. Next base: position 216,727 of record NZ_JBITFK010000010.1, read on the forward strand.
CTGCGCGAAGCCGGCCTCGGCACCGTCCTCGAAGAAATGCACGACCAGTGGCACTTCTTCCAGAACTTCCTCTCCAACGTCGAGATGACCCTCGCCAAGACCGACCTGCGCATCGCCCGGCACTACGTCGACACCCTCGTCCCCGACGAGCTCAAGCACGTCTTCGCCGACATCGAGGCCGAACACGAACTCACCGTGCAGGAAGTCCTCAAGGTCACCGGCAGCAAGGAACTCCTCGGCACCAGCCCGGTGCTCCAGCAGACCTTCGCCATCCGCGACGCCTACCTGGACCCGATCTCCTACCTCCAGGTATCCCTCCTCGCCCGCCAGCGCCAGGCCGCCGAACGCGGCGAGGAAGCCGACCCGCTGCTCGCCCGCGCCCTGCTGCTCACCGTCAACGGCGTAGCCGCAGGCCTCCGCAACACCGGCTGACCCCCATGAGCGGGTGCGGTCCTGTCAGAGCGCGATGAACGTCGCCAGCAACAGGACCGCACCCGCGAACCCGGCACCCCACGCCGTCCGCGTCAGCCGCATACCCCCACCGATCACCAGGGCGGCCAGCACCAGCGCACCACCCAACGGCACCCAGGCATGCAGAAAACCCGGCGTCCCGGTGCGTACGACATCACCGGTGCCGGGCTTCACCACAACGGGGAAACGAGCCCCCTTCTTCACCGCCACGGACCGCTCGATCGTCACCTCGGACCGCTTCCGCGCATCCGCGTCCGGCGAGAACGACCCCGTGCACGCGTCCTCACCGCACGACGTCACCGCCATCGTCCCGTGCTCACGGCCCTTCGCCAGAACGATGTGGTGCGCGCTCTCCCACGACGACCACACACCCGCCACCAGCAGCAACAGGACGACACAGCCCGCCGCGAACGTACGGCCATGGGCCACCAGCCGGTGGGAGGAACTCCGCTTCATGGGGGCCGATCCTTGGGCAGAGCCCAGCCGGCGGTCAACCTAGGGCCGAAAAACACCCAAGAAGCAGCAGAAATGTCAGGAGTTGTACGCGGACTGAGCCCGCTCCAAACCCTCCTCCAACAACGACTCCACCGCATCCGCCGACCGGTCCACCAGATACGCAAGCTCCTTGCGCTCCGCCGACGAGAAATCCTTCAGCACGAAATCAGCGACCTGCATCCGCCCCGGCGGCCGGCCGATCCCGAACCGCACCCGGTGATAACCCGGACCCATCGCCTTCGTCATCGACTTCAGCCCGTTGTGCCCGTTGTCACCGCCACCCAACTTCACCCGCAACATCCCGAAATCGATGTCCAGTTCGTCGTGCACCGCCACGACATGATCCAACGGCACCTTGTAGAAATCCCGCAACGCCGTCACCGGACCACCCGACAGATTCATGTACGACATCGGCTTCGCCAGCACCACACGACGACTCGACGGACCAGGCGGACCCACCCGCCCCTCCAGCACCTGCGCCTGCGCCTTCTGCGCCCGCTTGAACTTCCCACCGATCCGCTCCGCCAGTAGATCGGCGACCATGAACCCGACGTTGTGCCGGTTCGCCGCGTACCCAGGGCCAGGATTGCCGAGACCCACGATCAGCCAGGGGTCGGTGACGTCGGACATCAGAGCTCGGTCTCCTCGCAGTGCGCACGGAACAGGTCGAAACACAGGGAAACGGGGCGGCGGAACCCCCGGAAGGGAACCGCCACCCCGTCAGTCAAGCAGGTGCGGCGAGGATCAGGCCTCGGCCGGAGCCTCCTCGGCGGGGGCCTCCTCGGCCTGAGCGGCGACGATCTGGAGCACGACGGCCTCCTCGTCACCGGCGAGCACAGAGCCCTTGGGCAGCGGGATGTCCTTGGCCAGGATCGAGTCACCGGCGTCCAGACCCGCGATCGAGACCGTGACGGACTCGGGGATGTGCGTCGCCTCGGCCTCGACGAGCAGCGTGTTCTGCACGTACTCGAGAAGGTTGGCGCCCGGGGCCAGCTCACCCTCGACGTGCACCGCGATCTCGACCTCGACCTTCTCGCCACGCTTCACCGTGAGGAGGTCGACGTGCTCGATGTTGCCCTTGATGGCGTTACGCTGCACGGCCTTCGGGATCACCAGCGCGTCCTTGCCGTCGATCTCGAGACCGATCAGGACGTTCGCGGTACGCAGAGCGAGAAGCAGCTCGTGGCCCGGAAGGCTGATGTGAACCGGCTCAGCACCGTGGCCGTAGACGACCCCGGGAACCAGGTTGGCACGACGCGTACGACGGGCAGCGCCCTTGCCGAACTCCGTACGGACCGTTGCGTCGAGCTTGATCTCAGCCATGCTGCACTCCTCGTAGGGTGACTCGAAAGGTGATGAAAAACCGATGGTCACCCGGCCCACGACAGGCCTGCTACGAAGAGCGCGTCGATAACGGACAACCGGCCCCACGCCTGCGCATGAGAACGGCCTCCCTCGCCGAGCAACTAATCCAGTCTACCCGGCGGGGAGGCCGCGCCCCAAGTCGATCACCCGCAGGTGATCACTCCTGCTCCTCGAAGAGGCTCGTCACCGAACCGTCCTCGAACACCTCACGCACCGCACGCGCGATCGTCGGCGCGATCGACAGCACCGTGATCTTGTCGATCTCCAGCTCACCCGGGGTCGGCAGAGTGTCCGTGAAGACGAACTCCGAGACCTTCGAGTTCTTCAGACGGTCCGCGGCCGGACCCGACAGCACACCGTGCGTGGCGGTCACTATGACGTCCTCGGCACCGTGCGCGAACAGGGCGTCCGCAGCGGCACAGATCGTGCCACCCGTGTCGATCATGTCGTCGACCAGCACGCACACCCGGCCCTCGACGTTACCGACGACCTCGTGGACGCTGACCTGGTTCGGCACGTCCTTGTCACGACGCTTGTGCACGATCGCCAGCGGAGCGTCCAGCCGGTCGCACCAACGGTCGGCGACACGCACACGGCCGGCGTCCGGAGAGACGATCGTCAGCTTCGAACGGTCGACCTTCGCACCCACGTAGTCCGCCAGGATCGGCAGCGCGAACAGGTGGTCGACCGGACCGTCGAAGAAGCCCTGGATCTGGTCCGTGTGCAGATCCACGGTGAGGATGCGGTCCGCACCCGCCGTCTTCATCAGATCCGCGATCAGGCGAGCCGAGATCGGCTCACGGCCACGGTGCTTCTTGTCCTGGCGGGCGTAACCGTAGAACGGCACGATCACCGTGATCGACCGGGCCGACGCGCGCTTCAGCGCGTCCAGCATGATCAGCTGCTCCATGATCCACTTGTTGATCGGAGCCGTGTGGCTCTGGATCAGGAAGCAGTCGGCGCCACGGGCGGACTCCTGGAAACGCACGTAGATCTCACCGTTGGCGAAATCGAAGGCCTTCGTCGGCACGAGGCCGACACCCAGTTGATGCGCGACCTCCTCGGCCAGCTCGGGGTGGGCGCGGCCGGAGAAGAACATCAGTTTCTTCTCGCCGGTCGTCTTGATCCCGGTCACAGCACAGTCTCCTCAGACGTGTATCTGGCCCCGCGCAGCATGTGTCCCGATGTGCGACGAGCCAGCCGAAATGGGTGAGCATGTATCACGGTACGCCGCCTTTGGCGCACCTGTTTCCGGTCAGCTTTCGCCGTCGGACTCCTGCGACGCGGCCTGAGCGGCCTGAGCCGCTGCGCTCCCGGGCCGCTTCCGGGCGACCCAGCCCTCGATATTCCGCTGCTGGCCCCGTGCGACGGCCAGCGAACCCGCCGGCACATCCTTGGTGATGACCGAACCGGCAGCCGTGTAAACGCCGTCCCCGACCGTGACAGGCGCCACAAACATATTGTCCGACCCGGTCCGGCAGTGGGACCCGATCGTGGTGTGGTGCTTCGCCACCCCGTCGTAGTTCACGAACACGCTCGCCGCACCGATGTTGGTGTGATCACCGATCGTCGCGTCCCCGACATAACTCAGGTGCGGCACCTTCGTGCCCTCACCGATCGTCGCGTTCTTCATCTCGACGTACGTACCCGCCTTGGCCTTCGCGCCCAGCCGCGTCCCCGGCCGCAGATACGCGAACGGCCCCACCGACGCGCCGGGGCCCACCTCGGCGCCGTCCGAGACCGTGTTGTCCACCCGCGCGCCCGCGTGGACGACCGTGTCCTTCAGCCGGGAGTTCGGGCCCACCTCGGCATCCTCGGCGAGGTGCGTCGCGCCCAGCAGCTGCGTCCCCGGGTGCACGACCGCGTCACGCTCGTACGTCACCGTCGCGTCGATCAGCGTCGAGGCCGGGTCCACGACCGTCACGCCCGCCAGCATGGCGCGCACCAGGAGTCGCTCGTTGAGCAGACGCCTTGCCTCGGCCAGCTGGAGCCGGTTGTTGATGCCCAGGATCTCCCGGTGGTCGCCGGCGATCGAGGCGCCGACGCGGTGACCCGCCTCGCGCAGGATCGACAGCACGTCGGTGAGGTACTCCTCGCCCTGGCTGTTGTCCGTACGCACCTTGCCGAGCGCCTCGCCGAGCAGCCGGCCGTCGAACGCGAAGACCCCGGAGTTGATCTCCCGGATCGCGCGCTGCGCGTCGGTGGCGTCCTTGTGCTCGACGATCTCCGTGACCGCGCCGGTGGCCGCGTCGCGGACGATCCGGCCGTAGCCGGTGGAGTCCGGGACCTCGGCGGTCAGCACGGTGACGGCGTTCGCGTCGGCCGTGTGGGTGGCGGCCAGCGCGGAGAGCGTCTCGCCGGAGAGCAGCGGGGTGTCCCCGCACACGACGATGACGGTGCCGTCCACGGAGCCGCCGAGCTCCTCCAGGCCCATCCGGACCGCGTGGCCGGTGCCGTTCTGCTCGGCCTGGAAGGCCGTCCGTACGGGGGTGTCCCCGGCGGAGAGGTGCGCGGTGACCTGCTCACTGGCGTGGCCGACCACGACGACGAGGTGCTGGGGGTCGAGCTCACGGGAGGCGGCGACGACATGTCCGACGAGCGAGCGCCCGGAGATCTCGTGCAGGACCTTGGGGGTCTTCGACTTCATGCGGGTGCCCTCACCCGCTGCGAGGACGACGACGGCTGCCGGGCTGGTGGCGCTCACGGATGTGCCCTTCGGCTTCGGGTGGTGGACATCCGCAGGATACCGGGGGCTTTTGTGCAGGAAACGAGCGCGGGCCCCGACCGTGAGGTCGGGGCCCGATGCGTGGGCTCCGCCGGCTGGATTCGAACCAGCGTCTCAAGGCTCCAAAGGCCTGCGGGATGCCGCTACCCCACGGCGGATCACTGCGTCAGACCCTACCTGAGGTGGAGTTGGGCCTGTTCCACGATTCCGCGCCACCAGCCCTCAACTCGACGGTACAACTCCGCACCTCGGGAAACACGGATCACCAGACACCCGCGATACGTCTCGCCGGTGTTCTTCCGTGAGGTCTTGGGGTTGTGCTTTTTCAGCGTTGTTTTGCGGAGGGCGGAGGCGTCGATGCCCACGAGTTCCGCCCAGTAGCGTTCGGCGGCCTCGACGTCTGCTGTCTCGTGGATCATGACCCGGAAGCAGATGCGGTCGGGCGTGACCCCCACCACGGCCAGCCAGGCCAGATAGGTCTCGATCATGCCCGGGTCGCTGTTGACGAACGTGAGGTTCTCTCGGCGGTCGTACGATTTGTCCTTCGTTCCCTCGGACCAGTAGAGACCCACGCCGATAAGCAGAAGCTCCCGGTCCGTGAGGTCGCCGATCTCCGCCTTCGCAGCGGCCTTTGTCCGCTGCCGCTCGTCGTCGCGCACGGCCAGTTCGTGATCCCAGCGCATGCGCCCGGCGAGCCGTGCCTGCTCGACGGCGCTTCGGCTGCGCTCCGGCTTCGGAAGGTCACGCACCCACAGCGAGATCGACCCCTTCGAGCACCCCAGCTCCACCTGGATCTGGTCGTAGGTCATCCCCTTGAGTCGCAGCTCCCGGGCCTTCGCGCGTAGGTCGTCCTTGGCGTTGGGGCGTTTCGTCCACTCCGGGGCGGGCTCGCCCTCCAGGAGGCGGTTCAGGATGTCGTTGTTGTCGACGTATAGACGGTCGCGGATCTGGCGTCGGCTGAGCCCCTCCCGCCGCAGCGCGACCGCCCGCTCCCGTAGTCCCTCGAAGTCCGCGTACTTGCCACTGGCATGTGTCATACGAGCAGCGTCGTCCGGAATGCGGACGTCCGGGTCGAAAGGGTGCTCGGTTCACCGGATCGTGCGATCTACCCGCCTTTGCGATGTGACCGGCCACTTTCCGTGCTGACGGAGTCGCCGGAAAATGGGATGCGTCCGCCCGTAGGCTGGATGCCATGACCGCAACGGGGGCAGACCGGGAAGCGGCGGGTCCGACCACCCGCGGCTACTGGTGGTGGGAGCGGCGGCGGAGTGTCGCCCTGGACGTGGGGCTGGCGCTGGTTTCGGCGCTGGAGTGCGCGCTGGAGGGGGTGGCGTTCGCCGGGGAGACCGGGCTGCCGGTGCCGCTGGGGGTGCTGTTCGGGCTGCTGGCGGGGTCGGTGCTGGTGCTGCGGAGGCGCTGGCCGATCGCCGTGGTCCTGGTGTCGATAGCGACGACGCCGGCCGAGATGGGCTTCCTGATGGGGATCGTCGGGCTGTACACCCTGGCGGCTTCCGATGTGCCGCGCAGGATCACGGTGGTGCTGACGGGGATGACGCTGGTCGGCACGTTCATCGTGTCGTATGTGCGGCTGCGGCAGAGCGTGAGTGAGCACGCCGATTTCGGGCCGTTCTGGTATGCCCCGGTGATGTCGCTCTTCATGTCGCTGGGGCTGACGGCGCCGTCGGTGCTCTTCGGCCTCTACATCGGGGCGAGGCGCAGGCTGATGGAGAGCCTGCGGGAGCGCGCGGATTCGCTGGAGCGGGAGCTGTCGCTGCTGGCGGACCGGGCGGAGGAGCGGGCCGAGTGGGCGCGTACGGAGGAGCGGACCCGTATCGCGCGGGAGATGCATGACGTGGTGGCGCACCGGGTGAGTCTGATGGTGGTGCACGCGGCGGCGTTGCAGGCGGTGGCTCCGAAGGATCCGGCGAAGGCGGTGCGTAACGCCGCGCTGGTGGGGGACATGGGCCGGCAGGCGTTGACGGAGTTGCGGGAGATGCTCGGGGTGCTGCGGAGCGGGGATGCTCTGGTGGCTCCGTCGGCGGGGCGGGTGCCGTTGGCCTCGGTGGGGCGGGCGGCTGCTGCTGCCGCGGCTGCGGTGGCTGAGGACGGGCCGCGGTTGCGTGAGGTGGAGGCGCTGGTGGCGCAGTCCCGTGAGGCGGGGATGACGGTGGAGCTGTCGGTGGAGGGGGAGCTGCGTCCGTACGCACCGGAGGTGGAGCAGACGGCGTACCGGGTGGTGCAGGAGGCGTTGACGAACGTGCACAAGCATGCGGCGGGTGCGAAGACGTGGGTGCGGTTGGCGTATCGGGGGGTGGAGGTGGCGATGCAGGTGGAGAACGGTCCGACGGACGGTGTGACGGCGGATGCGGGGCTGCCGAGTGGTGGTAACGGTCTGGTGGGGATGCGGGAGCGGGTGCTGGGGCTGGGGGGTGTGTTCGTGTCGGGGCCGACGGACGCGGGGGGTTTCCGGGTGTCGGCGGTGCTGCCGGACGGTGGGGCGGCGTAGGGCGTTGTCAGCCTGAGGTGAGGCGGGTGGGCTGTACGCCGGTGATGAGGGTTTCGAGGGCGCGGTCGATGTCGGAGCCGAGGTACCAGTCGCCGGTGTGGTCGATGGAGTAGACGCGTCCTTCGTTGTCGATGGCGAGGACTGCTTGGGCGTCGCCTTCCTGGCCGAGGGGGGCGACTTCGGTTTCGAGTGCGCGTCCGAGGTCGCCGAGTGTGCGTGCGAGGTGGAGTCCGCTGAGCGGGTCGATGTGCACGGTGGTGGTGGCGATGTGGCGGCCGGGGGCGGACGAGGTGATGTGGAGTCCGCCGAATTCGGCCCAGGCTTCGACGGCTGCGGGGAAGACGGCGTGCTGGTGGCCGGCGGGGGAGGCGTGGGAGCGGAGGGCGTCGGCCCATTCCTCTGCCTGTCGGATGTCCCAGCGGCCGGGTTGCCATCCGGCGTCGCGGAGTGCGGCGTCGAGGGCGACGGGGAAGCGGGTGGTGGAGGTGCGGTTCTGCTGGCCGGGCAGGTCGTGCATGGTGGGGTTCAGCCCTTCTCGGCGGTGGTCGTCGCACCGGTGGTGAGGTCGACGGGGCGTACGCCGAAGTGGGCGAGCATCTCGGTGCAGGAGCGGCAGGGGGGTGCGTAGCTGCCGTGGAGGGGGTCGCCGTCCTCGCGGATGCGGCGGGCGGTGAGGCGGGCGTGTTTGAGCGCGCGGCGGGCTTCCCCGTTGGTGAGGGGTTTGCGCTGGGCTCGTTTGGAGCGGCTGTCGTCGGCTGCGGTGAGCTGTCGTGACAGGAGTATGGCTTCGGGGCAGCGTCCGGTGAAGCGTTCGCGCTGGTTGCTGGTGAGGGTGTCGAGGAAGTCCTGTACGAGTGGGTGGAGGACGGGTGGCTGGTCGCCTTTGCCCGCGGTGCAGGTGAGTGTTTCTCCGCGTACGGACAGGGCTGCGGCCACCGCGGGCAGGATGCCGTCGCGGCGGTGGCGGAGGTGGGGTGCTCTGTCGGTTTCGGTGGTGCTCCAGCTGAGTCGCGGGTCTCCGGGTGTGACTGTTTGTGCTGTGTGCATGGTGCTGGTGTCCCTCCCTGCAATCCCCCCGAGTTGCGGGGACAGCCTGCCAAATATGCAGGGTGGTGGGGAAGCTGGGTGGGGGAAACGTGTCTGCGTGTCGTGGGCGGGTGGCTCTGTTGTCGCGTGTCCGTCACGCCTCGGTGACGTTCGGTGAGTGGGGTGCCGGGGGCGGGGGGCGTTGTTGCGTCACCGCATAGGCTGTGCGGAACACCAGACGCAGCAGGGGGCAACCGCCATGACGACAGGTCGGCTCGGGCAGCAAGCCGCGCCACCGAATGCGGCCTATGCCGGGCAGGTCGTGCATTTCCCGGATCCTGTCCGGGCGTCCCGCCACCCCAGGGGTGTGCGTGTGGACGGGAACGGCTTTCCGGTGCTTTCGCCGTATGCGCGTGCGGCCGCGGAGATCGCGGATCCGCCTCCGGGGTTCGGTGTCGACGAGTTGCGGCTGACGGATTACGTGTCGGCGAACGCGGCGTTGGCGGCGAGCGGTCATGAGCTGTGGGACACGATTCCGGCGGTGGCGACTCCGCACGGGTGGACGTGGCATCACGTGGCGGGTGGCCGGCGGATGGAGTTGGTGCCGGTCGAGGTGAAGGCGTTGTTGCGTCATCACGGTGGTCTGGCGACGACTTCGGTGGATCAGAACCGTCGGGGCACGCGGCCGTTGCAGGAGACGCGGCCTGCTCATTTCCGGCTGCCGAAGGGGTCTGTGGCGGTGGGTGAGCAGCAGATCCAGGGTGTCGAGGAGGATCTGGGGTATCGCCTTCCGGGGGCGTACAGGTCGTTCCTGAAGGCGGCCGGTGGTTCGGCTCCGGTGGGTGCGGCGTTGGACGCGGAGCTGGGTCTGCTGGTGGATCAGCCGTTCTTCACGGTGCGTGAGGAAGCCGCTGTGAATGACCTGGTGTATGTGAACAAGTGTCTGCGTGATCACTTCACGAAGGATTTCCTGGGCGTGGGTTTTGTCCAGGGCGGGATCCTGGCGGTGAAGGTGCGTGGTGAGGGCGTGGGGTCGGTGTGGTTCTGCGCGTACGACGATGCGCGGGATCAGGACGGCTGGGGTGTGCAGGAGCGGGTGGACCGGCTGCTGTTGCCGTGCGGTGAGGATTTCGATGCGTTCCTCCAGCGTCTGGCGGGTAATCCGCCGGAGTTGGAGACGGTGGCGAACCTGATGGTGGACGGTGGCTTCGCGCGGGCCGTCCCGGTGGAGGGGTGAGCGCGGTGGTGACGTTCGCGCAGGCGCAGGAGCGGGCGGATGAGTGGGTCAACGGTGACGTGCCCGCGTATCAGCACCGTGAGGTCCGGGTCCGTGAGTTCGAGCTGGGTTTCGTGGTGTGGGCCGAGGACCGTGCGGAGGGTCCTGTTTCGGACGGGGGCCGTCAGCGGCTGGTGATCGCCCGGGACAGTGGTGAGGCGACGCTGTGGCCGGGGTTGCCGGTGGGTGAGGTGATTCGGCGGTACGAGGAGGATTACGGGGTTTCCGCGGAGGCGGAGGCTGCTCCGGAGCCGCCGCAGCGTATTGATCTGAATCAGACGTCGTTCTTGTTGACGCCGCCGGAGTGGTTGCAGGAGGCGGCGGACAAGCTGGGGATTGCGGATCGGCGTGCGGAGGGGGACGCGCCGCCTGCTGCTCCCGCGCCGCCCGCCGCTCCCGCGCCGCCTTCGGCTCCTGGTTCTCCTTCTCCTTCTGTTCCCGCGCCGGCCGGTGCCGGTTCGGGGTCGGCGTGGCCGGCTGCCGGTGGGCAGCGGGATCATGAGCCGACGGCGAACGACGGGGTGCCTGCCGGGGCGACGCCTTGGGCGGGTACGGACACGAACGCGGGTGCGGACGAGGGCGGTGTGCCGTTGCCCGCGACGGTGTTCGCGCCGCCGCTCTCGGGGTCGGACGATGACGGGACTCCGCCGCCGGTCGTTTCGGCGGAGGCGCCCACGGCGTTGATGTCGGGTGGCAGTCAGCTGCCGCCGACGGCGGTGGTGCCCGGGCTGGACCCGCAGGCGCCGCCTCCGGGGCCTCCTGCGCCCGCTGTTCCTTCGGCTCCGGCGCCCGGCGCGTCGACTCCTGCCGGTCCTGGGCGCGGGGCGGGGGACATCGCGGATGCGGCGACGAGTAAGGCCGTCGTGCCGCCGCGGGGTGCTCGGGGGCCGGGGTCGACGACTCCGCCGCCGCCCGGGGCGCCCGGTGTGCCGGGGGCGCGGCCGGGGGTGACTCCGCCGCCTTCCGGGCCCGGTGCGCCGGGTGCGCCGGCGGGTGGTTATGTGCCGACGCAGCTGGTCTCGCAGACGCCGCCTCCGGGTGTGCGGCCGCCTGGTCCTCCTGCTCCGCCCGGGCCTCCTGGTTCCACGCCGCCTCCGGGTGGCGGGCTGCATCATGCCGCGACGATGTTCGCCGATGCGAGCATCGGTGGGCCGAACGCGCCGCGTCCTCCGGGCCCGCCGGGTCCTCCTGCTCCTCCCGGCCCTCCGGGTGCTCCGGGTGCTCCGGGTGCGACGCCGCCGCCTCCGCCGCCTCCTCCTGGCTCCACGCCGCCGCCCGGTCCTCCGCCGCCGCCTCCGGGTGGCGGGGTGCACCATGCCGCGACGATGCTGGCGGGTCCGGGGCACGTCGGTCCGGGTGCGCCGCAGCCGCCCGGTCCTCCTGGTCCTCCCGGGGCGCCGGGTCCGCACACTCCGCCGCCGCCTCCTGGGGCGTACGGCTATCCGCAGCAGCCGGTGGGCCTGCCGACGGTCGGTCCGGGCTATCAGGCCGTGCTGCGTTTCCGTGCGGCCGACGGCAGTGAGCAGCAGCTGATCCGGCGTTCGGCGCCGGGTACTCCGCATCCGGAGTGGCAGATGCTGCATGAGCTGCGTGGGATGGGTGTGCCGCCGCAGCAGGTGATCGAGCTGCATACGGAGCTGGAGTCGTGTGAGCTTCCGGGTGGTTACTGTGCGCGGATGATCCGGGAGACGTGGCCGCAGGTCCGGATCACGAGTGTCGCGCCGTACGGTACGGATCATGCGAGCCGGCAGCAGGGCATGCAGCATCTGCTGACGCATCAGGGTGAGTTGCATCAGGTGGCCGACGGTCCGGCGCGGCCGGCTCCGGTGCGGGCGCCGCTGCCGCAGATGCCGCCTGCGCCGGCTGTGCCTCCGGAGGCGCTGGCGGAGGAGCTGCACGGGGCGTTCGGTCCCGGTGTGCTGCGGTTCGACCAGCGGGCGGTGTCCCGTCAGGGTGTGCCCGAGGTGGTGGCGCGGACGCTGGTGTGGGCGGGGCTGCCCGCTGATTTCGGGCCGTTCTTCTGGGCGCAGCCGGGTCATCCTGTGGTGCCGACGCTGGCGGAGCTGGCGGGGCAGCGGCAGGTGCAGCCCGCGTCGGACGCGGGTTCGTATCTGGTGATGGGTTCGGACTTCGGCCGGGCGATCTGTGTGCAGTACGGGACGGCGAACATCGTGGCTGTTCCGGTGGAGGCGGGTCCGGGTGGTCAGCCTGTTCCGCCGCAGTTCGTGAACACGGGGCTGCCGGAGTTCGTGCGGTCGATGGCGTTGCTGGGCCGGATGTGGCGGTTGCGGTTCGGGTTGAATCCTGAGCAGGCGGGTCGTTGGACGGTCGATTTCCAGGCCCAGTTGGTGGCGATCGATCCGGCGGCTCTGGCGTCGCCGGAGGGCTGGTGGTCGGTGCTGCTGGAGCAGATGTGGGACGGGCTGCTGTGATGCGGTCCGGTCGGATGTGATCCGTTGTGTACGAGAGGCGTTCGTCCCGTGATGGGGTGGGCGCCTTTTGTGTGGAGTTCTGTGATGCGGGTCGCTTCCGTCCTGAATGCAGCTGATCGATTCCGACTTCCGGGCCAATTACCGCATCCTTGACGTATTGCTTCATGGTCGTGGAGTCGGCGAGCGGGAAAGAGGGCTTCAGGGATGAGTGGTGGACCGGTGTCCGCGCACGGTTTTGTCGGTGTTCGGGGGCGTGGTTACCGTCCTGAGCAGGTGGACCGCATGGTGGCGTCGCTGTCGGCGGAGCGGGACGGGGCTCTGGAGCGGCTTGCCCTGCTGACGGTGCGGGCCGAGGAGTTGGCGGCGGAGGCGGCGCGGCTGGGTGAGGTGGTGGCCTCGCTCGCGCCGCAGACGTATCAGTCGCTGGGGGAGCGTGCCCAGCAGATTCTGGCTCTGGCGGAGGCCGAGGCGGAGGCGGCACGGGGTGCGGCGCTGGAGGAGGCGCAGGCGCTGCGGGACGCGGCGGACGTGGCGGGCCGGGAGGTCCGTGAGGCGGCGCGTGAGCAGGTGGGGGCTGTGCGGGCGGCGGCGGACGCCCGTGCGGAGGAGGTACTGGCGGAGGCGCGGGAGGGTGCCGGGGCGCTGGTGGAGGAGGCGCGCCAGGAGGCCGGTGAGGTGCGTGGGGCGGCGGAGGCGGAGATGGCCGGTACGCGTCGCCGTACGGCGGGTGTGCTGTCGCACCAGGAGCAGGAGCATGCCGAGCGGGGCAAGGCGGCGGAGGGTGAGATCGCCCGTGCGGAGGCGGCCGCGGCGGAGCGTGAGGCGGAGCTGACGGCTCATGGGGAGGCGCTGCTCGAGCGGGCGAGGCGGGAGCTCGCGGAGACCGAGGAGGCGGCCCGGCACGGTCAGGAGGACGCGGAGGCGCGGGCGGCGGAGCTGCTGTCGGGGGCCAGGATGGCGGAGGAGCGTGTGGTGCGGGAGACGGAGCGGATCCTGCGGGAGCACGAGGAGGGCCGCGAGGAGGTGCAGGCGCACATGGCGCATGTGCGTCATTCGCTGGCGGCGCTCACGGGGCGTGCGGGGGCGGATCCCGTGGGGGAGTGACGGGGCGCTCGTTGCGGGCCGGCCGGGTCAGGGGCGTGGCCAGGGGCGCTTGGAGACGTGCTCGATGCCGGTGTTGAAGCGTTTGAGGTAGGCGGCGTAGGCGGCTATGTCCTGGTCCGGCCAGTCGTGCATGACCTGGTCCAGGGCGCGTACGACGCGTTCGCGTTCTTCGTCGAGGAGGCGGGCGCCCTTGTCGGTGATGCGGAATTTGCGGGCCATGCCGCCCTCGGGGTCGGCGATGCGCTCGGTCAGTCCGGCGCGGGTCGCGGCGGCGGTCTGGCGGTTGAGGGTGGAGGCGTCGAGGCCGAAGGCGTCGCTCAGTTCGCCGATGGACATCGGTCCCTGGACGCGGATGCGGCTGAGCAGGACGTAGGCGCTCCGTTCCAGGAGGGCGTTCTCGTGGCGGCCGCCCCGGTGGTAGGCGAGGTCGTGGCGCCAGAGCAGCATCTGCTCGTACTCCACGTCGTCCGTGGGTCCGGCCATGCCTGCCGCCTCCTGTTCCGCACCGGGCCGATCGCGCGTCGCTCCGGCGGTGGTTCCATGCTCTCATGGGATGTGTACTGAACACATAACGTGCATGACACATTGGGCATGTACGATGCACATCGCTACTCGGCACAACGAGACGTGCGCCCCGACCCCAAGGAGTTCCATCCTCATGGATGCCCCCCAGCCGACCGCCAGATCAGGCGGTGTGATCGCCACGCTCGCCTTTGCGGGCACCGTGGCGGCGGTCATGCAGACCCTGGTCACCCCGCTCATCGCGGAGCTGCCGAAGCTCCTCGACACCACGTCCTCCAACGCCGCGTGGGTGATCACCGTCACCCTGCTGGTCTCGGCCGTGTGCGTGCCGGTCTCCGGGCGGCTGGGCGACCTGCTGGGCAAGCGCCGGATGCTCCTCGTGTGCGCGGTGCCGCTGGTCGTCGGGTCGGTGGTGTGCGCGCTCGCGTCCACCGTCGTCCCCATGATCATCGGGCGCGGTCTGCAGGGGATGGGCATGGGCATGGTGCCGCTCGGCATCGCCCTGCTGCGTGACGTGGTGCCGAAGGAGAAGATGAGCTCCTCCATCGCCCTGGTCAGCGCCTCCCTCGGCATCGGCGGCGCCCTCGGTCTGCCGATCGCCTCGGCGGTCGCCCAGTACGCCAACTGGCGGGTGCTGTTCTGGGGCTCCGCCGTGCTGGCCCTCATCATCTTCGCCTTGATCTGGTTCCTGATCCCGGACGTCCCGGCCGCCGCCAAGGGGCAGCGCTTCGACATCCCCGGTGCCCTCGGCCTGGCCGTCGGCCTGGTCTGCCTGCTCCTCGCCGTCTCCAAGGGCGCCGAGTGGGGCTGGACCTCCACGACGACGATCGGCCTGTTCGTCGCCTCCGTCGTGGTGCTTCTCGTCTGGGGCTTCTGGGAGCTGGGGACCAAGGACCCGCTGGTCGACCTGCGCACCACGGCCCGTCCCCGGGTGCTGATCACCAACCTCGCGTCGCTCTTCGTCGGCTTCGGCATGTACGCCGGCATGCTGATCGCGCCGCAGCTCCTGCAGTTCCCCGAGGCCACCGGCTACGGGCTGGGCCAGTCGATGCTCGCGGCGGGTCTGTGGATGGCCCCCGGTGGCCTGATGATGATGGTCATCTCCCCGCTCGGCGGGAAGCTCACCGACTCCCGCGGCCCGAAGTTCACGCTGATCTGCGGTGTGCTGGTGATCGCCGGGGCCTACGGGCTGGGGATCCTCCTGATGGGCTCCGCCTGGGGGCTGATGCTGTTCCTCATGGTCAGCAGCAGCGGCGTCGGCCTCGCCTACGGTGCGATGCCCGCCCTGATCATGAGCTCGGTCCCGGTGTCCGAGACGGCCGCGGCCAACGGATTCAACACCCTCATGCGCTCGCTCGGCACATCGATCGGCGCCGCGGTGATCGGCGCGGTCCTCGCCCAGATGACCACGGAGACGGCCGGCTACAGCTTCACCTCCGAGGCCGGGTTCCGTACCGGCCTGATGTTCGGCTGCGGTGTCGCGCTGGTCGCCGTGGTGATCTCGGCGTTCATCCCGGCTCTTCGCCGTCCCGCCGACGGCGCCGTCGAGCAGGCCGACGCAGCCGCCGCGCCCGAGGTGGCCGCCGCCAAGGGCTGACCCCGGCGCGCTCCCATCCGGACCTGACTGCCCGGTTCCGGCCCCTCCGGGGGCCCGGAGCCGGGCGGTCCGCCGTCGCGGGCCCGGTTCTTCCGCCGGCCGGGGCCGTCACCTCACGGCCGTGTCACCGCCGCCCCGCGGGCGGGGCTCCCGCGAGGATCCAGGGTTCGACGGCCTCGTACTGGCGGCGCTGCCCGGCGGGGTCCGCGTCCCTGCCGTACATGGTCCCCAGCCACCCGGCGAGGAAGCCGAAGGGGATGGAGACCAGGCCGGTCGTGGTGAGCGGGAACCAGTTGAAGTCGCGGTGGGGGAAGACGGATCCGGGGGAGCCGGAGACGAGGTCGGTACCGGTGATCAGGACGAACACGCAGGCGGTGCCGCCGAGGAGGGTGCAGAGCAGCCCGGTGCGGGTGAAGCGGCGCCAGAACATGCTGTAGACGAGCGCCGGGGCGATGGCGGACGCCCCGACGCAGAAGGACAGGGTCACCAGCGCCTGGACGTTCCAGTGCCGGGCGAGGACGGCGAGGGCGACGGCGAGTGCTCCGACACCGACCGCCGCGGCCTGGGCCGTGGCCATCTCGGTGCGGGGCCTCATCGGCCGCGCGGTCCGCCGGCCGTGGGCGAACAGGTCGTGGGCGAGCGAGTTGGCGCACGCCAGGATCATTCCGGCGACGGAGGCGAGCAGGGTCAGGAAGATCGCCGTGGTCATGGTGGTGACGACGAGCGCCCCGGTCCTGCCGCCGCCCGCGACGGCGGCGGTGACCTGGAGGACGGCGCTGTTCCCCTGGGCTCCTGCGGCGGTGATGCGCTCGCCTCCGACGAGAGCGGCGGCTCCGAAGCCGATGACGGTGAGGAGGAGGCAGATGCCGACGGTGACGCAGACGGCCCAGGACAGGGAGCGGCGGACGGCCCGGGCGTTGCGGACGCTGGTCATCCGCATGGTGATGTGCGGCAGGCAGGCGGCGCCGAGCACGACGGTCAGTTCGCTGCTGATCATGTCGAGGTCGCTGCCGCCGAACTGGAGGCCGGAGTGCAGATATGCGGCGCCCGCACCGCTCCCGCTCTCGGCGGCGCGGAGCAGGGCGCCGGTGTCCCAGTCGAAGCGGCCGAGGACGAGTACGGAGACGAGGAGCCCCGCGCCCAGGAGTGCGAGGGTTTTCATGATCTGGATCAGGGCGGTGCCCTTCATGCCGCCGATGGCCGCGTAGCCGATCATGACGACACCGAGGGCGATGATGGATCCGGTGCGGAAGCCGGAGCTGTCGAAGCCGAGGATGAAGGCGAGCAGATCGCCGCTGCCGGCGAGCTGGACGACCATCAGGGGCAGCAGGGCGGCGAGGGTGACGGTGCAGGAGGCGATGCGGGCCGCCCGGCCGGGGGCCCGGCGGGTGAGCATGTCACCCATGGTGAACCTGCCCGCGTTACGCAGCGGTTCGGCGAGCAGGAACATCAGCAGGACCAGGGAGAGCGCCGTGCTGAGCGCGAGTACGAGGCCGTCGTGGCCGGTGAGGGCGATGACTCCGGTGGTGCCGAGGACGGTGGCGGCGGAGAGGTAGTCCCCGGCGATGGCGAGGCCGCCCCGCAGAGGCGAGAGGGCGCGGTAGCCGGTGTAGAACGCATCGAGGTCGTCGCGGTCGGGTCCGGTCATGACGCAGAGCAGCAGGGTGATGCTGGCGACGGCGATGAACGCGGTGAGGGACATCGTCCGGGCCGACTCGTCGAACCCGTTCACCGGCCCGGCCCCTTCCTGCGGTCCGGTGCCGGTGCGCCGGCCTTCGCGTGGCCGGCCCGGTCGCGGAGTCCGGCGCTGAGCGGGTCGACGGTGCGGCGGGCGGTCCACTCGTAGACGGCGATGGCGGCGAGCGCGACGGGGAGCTGGCACAGGCCGAGGAGGAGGCCGGTGGTGAGTCCGCCGTCGCCGACGGGGCGGGTCATCAAGGCGGGGGCGTAGCCGGACAGCAGGAGGAAGAGGGTGAAGTAGCCGAGGGCGGTGAGGGCCGAGACGCGGCGCAGCAGGCGGTAGGCGGTGCGGAGGCGTCGCAGGTCGCCGTGGTGCCCGGGCGCCGGGGCGCGGCCGGGTGCGGGTGCCGGGGTGGTGGGCGGTGGCGGGGGTGGGGAGCTCTGCCAGGGCATGAGGTAGTCGCCGGGGTACGGGGGCGGCTGGGCGGGGCGGTGCGGGGGCTGCCGGGGCGGGCGCGGGGGTGGCTGGGAGTGCTGGGGCATGGCGGTGCTCCCTGCATGGCTCGGGCCCGGGGACGGGCTGCAAGGCAGGTGCGCGGGTGCGCTGTTGGGAGCGCGTACGTTACTCGCGGGTATCGCGGAGAGGGAGGGTTACGGACGAACTACCCCAGGTAACACGCCACTTGTCTAGTCCTTCGGTGCCCGGGGAGCGCTCTCGTGTTCGTCCAGGACCGGGAAGCGGCGAGGGGCCAGGACGACGAGGACCAGCAGGGCGAGAGCGGCGGCGACCGCGGCGCCGGTGAACACGTGGTCGACGGCGGTGTCGACGGCCCGCCGCAGATAGTCCGTCGCCGCGGCGGAGAGGGAGGCCGGGTCCTCGAGCGCCTGTGAGACCGCGTCCAGATCGCCGGGCAGGCCGGGGACGGGGGAGTCGGCCAGCCGGGAGGCGAGCACGCCGTTGGCGACGGCGCCGAAGAGCGCGGCGCCGAGGCTCTGGCCGACCTGGCGGCAGAAGAGCACGGACGCCGTCGTCGTGCCCCGCTCGGCCCAGCCGACCGTGGACTGGACCCCGACGATCAGGGGGAGCTGGAAGAGGCCGAGCGTCGCGCCGAGCAGCAGCATGAGCAGGGCGGGCTGCCAGGCGGTGCCGGGGTAGGGAAGCAGCGGGAAGCAGAGCAGGACCAGCAGGGCCCCGGACATGCCGGTGATCGCGGTGCGGCGGAAGCCGATGCGGTTGTAGACCCGGTCGGAGAGGGCGGCGGCGACGGGCCAGCTCAGGGTCATCACGGAGAGGACGAACCCGGCGGCGATCGGGCCCAGTCCGAGGACGGACTGTGCGTAGGTCGGCAGGAAGACGGTCGGCGCGACCATGAGCAGTCCCATCGCGCCGAGGGCGAGATTGACCGAGGCGATGGTGCGCCGCCGCCAGACCCAGCCGGGTATGACGGGTTCCGCGGCGCGGCGCTCGACGATGACGGTCAGGGCGGCCAGCGCGGCGCTCGCCCCCAGCAGCCCGAGCGACGGGGCGGAGAGCCAGGGCCAGGCGACGCCGCCCTGGACGAGTGCGGTCAGCAGAAGCGCGCCGGTGGCGAAGACCGCGAGGGCGCCCGCCCAGTCGATACGGGGACGGGTGGCGGGGCGCGGCCTGGCGGGTTCGTGGAGGTGACGGACCACCAGCCAGAGGGCGACGGCACCGACCGGCAGGTTGATCAGGAAGATCCAGCGCCAGTCGGCGTAGGCGGCGAGGAGCCCGCCGGCCGCGGGCCCCGCCACGGCCGAAGTCGCCCAGACCGTGGAGAGTTTCGCCTGGATCTTCGGCCGTTCCCTGAGCGGGTACAGGTCGGCGGCGATGGTCTGCACCGTGCCCTGGAGGGCGCCGCCGCCGAGACCCTGGACGACGCGGAAGGCGATGAGGGCGGCCATGTTCCAGGCGCCGGCGCAGAGCAGGGAGCCGGCCAGGAAGAGGATGATCCCGGCGATCAGGACGGGCTTGCGGCCGAAGGTGTCGGAGAGCTTCCCGTACACCGGCAGGGTGACGGTCACGGCGAGCAGATAGCCGGAGAAGAGCCAGGAGAAGACGGAGAACCCGCCGAGGTCGCCGACGATCTGCGGCACGGCTGTCGCGACGATGGTGCCGTCGATGGCGGCGAGTCCCATGCCGAGCATGAGGGCCGCGGCGACGGGGCGGCGGCTCCGGTCGGTGCCCGGTGGTGCCCCGGGGGCGGCGGCCCCTCGTACCGCTTCCGGGCTGTCCGTGCCGCCGGTGCCGTCCGTGCCGCCCACAGGGGTCCCTTCCCTATGCATCTACTTGACGATGGACACTGTCTCACCGCCCGGCGCCGTAGGGGAGCCGCAGGCCGGAGAGCGCGACCCCTACTCAGGTCCCGCACCCGGGGCCCGGACCCCTAGGGGGCGCACCGGAGTTGTGCCCGGGGGCCGTTCCTCCCGCCGGAGGACGAGAGGCGGGTGCCCTGTTCCTTAGCGTGTTCTTATACCGGCCGGCACGTGGGGGACGGTCGGTACGACGCCGCGGATGCGGCCGGCCGCAGGGGGCGGGGTGGGGAAAACCCCACTCGAAGACTGCGCCGGGCACCAGCGCGCCGGAGCACCTCTTCACCCGAGACTCGGAACGTACACAGAGACGTCCGCGCATCGACCGACATAGGAGAAAAACCGTGACAACGGCTGTAACCATTCCCAGGCACGGGGACACTGGAGGGCGTACGGCCGTTGCTGCGCGAGCGCGGCAGGTCGTCAAGGCGTACGGCGCGGGTGAGACCCGGGTCGTGGCGCTCGACCACGTCGACGTGGACATCGTCCGCGGGCGGTTCACGGCGATCATGGGCCCGTCCGGGTCGGGCAAGTCGACCCTGATGCACTGCCTGGCCGGTCTGGACACGGTGACCTCGGGGCAGATCCACCTCGCCGACACCGAGATCACGGGGCTCAAGGACAAGAAGCTGACCCAGCTGCGCCGGGACCGAATCGGCTTCATCTTCCAGGCGTTCAACCTGCTTCCGACGCTCAACGCGATCGAGAACATCACGCTGCCGATGGACATCGCGGGCCGTAAGCCCGACGCCGGCTGGCTGCGGCAGGTCGTGGAGACCGTCGGTCTCGCCGAGCGGCTCAAGCACCGGCCCACGCAGCTCTCCGGCGGTCAGCAGCAGCGCGTCGCGGTGGCCCGGGCGCTCGCCGCCCGCCCCGAGATCATCTTCGGTGACGAGCCCACGGGGAACCTGGACTCGCGTGCCGGCGCCGAGGTGCTGTCCTTCCTTCGCAAGTCGGTCGACGAGCTCGGCCAGACCATCGTCATGGTCACCCACGATCCGGTGGCCGCCTCCTACGCGGACCGGGTCCTCTACCTCGCTGACGGCTCCATCGTCGACGAGATGAAGAACCCCACGGCCGAGCAGGTCCTGGACCGGATGAAGGACTTCGACGCACGCGGGCGGACGTCATGACCGTCTGGAAGACCTCGATGCGCAACTTCCTCGCGCACAAGGGGCGGATGGCGCTTTCCGCCGTCGCCGTCCTGCTGTCGGTGGCGTTCGTGTGCGGCACGCTCGTCTTCACCGACACGATGAACACCACCTTCGACAAGCTCTTCGCGGCGACGTCCGCCGACGTGACGGTCAGCCCGAAGGAGGCCGAGACCGCCGACGTCCCGGAGAACGGCAAGCCCGAGGCGCTCCCCGCGTCCGTCGTCGCCGAGGTCGCCGCGGTGGACGGCGTGAAGAAGGCGGAGGGCGCGGTCAGCAGCATGGCCGTCACCCTCGTCGACAGCCACAACAAGAACCTCGGGTCCGACACCGGTGCCCCGACGATCGCGGGCAACTGGACCGACAACGACCTGCGGTCCATGGAGATCACCTCCGGCCACGCCCCGCGCGGGCCGACCGAGGCCATGATCGACGCCGACACCGCCGAGAAGCACCACCTGAAGGTCGGCGACGAGGTGCGCACCATCGCCGTCACCGGCGACATCAGGGCGAAGATCACCGGTATCGCCTCGTTCACCGTGACCAACCCCGGTGCGGCCGTCGTCTACCTCGACACCGCCACCGCGCAGCAGAAGCTGCTGGGCGCGTCCGGCGTCTTCACCCACGTCTCGGTCACCGCCGAACCGGGTGTCGCCGACAACCGGCTGAAGAAGGACGTCGCCGCGGCTCTGGGCGATGCGGGCACGTACAAGCTGCAGACCCAGAAGGAGGCCGCGGACGCCGACAAGGACTCCATGGGTTCCTTCCTGGACGTCATGAAGTACGCGATGCTCGGCTTCGCCGGGATCGCCTTCCTCGTCGGCATCTTCCTGATCGTCAACACCTTCTCGATGCTGGTCGCCCAGCGCACCCGCGAGATCGGCCTGATGCGGGCCATCGGCTCCAGCCGCAAGCAGGTCAACCGGTCCGTGCTCGTCGAGGCGGTCCTCCTGGGCCTCGTCGGATCGGTCCTGGGAGTCGCGGCCGGCATCGGTCTCGCCGTCGGGCTGATGAAAGTCATGGGCGCCGTCGGCATGGAGCTGTCCACCAAGGACCTCACCATCGCCTGGACGACACCGGTGATCGGACTGGCCCTCGGCGTCGTCGTCACCGTCCTCGCCGCGTACATCCCGGCCCGCCGGGCCGGCAAGGTCTCCCCGATGGCCGCCCTGCGGGACGCCGGAACCCCGGCGGACGCCAAGTCCGGCTGGATCCGTGCCGGAATCGGACTGGTCCTGACCGGGGCCGGTGCCGCCGGCCTGTGGGCGACGACCCGGGTGGACGAGGCGAGCGAGGGCTCGCTCTACCTCGGCCTGGGCGTGGTCCTCACCCTCATCGGCTTCATCGTGATCGGGCCGCTGCTCGCCGGCGCGGTCGTGCGGGTGCTCGGCCTCGTCGTCCTGCGGCTGTTCGGCCCGGTCGGGCGGCTGGCGGAGCGCAACGCGCTGCGCAACCCCCGGCGTACGGGAGCGACCGGCGCGGCCCTGATGATCGGCCTGGCCCTGGTGGCGTGCCTGTCGGTCGTCGGCTCGTCCATGGTCGCGTCGGCCACCGACGAACTGGACAAGTCGGTCGGCACGGACTTCATCGTCCAGTCGAACACCGGCCAGCTGATCGTGCCGCAGGCCGCGGACGCCATCCAGAAGGTGCCCGGCATCGAGCACGTGACGAACTACAAGGTGCTCGCCGCGAAGCTCACCAACCCCGACGGTTCGTCGTCGGACGACCACGTCACCGCCGCCGACCCGACATACCCGCAGGACCTGCGGCGCGAGACCGTCGCCGGTGACCTGGCGAAGGCGTACGGCGCGGACTCCATGTCGGTCGGGTCGGACTACGCCGCCCTGCACAAGATCAAGGTCGGCGACGAGCTCACCGTCGCCTTCAAGGCCGGCGACACCGCGAAGCTGAAGGTCGCCGCGATCACCTCGGACGACACGAGCGTCGACCAGGGGGCGATGTACATCAACGTCTCCACGGCCGAGCGTTACGTCGCCGCCGACCGGATGCCCGAGAACATGATCATGTTCGCCGCGGCGGAGGACGGCAAGGAGAAGGAGGCGTACGCGGCCATCAAGAGCTCGCTCGCCGCGTACCCGCAGTACAAGGTGCAGAACCAGGCCGACTTCAAGGAGGACCTGAAGGACCAGATCGGCCAGCTGCTGAACATCGTGTACGGCCTGCTCGCCCTGGCGATCATCGTCGCGGTGCTCGGTGTGGTGAACACCCTGGCCCTGTCGGTGGTCGAGCGGACCCGCGAGATCGGCCTGATGCGGGCGATCGGCCTCTCCCGCCGTCAGCTGCGGCGCATGATCCGGCTGGAGTCCGTGGTCATCGCCCTGTTCGGACTCGGCCTGGGCATGGGCTGGGGAACCTCGGCCCAGAAGCTGCTGGCCCTGGAGGGGCTCGGGGTCCTGGAGATCCCGTGGCCGACGATCGTCACCGTGTTCGTCGCCTCGGCCTTCGTCGGACTGTTCGCCGCCCTGGTCCCGGCCTTCCGGGCCGGCCGGATGAACGTCCTGAACGCGATTGCCACGGACGGGTGACGGAGCCCGCCGTAGGATGACTGATCCGGCCCCGGGGCGTTCCTCCAAACGCCCCGGGGCCGGTTCGCGTCCCGCCGCCTCCGTCAGGCGTGCATGACCGGCACGTCGTACTGAGGGATCCACTTGTCGCGGGTGACGACGGTCAGCCCTTCCGTCTGGGCCTGGGCGACGAGGATGCGGTCGATGGGGTCGCGGTGGAGCGGGGGGAGGCGGCCGGCCTTGACCCCGTGTCCTGCGGTGATCGCGAGGCTTGTCAGCTGGCAGTCGCGGACCCGCTCAGCCAGATCGTCGGGTCCTGCGAGCTTCCCGGCAGACTGCTTGATGGCGATTTCCCAGGGCGTTGCGGCACTGAGGTACACGGCGGGCTCCGTGTCGATCAGGTCCTTCATCTCCTCGGAGAGCTCAGGAGAGTCGTCGAGCCACCACAGGGCGATATGGGTGTCGAGCAGGAGACGCATCAGCGCATCCCGAACGCTTCGGCGATGTCGTCAGGGAGCTCGTCGAAGTCGTCGGGGATGTGAATCTGTCCCCGGAGCGAGCCGCGACCGGTCCGCCGCACCTTCGGATGCAGGGGCACGACCTTCGCGATCGGCTCCCCCGCCCGGCTGATCACGACTTCCTCGCCGGTCTCGACCTGCTGCAGTATGCGCGAGAAGTGGGTCTTGGCCTCGTGCACGTTGTACTGCCGGGCTGCTTCCATGACTGCCTCAGGGGCCACGAGCGGAGCGGACTAGCCATCGGACTAAGGGTAGTGCCGCTGCCGCCGTACGGACAACGGCGTTCCCTCGCGCGAGTGACACACCGGCGTCGTACGCTGGAGCCCCCGGCCCGTGCCACGTGTCGGGCCCTTCGCGTTGCTCACTCGCCACACCGGACGGAACCTTCATGAGCCTGCACGGTCTGCTGGACGTCGTCGTCACCGACCCGGCGCTCTCCGAAGCGGTGAAGGCCGCCGCCGACGGCCACCGGGCCCATGTCGACCTGGTCGGCCCGCCCGCCGCGCGCCCCTTCGCCGTGGCCGCGCTGGCCCGCGACACCGGGCGTACGGTGCTCGCCGTCACCGCGACCGGCCGTGAGGCCGAGGACCTGGCGGCCGCGCTGCGGACCCTGCTGCCTCCCGACACGGTGGCGGAGTTCCCCTCCTGGGAGACCCTGCCCCACGAGCGGCTCTCGCCCCGGTCGGACACCGTGGGCCGCCGCCTCGCCGTGCTCCGCCGCCTCGCGCACCCCCGGCAGGACGACCCGGAGACCGGCCCGGTCAGCGTGGTCGTCGCGCCCGTGCGCTCCGTGCTCCAGCCGCAGGTCAAGGGGCTCGGCGACCTGGAGCCCGTCGCGCTGAGCAGCGGGCAGACCGCGGACCTGGGCGAGGTCGTGGACGCGCTCGCGGCAGCGGCGTACGCCCGTGTCGAGCTGGTCGAGAAGCGCGGGGAGTTCGCCGTGCGCGGCGGCATCCTGGACGTCTTCCCGCCGACCGAGGAGCACCCCCTGCGGGTGGAGTTCTGGGGCGACGACGTCGAGGAGATCCGCTACTTCAAGATCGCCGACCAGCGGTCGCTGGAGGTCGCCGAGCACGGCCTGTGGGCTCCGCCCTGCCGTGAGCTGCTGCTCACCGAGGACGTACGCACCCGGGCCGCGGCCCTCGCCGAGGCGCACCCGGAGCTGGGCGAGCTGCTGGGGAAGATCGCGGAGGGCATCGCCGTCGAGGGCATGGAGTCCCTCGCGCCGGTCCTCGTCGACGAGATGGAGCTGCTGCTCGACGTCCTGCCGAAGGGCTCGATGGCACTGGTCTGCGACCCGGAGCGGGTGCGGACCAGGGCGGCGGACCTCGTGGCGACCAGCCAGGAGTTCCTCCAGGCGTCCTGGGCGGCCACGGCCGGCGGTGGCGAGGCCCCGATCGACGTCGGCGCGGCCTCCCTGTGGGGCATCGCGGACGTCCGGGACCGGGCCCGTGAGCTGTCCATGATGTGGTGGTCCACCTCCCCGTTCGCCGCCGACGAGGAGCTGGACGGCGACACCCTGAAGCTCGGGATGCACGCCCCGGAGGCGTACCGCGGCGACACCGCCCGGGCTCTCGCCGACACCAAGGGGTGGCTCGCCGACGGCTGGCGCACGGTGTACGTCACCGAGGGGCAGGGCCCCGCCGCCCGCACGGTCGAGGTGCTCGGAGGCGAGGGCATCCCGGCCCGGCTCGACCAGGACCTGGCCGAGATCACGCCGTCGCTGGTGCACGTCTCGTGCGGAGCCATCGACAACGGCTTCGTGGACCCGGCGCTGAAGCTGGCCGTGCTGACCGAGACGGATCTGACCGGTCAGCGCACCGCCAGCAAGGACCTGGGGCGGATGCCGGCCCGCCGCCGTAAGTCCGTCGACCCGCTGACGCTCCAGGCGAACGACTACATCGTGCACGAGCAGCACGGTGTCGGCCGCTACATCGAGATGGTCCAGCGCACCGTGCAGGGCGCGACCCGCGAGTACCTCCTCGTCGAGTACGCCCCCGCCAAGCGCGGCCAGCCCGGGGACCGCCTCTACATTCCCACCGACCAGCTGGAGCAGGTCACCAAGTACGTCGGCGGCGAGGCCCCGACCCTGCACCGGCTCGGCGGCGCCGACTGGACGAAGACCAAGCAGCGGGCCAAGAAGGCCGTCAAGGAGATCGCCGCCGACCTGATCAAGCTGTACTCGGCACGGATGGCGGCCCCCGGCCACGCCTTCGCCCCGGACACCCCGTGGCAGCGGGAGCTGGAGGACGCGTTCCCGTACGCGGAGACTCCCGACCAGCTGTCCACGATCGCCGAGGTCAAGGAGGACATGGAGAAGTCCGTCCCGATGGACCGGCTGATCTGCGGCGACGTCGGGTACGGCAAGACGGAGATCGCGGTGCGCGCCGCCTTCAAGGCGGTCCAGGACGGCAAGCAGGTCGCCGTCCTGGTGCCCACGACGCTCCTGGTCCAACAGCACTTCGGCACGTTCACCGAGCGGTACGCCCAGTTCCCCGTCAACGTGCGGGCGCTGAGCCGCTTCCAGTCGGACACCGAGTCGAAGGCGACGCTGGAGGGGCTGAAGGACGGGTCCGTGGACCTGGTCATCGGGACGCACCGGCTGTTCTCGTCGGAGACGAAGTTCAAGGACCTGGGCCTGGTCATCGTCGACGAGGAGCAGCGCTTCGGCGTCGAGCACAAGGAGCAGCTGAAGAAGCTCCGGGCCAACGTGGACGTGCTCACGATGTCGGCGACGCCCATCCCCCGTACGCTCGAGATGGCGGTGACGGGCATCCGCGAGATGTCGACGATCACGACGCCCCCCGAGGAGCGGCACCCGGTCCTCACCTTCGTCGGGCCGTACGAGGAGAAGCAGATCGGCGCGGCCGTGCGGCGTGAACTCCTGCGTGAGGGCCAGGTGTTCTACATCCACAACCGGGTCGAGTCCATCGACCGGGCCGCGGCGCGGCTGCGGGAGATCGTGCCCGAGGCGCGGATCGCGACGGCGCACGGGCAGATGGGGGAGAGCCAGCTGGAGCAGGTCGTCGTCGACTTCTGGGAGAAGAGGTTCGACGTCCTGGTCTCCACGACGATCGTCGAGTCCGGCATCGACATCTCCAACGCGAACACGCTGATCGTGGAGCGCGGCGACAACTTCGGTCTCTCCCAGCTGCACCAGCTGCGCGGCCGTGTGGGCCGTGGCCGGGACCGGGGTTACTCCTACTTCCTGTATCCGCCGGAGAAGCCGCTGACCGAGACCGCGCACGAGCGGCTGGCGACGATCGCCCAGCACACCGAGATGGGTGCGGGCATGTACGTGGCGATGAAGGACCTGGAGATCCGCGGAGCGGGAAATCTGCTCGGCGGCGAGCAGTCCGGTCACATCGCGGGGGTCGGCTTCGACCTGTACATCCGGATGGTCGGCGAGGCGGTGGCGGACTACCGGGCGGCCGTGGACGGCGGGGTCGAGGAGGAGCCGCCGCTGGAGGTCAAGATCGAGCTGCCGGTCGACGCGCACGTCCCGCACGACTACGCCCCGGGTGAGCGGCTGCGCCTGCAGGCGTACCGCTCGATCGCCTCCGCGAATTCGGAGGGGGACATCAGGGCGGTGCGCGAGGAGCTCACCGACCGCTACGGCAAGCTGCCGGAGCCGGTGGAGAACCTCCTGCTGGTGGCGGGGCTGCGGATGCTGGCCCGGGCCTGCGGGGTGGGCGAGATCGTGCTCCAGGGGCCGAACATCCGCTTCGCGCCGGTGGAGCTGCGCGAGTCGCAGGAGCTGCGGCTGAAGCGGCTGCACCCGAAGACGATCTTCAAGCCGGCCACGCGTCAGATCCTGGTGCCGCGGCCGACGGCCGGCCGGATCGGCGGGAAGCCGGTCGTGGGGCGCGAACTCCTGTCGTGGACGGGGGAGTTCCTCACGACGATCCTGGGGTCGTAACTCCCGGGCCCCGCCGGGGCGCACGGCGCCGCGCCGCGGCGGGGCCCGGGGGCGTGTCAGTCACGGCCGGGGGCGTGGCGGGGACGCCGCCTTCACGGCCGGGTCCCGCCGCGCCTAACCTGGTGCGCTGTGACCCCTCTTCGAGCCGTGCCCCGCCGCCACCGACTCCTCGCCTGCGCCACGTCGGCGCTGGTGAGCGTGTTGGCCCTGACCGGCTGCGACGCCGTGAGCGACCTCGGCGTCCCCGAGCCGGCTGCCACCTCCCCGGCTCCCGGGGGGTCGGCGTTGCGGGCCGTCGACGGGCTGAGTGTGAAGGGCCGCGCGCCGAAGACCGGGTACGACCGTGACGAGTTCGGGTCCGCCTGGGTGGACACCGACCGGAACGGGTGCGGCACCCGGGACGACGTACTCGCGCACCAGCTGTCCGGTGTCGAGCGCGACGCCGACGGCTGCAAGGTGCTCAGCGGCGTCCTCGACCCCGATCCGTACACGGGGGGCCGCATCGCTTTCGAGCGTGGCCGCAGCAAGGTGGACATAGACCACCTCGTCGCCCTGTCCGACGCGTGGCAGAAGGGCGCCCAGCAGTGGAGCGACGGCAAACGGCGGGCCTTCGCGAACGACCCGCTCAATCTGGTGGCGGCCGACTCGTCCACCAACCGCCGCAAGGGGGACGGGGACACCGCGACCTGGCTGCCGCCCAACAAGGCGTACCGCTGCACGTATGTGGCGGGGCAGGTGTCGGTGAAGAGCAAGTACGGCCTGTGGGTGACCGAGGCCGAAAGGGACGCCATGCGGAAGGTGCTGTCCTCCTGTCCCGCCGAGAAGCTGCCCACGGGCGGCAGTCCGACCGAGGCGCCCGAGCGCTGAGGATGCCCGTGCCGCCGTTGTGAATACTGTGCCCATGTGGAAGTGGCGGCTGACGGCCGCGGGGATGAATCTGCTGCTCGGGGTTCCGGGCGTCATACCGCTGTTCCTGGTTTGGTACTACCTGTCGAACGGGCCGCTCGCGGACGCCGGCTGGACCTCCCGTGAGCCGACCGAGAACGACGGAATGACACTGTGGCTCGTGATCGTCGTGCCCGTGGTGGCGGTCTTCGGGATCATCTGGTGGCTCGCCAACGACTGGGTGCGGCGACGGGCCTCGCTGTCGCCGGGCACGTACTGGACGGCCGGGGTGCTGCTCACGCTCTGGCCGGCATGGGCGGTCGCCGTCGGTTCGGTCGTGTGAGAACCGAAACGGGTTGGCGGGGGGTCGGGCGCTGCTTACCTTGGCCGCATGGACCTGAAGATCACGACGCTGGCCGAGCGGCCGGAGCTCGCCGGCGCGCTCGAGGAGATGCCCGACACCTGGCCCGAGTTCGTGCTGGAGGACCTGGTCGGCTGGGGCAACTTCCCGCGCATAGCCGTCGAGTTCCCTGAGTTCGTGCTCGTCGCCACCGATCCCGGGGGCGCGGTGGTGGCCCGGGGCTACAGCGTGCCGTTCGCCCTCGGTGCGCCGGGCCGGGGGGCGTTGCCGGAAGGCGGCTGGGACCAGGTGCTGTTGTGGGCCTTCTCCGACCTGCGGCACGGGCGCACTCCGGACACCGTCAGCGCGATCGAGATCACCGTGACGACGGGGCGGCTCGGGCAGGGCATCTCCGGGCACATGGTGGCCGCGATGCGGGAGAACGCCCGTCGCCTCGGATTCCGGGAACTCGTCGCCCCGGTCAGGCCGAGCGGGAAGCACGCGGAGGCCACGGCACCGATGGAGGAGTACGCCCGGCGCGTCCGGGACGAGGACGGGCTGCCGCACGATCCCTGGCTGCGGGTGCATGTGCGGGCGGGCGGAGTCATCGAGGCCGTGGCCCCGGTGTCGATGACGGTGAGCGGGTCCCTGGACCGGTGGCGGGCCTGGACCGGGCTTCCCTTCGACACGGAGGGGCCGGTGGAGGTGGAGGGCGCCCTGGTACCGGTGCACTGTTCGCTCGCCCACGGGTACGCCGTGTACGTCGAGCCGAACGTCTGGGTGCGGCACCGGACGGCCTGAGGCCACAGGGCCGGCCCGCCCGCAGGGGGTGGCCGGCCCCGGAGGTGCCGCGCGACGGGGTCGTCCGCCCGTCAGAGCTTCAGCTCCCACTGGCTCGCGTCCCACTCGAAGCCGGGGCCGACCTCGACGGTCAGGTTCTTGGCGTCGGCCGGGGTGTCGAAGGCGTACTTCGCCGTGATCTTCTTGCCCGGCAGGACGGTGCCGCTGAAGCCCTCGCCGACCTTGCCGTCGAAGATCTGCTCGGCGTTCACACCGTCCTCGCCGGCGCGGGCGTCGACGCTGACGAGCGTCGCGTCGAACTTCTCCTTGCCCTTGTTCTCGATGACGACCGAGACCGTGTAGGCGCTGTTGCCCTTGGTGTGGCCGATCGCGAACTCGTCGGCGGTGTACGGGGCCGGGGCGTTCACGGTGATCTCCAGGCCGTCGTCGTACGCCGCGGAGTCCCCCTGCCCCAGGGTGTCGTCCTTGCCCTCGGTGCCGCCGGCCGCCCCTCCGCCGGCCGCCCCTCCGCCGGCGGCCGGCTTCGCGGACGCCGAACTGTCCTCGACCGCCTTGTTGATGTCGGTCACCACGTCGTCCACGGCCTTGAACGTCAGGACCGCTCCGACGACCGAAAGGATCAGCGAGACGAGGCCGAGGACCGCGCCGAACGTCGTCACGCCCTTGTTGGTGGCCTCTCCGCGCTTGGCGCGGCCCCGCCCTGCGAGGCCCAGGATCAGGGCGATCAGGCCGAGGATCCCCGCGAGCCAGAAGAAGAACGGGATCAGCCCCGAAACCGTCCCGATGATGCCCAGCACCAGGGCGGCGATGCCCAGGCCGTTGCGGGCGGGGCGCGTGCCCGGCGTCTGCGCGGGGGCGTACGGCTGCTGGGGCTGTTGCGGCTGCGTGTACTGGGACATGGCTGTGCCCTTCCGATGAGAACGGGGACTGTGAGCGGGACGATGCGCCGCATCGCTGTGCGGCGGGTCAATAAGACCATTCACTGTGAACCGAGTCAACACGATAATTCGTGTGAACTGTTGGCTCGGTGGTTTCGGTATGCTCACCCACACACAGCAGGGACACCGACGTGTGCGGAACGGGAGACAGGCCAGTGCCGGATAACTCGACCGAGGTGACCGCGGCCGGAATCGCCAGGCTCGCGGGCGTGGGCCGCGCGGCCGTCAGTAACTGGCGCCGTCGGCACGCCGGTTTCCCGAAGCCCGTCGGTGGCACCGAGGCCAGCCCCTCCTTCGCGCTGAGCGAGGTCGAACAGTGGCTGCGCGACCAGGGCAAGCTCGCCGAGGTGCCGCTGCGCGAGCGGGTCTGGCAGCAGTTGGCGGGCCACCCCGACGGCGCCGTGACCGCGCTCGTCCACACGGGCTGCGCCCTCCTGCTCGTCCGGGACAGGCCCACCGCCTGGCTGGAGATCACCGCCGTCTCCGACGCCCGGATGGCAGGTGTGCTGCCGGGCGCCCTGGACCACGTGCTCGCCGACCGCTTCGGAGAGGGGCGGGCGGTCCCCACACCCACGGCGTCCGCTCTCCTGCCGTCCGTCCCCCTGCTGCGCGCAGCGGCCGAACTGGCGGCGGAGACCGGCGCCCGGCAGGCCTTCGACTTCCTCTTCGGCCGCCAGCTGGACGCCAACCCGCGGCAGTACACCCTCACGCCCCCCGGCCTCGCCGAGCTGATGGCCGACCTCGCGAAGCCGGCCGGGGACGCCGCCCGCCGGAGCGGCCAGAAGCGCTCCCGTACGGTCCTCGACCCCGCGGCCGGGACCGGCGCCCTGCTGTGCGCCGTCGGCCGGCCCACGGCCCTCTACGCGCAGGAGGCCGATCCCGACCTGGCGGCGCTCACCGCGCTCCGGCTGGCCCTCCACCCGGGGAACAGGACCGCCGGACCCGCGCTCGCCGTACGGACCGGCGACACCCTGCGCACCGACGCGTTCCCCGGTCTCGCCGTGGACGAGGTGCTCTGCCACCCGCCGTTCAACGAGCGCAACTGGGGCCACGACGACCTGGCCTACGACCCCCGCTGGGAGTACGGCTTCCCCGCCCGCACCGAGTCCGAACTCGCCTGGGTGCAGCACGCCCTCGCCCATCTCCGCGAGGGCGGCACCGCCGTGGTGCTCATGCCCCCGGCCGCCGCCTCCCGCCGTTCGGGGCGCCGCATCCGCGCCGACCTGCTCCGCCGCGGAGCCCTCCGCGCCGTCATCGCGCTCCCGGCCGGCGCCGCACCCCCGTACGGCATCCCCCTCCACGTCTGGGTCCTCCGCAAGCCGGGCACCGAGCAGCCCTCTGCCCCCGAACTCCTCGTCGTCGACGCGGCGGAGCCCGAGACCGCCGGTGCGCCGTCCGGCCGTGACCGGCTGGACTGGCCCGCGGTGCGCGCCACGGTGCTCGACGCGTGGACCCCCTTCGACGTGCCGGGGCGCCGGGAGCCCGTCGAGGAGCGCCCCGGGACCAGTCGGGCCGTCCCCGTCATCGAACTCCTCGACGACGACGTGGACCTGGCCCCCGCCCGCCATCTGCCGCCCCCGGCCGCCGGCGGCGGCGCGGCGGAACTCGTACGCGTACGGGAACGCCTGGACGACACCCTGAAGCTGACCGCCCGGCTCACACCGCCGCCCGCCGTTCCCTGCGAACCGGCCCGGCGGCCCCTCACCACGGTCGGTGAACTGGCCCGCGCGGGCGCCCTGCACCTGCGCACCGGCTCCGGTGCCGGCAGCGGCGCGGTTCCGGTCCTCACCGAGCACGACGTCCTCTCCGGGGCAGCCCCCAGCGGTACGCCCTCCACCCCGGCCGCGTCCCCGGAGGACGAGCCGCTCCTGCTGGAGCCGGGAGACGTCGTCGTGCCCGTACTCGGCGGAGGAGCGGTCGCCAGAGTCGTCGACGACGCGACCGCCGGGGCCGTGCTCGGCCGTAACCTCCAGCTCCTGCGGCCCGATCCGGCGGCCCTGGACCCCTGGTTCCTCGCCGGCTTCCTGCGCGGCACCGCCAACAACCGGCAGGCCAGCAGCTACGCCTCCACCGCGACCCGGCTCGACGCCCGCCGTCTCCAGGTGCCGCGTCTGCCACTGGCCGAACAGCGCGCGTACGGAGAGCAGTTCAGTGCCCTCGCCGCGTTCGAGGACGCGCTGCGCACGGCGGGCCGGCTGGGCGGGCAGCTGGTGCAGGGGATGTACGACGGGCTCACGGACGGCTCCGTCGCTCCGGAGTGACGTGAAGCACAACGGTTGTGCACAACCAGGGACGGGTTGTCCGTGTCGGTGTATACGCTCACTGCACACGTCCGATCCACGCCCTCCGGGAGCAGCACATGCACGGCTACGGCTATCCGCCGGAGCAGCAGCCGAAGCGTTCTCCGTCCTCGGCCACGCTCGTCACGCTGCGCGTGGTCTTCGTGGCACTCGCGCTGCTGAGCTGTGGACTCCTCGCCTGGGCGGCCATGCTGCGGCTGGCGATCGTCACCCGTAAGCAGCGCGACTGGTGGCTGTTCGGCCTCGTGCTGGCGCTGAACGCCGGACTCATCGCGTACCTCGGGTCGTTGCCGCCGGAGGAAGAGGTGATGACGGACGGGCAGGCGATCATCACCCTGTCCTGGATGCTGGTGGTCTTCGTCGGCACGGTCACCTACTACCTGTACACGGACATACGGCACTTCGGTCCGTACGGCGGTCCGCCGGCCGGCCCGCACGGGGTCTCCCACCCGGGTCCGTACGCCGCTCCGTACGGCCCCCCGCACCCGGGGGCGTCCTCGTTTTCGTCCGCCGGATTCGGACCGCGGCAGGCGCCGCCCTCTCCTGCCTACGGCTACCCGCCCGCCCCACGGCAGAGCCCCACGCCGCCGCCACCCGCCGCGCCGTCCGACACCCCGAGGCCCGCCGCCCCCCAGCGCCTCGACCAGGTGCGCGCCGAGCTCGACGAGCTGAGCGACTACCTCCGCAAGGAGGGCGACAGCCGGTGAACGGGCGTGTCATCGCCGGTCGTTACCAGCTGGCGACGATTCTCGGCCAAGGCGGCATGGGCCAGGTCTGGACGGCGTACGACCAGCGCCTCGACCGCAGGGTCGCGGTGAAGCTCCTGCGCCCCGACCGGGTGGCCGGCCCCACCGGCAGCGAAGCCGCCGACGATCTGCGCCGCAGGTTCGTCCGGGAGTGCCGGGTCACCGCACAGGTCGACCACCCCGGTCTGGTCACCGTCCACGACGCGGGCAGCGACGGCGACGACCTCTTCCTCGTCATGCAGTACGTCGAGGGCGCCGACCTCGCCGACCATCTCGCCGAGCACGACCCCTACCCGTGGCCCTGGGCCGTGGCGATCGCCGCCCAGCTGTGCGCGGTGCTCTCCGCGGTGCACGCCGTGCCGATCGTCCACCGGGACCTCAAGCCCCGTAACGCGATGGTGAAGCCCGACGGCACCCTCACGGTGCTCGACCTGGGCATCGCCTCCGTCATGGACACCGACACCACCCGGCTGACACACACGGGCTCACCGATCGGCTCGCCGGCCTACATGGCCCCCGAGCAGGCGATGGGCGGTGCCGTCGGCCCGTACACCGACCTCTACGCACTCGGTGTGCTCCTGCACGAACTCCTCAGCGGTGACGTGCCGTTCGCGGGCTCCACCGCACTCGGCGTCCTGCACCGCCACCTCTACGAGCCCCCGCTCCCGGTCAGGCACATCCGGCCCGAGGTCCCCGAGGCGCTCGAAGCACTCGTCCTGCGGCTGCTCTCCAAGGACCCGCAGGACCGCCCCGCCTCGGCCCAGGAGGTCTACGAGTCCCTGCGGCCCCTGCTGCCCGCCGGCGGCACACCGGCCGGGCCCCTCGACCCGACCCGCCCCTTCCTCCGCCCGCACGCCCCCTGGCCGGACCGGGCGGCCGCCCCCGCGCCGGTGCCCGTCCCCGGCCGGCAGGCACCCGCCCCGCCCCGGACACCGCCGGCCAGGCCCGATGTGGCACAGGCCGTCGACGACGTGAAACGGCTGCTCGAGGAGGGCCGCATCACCCAGGCAGTCGACATCCTCGGGGGGATCCTGCCGGCCGCCGCCCTGGAGCACGGCGAACACTCACCGGTCGTCCGGATCCTGCGCAAGCAGTACGCGGCGACGCTGATGGACGACGGCCAGTACCGCCGCGCCCTCCCCGAGCTCCGCCGCCTCGCCGACGACCGTGCGGCGGAGGCGGGCCCCGCCGACTCCCAGACCCTGCAGTTCCGTTACGACGCCGCGCAGTGCCTGGAGCAGCTCGGTGAGGCGGCCGCCGCGCTCGCCGAGTACCGCGCCGTCCTCCCCTACTACGAGAACGGCTACGTGACGTCCTCCGGCCCCGGCCGGGCCTTCGACATCCGCCACCGGATCGGCCACCTCCTGCTCGGGATGGGCGACCACACGGCGGGCCGCGCCCAGTTGCAGACCCTGCTGTACGACACCGAGCGGGCCTACGGACCGCACCACCCGCTCCCCACGGAGCTCCGCCGGCAACTGACCCACCACCAGGATGTACGCGGCTCGGTGTGAGGCGGCGGACGGCCGGAACAGGCCGGCCCGAAGGGATTTCGTCCGTGACCCCGCACTGACCGGTCCGGAAATCGTTGGTCGAAGCAGTGGCCCGAATCACGTCCACTGCCTAACATCGATCACCGCAAGGCTTTGTGCACTGATGCACAAACTCTCCCCGGGAGGCTCCTTTGCACCGCCGACGTCGCACCGCGCTCGCCCTTACCGCCGCAACGCTCGTCGCGGCGCCGCTCCTGACCGCCTGTGGCAGTGAGGCCCATCCCGGTGCTGCGGCCGTGGTCGGCGGCGACCGGATCGACGTGGCCACGGTCCAGGCGCAGGCGGCCGACGTGCGCACCGCGCAGCAGGACTCCGAACGGTCCGTGGACCTGGTGACGAAGTCGGGCCAGCTGACCCGGGTCAAGCTGTCCGGCCTGATCTTCGGGCGGGTCCTGGACCGCGCCGCGAAGGACGCCGGGGTGAGCGTCAGCCGCAAGGAGGTCCAGCAGATCCGCAGCGCCGCCGCCGAGCAGTCCGGCGGGGACGAGGGCGTGAAGACGCTGATGCTGGAGCAGCGCTGGGTGGCGCCCGGCCAGATCGAGGCGAGTCTGCGCCAGGAGGTCCAGCTCCAGAAGCTGGCCCAGGCGCTCGGCGCCGACCTGCAGAACCCCGTCGGGGTGCAGGCGGTCGGCGAGAGCCTCACCAAGGCGTCGAAGGCGCTGCACATCGAGGTCAATCCGCGCTACGGCAGCTGGGACAACAAGAAGGTCCAGCTCAGCACGTACAAGGCCCCGTGGATCACCCAGGTCACGCCGGTCCAGGGGCAGGAGCCCGAGGCAGGCGCCTGACCCCGCCCGACCGGAGGTAGGTTCGGGGTGTGAACGCTGAAGACCCCGGCCGTATCGTCCTGCTCACCGCCAGCCACCGGGTCGCCCCCGGTCTGCTGTCCTGGCCCGCCTGGCAGACGCTGCACGCGGCGGACCGCGTGCTGTGCGCCGAGTCCGGCCATCCGCAGCTGCCCTATCTGCGGGAGGCGGGGGTGGCCGTGGAACACACCGCGCCCTCGGCCGAGGACCTGGTGGACGACTGCGCGGGCGGCCGGACCGTGGTGGTGCTGGTGGGCGGCGAGGGGAACCAGCCGCTCACCGACGGCCTGGCCCGGCTCGGCGGCTCGGGCCGGGTGCAGATGCCGGACCTGGAGCTGCTGCCCGGTTCGTACGACCTGCCGGGCGCGCGGCTCCTGGACCTGGTCCAGGTCATGGACCGGGTCCGGCTCGAATGCCCGTGGACCTCGCAGAAGACGCACGAAGGACTCGCGAAGTACGCCATCGAGGAGGCGTACGAACTGGTCGAGGCCATCGAGGACGGCGACCGCGAGGAGCTGCGCGAGGAGCTCGGCGACGTACTGCTCCAGGTCGTCTTCCACGCCCGGATCGCGCAGGAGGACCAGGAGGAGCCGTTCGGCATCGACGATGTCGCGGCCACGATCGTCGAGAAGCTGATCCACCGTCATCCGCATGTGTTCGGCGACGAGACCGCCGAGACCCCGGAGGACGTCCACGCGCACTGGCTCCGTACGAAGGCGATCGAGAAGCAGCGCGAGTCGGTCACCGACGGGGTGCCGCTCGGCCAGCCCGGTCTGGCGCTGGCCGCCAAGCTCGGCAGCAGGGCCCGGGCCGCGAGCCTCGACGCAGCGCTCCCCGAGGGCGACGGGGTCGGCTACCGGCTGCTCGCTCTCGCCGTGGAGGCCGAGCAGGACGGCACCGACCCGGAGGCCGCCCTGCGGGCCGCCGCCCGCGCCTACCGGGACGCGATCCGGGCGGCGGAGGGCCTCGGGGGGCCCGGGGCCGCTCCGGACGGCGTCGAGGAGTGAACGACAGCCCCGGGACGGCTCCCACGCCCGACGCAGCCCCCGAACTCTTCACCTGGGAGTTCGCCACCGACCCGTACCCCGCCTACGCCTGGCTCCGCGAGCACAGCCCCGTGCACCGCACGAAGCTGCCCAGCGGTGTCGAGGCCTGGCTGGTGACCCGCTACGCCGATGCCCGGCAGGCGCTCGCCGACACCCGGCTCTCCAAGAACCCCGCCCACCACGCGGGCTCCGCCAACGCCAAGGGGAAGACGGGCATCCCGGGGGAGCGCAAGGCGGAGCTGATGACGCACCTGCTGAACATCGACCCCCCGGACCACACCCGACTGCGCCGGCTCGTGTCCAAGGCGTTCACTCCGCGCCGGGTCGCGGAGTTCGCGCCGCGCGTGCAGGAGCTGACGGACCGCCTCATCGACACCTTCATCGAGGAGGGGAAGGCGGACCTCATCCATGACTTCGCGTTCCCTCTGCCGATCTACGCGATCTGCGACCTGCTGGGCGTGCCCCGGGAGGACCAGGACGACTTCCGCGACTGGGCGGGCATGATGATCCGGCACGGCGGCGGACCGCGCGGCGGGGTGGCCAGGTCGGTCAAGAAGATGCGCGGCTATCTCGCCGAACTCATCCACCGCAAAAGGGAGAATCCCGGCGACGACCTGATCTCCGGGCTGATCCGGGCGAGCGACCACGGCGAGCACCTCAGCGAGAACGAGGCCGCGGCGATGGCATTCATCCTCCTTTTCGCCGGTTTCGAGACGACCGTGAACCTCATCGGCAACGGCACCTACGCGCTGCTGCGCAATCCGTCCCAGCGCGAGCGCCTGGAACGCTCGCTGGCCGCCGGGGAGACGGACCTGCTCGCCACGGGCATCGAGGAGCTGCTGCGCTACGACGGCCCGGTGGAGCTCGCGACATGGCGTTACGCCACCGAACCCGTGACGCTGGGAGGGCAGGACATCGCGGCGGGGGACCCGGTTCTCGTGGTGCTGGCCGCCGCCGACCGGGACCCGGAGCGGTTCCAGGATGCGGACACCCTGGATCTCGCGCGCAGTGACAATCAGCACCTCGGATACGGGCACGGCATCCACTACTGCCTGGGTGCGCCGCTGGCCCGGCTGGAGGGCCAGGTGGCGCTGGCGACGCTGCTGAGGCGCCTTCCCGACCTGCGGCTTGCCGCGGAACCTGCCGATTTGCGCTGGCGCGGCGGGCTCATCATGCGTGGACTGCGCACGCTTCCCGTGGAGTTCGGTCCCGGACATCGGGTGGAAAAAAGTGACAGCCTGTCAACTCTGTGACTTTCACGTGATCTCCGCTGCATCGACTTGTGACACACGTTCGAGTACGGCTAGGTTCACCGTTCGACTCACCCGTCACACGTCAGTCACACGGAAGGCAATCCCATGGGCTCCGCGACCGGCAGACACCGTCGCCCTCGTCAGGCACCCGCCATCGTCGTCGCTGCAGGCGTCACCGGATCGGCCATTGCCATCCCGCTGCTCGGCGCGGGCGGCGCACAGGCCGCCGACGCGTCGACCTGGGACCGGGTCGCCGAGTGCGAGAGCGGTGGCATGTGGAGTGCCGACCTCGACAACGGCTACTACGGTGGCCTGCAGCTCTCGCAGGACACCTGGTCGGCCTACGGTGGCACGGCGTACGCGCCGCGCGCCGACCTCGCCAGCCGCTCGCAGCAGATAGCGGTCGCGGAGAAGATCCTGGACGACAAGGGACCGCAGGCGTGGGCCAGCTGCTCGGTGATCTCCGGGCTCTCCCTGGACGAGGGGCTGCCCGGCGTCGACCCGGGCGGCGAGGAGTCCGCCGAGCCCTCGGCCGAGCCCTCGGATTCCGCGACGCCGTCCGGGACGCCTTCCTCCGACGCGACCGACCCGGCGGACAGCTCGGACGACGCCGCCACCTCGGACGACTCCGACGCGAAGGGCGAGGCGGGCCGGGACGCGTCCGACGGCAGGACGGGCGAGGGTGACGAGGCCGGCACGACGCCGTCCGCCACTCCGTCCCCCGAGGCCTCCGGGACGTCCGGCGCCCCGAAGGGCGGCACGGAGGAGGGCGGCAAGCACCGCGGCACGCCGGCCCCTGAGGCGACCGCCAGGACCGGCCAGGACGACGGGCGCGAGTCCGGCCGCCACGCCTCGCGCGGTGAATCCGACGCGCGTCAGGGCGCGGAGGGGACGTACACCGTCCGCGAGGGCGACAACCTCTGGGCGATCGCCGACGCGCAGGAGCTTCCCGGCGGCTGGACCGCGCTCTACGCGGCCAACGAGGACGAGCTGGGCTCCGACCCGGACCTGATCCTTCCCGGCCAGACCCTGGACCTCGGGGCGGACGCGCAGG
This sequence comes from Streptomyces sp. NPDC051064, assembly GCF_044455985.1. Classification (NCBI taxonomy): domain Bacteria; kingdom Bacillati; phylum Actinomycetota; class Actinomycetes; order Kitasatosporales; family Streptomycetaceae; genus Streptomyces; species Streptomyces sp. NPDC051064. The sequence continues at coordinate 256,092 of NZ_JBITFK010000010.1, forward strand.
GCAGCCGGGCGGAGGCCGCCACCAACTGATCAAAAGCGTGAAAACACCCCGAAAGAGGGGGTAGTTCAGAGGCCTATGTCCGCTTATGCGTAAGTGAGACATGGGTCTCTTTGCTTCAACTGGTGCGTCCGGTCCGCCCGCTCCGTCCATATTGGCTCCGACCTGCGAAAACGACCCTCCACGTGGGGGCGTTACGGGCTGATTAGTCGTTATGTCCATCTTTGAATGTGGGGGTTGCGTGTGTTTACGGTCGGAGCCGCTCGCACCGCGGGCACCTTCGACCGTCACGCCGAATCCTGCCGTCGGCCGAAGGGAACCGACGCGTAAAGCGCCGTAGGCAGGAGCGGGGGACCCAGGTAAGCGCCGGACCCGGCCGTCGGAAGACGGGCGGAGACACGGCTAGGGGTGAAGTCGTCCGAAAGTGAGGGCGACCGGGCAACTCACAGGCCCGAACCCGACAGCTCACCTCGTAGGCGTCGGTGAGGAGAACCATGCTGCTTTCCAGCAAGGGCAAGCACCGTCGCCCGTCCAAGGCCGTCCGTGTCGCGACCCTGGCCGGTGTCGCCGGTGCCGCAGTCGCCGTACCGCTGATGGGCGCGACCGGCGCCTCCGCCGCCTCCGTCGACACCTGGGACGCCGTCGCCCAGTGCGAGTCGGGTGGCAACTGGTCCATCAACACCGGCAACGGCTACTACGGCGGCCTGCAGTTCTCGCAGTCCAGCTGGGCGGCCGCCGGCGGCACCCAGTACGCCTCCCGCGCCGACCTGGCCACCAAGGACCAGCAGATAGCCGCCGCCGAGAAGCTCCTCGACCTTCAGGGCCCGGGCGCCTGGGCCTGCGCCGGCGCCGGCGGTCTGACGAACGACGGTGTGGACCCGGGTGTCGACACCGGCTCCGCGAAGAACGGCGACACGGCCCCGCAGGCCGCGCCGGAGCGCAAGGCCGAGCAGCCCACCACGCGCAGCGAGAAGCGCACGGCTCCCGAGAAGACCGTCACCACCCCCACCGGTGAGAAGGTCGAGAAGGGTGACGGCGAGTACAAGGTGAAGTCCGGCGACACCCTCAGCAAGATCGCCGACGCGAAGAAGGTCAAGGGTGGCTGGCAGAAGCTGTTCAAGCTGAACGACGACATCGTCGACAAGGCCGACCTGATCTTCCCGGGTCAGCAGCTCCACCTGAAGTAGTCGGAACCCGAAGCAGTCGGTAGTACCCCGGGGTCTTCCTCCTGCCCCGGAGCCCGGCCCGGCGCGCAGACCCCCCGCGCGCCGGGCCGGGCCGCGTCCGGACCCTCCGACGGGGTGTGGACGCGGGCTCGCCGTAAGGGTGAGTGTTCAACTGTTGTGGTTACTCGTCAGTAGAATTCTGGAGCTTTGCCCGGAATGCAGGCCCTTGGGTCCTTTTTCGTCCCAGGGGACGGGCGGACGGCCGACGGAGCGCGCCGAGCCGGTTAGGCTCGTGGCGCAAGGCCACAGTGACCCTGCACAACCAGTGTCAGATCCCAGAAGGAGATGCCTCGTGCCGTCCATCGACGTCGTCGTAGCCAGGGAAATCCTCGACTCCCGGGGCAACCCCACCGTCGAGGTCGAGGTTGGCCTCGACGACGGCAGCACGGGACGTGCTGCTGTTCCGTCCGGCGCCTCCACCGGTGCGTTCGAGGCCATTGAGCTTCGCGACGGTGACCCCAACCGCTACCAGGGCAAGGGCGTCGAGAAGGCCGTCCTCGCCGTGATCGAGCAGATCGGCCCGGAGCTCGTCGGTTACGACGCCACCGAGCAGCGCCTCATCGACCAGGCGATGTTCGACCTGGACGCGACCGAGAACAAGGCCTCCCTCGGCGCCAACGCCATCCTCGGTGTCTCGCTGGCCGTGGCGCACGCCGCCTCCGAGGCCTCCGACCTCCCGCTGTTCCGCTACCTCGGCGGCCCGAACGCGCACCTGCTGCCCGTTCCGATGATGAACATCCTGAACGGCGGCTCGCACGCCGACTCCAACGTGGACATCCAGGAGTTCATGATCGCGCCGATCGGCGCCGAGTCCTTCTCCGAGGCCCTGCGCTGGGGTGCGGAGATCTACCACACCCTGAAGAAGGTCCTGAAGACCAAGGGCCTGTCCACCGGTCTCGGTGACGAGGGCGGCTTCGCCCCCAACCTCGAGTCCAACCGCGCCGCCCTCGACCTCATCCTCGAGGCCGTCAAGGAGGCCGGTTACGTCCCGGGCCGCGACATCGCGCTCGCGCTCGACGTCGCCGCGTCCGAGTTCTACAAGGACGGCGTCTACGAGTTCGAGGGCAAGTCCCGTTCGGCGGCCGAGATGACCGAGTACTACGAGGAGCTCGTCTCCGCGTACCCGCTGGTCTCCATCGAGGACCCGCTGTACGAGGACGACTGGGCGGGCTGGAAGGTCATCACCGACAAGCTCGGCTCCAAGGTGCAGATCGTCGGCGACGACCTGTTCGTCACCAACCCCGAGCGCCTCGCCCGTGGCATCGAGGAGGGCTCGGCCAACGCCCTGCTCGTCAAGGTCAACCAGATCGGTTCGCTGACCGAGACCCTGGACGCCGTCGAGCTGGCCCAGCGCAACGGCTTCAAGTGCATGATGTCCCACCGCTCCGGTGAGACCGAGGACGTCACCATCGCCGACCTCGCCGTCGCCGTGAACTGCGGCCAGATCAAGACCGGTGCCCCGGCCCGCTCGGACCGCGTCGCCAAGTACAACCAGCTGCTGCGCATCGAGGAGATCCTCGACGACGCCGCCGTGTACGCCGGTCGTTCGGCGTTCCCGCGGTTCCGCTTCGAGGGCTGACAGCCCGAGTCCGGAGCACCAGCCTCCGTCCGTCCCCGCATCCGGTCCCGTACCGTGTGCGGGGACGGACGTGCGTAACGGGGAGGCGTGAGACATGGCCGGGAAGGACCGCGACCGGTTCTCCACCGCGACCAGGCTGCGGCTGCTCGGTGAGCAGACGGCGGCCCGCGTCTACCGGTCCCAGAACCGCCGCCAGGCCCGCCGTTCGCGGCTCACCGGGCGGGCCGCGTTCCTGGCGCTGATCGTCTGCTCCCTGGTGGTCGCCCTCGCGTATCCCATGCGGCAGTACATCTCCCAGCGCGACCAGATCGCCGATCAGGAGAGGCTCTCGCGGGAGGCGCACGAGCGGACCGAGGAGCTGCGTGACGAGAAGGCGCGGCTCAAGGACGACGCGTACATCCGCCGTCTCGCGCGCCAGCACCTGCACTACGTGCTGCCCGGCGAGACCGGTTATACGGTGGTCGACCCGGACGCGGCCGAGGTGCGCCGGGGGGAGCCGGGGGCGACGGGGCGGCCCTGGCACTCGAACCTCTGGGACGGCGTCGACAGCGCGGACCGCGAATGACCCCGTCCCGGCACCGGGTTCCGTACCCGCGCCGCGTCTTCTCCCCGTACCGATTCATACAGTCCGACCGATGACATTCAAGGCAGGCATGGACACGCCCCCTCCGCAGACCGAATCCACCACGCCCACCGCCGCGGACATCGCCGCGTTCGAGCTCCAGCTCGGCCGGCCGCCGCGCGGGCTGCGCGCCATCGCGCACCGCTGCCCCTGCGGCAACCCGGACGTGGTCGAGACGCAGCCCCGTCTGGAGGACGGCACGCCGTTCCCGACGACGTATTACCTGACCTGTCCGCGTGCCGCGTCGGCGATCGGCACGCTGGAGGCCAACGGGGTCATGAAGGAGATGACCGAGCGGCTCACCACGGACCCGGAGCTGGCGGCCGCCTACCGCGCCGCGCACGAGGACTACATCGCGCGCCGTGACGCCATCGAGGTCCTGGAGGGCTTCCCGAGCGCGGGCGGCATGCCGGACCGGGTGAAGTGCCTGCACGTCCTGGTCGGCCACTCGCTGGCGGCGGGCCCCGGGGTCAACCCGCTGGGCGACGAGGCGATCGCGATGCTGCCGGAGTGGTGGGCGAAGGGGCCGTGCGTCACACCGTGCGGCTCCGACGACGCCGGGCCCGACGCTTCCTGATCCGCCGGTACACGTACAACCACAGGAGCCCCATGACCCGCGTTGCCGCCATCGACTGCGGTACCAACTCCATCCGCCTGCTCGTCGCCGACGTGGACCCCGCCACCGGAGAGTTCACCGAGGTCGACCGCCGGATGCGGATCGTCCGGCTCGGCCAGGGCGTCGACCGGACCGGCCGGCTGGCCCCCGAGGCGCTGGAGCGCACCTTCGACGCCTGCCGCGAGTACGCGGAGGCGGTCAAGGAGCTCGGCGCCGAACGGATCCGGTTCGTCGCCACGTCCGCCTCCCGCGACGCGGAGAACAGCGACACGTTCGTCCGCGGCGTCCTGGACATCCTGGGGGTCGAGCCGGAGGTCGTCACGGGGGACGAGGAGGCGCAGCTCTCCTTCGACGGCGCCACCAAGGAACTGGTGGGCAGCGACCACCTGGAGAAGCCCTACCTCGTCGTGGACATCGGCGGCGGCTCCACCGAGTTCGTCGTCGGTGACGACCGCGTGCGCGCGGCCCGGTCCGTGGACATCGGCTGCGTACGCATGACGGAGCGTCACCTGGTCCTGGACGGGGCCGTGGTGGACCCGCCCACGCCCGACCGGATCGCCGCGATCCGCGCGGACGTCGGGGCCGCCCTGGACCTGGCCGAGGAGAGCGTGCCGATCTCCTCCGCGGCGACGCTCGTCGGCCTCGCCGGGACGGTCACCACCGTCGCCGCCATGGCGCTCGGGCTCGAGGAGTACGACTCCGAGGCGATCCACCACTCCCGGGTCTCCCTCGCGCAGGTCCGGGAGATCACCGCGCGGCTGCTCGCCTCGACGCACGAGGAGCGTGCGGCGATCCCCGCGATGCACCCGGGCCGGGTCGATGTGATCGCCTCGGGGGCGCTCGTCCTGCTCGCGGTGATGGAGCGGACCGGTGCGCGGGAGGTCGTCGTCAGCGAGCACGACATCCTCGACGGGATCGCCTGGTCGGCGGCCTGATCACCGAGCGGGCCCCGGTGCGGCGAGGTGGCGCTCAAACGCTTTCCGGCCTGCACCTTTGAGCTGGTGGAGCCCTCTCCGGACCCGTTCGGAGAGGGCTTTCGCGAGGCCGCCCGACGAACTTCGTGAACTTCTTCACAAGGAATTCGGCCCTACCGGGCGAAGTTCTGCTCCTGGAGGGCGGTACGGGCCGCCCGGAGGCCCGCGCGCGTGTGCCGCGGGAGCGTTTCGGGGGTGTGGCGACGGCATGTCCCCGGCGGGTGGTTCATCTTGCCGAAGGGCTCAAGGGCCAGCTCACAAGTGGTGAACAACGTTCGCCGGAGCGTCGTGGTTCCCCGTTCGCACCATGACCTGGGTCACGTGGGCGGCGAAGTGTAGCAGAGGGTGGCGCATACCTTGTGAAGGGGCTCACGAGCATGCCCCCCTAGGGGGGTGGATACTCGATGGCATGAGCACCACGGAGCGTCCCAGGATCCTCGTTGTAGGCGGTGGGTACGTAGGCCTGTACGCAGCTCGTCGCATTCTGAAGAAGATGCGGTATGGAGAGGCGACCGTCACGGTCGTCGACCCGCGCTCGTACATGACGTACCAGCCCTTCCTCCCCGAAGCTGCTGCCGGCAGCATCTCGCCTCGGCATGTCGTCGTCCCGCTGCGACGCGTGCTGCCGAAGGCAGAGGTTCTCACCGGCCGTGTCACGACCATCGATCAGGACCGCAAGGTCGCCACGGTCGCGCCGCTCGTCGGCGAGGCCTACGAGCTGCCCTTCGACTACCTGGTCATCGCGATGGGCGCGGTCTCCCGCACCTTCCCGATCCCCGGCCTCGCCGAGCAGGGCATCGGCATGAAGGGCATCGAGGAGTCCATCGGTCTGCGCAACCACGTCCTCGAGCAGCTGGACAAGGCCGACTCGACGACCGATGAGGACGTCCGCCGCAAGGCGCTGACGTTCGTCTTCGTGGGCGGCGGCTTCGCCGGCGCGGAGACCATCGGCGAGGTCGAGGACATGGCGCGCGACGCGGCGAAGTACTACACGAGCGTGAAGCGCGAGGACATGCGCTTCATCCTGGTCGACGCCGCCGACAAGATCCTTCCCGAGGTCGGCCCGAAGCTGGGTGCGTACGGCAAGGAGCACCTGGAGAGCCGCGGTGTCGAGGTCTACCTCTCGACCTCCATGGACTCCTGCGTCGACGGCCACGTGGTGCTGAAGAACGGCCTCGAGGTCGACTCCAGCACGATCGTGTGGACGGCCGGCGTGAAGCCGAACCCGGCGCTGGCCCGCTTCGGTCTGCCGCTCGGCCCGCGTGGTCACGTGGACACCTCCGAGAAGCTCCAGGTGCAGGGCACCGACTACATCTGGGCCGCGGGCGACAACGCCCAGGTGCCGGACATGGTCGGCCGCCGCGCCGGTAACCCGAACGCCTGGTGCCCGCCGAACGCCCAGCACGCGCTGCGTCAGGCGAAGGTCCTCGGCGACAACGTCATCTCCGGCATGCGGGGCTTCCCGCAGAAGGAGTACAGCCACGCCAACAAGGGTGCGGTCGCCGGTCTCGGCCTGCACAAGGGCGTCGCGATGATCGTCATGGGCAAGGTGAAGATCAAGGTCAAGGGCCGTCTCGCCTGGTACATGCACCGCGGCTACCACGGCATGGCCATGCCGACCTGGAACCGTAAGATCCGGATCTTCGCGGACTGGACGCTGGCGATGTTCCTGAAGCGCGAGGTCGTCTCGCTCGGCGCCATGGAGACGCCGCGCGAGGAGTTCTACGAGGCCGCCAAGCCGAGCCCGGCTCCCGTCGCGGCCAAGGCCGACGGCGACAAGAGCACGACCGGCGAAAAGGCCAAGGCCTCCTAGCGCCTGTACGGAACCGAAGGGGTCGTCCGCCATCCGTGGTGCGGGCGGCCCTTTCGGCGTTTCCGGACCCCGTCAACTAGATGGCAAGTGCAGCTATTTTGCCGTTCCATTGCCCGGGATTGGGATGGCGCGGGCGTGGGAAGACGTTGACGCTGGTGTACCTCGCTGCGGCCCCGAGGTGTCGCGGCCCGGTTCGGGTGCGTATATGCGAATTTAGGCACGTTCGGAAACACCACCACGGAGGTGTGCACCATGGCCGACGCCGCATCGCGGCTGACCGCTCTTGCCGAAGAGTTGCTGGGAGACCCCCTGCCCGTCCGGATCCGGGCCTGGGACGGCAGCGAATCCGGGCCGCCGGGTGCCCCCGCCCTGGTCCTGCGTCACCGCCGCGCCCTGCGCCGACTGCTCTGGAAGCCGGGCGAGTTGGGCCTCGCCCGCGCCTGGGTGGCCGGCGAGATCGACGTCGAGGGCGACCTGTACGCGACCCTGGACGCCCTGGCCTCGCTCCTCTGGGAACGGGGTGCCGACGCGAAGGACTCCGTCCACCCCGTCCGCAACCCCAGGGTGCGGGCGTTCGCCCGCGGCCTCGTCCAGCTGGCCGGGCCCTATCCGCCGCCGCCCCCGCCCGCCGAGGAGGTCCGCCGCCGCACCGGGCCGCTGCACACCAAGCGCCGGGACAAGGAAGCCATCAGCCACCACTACGACGTGGGCAACGACTTCTACGCCATGGTCCTCGGCCCCTCCATGGTCTACTCCTGCGCCTACTGGCAGGAGGGCTCCACCCTGGAGGACGCCCAGCGCGACAAGCTCGACCTCGTCTGCCGCAAGCTCGCGCTCAAGGAGGACGACCGCCTCCTCGACGTCGGCTGCGGCTGGGGCTCCATGGCCATCCACGCCGCCCGTGAGTACGGCGCCCGCGTCACCGGAGTGACCCTCTCCACCGAACAGGCCGCCTTCGCCCGCAAGCGCATCGCCGAGGAGGGCCTCACCGACCGCATCGAGATCAGGGTGCAGGACTACCGGGACGTCAGGGACGGCCCGTACGACGCCATCTCCTCGATCGGCATGGCCGAGCACGTCGGCTCGGTCCGTTTCCGGGAGTACGCCGACGACCTCTACGCACTTCTGAAGCCCGGAGGCCGGCTGCTCAACCACCAGATCGCCCGCCGCCCCGAGAAGGACGAGTCGGCCTACCACGTCGACGACTTCATCGACGCCTACGTCTTCCCCGACGGGGAGCTCGCCCCGGTGGGCCGCACCGTCGCCACCCTGGAGGAGGCCGGCTTCGAGGCCCGGGACGTCGAGGCGATCCGGGAGCACTACGCACTGACACTGCGTCAGTGGGTGGCCAACCTGGAGAAGCACTGGAAGGAGGCCGTGCGGGCCACCTCGCCCGGCCGGGCCAGGGTGTGGCGGCTCTACATGGCCGCCTCGGCGCTCTCCTTCGAGCACAACAAGATCGGCGTCAACCAGATCCTCGCGGTCCGGCCGCGGGACGGCGGGGGGTCGGCCATGCCGCTCCGTGCCCGCGACTGGACGGCGTCGGCGAACGCCTGACCCGGGAACGCCGAAGGGCCGGTACCCGCAGCTGCGGGTACCGGCCCTTCGGCGTACGCCTACTCCGTCTTGATCGCGGTCAGCATGTTCAGCTTCGCGCCGCTCCGGGCCGGCCACAGCGAGGCCAGCACACCCACGAGCCCTGCCAGCACCAGGAAGAGCGCGAGCCGGTCCCACGGGATGACCAGGGCGTAGCCCGGGATCGAGGCGGACAGGCTCTTGCCGATCGCCCAGCCGAGGAACGTACCGAGGCCCACCCCGACCACCGCTCCGAAGAGCGAGATGACGACGGCCTCCAGCCGGATCATGCGCTTGACCTTGCGCCGGTCGAGACCGATCGCCCGCAGCATGCCGATCTCCTGCTGGCGCTCGAAGACCGACATGGCCAGCGTGTTGACGACTCCGAGTACGGCGATGATCAGGGCCATGGCCAGCAGCGCGTACATGATGTTCAGCGCGGTGTTGATGAACCCGCCGAACATGTCCCGGATGCCCTGGCGGTCCACGACGCTCATCGCCGGGTTGTCGCCGAGCGCCTCGATCACGGCCTTCTCGTTGGCGTCGCTCTGGCCGCCGTCCATGGTCAGCCAGACCTCGCGGATGTCGGAGAGGGACTCGTGCGGGTCGGCGACGTCCTCGGGGATCAGGACCGGGGAGAGGAACTCGTTGCCCTCGTAGAGAGCGCCGACCTTCAGGGTCTCCTTCTTGTCGTCCTGGAACGTCACGGGGAGGCTGTCGCCGGTCTTCCAGCCGTGCGACTTCGCGGTCTTGCGGTCGACGGCGATCTCGCCGTCCTTCAGCGACGACAGCGAACCGGAGACCGTCTTCAGGTTGAAGACCTTCTCGACATCGCCCGGGGTGACTCCGGAGGCCGAGACGACCTCGTCACCGACGGAGGGCCAGAGGGACCGCTGCGGGGATGCCGCCGCGACGCCGTCGGCCTTGCGCAGGGCGGTGACAGCCGACTCGTCGAGCGGGCCCCCGCTGGCCATGGAGACCATGTAGTCGGCCCGGATGTTGTCCGTCGTCATCTTGTCGATCGCCTGGCCGAGCGTGACGCCGAGGACGGAGATACCGGTGACCAGGGTGAGCCCGATCGCCAGGGCGGAGGCGGTGGCTCCGGTACGCCGCGGATTACGGACCGCGTTCTGCGCGGCCAGCTTGCCGGAGACCCCGAACACGCCCCGCAGGAGCGGACGCGCCAGGGCGATCACCGGCCGCGAGAGCAGCGGGATGAGCACGATGACACCGATGAGGGCGAGGAAGGCCCCGCCGCCGAGGAGCCACCGGCCGGTCTCGTCACCCTGTGCGGCACCGGCGACGATCAGGGCGGACCCGATGAGGGTGATGACCGCGCCGAACGAGTTGCGCACGACCAGCGACTTGGTGGTGGCCACCGCGTGCACGCTGCTCATCGCCGCCACCGGCGGGATCTTGGCGGCGCGACGGGCGGGCAGCCAGGCGGCGAACACGGTGATCAGCACACCGACGGCGAAGGCGGAGCCGACCGCGGTGGGGGAGACGACCAGCGGACCGGCCGGGATCTTCCCGCCGAACATGCCCATCGCGGAGCGCAGTCCCGTCGCGAGGCCGACGCCGAGGACGAAGCCGATCACCGAGGCGATCAGGCCGACGACACCGGCTTCGAGCAGGATGGCCCGCTTGACCTGCCGGCGGGAGGCGCCGACGGCGCGCATCAGGGCGAGTTCCTTGGTGCGCTGGGCGATGAGCATGGTGAACGTGTTGGCGATCAGGAACACACCGACGAAGAGCGCGATGGCCGCGAAGGCCAGCAGCATCGAGTTGAGGCTCTTGAGGCCGGACTCGGTCATCTCGGCCTCCTCGTCCGCGAGGGCCGCACCCGTCTTGGCCTCGGCGCCCTTCGGGAGGAGGGGCTTCACGGCGGCCAGCAGCTTCTGGTCGGACGCGCCGGCCGCGGCGGTCACGGTGACGTCCTTGAACTCGCCGGGCCGCAGGTAGAGCTGCTGGGCGATCTCGGTGTCGAAGAGGACCAGGCTGCCGCCCGCGTTCACGGCGCCGTCCTCGGTGGTGAAGATCCCGGAGAGGGTGTACTCCTTCACCGGCCCGTTCGTGGCGACCCGCACCTTCTCGCCGACGTGGTAGTCGCCCTTGTCCGCGGAGGTCCTGTCGAGGGCGATCTGCCCGGCCTCGACCGGGCCCGTGCCCTCGGTGAACGTGTACTGGGCGTCCTTGCCGCCGGTACCGGGGGAGTAGTTGGAGCCGGTGTTGGACCAGCCGTTGCCGATGAGCTTGCCGTCGGTGTCGGCGACGCCGGCGAACCCGGAGACCCGTCCGGTGGCCTCGGCCACGCCGTCGAGCTCCTGGATCTTCTTGAGCGTGGCCTCTTCGACGCCAGGGGTTTCCTCGTCGCCGCGCTCGGCCCAGGTGGTGACGGCGACGGCCACCTTGTCGTAGTTCTTGGCGGACTGGTTGCGGAAGGCGTTGCCGAGGGTGTCGGTGAAGACCAGGGTGCCGGAGACGAACGCGACGCCGAGCATCACGGCGAGCACGGTCATCAGCAGCCTGGCCTTGTGCGCAAGGACATTGCGCACGGCGGTACGGAACATGTCGTCAATTCCTGGGGGGAGTTCGGAGTGCGGAAGGGTGGTGCGACAGCCTCTGGGACGTCAGCTGGTGCGGCCCTTCGCGTCGAACGCCTTCATCCGGTCGAGGACCCCGTCGGCGGTGGGGTTCATCATCTGGTCGACGACCGCGCCGTCCGCGAGGAAGACCACGCGGTCCGCGTAGGAGGCGGCCACCGGGTCGTGGGTCACCATCACCACGGTCTGGCCCAGCTCGCGCACGGAGTTGCGCAGGAAGCCGAGGACCTCCGCGCCGGAGCGGGAGTCGAGGTTTCCGGTCGGCTCGTCACCGAAGATGATCTCCGGCTGCGAGGCCAGGGCGCGGGCGACCGCGACGCGCTGCTGCTGGCCACCGGAGAGCTCCGTGGGGCGGTGCTTCAGCCGCTCGGAGAGGCCCACCATGTCGATGACCTTCTGGAGCCAGGCGGCATCGGGCTTACGGCCGGCGATGTCCATCGGCAGGGTGATGTTCTCCAGGGCGGTCAGCGTGGGCAGCAGGTTGAAGGCCTGGAAGATGAAGCCGATCTTGTCCCGGCGCAGCTGCGTGAGCTGCTTGTCCTTCAGTGTCCCGAGCTCGGTCTCGCCGATGCGCACGGAGCCGCTGCTGAAGCTGTCGAGACCGGCCACGCAGTGCATGAGCGTGGACTTCCCCGACCCCGACGGGCCCATGATCGCGGTGAATTCCCCCTGCGGGAAGTCCACGGTCACCCGGTCGAGGGCGACCACCTGGGTCTCACCCGCGCCGTAGACCTTCGACAGCTCCGTCGCGCGGGCGGCGACCGCGGTGGTGCGGTGAACGGTGGTGGTGGTCACAGGGGTACTCCTGGTTCGGACGAGAGGCTCGCGGGGACCCCTCCATCGTCGCCGCCGTTCCGTGCCTGGTCGTCAGCCCTCGTGCCCGTTCCCGGGGCCCTCTTGAGTCGCACCCGCCGGGCGGCGGCGTAGTCCTGAGGTAGGAGAGCGACCCCGAGTCCGCAGGCCGCTCAGCGGGGCGGGGCGGTGGAGCCGCGGGGCACCAGGCGGGCCGCCGCGTCCTCGAAACCGGGGGCGGAGCCGTCGGCCACCATCGCCAGCAGGGTGCGGGCCGCGTGGGTTCCGTACGCGGGGATGTCCCTGCTCAGCGCGGTCAGCGGGGGGCGCACGACGCGGGAGAGCTGGGAGTCGTCCCAGGCGACGAGCGAGAGGTCGGCGGGGACGTCCAGCCCCATCTCCTGTGCGACCGACAGCCCGGCGACGGCCATGATGTCGTTGTCGTAGATGACGGCGGTCGGCCGCGCGGCCGAGCTGATCAGCCTGCGGGTGGCGCGTGCGCTCTCGTCGCCGGAGTAGTCGGTGTGCACCACCACCGGATCGTCCAGTCCGAGTTCGGCGCTGATCTCGCGCTGGGCACGGTCGCGCAGCTGGGTGTGGATCAGCTCGGGCAGCCCGGCGACCCGGGCGACGGAGCGGTGGCCGAGCGCGGTCAGATAGGCCAGGGTCTCCCGCAGAGCCGCCGACTCGTCCGACCACACGGGGGTGAGGGAGCCCGCCGCCGACGGATGGCCGATCACGACGGCGGGCATGCCCAGCTCGGCGACGCCCTCGATGCGTGGGTCGGGGGAGCGCACATCGGCGAGGAACACCCCGTCCACCCGGCCCTCGCCCCACCAGCGGCGGTACACCTCCAGCTCCTGCGCCGGGTCGGCGACGACCTGGAGGAGCAGCGCGCGGCCACGCGTGGACAGCTCCGTCTCGATGCCGCTGATCAGCTCCATGAAGAACGGCTCGACCCCGAGCATCCTGGCGGGCCGGGACAGCGCGAGCCCCACGGTGTCGGCGCGGGCACGGGTGAGCGCGCGGGCCGCGCTGTTGGGGCGCCAGCCGATCTCCTGGGCGATGGCCTTGATGGACGCGCGGGTCGCGGGGGAGACCCCGGGGCGGTCGTTCAGGGCGTACGACACCGCGACCTTCGACACCCCGGCGCGGCGCGCGATGTCGGCGATCGTGGGGCGGTGCTTCGACATGCGACCTCGCTTAACCGGTTCCCTCTCAGAGGCGCATCTTAGCCACACGTCCCTGACCTCCGCCTTCCCTCTCGCGGTCCAGACCTCTCCAGCAGGCCGCGCGAATTACTCATATGGGAGCGCTCCCGCACTCTTGACACCGGTCCGGGGCGCCCATACCTTCACGGCACTTACCCGGTTCAGTGACTCCGCTAAGCAGGGACGGCGGGGGAGAAGGAGGGGCTATGGGTACGCGTACCCGGCTGCGGGTCACCACCGCGCTCGCCGTGTTCACACTCGCCGCGACCGCGTGCACGGGAGGCGGTTCGGGGACGGGCGGCACCGGCGGGGCGGCCGGCAAGGGCGGCTCGCTGCCGCGCAACGAGACGCTCTACACGACCGGCACCCAGTGGGGGCCTCCGGCCAACTACAACCCGCTGCGCAACTGGGACCACGCGACCGGCACCAAGGGCCTGGTCTACGAGACCCTGTTCCACTTCGACCCGAACGAGGGCGAGCTGACGCCCTGGCTCGCGGAGTCCGGCAGCTGGACCGACGACAAGACGTACGAGGTGAAACTGCGCCAGGGTGTCACCTGGGCCGACGGCAAGCCGCTCACCGCCGAGGACGTGGCGTACTCCTACGGCCTGGGCAAGATCGAGGCCTCCTCCTTCCACTCGCTGTGGAGCTGGCTGTCCGACGCGAAGGCGGTGGACGACTCCACGGTCCGCTTCACCTTCAAGGAGGCCCGCTACCAGGAGTGGGACTACACCCTCTACGGCCAGCCGATCGTCCCCGAGCACGTCTGGAGCTCGCGCACCGACGAGGACATCCTCAACGGCGTCAACGACAAGCCGGTCGGCACCGGGGCGTACAAGCTGAAGAGCAAGACCCAGGACCGGGTCGTCTGGGAGCGGCGCGAGGACTGGTGGGGCACCAAGGCGCTGAGCATGACGCCCGCGCCCCGCTACATCGTCGACGTCTCCAACCCGAGCAACGAAGTGGTGATCGGCCAGCTGGGTCAGGGCCAGCTGGACCTCAGCAACAACTTCCTGCCCGGCGCGTCCTCGCTGATCAAGAGCAAGAAGGTCGTGTCGTACTACGACAAGGCCCCGTACATGCTCTCGGCCAACACCGCCTGGCTGGTGCCCAACACCACCAGGAAGCCCATGGACGACGCCGCGTTCCGGCGGGCGCTCGCCGCGTCCGTCGACACCGGGAAGATCGTCAAGGGTGTGTACGGCGACCTGGTCAAGCCGGCCTCCCCGACCGGCCTGCTGCCGCAGTGGGAGCAGTTCGACGACAAGGCCCTCATCGCGGAGAAGGGCTTCACGCACGACGCCGCCGCGGCGAAGAGGGAGCTCGCGGACGCCGGCTACAAGGACAAGGACGGCGACGGCTTCGTCGAGAACAAGGACGGTTCCGCCCTCAGCCTGAAGCTGGCCGTGCCCTCGGGCTGGACCGACTGGATGGAGGCGGCCAAGGTCATCGCCTCAGGGGCCAAGGACGCGGGCATCAGGATCAGCACCGAGTTCCCCGACCAGAACGCCCTCAACGAGCAGCGCGGCAAGGGGGACTTCGACCTCGTCATCAACAACGAGCGTCAGCTGTCCAACACCCCGTGGACGTACTACGACTACATCTTCCAGCTGCCGGTCCAGAAGCAGCAGAACACGGTGAACTTCGGACGCTACGAGAACGAGGAGGCCTGGAAGCTGGTGCAGGAGCTCGGCGGGGTCAAGACCGACGACACGGCGGGCATGAAGGCCGCCGTCTCGAAGATCCAGGACATCCAGCTGACCGAGATGCCCATCATCCCGCTCTGGTACAACGGCCTCTGGTCGCAGTCCACCACCGGCACCTGGAAGAACTGGCCGTCGGACGCCGAGGGAGCTCCCAGGACCGCGCCGGCCCTGTGGCGCAACTGGCTGGAGATGGGCGGCTTCGAGACGCTCACGCAGCTGAAGCCCGCCAAGTAAGAGGGACCGACTCCATGACCGCCTCGCCGTGCGCGTGCACCTGACCGTGCGCGCACGGCGGGGCTCTCCACCAGGGGAGCACCCTTGCGCCGCTATTTCGCCCGCAAACTTCTCATCTACGGACTGACGTTCATCGTCGCCGTCACCGTCAACTGGATGATCCCGCGCTTCATGCCCGGTGACCCGGTCTCCGCCATGGTCGCCCGCGCCCGCGTCTCGCAGCCGGAGGCCGCCGAGGCGATGCGCACCTACTACAACAACCTGTTCGGCTTCGACGAACCGCTGTGGCAGCAGTACCTCCACTTCTGGGGGGCGCTGCTCCAGGGCGACTTCGGCATCTCCATCTTCGTCTTCCCCACGCCCGTCGGCGATGTCCTGCTCGACGCGCTCCCGTACACGCTCGGCCTGATGATCCCGGCCGTCCTGCTCAGCTGGTTCGTGGGCAACTGGATCGGCGCGCTGTCCGCCCGCCGCAAGGTCCTCGACAACACCGTGTTGCCGGCCGGCTATCTGCTCACGGCCATGCCGTACATGTGGATCGCCGTCATCCTCGCCTGGGCGCTGGGTGCGAAGGCCGGCTGGTTCCCCATATCCGGGGGTTACAGCCTGGACATCCAGCCCGGCTGGAACGGCGACTTCGTGCTGGACGCGCTGCACCACTGGGTGCTGCCGTTCCTCTCGCTCTTCCTCGTCGCACTCGGCGGCTGGGCCATCGGCATGCGCAACATGATCATTTACGAACTGGAGTCCGACTACTCCTCCTATCTCTCCGCCCTCGGCGCCCCTCAGCGGCTCATCCGCCGCTACGCGTTCCGCAACGCCGTGCTGCCCCAGGTCACCGGTCTGGCGCTCCAGCTCGGTGTGCTGGTCGCCGGAGCGCTCGTCACCGAGATCGTCTTCGCCTATCCGGGGCTCGGCTCACTGATCCTGGCGGCGATCCAGAACCAGGACTTCTTCCTGCTCCAGGGCGCGTTCCTGTTCATCGTCATCGGCGTGCTGATCGCCAACTTCCTCATCGACATCGTGTACGTCATCGTCGACCCCCGCACCCGCACGGGCATGGCAGGAGGCACGTCATGAGCACACTGCCCGACCCGGCGCCCGAGGCCCCCTCCGCCGAGACCCCCGTGGCCAAGCCCGGCCGCGAGTCGCTGCACTACGCGGTGCGCAACCCCAAGCTGATCATCGGCGTGACCCTCGTCTTCATCCTGCTCGCGATCGGCGTCGTGGGACCGATGCTGCTCGACAACGGCAACCCCAACGAGTACGTGGGCCCGCAGGCGTCCGCGCCGGACGGCACCTACTGGATGGGCACCACCACCTTCGGCCAGGACGTGTACGCCCAGTTCGTGCACGGGCTGCGCGCCACCTTCCTGGTGGGCGTGGTCGGCGGGGCCATCGCCGCCGTCATCGCCATGGTCGTCGGTTTCCTCGCCGGCTACCGGGGCGGGGTCGTCGACGAGATCCTCAACATGCTCACCAACGTCGTGCTGGTGATCCCCGCCCTCGCCGTCCTGCTGATCATCAACGCCTACATGGGGGTGCGCAGCGTCGCCGTGCAGGGCCTGTTCATCGGCCTGACCTCGTGGCCCTGGGCGGCACGCGCGATCAGGGCGCAGACGTTCTCGCTGCGCACCCGGGAGTTCGTCGACCTGGCCCGGCTCAGCGGGAGCGGCACCTGGCGGATCGTGTTCCGCGAGATCGCGCCCAACATGAGCTCGTACCTCTTCATGATGTTCATCCTGCTCTTCGGCGGGTCCATCCTCATCGCCTCCTCACTGGACTTCATCGGGCTCGGCCCCACCGAGGGCGTCTCGCTCGGCCTGATGCTGCAGAGCGCCCAGCAGTGGAGCGCGCTCCAACTCGGCATGTGGTGGTGGTTCGTTCCGCCGGGCGCAGGGATCACCGCGATCGTCGGTGCGCTTTATGTCGCCAACGTGGGCCTCGACGAGGTCTTCAACCCGAAGCTGAGGGAGTCCTGAGCTCATGACCCTGACCGTCAACGATCTGCGGGTCCACTACCGCACGCTGCGTGGCGAGGTCCGGGCCCTGGACGGCGTCGGCTTCGACCTGGCGGACGGCGAGATCCTGGGCCTGGCGGGCGAGTCCGGCTGCGGCAAGACCACCCTGGGCAAGTCCCTCATCCGGCTCGACGGCCGCATGCGGCACGTGGGCGGCACCGTGACGCTGGACGGCGACGAACTGCCGCTGTCCGACGACCGTGCGATGAACGCCTACCGCTTCCACAAGATCTCGCTCGTCCCGCAGTACTCGATGAGCGCGCTCAACCCGACCCGCCGCATCGGCCGCATGATCCGCGAGCTCCTCGCCTCGCGCGGCGTCACCGTGGACACCGGCGAACTGCACCGCAGGCTCGCCCTGGTCGGCCTGGAGACCGACGTCCTGGACCGCTATCCGATCGAGCTGTCCGGCGGCATGAAGCAGCGCGCCGTCATGGTGATCTCCACGCTGCTCGACCCGTCCGTCCTCATCGCCGACGAGGTCACCTCGGCCCTGGACGTCTCCAACCAGCAGGCGGTCGTGGGAGCCCTCACGGGTCTGCGCGACAAGGGCCTGGTCACCAGCATGATCTTCGTGACCCACGACCTCGGGCTCACCTCGCACATCGCCGACTCGATCATGGTGATGTACGCGGGCAAGCTCGCCGAGAAGGCGCCCACGAAGGTGCTGACGACCGCTCCCCGCCACCCGTACACGAAGATGCTGATCGGTTCGCTGCCCCAGGTGGGCGCCCGGTACAAGGACAAGCCGCTCAGCGGCATCGAGGGATCCCCGCCCTCCCTGCTGAACCCGCCGGCCGGCTGCCGCTTCCGCGACCGCTGCCCGCTCGCCGACAGCGGGTGCGCCGAGGAGCCGCCGGTCGTCGAGGTCGCCCCCCGCCACACCGTCGCATGCTGGAAGGCGGCCTGATGCTGACCCTCGACCGTGTCACCAAGACCTTCCGGGCCGGCGCCTTCGGCGGCGGATCCGTCACCGCCGTCGACCGGGTGTCCTTCGAGGCGGCACCCGGAGAACTGGTCTCGCTCATCGGCGAGAGCGGCAGCGGGAAGTCCACCATCGGCCGCATGGTCCTGGGGCTCACCCGGGTCAGTGCGGGCAGCCTCACCCTGGACGGCGAACAGGTCAGGCCGGGCAAGGACTTCTACCGCCGGGTCCAGGGCGTCTTCCAGGACCCCTTCAGCTGCTACAACCCCGTCTTCAAGGCCGACCGTGTCTTCGCCCTCGTCCGCCGCGCCTACCACCCGGGCGTCTCCGACAAGGAGTGGGCCGACCGCGTGGAGAAGGCGGTACGGGACGTACGCCTGGACCCCGGGCAGGTGCTCGGCCGCTACCCGCACCAGCTCAGCGGCGGCCAGCTGCAGCGCCTGCTCATCGCCCGCGCGCTCCTGCTCGACCTGCGCTTCCTGGTCGCCGACGAGATCACCAGCATGCTCGACGCCTCCACCCGCATCGACGTTCTCAACCTCCTCGCCGGACTCAAGGAACGCGGTCTGGGCGTCCTCTACATCACCCACGACCTCTCGCTGGGCACCTATCTCGCCGAGAAGACGGTGGTGCTGAGGAACGGCCGCGTCGTCGAACGCGGCGACACACAGAAGGTCTTCGGCAACCCCCTCCACCCCTACACCCGCACACTCCTGGCCGCGGTGCCCCGGCTGAACCAGCCCTGGACGTCGGCCCAACCCGTGGAGGCCTGCGCCTTCCACGAGGGAGGCGCGCGGGACACCGATCTGTACGAGACCGAGCCGGACCACTTCGTCGCCTGCGCCGGACTCCCCGACTGCGGAAGGACCTCCGCGTGACCTCTCGTCACCTCCCCCTGCACGACGGCTGGACGCTCCGTGCCGACAGCGCCGTACCGGTGGGGCTCCCCACGGGCGGCGTCCCGGCGGCCGTCCCCGGCTGCGTGCACACCGACCTGCTGGCCGCCGGGCTGATCGACGACCCCTACCTGGACGACAACGAGAGCCGGCTCGGCTGGATCGGCCGCACCGACTGGACGTACCGCACCGCCTTCGAGTGGTCCGCCGACGAGCACGATTTCACCGACCTGTGCTTCGACGGCCTCGACACCGTCGCCACCGTCCTGCTCAACGGCACGGAGATCGGCTCCACCGCCAATCAGCACCGCGGCTACCGCTTCACGGTCCGGCCGCTGCTGCGTGAGGGGGCCAACACCCTCGCCGTACGCTTCACCGCCCCGTACGCCTACGCCGAGGAACTGCGCGACAAGCTCGGCGACCGGCCCGGCGCGTATGCGGAGCCGTATGCCTTCATCCGCAAGATGGCCTGCAACTTCGGCTGGGACTGGGGTCCGGCCCTCGTCACCTCGGGCATCTGGCGGCCGGTCGCTCTGGAGTCCTGGACCGGCCCGCGTATCGCCGAGGTGAAGGTCCTCGCCGACCTCGACGAGGACGGGGTGCCGCGCCTGGCGGTCACCCTCGATGTCGACCGGGGTGCCGGGGACGGCCCCCTGGAGGCGACGGTCGAGGTGGCCGGTGAACGGGCCGTGCTCGACGTCCCCGCAGGGCAGGACCGCGCCACCGTCGCCCTCCCCGTCCCCGGGGCGGCGCGCTGGTGGCCGCACAGCCACGGCGAGCAGCCCCTGTACGACGTCACCGTCCGCCTCGGTGACGACGCGTGGAGCGGCAGGACGGGCTTCCGGGGCGTCACCCTGGAGCGCGAGGCGTTCCGTGTCTCCGTCAACGACGAGCCCGTCTTCGTACGCGGGGTGAACTGGATCCCGGACGACTGCTTCCCCGCCCGGATCACCCGGCAGCGGGTCTCGGACCGCCTCGACCAGGCGGTCGCCGCGGGCGTCAACCTGATCCGCGTCTGGGGCGGCGGCCTCTACGAGAGCGACGACTTCTACGAGCTGTGCGACGAGAAGGGGCTGCTGGTCTGGCAGGACTTCCCGTTCGCCTGCGCGGCCTACCCGGAGGAGCAGCCGCTGTACGACGAGGTGGCCGCGGAGGTACGCGAGAACCTCGTCCGGCTCGCCCCTCACCCCTCGCTGGTGCTGTGGTGCGGCAACAACGAGAACCTGGAGGGCCACGCGGACTGGGGGTGGCAGGAGAAGCTGGAGGGCCGCACCTGGGGCCACGGCTACTACCACGAGCTGCTGCCGGCCCTCTGTGCCGAGACCGATCCCTCGCGTCCGTACTGGCCGGGGTCGCCCTACTCCGGGTCCCCGGAGCTGCCGCCGAACGATCCCGCCCTGGGGACGGTCCACCTCTGGGAGGTGTGGAACCGGGTCGACTACCGGCACTACGCCGACACCGCCCACCGTTTCGTCGCCGAGTTCGGCTTCCAGGGCCCGCCCGCGTACGCCACGCTGCGCCGCGCCGTCAGCGGCCCGCTCGGGCCGGCCGCCCCGCTGCTCGCCCACCACCAGAAGGCGGAGGACGGCGACGCCAAGCTGCTGAGGGGCCTGGGGGACCACCTCCCGCAGCCGTCCGGCTTCGACGACTGGCACTGGCTCACCCAGCTCAACCAGGCCCGCGCGGTCGCCTTCGGGATCCGCCACTTCCGCTCGCACAGCCCGTACTGCATGGGTGCGGTCGTGTGGCAGCTCAACGACTGCTGGCCGGTCGTGTCCTGGGCGGCCGTCGACGGGGACGGCCGTCGCAAGCCGCTCTGGTACGCCCTGCGCGCGGTGTACGCGGACCGGCTGATGGCCGTACGGGACGGAGCCCTGCACCTGGTCAACGACTCAGCCCACCCGTGGGAGGGCACGCTGCGGCTGACCCGGCGTTCCCTGGAGGGCGCGGTCCTGGCCGAGGAGACGGTCGTGGTGGGCACGGCGGCCCGTGGCGTCACCCGCGTGCCCCTGCCGTCCTCGGTCGCCGAGCCGGGCGACAGCACGCGCGAGGTGCTGGTGGCGGAGCTGGGCGAGCGGCGGGTGGTGGAGTTCTACGAGGAGGACACCCTTCTCGCGCTGCCGCCGGCGCGGTATCACGCCGCGGTCACCCAGGGCGATGAATCGGGCATCGGTTACCGGGTCACGGTGACGGCTCGGACACTGCTGCGTGATGTCGCACTCTTCCCCGACCGGCTGGATCCGGCGGCGGAGGTGGACGACATGCTCGTCACTCTGCTGCCCGGGGAGAGCGCCGTGTTCCATGTCACGGGCGCGGTGCTGAAGGACCCGGAGGCGCTGGGCTCACGCCCGGTTCTCCGGTGCGTCAACGACACCGTCGGCGGCTGAGGTGGCGGGCCCTGGCGAACGGTGGCGCGGCCCATGGCGTGTTGGGCCGTGCGGGTGCGGCGACTTTCCGTCATTCCCGTTTGCCGGGGTTCGTACCCCCCGGCCGGGCCGGGCGTGTGCTGATGCGGTGCGAAGTGTCTGACGGTCCCTCACACGGTCAATAAAATAAGACAACATCGAGTGGATGTTCCGCTGTTCGAGGGATGCCCCCGGATAGGGTCTTGTGCCAAAGCGGAGCCGCGCGCCCACGCCCGGGTGGTGGAATGCAGACACGGCGAGCTTAAACCTCGCTGCCTCCTCGGGGGCGTGCCGGTTCGAGTCCGGCTCCGGGCACCACCGCACGGTCGGTGGAGCCCGGGCGGCCGCACGGTACTTCAGCTGTCAACCCCTCAGGTCCGTCTCGCCGATGGTCACGTTCCCCGTATGGGTGATCACTGTGCGTGCGCGGCGGCCCGGGCGGCTGGTTTCCGCACGCATTTTGCGGATGCGCCCGGCGGGTACGAGGGTTTTCGGTACCGCGCGGGAGGGGCCGGGGCCGTCGGCTTCCAAGAAGATCCTCCTCCGGTACTAGCGTGATTCTTTTGCCTACCCATTACTCTTGACGCAAGGCCGCGCGAGGTGGCCATGGAGGAGTGAAATGAGGAGCAGCAACCCGGTCTTCTCGCGACGGGGGTTCAGCCGCGACAACGGCTACGCGGGCTTCAACGCGGCGCCGCAGGCCGGGGCCGCCGCAGCGGGTGCCAACCCGTACGCGCAGGGCACCGCCGCCAACCCGTACGCCACGAACCCCTACGCCCAGCAGGACACCCAGTACGGCGCACCGCAGGCGCCCGCGCGCTCCGGCGCGATGACGATCGACGACGTCGTCACGCGTACGGCCATGACGCTGGGCACCGTGGTGCTCACCGCCGCGCTCTCCTGGGCCCTGCTGCCGGTCGACGAGGCCAATCTCGGCAAGTCCTACGGCATCGCCATCGGCGCCGCCCTGATCGCGTTCGTCCTCGCGATCGTCCAGTCCTTCAAGCGCAAGCCCGCGCCGGCGCTGATCCTCGCCTACGCGGCCTTCGAGGGTGTCTTCCTCGGAGTGATCTCCAGCACGGTCAGCACCTACATCAGCCCCGGCACGGTGATGCAGGCGGTGATGGGCACCATGTGTGTCTTCGCCGGTGTCCTCATCGCGTACAAGATGCGCTGGATCCGCGTCACCCGCCGTTTCTACGGCTTCGTGATGGCCGCGGCCGTGGGCTTCGTGCTCCTGATGATGGTCAACCTGCTGTTCAGCGTGTTCGGCGGCGGTGACGGCCTCGGCTTCCGCAGCGGTGGCCTGGGCATCCTCTTCGGAGTCATCGGCGTCATCCTCGGCGCGTGCTTCCTGGCCCTGGACTTCAAGCAGGTCGAGGACGGCATCAACTACGGCGCACCGCGCGAGGAGTCCTGGCTGGCGGCCTTCGGCCTCACCCTGACCCTGGTGTGGATCTACCTGGAGATGCTGCGTCTGCTCTCCATCCTCAACGGGAACGACTGACCCGTAGGCGCGACGACGACGGGACGGCCCGCAGGCTCATCGCCTGCGGGCCGTCCCGTTCTGTTGTCGCGGGGGGAGTGTGCGTGGCTCAGAGGAGCTTCCGCGCGGCCCGCCTCAGGTCGTACTCATGGATGATCGCCTTGGCGTGGCCGTAGGTGAGGTCGTGTTCGCTCCGCAGCCAGCTGACCTTCTCCTCGAAGCGGAAGAGGGAGGGGCCTTCGTCGACCGTGCGGAGCCAGTCGGGGATGTCACGACCGGTGCAATGGGGAATCCGGGAGAGCAGGTTGCGATGGGTTTCTTCGGAGAAGACATGCGACATCGGCGCCTCCGACGCAGTGCGCGTTGCTGGTCCTTCCCGACACCGTGCCCGAGCATCGGCGTGTTGGCAACCATCCTGCGGGGGCGCGTAGGGTCACGGCGTGCTTGATACGACGCCTCTGATCACCGCTGTGGACCGTTTCGCCGACCGGCTGCGGAGTAGCCCGCAGAGCCGGCTGCAGCGCGGTGCGGCCGCCGAGGCCCTGGCGACGGCGAGGGAACTGTCCGCCCGGGCCCAGCGCGCCGAAGCCCCGGACCGGAAGCCGAGGACCATGCCGGACGCCGGGATATTCGCGGTCGGCGACCAGCTCGCGGTCGCCGGGCGGGATCTGGCCGTGGCACTGGAAACGGCCTCGTCCCAGGAGCTGGACGAGGCCGTGCGGTGTGTCGAGGAGGCGGCGGCGCGGGCGTTCGCCGCCGGGCCGCGCTAGAACGAGGCGATGACGCGGTCGGCGAGGATGTAGACGTTCTCCTCGCCGCACGAGAACGTCAGCGCGTAGGCGCCGGAGACTCCCGAACCGCCCAGCAGAACCGGCTGCTCACCGGAGCGCAGCGAGTCGGCGAGCCGCTCGGCGGTCTCCCGGTGGCCCGGGGTCATACAGAGCGTGGTGCCGTCGGCGAAGACGTACACATCGAGCGTCCCGAGGGGGCCCGGTCGCACGTCGGTGAGCTCCGTACCGGTATCGGCGAGCAGTTCCAGCCTGTTCACGGTACGCTCATGGTCGGTGACAACAGGTGTCTGCACGGGGACGAAGTCCGGGTGCGACGGGTGGCGGCGACGGGCCGCGGCCAGCTCGGGGGAGTCCTCGGGGTATTCCGCGTACTCGGTGACCTCGGGCATGTCGGTGAGCTCCGCCAGCCCGGCGAGCTCGTCCAGTGCGTCGCCGGCTTCGAGGTCCATGGCCTCCAGGCCCGCGAAGTCGGTCTGGCGGGGCATGAAGAACGGGAGGTCCTCGCCGAGCCCGCCCAGCAGGGACGGGGCGTCGGCGGCGTCGCGTGCTTCCTGGGCCGCCCAGAAGGCGCGGGCCTCGGCGAGCTCGCGCTCCCGCTCCTCCGCGAGCGCCTCGGCGACCGCCGCGCGTATCTCCTCGGCGGGTGTGCCGGTGCTCCGGTTCTGCTGCTCGGGCACGGACGCGTGCGGGCTGCGCCCCTCCGCCAGCTCCGTGCGCAGGGCTGTGACCTGCTTACGCAGCCCGTGAGCAGCGTGCAGAGCGGCGGCGCCGACGGCCGTGGCAGCGGCGGTGGTCAGCAACAGGGCAAACGGCATGGCGCTCACTGACATACTCCCGGTTTCAATCGACACCCCCGACTTCCTACATCAGCTTGTCCTGTACCGATGCCTGCTGTCAGTGCATTACGTCACGAATTGGACAGGTCTTTGGGCCTGGTGTTTAGCTCTGTGGCTGGCGTGACCTGCAGAAACGACTCTCCCCCGGGACGCAGATCACATCCTGGGGGAGATTCGGTCACGATCGGAGCTCGGCTCGATTCAACGCGGCCCCTGGGCTGCGGTCACTCGCAGTCGGCCGAGGTCAGCTCAGCCGCTCGATGACCATGGCCATGCCCTGGCCGCCGCCGACGCACATCGTCTCCAGTCCGAACTGCTTGTCGTGGAACTGCAGGCTGTTGATCAGCGTGCCCGTGATGCGGGCGCCGGTCATGCCGAAGGGGTGGCCCACGGCGATCGCGCCACCGTTGACGTTGACCTTGTCCAGCGGCAGGCCGAGGTCACGGTAGGAGGGGATGACCTGGGCGGCGAACGCCTCGTTGATCTCGGCCAGGTCGATGTCGTCGATGGTCAGCCCGGCGCGCTTGAGGGCCTGCTTGCTGGCCTCGACGGGTCCGTAGCCCATGATCTCGGGGGACAGGCCGGAGACGCCCGTCGAGACGATGCGGGCCAGCGGGGTCAGACCCAGCTCGCGCGCCTTGGTGTCGGACATGATCACCAGTGCGGCGGCGCCGTCGTTGAGCGGGCAGCAGTTGGCGGCGGTGACGAGCCCGTCGGGGCGGAACACCGGCTTCAGGCCCTGCACGCCCTCCAGGGTGACGCCGGCGCGGGGGCCGTCGTCCTTCGAGACGACCGTGCCGTCCGGCGTGGTCACGGGGGTGATCTCGCGCTCCCAGAAGCCGTTCTTGACGGCTTCCTCGGCGAGGTTCTGCGACCGCACGCCGAACTCGTCCATGTCCTGGCGGGTGACGCCCTTGATCCGGGCCAGGTTCTCGGCGGTCTGCCCCATCGCGATGTACGCGTCCGGGACGAGGCCCTCCTCGCGCGGGTCGGTCCAGCTCGTCCCCTCCTGCTCGGCGCGGGCGGCGGTGCGCGCCTCGGCGTCGGCGAAGAGCGGGTTGTGCGTGTCCGGCAGGCTGTCGGAGTTCCCCTTGGTGAAGCGGGACACCGTCTCGACACCGGCGGAGATGAAGACGTCGCCCTCGCCGGCCTTGATGGCGTGCAGCGCCATGCGGCTGGTCTGGAGCGAGGACGAGCAGTAGCGGGTGACCGTACAGCCGGGGAGGTGGTCCATCCCCATCTGTACGGCGATGATGCGGCCCAGGTTGTTGCCCTGCTCGCCGCCGGGAAGGCCGCAGCCGAGCATCAGGTCGTCGATGTCCTTCGGGTCCAGCTCGGGGACCTTGGCCAGCGCCGTCTGGATGATGGTCGCGGTCAGGTCGTCCGCGCGCAGGTCCTTGAGGGACCCCTTGAAGGCCCGGCCGATGGGCGAACGGGCAGCAGAGACGATCACGGCTTCGGGCATCACGCGGCTCCATGAGGGCTGGAAGGCAGGAAGGCTGGACTGCCTTGGAAGTTACCCGGACGTATAGCTGAGGTCACCCAACAGGCGATGTGATGCGGACCTCTTTTCTAAGCAACCGCTCAGTTTCCCGGAATGTTCCCGTGGCGGCGGGGCGTCGCGCTCAGGCCCGCCGCCACGTCGCCCCCGACCCGCGCCCCGGCATCGGCCCGCCGTCCGTGTCCGGCCCCGTGCCGTCGTGCGGCACCGGTTCCGTATGGGCGGGCAGGCGCCGGCGCCTGCGGTGCTTGAGCAGGGCCCAGGGCGCGCGCGCCGCCGTCACCTCGGTGCCCGCCTCGCGCGCGGCACGGGAGGCCGCCTTGGCGACCGGCAGCATGCCCTCGCGGCGGGAACCGTCCAGGTGGTCGGACTCCGGCCACAGGCCGAGAGCCGCGCACAGGGTCGGCAGCATCGCCATCGAAGCGGTCGCGTACCCCTCGGCCGAGGGGTGGTAGTTGTCGGGACCGAAGAGCTCCCGGGGGTTCGCCTCGAACTCCGGACCGAGCAGGTCGCCCAGCGAGACGGTCCGCCCGCCCTGTTCCACCGCGCCGATCGTCTGGGCCGCCGCCAGCTGCCGGCTCACCCGCCGGGCCAGCCACCGCAGGGGCTGGTAGACCGGCTCGATCGTGCCCAGGTCCGGGCAGGTGCCCACGACGACCTCCGCACCTGCCGTGCGCAGCCTCCGTACGGCCGTGCTCAGACAGCGCACCGACTGTGTCGCGGGCATTCGGTGGGTCACGTCGTTCGCGCCGATCATGATCGCGCAGACGTCCGGCACCCCTGACGGATCGGCCAGCACCAGGGACACCTGGCGCTCCAGATCGTCCGACCGGGCTCCCGGCAGGGCCACGTTCCGGAGATCCACCGGTCGTTCGGCCACCGCCGCCAGTCCGGACGCCAGCAGCGCCCCCGGGGTCTGGCCTGCTCTCCGCACGCCCTGGCCGGCCGCCGTCGAGTCGCCCAGCAGGACGAAGCGCAACGGATCGGAGGGGCCGGCGAACGCCACCCCGTACCGCCCGTCCGCACTCGGCGGGACCGGGGCCTTACCCCCGCCGACCTGCCGCTTCGCCAGCTGTACCTCGGCCAGCACCAGCCCCACCGTCGCCGCACCGATCAGCCCTACGCTGCCGCCCCCATAGGCCGCACCCGCCGCGATCCGCCGCGCCACCCTCGCTCTCGACACAGTCCGGTCCACCTCCTCCGTGCCGTACAGCTGTACACAGCACTACCTGCCCCGTGGAGGGCGTAGCTCAATCGCTCCGTCCAATCTCCTGCCCGTACGCATACTCTTGCCTGACCATTACGGAGATCCCGGAGTACACGGTGCAATTCCACGATTCGATGATCAGTCTTGTCGGCAACACCCCGCTGGTCAGGCTGCGCAATGTGTCGGCAGGCATTCAGGCGACGGTCCTGGCCAAGGTCGAGTACTTCAATCCCGGCGGATCGGTGAAGGACCGCATCGCGCTGCGCATGATCGAGGCCGCCGAGCAGAGCGGTGAGCTGAAGCCCGGTGGCACGATCGTGGAGCCGACCAGCGGCAACACGGGCGTGGGCCTGGCCATCGTCGCCCAGCAGAAGGGCTACAAGTGCATCTTCGTCTGCCCGGACAAGGTGTCCACGGACAAGATCAACGTGCTGCGGGCCTACGGGGCGGAGGTCGTCGTCTGCCCGACGGCCGTGGACCCCGAGCACCCGGACTCGTACTACAACGTCTCCGACCGCCTGGTCAGGGAGACGCCGGGGGCCTGGAAGCCCGACCAGTACTCCAACCCCAACAACCCGCGCTCGCACTACGAGACCACGGGCCCGGAGCTCTGGGAGCAGACGGAGGGACGGATCACCCACTTCGTCGCGGGCGTCGGCACCGGCGGCACGATCACCGGTACGGGCCGCTACCTCAAGGAGATCAGCGAGAACCGCGTGCGGATCGTCGGCGCCGACCCGGAGGGCTCCGTCTACTCCGGCGGCTCGGGGCGCCCCTACCTCGTGGAGGGCGTCGGTGAGGACTTCTGGCCGAGCGCCTACGACCGTACGGTCACGGACGAGATCGTCGCGGTCTCGGACAAGGACTCCTTCCAGATGACCCGCCGTCTCGCCAAGGAGGAGGGCCTGCTCGTCGGCGGCTCCTGCGGCATGGCGGTCGTCGCGGCCCTGGAGGTCGCGAAGCGCCTCGGCCCGGAGGACGTGGTCGTCGTCCTGCTGCCGGACAGCGGCCGCGGCTACATGAGCAAGATCTTCAACGACGAGTGGATGGCCGACTACGGCTTCCTGGAGGACGCCGGGCCGTCCGCCCGGGTCGGCGCGGTGCTCGACTTCAAGGAGGGGCCGCTCCCCTCCCTCGTCCACATGCACCCCGAGGAGACGGTCGGCGAGGCCATCGACGTCCTCCGGGAGTACGGCGTCTCCCAGATGCCGATCGTGAAACCGGGTGCGGGACACCCGGACGTGATGGCCGCCGAGGTCATCGGCTCCGTCGTGGAGCGTGAGCTCCTGGACGCGCTGTTCACCCAGCGGGCCACGCTGTCCGACTCCCTGGAGAAGCACATGTCGGCCCCGCTGCCGCAGGTCGGCTCGGGGGAGCCCGTCGAGGACCTCATGGCCGTGCTCAGCGGTGCGGACGGCGCCGACGCGGCGATCGTCCTCGTCGAGGGCAAGCCGACGGGCGTCGTGAGCAGGCAGGACCTGCTGGCGTTCCTGGCGAAGGACGCGGCGCCCAAGCCGTAGCGCCCCGGGTTTCCCGGGTTCGCGAAAACGGTACGAGCGCGACACGTTGACGCAGCACCGGCTTAACACGGCTCCGGCACAGTAATGGGTGTCGGCAGGGAAACCCGCCGGCACCACATACGGCGACACGGACTACGGAGCGGCTCCCGGACCTCCACCGTCGCCAGGACGCGGCACCCGGCCCTGACCCGGGACCGCGTCCCTCGCGGGGACCGCCGTCGTCCCGCCCCCCGGGCGACCGGGGGTGCGGCGGTCCCCGCGATTATCTTTTCCCTCGTCTTTCCCTCAGCCGTCCCAGTCGGACGAGGTCCGCCGCTTCCCCGTGCCCCACGGCCACGCGCGGGCGGCGTGCACGGCGTTCACGCCGAAGATCCCCAGCCACGCCACGACGAGCCCCTCTTTCCCGGCGTTCGCGACGCCGATCGCGGACAGGGGGATGGCCAGCACCAGCGAGACGACCCCGAAGCCGAACCGTTCCCCGAAGGTGCCGACCGGCCTGGCGGGCTGCGTGGTACCCCGGGCGGCCGCCATCTGCTGCTCGGCGAGCTGCCTTCTCGTCCGCTGGTCGTACGTGCCGGCGAGCCGCTGCTCGACCTTCTCCAGGAACGAGTCGATGAGTGCGGACTCGTACTCGGGCCCCAGCTCGCCGCGGGCCTGCAGGGTGGCGTCGAGCTCTCGCCTGAGCTCAGGGTCACGGGCTTCCATACGTGTACGGTACGAACCCGGGGCGCTCGGGTCAGTGGGGCTAGCCCCCCTGTTTCGGCGGCCCGTCACACAGGGCGGGCCGTGCCCCGTCGGCGTAGCGTTGTTGCCGCAGGACCGGAGACGGGAGGCGCGCCCATGGCCACCACGACATCCTCCGCCCGGGCCATCCCCCGGACGTCCGGGACGCGGGCCCGCCTGGTCAACGAGGCCGAGCTCCGGGCGACGCTCTCCACGTTCCGTGAGCTCTCCGACGAGGACTGGCGGCGCCCGACCGCCTGTACCGGCTGGAACGTCCGGGACATGCTGGCGCACACCGTCGGCCAGTACGAGGAGGTGCCGCGCCCCTGGGTAGCCGTGCGCCGGATCCGGCGGGCCGCCCGGACCCATCCGCACCTCGGCCGGCGGGACGGGCACAACGAGGCCCAGATCGAGGACAGGAAGGCCGTTCCGGGCCGCGAACTGATCGGCGCCCTCGCCCACTTCGCGCCCCAGGCCCTCATCGCCCTGCGCCGCATGCCCGCACCGCTCCGCCGCAGGGTCAGGCTGAGCCTGCTCTATCCGGAGGCGAAGGCGCTGCCCGACGACTCGATGGACTACCTCGGCAACGTCCTCCTGGCCCGTGACACCTGGATGCACCGGGTGGACCTCTGCGGCGCCATCGGGGCCGAGTCGGTCCTCGACGGACACGACCGGGAGATCGTGGACCAGGTGGTGCTCGACCTCGCCCTCGCCTGGACGGGCCCCGCCGTGGAGGTCGACCTCACCGGGCCCGCGGGCGGACGCCGTCTGCTGGGCATCGGAACCCCGGCGGCGACCCTCCACGCCGACGCGGTCGACTTCGCCCGGCATGTGTCCGGGCGGCCGGTGCGCGGCCGCCTGGAGCTGGAGGGCGATCCCGGTGCGCGGGCAGCGCTGACGGCGGCCCGCGTCGTGTTCTGACCCCGGACGGTGCGCGTGGTCCGGACGCTCAGCGAGAGGTCACCTCGGCGAGGAACGCCTCGGGCGTGACCGCGTACCCCATGGAGTTGATGACCGGGACCGGGGTGCGGTCGATCAGCACCGTCGGGGTGGACCGGACGCCGCTCGTCCCGAAGGCGGCCGACACCTGCGCCGCCCAGGGCAGGTAGGTGCGCTCACCGACCTTCTGGCGGAAGGCGTCGGTGTGCAGTGCCTCGACCTCGTCGGCCAGCCGCAGCAGGGTGGCCCGGTCGGCGAAGGCGTCCACGTCCTCGCTGGGCTGATCGGCGTACAGCACCCGCAGGTAGTGCATGAACGGCTTCTGCCCCTCGTCCGCGGCGGCTCCCAGCGCGGCCAGGGCCTCCATGGAGCCGCTGCCGCCCGCGGAGTCGTCGATGAACGTGCCGAAGTGGTGGTCCACCGCGAATCTGCCCTCGTCCGCGGCCCCCTCCATCACGGCTCCGAGGTCGAGCTCCATGCGCTTGCAGTAGGGGCAGCGCAGGTCGGCGTAGACGCTCAGTACGTGCTCGGCCTCGGCATCGCCGTAGCGGACGATGACGCCGCCCGGCCCTCTCGTATTGGCTGGGATCATGATCCCAGGGTCGGCAGCGGAGGGCGGTCCCGCAATGGGAGCGGCGGGCGGGGGCTGTATATGGACATTCAGACCGCTTGCTGGCTGAATGGATTCCTCGGTGCCGGACCGGTGCGCCGGAACTCTGGAGGGGACAGCATGAGCGGGAGCAGCCCGGCTGCGCGGTTGCAGCGGCTCTTCGAGGGGCAGCGGCTGACGCCCACCCAGCGGCGGATCGCGCACTCCATGGTGCGGCGGGCGGCCGACGCCCCGTTCCTGTCGAGCGTGGAGCTCGCCGAACTGGCCGGGGTCAGCCAGCCGTCCGTCACCCGCTTCGCCGTCGCACTCGGCTTCG
This sequence comes from Streptomyces sp. NPDC051064, assembly GCF_044455985.1. Lineage (NCBI taxonomy): Bacteria > Bacillati > Actinomycetota > Actinomycetes > Kitasatosporales > Streptomycetaceae > Streptomyces > Streptomyces sp. NPDC051064. Next base: position 287,216 of record NZ_JBITFK010000010.1, read on the forward strand.
ACGGGTACCCCGCGCTGCGCAAGCACCTCAGGGAGGTCGCCCCGGAGGGTGCGGCCGACGGGGGCGGGGTGGAGGAGAGCTTCAACGAGTACCAGCAGGCGGTGCGCGCGGAGATCGAGAACCTGCGGCAGCTGTCCGAACTGCTCGCCGATCCGGCCCCCGTGGAGCGGGCGGGGCGGCTGCTCGCCGGGTCCGGGCCGCTGCTCGTGCTCGGGCTGCGGGCCGCGTCCTCGCAGGCCAGGGGGTTCGGGTACTTCGCCGCCAAGGTGCACCCGGATGTGCGGGTGCTCGACGAGGGCGGCAGCATGCTGCACGACCGCATCGACGCGGCGGCGCGCGCGGGCGCGAGCGCGCTGATGTGCTTCGCGCTGCCCCGGCACCCGCGTGAGGTCGTGGACGCGCTGGCGTACGCCCGGGAGCGGGGGCTGACCGTCGTGACCGTGGCCGACTCGGCGTTCGCACCGGTCGCCGCCCACAGCGATCTGCTGATTCCGGCGGCCGTGGGGACCGGGCTGGCCTTCGACACCGCGTGCGCCCCGATGCTGCTGGGGCGGGTACTGCTGGAGGCCATGTGCGACGGGCTGCCCGAGGCGCAGGCCCGGCTGGAGGAGTTCGACGCGCGGGCCGCCGCGTGGGGGCTGTTCGTCGAGTAGCCGGAGCCCCGGGCGGGCGGTCGGAACTCCGGGCGGCCGGCTCCGCCGATTCTCAGACGTCGCTCATCTGTGCCTACTAATCTCCGCGACCGGAAAGGTCCACAGGGGATGGCGGGAGAGGGGTACGGACGTGGGGCGCGGAACGCAGTCGTTGGCGAGGGTGGCCGTGATCGTGAGAGCCGGCGCCGCGCCGTTGTGGTGGCCGGGGCTGCTGGCGGCGGCCGTCGGGGCGTTCGTCCCGGGGCTCACCGGCCGGCAGATCGGACTGCTGGCGGGGGCCGCGCTGTTCCTGGTGACCCTGGCCGCCGTGGCGTTCACGCGCACCGGGCGGTACGCGGAGCTCGCGAAGGGCGCCACGCGGGCCGGGCGGGGAGACTTCCTCCAGGACCGGGACGTGACCGTACGGAACCGGCGGCGTGGCTACCGCTGGTGGGTGGCCGGTGTGTTCCTGGTGGCGGTCGCGAGCGCGTACGTGCTGCCCGGTGCGGGCGGGCTGGTGATGGCCGGGGCCGGGGCCGGGCTCTGGCTGAAGGCCGTACGGATCGGGCAGCGGGAGCGGCGGGACGACGTCCTGTACTGGGTGCGCACCGACTGGGTGGAGCGCGGACGGCCCACGGGCAGGCGCGTGAAGGCCTACCGGACGACCGGACCCGTGGCGGGGGACGCCGCGCCCGGTGGGGCGCGGCGTCGCCGCCGGTGAGAGAGCCGGGTCAGATCTCCAGCTCCGCCTCGATCTTCCGCAGCTGGTGGCGTGCCATCGCGAGGTTGGCCCGGCCGCCGTCCAGCACGAGGTAGAGGAAGAGGCCGTTGTTGCCACGGGTCTTGAGCAGCCGGATCAGGTGGTACTGGGTGCCGAGGGTGATCAGGATGTCCTCGATCTCGTCCTTGATGCCCAGGTGCTCCATCGTCCGGAGCTTCGCCCGGACCACGTCGGTGTTGCCGGCCGCGGCGACCTCCAGGTTGAAGTCCTTGCCACCGCCGAGGGTGCCCAGGGCCATGCCGCTGGTGTAGTCGACGAGTGCGACACCGAGGGTCCCCTCGATCGACGCCATCGCATCCTTCAGTGACGCTTCGGTGTTGGCCATAGTGCTCGTTCCCTTTCCCTGTCCGGCCCGGTGGCCGGTCCGTTGCTTGGTGGTGCGCTGTCCATCCGTGGCGCGTGCGTGACGGGCCGCGGCGGGTGTCACGTGGAATCCGGTGTGACGGTGCGGCGGGGCAGGGCCCGCGACTGCTGCGGCCGTGGAGCCGGCACGGGGCGGTCGGGCCGGTCCTGGGAGGCATCGACGAGTTCGCCGATGCGTGCCCCGGCGCGGCGGCCCTCCAGGTGGAGACGGCCTACGTTGATGCGGTCCTCGGCCAGCAGGGTGAGGACGGCGGATGAACCCGCCGCGTAGGTGGCGATGTAGCCGCTCTCGCCACGGATCAGGAGTTCGCGGAAGCCGCCGCGTCCGGTGGCGTCGGTCATTCGGATCGAGACGCCGAGCGCGGCGGCGGTCAGCGCGGCGACGCCCTCGGCCTCGATGCCAGGGGTGTCCTGGGCGACGATCAGGCCGTCCGTACTGGCGGCCAGCGCGCCGGTCAGGAGGGGCACCCGGGCGCGTAACCGCTGGAGCTCGTCGAGGACGTCCTGCACCTCTGCCTCGGGCACCATCAGCTGTCTCCTCCCGGCACGCTGTCTGAGCGCGCGTATCACAAGGCCTCCAATGCGTCTCTGAGCCGGCGCAACAGGGCGACGTCGGGGTCGTTCGTGACCTCGGGCAGCGTGATGCGGCCGGGCCCGGACGCCGGTGCGGAGCCCGCTGTGGCGGGGCGGACCGCTTCGACCAGTCCGGCGGCCGCGAGCCGGCGCAGGTCGACCAGGATGTGGAACGCCGAGCGGCCCAGCTCCTGGGCGATGTCCGTGGCCGTGCGCTCGCCGTTCACCAGGGCAAGGACGCGGCGCTGGCGTGGCGGGACCGGGGCGTCCACAGGATGGGCCGTGGGGGAGAGCGGGGCGCTGTCGGTGAGCGCGTCCGGCCAGATCCGGTCCAGGAGTTCCCGGCGCCGGAGCGTCTCGCGCTGCACGGCGTGCACGGGCACGGGGCGGACGGGGCCGATCCAGTGGGAGACGCCGTAGCGGAAGCGGGCGGGTGTGTGCGTGGGGGCCAGGGCGAAGAACGCCGCGTCGTACAGGGCGCCCAGATGGCAGAGCTCCAGCGCGCCGCCCGGGACCCGGCCGCTGTCGACGAGGTAGCGGCCGACCCGCTGTCCGGCACCCGCCTGGGCGACCGCGTCCCACCAGCCCTCGGAGCGCAGCGCCCCGCCCGTGGTGAGCAGGACGTCGATTCCGGGGGTCGCGGGGCTCTCCGCGTGGACGACCTGGCCGTCGGCGAGGTAGAGGGTGCCGCGGTCGCGCATCAGTGCGCCGGTCGCGCGCTCCGCCTCCAGCCGCTGCAGCATCGGGGAGGGCGCGGCCCGTTCGGCTGCGCCGGGCCGGACGGTGGCGGCGGGTCTCATGCCAGGACCAGCCGCTCCGCTATCTCGCCGAGCCGTATGCGCGCCAGGGCGAGATTGCCCTCCGCGCGGTCCAGCCAGAGGTGGAGGAAGACGCTGCTGTCGAAGGCCGTCTCGACGAAACGGAGGATGTGGTAGCCGGGGGCGGTGGTGACGATGACGTCCTCGACGGCCGGGGCGGGCGGCCCCGGTAAGCCGGCGGGCGCCTCCGCCTGGGCGAAGACCGGCTGTTCGGCGGCCATCCTCGCCACCTCGGCCGTCTCGGCGGCCGTGGCCTCGTGGTCGCCGTTGGGCGACTCGCCGATGGTGCCGAGCGCGAGACCGCTCGTCCAGTCGACCACCGCGGCACCCCGGGCACCGGGCAGCCTCATGACTTCGATCAGGCACTCGTCGATCCCGGGCAACGCGAACTCCCTCCCGACGTGGCGTACGGATGTAATGGAGAGGCTACGCAACGTGTGTGCGCCTGGTGGGAGTTCTGGCATTTTCCACAGGTACATGCGGCGGGCCGTGTATTGGACGCGCGATGGCCGGCCGGAATGTGTCCGGCCGGCTGTCGTTCCGTGGCGGATCCGGTCCGCCTCCGTCCGTCGTCAGGCCTGATCGCGGGCCGGCATCACCGCCTTGTCGACCACCCGGAGACCGATTCCGATCAGGAGAAGGATCTCGGCGAACCGATCAGGAACGGCAGCCAGAGTGCCCCGCCGACCTTGCCCGCGACCTTGCCGGTGGTGGAGTGGATGCCGGTGCGGGAATGTGATGACTTCAGGCCTGCCCGGGGGAGGCGGGGGGTTCACCTGTTGACTAGGAGTATTCAGGCGGCCAGGATGTGAATAAGAGAGTCACATTCGCGAGGAGGCATCGCCATGTCAGGACCCCGCCCCGTACGGGCACCGCGCGGTACGGAACTGAGCGCCCTGGGATGGCAGCAGGAAGCCGCCCTCCGCATGCTGCAGAACAACCTCGACCCCGAGGTCGCCGAACACCCCGACAAGCTCGTCGTCTACGGCGGCACGGGCAAGGCGGCCCGCGACTGGCGGTCCTTCGACGCCATGGTCCGTACGCTGCGGACGCTCAAGCAGGACGAGACGATGCTCGTCCAGTCCGGGCGGCCGGTCGGCGTCATGCAGACCCACGAATGGGCGCCGCGCGTCCTGATCGCCAACTCCAACCTGGTCGGCGACTGGGCCAACTGGGAGGAGTTCCGCCGTCTGGAGGCCCTCGGGCTCACCATGTACGGGCAGATGACCGCCGGATCCTGGATCTACATCGGGACGCAGGGCATCCTCCAGGGCACCTACGAGACGTTCGCCGCGGTCGCCGCGAAGAGGTTCGACGGCACCCTGGCCGGCACGATCACCCTCACCGCCGGTCTCGGCGGCATGGGCGGCGCCCAGCCGCTCGCGGTGACGATGAACGACGGCGTCGCGATCTGTGTGGACGTCGACCCGCGCGCCATCGAGCGCCGCATCGAGCACAAGTACCTGGATGTGAGGGCCGACTCCCTGGAGCACGCGCTCCAGCTGGCGGTGGAGGCGCGCGACGCCCGTCGTCCGCTCTCCATCGGCCTGCTCGGCAACGCGGCGGAGCTCCTTCCGCGCATGCTCGCCGAGGGCGCCCCCATCGACATCGTGACCGACCAGACCTCGGCCCACGACCCGCTCGCGTACCTCCCCGTCGGCGTCGACCTCGACGACATGGCCTCGTACGCGGCCAAGGACCCGGCGGGCTTCACCACCCGCGCGCGTGACTCGATGGCCAAGCACGTCGAGGCCATGGTCGGCTTCATGGACGCGGGCGCGGAGGTCTTCGACTACGGCAACTCGATCCGGGGCGAGGCCCAGCTCGCCGGTTACACGCGCGCGTTCGACTTCCCCGGCTTCGTGCCCGCCTACATCCGGCCGCTCTTCTGCGAGGGCAAGGGCCCCTTCCGCTGGGCCGCGCTCTCAGGTGAGGCCTCGGACATCCACAAGACGGACAAGGCGCTCCTGGACCTCTTCCCGGAGAACGAGTCGCTGCACCGCTGGATCCGGATGGCCGGGGAGCGGGTCCACTTCCAGGGCCTGCCCGCGCGCATCTGCTGGCTCGGCCAGGGCGAGCGCGACAAGGCGGGCGACATGTTCAACGACATGGTCGGCGACGGCACCCTCGCCGCCCCGCTCGCGATCGGCCGCGACCACCTGGACTGCGGTTCGGTGGCATCCCCCTACCGCGAGACGGAAGCCATGCTCGACGGCTCCGACGCGATCGCCGACTGGCCGCTCCTGAACGCCATGGTGAACGTCGCCTCCGGCGCCTCCTGGGTCTCCATCCACCACGGCGGCGGCGTGGGCATGGGCCGCTCCCTCCACGCGGGCCAGGTCTCGGTCGCCGACGGCACGGAGCTGGCCGGCGAGAAGATCCGCCGCGTCCTCACCAACGACCCGGGCATGGGCGTCATCCGGCACGTGGACGCGGGCTACGACATCGCGGAGTCGGTGGCGGACGAGCGCGGCGTGCGCATCCCGATGCGGGAGGAAGGCACCGCGTGAGCGACACCTTCCACGCCATGTGGCGCTCGCTGCGGCCCATCGGCCGCAGCGACGCGTCCGGCGGCTACCGCCGCTACGCCTGGACCGGCGCCGACGCCGAGTGCCGCCTGTGGTTCCAGGCGCAGGCCGAGGCGCGCGGTCTCGACCACGAGGTCGACCGCAACGGCAACCAGTGGGCCTGGCTCGGCGACCCGCTCGCCGGGGACGCCGTGGTCACCGGGTCCCACCTCGACTCCGTGCCGGACGGCGGCGCCTTCGACGGCCCTCTCGGTGTGGTGTCCTCCTTCGCCGCCCTGGACGAACTCCGCCGCAGGGGAGCGGTGTTCACCAGGCCCTTCGCCATCACCAACTTCGGCGACGAGGAGGGGGCCCGCTTCGGGCTGGCCTGCGTCGGCTCCCGGCTCGCCGCCGGACAGCTGACCGTCGAGCACGCGCACCGGCTCCGGGACGGGGACGGCGTCTCGCTCCCGCAGGCCATGGAGGCCGCGGGCTACGACCCCGACGCCATCGGGCCCGACCCCGAACGGCTCGCCCGGATCGGTGCGTTCGTCGAGCTCCATGTCGAGCAGGGGCGCGCCCTCGACCTGAGCGGGGACCCGGTCGGGATCGCCTCGGCCATCTGGCCGCACGGCCGCTGGCGGTTCGACTTCCGGGGCGAGGCCAACCACGCCGGCACGACACGCCTCGCCGACCGGCGCGACCCGATGCTCACGTACGCCGAGACCGTGCTCGCGGCCCGGCGCGAGGCCGAGCTCGCCGGAGGTCTCGCGACCTTCGGCAAGATCGCCGTCGAGCCGAACGGGGTCAACGCGATCCCCTCCCTCGTGCGGGGGTGGCTCGACTCACGCGCCGCCGACCAGGCCACTCTCGACGCCGTCGTGAGCGGCGTCGAGCGGGCCGCGAGGGAGCACGCCGAGCGGGCCGGGATCGATCTCGACGTCGTACGCGAGTCGTTCACGCCGGTGGTGGACTTCCAGCACGCGCTCCGGGACGAGATCGGCCGGGTGCTGGAGAAGCGCGGCCCGGACGGCGGCGGGCGCACCGTCCCCGTGCTCGGTACGGGAGCCGGACACGACGCGGGTATTTTGTCCGCTTCCGTGCCGACCGCCATGCTGTTCGTACGGAACCCCACCGGGATCTCGCACTCACCCGCCGAGCACGCCGCCGAGGACGACTGCGTGGCCGGGGTGAGGGCACTCGCCGACGTACTGGAAGGTCTCGCGTGCAGCTGACAACGCAACCGACGGGCACACCGGTCACCGCGACGTACTGGATGTCGCATGCCTGGCTCGCCACCCATGTCGAGCCGGGCGTCCTCCTGGACGTGGCCGGCGGGCGCATCGCCGGGGTCCGGACGGGCATCGACACACCGCCGCCCGGCGCCGTCGTGCTCGACGGGCTGACCGTCCCGGGACTGGCCAACACCCACTCTCACGCCTTCCACCGCGCGCTGCGCTCCACCGCCCAGGTGGGGTCCGGCACCTTCTGGACCTGGCGCGAGCTGATGTACCGGACGGCCTCCCGCCTCACCCCCGACACCTACTACGACCTGGCCCGTGCCACATACGCCGAGATGGCGCTGGCCGGGATCACCGCGGTGGGCGAATTCCACTATGTGCACCACGCGCCCGGAGGCACGCCCTACGACAATCCGAACGCCATGGGCGAGGCGCTCGTCGCGGCGGCGGCCGAAGCCGGGATCCGCATCACCCTGCTCGACACCGCCTATCTGGCCGCCGGCTTCGGGGAGAAGCCGAGCCGGCACCAGCTGCGCTTCTCCGACACCACCGCCGACGCCTGGGCCGAGCGTGCCTCCCTCCTCAAGGGCGACGACGACCTGGTGGTGATCGGCGCCGCGATCCACTCCGTGCGCGCCGTCCCGGCCGGGCAGCTGTCCACCGTCGCGCAGTGGGCGCAGGAGCGGGCGGCCCCGCTCCATGTCCACCTCTCCGAGCAGACCGCGGAGAACGACGCCTGCCTCGCCGCCCACCGCCGCACCCCCGCCCGGCTCCTCGCCGACCACGGGGTCCTCGGCCCGCACACCACCGGCATCCACAACACGCACCTCACGGCCGAGGACATCGAGCTGCTGGGCTCCTCCCGGACGGGCACCTGCATGTGCCCCACGACCGAACGCGACCTCGCCGACGGCATCGGCCCGGCCACCGCCCTCCAGGGCGCGGGCTCCCCCCTCTCGCTGGGCAGTGACAGCCACGCCGTGATCGACCTCTTCGAGGAGGCACGGGCGATGGAGCTCAACGAACGCCTGCGCACCCATGTCCGGGGCCACTGGACGGCGGCAGCGCTGCTCAGGGCGGCTTCCGCCGAGGGCCACGCCGCGCTCGGCCGCCCGGACGCGGGCGTGCTCGAACCGGGCGCGCCCGCCGACCTCGCCACCGTGGCGCTGGACTCCGTCAGAACAGCGGGGCCGGTGCCCCGGCTGGCAGCCGAAGCAGCCGTATTCGCCGCGACGGCCGCCGATGTGCGGCACACCGTGGTGGCGGGTCGGCACATCGTCCGGGACGGCCGGCACACACGGATCGACGACGTGCCCGGAGCGCTCGCCTCGGCCATCGCCGCCCTGTACGCCTGAGCGCCCTGCGCGCCACCGCACCGTGAACCCGGGCCCGGCCCGGGACCGAGCCGAAAGAAAGCTGTGCCCGGATGACGACCACCCCGACGACCGCCATCACCCACATCGCGAACCTGGTCACCAACGACCCCTCCCTCGGTAACGGAACCCCCCTGGGCCTGATCCGGGACGCGGCCGTCGTCATCGACGGTGACCGGATCGTCTGGACCGGTGAATCCAGCAAAGCACCCGCCACCGACAACGCCGTCGACGCGGGCGGCCGCGCCGTGATCCCCGGCTTCGTCGATTCCCACTCCCACCTGGTGTTCGCCGGCGACCGCACCGCCGAGTTCAACGCCCGTATGTCAGGCCGCCCCTACTCCGCGGGCGGCATCCGCACGACCGTGGCCGCCACCCGCGCCGCCTCCGACGAGGAGCTCTCCGCCAACGTCGCGCGCTACCTCGCGGAGGCGCTCCGGCAGGGCACCACCACCTTCGAGACCAAGTCCGGCTACGGCCTCACCGTCGAGGACGAGGCACGCGCCCTGCGCATCGCCGCCCGCCACACCGACGAGGTCACCTTCCTCGGCGCCCACATCGTGTCCCCCGACTACGCCGACGATCCCGCCGGTTACGTCGGCCTCGTCACCGGCCCGATGCTGGACGCCTGTGCCCCGTACGCCCGCTGGATCGACGTCTTCTGCGAGCGTGGTGCCTTCGACGAGGACCAGGCGCGCACGATCCTCACCGCCGGGAAGGCCAGGGGTCTCCACCCCCGCGTCCACGCCAACCAGCTCGGCCACGGCCCCGGGGTCCGGCTCGCCGTCGAGCTGGACGCGGCGTCCGCCGACCACTGCACCCACCTCGACGACGCCGACCTCGACGCGCTCGGCCAGGGCTCCACCGTCGCCACCCTTCTCCCCGGCGCCGAGTTCTCCACCCGGGCGGCCTGGCCCGACGCCCGCCGCATCCTCGGGGCGGGTGCCACGGTCGCCCTGTCCACGGACTGCAATCCGGGCTCCTCGTTCACCTCCTCCATGCCGTTCTGCGTCGCCCTCGCCGTACGGGACATGGGTATGACCCCCGACGAAGCGGTCTGGTCCGCCACCGCCGGAGGCGCCGCCGCTCTGCGCCGCACCGACATCGGCCGCATCACCCCCGGCGCCCGCGCCGACCTCGTGATGCTGGACGCGCCGAGCCATGTCCACCTGGCCTACCGGCCGGGAGTCCCCCTGGTGGCGGCGGTATGGCGGGGCGGCGAGCGGGCGGTGTGATGCCCCAGGGGCGGCGCAGGGGGTTTTCACCGGTCGGTCACAGGATGTCGCGGCTGTCTACCGCCGGGTGACCGCGCCCGGTACCGTTCTGGGCAGCGTGGCTCAGGGGGGTAGGACCGGGGGGTCTAGTGAGCAGCAGGCGCATACGTGTGGTCAGGCCCGGAGATCTGGGCGCGGGGGACATCGAGAGCTGGCGGGAGCTCCGGGCCGAGTCCGGCGCCCCGGCCCATCCGTTCATGGAACCGGAGTTCGCCCTTGCCGTCGGCCGGGTCCGGCCGCACGCGCGGGTGGCGCTGATCAGCGAGGAATCCGGGGGACCGGCCGGTTTCCTCGCCTTCGAGCGGGGACGGCTCGGCCACGGCCGGGCCATCGGCTTCGGGGTCTCCGACGTCCAGGGCGCCGTGCTGCGCCCCGGTCTTCCGCTGGACGCGAGGGAGCTGCTGCGGGCCTGCGGGCTCTCCGCGTGGGAGTTCGACAACCTCGAGGAGGGCCAGGGCCTCTTCGAGCCGGACGCCGCCCGCTCGTACGCCTCGTACGTCATCGATGTCGGCGACGGTTACGAGCGCTACGAGCAGGTCCTGCGGGCACGGTCGCCGAAGTTCCTCAGGACCACCCTGGCCAAGGAGCGCAAGCTCGGCCGCGAGGCCGGGGAGGTGCGTTTCGTCCTCGACGAGCGGGATCCGGCGGTGCTGCGGACCCTGATGGAGTGGAAGTCCGCCCAGTACCGCAGGACCGGACGGCGCGACCGCTTCGCGAAGAGGTGGATCCGAGACCTGGCGGAGTTCCTCTTCCACACCCGGGCACCCGGCTGTTCCGGCCTGCTCTCCGTCCTGTACGCGGGCGACCGGCCCGTGGCCGCCCACTTCGGGCTGCGCTCGCGCACGGTGCTCTCGTGCTGGTTCCCGGCGTACGACCCCGGGTTCGCGAAGTTCTCACCGGGCCTGATCCTGCATCTGCGGATGGCGCGGGCGGCGGCGGACGACGGCATCGGGATGCTCGACATGGGGCGAGGTGCGGCCGAGTACAAGGACGCCCTGAAGACCGGTGAACTCACGGTGTACGAGGGTGCCTCGGTCAGGCCGGGCGTGGGCGCGGCCCTCCAGTGGGCCGGCCGCGAACCCTCCCGCCGCGCGCACGGCTTCGTACGGAACCGGCCACGGCTGGCCGGCCTGGCGCAGCGCGGCCTCGAACGGGCCGGCCGGCTGCGCGAACCGAAACGTCCATAGCGTCACGACCCGGGGGGACCGGATGCCGTACGGGAACGAACAGGCGGGGAGGGCGGAGCGGTTACCCGGCGTCGGCCGGCTCGCCGGCATGGCCGTCGCCGAGCTGGAGCTCGACGCGGCCGACGGCACGGGCGCCCGGATCGGGCCCGCGCCCGGCGGGCCGCCCCTGGGACCGCGGGACGGCGAGGAGCAGCGGATCTTCGCTCTGGTGCGGCTGCGCGGGCGCCCCGTCGGCACGGTCGTCGGGCGCGTCAGGGCGGGCGACGATCCGGCCTCCGTCCTCGCCGAGCAGGCGGCGGACGAGATCGACGTCCCGGACGCCCCGGAGCGTCCTCCGGCCGGGGAGGTGCCCAGGGCCACGGTCGTCGTCGCGACCCGGGAGCGCCCCGCGCAGCTCGCCCGCGCCCTCGATTCGCTGCTCGCCCAGGACCACCCGGACTTCGAGATCGTGGTCGTCGACAACGCCCCGGCCACGGACGCCACCCGTGAGCTCATCACCTCCGCCTACGCCGGCCGGGGGGTGAGCTATGCCTGTGAGCCGGTCCCCGGTCTGGCGGCCGCGCACAACAGAGGGGTCCTCCTCGCGAAGGCGGACGTCGTCGCCTTCACCGACGACGACGTCATCGCCGACCCGCACTGGCTCAGCGCCCTCACCCGGCCCTTCGGCGAGGACCCCAGGCTTGCCTGCGTCACGGGCCTGATCCTGCCGGCCAGGCTGAGCACCCCGGCGCAGATCCTGCTGGAGAGCCACGGCGGCTTCGCCAAGGGGTTCGCCGCACGCCGCTACGACCCCGCGCACCCGCCCGCCGACGAGCCGCTCTTCCCGTTCACGGCCGGGCGCTTCGGCTCGGGCGCCAACATGGCCTTCCGCGGCGAGGCGTTGAAAGCCGTCGGAGGTTTCGACCCCGCCACCGGAACCGGCACCGCGGCCAAGGGGGGTGACGACCTCTACGCGTTCGTACGGCTCCTCGCCGGGGGGCACCCACTGCACTACACGCCCGACGCGATCGTCTGGCACCACCACCGGGAGCGCTGGGAGGACCTGTGCGGGCAGGCGTACGGCTACGGCGCCGGGCTCACCGCCTGCCTCACCGCGCTACTGGTCCGGAGGCCCGCCCTGCTGCCGTCCCTCCTGGCCCGGCTGCCGCGCGGCCTCGCCCACGCCCGCACGATGACGGCGCCCCGTGCCACCGACGCCGGGGAAAACGGCGTTCCCGGCGCGCACGGCGCGTACACCTACCCGTGGCCCCGACATCTGTCCCGGCTGGAGCGCAGAGGTCTGCTGTACGGCCCCTTCGGATACGTACGCGCGAGGCTCGCCGTCCGTGCCGCACGCCCCTGGGAGGCGAGATGAGCGCGCGCGGACCGGAGGAGCCCGGCAGACGAGTGGCGCCCCCGATACCCGTGCTGCTGTACCACGCGGTGATGGACGACCCGCCGGAGTGGATCGCCGAATTCACGGTCACGCCGAGGGAGTTCGCCGCCCAGCTTGACGCGATCGGTGCCTGCGGCCGCACGCCGGTCCCGGTCGGTGCGCTCGTCGCCCATCTCGCGGGGCGTGAGCCGCTGCCGGACCGGCCGGTCGTCCTGACCTTCGACGACGGTTTCGCGGACCTGCCGGGGCCGACCGCCGAGGCGCTCGCCGGACGGTCGATGCCGGCCACCGCGTATCTCACGACGGGCGCGCTGACACGGTCCGGCGGGGGCAGCCTGCTGCCGCCCGCGCCGATGATGAGCCTGGCCCAGGCGCCCCTGCTGGAGCAGTACGGCATGGAGGTGGGCGGGCACACCGTCACGCACGCGCAGCTGGACACCCTGCCCGCCGCGGCTCTGCGCTCGGAACTCGTCGACTCCAGGAAGGTGCTGGAGGACGTCCTGGGCCATGAGGTGGCCCATCTCGCCTATCCGCACGGATACAACAGCGTGCGCGTGCGCCGTGCCGCCCGCGCCGCCGGTTACGAGAGCGCGGTGGCCGTCCGGCACGCGCTGAGCTCCGGCCGGGACGAGCCGTACCGGATCGCGCGGCTGATCCTGAGGCGGAGCCACACCGTGCGGGACATCGAGCGCTGGATGGCGGGCGAGGGCGCGCGCGTGGCGCCGTTCCCCGACTCGCTGCCGACGGTGGGCTGGCGGTGGTACCGGCGGGGGCGGGCCGCCGTGCGGGGGCCGGAGTTCGCGGGGTGACGTGAGGACGGCGAAGAAAGGGACGAGAGCGCCACAAAGGCGAAGCACATTCCTATACTTCGCTTAAGGGGACAGCGGCGTGACGGCCGCGACCACATCCGTGGGGGGAGTCGCACCGTGCCACAGCATGTGCCCGCGCCGGTCAAGGGGGACACAGCGGGGAGTGCCGAGCCGGGGCCTCCCCCCGGGCGGTCGCACGACGCCGCCCCCGAGGCGGCGCCCCGCGGTCTCCCCGGCGCGCTGAGACCCTGGACGGTCCTCACCTGGCTGCCGTTACTCCTGGCGGCCGGTCTCTGGATCGCCTCGCTGCCGTCCATCGGATTCCGCTCGATGGGCGAGTACGGGCTCCTGGACCGGCTGCCCGTCATCCACTACCTCTCCCTGCTCGTCCTGACCGCGGGTTTCCTGGTCAGCCTCCGTCGCGCGGGCACGGCCCCGTGGTGGCCCGCGCTGTACTGCGCCGGGCTGCTGATGGCACTCAAGGGCGTCCCCGCCGTCCTGTACGACTCGGAGCGCTACCCCTGGGCGTCCAAGCACGACGCGGTCATCAACCACCTGCTGGCCAAGGGCGAACTGCGGCCGAACGAGGGCCTGTCCGGCAACATGTCGGCCTACGACCAGTGGCCCGGCTTCTTCACGCTCAACGGCGGGCTCGTCCGAGCCTTCGGGGCCGACAGTGCCGCCGCCTACCTGAACTGGGCGCCCGTCGTCCTCGGCCTGCTGATGATGCCGGTCCTGGTCCTGATCTACCGCACCTTCAGCGAGGACCGGCGCCTCGTGTGGACCGCCGTCTGGATCTTCCAGCTCGCCAACTGGGTGGGCCAGGACTATCTCGCCCCGCAGGGGCTCGCCTTCCTCCTCCACCTCGCCGTACTCGCCGTCGTCGTACGGCACTTCGTGCGCCCCGGCTCCGCCGGGCGGCTGCGCTCGCGGGCCTGGCTCGACCCGGCCGCCGCAGCCGTCCCGCCGCCCACCCGTACCCGGCAGCGCGCGGTCTGTGTCGTGGTCCTGGTGCCCCTGATCGTGGCCGTCAACGCGGTGCACCAGCTGACCCCGGTGATGCTCTGCGTCACCCTGCTCGCGCTCAACCTCACCCGCCGCTACCGCAACCCCGGGCTCCTCACCGTGGCCGGGCTGCTCATGCTGGCCTGGGACCTCACCATGGGCCGCCCCCTCTTCACCGAGACACTGGGCACCCTGCGCGACTCCCTCGGCGAACTCACCCAGAACTCCCGCGCCGGATACGCCGGACAGCTCACCGGGGCCGGCCCCGAGCTCGCGGGGCGGGCCAACGTCCTGATGGTGCTGGGCGTCGCCGTCCTCGCCGGCGCGGCCCTCCTGATGCGGCGCCGCCTGGTGCACAGCGCCCTGCCGCTGCTGCTGGCCTCGGCCGCGCCCGTCCCCCTGTTCGTGGTCAACGACTACGGCGGCGAAATGCTCTTCCGGGTCTACCTGTTCGCGCTCCCGGGCGCCGCTTTCTTCGCCGCCGCGGCGCTCGTCCCGGCCGCCGGGGGCACCGGGGCGCACCGGGTCCGCCCGGCCGTACGGAAGATCTGCGCCGTCGCGCTGCCGGTGTCACTGGTCGCGCTGCTCGCCGGCTTCATGGCGTCGTACTACGGGAAGGAGCAGATGAACTACACCCCGCCCGCCGAGACCGCGCTCGTCACGCGCACCATCGACCGGGCTCCCGAAGGAGCGCTGATCCTGGCCACCACCGGGTCGTTCCCGCAGGCGCTGCACCGCTACGACCGGCTGGAGCACTGGTTCTTCGCCGAGCAGGAGCTCCCCGAGAACGTCGAGATGCTCAAGGACCCGGCGGGCTACCTCTCGACCCGGCTGCCGCCCGGCACCACGGCCTACGTCATCCTCACGCGCACCCAGGACATCTACACCGCGGGTGAGGGGCTGCTGCCCCCCGGCGGCTTCGACGCCCTGACCCGGGACCTCACCGCCTCGCCGCTCTTCCACGTGGTCGAGCGGACCGGACACGGCGTGGTCTTGCGCTACGACAGCCCCTGAGACGCGTCCCTGACCAGGAAGGCAGCCACGTGTCCGAGAACCGGCAACCGGCACTCCCCGCCCGGCAGACCCTGATCAGAGCCGCCCTGGCGCTCTCCGGATGGGTGGCGCTCGCCGCGACCGCGCTGCCGGGGGGATCACCCCTGCGCTGGGCCCCCGTGCTCCTCTTCGTCTGCCTCGGCCCCGGCTTCGCCCTGCTGTATCCGCAGCCCGGACCGCTCAGGCCGGGCGCCCGCCTCGAAGCGGCCGCGCTCGCCGCGCCCCTCGGGCTCTCCGTGGCCGTCGTCGCGGCCACCGCGCTGTTCCTGGTGGAAGGGTTCTCGGGGACCGCGTTCCTGATGGTCCTCGCCGCGTTCACCACCCTCGCCGCCGCCCTCCCGGGGCTTCCGCTGCCCGCGGCCACCCGGGGTGCTGTCGAGCGGGCCAGGCCGACCCCGGCGAGGCGCCGGTGACCCGCCACCGCGCACCGGAGGGCCGCCCCCGTATGTACCTCGTGCTCACGCTGGTCGCCGTCGCGGCGCTGCTGACCGGACTCCTGGCCTGGTTCGGCACGTCCTCCTCCGGTGAGGACGACGAGCGGGTGCCCTCCGCCGGCGCCCTCCCGGCCGACGCCGCCACCGGCCCGGTGTCCGGCGGGACGTGCGCCCCCACCGCCACGCTCGTCCCGCCGTGCGGGGCCTGGTGGGGCGCCTATGTGCCGTACGCCGAGAACGGTTCGATCAAGGACGCGGTGTACGCGTTCGAGGAGAAGATCGGCCGGAAGCTCGACCTCCTGTACACGTACCACGACATGTCGAACACCGACATCGACGGCCGGCTCCTGACCCCCGACGAACAGATCCTCGGCCGGGACAGGCTGCTCATGCTGGCCTGGGAGTCCACGGTGTGGCGCGAGCCCCACCACGCCAACTGGACCGAGGACCAGCTCGGCTGGGCGGACATCGCGTCGGGGAAGCACGACCGGGAGATCATCGATCCGCAGGCGCGCCGCCTCAAGGCGTACGGGAAGCGGGTCTTCCTCTCCTTCGACCAGGAGGTCGACGCCCGGGTCGGCGACGCGGGCACGCCCGAGGAGTACGTCGCCGCCTACCGCCACCTCCACGACCGGTTCGAGGAGCTGGGTGTGGACAACGTGGTCTGGGTGTGGACGGTCTCCGGCTATCTCCCGTCGGGAAAGCTCTTCGAGCGGCTCTACCCGGGCGACGACTACGTCGACTGGATCGGCATGGACCAGTACAACTACTTCACCTGCCACGACACCACGGACTGGAAGGACTTCGACCGCAGCCAGCGGCCTGCCTACGAGTGGCTGCGCACCCACATCAGCGCCGAGAAGCCGCTGATGTTCGCCGAGTTCGCCACGGTGCCCGATCCGGCGGACAAGGACCGTCAGCGCGAGTGGTACGAGGAGATCCCGAAGGTGGCCAGGACCATGCCCGAGGCCAAGGCGTTGGTGCACTGGAACCGGGCGGTCCCGGGCAAGGGCTGTGACCTCACGGTCAACGAGGGGCCGGGCCTGGAGGGTTACCGCACGGCCGGCCAGGACGACTGGTTCAAGCAGCCGGTGCCCGGCCGCTGACCCACCCCCGGACGCCGTACGCCACCGCCGTCGCCGCGAACAGCCCCCAGAACACGGGCAGTCCGGTCGCGGCGAAGGCGTCCTGCGCGGCCCACCCGGCCACCGCGGCGGGCGGCCGTACCCCGAGGCGGAGCGGGGCCGAGTGCAGGGCCGCCACGGTCGCGTCGATCAGCTCCGCACCAGTCAGACTCGTACGGTCAGGGCCGAGCGCAGTCCCAGGGCGGAGGCGGCGGCCACGGCGGTCATGGCGATCAGCATCGCCCAGCCGGCTCCGGCGATCCCCAGCGGGCCGAGCAGCACGGCCGCGGTGCCGAGGACGAGGACGCACATCGCGCCCTGCAGGACGGCTAGAGCGCCGGTGCGGCCCTGCACCCGCAGCACCCCGATGTACAGCTCGACCACGACCCGGGGCAGGGCGGCCGCGGCCAGCAGCCTCAGGACCAGGGTGCCGTGGGCGGCGTAGTCGGAGCCGAAGGGGCTGAGGATCTGCGGGGCGAAGAGGACCAGGACGGCCACGACGGGAACCAGCAGGACCGCCATGCGGCGCAGCGCCCCGCGCACGCCCTCGGCCAGGTGGCCGGGGCTGTGCGAGGCGTGCGCGGTGAGCGAGGAGGCCATGTTGATGGCCATGAACTCCATGGTGCCGCCGACGGTGTAGGCGATGTAGAAGAAGCCGTTGTGCGCGGCGTCGAAGCGCACGGCCACCATCACCGGCAGCAGGTTGATCATGGCCAGGCTGAAGAGAGCACCGACGGAGTCGCCCGCCAGGAACCTGCCAATCTCGCGCATCCGGGGCGGCTCGCGATCCCGGTCGGCGCCCGCCTGACGCGGGATCAGCCGTCGGAAGATCAGCCAGCCGAGCGGCAGCACGGACAGGGCGATGGCCGCGGCCCAGGACACGAAGACGCCGAGGACGGGCAGCGCGGTCGCGAACGCGGCGAGGAGCAGCAGCTTGCCGACGGAGAACACGGCGTTGCCGACGGGCACCCAGACGGCCTTGCGCAGCCCGGTCAGCACCCCGTCCTGGAGGGTGAGGACCGCCCACGCGACGCAGGAACCCGTGAAGACGAGCCCGGCGGACAGGGTGCCGAGCGGGGCGTACGAATCGCCCCACAGGTCCAGCGTGAGCAGGAAGACCACGCAGGCCAAGGTGACGACGACGGAGCTGACCAGGTAGGTACGGGCGACCAGGGACCCGGTGGCGCGTCCGGCGCGGGGCACGTAGCGGACGACGGCGCCGATCATCGTGGTCGCGGTGACCGAGGCGAGGAGCCGCATCGCGGCGATGGCGGCGGAGCCCTGGCCGACGGCCTCCTCGGTGTAGTAGCGGGCGGCGACCAGCCAGAAACCCAGGCCGAGAGCGGCGGAGACCCCGGTGGAGAGCATCAGGGCGTAGGCGTTGCGGAACATCGAGTCGCCGCTCGCGCCGCTCTCCGGGGCAGGCCGGGCCGGCACGTCGGCCTTCGGCCGGCCGGTTCTCGCCGTGTCAGCCACCGGGCAGCTCTCCCGCGGGCCGGACACCGGCCGCTGCCAGGATCTCGATGACGGGGCCTGCGCGCAGCGGGTCGACGGGCAGGGCGTGACGGGCGAACCAGGCCGCCTCGGCGGGGGCGGGCGACGGGTCGGTGAACGGTGTGCCCGCGTAGGTGTCGAGCGGCGGGTCGTAGAGATAGCCGACGGTGATGCGCCGGCGGGCGAGCGCGGCGACGGCCGCGTCCCGGTCGGCCACGAGCAACGGCACCCGGAACAGCGGCTGTACGGGTGCACCGGCGGGGACCGGAGGGGCCCAGCGGGTGGCGAGGAGTCGCTCGGTGCCGGTCCGGTGCGCGGCGAGCCGCTCGTCGAGGCCGGCCAGCAGACGGGCGACGCGCCGCAGCCGTAATCGGCCCGGGGCGATCCGGTAGTCGTGCATGTCGACGCGGACCCAGGAGTGGAAGGCATCCAGCGAGGGCGCGGCGCCCAGGGCCTGTCGCAGCTCCGCGGGCCGCAACGGCATCCGGATCTCGTCGCGTTCCTGGAGCCCGAGAAGCCGCAGGGCCCACCAGGCGGCGGGCGCGAGCCGCAGCCCGCGTACGGCCGATTCCGCGTACGGGCGTACGGCGTAGGCGAGTTCGGCGGTGAGGCGGGCCGGGTCGAGCAGGGCGTCCCGGGCCCGCTCCAGCGGGGCGCGCACGGCCGGGTCGGCGACGGCGAGGAAGCCTCCGGCCTTCGCGCCGACGTGTTTGGAGAGGCTGAAGGCGGCCGCGTCCCCGAACGAGCCGACGGGTCTTCCGTCCGTGACGCTGCCGATGGCGTGCGCGGCGTCCTCGACCAGAGGGACGCCGAGGCGGTCGCAGCGCTCGCGCAGCCGCCCGGCCGGGTCCGGGTTCCCGTACAGATTGGTGGTGAGGACGGCCGAGAGGCCGTCCCACACGGCGTCGGGCACGGCGTCCACGTCGATCGAGCCGTCCGCCGCCGACAGCGGGGCCTGGACGGGCCGCAGGCCCGCGGCGAGGACGACGAAGAGGATGACGTCGTCGTTGACCGGGGACATCAGGATCCTGCCGCCGGGTTCGCACCAGTGGCGCAGCGCCAGATAGAGGCCCAGCCGGCAGGACGGTACGTAGAGGCATTCCCGCCCCAGCCGGACGCCCATCGCCGATTCGACCGCTGCCACTGCTCCGCGGTCCGCAGGACCGCTCTCCCCATGAGCCATGTGTTCCCCCCAGAACCCTGCCCAATGTGGCCCAGTCCGTGGCACTTCGTCAACAATGCGGAAGGACCCGCCCGTCGGCCGGGGCAGGTCCTTCCGCAATGACGTACCGGTGGTGCGGGTGACGTCGGGTCACTCCTCCACGGTCAGGCCCTTCCTGAGCTTGACCAGGGTCCGGGAGAGGAGCCGGGACACGTGCATCTGCGAGATGCCGAGCTCCTCGCCGATCTCCGACTGCGTCATGTTGGAGACGAACCGCATGGAGAGGATCGTGCGGTCGCGCAGCGGGAGCGAGGCGATGAGCGGCTTGAGGGACTCGACGTACTCGATGCCCTCCAGGCCGTGGTCCTCGTAGCCGAGGCGGTCCGCGAGCGATCCCTCGTTGCCGTCCGCCTGGTCGTCGGGTTTGGCGTCCAGCGAGCTCGCGGTGTACGCGTTGCTCGCGGCCATGCCCTCGACGACCTCGTCCCTGCTGAGGCCGAGGCGGTCGGCGAGTTCGACGACCGTGGGCGAGCGGTCCAGCTTCTGGGCCAGCTCGTCGCCTGCCTTGGCGAGGTCCAGCCGCAGCTCCTGCAGCCGGCGCGGGACGCGCACGGACCAGCTGGTGTCACGGAAGAAGCGCTTGATCTCGCCGACGATGGTGGGCATCGCGAACGTCGGGAACTCGACGCCCCTGCTGAGCTCGAAGCGGTCGATCGCCTTGATCAGGCCGATGGTGCCGACCTGGACGATGTCCTCCATGGGCTCGCTGCGGGTGCGGAACCGGGCGGCGGCGAACTTGACCAGGGCCAAGTTGAGTTCTACGAGGGTGTTGCGTACGTACGCGTACTCGTGGGTGCCCTCCTCGAGGGCTTCGAGCCGCGCGAAGAGCGTCTTGGAGAGGGCCCTGGCGTCCAGGGCGCCGACCTCGGCGTAGGGCGGGATCTCGGGAAGTCCCTCGAGACCCTCGAACTCCTCGCCCGGAAGGTGGTCCTCGGCGGTCGGATCGGTGGTGGTGCTGATGCTGGTCCGCGGGCCGGGTACGGCGCTCGCGACAGCGGAGTCGGAATCGGTCGGTCCCTGAGGACATGCCGACGTCGCGATGTGGGTACGCGATACGTCGAGCCGGGGTGACATGGTTCTCCTCCATCGTTCTCGGCATATGGCTGCCGATGCCCATACGTCTTCCTGCGGTGAAGCGGCGCCTCCGAAGCCGATCGAGATTACTGGTGCAGATGTCTCTTCTACCCTTACCCGTTTCCAGCTACGAGTTACAAGCGCCAAATCAGCCTATATGTCCGGTTTGTTGAGTTCTTCGACTACCGTGTGGCGAGGGAAACGCGTAATGTTTTACGCACGTCGGCGGCAGCCACGACGAAGCCGCGTACACAGGGACGTGGGTAGTGACGGACGGCGAAGAGGGACAGTCAATGGACCGCGGGACGGTCGGCAGTGCGAACCGGGGTCGGCTGAGTGTCGAGATCCGGACCGAGGGGCGGAGCGAGGTCGTGACGCCGGTGGGTGAGCTCGATCACCACACCGCCGATCTGCTTCGGGAGCCCCTGGAGAGCGCGGTCGCGCAAGGGCGTACGCGCCTGGTGGTCGACTGTTCCGGGCTCGACTTCTGTGACTCCACCGGGCTCAATGTGCTGCTCGGTGCGCGTCTGAAGGCCGAGGCCGCCGGAGGAGGGGTCCACCTCGCCGGAATGCAGCCCGTGGTGGCCCGCGTCTTCGAGATCACGGGGGCTGAGGCGGTCTTCACCGTCCACGCCTCGCTCGAAGACGCTCTGAGCAGCTGACAGCGGCGCCGCCGATGTCAGCCCCCGGCCTCGGGAGCCCCGCCTGTCGCGCGAGTCACGCTTACGGCGTAGGCGAAAAGGGTGTTGTCACCATTCGGCCGGGCAGGAGACATCCCGTCGGGGGCGTGGAACCCGCACACTCTGTATCTGACCAGTTCTGTTCGATGGCAACACGGTGAATCGGTGAGGTGAAGCGCTGATGAGCACCACCCGGCAGCATCCGCCGGGCGGCCTCGGCCGCGAGCCGGACGGCACGGGCACCGCCTCTGCCGTACCCGCTGACCGGCAGTGGCGCACGCTCTCGCTGAGACACGCCAGCGGCATCGTGCCGATGGCCCGCGACTTCGCCCGGCAGGCACTCCACGACTGGGGCTGGCTGCCCGCGTCGGGGGCCGACCGTCGGGCGGCGGCCGAGGACGTCCTCCTGGTCGTCTCCGAGCTGGTCACGAACGCCTGCCTGCACGCGGACGGTCCCGAGGAGCTCCGCATCGGCTGCACGCCCAAGATGCTCCGGGTCGAGGTCGACGACGCCGGGGCCGGGCAGCCGGCGCCGCGCACCCCGCACAGGGCGGGGCGGCCCGGCGGGCACGGCATGTTCATCGTGCAGCGGCTCTGCATGGACTGGGGCGTGACGCGTACGCCGGAGCGGCCGGGCAAGACCGTCTGGGCGGAGCTCGCCGCTCCGGCGTAGCCGCTCCCGCGCAACGCCGCTCGCCCCCGCCGACTCCGCGCAACGACTCAGGGCCCCGCACCGATCGGTGCGGGGCCCTGAGTCATGCGGGCGGGGTCCGTGTCAGCGGACGTCGCCCATGAGCGTCTTGACCTTGCCGCGGTACATGAAGACCGCGACGCCCGCGAGGACCGCGAGCGCGGCCTGGAGGGCCACCACCCCGGTGCCGTTGAGCTCGACACCCGCGATGGACAGCAGACCCGTGGTGCAGTCACCGGCGGTCACGGCCAGGAACCAGACACCCATCATCTGGCTGGCGTACTTGGCCGGGGCCATCTTCGTGGTGACCGAGAGGCCGACCGGGGAGAGCGTCAGCTCACCGACGGTCTGTACGAAGTAGATCGCGACCAGCCACATAGCGGCGGCCTTGTGACCGTCACCCGCGATGGTCAGCGGTGCCAGGAAGAGGAAGAACGACGCGCCGACCAGGACCAGACCGGAGCTGAACTTCACGACGGTGCTGGGCTCCTTGCCCCGCCGGTTCAGGGCCAGCCAGAAGGCGGCGAAGACCGGGGCCAGCGCCATGATCAGGACCGGGTTGACCGACTGGTACCAGGAGACCGGGAAGTCCCAGCCGAGGACCGAGTTCTCCGCCGAGGAGTCCGCGAAGATCGCCAGGGTCGAACCGCCCTGGTCGTAGATCATCCAGAAGATGGCGGCGGCCACGAAGAACCAGATGTAGCCGGACATCTTCTTCTGCTCGGTCTGGCTGAGCTCCTTGTCGCGCTTGATGCGCGCCAGCACCAGCACCGGGATGACCAGGCCCGCGATCGTGATCGGGACCAGCAGCCAGTTCAGCGTGTAGACGCCGGTGACGACCGTGCCGATGTAGAAGACGGCCGCGATGCCCAGCCAGATCATCGACTTGCGCAGTGTGGCCGCGCGCTCGTCGACGGAGAGCGGCTTCGGCACGACGAGGCTGCGCTCGTTGAGGTGGCGGGTGCCGAGCAGGAACTGGACGACACCGAGTCCCATGCCGAGCGCGGCCAGGGCGAAGCCCAGGTGCCAGTTGACGTTCTCGCCGACGGTGCCGATCACCAGCGGGGCGGCGAAGGCGCCCACGTTGATGCCCATGTAGAAGATCGTGAAGCCACCGTCACGGCGCGGGTCGTCCGGGCCGTCGTAGAGGTGGCCGACCATCGTGGAGATGTTGGACTTCAGCAGGCCGGAGCCGATGGCGACGAGGCCGAGCCCTGCGAAGAACGTGCCCTCGGAGGGCAGTGCCAGCGTCAGGTGGCCGAGCATGATGACGCCGCCCGCGATGGCGACGGTCTTGCGGGGACCCCAGACACGGTCGCCGAACCAGCCGCCGGGCATGGCGAGCAGGTACACCAGCGAGAGGTAGACCGAGTAGATCGCGGTGGCCGTGGCGGGGTTCATGTGAAGCCCGTTGGGAGCGATCAGGTAGAGCGGGAGAAGGGCGCGCATGCCGTAGTAGCTGAAGCGCTCCCACATCTCCGTCATGAAGAGAGTGGCCAGGCCGCGGGGGTGGCCGAAGAAGGTCTTCTCCGAACCAGAAGTACTGGCCGAGTCCTTCGTCAGGCTGGACGCCATGGTCGATCCTTGCTGGTCGGGACGCGCCGCCTCGTGAGCGGTACGCGCCCGGTGGGGGGTAGCCGGCACCGGGCGGACACGCCCCACCCCTGACGCCTCGAGGGATTCGATCCGGGCCACCGCTCCGCCGGGAGTGTGGGGACGGGATCGTGGGACAGACCGCTCCGGGATCCACGCCCGGCGCGCGTCCTCGCGCTCCGGGCCCGGCCCACAGGTCATTCACTGATCGGGGCCGGCGGGAACCGGCCCGTACACAAAAGAGACCCTTGGCGCGAAACGCTGCCCAAAGGTCCTTCGGTGGTGCAACAGGCGTCGAGCAACCATACGACATGACACACGGGGATATGGAAGGACTTGAGAGATGGATCACAGGTGTGCGTGGAACCACAGTCCCATATTCGAAGGAGGATGCCCGATTCGTGGCCCTGACCCGCAGGGCCTGCCCAGTGCCTCACCCCAGCGGGCCTGCGCGGACTACCATCACTGCATGACCCGTGTACTGCTCGCCGAGGACGACGCATCCATCTCGGAGCCACTGGCCCGCGCCCTGCGTCGTGAGGGTTACGAGGTCGAGGTCCGCGAGGACGGTCCGACCGCACTCGACGCCGGACTCCAGGGAGGCGTCGACCTGGTCGTCCTCGACCTGGGGCTGCCCGGGATGGACGGACTGGAGGTCGCCAGGCGGCTGCGGGCCGACGGCCACGCCGTGCCGATCCTGGTGCTGACCGCCCGGGCCGACGAGGTCGACACGGTGGTCGGCCTGGACGCCGGCGCCGACGACTACGTCACCAAGCCCTTCCGCCTCGCCGAGCTCCTCGCCCGGGTCCGCGCCCTGCTGCGCCGCGGCGCCACCGAGCCCGCCCCGCAGCCCGCCACGCACGGCGTCAGGATCGACGTCGAGTCCCACCGGGCCTGGATGGGCGACGAGGAACTCCAGCTCACCGCCAAGGAGTTCGACCTGCTCCGGGTCCTCGTACGGGACGCGGGCCGGGTCGTCACCCGCGACCAGCTGATGCGTGAGGTCTGGGACACCACCTGGTGGTCCTCCACGAAGACCCTCGACATGCACATCTCCTGGCTCCGCAAGAAGCTCGGCGACGACGCGGCCAATCCGCGCTACATCGCCACCGTCCGGGGCGTCGGCTTCCGGTTCGAGAAGAGCTGACGTACAGAACAGTCATGCGCCGCCGACTGATCAACTCCACGCTCGCCGTGGTGCTCGTCGTGATCGCCGTCTTCGGCGTCTCCCTCGTCATCGTCGAGACCCGCACCATCAGCAACAGCGCTCAGGAGAGCGTCGACTCCGAGGCGTTCCGGCTGATCAGCGTCGTCGAGAGCCGGCTGCTCGGCGCCGAGCGGATCACCCCCCAGGTCCTCGCCGAGCAGGTGGACCCCAGCCGCTACGCCCGTGTCGAGATCCCCGGACGCGCCGCCATCGAGGTCGGCGAGCGCCCCACGGACGGCAACGCCATCCGCAGCACGGAGACGGGGGAGCAGGGCGAGAAGGTCACCGTCGAGGAGGACCGCTCGGCCGTGACCCGTGAGGTCGGCCGGACGCTGCTGATCATCGGAGCGGTGGCGTTGCTGGCCATCATCTCCGCCGTACTCCTGGCCGTACGCCAGGCCGACCGGCTCACCTCCCCGCTCACCGACCTCGCCGAGACGGCCGAGCGCCTCGGATCGGGCGACCCCCGGCCCCGCCACAAGCGGTACGGGGTGACGGAGCTGGACCGGGTCGCCGACGTCCTGGACTCCTCCGCCGAGCGGATCGCCCGGATGCTGACCGCGGAGCGGCGCCTCGCCGCGGACGCCTCGCACCAGCTCCGTACGCCCCTGACCGCGCTCTCCATGCGGATCGAGGAGATCTCCGTCACCGACGACCCGGACACGGTGAAGGAGGAGGCGAACATCGCGCTCACCCAGGTCGAGCGGCTCACCGACGTGGTGCAGCGGCTGCTGACCAACGCCCGGGACCCGCGCACCGGCTCCGCCGTCGTCTTCGACCTGGACGAGGTCGTCAAGCAGCAGATCGAGGAATGGCGTCCGGCCTACCGCAGCGCCGGCCGGGCCGTCGTCTGCTCGGGCAAGCACGGTCTGGAGGCCGTCGGGACCCCGGGCGCCGTCGCCCAGGTGCTCGCCGCTCTGATCGAGAACTCGCTGATGCACGGTGGCGGCACGGTCGCGCTGCGTACCCGTGTCACCGGCAACCAGGTCGTCGTCGAGGTCACGGACGAGGGCCCCGGCGTCCCCGCCGACCTGGGGGCGCGGATCTTCGAGCGCACCATCAGCGGCCGCAACTCCACCGGGATCGGCCTGGCCGTGGCCCGGGACCTCGCCGAGGCCGACGGCGGCCGGCTCGAACTGCTCCAGCAGCAGCCCCCGGTCTTCGCCCTCTTCCTCAGCCGGGTGGCGCCGAGCCGCAAGGAATCCGTACGCCCCGTGCGCTGAGCGTCAGCGGGGCAGGGGGCCCGGTGTCACCTCGTCCGAGGGCCGCCGCTGTTCCAGAAATCGTTCCGCGTTGAGCACGGCCTCCTTGGCGGGCAGCGCCTTGAACACCCAGGTGCGGTAGGACCAGAAGCGGAACAGCGTGGCGATCCCGATGCCGACGATCTTGAAGACATTGCTCTGGACCGGGCTGTTCCAGCCGAAGCCGTACGTCGCCAGGTAGAGCACGCCCGTCTCGATCACCGCGCCGACGGCGCTGAAGAGCAGGAACAGCATCAGCTCCCGGGTGCGCCCGGTCTTGTCGCGGTCCCGGTAGGTCCAGTAACGGAAGCCGACGTAGTTGAAGAGGATGGCGACGACCGTCCCCATCAGCCCGGCCCGCACCACCGGGAAGTCCGTGGTGCGCCAGATCAGGTTCGAGACGACGATATTGACGACCAGCCCGAGTGCGCCCACCGCGCCGAACTTGGCGACCTCCCGGGCCAGCAGATCAAGCCGGGTCCGCAGTGCGCCCCGTTCGCTCATGGTGATCGCTCAGCCCCGTCCGGTCGGTTTCGTCAACCCGGCCATGCTAACCAGCCCTCCCGTGTGTTGCCCGTGAGCCGGCCTCGCCCGCGTGACGAGGCATCCTTCCCGGAGGTGCGGGGGCGGTGCCGGAGACGGTGGGGAGAGCCCTCGCGCGGCCCGATACCCTGGACAGGTGACGTTTCCTGTAGTCGGCATGGTCGGCGGCGGCCAGCTCGCCCGTATGACCCACGAGGCGGGTATCCCCCTCGGCCTCAAATTCAAGCTCCTCAGTGACACGCCCCAGGACTCGGCCGCCCAGGTGGTGGGCGAGGTCGTCGTCGGCGACTACCGCGACCTGGAGACGCTGCGCGCCTTCGCGCGCGGCTGTGACGTGATCACCTTCGACCACGAGCACGTACCGACCGAGCACCTGCGGGCCCTGGAGGCGGACGGTATTCCCGTACGCCCCGGCCCCGACGCTCTGGTGCACGCCCAGGACAAGGGGGTGATGCGCGCGAAGCTCACGGAGATCGGCGCGCCCTGCCCCCGCCACCGCATCGTCGCGGACGCGGCGGACGCCGCCGCCTTCGCCGAGGAGGTGGGGGGCTTCCCCGTCATCCTCAAGACGGTCCGTGGCGGATACGACGGCAAGGGCGTGTGGGTGGTCCGCTCCGAGGCGGACGCCGCCGAGCCCTTCCGGGCCGGTGTCCCCGTCCTCGCGGAGGAGAAGGTCGACTTCGTGCGGGAGCTGGCGGCGAACATCGTCCGCTCACCGCACGGCCAGGCCGTCGCCTACCCGGTCGTCGAGTCCATCCAGGTCGACGGGGTCTGCGACACCGTCATCGCCCCGGCGCCCGACCTGGACGAGCGCCTCGCCGGGGAGGCCCAGCAGCTCGCCCTGCGGATCGCCGCCGAGCTGGGCGTGGTCGGCCACCTCGCGGTCGAGCTCTTCGAGACGCGCAGCGACGACGGGACCCCCGGCATTCTCGTGAACGAGCTCGCGATGCGCCCGCACAACTCCGGGCACTGGACCCAGGACGGCGCGGTCACCTCGCAGTTCGCCAACCATGTGCGGGCCGTCCTGGACCTCCCGCTCGGCGACCCCCGTCCGCGCGCCACCTGGACGGTCATGTGCAACGTCCTCGGGGGCGATTACCCGGACATGTACCAGGCGTATCTCCACTGCATGGCCCGCGACCCGCAGCTCAAGATCCACATGTACGGCAAGGACGTGAAGCCCGGCCGCAAGGTGGGCCACGTCAACACCTACGGCGACGATCTGGCGGACGTGCGGGAGCGCGCCCGGCACGCGGCCGACTACCTGCGAGGAACGATCACCGAATGACCGCACCAGGCTCCGCCCCCGTCGTCGGCATCGTCATGGGCTCGGACTCCGACTGGCCCGTGATGGAAGCGGCCGCCAAGGCCCTCGGCGAGTTCGAGATCCCCCACGAGGTCGACGTCGTCTCCGCCCACCGCATGCCGCACGAGATGATCGCGTACGGCGAGAGGGCCGCGGACCGCGGTCTCAAGGTCATCATCGCGGGGGCGGGCGGAGCGGCCCACCTGCCCGGGATGCTCGCCTCCGTCACCCCGCTGCCCGTGATCGGCGTGCCGGTCCCGCTGAAGTACCTCGACGGCATGGACAGCCTGCTGTCCATCGTCCAGATGCCGGCCGGGGTCCCCGTCGCCACGGTCTCCGTCGGCGGTGCCCGTAACGCCGGCCTGCTCGCCGCCCGTATCCTCGCCGCCCACGACAGCGCGCTGCTGGAGCGGATGAAGGACTTCCAGCAGGAGCTCAAGGAGCAGGCGACGGAGAAGGGCAAGCGGCTGCGCGCCAAGACCCAGGGCGCGGACTCCTTCGGCTTCGGGAAGTAGGTCACCGATGGACAACCTGGACCGCGCCCGGCTGCTCCTCGCCGACCACCCCGTCGTCGACGGCCACAACGACCTCCCCTGGGCGCTGCGCGAGCAGGTGGGCTACGACCTCGACGCCCGCGACATCTCCCAGGACCAGACCGGCACCCTGCACACCGACATCCCGCGGCTGCGGGCCGGCGGCGTCGGCGCGCAGTTCTGGTCCGTCTACGTCGCACCCCGCCTGGCGGGCGACGACGCGGTCAGCGCCACGCTGGAACAGATCGACGTGGTCGGCGAGATGCTGGCCCGCTACCCGGACGACCTGCGGCGCGCCCTGACCGCGGACGACATGGAGAAGGCCCGCGCCGAGGGCCGTATCGCCTCCCTGATGGGCGCCGAGGGCGGCCACTCCATCAACAACTCGCTGGCCACCCTGCGTGCGCTGCACACACTCGGTGTCCGCTACATGACGCTCACGCACAACGACAACACCGACTGGGCGGACTCGGCGACCGACTCCCCGCGCGTCGGCGGCCTGTCGGAGTTCGGCCGTGAGGTCGTACGCGAGATGAACCGCGTCGGGATGCTGGTCGACCTCTCCCATGTGGCGGCCACCACGATGCGCGACGCGCTCGCCACCTCCGTCGCGCCGGTGATCTTCTCGCACTCCTCCGCCCGGGCGGTCTGCGACCACCCGCGCAACATCCCCGACGACGTGCTGCGGATGCTCGCGGCCAACGGAGGCGTGGCCATGGCGACCTTCGTACCGAAGTTCGTCCTGACGGCGGCCGTCGAGTGGACGCTGGCCGCAGACCGCAACATGCGGGAGCACGGCCTGCATCACCTGGACACCACGCCGGCCGCCATGCGGATCCACGCGGACTTCGAGGCGCTCAACCCGCGCCCGATGGCCACCGTGGCGACGATCGCCGACCACCTCGACCACATGCGCGAGATCGCCGGGATCGACCACATCGGCATCGGCGGAGACTACGACGGCACGGCGTTCCTCCCCCTGGAGCTGGAGGACGTGTCGGGCTACCCGCACCTGATCGCCGAGCTGCTGACGCGAGGCTGGTCGGACACCGACGTGGCCAAGCTGACGTGGCAGAACGCGGTGCGGGTCCTGCGCGACGCGGAGGCGGTGTCCCGCGATCTGATCACGCGCGTCGGCCCGTCCCACGCGACGATCGACGAGCTGGACGGCCCGACGGGCTGAGCCGGTCCTCCGCGGACGAGGAGGCGGCGGCCCTGTGGCCGCCGCCTTTCAGCGTCTAGGCCTTCGGGCGGCCCATCGCGCGGTAGGTCCAGCCGGCCTCGCGCCACACCGCGGGGTCCAGCGCGTTGCGGCCGTCCAGGATGATCCGGCGCCCTGCGGCCTCGCCCAGTGCCACCGCGTCCAGCTCCCGGAATTCGCGCCACTCCGTCAGGTGCAGCACCACGTCCGCACCGCGCACCGCGTCCAGCGCCGTGTCCGCGTAGCCGAGCGTCGGGAAGAGCCGCCGGGCGTTCTCCATGCCCTTCGGGTCGAAGACCGTCACCTGGCCGCCCTGCAGATGTATCTGTCCGGCGACGTTCAGGGCCGGTGAGTCGCGTACGTCGTCGGAGTCCGGCTTGAAGGTGGCGCCCAGCACCGCGACGCGCGTGCCCAGGAACGATCCCCCGCCCACGGCCTCGCGGGCCAGCTCGACCATGTGACCGCGCCGGCGCATGTTGATGGAGTCGACCTCCCGCAGGAAGGTGAGCGCCTGGTCGGCACCCAGCTCACCGGCGCGCGCCATGAAGGCCCGGATGTCCTTGGGGAGACAGCCCCCGCCGAAGCCGATCCCGGCCCGCAGGAACTTCTTCCCGATGCGTTCGTCGTGGCCGATCGCCTCGGCGAGCTTCACCACGTCGCCGTCGGCGGCCTCGCAGACCTCGGCCATCGCGTTGATGAACGAGATCTTGGTCGCCAGGAAGGAGTTGGCGGAGGCCTTCACCAGCTCGGCGGTCGGGAAGTCCGTCACCACGAAGGGCGAGCCCTGGGCGATCGGTCCCGCGTACACCTCGCGCAGCACCTTCTCGGCCCGCTCGCCCTCCACGCCGATGACGATCCGGTCCGGGCGCAGGGTGTCCTCGACCGCGAAGCCCTCGCGGAGGAACTCCGGGTTCCAGGCCAGCTCCGCGTCCGTGCCCACCGGCGCCAGCTCGGCCAGCCGCGCCGCCAGCCGTGCGGCGGAGCCCACCGGGACGGTGGACTTGCCCACGACCAGCGCGGGGCGGGTCAGCTGCGGGGCCAGCGACTCGAAGGCGCTGTCCACGTAGCTCATGTCACAGGCGTACTCGCCGTGCTTCTGAGGAGTGTTCACGCAGACGAAGTGCACATCGCCGAACGCGCCGATCTCCTCCCAGGAGGTGGTGAAGCGCAGCCGCCCCGTAGAGCCCTCGATGCCCGCGACGTGCTTCTGCAGGATTTCCTCGAGCCCCGGCTCGTACATCGGCACCTTGCCGGCCGAGAGCATCTCGATCTTCTCGGGCACGACGTCGAGCCCGAGGACTTCGAAGCCCAGCTCCGCCATGGCCGCGGCATGGGTGGCGCCGAGGTAGCCGGTGCCGATCACGGTGATCCTGAGGGCCATGGGTGCTCCTGAACGATGCGGACAGACGTGCGGAGCCGAGCATAACCGGGCGTGCGGAACGCCGTTTTCCGGCCGCCTCCCGGGCTGCCTCCGCGGCTGTCGGCAAGCTCACGTACCCCGCCCGTATGCCTCCGCGCGGCAGCGCCACTAAAATCGTGTTACTTAACGGTAGTTAGCATCCTTGGGGAGTGAACGTCTTGGCGGGTTCGACCGATTTCGACCTGTACCGTCCGGCCGAGGAGCACGAGATGCTCCGTGAGACGATCCGTTCGCTCGCCGAGGCGAAGATAGCCCCGCATGCGGCCGCGGTGGACGAGGAGGCGCGCTTCCCGCACGAGGCGCTGAAGGCTCTGGTCGCCTCGGACCTGCACGCGGTCCACGTCCCGGAGGAGTACGGCGGCGCGGGCGCCGACGCGCTCGCCACGGTCATCGTGATCGAGGAGGTGGCCCGCGTCTGCGCGTCCTCCTCCCTGATCCCGGCCGTGAACAAGCTGGGTTCGCTCCCGGTGATCCTGTCCGGGTCCGAGGCCCTGAAGAAGAAGTACCTGGGCCCGCTCGCCAAGGGTGACGCGATGTTCTCGTACGCCCTGTCCGAGCCGGACGCCGGTTCGGACGCGGCGGGCATGAAGACCAAGGCCGTCCGCGACGGTGACTTCTGGGTCCTCAACGGTGTGAAGCGCTGGATCACCAACGCGGGCGAGTCCGAGTACTACACGGTGATGGCCGTCACCGACCCGACGAAGCGCTCGAAGGGCATCTCGGCGTTCGTCGTCGAGAAGTCGGACCCGGGTGTCTCCTTCGGCGCCCCGGAGAAGAAGCTCGGCATCAAGGGCTCCCCGACGCGCGAGGTCTACCTCGACAACGTCCGCATCCCCGCCGACCGCATGATCGGCGAGGAGGGGACCGGCTTCGCCACCGCGATGAAGACCCTGGACCACACCCGCATCACGATCGCGGCCCAGGCGCTCGGCATCGCCCAGGGCGCCCTGGACTACGCCAAGGGCTACGTCCAGGAGCGCAAGCAGTTCGGCAAGCCGATCGGCGACTTCCAGGGCATCCAGTTCATGCTCGCCGACATGGCCATGAAGCTGGAGGCCGCCCGCCAGCTCACCTACGCGGCGGCCGCCAAGTCCGAGCGCCTCGACGGCGACCTCACCTTCTTCGGCGCCGCGGCCAAGTGCTTCGCCTCCGACGTCGCGATGGAGGTCACCACCGACGCCGTCCAGCTCCTCGGCGGCTACGGCTACACCCGTGACTACCCGGTGGAGCGCATGATGCGCGACGCGAAGATCACGCAGATCTACGAGGGCACGAACCAGGTCCAGCGCATCGTCATGGCCCGCAACCTGCCGTAACGGAATCTCCGCAGGCGCGCGGGCCCGGGCAGCACATGCTGCCCGGGCCCGCGCCGTCCGGACCGTCAGCGGCCCATCAGTGCGAAGACTCCCCAGCCGAGGTATTCGCGCTGGTACCTCGTGTAGCGGGCGGGACCGGTGGTGAGCTCGGCCCGTACCTCGTCCGCCAGCTCGTCATCGGGATGGGCGTCGAGCCAGCGGCGGAGGTTGAGCCACTGCGCCGCCTGGTAGCGGTCCCAGCTGTCCTGATCGGCCAGCACCATCTCCACGACGTCGTACCCGAGATCGCCGAACTGCTCGATGAGCTCCGGCAGTCCCAGGAAGTCGTCCTTGCCGCCGGCGTGGCAGGCCTCGGCGGTTTCCTGGTCCGGGACTTCCTGCCGCCAGTACGGCTCGCCGATCAGCATCAGGCCGCCGGGGCGGAGGCTCCTGCCCAGCAGCTCGGCGGTGCCGGCCACGCCGCCCCCGATCCAGGTGGCGCCGACGCACGCGGCGAGATCGACCGGCTCGTCCGCGACGAAGCCGGAGGCGTCGCCGTGCACGAAGGTGACCCGGTCGGCCACGCCGAGTTCCGCGGCCCTGGAGCGGGCCTTCTCCGTGAACACCGTGCTGATGTCCACCCCGGTCCCGGTGACGCCGTGGTCACGGGCCCAGGTGCACAGCATCTCGCCCGATCCGCCGGCGAGGTCGAGCACGCGCGTCCCGGGCGCCAGGTGCAGTGCCTGGCCCAGGGCGGAGAGCTTGCCAGGGGTCAACGGGTTGTGGATGCGGTGGCTACTTTCGCGAATGGTGAAGATGCGTGGAAGATCCACGGGTGGCGCTCCTCAGGTTCGATGAGGTCATGGCGTCTGCGGGGGACGGCCGACCGGAGTCGGCAGCCGTTGCTCGGACCGTCATCGATACACCTCGTTCGCACGCATGGATCTTGAGCCGGTAAACGTAGGCCTTCCGGCCCGGCACCTCCACCGATTTTCCGGCTCGCACTCCCCGGCCTGTAGCGGCCGACGGAGTCCGGGCGCGCGTGACGACGGCCCCTCACCCCGCGGGAGGCGGGGCGAGGGGCCGTCCAGGTCCGGCGGCGGGGCGTCAGCTGCCCTCGACCGTGACCTTCTCGTCGTTCTTCAGCTGCTCCACGAGCTGCTTGACCTTGTCCTTGTCCCAGACGAGGTTGCCGTTCACGCTCCCGCCCGTGAGCGGGATGTTCATCGACGTACCCTCACCGCCCGTGACGCCCTTCATCGCGAAGAACATGTTGCCGAGCGACCAGAGCGACATGTCCTTGTCGACGACCAGCGTGTCCAGGCCCGCACCCATCGTCGGGTAGAGCTTGAACGGGTTGAGGATCGTCGACGGGGTCGCCGTCTGGGAGGCCAGGGCCGCGAGGAACTTCTGCTGGTTCTTCGTGCGGTCCAGGTCGCTGCCCGCGAACGCGTACCGGGTGCGGACGAAGGCGAGGGACTGCTCGCCGTTCAGGGTCTGCCTGCCGGCCTGGAAGTCGGCGCCGGAGTTCTTGTCCTTGAAGGCCTTGGGGATGTCCATCTCGACCCCGCCGATGGCGTCCACGATGTTGGCGAAGCCACCGAAGCCGATCTCGACGTAGTGGTCGATGCGCAGCCCGGTGTTGAACTCGACCGTGCGGACCAGGAGCTCCGGGCCGTCCTCGGCGTAGGCGGCGTTCAGCTTGGTCGTGCGGCCCGTCCCCTCGAACTTCTTGCCGGACTCGGAGCCGACGAAGCTGGGGATCTCGACGTTGGAGTCGCGGGGGAGTGAGATCAGCGTCGGGCCGTTGGAGCCGTCGTGCAGGATCATCATCGAGTCGGTCCGCTTGCCCTCGGCGGAGCCGGTGTGCAGCTTCTTCTTGTCCTCGGCGGTCATGCCCTCGCGGCTGTCGGAGCCGACGACCAGGTAGTTCGTGCCGTCGCCCTCGCTCGGCCGCTCGATGACCTTGGAGAGGTCGACCTCGCGCTTGAGTTTGCCGTCGGCCCAGAAGTACGTGCCGACGGAGACGGCGAGCACCACGACGACGAGGGTGAGTACGCCGACCTTGATCCGCCGGCCCCAGTTCGTTGCCGCACGGGGCTGGACGTAACCGCTGTCACCCCCGCGGCCGCCGTAACCGCCACCGCCGGGGCCGCCGCGCTGGCCGCCGCCGTACACCTGGCCCGTGTTGTAGCCACTGTCGTAACCGGGTCCGTCCTCGTAGCCCTGTCCCTGCTGCGGGGGGATGTGGGGCGGGGACTGCGGCGGCGCGGGGCGCCGCCGGACGTGCGGCATGGCGCGGGCGCTCTCGGGCCGGGGGCTTGCGCTGCCCCGTCCGTAGCGTTCGCCTTGTCCGCCGTTCCGTCCTTCGGGCCAATCGCTCATGCGGACCAGTGTGCCGTCTCGGCCTGGGGCTCTTACAGGGTGTACGGGGGATCGGGGCAGGGCTGTTGCGAAGCTGATGCAATGCAACCGGGTGCAAGCCCCCGCATAAGGTGGACGGCATGACAGATCAGTCCCAGCCACCGGAGGGCGAAATTCAGGGCAAACCGACCTCGGCATCCCGGACCACCCTCAGCCACATCATGACCGGCAACGACACCAATCTCCTGGGCACGGTGCACGGCGGCGTGATCATGAAGCTGGTCGACGACGCGGCGGGTGCCGTCGCGGGCCGGCACTCCGGCGGACCGGCCGTGACGGCATCGATGGACGAGATGGTCTTCCTGGAGCCCGTCCGCGTGGGTGACCTTGTTCACGTCCGCGCCCAGGTGAACTGGACGGGCCGCTCCTCGATGGAGGTCGGCGTCCGCGTCATGGCCGAGCGGTGGAACGAGTCGACCCCGGCCCAGCAGGTCGGCAGCGCCTACCTGGTGTTCGCGGCGGTCGACGAGGACGGCAAGCCGCGCCGCGTACCGCCGGTGACCCCGGAGACGGAACGCGACAAGCGGCGCTACCAGGAGGCCCAGATCCGCCGCACCCACCGCCTCGCCCGCCGCCGCGCGATCAAGGAGCTACGCGAACAGCGAGCCGCCGAGGGTATCGAGGACTAGCCCCCGGCGGCAGGTGACCGGGCGAGGGCGGCTACACGGCTCTCTGGCCGGCCGCCTCCGCCGCCGCGGTCGTCGCCCTGGTGGCGACGGCGTTCTCCCGGCGCCGCGAGGGGTGACCTCCGGAAGGCGCGGTCAGGGGCAGACCACCTGGTCGCCCGTCACCGTGCCGAATTCGCCACGCTGCGGGTCCTCGGCCTTCACGGGCTGCACCTTGGTGAAGTCCGAGCCCGCCGTGACCTTCATGGTCCCGCCCTGTCCCTTCACCGCCCGGAGCTCGCATCCGGGCAGCGCGGTGGCCAGGGACTTCGCCGAACGGTCCCAGCGTGGGTCGTAGGTGACCAGCGTCCGCCGCAGATCGTGCGGTCCGCCGTTGAGCGGGGAGCGGGTGGTGTTGAAGCCGGTGGAGCGCAGCGCCGCGTCGACGTCCTGGCCGAGCCCGTCCTTCGGCGTCCCGTTGTAGACCTGCACCCGGATCTGTTCCGGGGCCACCTCGACGGGCGTCGCCTTGGGCTGCTTCGGCAGGTGCGGGGCGAGCGGCTTGTCCTCGCGCAGGGCCTGGAACATCTGCTTCGCCTTCGCGGCGTCCCACTTCACGGTGGAGCCGATGCCCTTGACCTGGTAGCCCTTCTCCTCCAAGGGGACCGAGGCGAATTCCGAGGAGGCCGGGGTGAAGCCGCGCATCGCCTTGCCGAGCTCCAGCATCTGCTCCGTGCCGAAGCCCTTGTCGGCCCGGACCGATTCGAGCATCGACGAGGCGGCCTGCTGGAATTTCATCGGGTTCATCAGCACACCGCTGCTGGTCGTCTGCTTGATCAGCGCGGCCATGAACTTCTGCTGGCGCTGCATCCGGCCCAGGTCGGCCGCCCCGTCGAGGTGCCGGGAGCGCACGTACTGGAGAGCCTGCCCACCGTCCAGCTCGTGGGTGCCGGCGGCCAGGTCCAGGCCGGTGTACGAGTCCTTGAGCGGCTTGGCCGTGCAGATCTCCACCCCGCCCAGGGTGTCGACCGTCTTCATGAAGCTGGTGAAGTCGACCTCCAGATAGTGGTCGATCTTGACGCCCGTCATCTGCTCGACGGTCCGCACCGTGAGGTGAGGTCCGCCCTCGGCATAGGCGGCGTTCAGCTTCACCGGATGGGCGGAGTGCTCCTTGCCGGTGGTGCCGTCGGTGTGGGCCGGGAGCTCGGCGTAGCTGTCGCGCGGCAGGCTGATGACGCTGGCCCGCTGCTTGTCGGCCGAGACATGGACGAGCATGAGGGTGTCGGTGCAGTGGCAGGGGGCGCCGCCCAGCTTGTACTTCTTCTTCTCGGCCGCGCTGATCCTGTCGCGGCCGTCGGTGCCGACGAGCAGGAAGTTCATGCCGTGGCCGCCCTGGGGACGGTTCTTCATGTCCTTGAACGGGTCGACCCGGTCGATCCCCGTCTCCAGACCGCTCACCACGGCATGGCCGATGCCACCGGCACCGAGCACCAGCACGGACAGCCCGGTGACGACCCGCATGCCCCACCGGGGTGGCGGTTTCCGCCCGCCGGACCGGTTCCGCCGCCCGGCGCCACCGGCTCCGGGCTGCCGTGCGGGCCTGCGCTGCGGGCCGGCTGTGCGGGGGTGCGGTGGACGGGGCGATCGGTGCGGCGTGGGCACGAGGGACACCTCCGCGGTGCGAGTAGGACTTTCGCACCGTAGGCCCATACGATCTGCGGACCGGGACGAGACCCGGCGGCGCGCGCCACTGTCCCCCGTTCGCGGTAACGTGGCGGCCGAATCACGCCGCCTCCTGGGGTGCGAAATCCCCCGGAACCCCGGCACCCCCAAGGACCCCCCGAGGACCACATGTCTGCCGCGCAGTACCCCGCCGTCTCCGTGATCATGCCGGTGCTCAACGAGGAACGCCATCTCAGGAACTCGGTCCGGCACATCCTGGAGCAGGAGTACGCCGGCGAGATGGAGGTGGTGATCGCCCTCGGACCCTCGAACGACCGTACGGACGAGATCGCTGCCGAGCTGGTCCGGGAGGACTCCCGGGTCCACACCGTCCCCAACCCGACCGGCCGCACCCCCGCCGCGCTCAACGCCGCGATCAAGGCTTCACGTCACCCGATCGTGGTACGGGTCGACGGCCACGGCATGCTCTCGCCGAACTACATCGCGACCGCTGTCCGCCTCCTGGAGGAGACCGGCGCGCAGAACGTCGGCGGCATCATGCACGCCGAGGGTGAGAACGCCTGGGAGGACGCCGTCGCCGCCGCGATGACGTCGAAGATCGGCGTCGGCAACGCGGCCTTCCACACCGGAGGGGAGGCGGGCCCGGCCGAGACCGTGTATCTGGGGGTCTTCCGCCGCGAGGCGCTGGAGCGCGCCGACGGTTACAACGTGGAGTTCATCCGCGCGCAGGACTGGGAGCTGAACTTCCGGATCCGCGAGGCGGGCGGCCTGATCTGGTTCTCGCCGGAGCTGAAGGTGCAGTACCGCCCGCGGCCCAGCATCCGCGCCCTCTCCAAGCAGTACAAGGAGTACGGCCGCTGGCGCCATGTCGTGGCCCGCTACCACTCCGGCTCGATCAACCTGCGCTACCTGGCCCCGCCGACCGCCGTCTGCGCGATCGCGGCCGGCATCGTCGTGGGCGCCGCCGTCACCCCGTGGGCGTTCGTCGTTCCGGCCGGGTACGCCGCGGCGATCGTCGCCGGATCGCTGCCCGCAGGGAAGGGCCTGCCGCTGAAGGCGCGGGCGCAGATCCCGGTGGCGCTGGCCACCATGCACATGTCCTGGGGGTACGGCTTCCTGACCAGTCCCCGCTCGCTGGCGAAGCGGGTCATCGCCAGCCGCCGCCCGGCCGTGCGGGAACAGACGGTCTGATCGCCGTCACCACAGGAAGAAGGGCCCCGCCGTCGACGGCGGGGCCCTTCTCACACGTACGACGTCACCAGCTGAAGCTCGGGTTGACGTGCATGCACGCCTCCTCGTCCGCGCCGTTGAGCGGGTTCGCCGAGTCCGGCGTCTTCTCCTCGGCGGCCTTGGCGGGGTACGCCTCGTCCTCGCGCCAGTCGGCACCCACGGCCAGGACGATGCCCGAGACGTCGGTCGACTTCTTCACCTGGGACACCGGGATCCCGAGCGCCTTGGCGACCGCCTGCGCGTCGCCCTCCAGGTCCGCGCTGGGATAGAGGATGCCGGTCGTGGCGGCGGCCTCGACGTTCTGCTGGTCGACGGTCGCCTTGGCGAAGCCGGCCTCGGTGAGCAGCTCCTGGACCGTGGTCGCGCGGCCCTGGACCG
The DNA here is from genome assembly GCF_044455985.1 of Streptomyces sp. NPDC051064. Taxonomy (NCBI): domain Bacteria; kingdom Bacillati; phylum Actinomycetota; class Actinomycetes; order Kitasatosporales; family Streptomycetaceae; genus Streptomyces; species Streptomyces sp. NPDC051064. The sequence goes on from NZ_JBITFK010000010.1 coordinate 325,585, forward strand.
GACCGAGGGTCTCCGTGGAGCTCGCGTTGCGCACGCTGACCGCGATCTCGGCGGTGGGGGCGGCCTGGTCCTTGGCCACGGGCGCCTTGCGCTTGGACGCCTTGCCGTCGAGCGGGATGTCCTCACGGATCATCCGGAACACCTGCTCGGCCTCCTCGGCCTTCGGATACACCCGGCCGGCGAACTGCCCCGTGCCGTAGACGTTCGGCATGGTCGTCATCGTGATGCGGTCGGTCGGGGCCTTCTTGAGCTCCTCGGCCAGGTCGTACAGCTTCTTGACGGTGTCGAGGCCCTTGTCGACGGTGAGCGCGCTGGTGGCCGCCTCGGCGAGGTTCATCAGCTTTCCGGGGTCGGTGAGCTTGGTGCCCTTGCGCAGCTGGCGGACCATCGAGTTCAGGTACTGGTGCTGGGCCTTGGTCCGGCCGAGGTCCGTGTTGTCCTCGAAGCCGTAGCGCGTACGCAGCCACTGGAGGGCCTGCTTGCCCTTGACGGAGGTGGTGCCCTCCTCCAGCTTCAGCCCGGAGCCCTTGCCGTCACTGGTGTGCGAGTAGATGTTGGCGTCGACACAGACGGGGACGCCGCCGATCGCGTCGGCCATGGAGACCACACCCGCGAAGTCGATCATCATGAAGTGGTCGATGGTGATGCCGGTGAGCTCGTACCAGGCGGCCACCGTGCAGCCGGGGCCGCCGCGGCCGAGGCTTTCGTTCGTCTGGACGGGCTGCGTGGTGGCCGGGTACACGTCGTGGGTCTTCGGGTCGGTGCACTTCGGCATCTTCAGCATGGTGTCGCGCGGCATGCTCACGACCGAGATGTTGCTGCGGTCCGCGGAGAGGTGCAGCAGCATCTGTACGTCGGCGAGCGGCGTGCCTCCGAAGGTCTCCTTCGCGCCGCCCAGCTTCTGGTTGGCCTTGGAGTCCCGGGCGTCGGATCCGATGAGCAGGATGTTCAGAGGCGTCTGCCCGGCAGAGTTGGCCTTGTGGTCGGCCATCTCCTTGTCGCCGAGCGTCAGGTCCTCTTTCCTGATGTTGCCGTTGAGGTGCTTGTAGTAGAGGTAACCGGCGCCGCCGGTGCCGAGTATCAGCAGTGCGAGAACGCACGCCACCCAGCGAAGGACGCGTCGCTTCCCGCCCTTTCCGGCGGTCCGCCGCGCGCGGCGGTTGGGCCTCCCCGGACCGTTCCCGGCCTGGGGCGGGGCCGTCCGGGCCCGTCGGCCGTGGCCCCTGCGCCCGGCGCCGTCCGGTGCGTCACCGCCGCCTTCGCCGCCCGGCGGCCCGTTGTGCCGGCTGCGTGGCCGTGTCCCCTCCCCGCGCGTGCTGCTACGTCCCACCAGGATCCCCCTGCTCCTCAGAATTCTGCTGTGGCGCGACGACCGGTCGTCACTTCGCGCATTCCGCCTTGTCGGCGCTTGCCCTCTGCATGTCTTCCGGCGCCTTTGCCGGACCGGTGACGGGTACGCCCGCGCCCTTGAAGTCGGCTCCCAGGGTCAGCACCATCGCCTGATCGCCTTCGGCCCCCGCCGCCCCCTGCTTGAGCGCTGTGGCGGGCAGGCCCATGATGTCCGCGAGCGCACGGGCCTGGTCCGCCTGGCCCGGTGTGTACGCCAGCGTCGTCCTGGCGGTCTTCGCCGGGGCGTTCGCCTTGTTCGTGGAGCCGGCCACGCCCTGCTCGTCCCGCAGCCAGGTGACGGTCGCGGCCGCCGCGCCGGTGATGTCGCCGCCGTTGAGGACGTCGACGCGTATGTCGGAGGCCTCGGCCCTGGTGCCCTCGAGGACGGCCTCCTGCTTGTCCTTGGCCGCCTGCTCCTTCTTCTTCACCTCGGTGAGGGAGGTGTCGGCCCTCATCATCGAGAACAGCTGCTCCGACTCCTGCGGCTTCACGACCACGGTGACCGGGGTCGGCTCGGCCGGGTTGTCCTTCACCGGCATCGTGACGAAGGTGATGTTCTTGGTGTCGATCCTGCCGAGTTCCTGGGCGAGCGAGGTCAGCTTCTTGATCGACCCGATGCCGGAGTCGACGGTGAGCGCCTTGGTCGCCGCGTCGGCGAGCTTGAAGAGTTTGCCCGGGTCGGTCAGCGTGTCGTCGGACTTCATCTGACGGATCATCGAGCCGATGAACTGCTGCTGGACCTTGATCCGGTCCAGGTCGCTCTGGTTCCCGAAGCTGTGCCGGGTGCGGACGAAGGCCAGCGCGTCCTCGCCCTGGATCGTGGACTCGCCGGCCGGCAGGTCGAGGTGCGAGTCCGGGTCCTCGACCGCCTTGTCCAGGCAGACCTTGACGCCGCCGACGGCCGTGGAGAGGGTCTTGACCGCGTTGAAGTCGACCATCATGAAGTGGTCGACCGACAGGCCGGTTATCTCCTTGACCGTGCGCATCGTGCAGCCGGGGTCGCGCCCCTCCTGGCCGAGGCTGACGTTGAAGCGCACGTTCTGCGAGCCGGGTATCTCCTTCTCCGAACCGTCCGCCTGCTTGGTGGTGCACTCGGGGATGTCGGTGATCAGGTCCCGGGGGATGCTCATCGCCGTCGCGTTGGTGCGGTCGGCGGAGACGTGGAACAGGATGTTGGTGTCGGCGTGGCCGGTGCTGCCCTTGTCGCCGTAGCCCTCGTTGCCCTCGCCGGTCCGCTTGTCCGTCCCGATGATCAGGATGTTGAGCGGGCCGTCGCCGGCGACGCTCTTGCTGCCCGCGTCACCGACGTCGACGGTGTCGAGGTTGCCGTTGAACTTCTGGTAGAGCGCGTAGGCCCCCGCGGATCCGGCGACGATCACGAAGGCCATGACCCCGCCGGTCCACAGCAGCGCCTTCTTCCGCCTCGACGCCCGCGGCTTGCGTCCCCGGCCGGCGACCGGGGGAGTCCGGTCGCGGCCGTCACCCGCCGGGCGGCTGCTCCGCTGAGCGGGCACCCCGGCGGATTCGCCCCGGCCGGCCGGCCGATTCGTCGTACGGGAAGGGCCGGACGACTCTGTTCCGGAGTGGTTCAGTCGCAATTCGTAATTGCCGGTCTGCGGGTTGAGCACCCACTGGTCGGCGGGATCTATTTCGTCCGCCCGCCCACGGCTATGCGCGTCCACGGTTTCCTGAATCCTCCGTCGGTGCCACGCGAGGCGCCTCCCCCGGTCGGGCGCTCGGTCGTCCGCTCCGGCCGTGCGCGGCCTGATGGCCGCGAGCACCGGATCGCGTCACACTATCCGGCGGAATCGGCCACAGGGGGCGTGCGTGACACATTCCACGCTCTTTACAACCGGGCATTCTGCCTATTCCACTCCGTATGCCGTCCATATCTATTGATGTCTTGGGCATTGTTTTACGAGCCGCACGGGTCATCTGCGGCATTCGACCCCGAATAGGTGGGCGCCGGGGTCGGGCTCGCGTCCGAATCGCCTGGCTTTTGGCCGGACGGGTCCTTCCCGGAGCTGTGATCTGCCTGTGAATCCCCGGATTTGATTTCCTCGGCCGGGACCACGGTGACGGGCTCGTCCTTGCGCAGCTGCGTGAACAGCCGGTCCGCGTCCGGCTGCACGAGCTCGTCGCGGTTCGGGTCGGCGCGGTACTCCTTCCGGGGCACGGTCAGGAACTGCACCTTCTCCGTGGGGACGTTCCGCATCCCGCGCACCAGGTCGTACAGGTCCCTCAGGGAGTCGAGCCCTTGGTCGGTGGTGAGCGACTTGGTCGCCGCGTCCAGCACCGGGTAGAGCCGTGTGGGGTTCAGCAGCACGCCGTTGCTCTGCATCTTGTTGACGAGGGCCCCCAGGAACTTCTGCTGACGGTCCATGCGCTCGGTGTCGCTGCCGTCGCCGATCGACTTACGGGCCCGTACGTATCCCAGGGCCTCCTCGCCGTCGAGCTTCTGGCGGCCCGCGGGGAGCTTGAGACGGGCGTCGGCGTCGTCGACCGGCTCCTTGAGGCAGACCTCCACGCCGTCCACGGCGTCGACCATGTCCTTGAAGCCGTTGAAGTCGATGACCATGTGGTGGTCGACGCGGATGCCGGTCATCTTCTCGACCGTACGGATCGTGCAGGCCGTGCCGCCGAGCTCGAAGGCCCAGTTGAACTGGGCGAACTGCTTCTTCGTGGCCTTGCGATCGTCCTTGTGGCAGCTGGGGATCTCGGCCATGAGGTCGCGCGGGATCGACACCGCGGTCGCACTCTCACGGTCGGCCGCGAGGTGCAGCAGGATCGTGGTGTCCGAGCGCTGGCTGCCGCCGTCGTCACGGCCGTACCGGCTGTTGTCGCCGGAGCGGGTGTCGGAGCCGATGAGCAGGATGTTCTGGGCGCCCCTCGCGATCGGCCGCGGGCGCTCCTTCTCGTACGCCTTGAGCTCGGCGGCCGCGCTCGTGTCGGTGCTGATGTTGCCGTCGAGCTTCTTGTAGAGCCACCAGCCGACCCCGGCGGCGACCAGCACGAGGAAGGAGGCGGCGAGAGCGGTCCAGCGGAGCCAGGGCCGCCGGCCGCTCCCGGGGCCGGGCCGGGGGCGCTCGGCCCAGGTGCCGGCCGCGGACCCGCCGTCGCTCCCGTCCGCAGGCCCGCCCCCGGCCGAGTCGTCCGGGCGGTCCGGGTCGGCGGGGGTGCCGGGGCTGTCGCTCACGTCTGCGTCCATCCTTCACGTTCGGCGGCGCGATGGGCCGCCGGTCGCAGAAGTAGACGGCTGAACCTCACGCTTGGTTGTGCATCCGGGCGGCGTTCCCGGTGGTGCTTCGTACCGCCCGATCATGTACCGCCGCCGGGGCGCATTCCCGGGGGCTCGGCCCGCTGTGGGCCGGACGAGTGGCCTCAGGGGCGCTTGTCATACCGCGGTGCCGGTGATCCGCTCGCTTTCGACGCGCTTGGCCAGCCCGTTTTCGTCCAGCTGGTCCAGGTGGCGGCACAGGACGACGGAGCCCCCGGCGGCCAGCGGTGCGAAGAGCCCGGCGGACAGCCCCTCCCAGGTGTCGTACGTACGGCCTGTCAGGATCCTGGATCCCGGGCCGAGTCCCAGCTCCGCCGCGTCGTCACGGGCCCGCGCGACGAGCTGGTCTGCCGTCAGACCCACGCCGCCCACGGTCAGTGCGGGGGCCGCCGGGTCCACGGGGGCGAACGGGGCGAATCGGTCGCCCTGGCCGGGTACCTCCACCGCGTAGTCCGCGAACCCCTCGGGAGGCTGCGGGAACCGGCCGCCGAGCGGGCGCAGGGCCAGCGCGACCCGCTCACCCCGGCACGCGCGGGCCCGGTCGAGTGTGTCGGGTCCGCTGACGACCAGATCGGCGGAGGCCGGGTCGCCCTGGACCTCGGCGACGACGCCCACGGACGAGCAGGCGAGCAGCCAGACGGCAGACTGCCAGTGGGCGGGGAGCAGCAGGGCGAGCCGGTCGCCCGGCTCGGCGGCCAGATCTCCCTGGAGAAGATTGGCGGTCTTGGCCACCCAATTGGCGAAGGTGGCCACCGACAGTTCGACGCGCTCTCCGGTTGCGTCGTCGTAGAAGGTGACGAGGGGACGGCCGGGGTCCGCGGCGAGCGCGGATCGCAGCAGGTCGGCGGGGGTGCGATCGCTGGCGTTCATCCGCGCAAGGGTACGCGGCGGGTGCCGGCCCGACGGGGCGTCACCGGTGCCCCGTACACCGGTTCGGCAGAAGGGGCGTCAACTGCAGGCGGGTTTACTCCAGTAGCCGGGAATGCCGGACTCTGTCAAGGATTTCCTGTATGCGTGCACTTCTTGCAACCTCGATCGGCGTCACCTGCGCGACGGCACTCGCCCTCCCGCTCGCCGCGCCCGCTCCCGCCGCCCCCGCCCAGGCCCCGGTCGCGCAGGCGCCCGCGGCATCCCCCGCCGAACCCGCGGGTTCGACCCAGTCACTGCCCCTGCGCCCGCTCCCCGACGCGGTCCCGAGGGCCACCGGTACACCCACCGAATCCCTGCACCCCGCGGCCGCACAAGGGCTGCTGCGGCGCGACTCGCACCGCTTCTCCCTCGTCGGCGTCGTCTGGGACGACGCCGACGCCGAACTGCACGGCACCGTCCAGGTCCGCACCCGCGCGACCGGCACCGCCAAGTGGTCCGGCTGGCAGGCCCTGGAGACCCACAACACCGACCACGCCGCGGACTCCGGGAGCCCCGAACGCGAATCGGGAACGGTCCGCGGCTCCACCGCCCCCCTCTGGGTCGGCGACTCGGACGGCGTCGAGGTACGCGTACGTTCCGAGAACGCCGGACCGCGGAGCGGCGCCGCCGACACCGCGCCCCTCCCCGCCGGCCTCCAGGTGGAACTCGTCGACCCGGGCGACGACCCGGAGCAGCCGCGCGCCGAGGCCACCCCGGCCACCGGCACCCCGGCCACCGGCACCCCGTCCGCCGTCACCCCTCCGGCGGGCACCGCGACGCCCGCCACGGCCGCCCAGCCCGGTGCGCTCCCGGAGGCAGCGGGCCTCACGACCGCCGCGGCCGAGAGCTCCGCGGTCAACGCCGACCTCGCCCCGCTGGGTGCCGCCGAGATCCCCGCCCTGAGCAAGGCCGAGTCGGAGGAGCAGGCGGTCGTCGGAGCGGGCGCCAAGCCGTTCGTGGGACCGCGGCCGCGCATCGTCACCCGCAAGGGCTGGGGCGCCGACGAGAGCCTGCGCGAGCGCACCTTCGCCTACACCTCGACCGTCAAGGCGGCGTTCGTCCACCACAGCGCCACCGGCAACAACTACACCTGCGCCCAGGCGCCCTCCGTCCTGCGCAGTATCTACCGCTACCACGTCAAGAGCAGCGGCTGGCGTGACTTCGGCTACAACTTCGCCGTCGACAAGTGCGGAAACATCTACGAAGGACGCGCAGGGGGCGTGTCGAAGGCGGTTCTCGGCGCCCACACCCTCGGTTTCAACACGAACAGCATGGGCATCGCCGTACTCGGGACGTACAGCTCGAAGAACCCGCCCGCCGCGGCGGTCACCGCCATCGCCAAGCTCACCGCCTGGAAGCTCGGCCTGTTCGGCCGCAACCCCAAGGGCAAGGTCACGCTCGTCTCCGGCGGCAGCGGCAAGTACAAGAAGGGTGCGAAGGCCAAACTCAACGTCATCTCCGGCCACCGCGACGGCTTCGCAACCGAATGCCCCGGAATCCGTCTTTACAACAAGCTCGGCACGGCCCGGACCAGTTCGGCGAAGCTGCAGGGCCGCTGACCGGGAGGCTCCGAACGGTCTGCATACACTGGCCAGCCGAAACGAGGCCCGGCCCCAGCAGGAAGCAGAGACGGTGCTGTGACAGAGGCAAAAGAAGCGATCCTCCTGGTCGGTGGCAAGGGCACCCGGCTGCGTCCGCTCACGGTGCACACCCCCAAGCCGATGGTTCCGGCGGCGGGGGTGCCGTTCCTCACGCACCAGCTGGCGCGTGCCAGGGCGGCCGGGGTGGAGCACATCGTGCTCGCGACGTCCTACCTGGCGGAGGTATTCGAACCGTATTTCGGTGACGGTTCGTCGCTCGGCCTCTCCATCGAGTACGTCACCGAGGACGAACCCCTCGGTACCGGCGGAGCCATCAGGAACGTGGCGTCGCGCCTGGCCTCGGGCCCGGACGAACCCGTCATCGTGTTCAACGGGGACATCCTCACCGGCCTCGACATCCGGGCCCTGGTCTCGGCGCACGCCACCTCCGGGGCGGACGTCTCCCTGCACCTCACCAGGGTGGAGGACCCGCGGGCCTTCGGTCTCGTGCCGACGGACGCCACGGGCCGGGTGACGGCCTTCCTGGAGAAGCCGCAGACACCCGAGGAGATAGTCACCGACCAGATCAACGCGGGGGCGTACATCTTCCGCCGGTCGGTCATCGACACGATCCCGGCAGGCCGGCCGGTCTCCGTGGAGCGCGAGACCTTCCCCGGCCTGCTGGCCGCCGGAGCCCACCTCCAGGGCATGGTGGACTCCACGTACTGGCTGGACCTGGGCACCCCGCAGGCGTTCGTACGCGGCTCCGCCGACCTGGTCCTCGGCCGCGCCCCGTCCCCGGCCGTGCCCGGCCGCTGCGGCGACCGGCTCGTGCTGCCCACCGCCTCCGTGGCCGCCGACGCCAAGCTGACCGGCGGTACGGTCATCGGCGAGGGCGCGCTGATCGGCGAGGGCGCCAGGATCTCGGGCTCCACCGTGCTGGACGGCGCGGTCGTCGAACCGGGCGCGGTCGTCACCGACTCGCTGGTGGGGGCGGGTGCCCGGATCGGCAGCCGCTCGGTGCTCACGGGCGCGGTGATCGGCGACGGCGCCCAGGTCGGCGCCGACAACGAACTGCGTGACGGGATCCGTGTCTGGTGCGGCGCGGTCCTCCCGGACGCCTCGGTCCGCTTCTCGTCCGACCAGTGACCTGTCCCACCGGCCGGTGAGAAGCCTCACCGGCCCGTGAGAGGCCCCTTCCGGTCTACCCTCGACAGGAACCCCCGACGACCGAGGACCTCACCCGTGGCAGGACGCTTCGTACCCCGCACCACCGCCGTGCCCCGTCAGGAGCCGGGGTCCGATGCAGGCTCCGCGTCCGCCCCGCCGCGGACCCGGACCTGGACCCCGCCGGACCCGCTCGACCTGCGGCTGGTCCTGAGCCCCCTGCGGCGCGGGCCTGCGGACCCCGCCTACCGCGCCCTGCCCGACGGATCCTTCTGGCGGGCGACCCGCACCCCGACCGGCCCCGGCACCCTGCGTGTCTCCGCGTCCCGCGACGGCAGCGTCGCGGCGGCGGCCTGGGGGCCGGGCGCCCAGTGGCTTCTGGACGGGCTCCCCGCACTGCTCGGCGCGGGCGACACCCCGGACGCCTTCCGCCCCCGCCACAAGCTGATCGCCCTGACCCAGCGTCGCCGGCCGGGTCTGCGCCTGCTGCGCACCGGGCTGGTCATGGAGTCCCTGATCCCGTCGATCCTGGAACAGAAGGTCACCACCGACGAGGCCTACCGCGCCTGGCGGCTGCTGCTCCGCACCTACGGCACCCCCGCCCCCGGCCCCGCCGACGCGGCGTTCGCCACGTACGGCCTGTACGTCATGCCGGACGCCAGGACCTGGTCGCTGATCCCGTCCTGGGAGTGGCACCGCGCGGGTGTGGACGCCAAGCGCTCCGCCACGATCCTGCGCGCGGTCCGGGTGGCCCGGCGCATGGAGGAGGCGGCCGCCATGGAACTCACCGAGGCGTCGGCCCGGCTGCAGCTGATCCCGGGCATCGGCCCCTGGACGGCGGCGGAGACCCTGCAGCGTTCGAACGGCGCGGCGGACGCGGTGACGGTCGGCGATCTCCATCTGCCGGGCATCGTGGGTCACGCGCTCGCGGGCAACAGGGACGCCGACGACGAGGAGATGCTGGAGCTCCTCGCCCCGTACGAGGGCCAGCGCCACCGCGCGACCCGCCTGATCATGCTCTCGGGGCACACCCCGGCGCGCCGGGCCCCTCGGATGACGCCCCGGGACATCGCCCGGCTCTGACCGGCGGCCCCGGGGCCTGCTTCAGCGCACCGCGATGAACGCGCCCGCGTCCCGGGCCGCCCGCGCCGGCGGTGTCCCCTTCGGGTGTCCCACGGCCACCGCGCCCAGCGGATCCCAGGAGTCCGGCAGGTCCAGCACCTCGCGCACCACGGGCCGGCAGAACATCGTGGAGGACACCCACGCCGAGCCGAGCCGCTCACCCGCGAGCGCCACCAGGAAGTTCTGCACGCCCGCGCCGGCGGCGACCACGAACATCTCGCGCTCCGCGGTGTCCCGGCGCTCGTCCCCGTAGGTGTGCGAGCCGTCCATCACGAGGCACGGGACGGCCAGGTACGGCGCGTTGCGCAGGACGTCGCCCCGCCGCACCCGCTTGGCGACCGACTCCTCGCTCCGGCCGTCCCGGCGGAGGTCCGCGATCCACGCGTCCCGCATCGCGTCGAGCAGCCGGTGACGCGACCGCTCCGACTCCAGCAGGACGAAGCGCCACGGGGTCGTGTGATGGGGCGCCGGAGCCGTCACGGCCGCCGCGACGGCACGTCGTACGGCGCCGGGGTCGACCGGCTCGTCCGTGAACTCCCGGACCGTGCGCCGGAGATTCAGCGCTTCCCGCACCGCCTCGGACGTACCCAGCCGGAACATGTCGTCGGCCGCGACCCGCACCATCGCCCGGGCGCCCCGGTCCTCGTCCGCGGACGCGTCCGCCACCACGTGGGGGAGCCCGCGCACCACCGCGACCGGCAGCCCGGACGCCTTGCCCTTCACCAGGTCACCGGCGGAGGCCAGTTCGTCGGCCGTGGCCACGACGGTGGCGCTCAGCGGATTGCCGTATCCGTCGGTGCCGCCCCGGAGGTCGTCCAGGACCCTGATCCCCGCGGCTCCGATCGCCACGTCCGTCAGACCGTTCCGCCAGGGGCGGCCGAAGGTGTCCGTGACGACGACCCCGACGTCGACCCCGAGCGAGTCCCGCAGGCCGTCCCGGATCAGCCGGGCCGACGCGTCCGGGTCCTCGGGCAGCAGAAGGACCGTTCCGGCCGGGGTGTTCGAGGCGTCGACCCCGGCCGCGGCCATGACGAGCCCCTGCCGGTTCTCCACGATCCTGAGCGTCCCGCGCCGGGCGACCACCCGGACGGTCTCGGCGTCGATCGCCGCCTCCCGGTCCGTGGCCTCGACGATCCGGCCCTCCGCCTTGGAGACGATCTTCGAGGTGACCAGCAGGACATCGCCGTCGACCAGGCCGGGCTCCGTGGCGGCGATCAGCTTCGCGAGATCGTCGCCCTCACGCACCTCGGGCATCCCGGGCAGGGCCCACACCCGGTACGAGGGCGCCACGTCGGCCGGTCCGCCGCTCATGCCCGTACCTCCTCGGCCAGCGCCAGGGCCTGGCGGGCCATCTCGGCGGTGGCGTCGACGTCCGTCATCATCAGCGGGACGGCGCGGCAGCGGATCCCCGCCGCCTCGACCTCGTCGACCACTCCGGCGTCCACGCTGTCGACGAGCCAGCCGTCGAGCAGGCCCGAACCGTAGTGCTGGGCGACGGCCGCGGCGGTGGACTCGACGCCCACAGCGGCCAGCACCTTGTCCGCCATGCCCCGCACGGGTGCGTCGCCGACGATGGGGGAGAGCCCGACGACGGGAACCCCGGCCTCGGCGATCGCCTCCCGGATGCCGGGCACGGCGAGGATGGTCCCCACCGACACGACGGGGTTCGACGGCGGGAAGACGATGATGTCCGACTCGGCGATGGCCTCAAGGACGCCCGGAGCGGGCTTGGCCTGCTCCGCGCCCACCGGCACGACGGCCTGCGCCGGCACGGAGGCGCGCAGCTTCACCCAGTACTCCTGGAAGTGGACGGCCTTGCTCTCGCCGTCGACGTCCACGGCCACATGCGTCTCGATGCGGTCGTCGGACATCGGGATCAGCCGGACCCCCGGCTTCCAGCGTGCGCAGAGGGCCTCGGTGACCGCGCTCAGGGGATAGCCCGCGCCGAGCATCTGCGTACGGACGATGTGGGTCGCGAAGTCACGGTCGCCGAGGCCGAACCACTCGGGCCCCACGCCGTACGCCGCGAGCTCGTCCTTGACCCGGAAGCTCTCGTCGGTACGCCCCCAGCCCTGCTCCTCGTTGATGCCACCGCCGAGGGTGTACATCACGGTGTCCAGGTCGGGACAGACCTTCAGCCCGAACAGATGGATGTCGTCGCCGGTGTTGCCGATCACCGTGATGTCCGCGTCCGGCGCGGCCTGTTTGAGGCCACGCAGGAAACGAGCACCACCGATACCGCCGGCCAGAACCACAATGCGCATGCGCAACAGTCTGTCAGGCGAAGCCTGACGTTGTCGGGGTGGTGGTGGGCGACGGGTGGGCTGTCAGGCGAAGCCTGACGTTGTCGGGGTGGTGGTGGGCGACGGGTGGGCTGTCAGGCGGTCGGAGCCGGCGGTGGCGGAGCCTCAGGCCGGTACGGCGTCTTCGGCGGCCGGAGCGCACTGTGCCGCATGCATGGGCATGTCCGTCAGGCCCGGGAAGTAGATGTGCAGGCTGACGGCGGGCTCCAGGGAGTCGTTGACGACCTCGTGGACGTATCCCGGGGCGAAGACGCGCTGCGCGCCCGCGTCCAGGGTCTGCGCCCCGCGTGCCGTGTGCTCGGTCAACTCGCCGTCCAGGACCGTGAGTACGCCGGAGGAGAGACCGTGGTCGTGGCGGCCGCTGCCCTGGCCGGGGACCCAGCTCAGCAGCCAGACCTCGTAACCCACCGGGGCCTCCCCTGCTCGAGCGGAGCCGAGAGATTGGGGAACGCTCCGCAGCCGGTGGTACCAGCGGGTCGTGGTGTCGTACCGGACGAGCGGCGCCCACCGGGCGCGGTCCGCGGCGATGGAGCGGGCGAGGCCCGCGAACCCGGCCACGGTGGAGGGATGGGGGCTGGCCGGCTGGAGAAGGTGCTGGACCTCAAGGATGTCGCCGGCGATCGAAAGGTCGCTGTCGCTGTTCATGGGTGCGGTGGTTCCTCGGCATGTGGATACGCGTGCGGGGGGTCGCGGAGACCGGAATGCGATGAAACGAAGCTGGATCAGAGCTGGAGCGCTACGGGCTTCAACAGCTGTGACAGCTGGAACAGCAACAGCGGGCCTGGACAGCCGTACGGAACCCACGGGTGTGGGTCGTGTACGTCACTGCGGTCGCTGGCATGTAGTCAAGGAGACCGGGTGGGTCTGCCCTCTGTCAACCCAATGCCCGATTTGGCGGCAATGTTTCACCCCATCCGGTTGCGGTCGGGGGAGAAAGGTTTTGGCACCCATTGCAAGGGCAAGGTGGCGCATCAACTGTGTACATAAACGCGGCTGACGGACCGTGACCTTACTGTGATCTTGGTCGCTTCGGTGATCAAATCGAAACATCGGGACCACGTCGCTCGTCTCACCGAGTGAGAAGTGGGGCCGGGTGGAGCCGGTGGCATATGTCAGGTTTTTGGTGATTTGAACACTTACCGCATAGGCTTGGTTCCGCAGAGTGAATACCGAGGCCAATAGCAGATCTTCGCTTGACTGGCCCGAAGCTACACACTTGTAATTTCACTCGTGTCGTTCGGCCGTATCGGTAACGGCCGCATCACGGGGACGCAAGAGACAGACGAGGGGCGCACATGACCGAGCTGTTCCAGCAACTGCTGGTCGAGGACGCGGACGAAGAGCTCGGCTGGCAGGAGCGCGCGCTGTGCGCCCAGACCGACCCCGAGTCCTTCTTTCCTGAAAAGGGCGGCTCCACCCGCGAGGCCAAGAAGGTCTGTCTCGCCTGCGAGGTCCGTTCCGAATGCCTTGAGTACGCCCTCAACAACGACGAGCGGTTCGGGATCTGGGGCGGTCTCTCCGAGCGGGAGCGGCGACGCCTGAAGAAGGCGGCCATCTGACGCCGAGCACCGGGACACCGGGACGGCGATGGCCTGGGGGCCGCACCCTGTACGCAGGGCGCGGCCCCCAGGCCATCGGCATGTCCGGCCATCTCCGGCATCTCCGGGCGACTCCGGTTCCCGCCGGTCAACCGCTCGGCGCGGGCCGGACATCCGTACCGTTAGTGTGGGGCCCCGTCCGAGAGACGCGCCAACGCCCCGCCGGGGCGCGCGTGTACACCGATGCAGCCCCCGGGGGGGGACCCCCTCCGGACCCGGCCGGAGGGCCCGTACCCCGATGTCCGTGCACAGCCACTCGGCGGCGCCGAACGCGGCCGCCGCCGCCCCTGAGTTCCCCCGGCACGTCGTCACCGCCGTGCTCGTCTCGCACGACGGCGCACGCTGGCTGCCCCATGTGCTCGGCGGACTGCTGGGGCAGGAGCGCCCCGTGCAGAACGTCGTCGCCGCCGACACAGGCAGCGCCGACGACTCCGCCCGTCTGGTGACCGAGGCGCTGGGCGGCGAGCGCGTCCTCCACCTGGCCCGGCGTACGAGCTTCGGCACGGCCGTCGACGAGGCGACCCGCACGGCCGGCGTCCTCACCCCCGACGACCTGCCGTACCTGAAGCGCCCCAGCGGCTGGGACCCCGTCACCCGCAGCTGGCGCGACGACGCGTACGACCTGCCGGAGCTTCCGCACGGCGAACCGGTCCAGTGGCTCTGGCTGCTGCACGACGACAGCGCCCCCGAGCCGGACGCGCTCGCCGAGATGCTCCGCGTCGTCGACAACGACAAGCACGCCGCGATCGTCGGACCCAAGCTGCGGGGCTGGTACGACCGCAAGCAGCTCCTCGAGGTCGGCGTCTCCATCGCCAACAGCGGACGCCGCTGGACCGGACTGGACCGCCGCGAACAGGACCAGGGCCAGCACGACCAGGTCCGTACGGTGCTCTCCGTCTCCTCAGCCGGCATGCTGGTGCGCCGCGACGTCTGGGAGGAGCTCGGCGGGTTCGACCGCAGGCTCCCGCTGATGCGTGACGACGTCGACCTCTGCTGGCGCGCGCACATGGCCGGCCACCGGGTGCTCGTCGCCCCCGACGCCGTCCTGCGGCATGCCGAGGCCTCCGCCAGGGAACGCCGCCCCATCGACTGTGCCGGACGCTCCGTCGCCAGCCCGCACCGCGTCGACAAGGCCGGCGCCGTCTACACGATGCTCGTCAACGCCCGCGGCAAACAGCTGCCGTGGGCCCTGGTCCGTCTCGTCGTCGGCACCCTGCTGCGCACCCTCGCCTACCTCGTCGGCAAGGTGCCCGGGCAGGCGCTCGACGAGGTCGCCGGACTCTTCGGCACCCTGCTGCGCCCCGGGCGGATCCTCGCCGCGCGCCGCGCGCGCAAGGGAGGAGCGGTGGACGCGGCCGAGCTGCGGTCGCTCTTCCCGCCGCCCGGCGCCACGGTCCGGGCCACCGTCGAGCAGGTCGCCGGCAACTTCGGCAACCGCACCGACTCCGACTCCGGCGGCTCGCGGCACGGAGCGGTGGAGTCCGGGCCCGGCGGTGACGACGCCGACTTCCTGGAGATCGAACAGTTCGCACGGCTCAAGAAGGTCGGCCGCAAGCCCGGCCCCGTGCTCTTCGCGCTCCTTCTCCTCGTCTCGCTGGTGGCCTGCCGGGGTCTGCTCGGCAGTGGGGCACTCGCGGGCGGCGCACTGCTGCCCGCCCCGGCCGACGTCTCCGACCTCTGGGGGCGTTACGCGGACGGCTGGCACCCCGTCGGTACCGGCGGAACGCAGTCCGCACCTCCCTACCTCGGCGTGATCGCCGCCCTGTCGGCGCTGTTCCTCGGCTCCACGGGCTTCGCGCTGACGCTCCTGCTCGTCTGCTCGGTCCCGCTCGCCGGGCTCACCGCGTACTTCGCCTCCCGGCCGCTGATCGAGTCCCGGCTCCTGCGGGCCTGGGCGAGCGTCGCGTACGCCTTCCTGCCCGCCGCCACCGGAGCGCTGGCCACCGGGCGGCTCGGCACGGCGGTCCTGGCCGTCCTGCTTCCGCTGATCGCCCGCGCGGCCGTCGCCGCGCACGGGCTGCGGGGCGACGGTTCCACCGCACGCGGCAGCTGGCGCGCCACCTGGGCGTACACCCTGCTGCTCACCTTCACGATGGCCTTCACACCGATCGTCTGGCCGCTCGCGGTGGTCCTCGGCATCGGGGTGCTCGTGCTGCGCCGGAGCGACATCGCGGCGTACGGACTGCGCTTCCTGGCCACGGCCGGAACCCCGCTCCTGGTCCTCGCGCCCTGGTCGCTCTCCCTGCTGACCAGCCCGTCGAACTTCCTGAAGGAGGCCGGGCTCGACATCGGTACGGGCACGGCGTCCGCCCTCGACCTGCTCGGCATCAGCCCCGGCGGCCCCAAGGCCGCAGGCGGCGTCCTGCTGCTGGGCATCGTGCTGGCGGCGCTGGCCGCCCTGATGCGCGGGGAGCGGCAGTTCGCGATCCGCGCAGCCTGGGTCGTCGTGCTCGTCTCCCTGGTCTTCGCGGCGATCTCCAACGGCTCCACCTGGGCGGGGCCCGCCACGCTCGTCTACGGCATCGCGCTGCTCACCGCCGCACTCCTCGGCGCGGACGGCGCCCGGGTCCGGGTCGCCGCGCTGAGCTTCGGCTGGCGTCAGCCGGTCGCCGCGCTGATCGCCCTGGCCGCCGGGCTCGCCCCGGTCCTGGCCGCGGCGGGCTGGATGATCGGCGGCGCGGCCGGTCCGGTGGAGCGCCGCGACCCCGTGCAGGTGCCCGCCTTCGTCGCGGAGGAGAGCAACACCCGCGACCAGGCGCGCACGCTGGTGCTCGGGGGCACGTCGCCCGCCGCCGTCTCCTACAGCCTGGTCCGCGGCTCGGGTGCCCGTCTGGGCGACGCCGAGCTCACCGAGGCCGGCGGCAGCAACACCCACCTCGACAAGGTCGTCGCCAACCTGGTCGCGGGCTCCGGTGCGGACCAGGGCAGCCAGCTCAGCGGCTTCGCGATCCGCTACGTACTCGTACGGGACGGGGCGCCCCGGCAGATGAGCCGGGTGCTGGACTCGACTCCGGGTCTGAGCAGGCTCAGCCAGCTGGACGGCAGCGCCCTGTGGCGGGTCGACCGTCAGGTCTCCCGGCTCGCGGTCGTCCCCTCCGGCGAGGGCGCCGAGCCCGTACCCGTCGGATCGCAGGCCGTCGAGGCGCACAGCGAGATCCCCGAGGGCGGTTCCGGCCGGGTCCTCCGGATCGCCGACGCGGCCGATCCGGGCTGGCAGGCCACGCTGAACGGCAAGGCACTGACCCCGAAGACGGTGGACGGCTGGGCACAGGGTTTCGAGCTGCCCGCCGAGGGCGGCACGCTGGACCTCACCTTCGACGAACCCGTCACCCACACCGCCTGGGTCTGGGCGCAGGTGGCGCTCGGCGTCGTCCTGGTGGTGATGGCCCTGCCGGGCCGCCGCCGGGAGATCGACGACGACCTGCCGGAGGAGACCGAGGCCGTCGCGGCCGAGCCGGTCGCCGGTGAGGGACGCCGGGCCCGCAGGCTGCGCGCGGCGGCCCAGGCGGAAGCGGCGGCGGGAGACGACGCGGCGGGGGCGGGGCACGCGGAGGAAGGCGCGGCGACCGGGTACGGCGAGGCGGCTCCGGGCGTTCCGGAGCAGACGCCGGGGGAGTACATCCCGGCGCAGCAGAACGCCGACCCGTACGCGGCGGTCCCTGGTCCCCGGGACGGTACGGACCCGTACGCGGGTGCCCAGGACGGTACCGACCCGTACGCGGCCGGCCAGGACGGCACCGGCAGTTACGCGGCGGTTCCGCAGCAGAACTACGGGGAGTGGGAGGCGCAGCAGTACCAGGGCGCCGACTACGGCCAGTACCAGGGCGGCCAGGACGCCGGCCAGTACTACCAGCCCGATCCCTACCAGCAGGACCCGTACCAGCAGCAGGGCGCCTACGACCCGTACGGCTACCCCCAGCAGCAGCCCTACGCCCCGGGGCCGGGCGAAGCCGCCCCGTACGACGGGCATGACGGGCACGACGAGAACGCGACCCCGGGCCAGGGCCCGTGGCCGAACGGCAACGGCAACGCATCGCGAGGCGAGTCCGAGTGAAGTCCACCCCCCTGTCCCTCATCGCGGGCGTCGTCGCCCTCGCCGCCGTCACCGGCTTCGCCGCGCTCACCGTGCCCGGTGACGAGGGCGCCACGGAGGCGAAGGCCGCTGCCCGCCTCCCTGTCGAGCGCTCCAGCCTGCTCTGCCCGGAGCCGAGCATGTCCGACCTGGCGGAGACGACGTACACGTCCTTCACCCCGGCGGGGAAGGGCGGCCAGGAGGCCGGTGCCGCCGAGCTGAAGGCGGCCGAAGCCCTCCCCGCGGACGAGGACGCGGACCAGGACGACAAGGACAAGGACGACAAGGACGAGGCGGCGGACAGCAAGCCCGTCATCTCGCTCAAGGACCTCGGCAAGCCGTCCACCGCCGAGACCTCCAAGTCCGGAGCACCCGCGCTCGTCGGCACCGCCACCGGCGCGTTCGCCCCCGGCTGGACCGCGCAGCAGACCACCATGGCCGCCGCGGGTGGTGCCCGCGGTCTGCTCGGCGTCAGCTGCACCGCCCCCGACACGGACTTCTGGTTCCCGGGGGCGAGCACCGGGAAGGCCCGTCAGGACTACGTCCACCTCACCAACCCCGACGACACCGCCGCCGTCGCGGACATCGAGCTGTACGGCGCCGAGGGCCCCCTGAAGTCCGACGTCGCGGAAGGCATCACCGTCCCGGCGAGGTCGAGCGTCCCGATGCTGATCTCGACGCTGACCAGCGAGGCCGCAGAGAACGTCACCGTCCATGTCACCACCCGGTCGGGACGTGTCGGCGCGGTCGTGAGCGCCGCCGAGGACGAGGTGGGCAGCGACTGGCTGGCCGCCTCCGCCGACCCGGCGGGCACCCAGGTCCTGCCGGGGATCCCGGCCGACGCCACCTCCGTACGCCTCGTGGCGTTCGCGCCCGGGGAGGACGACGCCGATGTGAAGGTCCAGCTCCTGGGCAAGAACGGCGCGTTCTCACCGGCCGGGAACGACACCCTGCACATCAAGTCGCAGATGACCGCGAGCGTCGACCTCAAGGACGTCACACGGGGGGAGCCCGGCTCGCTCCGGCTGACCCCCGCCGACGGCAGTAGGACTCCGGTGGTCGCCGCCCTGCGCGTGGTGCGCGGCAAGGGTGCCGAGCAGGAGGTCGCGTTCATCCCGGCCACCGGCCCCGTGGGCGAGCGGGCGAGCGTGGCCGACAACCGGGCGAAGGGCTCGGTGCTTTCCCTGACCGCCCCGGGCGAAACGGCCAAGGTCAAGGTCACCGCCTCGGCGGGCAGCGAGGGCGGCGACGCGGCCGTCAAGACGTACACGGTCAAGGGCGGCACGACGCTGGAGGTCGAGCCGGAGGCTCCGGCCGGCCTCAAGGGCGGTTACGCCCTGACGGTGGAGTCCGAGTCGGGCGGCCCGGTGCACGCCGCCCGCACGCTCATGGTCGAGGAGGGCGGCATCGACATGTTCACCGTGCAGACGCTGCCGGACGACGAGGGCATGGTCGAGGTGCCCGAGGCGGAGCAGGACCTGTCGGTCCTGGACGACTGAGGCCGCTCGCCGCGGGCGGTTCAGTCCTGCCCGTAGCGCGGGTCGACCGACTCGGGCGAGAGGCCGAGCAACTCCGCGACCTGTTCCACCACGATCTCGTGCACCAGCAGAGCGCGCTCGTCGCGGCTCTTGGTGCGGATCTCGACGGGGCGCCGGTAGACGACGATCTGGGCGGGCTGCCCCTTCTCGGCGGACAGCGCGCGCCCCAGCGGCACGGTCTCCTCGAGCGAACCCGGAACATCGAGAACCAGGAAGTCGACATCCGCCAGCTGGGGCCAGCGCCGTTCCAGCCGCTCCACGGAATCCTGGACGAGATCGCGGAAGCTCTCGGCCCTGCTGACGGACAGCGGCACCTGCGGCGGGGCGACCGGTCCGCGCATACCTCGGCCATGGCGGTCGCGGCGGCGGGGCCGTGGCTCGGGCGGGTGGGGCGGTACGGGACTGTCCATCACCGACGCAGCGTAACGCTCCTCGGCCCGGGGCCATCACGGCTCCTCCGCCGGCCCGCTCCGTGTCCCAAGATGAACATTCCGGCCAGGGTTGAGTGCGGTTCCGGTCCTTGCTCCGATCGCGGACCCTCCGTCGAACGACCGATTGTGTTCTCCCGGGTGGCCTCGATCCGGTCCCCACGCACCGGCTGCCGCGCAGGTCGGAACGGCTGTGCCGGAGCCGCGCCGGGCCCCGCGGGCGGGACGACACGACGGGGTGAGCCGGGGGAGAGTCGTCGCAGCCCGCTCAAGAGTGCGGTACCGTCCAACATCGTGAGCCCTGTACGTCGCTGTTCGCGAACCGCGTGCGGCCGTCCCGCCGTCGCGACACTGACGTACGTCTATGCCGACTCGACCGCGGTCCTCGGCCCGCTCGCCACCTATGCCGAGCCCCACTGCTACGACCTCTGCGCCGAACACGGTGAACGGCTCACCGCGCCGCGCGGTTGGGAAGTCGTCCGGCTCTCCGACCCCTCGGCTCCCACCCGCCCCAGCGGTGACGATCTCGAAGCGCTGGCCAACGCCGTGCGCGAGGCGGCCCGGCCCCAGGACCGTCAGCAGGGCGGCAGGGGCCCCCGGGCGGCGGACCCGGTGGAGGTCGCGCGCCGCGGACATCTCCGGGTGCTGCGCTCCCCGGATTCCTGACACCCCTTCCGCACCACAGGTCCCACCCGCCACCTCTCCGTACCGGAAGAAGTTTTCCGGTACGGAGCATTGACGCTGGCTTGTCGCGGACACGACCATTCCCCCACCCGTGAGAGATCGCTTCCGCATCACGGAATCCGGGGAGGCATGTGTGTTTGTCCAGCAACTCGAACCCGTAGCCGATTCGCTCGCTCTGTCCGCTCTCGTCGCTTCCCTGCCACTGGTGACCGTCCTGGTGCTGCTCGGCGCCGTCCGTATGAAGGCCCACCGCGCCGGCCTCATCGGGCTCGCCGTCGCCGTGCTCGTCGGCTGGCTGGCGTTCGGCATGCCGGTCGGGCAGACCCTGTCCGCGGGGGCGCAAGGCGTCCTCTTCGGGCTCTTCCCCATCATGTGGATCGTCGTCAACGCCCTCTGGGTGTACCGGATGACCGTCCGCACCCACCACTTCGACATCCTGCGGCGCTCCTTCGGCCGGGTCTCCGACGACCCCCGCATCCAGGCCCTGGTCATCGCCTTCTGCTTCGGCGCGCTCCTGGAGGCGCTGGCGGGCTTCGGCGCACCCGTGGCGATCTGCTCGGTCATGCTCGTCGCGCTCGGCTTCGACCCGGTCAAGGCCGCGGTTGTCTCCCTGGTCGCCAACACCGCGCCCGTCGCCTTCGGCGCCATGGGCACGCCCGTGGTGACCCTCGCCCAGGTCACCGGCCTGCCGCTGGACGACGTCGCCACGGTCGTCGGCCGCCAGACTCCGCTGCTCGCACTCGTCGTCCCACTGATCCTGGTCTTCCTGGTCGACGGCAGGCGAGGGCTGCGGGAGACCTGGATGCCCGCGCTCGTCTGCGGGGTGGCCTTCGCCGTCGCGCAGTTCGCCGCGTCCAACTTCGTGTCCGCCCAGCTCGCCGACATCGCGGCCGCTCTGGTGGGCGCGGGCGCGCTGATCGCCGTCCCCGGTGCCCGCAGGCCCGCCGACGAGCCCGTACGCGCCGCCGTCCTGACGGGCGTGCGCAGCGAGGACCTGGACCAGGAGGACCCGCGCCGCGAGGTGCTGCGCGCCTACGCCCCGTACGCGCTGATCGTCGCGGTGTTCTCCATCGCCCAGATCCCGCCCGTCAAGCGGCTGCTCGCCGAGGCGACGCGCGTCTTCGACTGGCCGTTCCTCGATGTCGCGGGGCCCGACGGCGAACCCGTCGGCGCCAACGAGTTCTCCCTCCCGCTCATCGGCACCGGCGGCACCCTCGTCCTGATCGCCGGCCTGATCACCGCCGTCGTCATCGGCGTACGGGCAGGAACCGCCGCGCGGGAGTGGGCGGCCACCGTGCACGAACTGCGCTACGCGATCCTCACCGTGACGTCCGTCCTCGCCCTCGCCTACGTCATGAACCTCTCCGGCCAGGCCGCCACCATCGGGCAGTCCGTCGCCGCGGCCGGTGCCGGGCTCGCCTTCCTCTCGCCGGTGCTCGGCTGGTTCGGCGTCGCCGTCTCCGGCTCCGACACCTCGGCCAACGCCCTCTTCGGTGCGCTCCAGGTGTCCGCCGCACGGGAGTCCGGCCTCTCGCCGGAGCTCCTCGCCGCCGCCAACAGCTCCGGGGGAGTGCTGGGCAAGATGATCTCCCCGCAGAATCTGACGATCGCCTGCGCGGCCGTCGGTCTCGCCGGACGCGAGGGGGATCTGCTGCGGAAGGTACTGCCGTGGAGCCTCGGCCTGCTGCTGGTGATGTGCCTGGTCGTGATGGCCCAGAGCACGGCGGTGCTGGGCTGGATGCTCCCCTGACCGGAGGTCCCGGGCCGCCGGGTAGTTTGGGCGGTCCGTAAAGATCCCAGGAGGACCGGCCGTGGTTGCTGACCTGTCGCAGCTCGTGAAGGCGTACGACGTGCGCGGAGTCGTGCCCGACCAGTGGGACGAGCCGCTCGCCGAACTGTTCGGCGCGGCCTTCGTCCAGGTCACCGACGCGGACGCGATCGTGATCGGCCACGACATGCGGCCGTCCTCGCCAGGTCTGGCCGCGGCCTTCGCCCGCGGTGCGACGGCACGCGGCGCCGACGTGACCCTCATCGGGCTCTGCTCGACGGACCAGCTGTACTACGCGTCCGGAGCGCTGGACCTGCCGGGAGCGATGTTCACGGCCTCGCACAACCCGGCGCGGTACAACGGCATCAAGCTGTGCCGCGCCGGGGCCGCGCCCGTGGGCCAGGACACCGGCCTGACCGAGATCCGCACCCTGGTCGAGCAGTGGTCGGAGCACGGCCTCCCCGCCACGGCCGCCACCGCCCCGGGCACGGTCACCGAGCGCGACACCCTCACCGACTACGCCGCGCACCTGCTGGGCCTCGTCGGCCTCTCCGGGATCCGTCCGCTCAAGGTCGTCGTGGACGCCGGCAACGGCATGGGCGGCCACACCGTCCCCACCGTCTTCGCGGGCCTCCCCCTCGACCTCGTACCCATGTACTTCGAGCTCGACGGCACCTTCCCCAACCACGAGGCCAACCCGCTCGACCCGAAGAACATCGTCGACCTCCAGGCCCGCGTCCTCGCCGAGGGGGCCGACCTCGGCCTCGCCTTCGACGGCGACGCGGACCGCTGCTTCGTCGTCGACGAGCGCGGCGAAGGCGTGTCACCGTCCGCGATCACCGCCCTGGTGGCCGCCCGTGAGCTGGCCCGCAACGGCGGCAAGGGCACCGTCATCCACAACCTGATCACCTCCTGGTCGGTCCCCGAAGTCGTACGCGAGAACGGCGGCACCCCCGTCCGTACCCGCGTCGGCCACTCCTTCATCAAGGCCGAGATGGCCGAGCACGGCGCGATCTTCGGCGGTGAGCACTCCGCGCACTACTACTTCCGCGACTTCTGGAACGCCGACACGGGCATGCTCGCCGCCCTCCACGTCCTCGCCGCACTGGGAAGCCAGGACGGGCCGCTCTCCGGGCTCCTCGACCGGTACGACCGCTACTCGGGATCTGGCGAGATCAACTCCACCGTGGCCGACCAGGCGGACCGGCTGGCTGCGATCAGGGCGGCGTACCGCCACCGCGACGACGTACGGTTCGACGACCTGGACGGGCTCACGGTGACCGGCGGCGACTGGTGGTTCAACCTCCGGGCCTCCAACACCGAGCCCCTGCTGCGTCTGAACGTCGAGGCACGGGACGAGAAGACCATGGCTGCGGTACGCGACGAGGTCCTCGCCGTCGTCCGCGCGTGACCGCTCCGCATCCGTGCGGCGTGCCCGAGATGTCAGCGCCGCCCGCGACCGCCCGCCGCCCTTCGGATGCACGCCGCCGACGCATGCCCCGTCGGGCGGGGACTGCCGGGCCGCGACCCTCCCGGCCCGGCGGTAGGCTGACCACGCCCCAAGCTCCGCGGACTCGAACCGGGTCCGGACCGGATCCGCACCGCATGCCCGAAGGGACCCACCCCATGCCGCTCGAAGCCGGCCTTCTGGAGATCCTCGCCTGCCCGGCCTGCCACGCCGGCCTCGACGACCGGTCCGCGGCCGAGAGCCCCGAGCTGGTCTGCACCGGCGCGGACTGCGGTCTCGCCTACCCGGTGCGGGACGGCATCCCGGTGCTCCTCGTCGACGAGGCCCGCCGCCCCGCCTAACCCGCACCCTGATCAGCACGGTGATCGGAGGCCCACCACCATGCTCGACGAGTCGCTGCTCGACGCACCGGAAGCACTGGCCCGAGCCGACCGGCGAGGCCTGCTGCGCGGCGCCGCCGAGGCCGGAGCCCGCGTCCGCACCGCCACCCGGCACGCCGCCGAGGCCGGAATCGGTGCCCTGGCCCCCGAAGGACGGCCCCGCGCCGTCCTCGTCGCGGGACCCGGCACCGCCGCGACCGGCGTCGCCGACCTGATCGGCGCCCTCGCCGGCGCCTCCGCGCCCGTCACCGCGATCCGCCCCACCGGGGTCGCGGCCGCCGCCGGAGCGCTGCGCTGGGCGCTGCCCGGCTGGGCCGGATCCGTGGACCTGCTGCTCATCGCCACGCCCGACGGTTCGGAACCGGGCCTCGCGCTGCTCGCCGAGCAGGCCTACCGCCGCGGCTGCACGGTCGTCGCCGTCGCGCCCGTCCGGTCCCCGCTGCGCGAAGCCGTCGACGGGGTCCACGGACTCGTCGTGCCCATGGCGGCCGCCCCGCACGGTGAGTACGACGCCGAGACCTCGGCGGCAGGCCCCGGCACGCTCTGGGCCCTCCTCACCCCGCTGCTCGCCCTCCTGGACCGCGTGGGCCTGATCGAAGCGCCCCCGGAGACCCTGCAGAAGGTCGCCGACCGCCTCGACCGCACCGCCGAGCGCTGCGGGCCGGCCATCGCCACGTACAGCAACCCGGCCAAGACACTCGCCGCGGAACTCGCCGACAGCCTGCCCCTCGTCTGGACGGAGGGTGAGGCCGCGGGCCCCGTCGGGCGCCGCTTCGCGGCTGTCCTGGCCGAGCTCGCCGGCCGCCCGGCCCTCGTGGCCGAGCTGCCGGAGGCGCTGCCCTCCCACGGGGGGCTGCTCGCCGGAGCGTTCGCGGCGGGGGCCGACCCCGACGACTTCTTCCGGGACCGGGTGGACGAGCCCGAGGCCATGCGCGCCCGCGTCGTCCTGCTCCGCGACCGGCCCACCAGCGGCCTGACCGCGAGCCCGGCCGCCCGTGAACTGGCCCTGAGCCACGACACGGCCATCAGCGAACTCGAACCCGAGGAGGGCAGCGAGCTCGAGGCCCTCGCCGAGCTCCTCGCGGTCACCGACTTCGCCGCCGTCTACGCCTCCCTGGCGTCCGACAACCGGGCCTGACGGCCTGCCACCCCTGGGCGCCCACGCCCGCGCATCCCACGAGGACTCATCTCCATGGACCGGCTCTCCAACACCGTGCGCCCCTACGCCTGGGGGTCCACCACGGCCATCCCCGAGCTGCTCGGCACAGCCCCGACCGGCGAACCGCAGGCCGAGATGTGGATGGGAGCCCACCCGGGAGCCCCTTCGCGCGTCGACCGCCCCGCAGGCGTGTCCGCGGGGGACGCGACGGACACGGCAGGCTCCGCGGCTTCCGCGACGGGGGAGCGGTCCCTCACGGACGTCATCGCGGCCGACCCCGAGCGTGAACTCGGCGCCCCGGCCGTCCGGGCGTTCGGCCCCCGGCTTCCCTTCCTGCTCAAGCTGCTCGCGGCCGGCGCCCCGCTGTCCCTCCAGGTCCACCCCGACCTCGCGCAGGCACAGCAGGGTTACGCGGACGAGGAAGCCCGGGGCATCCCGGTGGACGCGCCGCACCGCACCTACAAGGACGCCAACCACAAGCCCGAGCTGATCTGCGCGCTCACGCCCTTCGACGGGCTGTGCGGCTTCCGAAGGCCCGCCGAGGCCGCCGACCTGATGGCAGCCCTCGGCGTGGACTCCCTCAAGCCCTTCGTGGACCTGCTCCGCGCCCACCCCGAGGACGGGGCACTGCGCGAGGTCCTCACGGCGATCCTCACCGCGGACCCCGACGAGATGGCGCACACGGTCGCCGAGGCGGCCGAGGCCGCCGGGCGGCTCGGCGGCGCCCATGCCCCGTACGCCCAGATCGCCCACCACTACCCCGGCGACCCCGGCGTCATCGCGGCCATGCTGCTGAACTACGTACAACTCCAGCCGGGCGAAGCGATGTTCCTCGGAGCGGGCGTGCCCCACGCCTATCTCGGCGGCCTCGGTGTCGAGATCATGGCCAACTCCGACAACGTGCTGCGCTGCGGTCTGACCCCCAAGCACGTCGACGTCCCCGAACTGCTCCGTATCGTCCGCTTCGAAGCCACCGAGCCCGGCATCCTGCGCCCCGAGGCCGCGCCAAGCGGCGAGGAGGTGTACGAGACGCCGGTCGACGAATTCCGGCTGTCGCGTTACGTCCTGCCCTCCGGTGGCGGCCCCGTCGACCTCACGGCGCCCACCGCTCAGATCCTGCTCTGCACGGCAGGCGCCCCCCGGGCAGGCGAGATCACTCTCGCACCGGGCGAATCCGTGTTCGTCCCGGCGGACGAAGCGGTAGAAGCGGCCGGTGAGGGAACGCTCTTCCGTGCGACCGTGGTGGTCTGACGTACCCGTCCGCACCAGAGGCTGCAACAATGTCCGGCCGTAACGCGGCGCCCGTGCCGCAGCACCGAGGAAGGGACACCCGGCACCCATGAGCGCGTCAGGCGGAACCAAGGCGATCGTGGCGGCACTCGCCGCCAACCTCGCGATCGCAGTGGCCAAATTCGTGGCGTTCCTCTTCAGTGGCTCTTCATCGATGCTGGCGGAGAGCGTCCACTCACTGGCGGACTCGGGCAACCAGGGGCTCCTGCTGCTCGGCGGCAAGAAGGCCCAGCGGGAGGCGACCCCCCAGCACCCCTTCGGTTACGGGCGTGAGCGCTACATCTACGCCTTCCTGGTCTCCATCGTCCTGTTCTCGGTCGGTGGCATGTTCGCGATCTACGAGGGCTACGAGAAGATCAAGCACCCGCACGAGATCGAGGCCTGGTACTGGCCGGTCGGCGTGCTGATCTTCGCGATCATCGCCGAGAGCTTCTCCTTCCGTACGGCCATCACGGAGTCCAACCAGACCCGCGGCAAGCTGTCCTGGACGCAGTTCGTCCGCCGGGCCAAGGCGCCCGAGCTTCCCGTCGTCCTCCTCGAGGACCTCGGTGCGCTCGTCGGGCTGATCCTGGCCCTCGGTGGCGTCGGCCTGGCCCTGGGCACCGGAAACGGCGTGTGGGACGGCATCGGCACCCTGTGCATCGGCATCCTGCTGATCGTGATCGCGATCGTCCTCGCCGCGGAGACGAAGTCGCTGCTGCTCGGTGAGGCGGCCGGCACCGAGGACGTCGAGAAGATCCAGGCCTCCGTGGTCGACGGCGACACCGTCACCCGCATCATCCACATGCGCACGCTCCACCTCGGTCCGGAAGAGCTGCTGGTGGCGGCCAAGATCGCGGTGCGGGCCGAGGAGTCCGCCGCCGAAGTCGCGGAAGCGATCAACGCCGCCGAGAACCGGATCCGCGAGGCGGTCCCGATCGCCCGGGTCATCTACCTCGAACCCGACATCTATGACGAGAAGGCCGCTGCCGCGGGCACCAACCCGGGCAAGGTGCCGGGCAGCCCCACGTCTCCCGACGTCACACCGGCGGAATCCGGCCACTGACCCGCTGAAGATCAGCCCCGAACGGCCCCGTGACCCACGCCGCCCCCCAGGCGGACTGGGGCTCGCTGGGCCGTTCGGTGTAGATTCGGGGGAGTACCAGACGTCGCTGCTGATGGCGGTCGATCGGTCCGCGCAAGTGGACCGGCCGAGGGAGAGAGGGCCTCCGACGGACTGCACTGCGGATCGCCCGGGCATTCGTGTGCCCGTCGTGGCCGCCGCAGAGCCAGCCGACCACCCTCGACCCACTACGAGGAGCAGCCCGTTATGACGACGGCCGCCAATCGCCAGGACTTCAAGGTCGCCGACCTTTCCCTCGCCGCCTTCGGGCGCAAGGAGATCACCCTCGCCGAGCACGAGATGCCCGGCCTGATGTCGATCCGCAAGGAGTACACCGCCGCCCAGCCGCTGGCCGGAGCACGGATCACCGGCTCCCTGCACATGACCGTGCAGACCGCGGTGCTCATCGAGACCCTCGTCGCCCTGGGCGCCGAGGTCCGCTGGGCCTCCTGCAACATCTACTCGACCCAGGACCACGCCGCCGCAGCGATCGCGGTCGGTCCGAACGGGACCCCGGACGCCCCCGCCGGTGTCCCGGTCTTCGCCTGGAAGGGCGAGACCCTGGAGGAGTACTGGTGGTGCACGGAGCAGGCTCTGACCTGGCCGAACACCGCCACCGGCGGCCCGAACATGATCCTCGACGACGGTGGTGACGCCACCCTCCTCGTCCACAAGGGCGTCGAGTTCGAGAAGGCCGGCGAGGCCCCGGACCCGTCGACGGCGGACAGCGAGGAGTACGCCTACATCCTCACCCTCCTGAACCGCACCCTCGGCGAGTCCCCGCAGAAGTGGACCCAGCTGGCGTCCGAGATCCGCGGCGTGACCGAGGAGACCACGACCGGTGTGCACCGGCTGTACGAGATGCACCGCGACGGCACCCTCCTTTTCCCGGCGATCAACGTCAACGACGCGGTCACCAAGTCGAAGTTCGACAACAAGTACGGATGCCGCCACTCGCTGATCGACGGCATCAACCGCGCCACCGACGTCCTGATCGGCGGCAAGACCGCCGTCGTCTGCGGCTACGGCGACGTGGGCAAGGGCTGTGCGGAGTCCCTCCGCGGCCAGGGCGCCCGGGTGATCATCACGGAGATCGACCCGATCTGCGCCCTGCAGGCCGCGATGGACGGTTACCAGGTCACGACGCTGGACGACGTGGTGGAGACCGCGGACATCTTCGTCACGACGACGGGCAACAAGGACATCATCATGGCCTCGGACATGGCCCGGATGAAGCACCAGGCGATCGTCGGCAACATCGGCCACTTCGACAACGAGATCGACATGGCCGGCCTGGCGAAGATCGACGGCATCGTCAAGGACGAGGTCAAGCCGCAGGTCCACACCTGGAAGTTCCCGGACGGCAAGGTCCTGATCGTCCTGTCCGAGGGCCGTCTGCTGAACCTCGGCAACGCCACCGGTCACCCCTCGTTCGTCATGTCCAACTCGTTCGCGGACCAGACCCTGGCCCAGATCGAGCTGTTCACCAAGCCCGAGGCGTACCCGACCGATGTCTATGTGCTGCCGAAGCACCTGGACGAGAAGGTCGCCCGCCTCCACCTCGACGCGCTGGGCGTGAAGCTCACGACCCTGCGCCAGGAGCAGGCCGACTACATCGGCGTCCCGGTGGAAGGCCCGTACAAGTCCGACCTCTACCGCTACTGAGCCGGCCGTCGGCCGACGGCCGGCTCAGCTCTCAGCAGCAGGTCCGAGCGCAGGCCCCCGCACCCCCGTGCCGGGGGCCTGCCCCGTACCGCACCCGCACAGCCCGAGGAACCCGAAGGACCCCATGCCCCGCGGCCGTTATTCGCTCCACGATGTCCACGACCACACCCCCCTCGGCGAAGAACACTTCCACTGCGCGCCCGGCCCCTCCGGCTGGCGCTATGTCTCCCAGACCACGGCTCCCTCGGGCGCCCACCTGGGTTCCGTCGATCTGGTCCTGGACGATCTCGGCCGCCCCATCCGCCTCGAACTGCACGCCGCGAGCTGGCAGATCCGCGGGGCCGCCCTCGACGGGGTCACCTGGGTACGGACCGACCCCACCGGCACTCATGCCACCGAAGGCAATGTCCGCGCCCACACCTTCTCCGGCACGTCCCCCGCTTTCCTCGTCGCCACTGCCAGGCTCCTGCGCCTCACCCCCGCTTCCCCCGCGACCCGCGTCCGTCTGGTCACCTTCACGGACCCGGTTCTCGCCCCCCGTACCGTCGAGCAGTCCTGGTCGCTGCTGAACAGTGAAGCGCACGCCACTGACAACGGGCCTCTGATCGTGGACGAATACCAGGTCAACGCACTGGACACCGGCGATCAGCACGCCGTGCACATCGCGGGTGACGTGGTGCTGGCGGCCCCGGGCATCGAGCTCGAGCACCTCGAATCCCCGCCCTCGGCCAAGCCCGGGGCGCCGGACGGGGCTTGAGCCGAGCCGAGGCACCGAACCGGACGGGAGCGGGTCGGAGCCCTGGCTCGTACGGGCTCAGGTGGAGGGTTCAGGCTGCGGGTTCGGGCGGGCGGTTCAGGCGGGCGGGTTCAGGCGGGCGGGTTCAGGCGGGCGGGGCGAAGCCGGTCGCGGCCTGCCCTTGGGCGCCGGTCCCGTCCTTGCCGGCGTCGGCGGGAGCCGCTGTGGGCGTGCCGGCGCCTGACGGCCGGACTTCCGTCGGCCGTTCGTCGGAGAACTCCCTGTTCAGAGGCGCGGGCACACGCCCGGTCACGGGCACCTGGAACGGGCCGCCGCGGCCCGCTGCGGCAGCCACCCGCCGGGCATCCCGCGTCTGCCGCTCGTTCACCACGGCCGCGAGATAAGCGGCCGCCGGTACCCCCTGCGGCACCTGGACACCCGTGCGCGCGACGAGGTCCGCGGCCAGACGCTCCGCCATGGACCCGCGCACCGTGGCATCGAGCTGGTTCATCCGAGTCAGGTACTGCCGTACGGCCAGCCAGAGCCCGTCCGGTACGCCCGAGAGATCCAGCTGCGCGAAACGGCCGACCAGCCAGGGCGGGGGAGGGGGCACCGCAACAGCCCGCCCGGCCGGCACCCGCTCACGTACGACGAGCGTTCCCGCGAACACGTCACCGAGCCGACGGCCGCGGGCGGACACCAGAGAGGCGATACAGCCCACGGCACCGAATGTCCCGAGGATCTCGACCAGCCCCATCGCCCCCCGCACGAGCGCGTGCCGGAACCGGATCGGCCCGCCGTCGTCCCGCACCACGCGAAGTCCGCAGGCGAGTTTTCCGAGCGAGCGGCCATGGCTGAGCGTCTCCACCGCGACAGGCCCGCCCACCAGCACCAGAAGGAACGTGGCGACGGCGATCGCGGCGGTGGCCGCCTCGTCGAGCGTCACGCTCGCCACGGCCAGACCGATGGACAGCACTACGAAAACGGTCAGGAGCACCGCAAGATCGATGGTGATCGCCAACGCCCGGCTGGGCAGCCTCGCCGGCTGGAGTCCCAGCACGACCGCGTCCCCGGTCACGAGCTCATTCATCGCCACCCACCCCTCGCCGCCCTTCTCTGCCCCTCGGGAACCACAGTCTGCCAAGCTGACCCGCAGCGCACCGCCGTAGTACGGACCCGTACGCACCCATGCCTGGAGCAGCAGCCGACCATGGATCTCGACGTCTTCGTGACCGCCCACCGCACCGAGTGGGACCGCCTGGACCATCTTCTGCACCGCGGGCGCAGCCTGACAGGTGACGAGGCGGACGAACTCGTCGCCCTGTACCAACGCACCGCCACCCATCTGTCCTTGATCAGGTCCAGTGCACCGGATCCCGTGCTGACCGCTCGTCTCACGCAGCTCGTGGCCCGCGCGCGCTCCACCGTGACGGGGACCCGCCGCGCCTCGTGGCGCGACGCCGCACGCTTCCTGACCGCCGGCTTCCCCGCGGCCGTCTACCGCTCGCGGCGCTGGTGGATACCCACGGCGGTGCTCTCCACGGTCCTGGCGGCCGTCATCGGCTGGTGGATCGGCACACATCCGGAGGTGCAGGCGTCGATCGCCGCCCCGGAGGACCTGCGCGCCCTGACCCGGCCCGGCGGCGAGTACGAGACGTACTACTCCAGCCATCCGGCCGCCTCGTTCGCCGCCCAGGTCTGGACGAACAACGCTCAGGCGGCGGCCATGTGCCTGGTGCTGGGGGCCTTCCTCTGCATACCGGTGATCTGGATCCTCTTCGTCAACGTGCTCAACCTCGCCGTCGGCATCGGACTGATGTCCTCGGCCGGCCGACTGGACACCTTCCTCGGGCTCGTCCTGCCGCACGGCCTGCTCGAGCTCACCGCCGTCTTCGTCGCAGCCGGCACGGGCCTCCGTCTCGGGTGGACGGTCATCGACCCGGGCCCGCGCACCAGACGTTCGGCACTGGCTCAGCAGGGCCGCGCCGCGATCGGCATGGCCATCGGGCTGGCGCTGGTTCTGTTCGTCTCCGGTGTCATCGAAGGGTTCGTCACCCCGTCGGGCCTTCCCACCTGGGCTCGCATCACCATCGGGGTCGCGGCTGAGCTGGCCTTTCTCGCCTACGTCTATGTTCTCGGAGGCCGGGCGGCCCGAGCTGGGGACACCGGGGACGTCGATGCCGGGGAGCGCAGCGCCGAGCTGCCCGCCGCGGCCTGAGGCCGATGTGCGGCTGAGGCCGCTGACCTGCTAACCTTCAGGTCGCCCACAAAGACTGTTGACACAGCCTGTGTGGGGAGGTAGATTTAAACAGTTCGAGCGAGTTGGACAACTCGCTCGGGAACGTCTAAAGTTCATCTCGCTCGTGCGGAGGACGCGATCCTCGCAGAGCCGATCGATTCTTCTCTTTCAAGCAAATGGCCGGGTTCGCTTCGGCCGAATTGCTTCTGATAAAGTCGAGTCAGCCGAAAGGCAAAGGCCACTCCACAGGCCACTGGAATCAAATTCGGACCGGAAACGGACCGGAAAAGAGTCTGGTAAAGTTGGAACCGCCGGAAAGGGAAACGCGAAAGCGAAGAACTGGAAAGCGATTGAGCAGGAACCCGCTTCGGCCGGGAATCGGACACGAAAGAGTCTGATAGAGT